>JANJTB010000039.1 GCA_024711295.1 bacterium | reverse complement strand
GTTTCATAATGAAACCTCCGTATAAGATAAATTAAAAATTACAACCTTAGCTCATGTGAAAAATCACTCTTCCTTTTTAATAAGCTAGAGTTAGGACTTTGCATCTTTTTGTAATGCAAAGTAAACGGTTTGTTATGTCATATTTTTACTCCAGGATTAATCATTATATTCAAAACTAATAAAAATTTATTATTTTAGCAATTAATAAAGAATTTCAATTTGCATTAGCTTCAAAGTTTATTTAATTTTATATTGATAATAAGTAAATATGAGAAAATATCTGTAGTTTAGCCCCCTTTTATCAAGCATTGCAATATCAACTAACCAATTCTCTTTTTTTATAAATTATAAAAAATGATTCTGCTACTGCATTATTCCAACGATGTCCCTTTCTGCTAATACTCTTAGCACTTATGTTTCAATAGATATAACATATTCTCCGGTATGTCTATATCCCTTGCTATTTCTGAGGCATTCCTGCCTACTTGTAATATCAATTTGTACAGCATTCAATTTAAACTCTTTGCTGTAACTTTTCTTATAACTTCGCTCATTTCTGCATCATGTCTGATAACAATATAATCATTTTTTTTACAATCTTAACTCAGTGTCCAATTTTTTTTTGGTACTTTTTAGTAATTATTGATATTTTAAATTACCTTTACTTTCATTTATTTTGCGATACTTGTTTCTTAAAAACAAGAGTCTGGTTGGATTTCCTGCAACTTCTAACAATTTGTCAATTATATAAAGTGGCATTAATTCATTGTTATATGACAATAACTGAAGACTTGATGGACTGATTTTCAAACTCTTAGAAAAGTAGGTAACTTGTATTCGAAGTTCACTTAAAATCCATCTTAATTCTTCATAATAAAAATTAGAAGTTAATTCTTCAAGTATTTCTAATTCTTTATTTTCAATAGTAATTGGCATTATTCACCTTTTAATTAATTTAAAAATATTATAAACTCTTTTTTACAAATGACTATTCTTTAAAACTTTATAAAAAATTAATTTCTATAATCATAAAGTTGTTAAGTCAGAATCTTGCTTGATTTATTCTTACTTATCTTATAACACTCAATTTTCATCACCTTAATAGCTGATTTTGATTGAGTATATAGTAAACCCGCCTGCCTATACGTTGTGGAATTAAAATATTCCTTCGCTCCCAATTTAAAATAGTTGTTCGACAAACATCAAAACACTCCATTGCTTGCTTTACGGTCATTCGTGAATTTTTGAAATTAGCGGGGTTAAACGAGATTATATCTTCACTACCTGCTATATTGCATTTCTTTGTGTTTGCATTTTCTTTAAACATAATTAATCCTATAAATTAAAAAATAAATATTAATATAATTATTATACTTATTGAATAATTTGGTGTGTTGTTATTGATGGTTATTTTATAACAATTAAAAACCTGTATCCAACCTGAATAACAAGATTTTTTGTTATTTGCATGTAAAAAAAGTGCAGAGAAAACTCGTAATTTCTAATAATATATTTATTATTAAAATCACTTACTAGTTTATCCTTTTTTTATCATATAAAATGAAATCTTGGACATAACAATTGATCAATTTTTTTTCACTATCTGGAATAGAATTGATATTCACATTTCTAAAGCTTGCTTCTAATGATCTTATATTCTTTGAACCAATATTAATTAATGGTTTATCACCCAAAAAATATTTTGCTTTATCTATTGGTTTTTTAATTATAATGTTGTTATTAGTTAAAAAATTATCTAATATAACCGCAAGAAATGATAATGTTCCTATCCAATAAATAATGCCATTTTGAATTGTATAGTGTTTTGTTGTTGCCTGATGAAGTTCAATTTGATTTTTATCATTTAATAGTATATTTCTAAATTCTTGTAATTGCATTTTTATAATATCATAAAATTTCATTTTGGGAATCCCAAGTATTATTTGAGTTGTATTTGATGGTATCTTTTTTATAGATTCATTTAATTCTTCGATTACATAATTAGTAAAACTAATCAATTCTGAATAATATAATGCTAAGTCTTTTCGGGGTACTTCGTCCCTATATATTATAAGCTTTTCATTTGCTTTTTTAAAATATTGTTCTACACTTTTGATGATTGTTTCTTCACTAGGAGTTTTCTCATTATTTTCTTCTTGTAAATATTCTTTTAAGACGGAAATTAATGAGGAGTATGAATCATTAATATGAGTAACTTTACCAAAAGGATATCCCGAAATTCGTGAACTAGGTTGTAAATTAAATATTCTTTCTACTTTTTTTTTGTAATCCATTTTTATAAATTATTCCATAATTCTTTATATACTTGCTTGGCAGATTCTAATGACGTCCGATAGTATTTATTTAGTTCAGTATTTGTCTTATGTCCGGTACTCATTTTTATAAGTTCGTCTGGAAGTCCTAGATTTTTCATTTTCGTAATAAATGTTCTTCTAGCTGTATGTGTTGAAATCATTGAATATTTTGGTTTTGGTTCTTCCACAAGTTCATTGCCTATTTCTTTGTAGTCATTTACTACCTCGTCAATCCCTGCTCTTTTGCAAATTTCTTTTATATTAATATTTAATTTTTGTTCGCTTATGAAAGGAAATCCTGAATCTAAATACTTCATAATTATTGTTTTGCTTAATTCACTTAAAGGTATTAGTTGAAATTTATGCGTCTTTTGTGACACAATCTCTACAAATCCCTCTTCAAGGTTAATATGGGATTTATTTAGCCGCTTTAAATCGCTTATTCTTAAGCCTAAAGTACATTGAAGAAGAAAAATATCCCTTGATCGCTCGAGATTTGGTTTCTCTGATATATCTAACTCTTTTATCAGTTTAATTTCATGATCATTTAATGAAACCTGATATGTATCTGTTTTAAATACCTTGAATTTTCTATAATTATTATTATTATGGTATTCATTATCTTCACTCCAGCGCATGAACAATTTTAGGTTTTTTACATATGTTCCGACTGTATTATTTGTTATTTTCTTTTTTAGTAGAAAATTAACAAAATCATTACAAAATTCTAAATTTACTTTCTCAAATGTTACTTCGTATTTCATAGTATTAGCATACTCAATTAACTTCTTTTGTAATACCTGATAACGCTGTATTGTTCTTTTACCAGGTCTGATACCATGATTCGTATATTTCTCAATAAATAATTTTAGTACATCCCAAAAATTTGCTACCTTTTCCGCTACAAAAAAATCATTTGACAAAAATTCAGATTTAATTAGTTCTTTTGTTGGAGAAATTCCATCATTAAGCAATTTATTATATATAGAACTGAGGCTATTCTGAAAAAAAATAAGTCTTTGATTTATATCATGTTCATTCATTGCGCCCCTTTTTACTTTTTGTTTTTCTGAATCCCAATATTTGGGATGAATTTTCTTTCCGGTAGACAATTTTAACTGTTGATTATTAAAATGAAAATATGCGTAAATCAGTGTTTCATTTTCTGACTTTGGTTCTTTTAAAAAAAAAGTAGCCTTTGCGAATAACTTTACTTTGTTCATTTTATAAAACTCTTTATAATAATAATTAATTTTTAAATAGGGGAAGGTACAGGGGAAGAAATATTGTAATTCTATTTATTATTTATTATACATAAATGAACATCGTTAGATTGAACATTTAATTTAAATGATTGTTTTATATAATATTTGATGCTTTTATTTGTTTAAATATGTTCAATAATATCGTTCATATTTATTTATTTTGTGATCCCGCAGGGAGCACATACACATTATTAAAAAGCCCTTGACAATCAAGGGCTTATTTTTTTTTGTAGAATATTGGCTACTCTCCCTCTATTACTTTTATTTCTTCTTCGCTTAAGCCGTAGAGCTCATATACAAGTTGGTCTATTTTTTTGTCGGTAGTTTGGATTATATTTTGTAGTTCCGTTATTTGAGATTTGTAACGGTTAAATCTTTCTATCCAGTCTTCTTTCATTTCGCCGGAAAGGGTTATTTTCAGTTTCTTTAATTCATTAACAAAGTCTGCCCAAGAAAGGTTATACCAATTTTCGAGTTTTGTATTTAGTTTTTCAATATTACAATCTGCTTTGAGTAGTTCTTGAAATTTGTTATTCTTTTCTTGCAGCTCTTTGTTTTTGTCGAGCATAGTATCGGCAAGGGTGATGAAGGGCTGCTGAGCTTCAAGAGATATAATTGGAATTGGAATTTCCTTAAGTTGAGAACCATTTATTGCAAAATAACCACCACTAATATGGGTTTGTGAAAATCTTTGTTGATAAAAATAGTTAAGTAAAGATGAATTAAAAAGTACTAGAATAAACTTAGTAAAGTAGTTGTCAGTGTTCATACTTATTATATAGATGTTGTCAAGTATATAACTATTATTATCGTATGCAGCTTGTAGTTTTAAAACAAATCTTGGTATCAAAAGTTTCTCTTTTTCGAATAATAATCTTTTTTCTGAACCTGCTTTTAAATCATCATGAATAGCAAAATAGTTTGGTGAAGATGACAACCATGGTTTGACATTTCTTAAATGAATAGCTTTGAAACAATAAACATGATCAAGATTACTATAATAAAATTTTTCATTTAATTCAATCTTATTGATTTGCATGCCCCTAAAAATTAAAGACACTTGACCCAATTTATTGCAATTTGAGTCAAGTTTCTCCATAATTTGGTTATGATCATCCTTTGAATTAAGTAAAATTGAAAAATTGTTTGATTCATTTATAGAATCCTTTTTAAGAGTATGATAAATATCATTTTGTAATAGATTATTAATGTCACCAAAATATAAAATATCATTCCTTATATCAGTTTTCTTATAAGAAATTATTATTGGATATGTCGAAACATCTGAAAATACTTTTTCCATTGAAATATCAACAATATTGTAAATATCCACCTTCGACAATAGAAGTTTTCTTAAATTCAAACCGGATTTATTATTTAAAAATCCGATTGGATTAATAAAACTCAAGTATCCTTCATCTTTTAACAATTGTATTGATTTTTCATGAAAAAGATAATAAATATCATATTGTTCAAATGCTGTAGAATAATTTAATTTGAAAAAATTTTTATTTGACGAATCAAGATTTGTAACATTTACATACGGCGGATTTCCAACCACTACGTCAAAGCCACCACGAACAACAACTGGAGCAAATGCCTCGGCAAGTGGAGTAAGATTTTGGAACTTGTATTCCAATTGACTTTGCTCATGCTTCAGATGATTGTTGTCTATGTAATGAATTGTATTCAAATAGTGAGAATCGTCATTGAGAAAAGTATGACTGTAGCCCTTTGCCCAGAGCTTCTGAGAAGGAGTCTTGGAGTTATGATCTTGTTCTCCATGTTCGTTTCTGTGTTCCACATGTCCTTCTCTGTTTTCCACACGCTGAAGCGTGGGGTTGATAGTTGTGGAGCTTCCGATAGAGCTTCCTGTGTCAACCCCAAGCTTTAGCTTGGGGTGGGAAGATGAATGTTGGTGAGCAGATGATGAATCTCTATGCAATTTATAACTTGAGAATCCTTTTAAATTTCTCACTATTTCAGACAAATCATCTTCTTTGCATACCACGATACAATGAACATGGTCTTTCAATACATTTATTGCAATTACTCGATAATGCTCAACTCCAATTTTTTGGTCTAAATATTCAGCAATTTGATTCCGAGTTTCATCATCTAGAATGATTGGAGAGCCGTTATTTGTAAAGCCAACCGGACGTGAATTATAAGTCGCCCAAGTTACGTGATATGCTTTCAATTCCTCATTGACTATCTTAACCTGCATTATCTCTGCAAATTCCGTATTCCAATCAAATGCTTTATCTCCTGCTACTTCAGGGTCATCAATCAAAGAATTGCCACACTTTATATTATTATCCAAAGAGGTTAATTCTGCGTTTTTATTTGCAGTTTTCAACCATAATGAAAGTTTGGTTATCTCAACAGATTCGGAATTTATATCCACACCATAAATATTGTTCGATAGGATATGTTTATCAAGTTGGAAAACTTCATACTGTCCGCCAAGCAACTTAGCAATCATGTCATTGACTTTGTTACCCTCAGCATAAAGATAATCAAAAACTTGAATCAGAAAAGCACCACTACCACAGGCAGGATCGAGAACCTTAATATTCATCAGGCGTTCGCGATAAGCATACCATAGTTCCAAATGTTGCTTAATTTTGTCATTGTAAGTGAGCTTGCCACGATTATTTATAATTGACTTGAAATCTTCGTCAGTCAATTCGGGCAAATCATAATAACCAAGTTCTATTTTCCTATCTTCGAGCCAGCCACCAACGGCTTTTTCGACTATGTCCCTTGTAATATATGCCGGAGTGTAAACTATGCCATCTCGCTTGCGTTTGCTCTTACTTTTCTCAAAAACTTCACCATTTATAGATGCTTTTATTTCCTCCAAATCATTAATTGATTGCTCGAAAATATGCCCCAAAATATCAATACTAACATCACTTTCAAAATCATAATCAGTTATACTACTCAATTCTTCAAGAATTTGATCTTTGATTTGCAAACTATCCAAAACTTCATCTGCTGCAAATAATCCACCATTAAATTTATTGATATTGTGAGGTGGAGAGCCAACATTAATTGCATTGAACAACCCTTTTAATTCAGTCCACACCTTAGTATCGGAGTAAGTAAAGGATAATTTGGCAGTTTTTACCATATTTTTGAAAATGGTTTCGGGAAGTAAGCGATTATCTTCTGCAAAGCAAATGAAAATAAATCTATCAAGCAATTTTTGAGTTTTTTCAAGCAAGATATTTTCATCAATTGTAGGGTTATATGTCTTGAGGTGGTCGAAAAATTTCAATCTAATTTCTTTGAAAGCAGCATAAAACTTCTTGGTAATTTCTTGTTCGTCTTGTTCATTGCTAATGAAAAGCGAATCAATAACACTAATACCATTTTTAGAAATAAGATTTTCCTTTCCCAACAAAAAGAAAAATCGCTTTAGTTTTTCTTCATCAGATAATTCCTTTATAAAAAATTGCTCATATTCAATAGATGATGAATGATGATATAATCGAATTTCATTGAAATTACTGACAATCACCCACTTGCAATCCTTACCAATTTTATGTTGATAGCCGAAAGCTTGTTCTACCGGAGTTCTATTGTCATTATGGCGGTTCTGTCTTTCATCAAGATTAGTATTAGCATCTTTGAGCTCGATCACAACCCGAATAATTTCACCTTAGGCACTATAATAGCCAAGAGAACCATCAGCAAATTTTCCACCTGTTGTAACTTGCTCTTGATTCAAATTCCATTCAATAGGATTAATAGATTTAGAAGAATAGCCTAAAACTCTTCCGAAAATATCAAACAGAAAATCACCTTGTAATTCGGTTTCTTTTGATTTATAGAAGGATACCGAATTAACAAAACCAATCCATTTCTTAACTAATTCTATTCTATGTTGAAAATCACTAATATCATTGAAATTTACTTTTTCAATCTGATATTTCAATTTCTTCTTATTAAATATCGTTTTTTTAGCTTGTGTCATGACTTGTTGAAATTATCCCAATTTTGCATTTACAAAATTACAAAAAAAATGTTTATTATCTTCATTAATCAGCTCTGTTTTTGATACATTAAGCATAAGAGAAGATTAAATAATATATCAGAAAATTTAAAACATATAACTAAAAAAGTAAGAATATTTTTCGTACATTACCCAAAATGATTTCCATTACCCCCCACCCACCAAAAAAAAAGCCCGCATGATATATACCGCGGGCTAAAAAAATCAATTAGAGACTATAATGAAGATAAATGAACCTTTATTCGCCTACCTCTATCATGCTTTCGTTATAGACGGCACCTGAGTTGACAACGTTTTTCTTCACTTTTGTAAGACTGTTGGTAGCATTATTGTAGTTGCCGCCGTTAATCAGATTTTCGCTGAGCTCTATTGTAGAGTTGCTCTGCAGGTCTATCGTACAGCCCGTTGCATTGGTAAGGTCTTCGCCCTCTACACGTAGCAGTGAGTTATTCACAATGTTTATGGTGCCTGCATTTTCATTCTTCAGCTCGGCATTCTGTACACGCATATATACAGGACCGTTCAGATTTATCTTGGCGCCCTTATTGTAAAAACCATTAGAGTAAGCAGATGCACTTGCCAAAATTATTATAATTATGAGTATTTTTTTCATGTTAATTATCTCTTCGAGTATTAATAATGTGCCACCTAGAACCATCACTAACAAGCATACAACCCTTTATTTGAACATTAAATGACAGAGGAGGTGGAACATTGCTTATTCTTGAGCCATCTGACACAACGATAGACCAACTACCAGGAGGGCTCCAATTATCTTCTAAGAAATAATAAATCTTACCAGTATTGCTAGATGTTGGCGCAGGTATTGTATATTGCTTTGTGCCTGAACCAGACATAATAATAACATAATCATCAGCGCTAGCAGTGTAGTTTGTAGTAGCAGTAGTTACAGGTCCAACCAAGCTTGAGCCTATTTCACTTGATAATGCCCAACTAAGGTTTCCAGAACCATCATTTCTTAGGAATTGAACCTGGCTGGCATTCTGAAAAGTTGGCAAATTGTATGTGATATTGCTAGCCTGTGCCCTGGCTTTGAACTCGGTATAATTGCTTCCTGAGCTACTTGGCTCATAAAGTCTGATAGCACGAGCAGTATTGTCGCTATTTCTTACTTCGAGGTTACCGTCTGCAGTAAGTCTTAGTCTTTCTGTGCCACTTGTTCTGATTGATAAATCTACAGCATCAGAAGTACCAATATATTGAGTGCCCGGATTAGTAGATGCATTTCCTGTAAGTCCCCAGAAATTATTGCCGGGGCTGACATTTACCCATGCAGAACCGTTATAATACTGGAATGCACCTGTTGTGGTATTATACAATATTGTACCTGTAACCGGAGATGCAATATTATTTATTTCAGTCTGTGTAAGTCGTGGCATTATAAAACCGTTTGTGGTAGTGTTATTATTGATAGTTCCGGTAACAGTAAGCAAATTAGTGTTGGTATTCCACTGGAAATTTGTGCTTCCACCGATATAATTATTATCAGCCCAGAAAGTAACATTATTAACAGTATTAGTGATACCCGTAACGGCATTTGTACCATTACCGAGCAGCATACCCGTCAGAGCTGATGCACCTGTACCACCCTTAGCAACAGGCAGGATACCGGTCGAAATATCATCAAAAGAGAGAGCCCTGAAAGTAGGAGTAGCAGCCCCGCCCGAAACAGGTCCTGCAAAAACTGTATTTGCATTTTGATTTTGGAATACTGCAGTTAAAGTACCGTTTGTAGTAACAGGGGATACAGTTATATTAAATACATCATTAGGCAAAGCCAAGCCCACAGAAGTAACCGAACCACCTGATGCAGGAGTAATCGGCTCCCAAACGTTTGTTGTTTGGTTATAAGCCAATACCTGACCAGTTGTAGTAGGTGCAACCGTAGATAATGGAATGCTGCGTAAACCTGTAACCAGAAGATTGCCAGTATTATTTGAGAATTGAGCATCACCGCCTACAGTAACAGGTGCCCAGTTTGTACCGTTATAAGTAAGCATTTGTCTATCGGCAGGTGCAGCATTCGAAACAGGAGTAGTTTGCAATCCTGTTACTCTGATAGCACCGGCACTATTGATTAATTGTGCATCACCGCTCAAAGTGGCAGGAGTAGCAACATTAGATCCGTTACCAATCCAAACCTGACCATCAGGTAATGTAGAAGTAAAATTATCTACCCATGCAGGAGCTCCGCCGGCATTGCTTATCAATACCTGTCCGGCAACACCTACACCACTGCTCATTAACTGCGCACCATCAGAATATACAATTGTACCTGCTGGGAATGGTCCGGAGTTGTTTGTACCACCATTTACAAGTGGTAATACACCTGATACTTCATTTGTGGCAAGATCAACTGCTGTAGTAGTCGAGCCATTACCTGTAAATTGTGTTGCAGTAATAATACCTGTACCTGTCGGAGTCAGCGAAGAGCCATTACCAACAACAAGAGCATCACCTTCGTTTGTGCCTGCGGTAATATTTGCAAAAGAAAGGTCAGTCACTGATTGTGCTGCCCAAGATAAATTTCCTGCACCGTCATTAACTAAAATTGAATTTAAAGCACCTTGAGTAAGCGGCAAGTTATAAGTCAGGTCAACTACCTGTGCAGGATTGGTATTGAATGTATTCTTATTTGTAGTATTCGCAACAGATACACTGCCCTGAACATCAAGATTACCCTCAATATCTGTATTTTCACTAATTGTAACAAGACCTGCAGAAGCAATGTTGATTCTCTCAGAATTATTTGTTCTGATAGAGAGGTCAGCAGCATCAGATGTACCAATATAATTAACCCCTGAAGTTGTGCCGGCATTACCTGAAAGCTCCCATGCATTATCAGACCAAGTAGGGTCAGTCCATGTTGGCACACCACCAACATTAACCAATACCTGACCTGCTGTTGTCGGTGTAGAGGCAACAAAAGTAGAACCATTACTGTAGATAATACTACCGGCAACAGGAGCCGCAATAAGTCCTGTACCACCATTTGTAACACCTAAAGTACCAGCTACCTCACCTGTACCTAAGTCCACGGCAGCAGTAGCAGAGCCGGTACCATAGAACTCATTTGCCTGAACTGTACCGCCACTCACAGCTATAGTAGCGCCATTGCCTACTGTCATTGTTGCAGTAGTATTAGTTCCAGTCTGTATATCCTGAAAAGTAACGCTTGGCGAAGTATTAAGAATGTTTCTCCATTCATAAACAATACCATCATTATAATAGTACCACAGACCTGCAGGTTGACCTGATTGAATATCAGTCTGTATTACCATCAAGCCATGAGGCGTATTCTGAGGATCCGGATTACTTATTGCTACCCTCTGAGCAGCTGTCATTCTCGGCATCAAAAAGCCACGCAGAGAAGAGCGTAACTCAAGAAGTGCAGTGTTGCTCGGAGTAAAGTCGCCTGTATCTCCGATACCTACATTCTGAGCTTGAGCTATCCCAATAGATGATATCATCGTGGCAATGAACACAAGAATGATTTGCTTTAAATTTGGTTTAACTATGGACATAAATTGTACCCTGTTAATATATTTTAGTTTCTATTTTCAAAAATTATACCAAAAGAAATATGAAAAAATTACTTTTTCCAATAATCAAAAATAATTCAAATAAACAAAATAAATCTAAGTAAATCTACGTAAAATGAGCCTGAATTTAACTAAGTTATCAACATTTTTCAAAAATTCATTTTACTTATAACAATTAGTATATTTTTAATCAAAATAGTGATATAATTTCATTAAATACTATCAACCAAACGCTTAATAATATCATTAGGGCTAATATTATCAGCTTCGGCGTTGAAGTTGGTTACAATTCTATGCCTTAAAACAGGCAGAGCAGCAGATTTGACATCATCAATATCGGGTGTGAATTTTCCTTTTAGAGCAGCTCTCGACTTTGCACCAAGAATAATATACTGGCTGGCTCTTGGTCCTGCTCCATAGCTTAGAAAATCTTTAATAAACTGTAAATTGGTAGTTTCAGGTCTTGTTGAACGAACCAACCTGACAGCAAAGTCAATCACGTTGTCACTAACTGGAACTTTACGCACGAGTTCTTGAAAATCAATTATCTCCTCAGCGGTAATTACTTTATTCACAATAGGTTTGTTAATTGCAGTAGTTGACTTAACGATATTGATTTCTTCTTCGTGACGCGGATAATCAAGCCAGATATTAAACATAAATCTGTCGAGCTGAGCTTCGGGCAGCGGATATGTACCTTCCTGCTCGATAGGGTTCTGAGTGGCAAGCACAAAGAAAGGTTCTTCGAGCTTGTAGGTGTTACCTGCAGCGGTAACAGCATGCTCTTCCATAGCTTCGAGCAATGCAGCCTGAGTTTTAGGTGGTGTACGATTAATTTCATCAGCGAGCACAATATTAGCGAAAATCGGTCCCTTAACGAACCTGAATTTTTTCTGACCACTTGATAAATCATCTTCAATAAGCTCAGTCCCGCTAATATCACCGGGCATCAAGTCCGGAGTAAACTGTATTCTCGAAAATTTCAGGTCAAGAGCTTTGGATAAAGTACGTATAAGCAATGTTTTTGCTAATCCCGGAACACCAATTAATAAAACATGCCCTTTAGCAAATAAAGAAATTAATAGCTGTTCAACAATATCATCTTGTCCAATAATAACCTTAGCAATTTCTGACCTTACTTTGCCGATAGACTCGGCAAGTAATTTGATTTTTTCGGTATCCTGCATTGTGAATTTAGTCGTGATTAGTTATAAAAAATAATTATGACGTTCAATACAAATCATAATTGATTATAATTTGAATAGTTAAATAAAAAAAAGAAGTGAGCAAGGAATATCAGATGAAATGATTATGCAATTAAATCAATAAATTCAGCACTCTTGACTTTTTTGTCTGAATACTCTGATAATTTCATTTTAGATAATTCTATTCGGGCATTTGATTCATTCTTTGATGCCTCGTTGGCAACTGCCCTATCCTGTGCTGAAGGGTCTGATGGTGCCAAAGCAGCAGCTCTAACTTGCTGCATCTTAAGAATGGTTGCCTGAGGGTCGTCCGGTACGGGAGCAGCATCAATTTTTACTTCACCACCTACAATGTATCTCTTTCCATCTGGACCCATTTGATAGCTGTAACTAGCCCCACCTCTGACCAAGCCACCACCGGCTGAGATATGTGCCTGCTCATGTGTCCTAACCCTTTGCTCAATTTGCTTTAGATTGTCCAGAATCTTTTTGTCTTCGTCGCTAAGCTCATTATTTTTGTTGGTAACTGATCTGCTTTGACTTTTTTGAGCATCATTAACATTTTCTTTATCATTTTTTAAATCTTTTTTATCTTCATAAATATCAGCAAAGGCGGTAGAACTTGCTTTACTTTTGTTAGAGTCAGGAATAAATGATACCGGATTTACACCCGGAATATAATATCCTGACTGATATGGAGATAAAGAATTAATCATTCAGTAAGAATTCCTTTTTTTTCGGGTACCACCAGATAAAACCTTCCAATCCTTGCCAGCAGCATTGATCCATCTTCTTTAATAAACTGATATTCGCCCTCCATAGTACCCCAATCAGTATCAATAGGACAAAAACTTGTGTAAGTGAATGATTCTCCCGGATTAAGCTCAGGGAAATAGCCAACCACTCCCTCCCCTGCTACTTCCTCTGTCTCACCATCAGAATTGATTATTACCCAATGCCGTGATAACAGTTTTACCCACACTGAACCATGATTGGATATTATAACTGTATATGCAAAATAGTTTCTGCCATCTCCGGGAGTCTGGCTTTCGGGTATATACTGCGGTATAACTCTTACTCTGATTCCTTCAGTTGTAGTGTCCGAATTTGAATTCACTTAATTGTCCTGATTATTTAGTCTTTATGATAATAAATCGAAGAATAAATATATTTATTTTAAATGTTCTGTTTCATATTTTGGGCAAAATTCAAAACTCTGTCAACATCGGAATCTGACAAAGCAGGTGAATTTATTTCTTTAGTTTTGCTCAGGCAGTCAAGAGCTGCTGCTTTGTTGTTAAGAAAAACAAATCCTGTACCCCTAACGTAATTTCTTAATGCTTCGTTATCAGGATTTTGACTGTAAAATTCTGTAAAATTAACCACCTCAGGGTAATTATCTCGACTAAGAGCAATTTGTGCCAACCTGATTTTAACAATTTCATTTTGCTCAACCGTCAAATAATCAGAGTCCATTATTTTCCTGAAAATCTCATCGGCATCATCAAGCTTACCAGCGGCAAAGTTAGTAACAGCCAGATGATACCTAAGCCAATCATCATTGGGATTATCACTTACTTCCTGAGTAATAAGTCCGATATTTCTGTCAAATTTCTCTTTTTTATTATCAGCATATCCCAAATGGATAATAGAGAAATCAGACTCGAATACCATAAACCCTTGAGATTCGATTGATTCTCTGATTTGTTCGTGAATTTTACCGGAAAATTTTATTTTATCATGTCGTCTGAATAGCCTCGTATATCTGTGCGTGGTAGTAGTATTACCCTCAGAATTAGCGAGCGTATTTTGTATCAAAACATTTATACCGCCAATACTATTATTTGACGCTACCTTTTGAAATTCATAAATATCAAAGTCATTTAATAATTCATCAGAGTCGAGCACAAGAACCCAATCTGTATGCAAAAATTGTAAAGCGTGGTTTCTTGCTGCAGAAAAATCATTAACCCATTCAAAAAAATAAACCTCAGCTCCAGATTTTCTGCTAATTAATGGAGTATTATCAGTAGAGCCGGTATCCATTACAACGACCTGCCTGGCAATGTGAGCCACAGAATTGATCGTAGCCAGAATTGTAGATTCATTATTCCTGCTAAGTATCAACACACCAATTGATGGAGTTCTGCTTATCAAATTGCTATCACCTCAAACTTGCCAAATTTTGATAGACTGCTACTTAAATAATCAACATCACCGTTTGCCGCAATTAAATAATCTGATGAATGAAAATATTTTTCCTGAACAATAATCAGGTCATCAGCACTCAGCTGTCTGATTCTGCTGTAAAAATCTGATAAAAAGGATAAATCAAGGTCATAGCTGTCAATAGTCTGGATTAATCCGGTAATCTGCTTTGGTGTTTCTAAAGTTCGTGCAAATGAACCAGTCATAAACTCTACCGAGCGTTCAATCTCAGTGTTTGTTAGTTTTTCGCTTGTAAGTTTATCTGATATTTCGAATATATCATCAATTGACTCTGAAGTTTTGTCGCAATTAATTCCCGTAGAAATAATAAATGCTGAACCATACTTTCTACTGTCGAGATAAGAATGTATGCCGTATGTTAGTCCCTTGGTTTCGCGTAAAACAGTATTCAATCGCGAGAGGAAATAGCCCCCGAAAATAGTATTAATCACCTGGAAAGCGGGATAATCAGGATTTTTTCTGTCAATAGACGCCTTACCGATTCTTAAATTAGTCTGTGAAGATTCATCTTTAGCAGAAATCAAATGTGGAGAGTGAATTCTTCGGAATGATTCGACAGCATCAATACCGGTGTTATTGCTGATGGGTAAAAACTTTGCACTAATCTTCTGATTAAAACTGTTATCATCGAAATTACCTGTTACAATAATGCTGGTAGAAGATTTCTCAATCATTAATTTGTAACATTCAACAATATCATTCCGTGTAATAGAAGATACATCATCTAAAGTGCCTGTTCTCTGATTAGAATAAGGATGATTCAGAAATATACCTTTATTGAACGTAACCTGAGCAAGATACGAAGGATCAGAAAGGTTATGCATGATATTTGCAGCTATCTTCTGTCGCTGACGCTCAATTTCATCATCTGCAAACTGTGAATCAAATACACATTGGGCGACTAAATCAAGACATTTGTCAAAATATTTCTCCAGACATGTAAAACCAATAGCACATTCATCCCAATATGCGTTGGAAAAATAGGTTGCACCGAGTTTCTCGAATTCTTCTGATAATTGCGAAGAATTCATACTTGATGTACCTCCCTGAAACATTGACATTGTAAAATTTGCCAATCCTGGAATTTTATCAAGCACAGCACCACTCTTGAAATTCAATTTAAAATTGACCAAAGGTTGTGTGTTATCGTGATATTTGTATATCTTAGTGTTATTAAAGTTCTCTATTTGAATTTTCGGGAAATTTATCACAATTCCGGAGTGGTTGAATGGAATCTTATTTCTGTCAAGTAACATAACTATATTAAATCTCATCAATTTTTAAAATGCAAATATAATAATTTTATTAATATCTTTTTTGCCATTTAAAATATAGTTATTTTCGTCATTCCATAAACACTAAAAACAAATATTGTTAATCATGAAGTTAGTTGACAGATATATAATTCGTAATCTTTTTGCCCCATTTTTATTTGGGACAGGTACGGTAATATTTATATTTCTGATGCAGTTTCTGATGATTTCCTTAGAGCAACTCGTTGGCAAGGGTCTTAGTGAATGGCTGATTGTTAAACTGATTGTTTACAATATGGCATGGATGGTAATCCTTGCAGTACCCATGGGAGTATTATTCTCAACACTGATGTCGTTTGGCTCTATGGCTATGGCACACGAAGTTACTATAGTAAAAGCAAGTGGTGGCTCTTTGCTTAGGATGATGGCACCTGTTGTTGTAACTTCATTTTTACTTTATATTGCACTCTTCTGGTTTAATGATAGAATTTTACCTGAGTCTAATCATCAGGTAAAAATTATGATGAATGACATTCAACGAAAAAAGCCGACATTTGCATTGGAATCAGGTTTATTCTCTACACAATTGGATGGATATACTCTCCTATCTAGAAATGTAGATTCTCTGACTGGAGCACTCAGTGGCGTAACTATCTATGATATGACAAAATTCCAATCCAGGAATATTATCTCGGCAGATTCAGGTTGGATATCTTTCACCCCTGATTATAAAAAGCTTCTTCTCGACCTCAAGAATGGTGAAGTTCATCAGCTGAACGTGAATTCTGCTGATAATTACAAAGTTATACAGTTCAGTTCGTACAGAATTGCAATGAATGCTCACGGCTTTGCATTCGAAGAGTCAAGAGCGGATATGGTATCTAAGGGTGACCGAGAGATGAATGTTGCTGATATGTCTGCTATAGTTGATACAGCAATATCAAACAAATCAAATATCAAAAGTCGCTTAGATACTGTTCTTACGAAGAATATCAGGGATATTCTGATAGGACGTAACCTTGATGTTGCAAAAAAAGATTCTGCAAATACCGTGATAACTGTAAAGAATCAATCCGATTCTTTAATTGAGCCACAAGTAGTAGTAAAGAGTAAGCCGAAATCTAAACCGAAAGCTGTAACTGTAATCAAATCAGATTTTAACGATGAAGACGAAGAAGGTAGAATCGTTAGAAAAACTTTGGCAAAGCAAAAGAAAAGTCAGGATACCGGTTTATCTTACATGGAGCAAATCAAACAGAAATTCAACAAAGCAATTGCCTCCGGAAATACTGAATTCAACAAGGACACCGTTGTTTCCGTAGAGAAGCAAGCCGATATAAATGCCAGAATAGAAGCGACTAAAAAGGAAATTACCATTCAGGAAGAGAAAAAGAAAATACTTTCGGCTATAAAAAGTGAATCAGTAAATAAAGAAAAAACAGATAAACCAAGAGATACTGCCAAAATTGATATAAGCGTCAGCAACAACACATCAACACAAGATAAAATTTACAGTAATTATGATACTTCTTACCCTGAGGTACTCAACAGAGTAATTCAGCAGGCAAACATTATTAAATCTACACTTCAACCGGATATTAATAATATCAGATTTTTTGAATCCAGAGAAGAACAGTATAAAGTTGAAATCTACAAAAAGTATGCGTTACCTTTCGCTTGTATTGTTTTTGTCTTCGTTGGTTGCCCACTTGGAGTAAAAACAAAAGGTGGCAATTTTGGTATCAGCGCCGGAATAAGCTTAGGATTTTACATCTTCTATTGGGCATGTTTGATTGGTGGAGAAAAACTTGCAGATCGTGGAATGGTAACACCTTGGTTAGCAATGTGGTTAGCGAATATTATCGTGGGCTTGATGGGTATCTTTCTAACTGTTACAGTCAACAACGAATCCTTCAGTTTTAACAGAATAAAAAAAATATTCATAAAATAATCAACTTTTTTGGAAAAAACTACTTTTTTTTGGGACAAAAACCAAATTAATGTGTCTTTGTATATATATACTTTACAAAATAGAAAAAAGTTATGAAAAATCTACAGCTATTTTTTTCTGTTCTGATGTTTTTTTCAGTCAGCACGCTCCACTCTCAATGGCTCGAAAAAGAGGGGTATTGGGAGCTTGAACAAAATTATGGTCAACTACTAGACATAAAACTCAATGAAACCACTAATGAACTTTGGATTGTAACAACAGATAATAAAGTCATTGCTATTGATACCGAAACTGGTATTGAAGTGAAAAGATGCGAGTGCGAATTGGAAGGAATTATAAACAGCGCCTACTTATCAAGTGATTTTCTTAGTGTGTCATTCTCGTATTTTTATTCTCAGACAAGTAGTATTGATTCTATTGGAATCAGTTTATTTAATACAAACAATTGCTCAAAAAAGGGTAATACTAATGTAGTTATTAATAAAGCAACTAATGTAAAAATTTATTTTATAGATTATATAAGTAAAATAAATATCTTCTATACTTCTTTAGGTATAACAACAACTACTTACCAAGGAGCAAGTACAATAGTAGAATCAACAGGTTTTACAGGAATTTATAGTTTAGAAAATTATGATATTAAATTAATTTCACAAAAGGAATATGGTATTTCGAATGTAATTCAATCTAATTATAATGAGAATGTGATTTATGGAACTTCAGGTCAATCAACAAATGTAGAATGGTCAAATTTTGGAGGTGGATACTCAAATCGAGGAACAAATTTCATAAATGAATTCAATTTATCTAACTTTGAAAATAAGGATTTATTAATAAATGAATATAGTTATGATAGTAAAAATCAAAAAAGTGGGTATCCTTTAAATTTTGGAAAATTGCTTCAATATGATGATACCGTATTTATTGTAAAATCAAACAATAACTTGTATTTCTTTAATTCAAAAATTCGAAAAATAACCGATTCAATCAAAATAAATACTAATTTCATAGATTTTATATTAATCAAGGAAAGCAATATTTTGGTTTATAATGATTCTAAAAAAATATATTTTTTAAATTTACCCAACAATCAATTAATAGACTATGCAACTTTAGAAATGTCTTCAAATAAATTAATTTTTAGAAAGAAAAATAATGAAATATTATTGTTATGTCCAGATAGTAAAATTAGATATGTAAGACCAAACATTCTTAAGTCTATTCCTGATATTGGCTTTGTATTTAAAGAAAACCTGATATATACTAAAAATAATGTGGAATTTTCCGCAATTTGCAATATTGACTCTTGTGAATATGAGTGGGAATTTACACCGGATAAAATAAAAAAGACTAAAAGTAAAGAAATTGAATATTCCTATGATTCACCTGGTATTTATGATGTTAATCTAACAATAGTTACTCCGGCTGGGAAAAGATACAGTTTCAAAAAAGAGAAAATAATTAAAGTAATTGAAAAGTCAAAAGCAGATTTTTCATTTCAAATTTTGAATAAACAATTGCCAAGAAAAGTACAATTTATTGATAAAACAAATGGCGAAGTATTAGACCGTCTTTGGGATTTTGGGGATGGAAGTACCTCAACTGAACTGAATCCCATCCACGAATACAAATATAGTGGTGATTTTACTGTCAAATTGATAGTTAGAGATGCATTAGGCGTTGATACTATAATTAAACATGAAGATATTCTAGTTAATTTACCAACACCAATATTAGTCAATGAGAATAATTACGTACTAACACAAAATGTACAAGCTCTTTTTCGTAATGCATATTTAACTAATGATGGTTTTTTGTTGATTAGTTCTTTCTATCATATAACATCAGAATGGGATTATCAACTTAAAAGGGATTTATATTACTATTATTTAAAGTTATGCATTAACGAATATAATGAAAATTTTGAAGCAACAAAATCAGTAATATTACCTGGTGGAGATGATGGCTACCGATTTGGTCCGGCTCCAATATTTACTCAGCAGCAAGTAAATGATTCGCTTTATTTGTTTCTTCATACTGGGCGTTCTGGTGGGAAAAAAGTATTTAATCGTTTACAAAATAATTACTTAAGCGATATTTTTTCAAATTGGACAAATGTTCATTTCCCGATCTTAGTGAATAAAGATAGGATACACTGGGTTTATGAGGAAAAAAATGTTTCAATCATTAAAACAACAAATTTAAATTTAGATTCAATTTCTAATCTTATTTTACCGGTTGAACCTTCTAATGAGTATCTAGCAGATACTATAAATAACGGTATTAGTTTGTTTCTTAAAAAACAAGATAAATCTTACACTTATTTCTCCATTTCCCCAGAAAACACAATCACTTCCGAAAAATCTTTCTCTCTCGACACAAACATAACTCTCACAAACATCAAATCCGTTCATGAAAATTTGATATTGCTATACGGCTCTTACAAAGATGATGTAAACAAAACTACTTATGCTTATTTCGCTAAATATCATCCATTGGATAATACTCTACAAGATACAATTCTTTACAGCAGGAAAGATATTCGGAAACTTGAGCGGGTGAATAATTCTACTTATGCAGCAATTGGGCAGAGCCGTGGCAGACAGGGATATTTGCTACTGGATACAAATTTACACCAAATTAAAGATATTCGGGTAGAAAATTTGACAGGTGAAATCAAAGATATGATTCTGCAAGATAATAAGGTTTATCTTTTTACCGAAAAAGTCGTTTCAAATCAAACGATGGCTCTCGGTGCAAACGAAAGCTACCAAACAACCGCATCTGTTCTTAGTTTACCCGACGAAATTATCGCTAACGTTGAAGATTCACCAAAAATTATTAGCGACAAACTTACTCATTCTGCATTTCCCAATCCATCAAGTGATTTGGTAAATTTGAGTGTAATAACAAGTGAAACTGCAAATTTTTCTATTAAACTTTACGACATTTACGGTAATGAAATAATAAAAATACACGAAGGATCTTTACCAGCTCAAACCGAAAAAACATTCTTTTTTTCTACATCGCAGCTTCCAATCGGCTCATATTATTATGTTATAAGTGGCGATGGAATTATTGAGAGAGGGAAAGTGCTGGTGGTGAGATAGCCAATGAAAAATGAAATTTATAAAAACAAAATTGAGGTTTTACTATGAAAAAATTAGTTTTACTACTTCTGTTAATTTTAAGCAATTCAATGCTTTACTCAAAGTTCGATATTGAGGCATACAAGTTATTTCTCGAAAATAATAAGGATATGACAGTCGAACAACTTTTAAAAATATATCCTGCGGGAAATTTCCTTGAAGATGCTCCTACAGATTTCAACAAGTCTGAATTTGGCAATGAAATAGCAAGCAAATATTCGTTAACTCCTTACGAAGTCAGTTTAATTAATAAACACGGCTTTATGGTTAGTGAACGTATGAATTATCCGACTTTTATACACTCATTTTGGGATATTTTCATTAAGGATATGCCTGTATATATATCAAGTGATGCAATTTTGCAGGCTCTGCATTTTTCATTTAATAAAATATTGGTTAAATTTGAATATACACACATTATACCAAATCTTGATTCAGCATTATCTAAAATTAAAAATGAGTTATCATTGCTGAAAACAAACAACAAACCCGAAATTTACAAAAAAGCAGTAAATGATGCCGATGTTTATCTTACTGTGGCTCATAAACTACTAACCGGAGAATCGAGTTGTGCATTTAGTTCTAATGAAGGAGCTGTTGATACTTTGATAGGATATATCATTGGAAAAGGTGCATTAGATATAAAACTATTTTCTGATTCTACATACAGATTTATTGATTTCAGTCAATTTACTCCGAGAGGTCATTATACAATTGATGAAGACCTTACTAAATATTTTCTAGCAATGATGTGGTTGGGACGAGCTGAAATTTGCATTACTAATCCCAAGAATGAAATATCATTTTTATATACTGATACAGATTTGCATCGCATGAATGTTCTATCAGCTTTAATTGCAGAATTATCACTAAAATCAGAAGCTTATACACATTTTGAAAAAATTGAAAGTATTTTGAAAACATTACTTGGTACACAAGATAATATTTCATTGTTTGAAGCTGTAAGTGTTTTGGACAGTCTTGATTTTGATGCTTTGGATATTTGCGATGAAACAAATTTGAATAAATATCAGGAAAAATTGCTCGAACTTAGTTCTGCAAATCAATTATATATGTCCCAGATATTGTTTTCAGATCATTTATCACCAGACCAGGTTGTTCTACCGTCCGTTTTTCTACTTATGGGGCAACGACCGATATTAGATGGTTTCATTACTGCAAATGTTGTTTACGACAGAGTTATGTTCGAAAATAAAAAAGTTAGGAGAATGGTTCCATCAACTCTTGATATTCTCTTTGCATTCGGGAATGATGCAACAGTGCAACTTCTTGATGATGAACTTTCAAAATATCCATACTCATCAAATCTAGCATCATTAAGGTATCTTATTAGCTCTTACGATGATGACTTCTGGAAAAGTTCGAGCTATACACTGTGGTTAAATGGTATCAGAAGTTTAAATCCACCGCTTAACAGAAGCAAATTGCCGAAGTTTATGCAGACAGCTGCATGGTGGCAGAAAACCATAAATACTCAACTTGCAAGCTGGTCGCAACTAAGATATAATTTTGTACTTTATGCTAAACAACCATACACTGCAAGTATCGTTTGTTCATATCCTTATGGGTATATTGAACCAAACGTTGAATTTTATCAAAGAATTAAGAATTTTTTCATTTCACTTAATGAACTATATTCATCATTGGAAAAATCCGTAAAAGGAAACGACTTTTTTGAGCATTGGGTAAACGTTTGTCAACAATTATCCGAAATGTCAGAAAAAATTCTTAAAAATGAAGAATTCAATGAAGAAGATGTTGATTTTATATGTTCAACGATTAAGAAAGGCAGAGTTTGCGATTCATCACCATCTGCTCTTGATATCGGTTGGTATTTGAAATTGTATTATGGCATGCGCCCTGCACCACTTTTAGAAAATTATTTGTATGATAGTACTTTGGGATTTGAGTCTGATAGAATGATTATTACTGATGTCCATACAATACCAACAGATGAAGGTGGTAATATGGTAGGTTGGGTATTGCATGCCGGTACAGGTAGGGTGAATAATGCTGTAATCACTGCTCCAACTCCCGAAGGTGGTACACGCTCGTACATCGGACCTGTATTTAGTTATTATGAATTCTTGTCAAATGATTTCAAACGTCTAACCAATGAAGAGTGGCGTGGAATGGACGGAAAGCCGGCTTACAGACCGGAATTTACAAATCTTTATCTTGCTGATAAAGACGGTAATTCCCCAAATGGCGAAAAAGTTTCTCTAAATTCAGTGCCTTCAAGTGTCGAAAAGAATTTGCAGACAGAAAACCCAAGAAATTTAAGATGCTACCCAAATCCGTTTTCAGGTAATACAACTATACAGTTCACATTGAATAAAAATGAATTGCAGAATATAATTGAGCTTTTCATTTCTGATATAAAAGGTAATGTTATCAGGAATCTAATTAAAGATTACCCAATTGGCTCTAATTATTCAATCGTTTGGGATGGTACCGACGATAATCATAATAAACTTCCAATTGGTAATTATATCTATACCTTAAAATCAGGTAATAATGTTATTTCCGGTAAAGTTACAATTATAAGATAATATAAATATAGAGCTTCCTGATTTTTCGGGAAGCTCTTATTTTTTTAAAGAATCAATAAATTAAAATATCATTACAGGAGACGATGAAAAAAATAATTTATATAATTATCGTCAATAAAATTCAATAATATATGGAGAAAATGATGCAAGCGTTTACTTATGATACTCATATAGATAAAAGTGGCTTTCTAACAATTCAGGTGCCTGAAGAATTTGTAGGTAACAATGTTAAAGTGGTTATTACACCATTGATTAATGGAAGTCGCAAAATGACAGGATTAGATTTTGTAAACAAATGGTCAGGTTTACTCAAAAATGAAGAAGTTAATGAAACTCGATTAGATTATATAGCAAGAAAACATAAATGATGAAATTACTTTTAGATACAAATGTTATACTCGACATAATACTTCAACGTGAACCGCATTTCGAGCAAAGCAAAGAGGTTATAATTAAAATTGACGGTAAACTGGTACAAGGATTTATCACTGCAACAACTATTACAGATATTTATTATTTGGTTAGAAAAGCAAAAGGTAAGGATATAGCATTTGCTTTTATTGAAAGTTTAATCTCATTTATTGATGTTTTAGCAATTGATAAATCAATTCTTTTAAGCGCATTGAAGTCTGAGATAGAAGATTTTGAAGATTCAATTCAAATAAGTGCATCAATTTCAAATTCTATTGATTGCATTATTACACGAAACATTTCTGATTATATCAAATCAGAAGTTCCGGCTTTTACACCCAAATATTTTTTAGAAACTTATCCAAATGTATTTTAATATGAAATCTTAAAAAGTAAATAATATTGAATATATTAAGTTGCAAAAATAAAAAAATTATGAAATTTAACCTGATATTGACAAGTGCTTCGACCACCAAATTTTGTGTGAAAACTATGAAAAATGTATTCTTAATCGCAATTCTAACAATTTTTTCAGTCAGCACGCTCCACTCTAAATGGCTCGAAAAAGAGGGATATTGGGAATTATCCGAAAAAATACCAGACCTTCGGGATTTGAAAATCATACCAGAAGAAAATCTGATAATCACTGTTAGCAAGGATAATACTATCCGTTATATCGAGTATGATAGTGGAAAAATCCTCAAATCCGGTAAGCCCGAAGGATTAACAGACACTAACAACTACGCCAAAATCTCCAGCGATGGAAAAACGACTGTGGTAGCGCGGTATAAAAAAAACACTTTTAGAGATTCTGTTAATGTTTCAATTTTTGAAATCAACTCATTGAATAAACTGAAAGATATCACTTTATCTCACAAATATTTTAATTTCTACAGTCAATTCACGAGTTCAATTTTTGTAACATATTCTGATTTCAATTTTGACTCACAAGTACTAACTTTTTCATACTACTCCAAAATTGATGCCACACACGAAAACTGGTATGGGTATTGTACATCAGGTGCTTCATTTATTGTTGATTTCTCAAATATTATTCCATTAATTAAAAATCAACTTTTAGCTTTTGCTCCATTTGCTGTTTCCAAATTGAGGTTTAACAAACAAAATAAGTATGCAATAATTAGTGAATTAAATGAAAATACTGGCTTTTTGGTACATACTAGCACTATAAAAAAGTCGAATTCTCTATATTTTGTTGATCATCATTATGATACTCTGAATTTATTTAAATCATCATTTAGTGGTGAATATTCTTATGAAGGTAATCCGGGATCATCTTCGAAAAGTGAATATGGTTACTTGTTTCCTATGCAACAGGTATTTGAATCAAATTTTGATTCATTACTTTATATTCGTGGCGTTGGAAGACTATATACATTTAATATCAATTCTAAAAGATTTACAGATTCAGTGGATAATCCCTTATTCAAAAGTGATATTGAATTCTTAAAAAATAACAAATACATCAGCCAATTAAATAATAATGTGTACTCTATATATGGTACAATTAATTTTCGAAAACTTGAGGATTTTACTTTACCAACCGATTTGCAAAATTCACATACATTTACTGATGAGAAAAACTATAAAACCATTTTTGCATTAAAAGATGGAAGAGTTATTTCTAAATCTTTTGACATTCTCAATGATTTTTCGAAATTTGGATTTTACTGGTCTCAAGACACAATTTATGAAGGTAATTCTATACGATTTAGAGCATTATCCAATATTACAGGTTGTAAATATAGATGGCAATTTATCACGGGAATTAGCACGAATAGTAATAGTTCAGATGTAGAATATATATATATTAAACCTGGCATTTATGGAGTTAAATTGGATATTACTAAACCGGATGGTACAACCTTAAGTTTTAAAAAAGATTCAATTATTACTGTTTTGGAAACTGTTAATGCGGATTTTGAAATTACCAAACTAAATTATGAAATACCACAAAAAGTTCAATTTACTGAAAAAAGTAAAGGAGCAATAAAAATATGGAGTTGGCACTTTGGTGATGGAGAATCATCAAATGAACAAAACCCAATACATGAATATAAATTTAAAGGTGATTTTAGCCCAAAGTTAATTGTAAGTGATGGAATTAGTTATGATTCTTTAAGCTTATATGATATAATAATTAATCATAATACAAAAATTGAATATTCAACAGATTTTAAAACAAAAATCATTGGAAAGTTTAACGATAATTATAAAAAATGCTTTAAAACAAATTTCGGTTTTAGTTTAATGAGAACTTATAATAAATATACCGGTTCCCAGTTTATGGGTTATCAGTTTTTTAATCCGATATTAACTTTTAAGAAATTAAATTTCAATTTTGATACATTAGGCAATAATTTTATCGTTTTACCAAGTCGTGAAAAATATAATAGTAGTTTACCGTTTGATTATGAATTGTTAATTACAGATACATCTATTGTCATGTTTTATGCTGACAACTATGATTTCAAAGCTGCGATAATTAATTTGGGTAAAATCAAAAATGACAAAGATGAATTAAAAAAGCATTTTATAGTTTCAAATATTCATCCTATTAATTCTAAAAATTCATTTTATTCCTTCTTAAATGACAAAACCAATTTTGAAATTATTAAAACTGATTACGAACTTAATCAAATTGGGTCAAACATATTACCTATTAATAATCCTAGACAATTCTATTCAGACACTTTAAATGATAATATTTATATTTATTTTGTAAAACAAAATGGTCAGTCAGAAATATTTTCAATAAATGAAGATGGTAATGTAAACTATACAAAAGAACTATTAATTCATAGCAATATTAAAATCTCTGGAATCAAAGTTGTTAATAATGACTTAATTTTACTATACGGTTTTAAAATAGAAAATAATGTTAGTTATGGTTATATTGCAAAATTTACTCCAAGTGCTAGCCAAATTGCAGAAACTATAGTATATAGTAGATCTGAAATAAATATGATACAAAGAATTAGCAATTCATCATTTGCTTTGGCAGGAAGTTCAAGAGGTAGTCAGGGATATTTAGTTTTTGATACAAATGTCAATGTGGTTAGAGATATTAGAATCTATGGCCTTTCTGAAAATATTAAAGATATATACATTTGGTCAAACAAAGTTTATCTTTTTACCGAAAAAGTAGTTTCAAATCAAACGATGGCTCTCGGTGCAAACGAAAGCTACCAAACAACCGCATCTGTTCTTAGTTTACCCGACGAAATTATCGCTAACGTTGAAGATTCACCAAAAATTATTAGCGACAAACTTACTCACACCGCATATCCCAATCCATCAAGTGATTTGGTAAATTTGAGGGTAATAACAAGTGAAACTGCAAATTTTTCTATTAAACTTTACGACATTTACGGTAATGAGATAATAAAAATACACGAAGGATCTTTACCAGCTCAAACCGAAAAAACATTCAGTTTTCCTACATCGCAGCTTCCAATCGGCTCAAATTATTATGTTATAAGTGGCGTTGGAATTATTGAGAGAGGGAAAGTGCTGGTGGTGAGGTAAAATAAAAAAGTATTAATTTCATCAATAAGTGCATGTATTTTTAAGGATATTTTTATAAATGATTTTATTTTAGATTTGAGCATTGAGCCACTTGATGAAGGTGGGTTCTTAGCTACTTCCCCAGATTTGCCCGGACTTTTGGCTGAGGGCAGAACGCAATTAGAACCAATTGAAATAGCTCAGGATGTAGCACGAAAACTAATAGATTCGTATTTGGAGCATGGCGACCCACTACCCGAAAAAATTAGTAAACAGCTTGGGATAAAAAGAAAAATCAATAGATTTAGAGTACCTGTTGAAGTAGCTTTATGAGCAAATTACTTGAATATAGATATGGCGATGTGGGAAAAAAACTTAGAAAAGTCGGTTTTGAATATGACCGAAATCCAAAAAGGAAGCCATGAAATTTGGTATAACCCGGTAAATTAAAGAAGAACAACTATACCAAATCACCCACAACCGATAAAAAAAGGAACTTTAAGGGCTATTCTAAATCAAATTGGTCTATCGCCTGAGGAGTTTCAGAAAGTGTAAAGTTTAATTAAAAAATATGAAAAAGTCACCTTAACCAGGTAAATCAAAAATCATTACAGAATTCATAAAAGAGAGGCTGAACGATTTAACTCGATTCAGCCTTATCATATTATTCCAAACACAATTAATTAGACTGTTGACGTCGCAACATATAAATCCAGGAAATTATCCCGCCATCAAGATTATATAGTTGATTAAATCCCATCTTTGCCATATAATCACACAAGAAAGCACTTCTATTACCACTTCGGCAATATACAAGATACTTTTTAGACTTATCCAAATTTGCAAGTTTTGACATAAAATTTGGTTGCATAATATCAATATGGTGTTGATAGTCTAGTTTGAATTCCATTAACTCGGGGTAAGTTCTGCAATCAATAACCTGAGAATCTGGATTTTCATCAATAATTTTCTTAAACTCTTCCGGAGATATATCTTTGTAATTCATATTTAATCCCTGCCTGGTGATAATTAATTATTTGAAACAAGTTTAATGCCTGTATCTGCAATAGCAGAAAATCCACCGTCAACATCAACAACATTTTCGAAACCACGTGATTTGAGTATTGACGCTGTAGTCATAGAGCGATATCCACCAGAACAGTGTAATACATAGTTTGCTTCTTTATCTAGTTCATGCATTCTGTCATTTATGAAGTCCAATGGAAAATTAATTGCACCTGGAATATGACTTACTTCGTATTCACTTGGCTTACGAACATCCAGAATTGTCTTAATTTCACCAGCTTCAAATTTATTTTTTAACTCAATTGGAGAAAGCGAATTAATGGAGTCTGTTTCTTTACCAGCCTTTTTCCATGACTCAATACCTCCTTCGAGGTATCCTAAAATATTCTCATAACCAACTCTTGCCAATCTCATCATAGTTTCGTCGAGTCTTGACTCTTCGGCAATCAATACAATAGGCTGGCTGACATCAGGGATCAGAGCACCTACCCAGGGTGCAAACTGGCCGTCTAAGCTTATATTAACAGAGTTTGGAATAAACGCTTTATTGAATTCTTGCTGGTATCGTGAATCTAGCATTAGAGCCGAATTAGCGTTTACAACTTCTTCGAACATCTCAGGACTCAAAGCAACTTTTCCTTTTTGCATTACCGAATCAAAGCTTTCGTAGCCTTCTTTATTCATTTTAGCATTTATCGGGAAATAAGGTGGTGGTGGCATAATTCCGTCAAGAACTTGCTTTACAAACGATTCTTTATCTGGTGCCAACAAAGCATAGTTAGTTCGCTTTTGAGTACCGAGAAAATCAACAGTTTCTTTGCTCATTTTTTTCCCACATGCTGAACCGGCTCCATGAGCAGGGTAAACAAGAATATCATCTTCGAGAGGCATAATTTTACTTTGAAGTGAGTCATACAACATACTAGCTAAATCTTCTTTAGTCAAGTCTGATTTCACAGCTAAATCAGGACGACCCACATCACCTATAAATAATGTATCACCTGAAAATATTGCATGATTCTTTCCGTTTTCATCAATTAATAAGTATGTAGTTGATTCCTGGGTATGCCCTGGTGTGTGCAGAACCTTAATCTTAATTTTACCTATCTCGAATACTTCGCCATCCTTTGCAATATAACTTTCATATTTTGTTTGAGCTGTAGGACCAAAAACAATCATTGCACCGGTTTTTTTAGCTAAATCTAGATGCCCTGAAACAAAGTCAGCATGGAAATGCGTTTCGAAAATATACTTAATTTTTGCATTTCTCGAATCAGCCCTATTAATGTATGGACTTGACTCCCTAAGAGGATCAATTACAGCAGATACACCTTCTGACTCAATGTAATAGGCACCTTGAGCCAAACATCCTGTATAAATTTGTTCGATATACATTTTAAAAATCCCTTTTATTATTTAAAAAATAGTTCTTTCATAATTATAAAAATTCCCATTACCAGAACAAAATATGCAAATACTTTTTTGAGTCGTTCCTGTGATAATTTACCTGAAAGTTTTGAGCCAATAAAAATTCCTGTTACAGACAAAATAGAATACATGGACAAACTAATCCAATCTATACTCAAATCATTCGTAACATCACCCAAAAATCCCAGTAAAGACTTTGCAGCAATAATAACCAATGATGTACCTATAGCCACTTTCATCGGAATTTTTGCCAATAATACCAATGCTGGTATTATTAAGAATCCTCCTCCTGCTCCAACAAACCCGGTTATTGCACCCACTAATATTCCTTCAACGAAAATTAATGGATAATTAAAACCTGTATTCTCATATTTCTTATCTATAGTTGATTTCCTGAGCATCGAGAATGAAGCCAAAAGCATCAACACTGCAAAAACCAACAGAATAAATATTGATTTTGTAATATTAATGCCAAATATTGTAAAAAGCTCATCAGGGATGATAGGAATAATAATTTTTCTCACAGCAAAGACAGCTAATAAAGATGGAATAGAAAAAGCTACAGCTGCCTTCAGATCAACAAGCTTGTCGGTGAAGTACTTGAATGAACCAACCATAGCAGTAACACCTACTATAAATAATGAGTATGAAGTAGCAGCAACAGTCTCGGTTCCGAACAAATACACAAGAATTGGAACTGTTAGTATTGAGCCTCCTCCACCTATCAAGCCCAAGATTATTCCCATAAAAATAAAAGCTGTATAACTTAAAATTTCCATAATCTAATATCTATAATTCAATATATGTTCATTTATTCATTTATTAAGTAAAAAAAATTACTTAATATCACATCTTCCTAAGCAATCAAAAATTGATTCAATATTCTTAAGAGAAATAGTATAAAACAGATTCTTTCCTTCTCTCTCTGAAAGAAGTATGCCTTTATCTTTCATTTTATTTAAATGATGCGACAAAAGGGACTGTTCGATATCAAGGTATGTTTGAATTTCTGATACTCCAAGTCTACCGTACTCCTCCAACAACTCCAATATTTCAAGCCGAACTGGATGTGCTATAGTCTTGAGTGTCTCAGCCATTTTTGATAGTTTGTCAGCAGAAATATTTCTTTTAGTCAAAATCATAATAATTTTAAATCTGTAATAAAATTTTATATATGAACGTATGAAAATATTTTCAATTGTATAATAATAAAAAATAAATGCGGAACTGAATTTGCCCGCATTTTATTTTCTTAATGATTTATGAAATCTTTTATCTTATCAAAAATATCTTTATCTTTCTTATGAGATTTAGTGTTTGGTTTAATATTTTCAGACTCAGATAATTCCTTAAGTATTTCCTTTTCTCTTGCATTTAGTTTTTTGGGTACAAATACATTGATAATGATAATCTCCTCACCTTTTTGATATGAGTTAAGATATGGAAGCCCTTTGTCTCTTAGATGAATAACAGCTCCATTCTGAGTACCTGATTCAATTTTAATTTTTTCTGTACCAAACAAGGTGGGTATTTCAATTTCGTCGCCTAATGCAGCTGAAGGGAAGCTGATTTTTAAATTATAAAGAATATTATTACCATCACGTGTAAAAACATCATGCTCTTTTTCTTCAATAATAACAATCAAGTCACCGCTTGGTCCGCCCATCTTTCCGGCATTGCCTTTTCCTCTGAGAGGAATATAATTTCCTTCTTCAACCCCTGCAGGTATGGTAACCTGAATCTTTTCCTCTTCCTGAACCCTTGATTCACCAAAACAAGTATTACACTTCTCAACAATCAGCTCACCGGTACCTCTGCAAGTCGGACAAGTAGAAATATTTACCATTTGTCCAAAAATTGAACGTGATACCTGACGAACCTCTCCACTTCCACCACAGGACGAACAGGTTTTCTTACCACTTCCACTTTTGGCTCCGGTACCACTACAATCAGTGCATGATACATAATGCTTGATTTTAATAGTCTTTGTAACTCCCTGAGCTACCTCTTCCAATGAAATAGGCAATTTAATTCTAATATCAGAGCCACGTTCCCCAGAGTATCTTTGGCGGCCTCTTCCGGAGCCTCCCATATTGAAAAAGTCATCAAAAATACTACCTCTGCCAGAAAATACGTCGCCAAACGCAGAAAAAATATCATTAATATTTGAGTATTGGTGGAAATCCTGTCCACCTCTTAATCCATCGTGCCCAAACCTGTCATATCTGGCTCTTTTGTCTTGGTCACTCAAAACTTCGTAGGCTTCTGCTGCTTCTTTGAACAAATTTTCGGCTTCAGGATTATCTGAGTTTCTGTCAGGATGATATTTAAGCGCCAATTTTCTGTAATTAGCTTTTATCTCGTCCTGTGTTGCACTCTTCGATACTCCAAGTATATCGTAGTAATCTCTTTTTGACATTCCGGTAATTTCCTTTCTTAATTAGTATTTCCAGATGAAGTAATAACCTTTGCATGACGAAGCACTTTTTCTTTCAAAGTGTACCCGTTCTGAAGTACCTGAATAACAGTGCCCTCGGGTTTATCTGAAGGAGCCATCATCATTGCTTCGTGATAGTTAACATCAAAAAGGGTATCATCGGAAAATTCCAGTTGCTTAACTCCGGCTTCATCAAATAGTTTTTTAGTTTTATTCAACATTAGCTCCAAACCTTTGATAATAGATTCAGAGTCTTTAGTGCTTGAAGATGTTTTGACTGCGTTGGTCAAGTCATCAAGTATTTCAACGAAGTTAGTTAATAATTTCTCATTTGCATAGTCAATTAAATCGCTTTTTTCCTTCATGCTTCTCTTTCTGAAGTTCTCCAATTCAGCTGTTTTCCTTAAAGATAGTTCTTTAAGCTCGCTGACTTCGCTTTTTAAACTTTCGATAGTTGAATTAGCTTCAGATAAGCTTGAATTCAATTGTTCAATTTTATTTTGCATCTCAATAAACGCTTCATCATTAAGTGAATTGGCAGACTCACTTAATAACTGTTCATCATTATCTACAGAAATCTCAACCTTTGTATTATCACCATCTGAAATGGGAATATTCTTTGTTTTATCATTTTTTAGGTACGTTTCGTAAATATCTTTAATCTTATTCGTAGATGGTTTTCTCAATGGCTTCTGATTTAAATTTGAATCTTCCATTTTTACTCCAAAATTATATTCTCATATACACAATTATATAAAGACGAATAAATCATTAATTTTGTATATTAAAAAGAAAACCTCTCAATTTGAATTAATATAATTGAGAGGTTTCACAAAATATAAGAGATAGATTATGGATTTACTTTAACAATCCAACCTTTCTTATCCTCAATTTCACCATATTGCATACCAGTAATAGTATCATAGAACTTTTGGGCAACAGGACCAATTTCCATATTATTAATGGTAATCGTTTCGCCCATATAGCTTAACTGTCCTACAGGTGAAATAACAGCAGCAGTACCGGTTCCGAATGCTTCTTTTAGTTCACCGCGCTTGTTGGCTTCGAACACATCTTCGATAGTAATTGGCCTTTCGTTAACTTTAAAGCCAAAATCATGAGCAAGCTCAAGCACACTATCGCGTGTAACACCACGAAGTATAGTACCTTGGTCGAGAGGTGGAGTAACAATTTCATCACCAATAACAAACATAATATTCATTGCTCCCACTTCATCAACAAAATGACGATTCACCGCATCGAGCCATAATACTTGAGAGTACCCTTCTTTTTTGGCTGTTTCACCTGCAAGCAACGAAGCTGCATAGTTAGCTGCAGTTTTTGCAGACCCCAGCCCACCACGTACAGCTCTGACAAAATCTTTGGCAACCAAAATCTTTACAGGTGCGAGCCCTTCAGGGTAATATGAAGCAACAGGTGAAGTCATGATAATAAGTTTGAACGTTTTCGATGAATGAACACCCAAAAAGTTGCCATCACCATAAGCTAAGGGACGAATGTATAATGAATGACCTCTTTTTTGAGGAACCCAATTCTGATCAACCCTGATAAGTGTTTTCAATGCTTCGATAAAATGTGATTCATCATAAGGTGGAATACATACTCTTGAACCTGAATGGTTAAGTCTTTTTGCATTTCTGTCAGGCCTGAATATGTTATAGCCGCCATCAACAGCTTTGAATGCTTTCAATCCTTCAAAAATAGACTGTCCATAATGTAGTGTGCACATTGATGGCTCGGTAGGTATCGGTCCATAAGGTCTGATCTCACCGGCATCCCATGCCCCATCTTTGTATTCAGAAATAAACATGTGGTCAGAAAAATAAACACCAAAACCAAGTTTATCCCAATTTACATTTTCAATTTTTGTTGTTTCTGATCTAATAATTTTAATTTCAGGCATAAAGCCTCCTTTTAAGTTATTTTTACTATTTTTTAAAAAATATATTTTGGATTAATATCTCTTGGAATACTAACAAGAGCTTTAATTTCTTTTTCTATTTCAGGCGTAACTATTGAATATTTCTCCATTATTTCACCAGCTTTAGCATAATCACCATTAACCTGAATCATTAGTATCAAATTTGCAAGTTCTTCGACAGCTTCAAAAAATTTAGTGTCGTCAATTTCAAACTTTCCATCTGCCTGTTTGTAGATAGCACCTTTTTCTTTCAAGAAATTCAACTGGATTAAATTAGCACGATAATGAGCACCACCACCAAATCTGATTGACCTGTAAAGACCTGCTACATAGGTTGTTATAGATTGTTTGATATAATCATCGTTATATTCTTTGACAGAATATAAATATTTATGGTTAAACATACTTACGATATCAGCTTTTGTTTCTTCAATAGCAGAATACCTTTCTTTTAATGCAGATCTGATTTCTTCTTTCTTTGTATCAGATGTATATTTTGGACCTAATGCATGTGAAACTTCGTGCAATGTAACAAAACTTGTAAAAGCTTTTGAACTCAGGTATTTCGCTCTATCTGAGGTAAACATAAGTTCTCCGATAGGTTTAACAATCTTTTCAAATTTTGCTTCCATATGATTTTTGTACATTGACAGCTTTCTACCCTTAGCGTCAGCAACTTTAGGATCATTAGGCAAAGCAGCAGCAATAGTTTTGACAGCCATATTACAGTCTCCACCAAAATAAATCACATTACAGACCTGAATTATATTGCCATCACCAATTGTCTTGTTTTTAAATTTGTTGTCTATTGGCAAATTCTTTTCAAAATTATCAAGATTCTTCTTAAACATTTCTAATTCTTTGGTAGCTTCAGGATCTTTAACCATTATCACAGCCTCGTAGGCAGTTTTATAGTTGAAAAGTTCATCCTGATAATTCTCAATTGGTCCTATTACAATATCAATATTACTATCAGTAATGTCCATCCAAGCCATATCACTTGGGAAGTAAACATCAGTACGTAAAGAGTTTGCACGCATAATCAAATAATTCTTCAATGTTGGATTATCAGCTAACACAGCGGCTTCTTCCATTTTCATAGATAATTCGAATATTTCGGGATAGTAAATTGAATACGGAACAGCTTTCAACTTCCCATTTTCTCTCACGACAACAGTATAGTCATTCTTCAATGAAGCTGCCTGTTCGGGGTTATCCAACAAATATTTTTCAAACTCTTCTTTGGTCATATCGGCAGGATAGAAACCGCCACCTTCAGGTCGACGCTGCGGACCTTCGCCCCAAAATCGCTGTTTATCAGCTAAATCATCATAAGGTCCATAATTTAAAAGAACATACTTCAAGAAATCTTTAGCTTCGTCGGATTTTGCATACATCAAAGAATCTCGGGTGGCTATAGCATCATGTGATGCTTGTTTCCAGAAAATATTATCTACTATTCTTCCGGCTTCGATAAGTTTTTGAATTAATTGCTTCTCTCTGTCACTTAAATGCGATATATCAACTTTTAAGTCGATAGGTGCATATTGATTCAATTTTTCGATTACTGCTTTGTGTGATTCAGACATAGTTGCTTCTTCAATTATTTCTTTCTTTTCGCAATTGCTTATGAATAATCCTGATAATAATAAGACTATTAAATATAAGTATTTCATATCGGGTAAAAACCTTTTTAAAATTTACATTAAAATGATAAGCAATTTACGGAGTTTGTGGGAGTTAAACAAAAAAAAACTAAGTTTTCTTAAAAAAATTTAACTGTTTATTTTGTCGCTAATCTTAGTTATTTTTGTAAGTAATTTTATATCTATCAACATATTTACACAAAAAATAATGAGCGAATTACCAAATTTTGATAATATTTTGTCGGCTTATTCCAGAATAAAAAATCAAGTCAAAAGAACTCCGATATTAAGTTCTATGTCGGTAAATGAAATATTGAACTGTAATGTATTTTTTAAGTGTGAAAATTTTCAAAAAGTTGGGGCTTTCAAATTTAGAGGAGCATCAAATGCTGTATTGTCATTAGATAATAGTAAAATCAGAAATGGTGTAGCAACTCATTCTTCAGGTAATCATGCTCAGGCTCTTGCCCTTGCAGCTTCCATGCAAGGAATCCCAGCTTATATTGTAATGCCGAATAATTCACCAAAAGTAAAATCAGATGCGGTTGCATCTTATGGAGGCAAAATAATTTATTGCGAACCTACACTTCAGGCACGAGAATTAACTTTGGAAAATATAGTTCAACAAACTGATGCTTTTTTTGTTCACCCGTATAATAATTTTTATGTAATTTGTGGGCAGGGAACTGCTGCTTTGGAATTGCTTGAAGAGACATCAGACTTAGACATTGTTATGACACCTGTAGGTGGTGGTGGTCTTTTGTCAGGTACTTCAATTACTGTTAAAGCCAAGTCACCTAATACTCTGGTTATTGCCGGTGAGCCATCAGGTGCTGATGATGCTTTCAGGTCTTTCTATACAGGACAGTTGATACCGTCGGTAAACCCAAAAACAATTGCTGATGGATTGCTAACTTCACTTGGGTCCATGACTTTTCAGATTATAACTCAAAATGTTGATAGAATTTTTACCGTATCTGAGGATTCCATCATAAACGCTATGAGAATCATTTGGGAAAGAATGAAAATAATAATTGAACCATCATCGGCAGTCCCGGTTGCAGCGATAATGGAAAATGTAGATTTTTTCAGAAATAAAAGGATAGGAGTTATTTTATCAGGAGGAAATGTAGATTTAGGTAAATTGCCTTTTTAAAAACAAAAGCTATGAAATATTGGTTTATATTTAGATCGGTTTTAGACCTTTCAATACAGTTTCATCATAAAATATAAAAAACATATGTTTGGGTGAATAAAATTTAAAAGATTGTAAAGTATTCATTTTCGGATTACTTGAAACAAGGGTGCTCAACCTTCATTTGGGGATACAAAAGATAATTCACATGGCTGTTACTATAAGTTCAATAAAGGGCTAGAAACAATTTAATATACTTTAATAAATTCACTAAAATTTAGTTTAAATCCCTCAAAATGTTTACTTTTTCAGTTTGACCTGCAATTATTAAAGAATCACCTTCAGAAATTATATAGTCTGCTTTTGGAAGAGCTTTTATAACCTCATCATCATTTTCATATTTTTTTATTGAAATAATTTCGACACCATATTCTGAGCGCACTTTCAGTCCTGAGATAGTTCGGCCAATAAAAGATTTCGGTGCTTTCAATTCAGCAATAACGTAGCCGGGTATGAAAGGTATTTCTTCATCCTTGTTAATCTGAGATATTTTGGTTGCTAAGTCGCTTGTATGCTCAATATGTTCGACCTCTTTCTGTAAATAATCATTTACATCTTTAATCCAAATCATACCCAGTTGTTTGGTTTTGTCCTCGTCGTCAACAACAGGTATTCCTTCGATATCATATATTCTGCACAAATCCATAACTTTGTAACAATCATCAAAAATAGTAACATTAGGCAACATTTTATCAGCAATATCGCCTGCAATCACAACATCTCTCATAAAGTCATTATCCAAAAGCGTTTCTTTGAGAGTACTCATAGAAACAATCCCCATAAATTTTCCATCTAATGACACAACAGAAATACATGGATCATTTATTTTGAGCAATGTTTCAGTAATTTTTCCATAAGGCGTATTCTCTTTTAAACTTATGAATTTATTAGTATAAACATCTTTTACCGGTATTGACCGTAAAATGTTTTTCTCGTTGAATGACTTGATTCTAATCTTATCCATCACAAGCTTAAGTGTATATACTGACTCCCTTGATAATTTTGTGGATAGTATTATGCTAATTGTTACAACAATCATTAACGGCAAAATTGAAGAAGATTGTTTAGAAAGCTCAAATACCATCAGTATTGCTGTAAGAGGTGCTCTTACAGTACCTGCTATTAAGCCACCCATTGCAATGAATGCATAAGTGCCATACGATAAAGTAGATGAAATACCAAAAAACTCAAGTCCGTATCCAAATGAAAAGCCGGACATTGCACCGACAAAGAGTGCCGGTGAAAGCATGCCTCCAGATCCACCTGAGCCAAGTGTTATAGAGGTAGATACAATCTTTATGAAAATTAAACTTAAAGCCATATACCAAATCATATTATTATTGAGGGCAAGCATTATCGAATCATTCCCTACACCTATTACATAAGGAAAATGAATTCCGATAATACCAATAATCAATCCTCCAATAGCTGGCTTTATATATACCGGTATCTTAATTTTGTTATGAAACAAGTCTTCAAAAAAATATATTGACTTTATCATGAAAAAAGAAATCAACCCACAAAATACTCCAAGAACAAAAAAATTGATTATTTCGAAATAGTTATCAAGAATAATCGGTGAAGCAATAAATTCTGCATAGTTCCCGAAATAATGATGTGAAATTACTGTAGCAATTACTGATGAGATGATAATCGGAAAAAGCTGGTATGCAGCATAGTCCATCATAATGACTTCGATAGCAAAGAGTGCTCCTGCAATAGGCATATTGAATGTAGCTGCTATACCTGCTGCTGCCCCACAACCAACAAGAGTTCGAAGCCTTCTTGATGGCACTTTAAAAAACTGACCTACTGTTGAACCTATAGATGCACCTATTTGAACTATTGGACCCTCGAATCCAACTGAACCACCTGTGCCAATAGTTACCGCTGAAGTTATTGATTTACCTACTGCAACAATCGGCTTGATAACACCGCCCTTTGTCAGCAGGCTTTGTATAACCTCTGTAACACCATGCCCTTTGGACTCTGGAACAACGAAATTTGCAAAAAGTCCTACAAATAAACCTCCTAACGTAGGAATCATAACAATCAAATACCAAGGGGTAGCAGAGACAATTTCTAGTATATTACCATCGCCGCTAAATGCCAGTCTGGAAATAAATTCTATCAGGTATTTAACACCCACTGAGCCAAATCCTGCTACAAATCCAATTATAACAGACAGAATTATCATGTACATGAATTCTGTCATTTGGATTCTGTTCTGAAGGTAAAATGCCTTCCTCGAAAGCTGTATATAGGAGTATTTAATCCAAAATCTAATGTTTTTGAGCATTATGATTTTTTCACTTCATTTAAATAAATCAGTTCAAAAATAAGATATTTTTGTCACATAATTGCTATTGTCAAAAAAAATGGCTGTATCTTATTTGACACAGCCATTGAATTTCAATAATAAAAAATTAATATTTTATTGACCTTCGTATTCGCTAAGCGGAGTTCTTACAATTACTTGAACTGTACGATTGTAAAATCTGCCTTCAGGAAAATCATTAGTATAAAGTGGGTCTTCTTCGCCAACACCTTTACTGTTTAGTTGATTATATTTACCGCTTGTTTCCTTGTTGATACCGTTCTTAACAGAGTTAGATCTGTTTGTTGAAAGCTTCATGTTATGGTCGTACATACCCACGATGTCGGTATGACCTATTACTTCAATCTTTGATGATGGTTTACAACGTGAATATACGTAGTCTCTCATGATTCTTTCATTTACCGGACCTGCATCATATTTATCAAATGGGAAAAGAATGAGGTTATAGATTTCTCTAGTAGTATCCATTGTACCTTCAGTTCTTAATCTTGATTGAGTAACCTGCAAAATTGGAATATTGATAGGATCAGACTTACATTCAGCACCTGATTGAGTAGTGATTACCAATTGAGCAGTATATTGAATTTCGTCAGTAGGATATTCTCTACCGGTATTTTGCCAATTCCACTGAACTTTTTCATCAAGCTTTCCAACTTCTGTAAGAGTTCTCCATGGCTTACCGGCTTTAGTAATTTCTACTCTTCTCTTAGCAACTAATGCATCCTCAATACCGTTTTTCATTACAAAATTCATATTACGTGGTTGAGGCTCAGTTACAGAACCGATATCAAATACAGGTTTTACAACTTCCCAATTATCACATAGAATTTCAACTCTGCGATTTTCGTGAACACCAATAGAGTCAACTCTGGTACTTGTAGGTAATTTAGGCATACCAACATGCTCGAGTTTCATTCTTGAAGCATCAATTTTCCAGATATTCAATAAATAATCGTAAATTTTCTTGGCTCTTGATTCAGAAAGCTTCATGTTATTTTTTTCGCAAGTAGTAAGACCATCATTTGTACCGACGATAGTAATTTTTACTGAAGGATTGTTTCTTAATCTGTAACCGTAGATATTTAATAAGTGATAGTATTTGTCGAGTGTACCGCCGAGAATTGTTGTATCAGTAAACATCTCTGTTTGGTCTGGTGAATCAAATAAAATATAGCGTTCAGGAATAACATCAGAACATTGATCGAAAAATACATAATTCAATAATGGATACAAGTTCCATGTTTTTGTTTCTTTCATTACCAAGCCTCTCCATGTAGCGAGTTGTGGTTTTGAAACTTTTTGCTGTGTAATGTATTCGGCTTCTGCAATATCAGATGCTAAAGTTGGACGTTGACCTAATGTAATAGTAATATTGATTTCGTTCGCAAATTTTTCAACTTCATCAGGATTTTCTGTCATACTTGGCTTTTCGACTCTTTGAGTTACAGTTTTACTTCCATACTTTGGATGTGAAGCAGTAATTTCCAAATCAACATATTTAAGTGAGTCTTTTGGATTACCGTAATCATTATTAGATACTATAACCTCAAATTTTGGTTTGAAAGTAGTGATGCTATCTTTAACAATTCTTCCTGTGATAGGATTTTTAACAGTAACAACAGCCGGAATAAACTCTTGTGAACATTCGTCAATAACAGTTGTTAAAACGTTTACAGCTCTAAAGAATGATGGAACAAAAGCCATAAACACGTCATAATGACCCTGATAACCAGATAAGTCAGTTCTCTTTGAGGAGAAATATATAATATCACCTGACGCAGGTAATGTAATAAATGACTCATCAGCTTTAGTATTTATTGGTGCTCCTAGATTTTCAGGTTTTGACCACTTTCCGGTTGAAGCATCAAATCTGGAGAAGTAAAAATCTAAACCACCTAAATTTGGAGAATGACTATTAGAGGCAAAGAACAAGGTTTGGTTGTCGGCTGCAATAAATGGAGTATATTCCCATCCGTCAGTATTTAATTCTTCGAGGTTTTGAGCAGGTTTCCATTCTTCAGCATCATCATCCCAATCGCAATACCACATATCCATGTTTTTTGTAACAGGTTTACCGTCGCTATTAGGACCTTTACGGGTTGAAATAAAATAAAGTCTTTTTTGGTCAGGTGAAATTGAGGGTTGTGAGTCCCAGTTCTCAGAGTTTACATTCTTGCCTAAGTTAACCGGTCTTCCCCATTTATCGCCGTCAATTGTTGACTTATAAATGTCGCACATACCCAAACCATCAGGACGGCTGCAGGCTGTAAAATAGAGAGTTTGCCTATCAGCACTTATAGATGCTGCACCTTCATTAAACTCGGTGTTTACATTCAAGTAATTCAGACCGGTAACAGTATCAATGTTATATGGGGTAAAGAAAATTGTATCAAGTCTGTCATTTTTCTTAGCAGCCCAAAAATCATGTGATGGCTTACCATCTAAAATTCTACTACCTTGTCTATCAGACACATAAAATAATGTTTTACCATCAGCACTCACTGTTGGAGCGTAGTCTACACCGGCAGAGTTAACAACAGGACCGAGATTTATAATTCTGATTCTATTGGCTTTACCAAGAATTCCTTTATCTCCTTCTTGTGCTATAATCTCTGCACTCATAAGATAAAATGCTCCCGGGGCAGCATTAATTTGCGGTGTTTTCTTTGATTGAGGTGTTTGAGTCAATAGATGTTGTCCATATAACATCACCCCAATTATAAGAGCAAAAGTGATAGTAATTAGTCTTTGCATAAGCTCCTACCTGTTAAAAATAAATAAATTTTATACTAAATTAATTTTTTTTACATCAATTAAATTCTTTATTGAAATTATCAATTTGAACTTAAATCTTTTTATATATATAATTTAAAAAAAAGAATACTTAACCTAAATTAATAATAATTAATCTTAATTTATTTTGTTAATTATATGTTAAAAAACTTTTTTTATCTTGTAATTGATTAAAGATTTAATTTAGCTAAAAGTAATCAAACTTCAAAAAGTTTTTGTCTTAAAAAGTTTATTTTATTTATTTTTTTTAGTGTCAAGTATGCTAAAAGGCTGAATTGTTGACAATCAACGTCGATACATTATGATTAAATTATTATTTTAAAATTTTTGTAAGACATTTTAATGTACTTTGAAGCCTAATTCAAGGAATATTCTCCATTGATTAATCTTATAATCTTTTCCAAATTCGGAAATGTTATTCAATGGTAAACTATACTGTAAATAAGTCATCAGATATGTTGTTTCACTAAAATCAATTTTGAAACCAGAAGCAGGCATTAAATACAAATTAAAATTACTTACTTCTTGTACTTGACTATCCTGGATTGTAACTTTATCAGAATTTGAGTTTGGTATCCTCACTGTTACAATCGCGCCATTGCTTAGCTGTACAGTTCGTTGCATAAGCTCTTTCTCATGAACGATTCTTGAATCTAAAAGCAATGCACCACCAAAACCCATTCTGAAGAAAAAGAAATTCCAAGGTTCAAATTTCAGATAAGGCATAAAATTAATAAAATGAAAATCGCTTTGGGCTGTATGCCGGAAGTTTATATATATATTCTCTTTTATACCGCTGTTTTCGAGCTCAAATTGAATTTGCTCAGTTTCTGAAAAGGCATTTTGTATTCCAGAATAGTCATACATAACTGCAATTCCATACTTAAGCCAATCAGTTGCTTTACGGTCGTAACTTGCACCTAAAGTAAAACCTGTTCCGACACCACCATCGAAAATACAATCTTCGCAGTCAACATAATATTCACCTGATTGGAAATTTTGTCCTAATCCGATCATAAAACCATTCCAACCGGGAATTTTGTCCTTGGCGGGTATAAGTGGCGTATGTACATATTGCGACAATGCCGTAATCTGAAATAAAATCATGTTGACAATAATAATATACAATAGACGCATTATAATTCACGTAATACAAGTTTAAAAAAGTAATAACTATTAATTGCATTATTTATTATGGAAAACACATCAGATTTCTCTGAAATTGAAAAAAACACTAATTATTCACCATCAGTAAGACAGTTAGCTGTAAAGATTTTGAACAGATACGACAGAAGTGACTCATACATTGACAAACTCTTGAGCCATGAGCTAAAACATGAGCATCTTATTCACCAGGACAGAGCCTTACTGACCGAGTTGGTTAATGGTGTAATACGTTGGCGTGGCAAGATTGACTGGATACTAACAGGATTTTATCACGGAGATTATCAAAAATGCTTGAATCTTGTTAAGAATGCAATGCGAATAGCTATATACCAAATGATGTTTTTGAACAGAATACCAATACCTGCTGCAATTTATGAATCTGTAGAAGTAGTGAAGAGAATTCAGGGAGAAAAAACAGCTGCAATTGTAAACGGTGTCCTTCGTAATGTTGCAAGGAATATGGAAAATATTAGATATCCTGATAAAACTGAAGATGAACTTTATTTTTACGCTGTTTTATTTTCACATCCCAAATGGATGGTAAAAAGATGGATTGACAGATATGGATTAAAAGAAACTGAAAGTTTAATGGAATTCAACAACCGAAGACCTTATACTGCAGTTAGAATAGTTGAACTAAATTCTTCTGTAGATGAGATTTCGAAAATATTTGACACTCATAATATTAAATATAGTTTAAGTAAATATAATAATTTAACATTATTGTTAGAGTCACCAAGATATGATATAACTTCGAGTGAGATTTTTAAGCAGGGGAAAATTACTATTCAGGATCCAAGTGCATCAATAGCTGTTGCATTAGCAAATCCTAAACCAGGTAATTCTGTTTTAGATATTTGCGCTGCACCTGGTGGTAAGTCATTTTTACTTGCTGAAATGATGAAAAACCAAGGAAGAGTTATTTCTTATGATAAACATGAATCAAAACTAAGATTTATTGTAGATGGTGCCGAAAGACTAAAAATCAATATAATCAAAACAGTAGCCAAGGATGCCGAAACCTCAGAGTTTTCTGAAAATGCTGACATTGTTTTTGCTGACGTACCTTGTAGCGGATTAGGAACAATATCAAAAAAACCTGATATTAAATGGAAAAAGGAATATGAAGATATCCCAAAATTAGTCCAACATCAACGTAAAATCATTGAAAATGCTGCCAAAATTCTAAAGCCAGGTGGTGTTTTAGTTTATTCTACATGCACTATCGAACCTGAAGAGAATGAAGAAAATATCAAGTGGTTTTTAGACAATCATCCTGATTTTGAGCTTGATGCTGCAGAAAAATATATCCCAACTGAACTTTGCTCAAATGGATTTTACAAATCTATTCCACATATTACAGGTATGGATGGCGCTTTTGCTGCTAGATTAGTAAAGAAAATATAAGATTATTTAATTAAACTCTTTGGTATAATGTATTTAGTTGGTAAGGATATACTGTCAGATATTATAACAGGGTATTTTTTTGATGTATTTGTGTCATTTACTGATAACATTTTTTTATTATCTTTAGATACTTCATTTCCATCTAATGGTTTCAAATTCCGGTTGGGCTTTTCATGATTTAATTTATTAAATATGTTAGACTTAACTAACCAACCTTTTCCCAATAATTCATTATGTATGAGCTTAATCCCACTTAACGCAGATAAAAGAGAATTAAATGGAATATAGAGTTCAGAATTAATAGTAATTGCAGGCAAAGACATTTGAGCAACCCTAATATTGTCACCATCTCTATAGACACAATAGAATGAACCTGCAGCGAATTTGACTGATTCTCCATCCAAAACTATTTGATTATTTTCGACTATAGCTCCAGTACTGATTAGATCTGATAAATCATTAATACTAATGTAACTTGTTGCGTTATCGTTTAACAATGTAATAGATTTTGATTTGTTATTCCAGATAATTTGTGTTTTTTGTCCGGAATAAATCAGGTTGAATTGGATGAATAATAGCAGTATTATTATGAAGATTTTTATATCAGTTTATTTTTTGATGGTAATAATAGTTTCTTTAAAAGTAAACAAGAGAGCGAAAATTAACAAATAATTTTCGCTCATCTAGATTTTATTATAAATTACATTCCTTTTACAGGTCCACCAGGAATCATAGGTTTAGGCGGATTTTTCTTTAGATGTTCTTCAACTTCTGCCTGAGACATAATTTTAATAAGCTCTACATCTACTATTGTAAGTTTGTTTGGTGGAACCTTACCTTCCATTCCGAACTCGCCAAATGCAAGGTTTGGATGCATGTAAAGTATCCATCTTGAGCCCTCTTTCATTTTAGTTATACCCTCAAGCCATCCAGGAATCATTCTCTCATTTGGAATAGCTCTTGGATCACCTTTTCGAGTATCGTCAAATATGGTGCCATCAGGGAAAGTAGAAGTCATATGAACTAAAACAGGATCAGTCGGTGTTGGCATTCTGCCTGTTCCTTCCTTGATAATCTTATATTGCAATCCACTCGGAAGACTCACAACACCAGGTTTTTTCGCATTTTCAACCAAAAAAGAGTCAGCTTCAGCAAGATTTACTACTTGCTGAACAGAAATTTCAATGCTTTGGAGCTTGGCTCTTTCTTCTGTCCTTTTAGTCATGTAAATGCCAAAATCAGCCATAACCTGGTCCATAGAATCTATCGGTACTTTTGTATCTTTATTTTTTATACCATCAATAAATCCTTGAATGAACTGCTCAATATCGAAATGAAGAGAATCCCTCATCATATTCAAAGCCATGCGATAACCATTAACATACATAAACTTATCAACAACTTCTTTGGGCTTTTCTGTTACCGTATTTTCATATTTTTGTATAACCTCTTTAAAATCATCGGGATTAGTGCTACTTCCATCATTCCCGGGTGAATTTTGTTCAGTACATGAAAAAATGAATAATACAACAAATAAAACTAAATACTTATGCATTAATATAAATTCTCCTAATTGTAATTTCTATAATTTAATAATAAAACAAATTTTGCAAAAATGTTACATTTATTGAATTCTTTCCAGTGAAATTTGTTTAAGTGTTTTGTTCGGTTTAAAATTAATTTCTAAAGGATATGATACAAATAGCTTTGTATCACCTATGTATAAGAACTCAGATACCGACTTTGAATATGAAGAATAATTATATGTATATAAATCTTGCGGAGAATAATCCGACATCAACATACTTTTTGCGTTGTAATATTTATTTTTTAGATCAAATTCAGCTAATTCGTATGGCGAATATATATCTAAATTACACATTACAATAAACACCTCTCCATTCAATTTATCAGGGTTAGAAACCTCCAAGGCATGTATATCATTCAACAATTTTGACTTTTGAAGACTACCACAGATAAACTTTGCAAGAGGTGAACCGACCAATTGTGGTTCAAGACTAAACCCAAAATCTTTTCTGTAATTTTTATTCCTGTCAAATTCACTTGTTAGAATTTTTACCGCATAATCACCAAAATTAAGAGATATATCAGAGTTATCGAATGTCTCTTCCAAGTATTTCAAACTTTCATAATCTCCCTGATTAGCAGACAAAAATGCCTCGTTTACCAGAGCCGGGCCCTGACTATTATTAGTAGAATTAATGGTCTGAAAAATTATCTTATCAAAATCAAACTCTAAATCTGAATTATTTGCAGTTTTCTTAAGAGCTTCAAAAATTAAACTTCTAAAACCCTTACCGCCATTGTAATCAGTTGATGAATAATTTATAAAATCAATAACATTGTCAATATGTTTAGGGTCTAACACCAAAGCTCCATAAGCTTTAGGTCGTTCCATAAATATTCTAAATATAGAATTTGGTGCTATAGCAGAATAAAACTGAGCAATCCTGGCACCAAATCCAACAGTAAAAAGGTTGATCTTTTGATACATAAACGCTTGACGAGCACTTTCTAAATCATAAGCCATGTTTTCAAGATTGTACATTTTCAGGTCAATCTCCAAACTATCTCTTAAATGCGATAAACCTTTATCAAAAGCTAACGCTGCCAAATCCAAGTTCGCATCCGATAGAAAATTCTTATTCTTAATCAAATTATTAACTGTAGGAATATTTAAATTAACAGAACCATCAACACCCCTATAACCAATAATGATCAAATCATGATTATTTAATAGTCCAAGTGGTAGATTTTGCTCAAAATTACTCAAACCTGGTCCGTCATTTAATACAAAAACAGGTGCACCCGGGTCATTAGAGTTTGTTCTTATTCTGATTACAGGTAGGTCAATGATTTTGGATTCTTTATCTCTTGGATTTTCGTAAACCTGCATTGTGCAGTAATCAGCGGGGTATTCAACACCTTTTGCTACATAGACACTATCAATGACAAAAAAGCCCAATTTCGATGAATTATCAGAGCATTGAACCAACATCAATGTGCTTATAATTAAACTAATGATCAGAAACATCCTGTGATAAGACATATCAAATAACTCTCAATCTTTTCAGCAATTCTTTAGTGATCAGAACTCTATCTGCCATGAACTTGCTTGATAACGAATCCTTTGATTTGATATTGGTTGCAAACACGAATTTATTATCTTTCTTTTCGACCCAACCAACAAACCAACCAACATTTGATGTATTTGAAAGTCCGGTTTTAGCATATATTGTATAGGTAGGTTTTTTTTCAAAAATCATTATAGTCTTGGCTGTGTCTAAAACTCCCTTTCTGAAGGGTAATTTGTTTTCGGCTAATTTTTCTAAAAAGTTAACCTGCTCATCAAGAGAAATTACAAGACTTCCATCCAACCAAAACTTATCCAAAGCACCCGGTCGAAGCATTGTACCATAATCTTTGAGAGTATCCAACCAGAATTTCATCGCTGAATCACCAATTCTATTTGCCATATCCTGATAATACCAAACCACAGAGTTTTTGAATGCTGAAGCTAAGTCATGGTCTTGATTCCATTCAGGAATATCCTTAGGTATTCCATTATATCTAATAGTATCGTGTATTGTAGATACTGCTTTTGTTTCTAAAGCAATCAATGAGTGAGGAATTTTAAAAGTTGAAGCAGGAGAATATTTTTGACTGCAGTATTCTTGATTTACATAAGTTTTTTTGCCACTTTTAATATCCAATAGAACAAAACCGCCTTCGTAACCAACCGAATCAAAAACAGAATTCAAATCTTTTCTGTATGCAACCTTGTCTTCTGCACAAGAAACAATAAAAATTAAAGAAATTAATATCAGATAAGTTTTCATAATCAATTACATTCTAATATACATAATCTTGATTTGTTACCGTCTATTTCCCATCTTTGTTTAATAACAATTCCACGTCCTATTACTTTAGACTTTATAGAATAAGCGTTTAAGTAAGCAATTGCTTTCCTCAAAGGCACACCAACAAGATTAATTTTTTCATAATCTGTAGTTGATTTCTTTTTCCGCTCATTAGAAGTCAAAAATATGTTAATCGGGTTTTTCTTTTCAATATGTGTCATTGGCTCGGGTGACTGTTCTATTACAACACCATCGTTTTCATGATTAAAAATCAGGTTTAAGCCAGTCAGTGCAGATATTTTCAAAGCTTCTGCCCTATTTTTTCCAATAAAATTTGGTACAATATAATTATCTGATTTTTCAATAGTTGTATCAATACTGGCATATTCCAAAAGATTTCCACTCTTTATTTCATCAGAAACAGAAGCCCACCTTAACGCAATATTTTTGAATATCGGGCCAGCAACAGCTCCGCCATAGATTGAAGAGCGAGGTTTGTCAAGTACAACAATCATTGCTACCTTTGGGTTTTCGGCTGGGAAAAATCCAGCAAATGATGCTGTGTAATTAGATTTAGAATATACTCCATTCACAATTTGCTGTGCAGTACCTGTTTTACCACAAACTTGCAAATTATCAACACGTACCGATTTACCGGTTCCTTTGTTTACGACACCTTTTAGCATATCATTCAGTCTTTTGGCAGTACTATCAGAAATAACTCTTCTTACCTGTTCAGGCTTTCTACTGTAAACTTCTTTACCTTCTAAATCAAACATTGATTTTACCAAATATGGTTTCATCAAAATTCCATTATTTGCAATTGTAGAGTAAGCATTTGTAATCTGAAGTGGACTAACAGATAATCCATACCCAAAACCCATATATCTTTTTGATGCAGCATTGTAATCTTCGGGTTTAGGCAATTTACCAGGTACTTCCCCTGGAAAGTCTATTCCGGAACGAATACCGAATCCAAAATCTCTCAGATATTTGTAAAAAGTATAATCCGGAATCATTGATGCAACGTTCGACATGATAATATTACTTGAGTGCTCCATCGCTTCTCTGAATGTAACTACTCCAATACCATGAACATCACGTATAACAAAATTCTTAAACTGCATGGAACCACCATAACCATTGAATTTATCTTCCTCTTTGACCAATTTCTCTTCCATAGCAGCTGCGGCAGTAATAATTTTGAATGTTGAGCCCGGCTCGTAAGTATCGGTAATAGCTCTCATTCTCATATTGCCTTGTTTTTTTTCTCCTGAGGATAAATGTGGGTCGTAGGTTGGATAAGTTGCCATTGCCAGAATTTCACCTGTAGATGGTTCGATAGCTATAACGGTACCTGCTTCGGCATCTGCACTCTCTACACCTTTCATCAATTCATACTCAACAATTCTCTGAAATTCAATGTCTATTGTTAATTTAAGTGAATATCCATCAACAGCAGGAAATACAGGCAAATCAGCCGCAGGTCTTAACCTGCCAAGACCATCGCGATTCATGACCATGTAGCCGCTTCTGCCTTTTAGAATACTGTCATGTTTGAGTTCAATTCCTGATAATCCGTTATTGTCAATATCTGTAAATCCTACAACTTGAGAACATACAAGCCCGTAATGGTATATACGCCTTGGTTCTTTTATTAATATAACACCTTTATCACCCAAATCAGCAATCTTACTTGTCTTTTCAGGGAAAATTCCTCTTGCCAACCAAACAAACGAACCCTTAGCAGAGCGAATTTTCTTTAAGATTCTTTCTTTGGGAATTTCGAGTGATTCCTGTATTAACTCTGCAAGTCTTAAGGGATTTTTTAATCTGGTTGGGTCAACAGCAATTGAAATTGATTCAAGGTTCGAAGCCACCAGTCTTCCGTATCTGTCAAATATTTTGCCTCTTTGCGAAGACAATGTAATTTTTGATTCGTGTTGTTTTTTGGCAATTTCTTTATACTTTTCAGAATCAATAACCTGAATACTCAATAACCTATAAACAACCAATATTAAACCAATTGTAATCAGTGACATAATGAACCAGAATTTCCAGAACTTATTCTTTCTTACATAATCGGGGTCAAATTGTTGGGTTTCTTCAATATTCATGATTTACTTCAATATGTCGGGTGCTTTTTGAGATTGCTCCATATACAACTGCTCTTCTGCAATTTTAATAATTCTTTCAGCTGTCTGGAGGTTAACTATATCATACATATATCTTTCGTTGATATTGTCGAGTTTTCGGGAGGATTTTTCTAATTCTCTGATTTCTCCTATCAAGGAATTGATGTTTCTTACATTCACAATCATAATCAAAAACCAAAGGGCACTTCCCAGTATAACAAAGAGCAATACAAACCTGTATGCTCTTACCCAATCCAAAAGAGCATCTGACAATGACAGCGATTGAAAAAATTCTTTTATATGATTTACTTTACTCAAAATTCCCCCCGGAATAATTTCAAATTTAATAATATTTTACTAAATTTTGTGTGCTTTTTTTTATTTAGTATTAATTTGGAGAAATTTTAGGAAAAAAATTGGGTTGCACGCTTTAAGCACGCAACCCAAAAAATATATCTACAGCTTAATAAAAAATTAGATTTTAGTAGCTACAGATTTTCCCTGCAAGAACAACATCAAATAGTCACGACTACCTGCTTTTGAGTCAGTGCCACTCATATTGAAACCACCAAATGGATGAACATCAACCATAGCACCGGTGCATTTTCTGTTAAGATATAGATTACCACAATGGAATTCACGTTTAGCTCTTTCGAGTTTTTGCTCATTTTTTGAATAAACAGCACCAGTCAAGCCGTAAATTGTACCGTTTGCAATATCTAAAGCATGGTCATAATCGCGGGCTTTGGTAATAGCTAATACCGGTCCAAAAATCTCTTCCTGAGCAATTCTTGCATTTTCATCAATATCAGCAAATACAGTAGGTTTAATGAAATATCCGTTCAATCCTTCAACCTTTTCACCACCATTGATTAATCTGCCTTCTTTTTTACCAATTTCAATATATTCTAAAATTGATTTCTCTGCTTTTGCGCTGATAACAGGACCCATTCTGTAATTTTCTGAAGGTTCACCGATTTGAATTTTGTCAACTTCTTCTCTGACTTTCTCTACAAATTCATCATATACTGCAGCATCAACAATAGCTCTTGAACATGCAGAACATTTCTGTCCCTGGAATCCAAAAGCAGAAGCAACAACTCCTTGAGCTGCTGAATCTACATCTGCCTCTGAGTCAACAATAATAGCATCTTTGCCACCCATTTCAGCAACTACTCTTTTAACCCAAATTTGACCAGGATTAATTTTTGCAGCTCTTTCCATTATTCTCAAGCCCACTTCCATAGAGCCTGTAAATGAAATAAATCTGGTTTTTGGATGGTCAACGAGGTAATCACCAGCTTCTGCTCCACTTGCTACAAAGTAGTTTAAAACACCATCAGGTAAACCTGTTTGACGCATAATATCGGCAAACAAATATGCCATCATAGGTGTTTCGGACGAAGGTTTAAGCACTATTGTGTTACCTGTTACAAATCCTGCAGCAGAAATGCCTGCCATGATTGCAAATGGGAAATTCCAAGGTGGAACACATACACCAACCCCTAATGGAATATAAAAATATTCATTTTTTTCGCCTGGATAAGGAGTAAGGGGCTGTAGCTGTCCGTACCTGATTGCCTCGTGAGCATAAAACTCCATAAAGTCAATTGCCTCGCATGTGTCAGCATCAGCTTCTGCAAAATTTTTGCCAGCTTCAGTTATCATCCATGCATTTATTTCCATGCGTCTCTGACGCATAATTTCAGCGGCTTTGAACAAGTACGAAGCACGCTCTTCTGCTGGAGTATATTTCCATGTTTCGAAAGCTTTAAGTGCAGCCTGTATTGCATCTTCAGCATGATCCTTAACACCTTTTTGAAAAACACCTACAACTTCAGTTTTATTTGCAGGATTATACGATGTTGTTTTTTTGTCTGTAAAAACATCTTTCCCACCAATAATGTTGGGATATTCTTTGCCTAATTGGGCTCTAACTTTAGCTAAGGCTTCTTTTTGTCTTTTAACGTCCTCTTCATTCAAAAAGCTAAGAGGCATTTCATTAGCGAATTCTTTCATTGATACACCATTTTTTTATAAAAAGTGAAAAAAATATTTACAAAATTAATGAAAATTTTCTAATTAACAATGATTTAGAAGTATTTTAACGATTCAACATTTGGCACATCTATTGCTAAACTTTCTTTATTGAAAAAATAGTGAGTAATATAAATGAATTTGAAGCTATTTATACCTTTTTTATTCTTTGTGGGTTATTATTCTGCAATATCCCAAACTTTAATTATACAACGTACTGATTTACAAAATCCAAATGCGGGCTTTGTGACAGCCACATATAGTTTCTCATTCGAGATATTGTTGGATGGAGTTCCAAACAGCAATAGTATCGCTTTCAGATTAAATTATGATATGGCAGATTATATAAAGTTCTCAGAATGGCGAAAAGGTGATTTTGATGTATTACAGGCAGTTAATATATATAACGACGATGGTACAGCAGATTTGGTAATCGGTGTGAGCTCGGGGATTAATCCTCAGAGTTCGGATAAGTTACAACCTAAAGTCATTGAGCTCGAATTTGTAGTTACCAAAAATGCTCCAAATCTTAATAACCTTAGGATGTCTTTTGAGAGACCTTACGCAACTGCCATAAATGATGGAGTTGGTGTAAATATTCCCTTGACGGCTCCAACTCTTGATTACAAAATTCACAGTTACGTAAATGTTTGGCCTGGTGATACAGATAATAATGGAATTGTGGACCATCTTGATTTTGTTCCTATATCCCAATATATTGGAATGGGTTCAGCATCTAAAGGCTTCAGAAGTTTCAAGAGAGCTAAATCAAGTGCTCTATGGACTCCACAAAGAGTTTTGACATGGGATAGTGCTGCTGTCACCTATGTAGATTGTGACGGTAATGCTGATATTACTACAACAGATATGCTTATAGTGACTTACAATTTGGGTAAGGACAGTCTTTACCCACATGGTAAAAACTCAATTTTTAAAGAAGAGACAAGTAATGAGTGGTTTCTATCTAAGGATATTTTTGAAAGTTCATTTTACATTAACTCTGAAGGGAAATTTAAAAGTGTTGCAGGTTCCTTTAGATTATTGAAAGACGATATTACCATAAGTAATATAAAATCAGGAAGCATTTTCCCTAAAAACACTTACAATTATTTCTTTGAGAAGGATGATAAAATTTATTTTGTAATTTCAAACAGCACATCAACCGTACCGTTTGATACTAAAGGAGAATTGTTTGTTGTTACTTCTGAGAAGAATTTTGATATACAAGACTTACTAATTGAAGAAATATACGGAATCAATGAGAGTGGAGAAGTTTTTGAACTCAAAAATATTCTTAGTAGTGTTGATGATAATAACGATAAAGTTTCAATTCAACAAAATTTTGACAATCTTTTTATTAGTTGTAATGACAATTTTCAAAATATCAGAATTTTTGACGTCATGGGTAATGTTATACTAAAAGAAAGTATAACAAACAGAAACCAAATCACCGTTAACACAACTGACTTTCTGAATGGTATATATTTAATAGAGTTTTCTGATGGTGTAAGCCGTTTTATTAAGAAAATCTCAATAATAAAATAGTTCAAACAAAATAAAAATGTTAAAAAAAGCTAATGCACGTCATTAGCTTTTTCTATATTATCAAGCAGAGAAAATGAGAGGCGATTCATTCGGTGCTGAATATAAGTCAATAGATTATAAACTAATCAAAAGGCTGATAGTATTTCTTAAACCCTATAAGAAATATGTGTTTACGGCACTATTTTTTACAATTTTAGTATCAGCTTTAGGTCCACTTAGGCCTTTTCTTAACAAAATTGCAATTGATAGTTTTATTTCAACAGGGGATAAACACGGATTGCTATGGATGATTGTAGCTATTTTTGGCCTACTTGTAGTTAATGGAGCGCTTAGAGTAGCAATGACCTACATTATGCAATGGGTAGGTCAAAGTGTCTTGAATGATATCAGAACCAAACTTTTTGAGCACATACAAAAATTATCATTATCATTTTATGATAAAAATCCAGTAGGTAAATTAGTAACAAGGGTTACCAATGATGTAGAGGTTCTCAATCAATTATTTTCATCAGGATTGGTGATGATGATTGCGGATATAATGCTTATTTTTTGGATTTTGGGATTTATGTTTTATACAAATACCGAACTTTCATTTCTAGCATTAACAGTTCTTCCACTTTTATTAATAGTAACTACTTTCTTTAGGAAAAAAGTCAGAGTATTATTCCGCGACTTGAGAAATGAAGTTTCAAAAATGAATTCTTTTCTTAATGAATTCATTACCGGAATAAATACAGTTAAATTATATAATCAGGAAAGCAGATTATTTGGTGAATTCGACCAAATTAATAAAACTACCAGAGAACTAAATATCAGAACAGTATTTTATTATGCAATATTCTATCCATCAATAGAGATGATAAGTGCTATAGCCTTAGGTATTACCCTTTGGTATTCAGGACTTCATGTACTTGATGGATTTATGACAGTAGGTGTCTTGATTGCCTTCATTCAATATGCTGAAATGTTCTTCAGGCCTGTCAGAGATTTGAGCGAAAAATACACTACTCTTCAAAATGCGATGGCTTCTTCGGAAAGAATTTTTGGGCTTTTAGACACTGAAGATCTCACCACTGATGTAGACAATGCTAAGGTGCTTGAAACAATCAATTCGGGTATTATTTTTGATAATGTATCATTTAGTTATGATAATGAAAAATGGGTTCTTCGAAATGTAAATTTCAACATCAATAAGGGCGAGACTGTCGCAATTGTTGGAGCAACAGGTTCGGGTAAAACTTCATTAATAAATCTAATATGTAGATTTTATGACTTCCAAAAGGGAAGCATTAAAATTGATGGCACTGACATTAGAGAATTAAATCAATATTCACTTAGAGAAAAAATCGCTTTGGTAATGCAGGATGTATTTTTATTTTCCAGAAGTGTTGCCGACAATATTTCACTAAATAATGAGGAAATTAGTAACACAGATATCATCAATGCTGCTAAAGCACTTGGAGCTTATGAATTCATTGACAGATTACCTGATAAATTCCAAACACAGGTATCTGAAAGGGGTCAAACTCTTTCTTCAGGTCAAAATCAGCTAATTTCATTCTGCAGAGCTTACGCTGCTAAACCTGAGCTTTTGATACTTGATGAAGCAACTTCCAGTATTGACACAGAAACAGAAAAAATCATTGAAAAATCACTTGAGGTTTTGCTTGCCAACAGGACATCAATTGTAATAGCTCACAGACTTTCTACAATTAAGCGGGCTGATAAAATTATTGTATTACACAAAGGCGAAATCAGAGAAATAGGAACCCACCTTGAGCTGCTGGAAAACAATGGTATTTATGCAAAATTATATAAATTGCAGTATTCAGAATCAAATGTTGCTTAAAATCTTACTATTCCACAAAATACACTTTGTATTTATCTGTTTTCAATCTTGCATTCAACCATTGATTGACACTTTCTTCATCTGATTTTTTCAATGATTTGGATTTTACATTAATTACAATTAATGCTAATTTTTGTAATCCAGTAGTATCCTGAGTATCATTGAAAATATAGGTGTCAGAGTAAGCTAATCCGTAAATCTGAGGGAACAAAGGTCTAATTTCCTTTAAAAGTTCCTTACCAAACATTGGTTTAGTACTAATTGAATCAACTGTTTTTTTTACTTTTTCTAACTGAAATAGCGTTGCGTTCAATTTATTCTTCAATACTTGGTTTTCATCAATGCTTGATTCATTAAATGAGAAACCTTGCTCAATCACTATTTTAGCACCAATGATTTCGAAATCAGTAGCTGACTTTTTGATTCTCAATTTACTGTCATCACTTAACAAATTGCCTCCATAAATTAGCTTAACTTCTTTTTTCGGAGCATCAATATTATATTTTAGCAAGTAACTACCTTCGTAAGTTGTTACATTGCTGATGAATTTAGCAGCATTCTCATTAAACTTTTCATTCAAAACAAGCTTGTAACCGAAATAAATACTCGGCAACAGAGTTATTGTAATAATTATTGTTATCCATCTGTTTACAGACTTTTTCCTTGATTCCTCAATTACATTACTGATTGGAAATTTGAAAAACTGCGATACTAACACTGATGATATTGCAATAAAAACAGTGTTAATAGTAAATAAATAAAATGCACCAAAGAAAAAATTGAATTGCGATGTTGCCAAGCCATACCCGGCAGTACATAGGGGCGGCATCAAGGCCGTAGCTATAGCTACACCCGGTATAACATTTCCTTTAAGTTTACTAGAAATAGCAACTATCCCGGCTAAACCACCAAAAAGAGCAATCAAAACATCATAAATAGTAGGTGTTGTACGAGCTAATAATTCAGACTGAGCAGTCGAAACAGGACTTATTGCAAAATAAAATGTTGATGCAATCAAAGAGGCAATCACAGCAAAAGTAAAATTCTTGACAGATTTCTTAAGTAAGTCAAAATTGTAGGTTGCAATGCTATACCCCATACCATTTATTGGTCCCATGAGTGGAGAAATCAACATAGCTCCGATAATAACTGCAGTTGAATTTGTATTAAGACCGACAGATGCTACTACTATTGCGAACATTAAAATCCAAAGATTAGTCCCTTTGAATACTACACCTTTTTCGATTTCATTATGAATCAAATTGAAATCTTCAATCTCATGCCTTAAGTCAATATAATCAATAAATTTCTTTAACATTATTTCATCCCTTAAATTCTATTTATTGTTGTGGAAAAGCTACTATAAATGTAGTTCCTTTTCCTATTTCACTTATTACATTAATTTTGCCATCCAGTAAATCAACAGCATTCTTTACTATAGTCATGCCCAAACCAATTCCAGGTATATTTCCAACATTACTGAAGCGATAGAATGGCTCAAATAAGTTATTAATTTCATTATGCGGTATACCAATTCCTTCATCAGTAATATTAATACACACACTAGATTTTTCAATGTAAGATGATATTCTTACGACAGATTTATCATTGGAATATTTGATTGCATTAGTCAGTAAATTAAGAGCAATGTATCTTAAATTAGTATAATCAGTAAACAATATAAGATTATCATCAACATTAACTTCAATTATTCTATCAACGCTTATATTGTATTTCACTTCATTTATTATTTCATTTAAAAAAGACTTGATATTGATATTTGATTTTTTAAGTTCCTTAGTACCTATATCTTCTTTGCCGATGATCAAGACATCTTCGAGTATTTTAGTAATATTTTTTATACTGTCCTGAATCCTTTTCAAACTCTCATTAAAAGGCTCTGTTTCCTGATTTACATAGTAGCGTTCGAGCAAATAAGTTGAAGTTAATATCACTGTTAGTGGAGTTCGATACTCATGGGATACCATTGAAATAAACTTTGATTTGAGTTCAGAAAGTTCCTTTTCCTTATCTAAGGAAATTTCAAGTTCATCCCTGGCTTTTGTTAGTTCAAACAATGTTTGGTCTAATTCCTTTGTTCTTAAAATTACTCTTTCTTCAAGATCATTATTTAATCTCTGCAATTCATTTTGCATGCTTATTCTATCGGTGATATCGAATATTATACCACCCAAATATTGAAGTTCACCTTCGATAAAAAGCCCTTCTCCAAATTCCTCACACCATCTATAACCACCATTTTTATGTTTTAATTTATAAATTAGATGCCAGGGCTTTCTACTTGACAAAGCATCATCAACTGTGTCAAAAATCATCCGGTGCTCATCCTCGAAGTAAAAATCAGTAAAAAATACCTTTTGCTCTATAAAATCGTCCTTAGTATAACCAACAATGTCGAATATTTTGCTATTGATAGTAAATACAGTATAGCGCTCATCATTTTTGCATAAATATGCAACTCCCGGGCTATTATCAAAAAGCAGTTTAAATCTCTGATAACTTTCCCGAAGCATTCTCATTGATGCATGACGGCTTGTAACATCCTGCATAATACCTAAAATTCTCAGTTCGTTAGATCTGGAAATATTCTTGGTAACAACCTCAAGCTCTTTTATTTCTCCATATTTAGAATTTATAGTGATAGAGTAGTTATCAGGAATTTCTAGATTAGCATATCTTGCCTGAAACCTTTTTCTCATAAACTCTCTTGATTCATCTGTTAATAATACATCAAAATGAAATTCAGGACTTAAAAGTTCAGATTCAGTATAACCGGTTATTTCACAGAATTTTGGGTTTACATACTCGTAACCTTTATTTGTAATAATATAAACACCATCGAATGAATTTTCGGCTAATAATTTATATCTAGCTTCACTTGTTTTTAAGTCTTTCATCTCATCAAGATTTTCACTGATATTTTGATATACTATTGAATAATATTTTTTGACTTCTCCTGAAATGAATTTTTTACAGATAATTCTTACAGAAATCAGGTCACCATTTTTGTGAAGTCTTTGTGACTCTATAGAAGATAAATCATACAAATCAGTATTAATAAGTAAGAACTTACTTTCTTCACTTAAATTGGGTGGAACAATGATATTTTTTAAATTTTTATTTAGGATCTCTTGATCACTGTAACCAAACAGTTTGTAAAATTCATTACTTGCAAATATCAAATTATAACTATCATCAATTATTACTGTTGCAAGAGGTAAATTAACAAAGCTGTCATTATATAAGCTGATCTGATTGTTTAATTGATTTTCTTTAGTAATTACATCAGTAATATCATCTAAAATACCATCTATCAGAAAATTCTCCTCAACGCATTCATCATCATTTTTAACAACTTTTGAAACGTCCTTAACCCATTTTTCCTTGCCATCAATTGTCTTTAATTTTAATATTTGCTGATGGAAGTTATTTTTTTTCAACTGACTAATCAAATTCTCTCTATCAGACTTGTCATAGTAGTATATCCCGGCATTAGTTTCGAGTAGATCTTGCTTTGAATTAAATCCGAGAATATTTGCAAGAGTAGAATTTATAAAAATAAAGTTTCCATGAGCATCTGTTCTGTAAATGCCTACAGGAATTGAATCTGTTAATGTGCGCAGTTGATACTCGCTTTTTTCGAGTTCAGTTTTGAGAATAAACTGTTCTGTTACATCTCTGGTCATTCCGAGTAACGCTATTACTTTTCCATTTTTATCAAATATAGGTGTTTTGTAAGTCTCAAACCACTTGTGATTATTATCTATTACTCTATGTGCAATTATGTTTTGGGCTTTTCCAGATTTGATAACAATTTCATCCTCATTAGTAAATTCATCAGCAAGGTCTTTAGAAACTAAATTATAATCAGTTTTACCCAGTACATCAACACTTGATATATTATAAGTTTTTTCAAATAAATGATTTACAGCAGTAAACTTCCCAAGCGTATCCTTCATCCAAGCCATAAAAGGGAAATTATTCAACATTACCTGATAGAGCATACTATTTAGTTGAAATCCCATTACATCCATTTCAGAAGTAATATGCCTGAGATAAGCATTTTCATCTTTCAAATCTTGAATTTGCTTAATCAATTGTTCTCTGGTAAATTTTTCAAAATCCATAATATAAACATTTTGTAAAATTAATCTTTATATTTATCACTAAGATACTAAATAATTCATAAATAATAAGTAATTAAATTATGGAATAAAAAAAAGCAGAGATATTTCTCTGCTTTTTTTTGTTTAGAATTATTATTAAATAGCTTATTATCTGTGTATTCCACGGACTGAATTTTGAATGAAATCAATACAATAACTTACTTCATCACAAATTTTGCCACGCTGAATAAATTTCTCGATACCATCACGATTATTTAATCCTGAAAATAAAATCGTGTCATAGAACTGTTCAATTTCTTGAATCACTTCAGGTGCGAATCCTTTTCTTCTTAGCCCGATTTTATTCACACCTTCTACTTGAGCAGGCTTACGATCAACTAAAGTGAATGGCGGAACATCCTTAACAACTTTGCAATCTGCACCAACCATTGAGTATTTGCCCACTTTGCAAAACTGATGAATTTTTGCAACACCACCAAGAGTTACAAAATCCTCAATTACAACATGCCCCGCCAATTGAGTAACATTAGATATTATTACATTATTTCCAACCACACAGTCATGTGCCACGTGACAATAAGACATTATCAAACAGTCATTACCTATACGTGTCTCTCCGGTCTCCTTTGTGCCACGATTGATAGTAGCATATTCTCTTACTACTGTATTATTACCTAAATATGTAAAGGTAGGCTCACCACTAAATTTCAAATCCTGTGGTTCGGTGCTTATTGCTGCACCTGCGTATATTCGTACAGCATCACCTATTCGGGCTCCATTCCCTATAATAACACTAGACCTTATTTCACAATCTTCACCAATTTCAACATTATCTTCGATTATTGAGAATGGTCCAATGATAGTATTACTGCCAATTTTTGCATTTGGCGAAACAATAGCACTAGGATGTATCTGAACAGACATATTTATTTTTCCACTATAGCTGCCTGAAATTCTGACTCTGCTACTATGTTGCCGTCAACATAAGCTTTGCTTTCGAACATAAAGGCATTAAATCTCTTAGAAACTAATTTAACTTCCATCATCAACTGATCACCGGGAACTACCGGTTTACGAAACTTTGCATTTTTTATACCCATAAAAAAAGCTAACTTACCAGCGACATCATTTACTTTATGAAATATTAGTAAGCCGCCAGTTTGTGCCAAAGCTTCAAGTATTAACACGCCAGGCATTACTGGCTTTTCAGGAAAATGACCATTGAAAAATGGTTCATTTATTGTAACATTTTTGTAAGCTATTATTGTATCGGTATTCGGGTCGAAAGATGTAACTCTGTCAATCAGCAAAAATGGATATCTGTGAGGCATAATATCAAGAATTTGATAAATATCCATTAATGTTTGCTTGTTGTTTTTAGGCAATAACTTCTCTTTTTTCTTATGCTCAAGGTATAATTGCCTAATCTTTTTCCCAAACTCAATATTACTTGCATGACCGGGACGAGCAGCCAATATTTGTGCCTTGATAGGTACACCTATCAGTGTGAGGTCACCAATCATATCAAGAAGTTTGTGACGTGCAGGCTCATTTTTAAATCTTAACTGTTCTCCGTTTAAAATTCCATTCTCACCTCTGATAGGTGGATTTTCAAGTTTGAAAACATTTTTCAAAGTATTCAAATCAGCATCAGAAACTTTTGTGTCATTGATTACAATGGCACTATCTAAACTTCCACCTTTTATTAAACCTTGTTTATGAAGCATCATGACTTCAGTAAGGAAACAAAAGGTTCGGGCAGGAGCAAATTCTTTAATAAATTCTTTCTCGAGGTCGAACATACCTGTGTGCTGACTTCCCAATGCAGGATTGAAATAGTCTATCATTACTGTAATCCTGTATTCAGGATTAGGTAATGCGACTATATCAACATGTTTTTCATCATTTGTATATCTGACAGTTTCGTTAATTTCGAAATATTCCCTAGGTACATCCAATTCATGAATCCCTGCATCCAAAAGAGCATTTACATAAGGCATAGAACTTCCATCAACAACAGGTGGCTCGTTAGCTGATAGTTCAATTCTGCAATTATCAATTTTCAGTCCTGCAAGGGCAGCAAGAACATGCTCCACTGTATGCACCCTGACATCATCAATTCCAAGTGTGGTACCACGTGATAAATCAACAACGTAATCTATTAACGCAGGTATTTCAAAGTTTGGCTCGTAATCAGTACGAACAAATACATATCCGTAATTAGCAGGTGCAGGGTGGAATGTAATTGTTGAAGGATTACCTGTGTGAAGTCCGATACCTGAAAAAGATACGGTTCGGGCTATTGTACGTTGTTTTTCCATTTAGCAAGTGTATAGTTTATCGAATTAATTACTTTAGAAAATATATAAAATACAAAAATACGAAAAACTCATAAATTGATGCCGTTTTTTTTGTTTTATCATGCAATAAAAATTGATTAGTACCAACTAAACTAAATTATACAGTAGTTTCCTTTGATATTTATACTTTTTTGATTATTCAGGAATCTTACAAGCGTGCCATATCTTTTGTCGTAAGTAAATCCTCTTTTTATGTAAAAATTCTTCAGGAAAAAATGCCCCTGAACAGATTCGTAACCTAAAGCACCCATTCTTGAACAAAAGTCTTCGAGCATTGCAGTTCCAAGACCACGGTTTGTTAATGATTTAATTATTATTCCTCCATCAATTATAACTGAATTGTTGTCAGTTTTTCGATAACACAATCCTCCAACTATCCTGTTTATACTGTCTGTCAATATATAAAATTCATCATTTTCAGAAATAACCTTAGGATAGTTTTCTTTGAAGAATATCCTATAAAGAGTTCCTATTTCCGAAACGTTTTCTACTTCCCGCATTGTATATAGTTCGTTATTGTAATCTTTAATATATGAATTGATAATAACTTTTCCACTAATGTTCATGGCTTTGCCGGTAATCCTCATCTCGTTAGCAACACTTTTTGGAAATAACATTTTAGCAAATATTGTTCTTTCGTCCTGACTTTGAAGTAACGCTTGCAACTCGGTAAGTTCAATAAGTTGCGTCGCTTTTTCGTTTTTGTTTCGATACAATCTATTAATAATTTCATCAAACTTTTTATGTACTTCTATAGTTGATTTTTTGAAATAAGTTGACTTGTAAAGAAATAATCTATCAGCTTCATTTTTAATGTTCAAATTATAAAGGACAATTAATTCTCTTATTGTCTGCTCGTGGGCATCAATTTCAGCATCTGTGTTTTCACTTGCCCAATCATTGTACCTTTCGACAGATGAAATCAACTTAAGTGTCGGGAAATAATTTGTCTCAATTTTTGTAATAAATTTATCTAAAATTGTGCTTAACTCAGAGTATTTTTCTTCATCAAATGATTTCATTTCATTAGATATTTCTCTGAAAACAGATTTACCCTCTTCTTGATCCAAAGCATTTAAAATGGCTTCGAAAATCCAGCTTTTGTCAAGATAGGGCTCTATCCAGGTATAGTGAATGACGGGTTTTTCGTAAAAATTCAGAATAATTGCATCAATAAATTGTGTAAAACTGTAAAACATTTTCCAACCATTTATTGAGTTGATAATAGCTCCGTCTCGAAAATCAAGTTCAGGTATTATAACATTATTCGGCGAAACGATTCCGGGTATGATCTGCTTTCCTGAGTTTCTCCAAGCAATAATAAATGCTGAAATTGCTTGAATATAATATTTTCGGAGTACATCAACTTTACTAAATGGGTTACCGCTAATTCTCTGACTCGAGAATTCACGAATTTTTGCCCAAAGAGACAATTCTCCAAAATATTCGAATGACCACGCCTTTAGTTCTTGGCGATAAGCACCCAATTTAGGAAGCACTCTGTATCCATAAGGATATCCTGAAATAGCAACATGGCGAAGTATTGTTTGTAGTATAATTTTCTCATCATCACCATTATTTATAAATATCTGTAAATCATAGTGACGCTGATTTTTCATGGCAATTATAACTCTGTAATGATAAGTTGTACCGTCATTGCTTAACCTTGAAATCCATATTCCTTTGTCCTTAACATCATTGATTGAAAAATCTCCTTCGTCAAAGCATAGAATAATAGATTGCTTAAGAAATGCTTTATTTATCAAAACATTATTAATTGAGTCAATTTCGAACTCATTAATCTCCTGATCAAACACAATTTTACTCATCCAAAGAGCATAAGGATATTTTGGTGTGTTCTCGTCGAGCATATTTTCATAAAATTTATGCATTTCATTAAAGTACTGCTTTGCAAATGCAGAAACTTCAGGAATTTTATTAAACAATATCCAAGAAATTAATTCAAACCTAACCGATGTATAAAATTCGGGATTATTTTTTAGAAAGTTTATTAAAAGTTTGAACAAGCTTTTGAACTGATAAATTGTGACTTCGTCATTTGACAAATCAATCTGTGTCCGATAAGCTAAAAGTCTTTTTCTCAGTGCTTCCAATCTTCTGATTTCTAATTTACCACCTGCAATTTCTTTGATTGATTTTTCATTCAGATAACTTAAACCTGATTTAATAAATGCCGGAAAAGCTTTTGAATAGTCAGGGCTTGGTTCATCAAGCAACAAAATTCTATAGGCTGTGCAGCGAACATCTTCACTTGGATGTTTGGCAAGTGCTTGAAGTCTTTTTCTTAATAGATTGATAAACTTTTCGGTGGTATTGTCAAGTAAATGCTCAACTTTTCTTAAAGTTTCAAAAATAATTTCCTCATTACCGAATATCATATCGCAAACAATTTTGTTAACTTCTGAAAGTTGGTTTCCAACTCCAAGTCGCTTGTTTTCATCAACCGGATAATTAATTGACTGGGGATTATAATCAATAAATACATTCTCTGAAATAGTATCAATATTTGTATCCCAGCCATCTTTTACCGGAGAAAATTCAATAAAATTAGGATTACCAACCCATAGTTTTGGTTGACGGGCTAAAGTGCCCAAATTGACTTGTTTTCCAGTAATTTCGTAAATCAAATCACCGATCATTATTTGATTTTCGATATCACTCTTTTTGATTCTGAGAACTTTTTTACTCCTTTTATTCAAAAATCCGAAGCTGTCAACAGAAATATCACTTTCAATAATACCTAAGTCTCGGTAAAACCACCTTGGAATTCTTATGATTAGGCTTTCGAAATTATAATCAGAATGGTTTTTCTCATATAGTTTTTCAATTTCTTTTGAAAAGTTTTTTTCTATATTTTTTCTGTTAAATGAATTTTTTGGAGTTAGTTCTCCTTTATCCATTTCGAAATCTCTATCAATGATAAGATAATTTACAATTCTTTCATAGTTTGCAAGTTCCTGATTAGCTTTAGTCACCAAAAGTTCAATGTAATCATTCACTTCTTCAGGTGATTTTTGGCTAATCAAATCTTCGTTCTGGTCAGTAACAATCAACAGAGTATTATATGGCTTACCGTCACCTACCAGGAATGTCCTTTTTATACCGGGTACACTTTCAAATTTATTCTCAACATTTTTGGGAGAAATTGTTTGTCCTTTATTGTTTTTGTATATGTCTTTTACTCTGTCAACTATTTCATAATACCCATCAGAGTCAACTTGGAATACATCTCCTGTTGAAATACGATAAGTTTCTTCATCAGGAAAAGATACTTCTGACAATGGTCCTGCATTTTCTAAATATCTTGCTACATAATGACCACTAATTTCGAGAACACCCTCAGAATTAATCAGGCAATTAACTCCGGGGAGAGGTATTCCCACAGTCCCCTGGCGATACTTACCGGGTGGTGTCATTGTAATACCACCTGTAGCCTCAGTCATTCCAAAACCACTACAAAGCTCAACCCCATTTAGTCCAAAAAATTCAAATACCTTTGGATCAAGATATCCTGCCGCCGATAATCCCCACTTCAGCCGATTTCCAACTACCTTTCTGAAAATATTTCTCAATTCCTTAGAATCACTAACGTCGCTCATCATCTCGTATGCTTTTTCATAAAGCTGATTCCATCTTAGGGGAATGCTTATAAATACACTTGGTTGAACTATCGGGAACAAATTTAGTAGAGTATCTGATGATGTATTACCAGCAAAAACGTATGTTGATCGCCAATAAATCGAGCCCATTAATTCGAGATATCTTCCAAAAGTATGATATAAAGGTAAAAAAGACAAAAATACTTCGTCTTCTCCAACATCAGGAAGTGCTGCACCTCTGGCAAACCGTTTAGAAATTAAATTGTACATTGTGAAGGACAATCCTTTTGGCATACCTGTACTGCCTGATGTAAACATTACCGTGCATACTTGATTTATACTCAGTTTTTTTCGTTTACTCAATATTTTTTCAATATCAGACGGACTCAACGAAGCCTCATATTCACCAATAAAACATACTGAATCTGAATATTCACTATACTCGCTATTTGTAGAGAAAATCACTAAATCTGGAAAAGAACTATTTTTTAAACTAATTAACATATCAATTCTTTGCTTACTGTCAGTTACAACAGTGTTGATATCAAGTTCTTTAAAAATATATTCAATTATTTCTCTCCCAAAACTTACATTTAGTGGTGTGACTAATATGTCATAACATAAGCATGCCAGGTCAGCAGAAGCTGAAACTACAGAATTTTCTGAAAGAATAGCTAATCTTGGCATTAATGATATATCAACTTCTTCCAGAATATTTTTATTGTGAACATGATAAAAACCGGCTGCAATTTCTTTTAGATTTTGATAAATTCTTTTGTACGACCACTTCCCCTTATCAGGTTCGGACATATCGTGGAACAATGTCTTATCCGGACTCTCTGATGTTCTTGATTCAAACAAGTCGAGTAAAGAATAATTATAATTCCTTATAAGTTTAAAACATAGTTGGGCCCAATCATTTCTCAATGAATCATTTTCTAAACTTTTAAGAAATACAGGCTTTGAGGTTTCGGACAAGAATAATGATAATTCACTCTTGTCTCTAATATCTGATCTGAGGAAGTAATTCTCAGCCAAACTCAACTTTTCTTTTTGATTTTCTATATTATTAAATAAATTGTCTATCATATTTTTTCTTTTTGAAATTTACTTGAGATTTTTATTCAATTTACATTTTTTTTATGATAATTTAAAATTCAATTTTTATTTTTCCTAAATCGTAACCAATTTTTAGTATTAATCGTCTATCAATCTAAATAAGAATATTATATAAAGGAATAAAATGAGCAGATTCTCAATAACAAAAGTATTGATGATATTTATCATCAGCATATTTTTTTTCCAATCTTGTAATATAGTAAAAGATATTACAAATACTTTGGCAGATATAGGCAGATTAAAATTTAAACTCGACAATATTTCGAATATGTCAGTTTCGGGTATAACATTATCAAACAAGAAGAGTTTTAATGATATATCAACCACAGATGTGTTGAAATTGACCAGCTCATTTGCAACCAAAAAATTTCCTGCTGAATTTACTTTAAATGTATTAGCACAGAATCCTAATGATGGTAATAACGGGAAGCAAAAAACAAATGCGTTTATTCAATCACTTGATTACCGTTTGATAATTGACGAAATCACTACAATCAACGGAGACATCAAAAGTGAAATATCGGTTCCGGGAAGTGGTCAATCTACAATCATACCACTAGGGATGGGCTTAGATTTATATCAATTCTTCGGTAGCCGAGGTTACGAAAGTATTGTAAATCTTGCTTTAGCAATCGGTGGTGTAAACGGCACAACATCAAAAGTTAAACTCGATATTAAGCCAACTGTCAGGACAGCCATCGGGCCAATGAGCTATCCTGGAAGAATAACCGTGATTGATCAGGAATGGAGATAATTTAAATTAGTAAAAAAATATTTGTTTATCATTATTTTTTTACTTAGTTTTACATTTTATATTTTTATAAAACTTAGGACATTTATATGAGAATTTGTGTTTTTATCTTAGCATTGTTTTTTATATACTCAACTAACTTTGCTCAAGATGGACTACCTACATCACGCAAATCAAAAGAGCCAACTTCATTTCTTGAAGTACCAAATATACTCAAGACTCGCATTGATAATTTCTTTACCTCCTTAATTAACGATGATGTTAATGGAGCTTATGACAAAATGCTGACAAACAGCCCTATAAGCCGACAAAAAAATGATGTTGACAATCTCCTTAAACAAACAAAAAGAGCATTCGAAATTTATGGGAATATAGGGGGTTACGAGGCAGTAAATGCTGAGTTGATTACTGAATCCTATGTAAGACTTCGATATCTGGGTTTGCATGGAAACTTCCCTGTTAGATGGGTATTCACATTTTATAAATCCCCTCAAAAAAATTGGATTGTAACCAATATAAAATTTGATGATTTAAGTGAATATTATTTTAAGGGAGATTAGTTAAGTTTTTGTTAATTTAAGAAATTAGCAAAATTTTTTAAATTATAAACGTCATAGCTTTTGTAGTTAATAATTACATTTATAATCAATTAAACTTATATTTTATAAAGGAAAGAAAATGAAACAAGTAGTTCTTGATGCTCTTAATAAGCAAATTAACAGAGAAATGTACTCATCGAATTTATATCTTTCGATGTCTGCATATTACGCATCAATCAATTTAAGCGGATTTGCCAAATGGATGGAAATTCAGGCTGCTGAAGAAATGATGCACGCTATGAAATTTTATCATTTCTTATTACAAAGAGGTGGCAAACCGATAATTGGAGCTATTGCCGAGCCCCCTGCAGTTTGGGACTCACCTGTTAAAGCTTTTGAAGATGCTTATCATCACGAAACTCTGGTTACGGGTTGGATTTATGATTGTGTTGCTATTGCCAGATCCGAAAATGATTATGCAACTGAAAACTTGTTGCAGTGGTTCGTTAATGAGCAAGTAGAAGAAGAAGCAACCGCACTCGAAATCGTCGAAAAGCTTAAATTGGCTAATAATAATCCACAAATAATTTTGATGATGGATGCTCAATTAGGCCAAAGAGCTACTGCTCCAGTATCAGCCGGCGCTACAACCTGAGCTTAATTAATTTACAAATATTTAAAGCTGCTTTTTTTTATAAATAAGCAGCTTTTTTTTACCCGGAAAATGGTGAGTTATTATTTTTATCCCTGGATTCCTGTGCAATTGATAACTTATATTTTTCAAGTTTTTCAGAAAGTTCAGCATCAGCGAGTGCTAAAATTGAAACAGCTAAAATTCCGGCATTTTTACCACCACCTATCGCAACGGTAGCCACAGGAACACCTGCAGGCATTTGCACAATGCTTAACAATGAATCTAAACCATTTAGTGATTTAGATTGAACGGGAACACCGATAACGGGTAATGTAGTAAACGAAGCTACCATCCCAGGTAAGTGAGCTGCACCTCCAGCCCCGGCAATAATTACATTAATTCCATTAGCTTTAGCATTTGCAGCATAATTTGCCATATCCAGAGGTGTTCGATGAGCACTTACTACTTTGATTTCGTAATCAACACCAAACTCTTTGCAAACATCAGCCGCCATTTGCATTGTCGGGAGGTCTGAATCGCTCCCCATAATTATTCCAACCTTTGCCATTTACTCTTTCTTTAAATATTATTTCTTTTTTAAAAATGCTCTTAACAAACTTTCAACTTCACGACTATTCCCAAATTCTTCCGATAATAGGGGTAGGCTCTCACTTTTTGGTGTTGCAGTATTAAACAATGTATCATTATCACTCCTGCTATAAATCACAGTAAATGCATAAGTTATTAATACAGTAAATTCCAAGCCCAATGCAAAAAATACAAGTGATGGTTGAGAGGCAGGGATAAATTTCAGACCTCTAAGACCTATAATTATAATTAATACAGCCGCACCAATATAAACTAAACCAAGAATTACATTGCTATACTTATCAGTGAAATAAAATCTAAGATAGAATTTAATAGCACTCAGTGAATTAATAATTTTTGCAGTAACACCCGAATTCTTCCATTTAAGTGCATCTCTAAGATAAATCAAATCATCATGAGATATTTTCCACTCGTCAGCTCTCGAAAGCAACTCCCTAATATCCATTGATATTATCAAATCCTCGAATTCCTTGATATTATCAGAATATTTGTTATTGATTTTGTAGTATAATATGTCTAAAGTGTTAAGTATTTCCCTTTCTATTTTATGACTCATCATACCGATTTTTGAAGGGATAATTGACGCAATTAGAAGACTGAACAAGACTGATATTAATAATATAGGCATAGACAATGACATTAATGGGTTGAACCAATAAATACCCTCCTGCTCAGAGTCTTTGTAAATGATAACCTGCCAATTAGTATAGTAAAATATTATATCCCTGACTTTCGTAGGATTTTGTCTGTTGTCGTTAACAAGTTTGTCAAGGTATTTTATTCTTTCTTTGTCTTCACTTAACGGAGAGTCAAGAGCTAATCCCTCGAGGTATCCTTCGATAAGTGTTTCTTTAATGATTGGTAATGTAGAATGAAATAAAGTAAATGAAATTGAACCAATTAATAATATTAATATTATGTAGTGCAAAGTAGAACTACCGAACAAACTGTAGTAAATTTCTCTTTGATTATTGTTTTCGCTCATCTGATTAATTGGTTAAGTAAGAAATATTTTATCAAAAATAATGTTAAACGAAGTAAAAACAAAATTTAAAAAGTAATTATTCATCATAGACAAATAGAGGTTCGGATATTGTAACTCTTCTGTGTAGCATTCTCAACCTCATTATGTGAACATCCGACAACTCCCTTCCTTTTCTCAAAAGAATAACATTATCAGCATTTTCAACATCATCAGCCAAAATCATACCGGGAGTTAATTTGTCTATATAAACTGATTTAATACCTTTTGCAGAACCTTCTGAGTTTAGAATTTTAATAAGAATATTCAAAACTTCAGAATCGTAATTCATTGAATCTCTGTAAAGTGCCTTTAGTGCTTCAGACATCGGAAGTTTGTTATCAGAAAAATGCTTATAATAGTCCTTGACCACCCTAATTATTTTCGATATTTTTGGTACATTTTCGCAATCAATACTGTGAACATTGCTTTTTGAAGCATTACAATCCTGTTTTTCTATTGCTTCAGCAATTTGTTCCAATCTTGGTATATTTTTTAATAAATCTTTTGAATAAGATGGTATTTTTTTTATGATTCTTTTTTCTTCATCATCAAGTATTTCGCTATTTACCATTTTATTTATGATTTCAGGCGGTACTACAACAACACCAATTTGTGAGAGGAGAGTTGCAATTTCTACTTCCCATAGATTTCTCATACCTAATGATTCGGCAACTTTACGTGCAAGACTTCGATACTGATTACTTTTTGCAAAGACTTCAGGGTAACCCAGGGATAAAATATCAATCAACATTTTGATACTTCCCTTGAGAGTTTTGTCAAGTATTTCTTTTTCTGATACAACCAGTTTATACTGTTCGGTTGCAGCGTTCAATGCTAAAATCAAGTTGTCGGGAGAGATCGGCTTTGTTAAAAATCTAAATACTTTTCCTGTATTGACAGAATTTATAGCTATATTTAAGTCGGCATAACCTGTTATGAGTAATCGTGTTGTATCAGGAGAAATCTCTTTGACAGCAGCTAACAATTCAATACCATTCATTCCTGGCATATTGTAATCTGACAGAATAGCAGCAAAAGGACCTTCTTCTTTAATAGTATCAAGTGCTTCCTGACCATTAGTGCTAATTGAAATATTAAAAAGCTTAAAAAGATTTCTTTGGTATCCCATCAAAACTTCGGTTTCATCATCAACTAAAAGAACTTTTGGCTTCATTTGTTATCCAAAGAATATAGTACATTTTTCCAAAGTTTAAGAATTTCATCTTCAGAAATAAATTTTTGAGTATATTCTAAATCAAGATCAAATTCCTTGAAATTAAAAATTGATTTAGAATAATTCGCAAATGCATTTGCGAAATGAACCACACCTGTTACACAGTCAGCTTCGCAATTAATTGCAGAAGGATTATGGTGAAAACCTACAGCTTCAATAATCTCTTTTGGTAAACCCCAGATTCCGAGCAAATATGCACCTGCACTTGTATGGGTAAATCCATACAATTTATTTTCAGCATCAATCATCGAAATATTGTCAGATGCCATTTTTTCTAAAACATCATTCAGATAATTTTTCTTCCTGATCATCAATAATCTCCCAATATCATGTAAAATACAAGATATAATAATGTTGTCGGAGCTTTTTTTGTCAAGTTTCTTTAATTTGCAAAGGACTCTTCCAATTTCAGCAGTTTTCATTGAATGTTTGCCGATTTTTCGAATTTCAACACTTTCTGCTTCAGGATAATTTTTCACAGAAAATGTTTCGACATATAAAATGATGGCTTTAACAAGATTGGTTCCCAAGTAATTTAATGCTTCCATAAGATCAGCTATTCTTCTGGGAATACCAAAGAAACCCGAATTTACCACCTGTAATATTTTTGCAGAAATTACAGGATCTTCTTCAATGATATCAGCCACTCTCCTCAGTGAAATATCTTCCTTCGAAAATTCTCTCTCCAATTTTATATATATCTGAGGTAATACAGGCAATTCATCAAGTCCGTTTGCAAATTCAATAAATTGCTTATTTTCGATCAAATCTCTTAAAGCATAAGCATTTTCAATTGTGACTTTTAATTTATCAGGCTCACATGGCTTAATTAAAAATTGATGCGCTGAGGATAAGCTTCTTATTATACTTATTTCATCCTGATAACCGGATAGAATAATTCTCAAAGTGCCCGGAAAATCTGATTGAATGATTCTTAACAGTTCATCCCCATTCATACCGGGCATTCTCATATCCGAAACCACAACATCTACTTCATTATTTTTTAGAAATTCAATTGCTTCAGCACCACTGGTAGCAAAATTGATTTCCCATACATTTTTGAAGCTGAAAAACAATCTTCTATATGCATTTATTATTTCAGGTTCGTCATCAACCATCAATATTTTAGTCTTCATTTACTTATTCTCCTATAAGCGGCAATGAAATTATGAATGTAGTTCCAACACCAACCTCAGATGTTATATCAATTTTGCCCTGGTGTTTATTGACAATGATATCATGTGATATTGCTAATCCCTGACCAGTACCCATTCCAACAGGCTTTGTGGTAAAGAATGGATCATAAATTCTATTTAAAATCTCTTTTGATATACCTGCACCATTATCCTTAATCTCAATATAAACAAATCCATAAGTATGATAAGTTTTGATTTGTATTAACCCCAACTCATATTTCTTTTGTCCAATGCAATCCTTTATAGTATGGACTGCATTTATTATCATGTTTAGCAAGACTTGATTTATTTCATCAAGTACGCAGCTTACAAGAGGTAAATCAGGTTCGAGCAGTAATTCCAATTCTGCTGAATATTTCCATTCATTCCTTGTAATAACAGATGTAGTTTCGATAGTTTCGTTGATGTTCGAAAGTGTTTTGGTCTTTTCTGATGGATGGGCAAAATTTTTCATTGCAGTGACAATTCTATTAACCCTCTGAATTCCATCAAGGTTACTATCTATGGCTTTTTGCATTTCATTAATTAAAAAGTCAAGACTCAGATTATCGGCATAAGCTCTGATTTTATTAATAAGCTCTTGATAAACAATGTTATTATCATTTTCAATCAGCAATGAATTTATATAATTGTAATAATCTGTTACATTCTTTGAAGCATCTTTGAGAAAAAAGTTATTGTCTCCAATAAATTGCAGTGGAGTGTTGATTTCATGTGCAATTCCGGCTGCCAACTGACCTACGCTTTGCATCTTTTGAGAAAGTGCAAGGTCGTTTGTTAGTTTGATTTGTTCGGTAATATCCTGAAAAGAAAAAGTAACAGCTTCCAAAGTTTGTGTTTCACCTTTGTAAATAGGTGCCAATGAGCATTGCAATATCATCTTTTTTTCTTTTTGAGTAATGACATTTAGTTGAAATTTTTGAATTTCGTGCTTATTATAGTTCTGAATCATGTCTATTGGATTAAACAAATCAACATTACTATCGTTCAAAATTTTAAAAATCTCGAATATACTTGTAGATTTTAATTCAACTTCACTAAACCCCAATGTTTTGTAAGATGCAGGATTGCAATAAACAATTTTTCCGTTAAGATTGGCAAAAATCACGCCATCAGTAATACTTGCTAAAGTCTTAGAAAGTTCTTCTTTTTCCCTGTTTAATTCAAGTTGAAAATTTATATTCCTTCGTTTTGTTTCGAGAGCATTCATTCCGTATTTAAGATTAATGACAACCGATGTTAGAAGCTGTTTTTCATAACTACTCAGCTCATCTTTGTCAATATAATTAATAATAAAGAAAATTTGCTTATCAAAAATTCTAATTTTCTTAACAAAGAAGTATATCGAACCATTATAAGTTAGAGCTCTACAAAGCCCACAGTTATTTTCAATGCAATTAAATTCTATGATTGAATTATGACCATTATTAAGTTGAGGACATAAATCAGTATAGAAATCATTTTCCTCAAACAAAGCTTTGTTAGTATTTATAATTCCTTTATCAGAAATCGCAATAATACTGAAATTTTCTTTTTGGGTAACCTCGTCAATTTTTACTTCAGCAGCCCATACTAATGGATAATTTCCAAAATCAGTAAGAATTGTACAATATGAATTAAGAAGTTCAATTTCGGTTTCGGAATAAATCAATGCAGTGTTACATTCGTTTAGAATGTTTAAAGAACGGTTCATTTCTGCTAATTGATCGTTTTTCTCTTTATTTTGTCTTTTTTCAGATTCTAAATTTATGTAGAGTTTTACTTTACCTATTAAAGTATTCTTATCAATAGGTTTAACAATATAGTCAAATGCCCCAAGAGCATATCCCTGTCCAATATGTTCAGACTGATTATAATATGCAGTTATAAAAATAACAGGAATATCAACCAAACTTTCGTCATCTTTAATTAATCTAACTGTATCAAATCCTGTCAAACCGGACATTTGAATATCCATCAGAATAATATCAAACTCTTTGTCATTTGATAATATTTTTAGTGCTTCTTCACCTGAATATGCACGTACAAGTTCGATTTCCAGACCCCTAAGCGTTTTTTCTATTAATATTAAATTGATTTCCTGATCATCAACTACTAGTATTCTGGATTTTCTCATTTATTAACTTCCTTCAGACATTATCAAAAGAATCAGATAAAAGTTCAAATTTCAACATTTTGCCGATTAAAACTTCAGAATCATAAGGTTTTACAATCACATCTTCAAAACCGGAATTCCTCAAATTATTTAATAGATTGCTATCAATAGTATTTGCAATAGCTAAAACCGGAATTTTTGATAATGATTTTATTTTTCTTACATACATAATCGTTTCGCTATAACTATTATCAATAAGATTGTTTAAATCAATTAACAACATTCTACAAATATATGCATTTTCTTCTTTCAGTAATAATGGGTTTGACAAATTAATCAAATTTACAAAACCAGACAATGATCTTTCGATAACCTTGATATCGTAAGGATTATCACTAACCAAAATAATATTATGCTTAACTGGAGTCGGTTTGTGATATTCAGAAATATCGGATAACATATCTTCTTTTGATAAATTATCGGTAATCGCTTCAACAGGTATTGTAACTGTAAAAGACGACCCTTTACCGAGCTTGGATTCAACCTCAATCGTACCATTGAGAGTCCTTAAATACTCTTTGACAATAGTTAATCCAATTCCCGAACCTTCGTAAGATCTGTTAAGACCTTCGAAAACTTGCCTAAATTCTTCAAATATTAAATCAAAGTGCTTCTCATCTATTCCAATACCAGAATCAGTAACATTAATTATCAAATAATAAGTTTTGTTTTTTAGGATAAGTTTTGCATTTATCTTTACAAATCCTTTGTCCGTAAATTTGATAGCATTATTCAAAAGATTACTTATTATACTCTCAAGAGCAATTCTTGATGATTTTACCTCAATATTGCTAAACTCAATATTCATGTCAAATTCAAGACTTTTTGAATATGCAAACTCTCTGTGAAAATCCATTTGCTCAGATATGATATAATGTATGTCCACTTCTTCTTGTATTTGCTGAGAAATGCCTGACTTTAATTGGGATAAATCAACCAGCATATTCAGAGTAGATAACAATCTTTTTGAGCTTGAGTGAGCAATTTTTGCTAGCTCGTGAACTTCATCCAGATCTTCTGAATCCATCAAAAGATTCGTGAAACCCATTATTCCGTTCATTGGAGTTCTGATTTCATGACTCATGTTAGCAAGAAAATTAGTTTTAAGCTGCTCACTTTGCTCGGCAAGTTGTTTTGCCTTTATAATTTTTTCGAGCATTATACGATTTTCAGTAACATCATCTTTAACAGCAACAAAATTTGTTATTTCACCAATTTTATTTTTAATTGGAGAAATTATAGTGTTCTCCCAATATGAGTCACCATTCTTTCTTCGATTACAAAACTCACCTTTCCAAGTCTCGCCTTGAATAATTGTTTGCCACAACTCGACATAAAATTCCTTTGAGTGAAATCCTGAACTCAAGATGTTAGGTTTTTTACCAATTAATTCATTTTGTGAAAAACCGCTAATTTCGCATAACTTACTATTAACATAATCAATTTTACCCTCTGAATCAGTAATCATAATTCCGGCAGGACTGTTTTCGATGGCTTCGATTAATAAAATATTTCTATCATCTGACTCCCTTCGTTTAACTGTTGCCCATACACTGTTCATCAATAATCGCAACTCATAAACATCACGCTCAGAATAATCAGATTCCTTATTAGCTACTCCTACTACAGCAACAATTTTATCATTATCAATAATAGGCAGTGTCATGTATTTCTTCAAATGAACATGACCTTCAGGATATCCTTTTTTGAGTGGATTATGCTCATCGAAATCATTCATAATAATTTCTTTTTTCTGTCTTACAGCTTCGCCCCAAACACCAGTTTTGTCGAGTTCATAACAAGTTTGAGGATTAACAATGCTGCATTCTTTCATCACATCTTTTGACCACGAGTTCAAGATGAACATTTGTTCTTCTTCATTATAAAAATATATATATCCGATTTTGCTTTCGGTTAGAGAGATGGCTTGATCAAGTGAGTAATCTAAAAAATCTTGAATTGTTGTAAAGTTGTAATTGTAGATATTTATTAGCTTTTGTAACCGATTATTAGTGTCTATAATTTGTTTTTCAGCATTTCTTCGATTGGTTACATCATGAATGATAGAAAAAAGATAATCTTTACCATCTAAATTTATTTTACTTGAGTATACTTCAACGTCTCTCATTGACTTATCAGCTAGACGGTGTTTAAACTCAAAATGAATTTGATTTTTGGATAAAGCTTTTTGCATTTCTTCATAAATTTCAGCAGTAGTCATTGCATTTATATCTGCAATGTTCATGTTTTGTAGCTCTTCTCTTGACCAACCGTAAAAATCAACAGCTGTTTGGTTAACATCCAATATGTTGCCGGTATTGGGGTCAATCAACATCATTACTGACAAATGAGTCTCAAACATCAATCTGAATCTTTCTTCACTTTTTTTAAGCTGCTCAAGTGATTTTATCCTTTTTGTAGCATTATGGCTTATTCCTCTATAACCGATAAAATTATTTTTATCGTCATAAATTGGTTGACCACTTGTTTCAACATAAACAGGTTCTCCATCCTTGGAGATAAATGTACTTATTAAATTGTAAAAAGGCACCTTTTCACTTACAATCTTATCTGATTGTGATAATTGCTCATCAATAACCAGATCTTCCATAAATTCAAAGGGCGTCTTTCCGATTAATTCCTCAGGCTTGTATCCAAATAACTTTTCAACCTGAGGGCTAAGATAGGTATATTTTCTGTCAGAATCTGTTTCCCAAATAAAATCTGAAATTGCTTCGACTAAATTCCTGTATTTGGTTTCACTCTCACTAAGGGACTTGAGAGCATTCTTGCGGATTGAAATATCAATACATTGTGCAATAGTTGATTTAATGTTACCTTCATCATCTGTTACATTTGCAGAGCTCCACAAGCAATTCTTAATAATTCCATCAGAACTTACTATGTCAATATCAATTGATTCCAGTCTTTGACCTGATGAAGCTAACTTAATAAATTCAGTGTACTCACAAACTTTATTAATCGGAAAAATTACTTCAACTTTTTGCCCCTCAAGCGTTCCATATTCTGAATTTATTAGTCTGTGAAATGCACTATTTGCACCGGTGATAACATACTCTTTATTCCATGTTATTATGGGCCCACTTGCATATTTCAGCAAATTTTCCAAGTACTTTGTTGTTTCTTTTAGACTTCTTTCTTTTTTACGGATGCTTGATATATCTCGTATTGTTGATAAATAATAATTAGCATCATCTATCATTGTAGTTGTTATGTTGCATTCTACCGATATAATGTGATTATTTTTTCCGATTATCTCAGTAGTACAATAAAAATTGTTGCCCACCCCAGAAATACTACTTAACGACTTCAAAACACTTTTAAGATTATTGCCATTATCAATATCAGTGAGCTTTATTATTTTAAGTGATTTCTCATCATAACCCGTTAAATCAGCAAACTTAGTATTATATTTAATTATATTACTGTCAGAGTCAAAAACAACAATAGCATCACCTGAAGATTCAAATATTGATTTAAAATTATTTTCGCTTTGTGTTATTAGTTTTACAAATGGTCTGAATGAAATAAAAAACAAAAATCCTATTAAAATCAGTGCTATTAAAGTAATGGATAGTATTAAAATGTATGCAATTCTATACGGTGCAAAGAATTCATCATAATCAACCTTTGCTACAATCCCCATCTTTAGATCATCAATATATGAAAATGCGCTCAGTACATTATTGCCTTTGTAGTCATAAGTTTCGATAGATCCCGTACTTTCTAACATTGAATAATATATAGGTAATTTTTTATATTTTTCACTCATTGCATCAAATTCAATATATTTTGGAAAAATTGAAATTGGCATTAGTCTAACTTTATTTAATTTTGCCTCAGCCAACAAAAGTTCTCCACTTAAACCAAAACTATGTTTTGATTTTTTAATAGACATGTACAATTTTACTGTCGAATCCTTATTACCAGTAATTTTATGTAAAGTTATGATGGTATTCTTTTCACTTAGAACAATGTCGAGAAGTTTTGATTTTGTATACTGGATGGATGTATCATAAATAATATAAATTGAAAGCAAAACAACTAATAATGACAAAACCACAGTGCTTAAAAGTCCTAAAAAAATACTTTTAGAATAATTTGCGGTCGTCAGTTTTAGAAAGTTCAGCATTGTAATCTGTAATTAAAGATATATGATATTATTGAAAAAATTACAATGCAATATACACAATAATTTAAAATCAAAAATACTTTTTTTGATTAAATCATTTTTTGGAGAATATTTTAATTATTTTTTATTATTTCCAATAATTTAGATTCAATTTTTTGTGTTAAATATCAATAAAGAAAGTAACAAAAAAATTATATTCAATGAAAAATAATTTAATTATCTCGTTAGATTTAACTAATTTTGCTGTTAGAAATTTCTAATTTTCAAAAAACTTTCTTAACATGAAGTCAAATAGCGATACTAAAAGATTGTTGGACTTAGATATAACTGATGATTTCACTTTAGTTAAATCATTAGAAAGAGTTAATACTCTTTATTATTCGACAATATTTTACACATTTATTATTAAATCGAGTAAAACTTCATGTTTTTCAAAATCTTGATATTTTTGCAATCATTAATTATTTATTTAATTATTTGTAAAATTTTTATTATTTTAGACAAAAATATATATTAGTATTTAAATTATTAAAAAGAGCAGTTATGAAAAGTGAATCAGAAGAACACAAAATTACTGAATCCGTGCAGGATTATCTCAAAACAATTTATAAACTACAAGAATCCGAGGGGACAGTTTCGACAACACAAATTGCCAATGAACTTGGATTTACGGGTGCTTCTGTTACAGGCATGTTGAAGCGTTTAGCAGAAATTAGAGACGAGAATGATAACCCGCTTGTTGATTATAATTCGTATAAAGGTGTTAGACTTACCAGCTTTGGTACTAGGGTTGCATTAAATGTTCTTAGAAATCATCGTTTGCTCGAATTATTTTTGAAGGAATCATTAGGATTTTCTTTGGCAAAAGTACATACTGAGGCTGATGAATTAGAGCATTATATTTCTGAGGATTTTGTAGAAAAAATTGATTCAATTTTAGGAAATCCAAGTTATAGCCCATTGGGAAATCCCATTCCAAATAAGGATGGCGAGGTACCTAAAAGTTCAAAACTGTCACTGGCAGTAGCTGAGCTTAATCGTAAGTATGTAGTTCAAAGAATCTCTGACCACAATAATGAAATGATTGCATATTTTGAAGAAAAAGGATTTCTACCTGGACTTCATCTAACTCCATTATCAAGAGCTCCTTTTAATGGTCCAATATCTATTCTATATAATGGAAAAGAGGAAATTATTGGGCACGAAATAGCTAAAAATATGTTTGTTGATGAAATAGAATAATCATGTTCAGAATTAATCTTAAAAAGTGCCGGTTTGATTACAAAGCAAACCGGCTTTTTCTTTATTTAAGTAATTACTTTCTATATTTGTTAAACGCAAATATTCCGGAATTTACAAGAACAGTAGTGATAATTCCCATTATCGGCGCACCTATTAATCCCTGCATAATATATGAGCCAGTATTAAAATAATCTTGCGCAGTAGCTTGAGTCATATTACCAGATTTAACTGCATATTCTATGGCATTATTAAAAAAATCAGGAGTTATAACATATAGAGTAATCAAAATATTGACAGGGCTGATTAATGTAATAAATAACGTCATAAACAATCCAAAAATAATTCCGTCTTTAAAACTGATCCCATCAGGATAAAATGATCTCTGCTTATCCAAAAATGCAAAAACATATATTAAAATTGATGGTATTGCTACAAAATTAGTATAAACAGCATGTTTGTCAATATTTGATGAATGCAGCCCAACAATTCTCTCGAGAAGCATCCACAGCATTGACATGATAGCGAAACCAGCAGCCCACTTGAGCTCAATTTTGTATTTCATAATATAACTCCCATAATATAAATTCCCAATTACTATTCACTTCGAATAGCTTCGATTACTCTGGTAGATGATGCCCGGATTGATGGATAAATTGTTGCTAATGATGTCAGCACCAAAGAAAACACGGCCACAGTAATTACATCCATAGCTACAACCTCGACCGGGATAGCATCAATAATAAACTTACTTCCATCTATCTTGAACCACTTGAAATTTATCTGTCCATAACAAAAACCTAAACCTAGTAATGTGCCAGCTAAAGTACTCACTATACCAATTGCAATACCTTCCCAGATAAATATTCTGCTGATAATCTTGTTATCTGCACCCAGAGCCTTAAGTACACCAATGTCCTGGCGTTTTTCGACTACTGTCATTGATAACGATACTAAAACATTAAATACAGCTAAAAAAATTATTATACTTAAAATTGCAAATGTGGCAAACCTTTCAAACTTCATAATATTAAATAAATCAGGATTCAACTCTTGCCAAGTAATCACTTTAAACTTATCATCATTAATATAATTTTCCAATTTTGACTTTATATTGTTCAAATCATCAATATTCTTAAGCTTTATATCAATTGCACTGACAGCACCAATTTTTGGATTAAATAGTAATTTTCCTAAAACATCTGATGAAAATCCGTAAGTTATATCATAATCCTTAATATTTGACATGAAAATACCTGAGACTATTGCCTTAACTTCTCTTTGGCGTGCAAAACTTACGATTGCCTGTTCAACTTGCTTTGCTGATAAAAGTCTGATGGTATCACCTATTGATACTCTCAACCTGTCAGCAATTGCATTTCCTATAACTATATTAGGCAATCTATTATCTGATGAAATTGAAAATTTCCCGAATATAGTACTCTTTCTGACACCATCCAAATAATAAGATTTATCTTCAGGAACTGTAACCAAAGTAAACACTTGCAACTCCGACCTGTTTGAGCCGATTATTCTACCTTGAATGTTCTTTGAGATAATTTCGATTTCTTCAATTTTACTAATTTCATTATAAAGGGAGTCTTGAAAGTTAATCCATGCACCGCTTTCGGGAATAATTCTAATGTGAGGGTCGAATCCAATGAATTGAGACTTAGTCAAGACCTGAAATCCGTTAAATATTGACAGAACAGCAATAATTGCTGCAACTCCAACAGTTATACCAATCAGAGAAAGTATTGTTATTATCGAAATGAAGTGATAAGTTCTTTTAGTTATGATGTATCTAAAAGCTATGAATTGTTCTACTTTCATAATCAAAATAACAAATAATTTTGGATCTCTTCAAGAAAGTACTCCTGAGCAGAAATTGGTTCATCATCATCTTCAGGAGTTAATTTGAAGTATTCGCCTGAATTATCAAGTCTCCAAGAGTTTTGATTGTCTTCCCAATAAATATTAAGTATTTTCCAAAGCTGCTTTCTCAATCCTTCATCTAAAACAGGGAACATTATTTCAACTCTTCGATGCAAATTTCTGCTCATCCAATCAGCACTTGACAGATAAAATTCTTCATTTCCGGCGTTCTTGAAGTAAAAAATTCTACTGTGTTCCAAAAATCTTCCGATAACACTTCTTACTTCAATATTGTCGCTTACTCCAGGAATATCAGGCTTTAGACAACAAATTCCTCTAATCAGCAGTTTTATCTTTACTCCCTTTTGAGAAGCACGATACAAAGCAGGTATTACCTCTCTGTGTGCAAGTGAGTTCATTTTTGCAAATATCATTCCGGGATTCTCAGGGGTATGGGACTCAATTTCACGCTCAATTAATTCTATAATGCGCGTTCTTAGATTATTTGGTGCTACTATTATATGATTCCAATCTTTATGATAGGAATAAGCAGTCAAATAATTAAAGAGATATGTAGCATCCTGGCCAAATTTATCATTAGATGTAAAATACCCGATATCTGTGTATAATCTTGCTGTGATTTGATTGTAATTTCCAGTAGATAAATGAACATAAGTATTCAGCTTACCACTCTCACGACGAACAATAAGCGCAATTTTGCAATGTGTTTTAAGACCGGGTACACCATATACCACATGTGCTCCTGCTTGCTCAAGCTCACGAGCCCAAATAATATTTTTTTCTTCGTCGAATCTTGCTTTCAATTCGACAAAAGCAGTTACATATTTACCATTCTCTGCGGCTTTCTTTAATGCCTCTACAACCCCGGAATTGCTTCCGGCACGGTACAAAGTAATTTTTATAGCCAATACATCCGGATCGCAAGCACTGTCAGAAATTAGCTTTAAAGTGCTGTGGGTGAATGAATCGAAGGGATGATGCACAAGTACATCATTTTTCTTTAGATAATCAAATAAATTTTGTGAATCAGACAAAAACTCAGTAATTCTTCTTGATGAAAAAGGAATGTCTTTCAGATACCTTTTTTCGACTTTCATCAATGTCATGAAATCGCCTAAATTTAATGGTCTGTCGTGTATATATACGTCGTTTGGTTCAAGTTCTAAAGCATTCATTAATAAAGTAACAAGGTATTCAGGCATTTTTGCTGTTACTTCGAGCCTTACAGCTGCTTTTCCCCAATTACGTTGACGTATTTGTTCAGCAATCTCAGAAAGCAAGTCATCTGCTTCGTCTTCTGCTATTTCGAAGTCTGCATCTCTGGTTACTCTAAAAGTATTTGCAGCTTCAATATTTAATCCAGGGAAAATAATCTCTGCCAAAGAAATAATAACATGTTCAATAAGTACAAATCTACTAGTACCATTATTTGATAATGGAATAAATCTTGGTAAAACATTGGGTAATTGAATAAATGCCACATGATTTTCATCACCATCATCATTATCGTCCTTCAAAACAAATGCAATATTCAGACTTCTGTTAATCAATCTTGGAAAAGGATTAGCAGGACCTAAACTAAGTGGCGTAAGCAAGGGCAATATTTCAGACTTGAAATGTTCTTTGATTGATTCCTTTTCATCTTCATTCAAATTTCTGTAGTGCTCAATAATAATTCCATTCTTTTCTAACTCAGGAATAATATGATTTTTGACAATTATTTCCTGTTTTTTGTATAAAGGAATTAATTGTTTGCGAATTTCTGCCAATTGATCTTTTGGAGTCATACCATCGTATGACAATTCAACAACTTCATTGCTGACCTGACTTTTCAAACCAGCGACTCTTATCATGAAAAATTCATCCAAATTTGAACTCAGTATAGCACAGAATTTCAATCTTTCGAGGAGAGGCTGCTTAGGATTTTCTGCTTCGCTAAGAACTCTTTTCTGGAACTCAATCAAGCTTAGTTCACGATTAAAATAGAACTCATGCGAGTTCAAAGACATTGATTTACTTTTATTTCTTGCACCAATTCTGCTTTCGGCAGAAGCATTTCTTTTCATAATATATGTTTAACTTTAGGTTTCTTGTTATTAAATTTACTTTTGTCCGGCTCTAATAACCATTATATAGTCAACCATTTTATTCATCTGATCTTCTGTAAACTTTAATGATTCTTCAGGAAATTCGGGAAGAATTATTTCATAAAAAATGAATTCATTAAATTTACGGGTTTCTAAAGAATGTTTAAAAGCTTTTCCTTCTTCTGTAGCAGCGTACCATGGTAATGCCTGCAAAGCAATTGAATGATACATCAAACACTCCTGGTACTGATTTAAATTGTATTTCTTATCAAGGTTATTTTTTGTAATTCGATAGTCATTGTCGAATTTCCAAAGTGCCTCAGCCCAGGCATACCCTTCGTATTGAGTTTTACAATAAATCTTTACTTCATCACGGCTGTGTTCGTATTTTATTTGGGGTACAAATTGCCAATTTTGAAGGTTTAATCCTTTAACTTTGTAGATTTCAGACATCAATGATTGAATAGTATTATCATTCCTGTTCAAAATATGGGCAGTAGTAATAAACCTGACTGCAGCGTCAATCAGATCAATTTTCTTATACAAGTCAGCCAATAGATAATGTGCTTCGTAATCAATATAATTTTCGGATATTGCTTTTCTGAGGATATCTAATGCTTCATCTGTTTTATTTTGATTTATTAGACACTTTGCCTGCATTGTAAGGGCTAGGGTATAATCAGGATATTTTTCGTATAATTTCTTAAATTCACTCTCTGCTTCAGAGAATTTTTTTTCATCAAAAAGCTTATTTGATTTCAAATACAATTCATCCGCCATGATTAATTCATCATACTCCATTATAAGATATTCGCTAGCATCTTTTATTCTTCGGAATTTATTCTTTACAATATTATTACTTCTATCAGGTGGAGGAATTGAATCTTTCAATACATCAAGGCTGTAAAGTATAGGAGATTTCTGGATGTATTGCATAATTACCTGAGGATTATTGACAGTTACCTGAGCTTTACAAATACTAATTAAATAAAATATTGACACACAAATTAATAGTGCTAACCTACTCATAAATAATCACTTCATTTTTAATAAAAAACTTTTCAATTTCTAAACATCAAACTTATTAAATTTTGAAGACTAAAACAAGTTTTTTTTTGTTATTGTTCAAAATATTCAAAATGATATTATAAAATAATTAATTATTTTTGATTGCGTATATAGATGATAATTTAAGCAATTTTTCATTTTTATTATTATGCCATCATATTACACAATTGGTTTACTTATTGTTGCCAATATTTTCATGACTTTTGCCTGGTATGGACATCTAAAATTTAAGGAAATGCCAGGTTTTGATAAATTGGGATTATTTACAATTATTTTAATTAGTTGGGGTGTAGCATTTTTTGAGTACATATTTCAGGTTCCTGCAAATAAATATGGATTCAAGGACAACGGAGGATCATTTTCTCTGGTTGAGTTAAAAGTTTTGCAGGAAGTGATCACTCTATCTGTCTTTATGTTATTTACAATTATTTTTTTTAAAGATGAGCCAATAAAATGGAACCATATAGCTGGATTTGTTTGTTTGGTATTTGCTGTATATTTTATTTTTAACAAATTTTAAAAAATCATTGAAGAAACTTATATATATATTGCTGGTTCTATTCTTTTTATTTGTAGTTAACTATTTACTATTTTCTATAAAGAGTAAGAGTTTGAAGCATGACTATATTATTGAAAGTCAGGTTAATCACCTGATGCCAAATTTGAGTTACGACTACCAATATATACCCCGCAAAGATACAGTATTTATTGAAAATGACAGATATATCGAAATTTCTTTGAAAACACAGTTGGCTACACTTAAAAGAAAAAATGATTCTGATTTGGTATTCAAGGTATCAACAGGGAATCCAAATATACTGAAGGGAATTAAAACTACTCCCGGGATTTTTACAGTTCAGTCAAAGTCAAGATTAGCAATATCCAAGCAGTTCGAAAATGCTGAACTTATAAACTGGATAGGCTTTAACGGGAATATCGGCTTTCATGGACTAAGGACAAACGGATATTACGGACATTTGGGAAAGAGGCCTTCTTCACATGGTTGCGTTCGCATCGGAAGAGAAAGCAGCGACACATTATATAAATATGTCAAAATTGGCACACCGGTAATTGTTATTGAAGATTCACCAGCTAGAATTATCGCATTTTTGCCTGATAGCATACATTCTAAATTTACATATATTGATGATAATCCAACCTTTAGAAAAGTGCTAAATACCCGGCTGAATAATCTATATAATGGTTATGCAAATTCTGATTATGGAAACAACTTGCTCATACAATCCGGAATTGTCCTAAAAAAACTTAAGATCGGTATTGGGGCGGATTCATTGATTGCTCACAAGCAAAAGTATGTTGGTAAAAATACTATTTTCTCCTATTCTCAAATTGATAATACGAAAATATCACATTTTTCAAACAATTGATTAGCAAAATATACCTTATTTTTTAGGATAATCTAATAGTTTTTATTAGATATTTCAAATAATTATCAATTGTTTGCTAAATTCAAATAAATTAGCTAAATTTGTAAGTAATTTATAAGTATAAATTTGTTTTTTTTTAATTTATTTAAGAGGTATAAAATAATGAAAAACCTTTTCTACATACTCTTTGCTATGTTAATCTTTACTGAAATAAATGCTGCTGAGGTTTTTGTACAGGATTCAGTGTTAACCGGACCTGCATACAAACAAGAGGTCTATTACAGTCTTCATAACGCACAATCAAAGAGTTCTGACGCAAACTTATGGGATATTGCATTTGAGATTATTGGTGCAGGATATTCTATTCTTAGCAATGACGGTTACGGCGTACAAGTATATTACAATCCTTCACTAACTTACGAAGACTTTGAAAACAATGTTGACCTAGATGATGTTAAAAAGAACTGGAAGCAACTTTATAATTCTGTTTTTACATGGACTGAGGGAGCTTTTGTAAATTCTAAAGATCCGGAGAACGACTTTGACTTAGGGTGGGGTGAATACTCACTTGCTACTCATAGTGTAATTGCATCAAGATTTTATGTGGTTAAAACTATAACCGGAAAATGGAAAAAAATCGTTATTGATGACCTGACCGCAAGAATTTACAATTTTAGAATTGCAAACCTAGATGGTACAGAATTAATTGAAAAATCATTAAATAAATCAAATTATGAAGATCGTAACTTTGCTTATTATAGCATTGACAATGATACTTTCAATAATTTTGAACCTTCAATTAATGAATGGGACATCGTATTTACGAAATATATCAGTATGGAAGGCGAAAATAAAGATACTCCTTACCCTGTAACCGGTGTTAAAACCAATCCTAAAATAAAATCAATCAGAGTTGGCACAAATTCTCCTGAGACTCATCCAATACCTGACGTAGCTGATTTTACAACCAATATTACAACTATTGGCTCAGATTGGAAAAGGTTTGACGGTACAAAATTTGTAATTTCTGACACCCTTGCATTTTTCTTGTATAGAACAGATACCCAAAAATCATTCAGACTGTTATTTACAGGATTTGGCGGTAGCTCTACAGGAAAATATGTTTTCAAAAGAGAAGAAGTTGCTACAAGTGTTAGCGATAATAATGATGCGAATTCTTTCAGTTTATCGGTTTATCCTAATGTAATCAATCGTGGAGAAACAGTATCAGTATTTTCTGACATTAATGATGGAAATATCGAAATATTCTCAAATGATGGTAAACTAATATACACTTCTTCATTAAGTAGTAATAACGAATTATCAATTGAAACCATCAGCACAGCCAATTTATCCACTGGTATGTATTATATTACTCTAACGAATAAATTTGGTAAAGCAATCCAAAAATTGATAGTTCAATAAATAATAATATAAACAGATTATTTATGAAAATTAATAGCATAATAATTGTAAGCATGATATTCTATGTTATTTTACAGGGTTGTATGCCAAAAGACAGCCCTGTAAAACCTTTTGACAGAGGTGATGCTATAATTACCCAGATAGATATGGAAGGTGACTCCAAATGGCAGGTGTTTTTTAATCTTAACGACAACAAAGAGATTAAAAGAAGTATGATGACTGACTGGGACTTAGCATTTAATTGTGATGCAGATAACAACACAATTTTATTAAATGCAGCTACATTTATGTCAGTTATGAACATGGGACAAGTTGCATTCGAAGATGTTACTTCTTCAAAAGGATTTGTGCCCAAAAACGAACATGTTGATGGATATTTGATTATTGATTCATCAGCTCTTGGTATTTGGTACAACATAGAAAATGATAAAGTAATATCCAAAAATGATGTTTTTATTGTTAACCGTGGAGTAAGTTTCAACAGTAGACCATTGGGTTATCGCAAGTTGATGATTTTGGGAGCAGATAAAGAAGGATTTGACATCAGGGTAGCTGACCTCAATGGCAATAATGACAGAAACATCAGAATCAATAAGAAAGAAGGTATAAATTATATTGCTTTATCACTTGTCAATGATGAAATAAAAGAAATTGAACCTCCTAGTAATGATTGGGATATTGTATTTACTAAATACACTTATACATATTATGTACCTGAATATACACCCTATATTGTTACAGGTGTTTTGCTGAATCCAAAGTTTACTCATGTGGCAGTTGATTCTGTCAATAAATATGAAGAAATAACATTAGATATGGTCGAGAATTATAATTATACCAATAAAACCGACATTATCGGCTTTGATTGGAAAAATTACATTTTTGATTCAGGTCAATACGTGACATATCCCTGGAAAAACTATATCATTCGTGATAGGAATGGATTTTATTACAAGTTACATTTCCTTGATTACTACAATAATGATGGTGAACGCGGAGCACCAAAATTTGAGTTCCAAAAATTATAGAGTCCGGAATTAAACCGGACTCTATTTTCTATTCACCAATTATTTTTACCAATACTCTTTTTGGTCTTCTGCCATCATACTCACCATAAAATATTTGTTCCCAAGGTCCAAAATCAAGTTTACCGTTAGTTATTGCAACAACAACTTCCCTACCCATAATTTGTCTCTTTAGATGTGCATCGGCATTATCTTCAAAACCGTTATGATGGTATTGAGAATGTGGTTTTTCAGGTGCAAGTTTTTCGAGCCACACTTCAAAGTCATGGTGAAGTCCACTTTCATCATCATTTATGAAAACACTTGCTGTGATGTGCATTGCATTAACCAATACCATCCCCTCCTTTATTCCACTATCTGACAGACATCTTTCAACCTCAGAAGTAATATTAACATATTTACGCCTTGATTCTGTTTTAAAAACCAGCTCTTTTCTGTAACTTTTCATAATAATTACCAATAATAATAAGAATGAATTGCAAAAATGTAAAAAATAATTGAATTTGTAGCTCAATTTGTGGAATGTAGATAAATTAATCAAGTAAATTTCAATGAAAATCCGTAACTTTGTAGTTGAATTTTTTTAATTTTCTGAAAATTTATTTTTTTTTGAGATTTTTGTAATGAAACAGTCAGAATATTTTGTCCCTACTCTTAGAGAAACTCCTGCAGATGCGCAAATACCATCACATCAGTTAATGCTGAGAAGTGGGATGGTTAGGCAATTAGCTTCAGGTATATTTTCATTTTTACCCCTAGGATTTAGAGTTCTTAATAAAGTAATCAATATAATCAGGGAAGAAATGAATAAAATTGGTGGCCAAGAGTTTTTATTACCTGCATTGAACCCAATAGAGATATGGGAACAGACAGGCAGGGTAGAATCTATGGGTGATGTGATGTTTCATATCAAAAATCGGGATGGTTTAGTATTAGCACCCACTCATGAAGAAATAATTACTTATCATGCCAAACAGCATGTCAAATCTTACAGAGATATGCCACAAATTTGGTATCAGATACAAACTAAATTTAGAAACGAACCAAGACCAAAATCCGGAGTATTACGCGGAAGGCAGTTCATTATGAAAGATGCCTATTCCATGGATACTTCCTGGGAAGGTCTCGACGTTAGTTACAATAAACATGCAGAAGCATACAAGGCAATTTTTAACCGAGCAGGTATTAAATTCTTTGTTGTTGGAGCTTCTAGTGGTGCAATGGGTGGTAGACAATCTCAGGAGTTTATGGTTGAGTCTGATAGCGGCGAAGATACATGTGCTATTTCAGATTCAGGTTATGCGGCCAACATTGAAGTAGCTCAGTCAGCTATTTCAGCAGTTGGAAGAATATCAGATGACTTACCCTTGGAATTATTCCCTACTCCAACAGCAAAAACCATTGACGACTTGGTTCAACAATATGGTTTCTCTGAAGAGAGATGCGCAAAAAGTGTTGTTTACATAGCAGATGGCCAACCGATTTTACTATTCATGCGTGGCAACGATGAACTTAATGAAACAAAATTACAGTCTATTCTGGGCACTTCAAATCTGAGACCTGCATTAGCACACGAATTAATTCAATATACCGGTGCAGATCATGGATCAATAGGACCGATAAATTTAAAATCAAATATTCGAATTATTGCTGACAACCTTCTGAAAGATGCCAATGGATTGATAAGTGGAGCAAACAAAGATGGTTATCACTATAAAAATATTGACTTTACAAGAGATTGCAGCATTCCGGAATATCAGGACTTAAGAACTGTGAAAGCCGGAGAGCCGGACATTGTTGATGGCTCCCCAATCAGAGTTGTTAAAGCAATTGAATTGGGGCATATTTTTAAGCTTGGCACCAAATATTCTGAGGCACTTGGAGCGTCATTCCTGGACTCTGAAAGCAACGAGCACCCGATAATTATGGGTAGCTATGGTATAGGTGTTGAAAGGGTTATGGCTTGCTTTATTGAACAACATTGCGATACGGCAGGAATTATTTGGGAAAACAGCCTGACGCCGTTCCATATTCATATTTTAGGTCTAAACGAATCAAAATTTCCTGATGTCAAGAATTTTGCTGAAAGTTTATATAGCGAATTAATAATAGCCGGATATGAAGTTTTATATGATGATAGAAATGAGTCACCGGGTATCAAGTTCAATGATGCTGACCTGATAGGTATTCCTGTTCAAGTAATTATCGGGAATAAAAACTTGACCCAGGGATACGTTGAGATAAAGAATCGTAAAACAGGTGACAGAAAAATTATCAAAACTGACGAAATCATGGAAGAAATTAAAAACTTGTATTCTAGTATTCAATAGTATCAAATGGAATTAAAGGCCGATTTACATACACATACTACTTATTCAGATGGTATTCTTAAACCCTCAGAGTTGCTGAATCTGGCAAGCTCGAGGGGATTGAATGTAATTAGTATAGTTGACCATGATACACTTGATGGGAATCTTGAAGCTTCTGCAATAGCATCAGAATACAACATTGAAGTAATCATGGGATGTGAATTTTCCTGCTACGAGAATGGAAAGGAGTACCATTTACTCGGATATGCTTTCGATCCCGATAACGCTAATCTTAAAACCCATCTTAATAATTATAGGAATATTCGACTCTCAAGAGCACGCCAAATTCATAATAAACTGAATGTACTGGGTGTAAATATTACATTCGACGACATACTCGAAGCTGCGGATAAGGCACCTGTTGCCCGCCCACATATAGCATCTGTTATGGTTAAGAAAGGATATGTAACGGATCTCAAAGAAGCATTCATGAAATTCATTGGTGAAGGTGCACCTGCATACCAACCAAAAGCTGTTTTCCCCGTCGAAATGGCTATAAAAATGATTAATAAAGCCAATGGTGTTGCTGTACTTGCACACCCACGCAATTATATAGAACAGGCAAAGTTGTATGAATTAATTCAGAAAGGGCTTGATGGAATTGAAGTAAATCACCCCAGTCATTCCGAAGAACAAAGAAAATTCTATCATTACGTTGCAAGCCAATATTGGTTGCTGGAAACAGGTGGTTCGGATTATCATGGCTCAAGAGAATTTGATGACAGCAATTTTGGTAATTTCCACGTACCTTATACTGTTGTTGAGTCAATTAAATATCTCACAGACAGAAACAAATTTGGCTGGTTGTAATCGGCTTCCTCTCTTTTTTCAACACATTAAGACTTCATCCGTCATTCCTTTTGTGGTTGTCTAATCATTTTCCATTCTCATGAAAAAAATATCAATACTTCTTTGTTTATTGTTTTGCGTGTTGCAAAATGTTGAGGCTTATGAGTTTAACTCATATATTATTAAATTAAATGATAATAAGCAAAAGATTACGGCTTATCTTGAAAACAGCAATATTAAATTCCACTCTTCAATCAGTTTCCCAAATTATCTTAAGAGAGATTTGAATTCATTCCTGAGCAAAGATCAATTACTTTTGATTGAAAGTATGGCTGATTATATTACAATCCATAATGATGATGTTGAGCAACTGGAATCAACAATAAATAACTTACAAAGCAACTTCAAGAATATCGTCGCTTTTCCAAATTACATATACCGAATTAATAAGGATAATCCTAATGATTCACTATTTAACAAGCAGTGGTACATTAATGCAGTCAATGCTGAAAGGAAATGGAATGAATTTACCGGTAAAAATATTATTATTGGTTTGATTGACACCGGAATAGATTTTGAACATCCTGATTTAAAAAATAACTTATGGATAAATAAACTCGAAGACCTCAATGGTAATGGTACTTTCGAACCCTGGAGTCATTTGGAAAGCAGAGATGGAGTTACAGGAGATTTTGACGGAAATGATAATGATGGAAATGGATTTGCAGACGATGTTATCGGATATGATTTTGTAAACCAAAGTGTTGTAAATATAGGTGATTACTCCACTCCTGACCCTATACCGGAAGACCAGGGTGAGCATGGAACGTTGGTTGCGGGTGTAATTGGCGCTCAGCGTAATAACAAAATCGGAATAGCCGGCTTAGCACCAAACGCCAAAATTCTTACATCAAAAGCATTTGACATAACAGGAAACGCAGAATCTGATGACATTGCAAGAGCCATATTATATGCAGTTCTTAACGGAGCAAAAGTACTGAACTTCAGTTTTGGTGAAAGGAGCGAATCACCTATAGTTTATGATGCCATTAAATTTGCCTATTCAATGGGTTGTGTTATGATTGCTTCTTCGGGTAACAATGGATGGCAATTTGAGCACTATCCAAGTGACCACCCAGAAGTAATTTCTGTTGGTGGTATTGATGAGTCTCTAAGGCGAAGCGGCAAAGCTAACTATGGATCATTACTTGATATTACTGCTCCATCTGTAAATATCATAACTACTGATGTTGGTGGTCAGTTCAAGTTGACAGGCGGTACATCGTTATCAGCACCTATTATTTCAGCACTTGCAGCCTTGATGTTGGAAAGAAATCCAAATTTAACACCTTCAGAAATAAGAGCAAATATACAAATGTCTGCTCAAAGAATTAATCATACAGTATGGGATGTAAATTACGGAGCAGGTATTGCAGATTTTTCTAAGACTCTGGAAAGTGAAGGTTCTTCTTCTTTCGAAATTACTTCACCCTATCACGAACAAACATTCAATAAGAGCAAAAGCCAATTTATTTCAGTTATTGGAACCTCTTCGTCAACATTGTTTGACAGCTACGACATTGCTATAGGCCCTGGTATATTACCACAAAACTGGTCTTTTATTAGTAATCGTAGTTATAATCAGGTGTTAAATTCTGAGCTTGGAGTGATTGATATATCTAATTTGACTGATAGTATCTATACAATTTCACTTAGAGTATATCAGAAAAATCAAAACGTCATCGAAAGAAGAATATACATTAACATAACTTCAGACCAAAGCAAAGTGAAGCTTAATCATTTTGCGGCAATTGATGCATATTATAACGACAAAAGAGTTGTGTTAGTAACAGCTGCTACAGATAGAAAATGTAAACTTGTCCTGAAATATCAAAAAGCTGGCTCTGAAGACTACCTAACTACAAGACAGATAGATTTCAACTCAAAAACACATTCTATATTACTAGATGAAAGCATTGAATCAGGTGTTCAATATACAGGTGAAGCATATTTCTTTACAAATGAATTGGATACGCTGATACATAAATTTGATTTTTCGAAAAAGCAAGATCTCTTTGCTACTACAAGATTTGTTAGAAAAGGTTACTCAATCCCTCGTTCATATGTTTTAAATCAGGTCATTGATTTATATGGTAATGGTACTGAACACATAGCAGTGAATGACCTTTCGAATTTATATATCGGTGATACCCACATATACGAGTTTTCAAATAATTCATTTCGTATGAGAGATTCTTCAAGCGAGGGTTGGATTCCTGCTGGTTATGGAGACTCTAACGGTGATAATATTCCAGAAATTTTTGGAACATCTGATGGAAGGAGTACAATCAAGCAGAGGAAATCAACTGATAGCAGTCCATTCGAATCAGAACTATATCGTTCTCCGATAGATTCAGTGTTTTGGGCTGAAAAAATCTTTGATATTGACAAAGATGGAATAGATGAATTAATAGGGTTCAAATATGATTTCGATAATGGTAATTATTACACAATCTACAAGTATTCAGACGGTAAATACCAACAAAAAGCAAGAGCAATATTACCCCCAAACCTTAAAAATATTTCTTTAACGAGGAATTCAGCAATTGCAGATTTTGACAATGATGGAAAGTACGAGCTGGTTTTTGCAAATCAAAGAGGCAATTTATTCATTTATGAATTCAGCGATGGTAAATTATCTCTAGAATACATAGATTCATTGAGTAAATCAAGCAGTACTCAATTTATAGAATCACCGGATATAGATGGAGATGGGATTCCTGAAATCATGCATTCTTTTGCCGGTACAAGCATTACAACTGGACAAATTGAATCAGGTACACCACTATGGACAGTAAGATTGATAAAATCAGAATCACCGAATAATTATCAACCTGAGTTTTGGTCAGAAAATGTTTATGGAGTTAGGACAGGAACAACACGTCAGGGTGTATTCTTTAGGAATGGTTCTTCATCAGGAGATTTGAACGGCGATAATAAAGACGAAATAGTATTATCATTTTTCCCTAATCTATATATATGGAAATACGATAATTTGCAAAAGAAGATGACACCATTTTGGTATTACCCGACAACATTTTCCAATTCAGCAATTATTCACGATTTTGATAAAAACGGAGTAAAAGAATTAGGAGTATCCACATTTGGGAATACTGCTTTCTTTGAATTTGATAACTCAATTTCTGGGCCGGGAGTACCTTTAAATTTTGATGGTTGGGCTGAGTCAAGTACAAGTGCATACCTCAAATGGGACTCACATCCTCAGGCAAAGGAATATGTATTGTTCATGATTGATTTTCAGACAAATCCACCTCAGGCAAGAGAAGTTGCAAAAACTTCAGGCACTGAGTTGTTAATTACCAGCCTCAATCCAAACTCGATATACAATTTCTCCATTGCTTCATACAATAACGAATATTCAACAAATATTGGTGATTTTAGTGATGTAGTGACCGTATATACTTATCCATTATCCAAACCGCTCATGGTAGAAAACATTACTCAAAACTCGCTTATATTAAATTTTGAGGGCAGATTAAAAGGTAATCATATTCTCCCTGAATATTTTACGATAAATAATAGTGGTGGATTAAAATTCAATATTGCCAGTGCAGTTCTATTATCGCCTAATTCACTATTGTTAAGCTATGAATCATTACTGTCTGAAGGTGAATATACTTTGCATATCACATCATTCAGAGATTTCTTCAATAATTATACAAGCGACACAACAATTCAATTTACAGTCATATCAAACACAATTACTGATGAGTTATTTTTGAAGAAGTTGCAAGTTCTGGATATTGGATTAGTAAGACTGGAATTCTCCGAAAATATACTAATTGATGGTGCACAGAACTTCGAAAACTACTTTTTATCACCTGTTGGTAGGGTAATAAATGCTGAATTAGACCCTACTGACAGTAAGTTTGTTTTGGTAAATCTTAGTCCTGAGATCAGAAGAGATGGTGCCCGCGGTGCAAATTATTCCATAACTGTCAAAAACATCATTTCAGAATCAGGAAAGTCAATAACCACCGGTCCTGGTAATACATTAGGGTTCGTAATGTCGAAAGAAAATTTAAGAGATGTTTATGTATATCCGCAACCTATTAGATTGTCAGATGAGCCAACCATTTATTTCGGTAATCTTACACCACGAGCAACAGTAACTATTCTAACTTTGGATGGACAAGAGATTACCATTTTACAAGAATCTGATGGTAATGGTGGTGTAGAATGGAGCGGAAAAGACAGAAACGGAAATTATTTAAGAACTGGAATTTATATTTTCAGGGTTACAGGTACAAACACTGAAGGACTCGAAGTTTTTGAAGAACAGGGTAAGTTTGCAATAGTCCCATAAACAAGTTTGATAAATATGAAAAGAGCTGCTCAGTTTACTGAACAGCTCTATATAGGAATGACTTATGAAACTAAAATTATTGTTTCTTTAAGAATTCTAAAGTGTTTTTAGTAATTGCATAAACATAACGTGGGTTGTGAATACCATTACTTCTATCTTTAGCTATATACATATAATTTAAGATAGCTTGAACTTGTTCTTTTGTCATCTGAACACCAGCTTTAGACTGAGCAATATATTCTGATAATACTTGATATCCATGTTCAGTATTAGTTTGAGAAATATCTAACCAACCTTTATCAAGAAGAATTTGTCTCATTTCAGTCAACATAGCTGCAATTTCTTTTGCTTTTGGAGTTTCTGTAAATGTGGTGTTGTCAGGGTGACAAGTTTTACATTCTTGAATTTCTGTAAATTGAGCAGCAGTCATTAAGAATGAGTGACCACCAACTGCAGGGTTAGAAGCCAATTTGCCCATGTGGCAGCTTACGCAACCTTTTGTCAAGTTACCATGAACGTTAGTTGAAGGAATAGTTTCAGGACCTTCGATAGGATACAAGCCTTTCATTGAGTAAACGTTTGCAGGTGTACCATAGTGAGGTCCAAAACGAGTGTAAGTTGTGCTTCCTGAAGTTTTGAAAGTAGTGTCAGGACCAACTACATCATTGTAAGCACGTGCCTGATGACATTTTGCACAAGTGTTACCTAATTTGAAGTCAACTTCTGTTCCGCCTTTGCGAAGTTTAACTGATTGATTCCAACGTAGAGCAAAGTCTGATTCATCATACTTGTCGTGGATTGGGTGACATGTACGGCAACTAATTTTTGAAGTTGCTACTGTGCTTGGATCATCTTTTCCAAGTTTGATAGCTTCAACAAAACCATCACCTGAGTGGCAACCACCGCAAACTATTCTGCCGGCTTCTTCTTCGTAAACGATACCTTGATTGTGCATTGATAAGTTATATTGAGCAAAGATTAAGTTAACAGCATCAGCGTTATCTGCGTGACAAACACCGCATGTTGCGTTTCCATCTTTACCATCTTTACCGGCTGGTCCTGCAGGACCTTCTTTTGTACAGTTCCACATCATTGCACTCAATGCGAGAACCAACATGAGCATAGAGAATTTTTTCAAAATTTCCATAATACCCTTCCTAAATAAATTAGAGAAAAAAGTTAATAAAATTATTAAATATGTTTATAATTACAAATTTCAAAACAAAATTTCTGTTTTTACATCATTTAACAAGACAAAAATATGTTATATAAATTCAAAAAAAAGTGAAATTTTAGTTTTGTAACATAAAACGTAATATTACGACAATTTAACTATTTATTATTCAATCACTTAATAGCATTTGCCGTGTTGTTTTAATTGATTTCCACATGCTATTTTGGTAGCAGAAAATTGTCCTAACTTGTGACAAAACTATCAGCACAGTCACATATATTTCCTGCACCCAAGGTAATAAAGATATCCGATGGTTGTAAAAAATCATTTAGAAAAGCAGAAATATCAGAAATAACCGGAACATAATATATTTCTTTATCAGAATTTTTGAGCATTTCATCATAAATCATTTTTGCAGTTATACCATAAATGGGCTTTTCTCTAGCAGGATAAATTTCACTAATGATAACTACATCTGCATCGTCAAAAGATTCTGCGAAATCTTTCCACATAGCTCTTGTACGGGTAAAAGTATGTGGTTGGAATGCTGCCACAATTCTTCTGTCACTCCATCCTCTTCTTGCAGCAGATAGAGCAGCTTTTATCTCGGTAGGATGGTGTGCATAATCATCAATTACCAGCACCCCTTTATGCTCTCCCTTGATATCGAATCTGCGGTATACACCTTTAAAGTTATTCAGTGCTGCCTGTATCACCTCAAAGTCAATACCCATTTTTCTGGCTACAGAAATCGCTGCCAAAGCATTTTTCAGATTATGTAATCCCGGAATATTTAATTTAAGCAAACCTAATGGCTTTCCATACTCAAATATCATTGCTTCGATTGTGGTTGCATCCGATTTTATTTCATTGGCAGTATAATCTGCAATATCAGTTATACCAAATGTTACAACCTGCTTATTGATTCTTTGGATTATGTCTCTGCATCCCTCATCATCAATACCAACAGATACCAAGCCATAGAATGGAACTTTATTGGCAAATTCTGAAAATGTATTCTTGATATCATTAAAATCAGAATATATGTCTAAGTGCTCTGGCTCAATATTATTGATAACAGATATTGTCGGTAAAAGTTGCAAAAATGAACGGTCATACTCATCTGCCTCAACAACAGTCCAATTTCCATGACCAAGTCGTGCATTTGTACCACCAAAATCAGCCAGACGCCCACCTACTATTACTGTTGGGTCGTGACCGGCTTTAATTAATATCAATGCAAGCATAGATGTAGTTGTAGTTTTGCCATGTGTACCGGCAATAGCAAGGCAATAATTTAATCTTGCTACTTCGGCAAGCATTTCTGCACGTCGAATAATGGGTATTCCAAGCTCCAAAGCATGCATTGTTTCCGGATTTTCTTGAGGAGCAACTGCGCTTGAATAAACAACCACCTGTGCATCAACAATATTCTCCTTTTTATGGCCAATCATTATTTTGGCACCAATATTTGCCAAATAGTCTGTATTTTGAGATTTTGACATGTCCGAGCCACTGACCTCAAAACCTCTGTTTATAAGTATTTCGGCTATTCCACTCATACCAATGCCACCAATACCTACAAAATGAATTCTCTTTACGCTTTTAAACATATTTATTTATTATTGTTTATAAAATTACTTAATATTGCAGTCAGGGAATCCCTTGATTCACTTAATTTAATTCTTTTTATTACCGAATTTTTTGAATTCAACAAAAGTATTTCTTCCGAAGGTGCTTTCGATGATTGAATTGCTTCTGTAATTATACTTTCTGTATTAGATAATATAACTGGATCATCAAGATTGTAATATAGTTTTAGGTATTCTAAATCCGGAGGATAAAAACTCATCAGTACCGTAGGATGGAAGCTATTCTTTATAATTTCGGTCATTGAGCTGTCATTAATAATATCCTGAAATCCAATATTCTGAATATAATTATTAGTAACAAAAAGCATCACACTTTTACCATCCTGAGCCGACTCTGCTAGGCAAGAGTTAATATCTTTATACTTCAAAAATGGATGTTTGAGTGATTCTTTTGCAAAATTTAAAAACATAACCGACGACCAGCCATTATCCAGGAAATTTATACCTCTTCCATATTTATCTAGAACTAAAGTAAAATTTGGATTTTCGACTTTATATCTATCCTTTAAAAAGTTTTTCTCGGCTTTATCATCAATATCAAGCTTTGCAGGTACAAAGTTTCTATAAATAAATTTAACCACCGAATCATCCGAAAAAATTGACTTATTTGCCAGTTTACCTTTAGCAGACCAAGACTGTAGAGGGTACAATAATACTGGTAAGTTATTATTTTGTGATTTAACAAGAGCTTCATTATAGTCAAGCCATTTTACTTTGCCGCTATTCTCCATAAAATATAGTATCAATGAAGCAACAAAGAAAATGATGAAAGCAGGAACTATGAACTTAATATATGATATACTGTTTTGTTTCATTATATTTAATCCGAACTTTTGTCAATATTTATTTTACTAAAGCTGAAAATCGCTATCCCCAAAAAGAAACTTAAAGACGCAAAACCCCATAATAAAGACTCGTATGGAAATATACCGGATGTACTTGCCACTATTGCAGCTTCAGAGAATCCTGATGGAAAGAACACATCAATAATTACACTTCCTGCGAATGAATTTGACATCCATAAAGATAAAACTCCTTTCATTAAAATATTATCTAAGAACATCCAGAAAGCAAGTACAAAAATATTCATAAATCCATTCAAAAAACACGACAACCAGGTCGCAATTGTTATGAACAATATTGCTTCGAATATAAAATACATCAAGACCTGAACAAAATTAAGAATGTTAAAATCAAGTTTAACTCCTATTCCTGTTGCAAATACTATGACAGGCAAAGCCCCTAACAACATCATAGTAATGATTACAGAAACCAATGTAGCTATGATTTTTGAAAGTAATAAATCCTGACGGGTTATACGATGAATCAATATAGAACGAATCCAATGGTTTTTAATATCACCGGCAATAATTCCTGAACTAAAGAAAAGTACTGAAAATGGAACAATAATTTTCCAAATTTGAAGCAAGTAATCTGTTAGCGGCATATATAACGCAGGTATTTCTGCAACCCAACCCATAATACCCGGCAAGGCAGACAAAAAACCAGCAATGACTGTAAGTACTAATAAAATTGATACTTTAGTGAAATTCCACTGCCTTAGGAAATCTATCATTATTAGTTTATAGAATAATCTCATAAGAACCTCCTCTCACGTTCGTATTTAAGGAAAGCATCTTCAAGAAATCCTGTTTCAACACTTGACAGGTAAACATCAGATACGATCTCTCCTTTATCAATAAATATTACTCTATCGCATACTTTCTCAACTTCAGTAAGATGATGTGAGCTAAATAAAACAGTTTTACCTTCTGACCTGTAATTACCGATAAAATCCCTTAATTCAAATACTGATGGAGGGTCAAGTGCAGATGTTGGCTCGTCAAGAAGTACAAATTTAGAATTATTAAGAAAAGAAACTATTAGTTCAAGTTTTTGCCTCATACCTTTTGAAAGGCCATTAATTTTTTTATGTTTTGCATCACTTAGACTGAATTTCTCAAGCAGAAAATTTAATCTTTCTTCATATTTATCGATATCATATAGTAAAGAGTGCATTTTCAGATAACTCCAGACTGTAAAATCCTTGCTTACAAAATGAGCATCTGCCTGATATGAAAGTATATTTTTTACATCCAAATCGTTTGGTTCAAAGCCTGATATACTAACCAGTCCACTATCAGCTGGCTCAAATCCCATAATAATCTTGATGAGAGTAGTTTTTCCAGCCCCATTCGGACCTATCAAACCTGTTATCTCGCCTGAGTAAAGAGTCAAAGAAATATTTCTGAGTGCCTTTGTTTCGGATTTTGAGCCTTTGTTGTATGTCTTGCTCAAATTTTCAATCTTTAAAATCTCATTTGCCTTACTTTGCATAAAACCCTGCTCTTCTGTCACTAAAAATATTATTAAAATCATTAAAAGATTTATCACGAGTTTTCTCTGGTGAAATCTCTGCTGTAATGGTTTGCTCCAAATCAACTGAAGCTTTTATCAAATCTGAGCCATTATATGAATGGATTACAGAACCGCCGTTAAACAGTAATTCTGTGCCGTTCCTATTTTCATTACCAATACGATTTGCAATTGCAAGATAAACCTTGTTTTCGAGAGCTCTTGATGGCGTAGATATGTGCCAAACATTTGTAACAAGATTTGACGGACATAAGATTATATCTGCCCCCTTTAGTGCTAAAGTTCTCGAAGCTTCGGGGAAACGCCAATCATAGCAAATCATCAAACCAACATTTATATCATAGTCCTCATAATACTTTACTAAAAAACCTTTTTCGGACTCATTAAAAATAAATCTTTCTTTAAAAAATAAATGAACTTTGTGATATGTGAATGATAATTCTTCTTTTGGAAGGAAAACTGCAGCAGAGTTGTAAAGTTTATCATCTATTCTCTCAGAAAATCCGACACAAATTATTTTATTATTTTTGGTAGAAATATTCTGCAAATCTATCATGTATTCTTTTCCGAACTCGAATGATAAGTCGAAAGCCTCCTCCCTATTTCTAAAATCATACCCGGAGAATGCCAATTCAGGGAATACAATTATTTCAGATTCGATATTGTTACAATAATCAAGGATTTTTTTGGAATTACTTTTAATGTTTCCAAATTCAGGACTGAATTGTACTAAACTTATTTTCATCATTGGTTTGAAATGGTTTATAATTAATTTCAAAAATAATACTTAATTTTGTTTTATCTAAGTAGTTTTTTAAATAAAAAAAGAAAGGTCGCAGTTAATAAACCACGACCTTCCAAAAGAAATTAATTATTATTACATTATTTAGAACGATAGAATTCAACTCTGCGGTTTTTCTGTCTGTTTGCTTCACTTGTATTAGGTACAAGAGGCTGGTCAGGACCTAAACCTTTAGTAGTCAGTCTATCACCTGATATACCTTTGTTAACTAACCACTGTTTAACAGCATCAGCTCTTTCCTGTGAAAGAGTAATATTGCTTTCACGATTACCAACATCATCGGTATGACCAACTATTTCGAAATTCAATTCCGGCATTTTCTGCATCGCTTTTAAAGCATTGCCTAAAATTCTTTCAGACTTTGAAGTGATTGTTGCTTTTCCGGTAGCAAATTCGATATTCTTTAGGATAATTCTTTCACCAACACCGATATTAAGGATGTCATCATCAGCATCTAACGGGTCTGCACCATTACGCACTTCTACACCGTCTTTTATGCCGCCACCGTCAGTATCCGGATCAAGCGGATTAGTTTTATATTCATTAACTTCTTCGCCATCTAATAAGCCGTCGCCATCTGTATCAGGATTATTAGGGTCAGTGCCAATCTTTAATTCCTGTTCATCTGATAAACCATCGCCATCTGTATCTTTCTCAAATTCTATTACTTTGTAACTAACACCTAATCTTCCGAACCAATTACCGTCTTTGATATCATCATAAACGGGATTTAAATCGTCAGTCAAAGTCAGATAAACACCTGCATTAAATTCTAAAGCCCATTTAGGGTCAAGTTGCCAGCTTAGTCCTGCACCTACTGGGAATGTAACACTCATACCACTTGCTTCAGCTTCAGGTGCTTTGTCAAATGGCATTTTGTTTTCGTCCATAGAATAAATCAGCAGACCAACGCCACCCAAAACATAAGGATTCCACTCTCCTTTTTCTGTGAGCGCGTATCTTAATCTTAATTCAGGCACAAGATGAGTAGTTTCGTATTGAGAAAATCCACCATTGACCTCTGATGTACCGTTTGTGTAATAAGTAAAAGCCAATTCAGGAGAGAGTCTGTTCATCAAACCATTTTCGTAAATTCCAAAAATTCCAAATAATGGACCTAATGTTCTCTCAGAAGGAATACCTTCATTTATACCTCTGGTCAAACCAACCCCCAATCCAACGGATATTGATTTATCCTGTGAGAGTAAATGACCTTGCAACATAATTACTGCTGCTAATACAATAAGTGAAAACCTTTTCATAACGTAAATCCTTATAAAATTTGTAAAAATTTCAAATACAAATAAACAAATACAATTTGTGATTGTAAAAATAATCTTTATAGACGATTAAACTAAATTTCAGTTACTGTGTCTAATAAATAAAGTTGAATTTTTATAAATATTGGAGAATTAATCAATGAAAAGCTTCATTTTATCTACGATTGTAGTTATAGCTCTGTTTAGTACTAGCGCATTTTCACAACAACAAAAAAGAGATTTCAAAAAAATTAATCAAGAAATGATGTACGAGTTTAATCGAACAACTATTTGCCCACAGATGAATACCTGGAAGGTACAAATTGATAAAACATTGAGCACCGAGGATTTATCAAAGCTAAATGAATTAAGAAACGAAGCAAAAGAATTGAGAGAAAAAAGAAGCCAGATGAATATGGATTGTAAAGGAATGGCTGAAAATCAAGGGAAAAGACATGGTAGTAAAGGTGAGTGCAGAAATCAAGAAAGCAAAGCAAAAAGAAATGAAATTTTCAATGAATTGTATAAATTATTAGAGACTAACGAAAACCTTGTGAATGAAATCAAGGAATCTCTAGATACTAAAAGAATAGAATGGAAAAAAATGATAGCTGAAATTTTGAGTAATGGTTTAAATAACACTGAAAATGCAAGAAAATCTAGAGTAGGATTAAAAATGATGCGTAAAGGGTTAAGCATTGAGCGGGTATTTCTATTTGATGGTGCGTGTCAGTTAACTCCACTTGAAAAATCTCAAACTCCTGATATTGAGTCAAAAGTTGCACCAAATCCTGTTAATGAAGTGAGTAAAATCAAGTTCACCGTAACACAAAGTGCAAATGTAGTGCTTATTCTAAGTGATATGAATGGTAATAAATTTGATGAGAAGAACTACGGAATATTAACACCCGGAGATTATGAGTATTTTGTAAACCCATTTGGACTTCAACCAGGTGTTTATATATATACGTTGAAAATGGGTAACGCTGTTAAAACTGATAAGTTTATAATTAATAAATAGTAAACAGTAAACAGCATATATACTTTAATGAAATCGGGTAGTCATTTTAGACTATCCGTTTTTTTAATAAGTAAAAATACAACCATCAATAGTAAAAATCCAGATATAATAAAAGTAGAAACAATTCCAAATGCTGATGCCAGAAATCCACAAGTTGAATAGCCAATCAGGATGCCAACAAGGTTAGCGCTCGAAGCAATTCCCATAACACCACCTTTGCTTTCATTAGGAGTAAGTTTGTTTAATCCGGCGTATAGAGAAGGCAGGATTGCTGCGAAGAAAATTCCCGCTAGAGCTCTCAAGGGATATAAATAAATATAATGCTGTATCAATGGGTGAATGAATGCTACCATAGAGATAATTAAAGATGCAACCATGACCTGCATCTTATATCCTTTTTTGTCATTCCTCTTTCCCCAAATTGGCGAAAATATTATGCTCATTACACCAACTATGGCAACTAAAGAGCCTGTAATAGTGGATAAATACTTTGCAGGCGCATGTAATTGTTCTATGAAGTATGGGAAAATCGGATTTGTATAATTAACACCTGCCTGAGAAACTACTATCAATATTAATATAAATCTAATATTAATATCTCCCATAGCATATTTCAGATTTGTTGCTATACTTGATTTGATAATATTTGAACTTGATCTAACTTTCTCGTTAACCATTAAAATTACTAATACGCCGGAAATGAATGTTAAAAAGCTTACAAGAAAGAAAACATTTCTTATACCAAAAAAGTCAGAAATTATTCCACCCACAAATGGTCCTATAATATTACCTGCTGAGAGTGAACTTTGCAAAATACCTATTGCATATCCAGATTTTTCGTTTGGTGTATTTGCTGAAACAAATGCCAGTGCTGATGCTATCATTCCGCTTATAGCGCCTTGGAATACTCTCAGAGCAAATAACTGATAAACGTTGCTTACAAATGCCATAAAAAAAACAGCAACTGAAAGCCCAAATACAGAGCGTATAATCATCAGTTTTCTACCGTATTTGTCACCTATGGCACCCCAAAAAGGTGTAGTAATAACTGATAGAATGTATGGACCGGCAAAAATCAAACCACTCCAGATATTTGCTTCACCTGGATCTGAAACACCAAGTTCTCTTACATAAAGAGGCATAAATGGAATGACAGAACTCATTCCAATCATAACAATGAATTGAGCTATACTGATAATTAATAAGTTTCTTTTCCACGAATTGTCTGAAATGATATAATTTGGAAGGTTTTCCGGATGTTTAATATCTGCAACGCCTGGCATTACTTATGCAAGCTTCTGATTTCAATTATTTCCATCAACATCTTAACTGAATCTTTGATGGGATCAACTTTGCTTCGGTTATCGTTATACCATACTACCGGTGTTTCAATGATTTTCAAGCCGTTTTTTTTAGCTATGTAAATTATCTCAACATCAAACCCAAATCCATTAATTTTTTGATTTGGGAATATTTTTTTGACAGCACTTTGAGTAAAACCTTTGAACCCGCACTGAGTATCACTTATACCCTTTACAACCAAAAGCTGGACAATTTTGTTAAATGTTTTACCCATAAACTCTCTGTAAAATGGTTGATGCAATTTGATCAATGAGCTGTCAAGGGCTCTACTGCCAACACAAACATCTATACCTGACGTAAGATACTTCATTAATTTAGGAATTTCTTCAATTGGAGTTGATAAATCAGCATCGGAAAAAATTACATATTCACCTGATGCATTTAGCATTCCTTCTCTTACTGCAGCTCCTTTACCGGAGTTTTTTTCAAGCCTTATTGGCTTCACAAGGTCATATCTATTAGCTATTTCGAAAGTTTTATCTGTTGAGCCATCATCAACAACAATGATTTCGAAAGTAAAATTTTGCTTTTGCAAATAAGCAATTACCTTTTCCAGAGAAGCAGAAATCCGCTCCTCTTCATTATAAGCAGGAATTATCAGGGACAGGTAACAACTCATAATTATTGGTGTAATTAACACAAGATTTGTCTTATGTTTGTATTGAAAAAATTTTAATACTCATTCACAGATTATTAAATTATTACATCAATACACAAAAAAACATAAGACAAACCCTGCTAATTCTGATTTATAAAAATCTATTTATTTAATAAACTCATTATTTGATTATCATCACCAACTCTTTGCTTCAACTCAGAACCCAAAAATCCAAGAACATAGGTTTTGTATTGCGAATTTGATGATTCAAATTGTTTATATAACTCAATAGCTGTATTGATAGCAGCTTCGGATCCACCTTCTTTTTCGGCAGCAGCAATCTTGTAATCGCAAATCATGCTTTCGATGTCGCCAAGTCTTTGTATCAATTGGTTAGATTCAGCTGTTCTACCCTGCACTGAAGCCAATATTTGCAATGAATAAGCTTTGAGCCTTTCAGTTATGTCTATTGCACTCTTGAAATCACCTTTCACTTCGTAAAGTGTAGCAGCAACAGTATAAGGTCCTGCTCTTCTCGAAGTAGCTTCGTAATAACCATATTCAGGAGAAATATTTGGATTATTGATTACTTCGAGTGCAGACCTGATACCCATGTCTGCAAATAATTGAGCTTCTTTGTCAGCACCTGCTTCTACATATAATTTCGAAATTCTGTATTCCATATCAAAAGATAGTGGAAACTGCTTAGTAGAAATAATCTCATTCATTTTATTGAGTACTTCAATCGCCTTTTTGTTATCTTTCTTATTTCTAATTAGATGTGATGCATAAATCTGATACATACTTCTATAAGAAGTCATTAATCTTCGAGCGACTTCATCATAATAAACATCCATATTGTTAAGATTTCTGAATTTGAAACCATACTTAGGAGTTTTTGAGTAATTATCAGAGTTATCAATGTTCATCAGACATTGTTCCATAATGTTTTCATCAATAACTTCAGCACCATACGGACTTGATTGAGGAACAGGGCAAATTCTCATGGCCATACCTTCGTAGCGGAAATGTCCTTCTAAACCTGCATAAGCATCTGGTCCTACTGTATTTGAAAAATATACAGGTCTTTCGAAGCGTATTTGTTTGAGAATATCAAGTATAAGCTTATCCTGAACTCTAATCAAATACATTGTTTTATTTTCGTTAGTACCGTAATCCCTTCCTGTAAACGTAAATCTCATATTCCCGTCAGCAAGAATTGCCGGATCACTTGTATATTTTTCAAGAATTTCTTTTCTGACAGGAATTACAACATTTTGTGCTTCACCAAAATCATAGGAAAGGGCTCTGTCATCATTTTCATCTATGTTCTGGACACTTGCATCAGAAAAACTTAAAGGAATTTTTTCAGCACCCCATGGCTCTCTGTTTTTTAATTGATCAACGTACCAAAGAGTATTACCGAGACTTAAATTTGCTACACGAACATCCCTGCGAACACCTGCTACATCTTGCAAATACCATAGTGGGAATGTATCATTATCACCGTTTGTAAAAAGAATTGCATTTTCTTCAACACTCTGTAGTATATTATATGCATAATCAAAAGGTAGGAAATTACCTGCTCTGCTGTGTATTTTCCATCCTCCATAAGCCATATTGAATGGTACAATCAGGAATGAAGCTGCTGCTACACCTATAGCAACAGCAGAAGTAATATTTTTCTTCCCTAACCAGTCCATAAGGCTGAATGTTCCTAATCCAATCCAGATGGTCCAAACTAAAAATGACCCTGTATAAAAGTAGTCACGTTCACGAGGTTGAGGGTCTTGTTGATTTTGCTGAATGGCAGCCAGCACACCCATAGTAAGAAACATCACAAGGTACACCACAGCCATTTTTGGATCACGATAAAAATGGAAAACAAAACCCAATAATCCAAACAGTAATGGTAATGCAAAAAATCGAATTGGGAAATACTTCGCATATCCGGACTTGTAATTGAGTACCTCACTTTCAGGTGTTTTTGTAAACCAAGCTACCCCTGCGTCTTGTGCATCACTCACACGTCCTACAAAATTCCAGCCAAAATACCTGAAATACATGTGGTTTATCTGATACTTTATCAGATAATTTATTTCACCGGATGAATTTATGCTTGTAAACTCCTGTGTAGCTGTCAGCGAACCATCTTTTCTTCTTGCTTCGCCTCTAGTTGGTGGATACCATTCACCATACACATAATTACCGTTTTTGTCCTTAGAAATATAGTTCTGAACAAAGTAATCATCTGTTTGATACCGACGGGGCCAGAATGGAGCATCGCCATACTGTTCACGTCCTAAGTATGAAGCTAACTTCGAAAAATTCTTGGGCTCATTTTCATTCATTGGCGGATTTGCGTTCGATCTTAATAAGATTTGAGTATAAGTGGTATATCCCAGCAAAATCAAGAGGAAAGATGCTGCTGATAAAGCCATAATACTTTTTTTCTTGGTTACTCCGTAATAAAATAATGCAATAGCGCCAATTATTGATCCTATAGCAACTATTTGCAAAAACATAGAGTTTTCGATAGCATATTCACGTGTCAATGCATCTCTGCTTGCTGAATGTCCTGCTAAAAATGCAGGAATCCATTTAACTATTATGGGATAAATAAAGAAAAATGTAACAACAGAAATAAGACCCATCAAAATAAATGACTTCATCGAAAATGTATATTTACGGAAATAAACCACAAGCACAATCGAGAAGATTGTTAATATTGACAGAAGGTGAACACCTGTTGATAAACCTATCAAGTAAGCTATCAAAAGCAAATATTTCTCATGTCCGGGCATTTCTGCCTTTTCATTCCATTTCATCATCAGCCAAATGATTAAAGCAACGAAGGTAAGAGATGTTGCATAAACTTCAGATTCAACACTATTGAACCACATAGTATCACTGAATGTCAATGCAGCTGCTGCAATAAAACCTGACAAATAAATACTTAAAGCATCTCCTGTATTTTTGGGTATGCCTCTGAAATTTTCTAATACTTTAACTGTAATAAGATATGTAAACAGCACACTGAATGCACCAGAAAATGCAGCAGCTAAGTTTACTCTCCAGCCTAAGTCTCCAAAAGGTATTATAATTTGAAATACTTTACCAATCATCAAAAACAGTGGAGCACCGGGAGGGTGTGGCACTTGCTGCCAGGTTGCAGCTGCAGTGAACTCCCCGCAATCCCAAAATGGGACTGATGGCTGTACTGTCATTACATAAGTTACAGCTGCCAATAAAAATGAAAGCAAGCCAAATACCTTGTGCAACATTTTGTTGTCCATAGAATTTCCGTTTTTATATTAAAAATATTTTTTCGTTTTGGTTAGAATTAAATTTTTAAAGTAACAATATTTTATCATATATTAAAGTAATTTTGAATTTTTATATTTATATTTGTAATCAAGTTTAGACGATTATAATTCAATTTTTTTTTAACTTTTTGATTACAAAAATGCATTTTCTTTTTGGTGCCGGCGGAACAGGTGGTCATCTTTATCCTGCTATAGCAGTAGCAGAAGCTTTGAAGAAAATTAATAACAAATTTAGAATAACATTTGCAGGTAGAGAAGACAAAATCGAGGGAAGCAAAGTCACATTGTACGGTTTCGATTTTTTACCTTTGGATATTTTACCTGTTTCCTTGAAGCCAAACCCGAACTCAATAAAAAGTATTGTTAAGTTATTTATTGCCAAAAAGAAACTTGTAAAATTCATTCATCAAAATAATTGTCAGGCAGTCATAGTTGCCGGAGCTTATATAAGTCTCCCACCTGGATTGGCTGCTGTCAGCACAAAAAAGCCACTTTACCTGATGGAATCAAATGTTAATCCGGGTAAAGCTATATCATTCCTGACCGCAAAATCTAAATCAGTGTTTACCTCTTTCGATGAAAGCAAGAACTATTTCCCAGAAAAATTAAAGAATAAAATTATTCTTACTGGAAATCCAATAAGAAGCTCCTTTAAAAGTAATTATGACAAAGCTTTAGCAAAGTCTGAACTTGGTTTTGACACAGCAAAACCTTTAATTTTTGTATTTGGTGGATCTTTAGGTGCAGATTCAATCAATAATTTTGTAATTAATAATTACCCAAAGCTTTTGGAACACGGTTATCAAATTGCTTGGCAGACCGGTACAAAAACCCAAATTAAAGCAGTATCTGAAAATGGATTAAAGGTTTACACTTATATTGATGATATAGAAAAGTTCTATGCAGCAGCTGATTTAGTTATTTGCAGATCAGGTGCTTCGACTGTTTCTGAGCTTACTCTCTGCGGGAAACCGTCAGTATTAATACCATATCCTTCGGCTTCAAACAACGAACAATTGCGTAATGCCCTTCTTCTGCAAGAGGTTGGTGCTGCTATTGTTGTCGAGGATAAGGATATACATTCAAACTTGCTTAAGATCGTTACTGAACAAATGAGCAGTAAAGAAAAGTTGTCTAAAATGTCTGAAAATGCAAAGAAGCTGGCATTTCCGGATGCAGCTCAAAATATTGCAGAATCAATACTCAAAGATTTAGGTTATTATGAGTGAGGAAGTAATGAATGATAGTTTTGAATTTCGTCAAAATTTAGAATTTTATTGGCGTTCGATTGCCGTATATTCAATCGTTTTAATTTTTTATATGTTGGTCTTTGGAACAATTGAAGAAGGAACATTTGCAATAAATTCGACCAACCCTGTTGTCATACTTCTTATTTTAATTATTCTAAGCACTTCGATATCACTTCTTTACAAATTGTCCCGTAAACGTGCTATCATTATCAGCAATAATTATATAATATTCAAAAGTAGATTCAAACAAAAGAAATATTTTTCAAATGAAATAATTGAAATTAAGTTTTCGAGAGAACGAATATTCCATAGCAGACGAAAATATGGAATTGTCAAAATCAAACTTCCAAATCGTAAATTGTATGTCAGAGTACGACCTTCAGCTTTCGAAAACGAAGAACATTTAGTAAAGCTACTTATCAATATTTCCAAAAAAATAAAGAATAATTGATATGCAGAAGAATTTTGCTCTTAAACATTTAGTGATTAAAATTGTATTTGTAATTAGTACTATAGCAATTTCATTCATGGAGTTAAGTGCGGGTGAATATAAAACAAATTATTCAATAATGAATGAACTTTCCGAAAAATTTGCGGACTCTTTATTTACATCATTGAATCTCGATAATGTAAATGGAATCAAACTTGAGATTGAGGATACTAGCAACTCCGGTTTGATATTACGCAATACATCAAACAAGTTCATTGAGTTAAACATCCATTCTGAAATTAAAAATGATAGCAATTTTTTAAAAATCAAAGTTTTAAGGTATGAAGTTAAATATTCTTTGATTGATGATTCACCTGATTCATTAAAAAGGTCAATCTTTTTGGATATTTATTCAAAAAGCAATCTGATTAGCAAAAATGGATTCAAAAATCATCAGATTAGTTTCCATGATACTATTTACATTAACGATATTGAATTAATTGAAAGCAAAAATCTTCCTTATACAAGGGCTTCTATTCCAACAAAAGAAAAAAGTTTTTTCAAACAGATTGTTGAACCGGCTATTCTTGTATCAACTGCAATACTAACGGTAATAATATTGTTTACAGTAAGGTCTAATTAATAATTCATAAAAACCTTAAGATAATAGTTCTGATATCCACATATTTTCGATATTATACGTCATTAAATTTTTTTTGATATTTTCATTATTTTTTTGAGTGTATGAAATTAGTAACTTATTTAAATAAACAAAATCTACAGAAACTTGGTATATTGATAAATAATTTCGTTTATGATATGTCCGATTGCTCTAAGCAAGCAGACATTCAACTTCCTGACAATATGAAAGACTTTCTAAAAGATTGGAATAAGAACTATTTGTTGGCTAAATCACTACAGGAAAGAATATCCAACTCTGAAAATTTCAGGACAGCTGATTTTGTCAAATTTGATTCTCCGGTACCAAATCCACCTTCAATGAGAGATGGTTATGCCTTCAGGCAGCATGTAGCAGCGGCAAGACGCAATAGAGGAGTTGACATGATACCGGAATTCGATTCTTATCCAATATTTTACTTTACCAACCATAATGCTGTATTTGGTGAAGGTGAAGTCATTGTTGAGAATGACCATTTAAATAAATTAGATTTTGAGTTAGAGTGGGCAGTAGTTATTGCAAAAGACGGAAAGAACATAACCTCCGGCGAAGCAGATGATTATATTGCAGGTTATACAATAATGAACGATCTTTCTGCAAGAACTTTGCAAATGGAAGAGATGTTACTGAATTTAGGTCCCGCAAAAGGTAAAGATTTCGCTACAACATTAGGTCCCTGGTTGGTAACTCCCGATGAATTGGAAGATGTTAAGATAGAAACCCCTTTTGGTAATAAATTCAATCTTAAGATGGAAGCCTATCACAATGGTAAGTTAGTTTCTGAAGGTAATACTGCTGATATGGATTGGACATTTGCCGAAATTATTGAAAGAGCTTCTTATGGTGTCCAGCTTTTTGCAGGTGATGTAATCGGGTCAGGAACAGTTGGCACCGGTTGTTATCTTGAACTGAATGGCACCTGGAATCGCGAAGCTAAAGAAAGAGGCGAAACATTCATTCCTGTTTGGCTAACAGATGGTGATGAAATTGAGCTTAAAATTGAGAAATTGGGCAGTTTGACGAATAAAATCAAATTATCAGATAACTCAATTTCAATATTAGATAAAAAGAAACCTATCAAATAATATATTTTTAAAAATTGATTCTAAATTATTAAAAATGGCAGTAATTCCTGTATATAATTGTTTTCATCCGGTTTTGAAACAAAAGACAAATCACGTTCAAAATATTGACGACAGCGTTAACTCACTTGTTAACAATATGTTTGACACACTTTACAACATTTCGAATGGAGTAGGGCTTGCAGCAAATCAAGTAGGAGCTGACAAATCGCTTTTTATTGTTGATTTGAGTGTTGGATCTGACAATCCCAACTCTGCACCTATGGTATTCATAAATCCTGAAATTATAAAATTTTCGGATGATATTGAAGAGGACACTGAAGGATGTTTGAGTATTCCGGAATTTTATGAAAAAGTCAAAAGACCAAAAGAAATTAGTATTAAATACTACGATTTAAAAGAAAAAGAACATAAAGTTGATCTTGATGGTTTTTTAGCGAGAGTATTTCAGCACGAATTTGATCATTTAGATGGAATTCTGATTTATGAGAGGCTATCACCTATGCGACGAACTTTATCAAAAAACAAATTAAACAGAATTAGAAAGGGGGCGATCATTCCACAATACCCAATGATTCAACCCGATGGTAAACTTACAGGTTCAGAATATTTAGGAGAATAAAATGCCGACATTATCTATTGAAAGCAATGGAATGCTCGAAAAAACTGCAGTTTATTATAATGGCAGTCAAATATCAGGCATAAAGGAATTATTGGTTAATATTGATGAAGAAGGCCTATTTGATTGTGTTATTCAATACGAAGGTAGTGACAAGAAACTATACACTAAACAAATTTTTACTGATACATTAACAAACGTCAGAACTGTTCCAGCCTCATTCTCAGAAGAGGAAGCTCAATTACTGCAACTACTTACAATCGAAAGCGATGGTGATGTAGAAAGTTCGACTCTATTTCTGAATGAGGAACCACTTGACGGTGTTGTGAGTTTATATTTGCATATCAAGGTTGATAAGAACAAAGATGGTATCAGCTCAATCTTTAAGAAAAAACAATATAATTTAATAAATGAAACATTTAAGTCAGAAATTACGTTTAGAAACGAAGATGATTCATTAGAAACCGAGGATATATTTTTATGAGAAAAACAATATTTGTATTTGCATTAATCAGTATTTTCATGTGCTCAACCCAGCAGGAATTGATGTCACAGGCAACTTTTGTAAACCTGAATATAGCTGATAAATTTGAAAAGATTATTAAAGGTAATTTTAGCTTAGACAAGTTAATTTCTGCAAGAAGAGGTGGAGGGAGTTTTGGACGTAGTCGTGGAATATCACGTCCAAGAAGCACAACACGAAGTACAGCAAGAACGGCTACTAGACCATCAAATCCCCAAAGAACTCCAAGCTTTGGAGGTAAAAGAATGAGCTCGCAACAAGCACAGGCAAAATATGGTGTACCACGTAAAGTTCAACCTATGTCCGGTACAAATGCAGCAGGATCACCTGTTAATTATAATGTTCATCATTATGGTGGTTTTTCGAGTTCTTTAATGACAGGCTACATGATGGGTAATATGGCCTGGTGGATGATGGCACCATCAATGCTTTATTCAAGACCTGTTTATGTTGAAAAGGGTGACGGATCAATAGATGTCTATCCCCCATCATTCGATTGGGGTAAGCTGTTTACAATACTAATAATTGCTGCAGTAATAATTTACTTCGCTCGTGCTTACAGAAGGAATAAGAATAGAGTTGTTTCAAACTATTCTCAATCATCATTTTCATAACCAAATAACAGAAAGAATATGTACACCGAAAGCCTTATAGTTCAAATAGAAAAATTGTTTAACAAAGAAGTAGAGTTCGCTCAACCACAGATTGAGTATCTTCTTGAACAGTTCATATCAGGACTAAACAGTGGAAAAATTCGTGCTGCCGAACCTGATGGCAATGGTAATTGGGTAGTTAACCAGTGGGTAAAAAAGGGGATTTTACTTATTTTTAGAAATAGCCCGGTTGTTGATATGTCCGAGGGCCAGTTTAAGTATTTCGATAAGCAACTTTTACCCGCCAAGTCCTTCTCTACGGATGATGGTGTTAGAATTGTCCCCGGTGGTTCTTCTGTTCGCTCAGGTTCGTATCTTGCTCCCGGTGTAATTTGTATGCCGCCGATGTACATCAACATAGGTGCATACATTGATAGCGGAACAATGATTGATTCACATGCTTTAGTCGGAACTTGTGCTCAAATTGGGAAAAATGTACATATATCTGCAGCTGCACAGGTTGGTGGAGTATTGGAGCCTGCAGGTGCAAGACCTGTAATTATTGAGGATAATGTAATGGTCGGTGGTAATTGCGGTATTTACGAGGGTGTACTTGTCCGTAACAGAGCTGTTTTAGGATCAGGAGTTGTGCTCACTGCATCAACTAAAGTTTATGATTTAGTAAATGACAAAATTATTACTTCCGTTTTCGGTGAACCTTTGGAAATACCTGAGGGAGCTGTTCTTGTGCCAGGGTCACGAGCCATTAATACTGAATTTGGTCAGAAAAACGGTCTTTCAATTTCTTCTCCATTGATTGTTAAGTATCGGGATGATAAAACCGATGCCCGAACAGCATTAAATTTTGATTTGAGATAATGTAAGGTTTTTTTCTAAAATGAATAAATATAATGATTTGGATATGAGTAAACCACTCAATATTCAGCAAAACTTAAAAAAATCAATACTTGTAACCACCGGATCTTCAGTTATTGGGGCAATTTTCTTTTTTATAGCTTATTCTGTAACTGATAATGTGTGGCTCTTAGCTGTTGGAGTTATTTTGGTTGTCTCAGGAATTGCTTTCATGTTTGTAATTCAACATATACAAAATAAATATGCAGATTTGATGGAAAACAGTTCCAAAATTGATAATAACCAGCAATGAAAAGCGACTCGATTATCCCTAAATTCAGAAAAGACTTAAGATTAACTGTTTACAAAGAAGACAATACTGAGTTTCTGATACTTCAGGATAATTTAAATTTAGGGTCTGAACCTGTTCTGATAACTTCCGATTTCTATCATTTTATAGAAAACTTAAGGTTTGATGCAACAGTTTCGGATTTGAAATCCATTCTAAGCTCATTTGATAACGAAACAATAAATCTGATTATTGAGAATATTGAATTTTTAGATAATAATTTTCTACTTGATAATCAAAATTATTTGCAAAGAAGAGATTTTATACAGAGTGAATACCTGTCAAACCCTATCAGACCATACATTTTTGCAGGTAATTCTTACCCTAAAGATATTAAGAAACTTAATAGTTTTCTTGATGATCTTTTTTCAAGTTCGACCGAGCCTTTAAGCACTTCTAAAGCCAGTGCAATTATTGTTCCTCATATAGATTTGTCGCTTAAAGATTTCTCGCATCCCGTTTACTGCTCTGGTTACAAATCTGTTGCAGAAACGGACTTTGACTTGATTGTCATTTTTGGAACAGCTCATAATGAATCATCAGATTATTTTATGTTGAGCAGAAAAGATTATTCAACCCCACTCGGTGTGGTAGAAACCAACAATGAATTTATTAATTTATGGCAAGATAAATTAGGTTATGATATTCATATCAACGAATTTGCTCATAAAAATGAGCATTCTATAGAGTTCCAAGTATTATTATCACAGTACTTTTTTAAAAACAAAAATTTCAAAATACTGCCGATACTAGTTGGCTCATTTTATAATAATATTGTTAACAAATCTCTTCCCGAATCCGATATCCATTTTTACAATTTAGTACAATCATTTAAAGTTGCTATTAGTGAATCAGGTTTAAAACCTCTTTACATTGCAAGTGTAGATTTTGCACATGTAGGGAAAAAATTTGGGGATGATTTTGATGCATTAAATATTATTGATGAGTTGAAAGTACATGATATGGAGCTCATAGATTACATTTTAAATAATGACAAAGTAAGCTTTATAAAGAAAATCAGTGATGACTGTGATAAATTCAAGATATGCGGAACATCTCCAATTTATAGTCTTTTGTCAGTTGGTGATTTTACAAACACACAACTATTAAAGTATAATCAATGGTATGAACCCGAAACACAATCAGCTGTATCATTTGCATCAGTTTCACTTTCAAATTAAGGATAAATTATGAACAAAGAATTTATGGCTTTAGTTACCGAAGAGGTAGAAGAAAATAAGTTTGTAAAGAGAATAATGAAAAGAGCCATTGAAGAGATACCGGATAATCATACGTTAGTTAGAGTACATTATTCTTCTCTCAATTATAAAGACGCCTTATCTGCACGTGGTCACAAAGGCATCACAAGACATTACCCTCATACTCCCGGTATTGACGCGGCAGGAATAATTGAAGTTACCGATTCTTCCTCATTCAATGTCGGTGATGAAGTAATTGTTACCGGTTACGATTTGGGAATGGATACCAATGGAGGGTTCGGAGAGTATATTATCGTCCCCGATGAGTGGATAGTATCAAAACCAAGGAATTTAACTTTACTTGAATCAATGATTTATGGCACAGCAGGATTTACTGCAGCAATTTGCGTTTATGAAATTATTAAAAGCGACATTGAACGAAAATCCGGTAAAATTCTCGTTACAGGGGCTACAGGTGGAGTTGGCTCGATTGCAACAGCAATTCTGTCAAAATTAGGTTATGATGTTGTTTGCTCTACTGGCAAAAAAGAGCAAAGTGAATTTTTATATAAGTTGGGTGCACAGGAAATTATTGATAGAAAAGAACTGGAACAAAGCTCTTCTAAGCCAATGACATCAGCAAAATGGTCTGCTGTTGTTGACAATGTAGGAGGAGTTACGCTTGAAAATGCTATAAAATCTGTCAAAATGCACGGTGTTATTTGCGTTTTGGGTAATGTTTCAGGTGATTATTTCAGTTCTAGTGTTTATCCATTTTTACTGCGGGGAATCAAACTGATTGGTATTGATTCAGCATCAAAGGACATGACATTAAGAAAATATCTTTGGGAGCAGTTATCTGATAACTGGAAAATTGATATCCTAAATGATATATACAAAGAAGTTAAATTATCTGAGCTAAGTCACGAAATTGATAAAATTCTTTCCGGTGAACAAGTTGGAAGAGTTGTGTTGAAGCACAATTTCTAAAATAATAAACCCCGAAATTTTAAAATAAATTACGGGGTTTTCAAAAATATTATCTAGCCAATATCAGTGTTGAATATTTGGCATTTCTAATCCATAGTTCTTTTTCTTATCTTCCATTTTTAGAAGAAATCCAAAAATTAAGGCAAAAATACCCAATGATGCGAAAATCAACATTGGTATGGTGTAATCGTATTTTGCAGTAACATCGCCATTTGCCAAAGCTTCAGCAACTCCAGGATTTACTGAATTAAGAACAATGCCAATAAATGCCGGAATCAATCCTAATCCCCAATTTTGTATTAAAAACACTACGGCATAAGCTGACCCCAAATATCTCTCTTCAACTACTTTTGGAACAGATGGCCAAAGTGATGCAGGAACTAACGAAAAAGCTACACCCAAAACCATAATTGCTATTATATAAAGTGTAAGACTTGGAGGTGCTATTGCAAAAATTAAATGAGAGATAAACAATAACGTTGCACCAAGCATCATTGTTGATGCTGCTTTTCCCTTCTTATCAATAAAACCGCCTATAATTGGAGTTAGCAGAATGGTGCCTACCGGGAGAAGACCTGAAATCCAACCACCAATTTCAGCAGAAATATCAAGTTTGTTTTGCATCATATTTACTGCATATTTCAAGAAAGGAAATACTGCTGAATAGAACAGTACACATAATAGAGAAATATACCAAAAAGCTTTGTTTGAAAATATTTTGCCGATATCACTAAACTTAAACTCTTCTTCAGCATGTCCTTCAGTTTTTTCGGCTTTAGTTTGTTTATCCAGTCTAATGTCATAACCGATAATATATGTAAGGAAAGTCAGAAAACCAATAATTAAAAGGACACAACCAACTATAACTACTTTGTTAGGTTCGTCACCAGCTATCATTGATGAAAAGAAAAATGCACCAGAAGCACCCATTCTAGCAGTGGCCATTTCCATGCCCATAGCCAGAGCTAATTCTTTGCCCTTGAACCATTTAACAATAGTTTTTGAAACAGTGATACCACACATTTCTACACCAATACCAAAAATTGCATATCCAACAGAGGCTAATTTTGCAGACGCTGGCATCCATGTAAGGAACGAATCAAAAAAACCAAAGCCAAAACCACCGGAATTAAAATAATCTGTTAATGCATACAGCTTAATAAGTCCACCCAGCAACATTAGAGCTGTTGATAACAAACCTGAGAATCTTATACCAAGTTTATCGAGTATAATTCCTGATACAAGTAAAAAGCCAAACATATTCAGATAATACTCAGAACCCGAGAAAGTACCATATACTTGTGGATTCCACTTGTAATTTACTTCAAGCAATTGTTGCAGAGGTGCAAGCATGTCAACGAAAAAATACGCTGCAAGCATTGTAAATGCAATTAACATCAAGGCGGTCCAGCGTGCTGCCTTTGATTCCTTTAAAAGAGTGTTGGTAAGTGTCATAAACTTCCTTTTTTTAAGAATAATTGAATTTTTAATCAATGCAAAATTAACAAATTCGAACCAATTATAACTTATTATTTTTTGAGAGAGGGTATTTTGTACCTAACATTAAGATATTTTTTTCAATTATATCAAACCTAGGAAGCAATTATTGAATATGTAAAAAAAGCTCTTCGGAATTATCCAAAGAGCCTTATTGAATGAAAATCAAGATTGAAGCATTATGCTTTGGCAGGTATATCTGCTAAAATTGCTTTTAGTAAGTTCCAGCAATTTTCAGTTGTAGGAATATTAATTTTTTCGTCCGGTGAGTGAACATCTTTCAGAGTTGGACCAAAAGACAGCATATCCATTCCTGGATATTTTTCACCTACAAGTCCACATTCCAAGCCTGCATGAATAGCTTCTATATGAACTTCTTTTCCAAATAGTCTTTTATAGACTTCTTTAGCTTCGTGCAGAATTGGTGAATTAACGTTTGGTTCCCAAGCAGGATAGCCGTCACCAAACTGAATTTCTGCTCCACCCAAAGAAAACGCAGCAGCTACCATTGCCACCATGTCTTGTTTTTCTGATTCAACAGAAGAACGTTGACTTGTCAGAACTTCTATAGTGTTTTCTTTTGTTTCGACAATAGCAAAGTTTGTAGATGTTTGAACTAAACCTGCTATATCTGGGCTCATTCTATAAACACCATGTGGTACAGCATACAATGATGTGAGCAATCTATTCTGCATATCTTTGGTAATAACTCTTGATGGTGCTGAAACAGTCTCAGCAAAAATTGCCAAATTAGGCTCTTTGGAAATATATTCCTTCTTGTATTGTTCTTCAAATTCAGCAACAAATTTCTTAAATGCTTCTACATGTGAGTTTGCAACAACAATGTTTGCAAATCCTTCGCGGGGTATTGCATTGTGCTTGTTACCGCTATTAAAATCCGACAAGCGAATATCGAATTTGTTGTTTAAATTCCACAAAAGTCTGTTCAAGAATTTTGCAGCATTTCCTCTACCGTCGTGAATTTCGATTCCGGAGTGTCCGCCTTTAAGACCTTTGACAGTTAATTTAAAAGCAGTTGTATCATTAGGTACACTGTCAGCCTCGTATTTATAAATTGCACGAGTATTCATACCACCTGCACAACCAATTGTAAACGAACCATCTTCTTCTGAATCAAGATTGATAAGTATTTGGGCTTTCAATAAATTTGGGCTCAACTGAATTGCACCTGTCAAGCCTGTTTCTTCGTCAAGAGTACATAATAATTCAATGTCTGGATGAGGAACGTCATTAGATGCAAGAACAGCCATACCCATCGCCACACCAACACCGTTGTCAGCACCTAAAGTGGTTCCTTTGGCTTTCACCCAGTCACCATCTATATATGCCTGAATAGGGTCATTGTCAAAATCGAATTCTACATCAGAATTCTTTTCGCAAACCATGTCTATATGACCTTGGATACATACAGGTTTTCTGTTTTCCATACCAGGAGTTGCAGGTTTGCGAACCACAAAGTTGCCTGCAGCATCTTCCTGTACTTCAAATCCCATTTCTTTAGCCCAGCCCTTTATATAAGCTGCAATTTTTTCTTCTTTTTTTGATGGTCGAGGGTATTTAGTAATTTCCTCGAAATAGTGCCATACTAATTCCGGTTTTATGCCGGCTAATGCTTGTGCCATATCATTTTTTCCTTATTAAAATTCTTTAAAGTTAATAAATCCGTTTCTATATAAGTTTGATAAAAACATTGTTATTCTCTGCTGTGCAGGTTGAATTTTGTCACCAAGTTCTGTATCGAGTTCACTGATTATTTCACCAACTTTTTTATACCCGTCTATACAAAGCCATGTTGCAGACCCAAGTTCGTCCAAATTAGCTCGAATATAGGGATTTTTAAGTCGTGGTTGTAATAATTTCCCTAAAATTCTATCTGTAAACCTAGGAACCAATACATCAATTAATCCATCAGATTTCTGATTATGATTAAATTTTCTGTAAGGTGTCAAAGACAGATAGTTTATATCTCTACTTTCTTTTTTATTTAAAAAAAGCATAAATTTTTTGGAAATTACACTAAAATAGAAATGCAATTTACGAAAAAATGTCCAATTAACTGTTAGTTAATTTAATTGAGTAAGAATTGTTGAGTTTTTTTAATAAGTTTAATTATTTATATCCACCGTATTTTTTCTCAAATTCCTCGTATTTATCCATAGTGGATTTATCTTTCAACAATACTCCAAAAAGAGTATCTTCTTCTTTATATAATAAAGATTCTGAAGATTCAATATTCTCGTTATTCCCTTTTTCTTTCTTTTTCTTAGGTCCTCTTTTTTTGCCCGGAACAACGACTGCATACTCTTTAAGCCATGCATTCTTATGTGTCATAAAGTATTTTCTTGCAGCTTCGTATTCATTAGGAATAATCCCGTCAAGAATTGCTTCTTCAATTCTCGTTTTGATAAGTCCGACTGTTTTTGAAGGCTCAATTCCACAAATTTCCATAATTTCTTCACCCCTGACCGGTGATTGAAATTCACGCAATCTATCCTTTTCCTGAACAAATAGAACTTTTTGGAAAACTTTTTCGTAATTCTGTTTGTATTTCTCAGATAGATTAGGATTTTTAGTTGTTATATCCGCTCTTACCAATGTGAATAAATCATCAAGGTATGCCCCAGCATGAAAAGCCAATCGGCGTATCGCAGAATCTGAAATACCTTCATCAACTAGTGACATTGGCCTCTGATGCAGACGAACCAATGTTTCGACATAAGGCAGGAAATCTAATGGGAATTTCATTCTTCTAAAAATCTTTCCCATCAACCTGGCACCCAGCTCTTCATGTCCATGGAATGACCATCCCGATCCCTCAATGAATTTTTTAGTCTTAGGTTTTGCTATATCATGAACTAAAGCAGCAAATCTAAGCCATCTGCTCTTGGTAGTCAACGAAATATTATCAAGAACTTTCAAAGAGTGGTGGAAAACGTCTTTATGAGCATAACTTTTTTCACCTTCCTGAACAATATCCACACCCGCCAGCTGATTAAGTTCCGGGAATATTGTTCTGAGAATTCCAGTCTCAAAAAGCAGGGATAAACCAATGGATGGCTTTGGAGAATCAATTATTTTTAGGAATTCTTCACTTACTCTTTCTTGTGAAATAATTTTTATTCTGTCAGCCATTTTTTCCATTTGATTGAAAGCTTGAGGAGCTATATCAAAGTCTAACTGAGCAGAAAATCTTGCCGCACGCATCATTCTAAGCGGATCTTCGCTGAAGGTAATCCCTGGCTCGAGTGGTGTTCGGAGGATTCTTGCATCCAAATCTTCTTTTCCTCCAAACATGTCAATCAATTCACCGAAATTTAGTTTATTGAGCGAAACAGCCATTGAATTAATAGTAAAGTCTCTTCTTCGCAAATCATCATTAAGACTGCCCTCAGTTACAACAGGATTTCTGGTATTTGGTAAGTATATCTCTTTTCGAGTACCCACAAATTCAATTTGGTAACTACCGACCGGAACCATCGCAGTGCGAAATCTCTCGTACAAAACAGCTTTAGAATTGTAGTGGTCAGCTACAATTTTAGCAAATTTTACAGAATCTCCTACTACGGTGCAGTCAATGTCTTTCCTGACTTTCTCAAGGAAATAATCTCTGACATATCCACCAACAGCATATAGTTCAAATCCTTGCTTGTCGGCTAATTCACCCAATTCAAGCAATATTGGTTCTTCTATGCGAACTCTTTCGGGAGTTTTTGTTGTCTGTGTAAAGACAGGTACTACCTTACGTATTCTCTTTCTTTTCGGTTGGTCGTTGCTATTAATCACAATAATTAATTATCAGATATTGGAACATCACTTACTTTTCTGTAACCCACAAATCCTTTTTCCTTACGCTCAAGAACTTTGAATACAGACATAACAATTTCTTTATGAGTCATACCATACTTAATCATTAACTCATCAGGCTCGCCACTACCACCAAATTCATCTCTCATGCCAACAAATTCGATTGGGCAAGGATAATTCTTGGCTACAACCTCTGCTACGGCACCACCCAGTCCTCCATGAACCTGATGTTCTTCGGCAGTAACGATAGCACCACACTGAATAGAAGCATCAGTGATGGTCTTTACATCTATTGGTTTGATGGTATGATTGTTGATTACACGTGCTTTGATGCCATGCTTCGATTCCAATATATCTGCAGCCAACAAGGCTTCCCAAACTAAGTGACCGCATGCAACTATAGCAACATCACTACCATCTGTAAGAACATTGGCTTTACCGATTTCGAACACAGACTCAGGTGTGGTAAACATAGGCACTGAAGGTCTGCCAAACCTTATGAAAGCAGGACCTGGTTTTTCGATAACAGCTATTGTAGCTTTCCGAGTTTCTTCATAATCGGCAGGAACAACAAGCGTCATATTTGGAAGAGCTCTTACAAATGCAATTTCTTCTAGGGATTGATGTGTAGCACCATCGGGTCCTACCGTAACACCTGCGTGCCCTCCTCCTATTTTAACGTTCACATCATTGTATGCGACAGAAACCCTCAACATATCAGCGTTTCTAAAAGCAGAAAAAGCACTATAACTTGAGAAAACTGCAATCTTGCCTGATAATGCTAATCCAGCAGCTACAGTTGTTGCATTTTGCTCAGCAACACCAACTGATATAAACCTCTCGGGAAACTTTTCTTTGAAAAATGAAGTTAGTACGGAGCCGGTTACATCAGCACCGATAACAACTAAATTATTGTGCTTCTCTCCCATTTCAGCTAATGCAATGCCAAAACCGTTACGTGTTGGTTTCGAACCTAAATTTTGATATTTCATGATATTAATTACTATTTTTTTGCAGAATTGTATAATGAATTCAATTTGACAAGATTAATGAATTTATCAAAAAGTTTGTCATCTCTGTTAAATCCGTTTAGTCTGATTATCAAGACAAACCTCTTATTAACAAGTACTTCGAGGTGTCCGTAAGCTTTCTGGTCTAACCAATAGGAAAACCCACCGGCATACTTGTTAGAATATGAAGTTGCAGGTGCATCAAGGTCACCGGGCACAATTTCGTAGATGATTTCATTCGGGATTTTATTTCCTCTACCGTAATCAAATAGGTCAAACATTACAGATTTTCTGCCTGATACTTCCTTGAATTGTTTCTTTACAAATACAGTGAATGACGTATCATCATCCTGAGTTTTTCCTGTCATGTGCGGTAAACCAACAAAACCGTCAATTTTTTCGGGTAGAAAACCTAATAATGTTTCCTTTGACAGATTTTTTTCTTTAAGAATTATCTCGGTTTTTACCTTTTCCTGAACGATTTGCTCTTGTCTGGCTAAGTACTCTTTTTCTTTTATACTCCTTAGAGAGTCAATTCTTTGCTGTTCAGAGTTTATTACCGGTTTTTCAGTTTTAACCGAATCTTTGATTGGCACCTGAGATTTCTCTTCACTACATTTATTTGAGTTAAGAAACGTAAACAAAAAAAGACCAATCAATATGGCTTTCATCAAATTATACATCTAGATAAGTTCCTCAAGGGCTTTTTTAGCTTGTTCCAAATTTGGAGGATTACCATGCCATTTATAATCATCGTGCATAAATGATACCCCCTTGCCCATTATAGACTTAGCAATAATACAAGTTGGCTTTCCAATTTTAGATTTTTTATTTTTTTCAAATTTATCAAACGCTTCGACTAATTCAATATAATTATGTGCATCAATTTCGATTACATCAAAATTAAATGATTCGAATTTATCCTTGATAGGATAAATACTCATCACATTTTTGACTCTGCCATCAATCTGGCAATCATTGTTATCAACTATCCAACATAAATTATCAAGTCCTAAAGAACCGGCAGACATTGCTGATTCCCAGCAAATACCTTCCTGCAACTCTCCGTCACCGGAAAGAGTGAATACGGCTCTGTCATTCTTATCGATAACTCTATCGCTGATAGCCATTCCTACAGCAATAGAAACACCTTGCCCAAGTGAGCCTGAAGATGTTTCTATTCCAGGTAAATGGACGTCTAACCCGGGATGGCCTTGAAGTCTGGTTCCAAATTTTCTTAATGAGGTTAATTCATGCGGTGAAAAATATCCTGCTCGTGCAAGTATAGAATACAAAACAGGTGCCATGTGCCCTGAACTAAGAACAAATCTATCCCTTTGCTCATAAGAAGGATTTTGAGGCTGATAATTCATATATCCGCCAAAAAACAATACAGTCATCAAATCACTTATACCTAAGGGCCCACCGGAATGGCCGGACTTTGCCAAAACCAAACTTTTAATAATATCTCTTCTTATTTCGAGTGCGATTTGATGGTATTCCTCGGGTTCACGACGCTTGTTTTCGAATGTTAAGTCAGAAAACTCTACTTTAAAATCCATAATACTTTTTGTTGTGGTCAGAAAGTAAAAATACAAAAATACTAATTTTTTCTTAATTTGTATGTATAGTAAATTTAATTTAGTTAAACTGATTCAATAAATAAAATTCAACCCACCCACCCTATCCTCTTTTCAGAATTTCTTCGTGGGAATATTTTTTACCGCTCCCCAATTTAATCACCTCCCCTGATAAATAAGATTAATTCCAATATTATATTTAACAAATATAATTATTTATTTGTAATTTCTTAAGTTTTTAAATTCCTTGAATATCCTAAAGTATAAATTTTTGCCATTATCAAATTTAATGGAAAATACCACAACCTTTTGAATAATATCATATCTTCTTTTTTTCTGATGTTTGACTTAACAGAGGTAAATGTTGTGCTGCCGGAATGGATTCGATGAACCATCAAACTTTTGTTTACAAATCCTATTGAACCTCTTTGCTTGATTAGTTTAGTCCAGTAATCCCAGTCAAGGTTGACTTTAAAGTTTTGATCAAATCTTATATTTTTTAACTTTTGAATGTTATACATAACTGCGGGACATGGAATTGCAGGTCCAAACATTAACAAAAGTCTTTTTCTAAATTTTGATCTAACTATATTTTTATTCAAAAATGTTGCTGATAAAATGATTTTTTTTATTAACAAAATAGATGAATTACTTGTAGTACCTCCCGAATCTTTTTCGTCATAAAATGTAAATGTAATCAGGTTATCAGAACATTCATTCGCAAGTTTAATCAATTCACCGGAGAAATCCGGTTTGTAATAATCATCCTGATGCGCTAATACTAAATATTTAGTCTGACATTGATTAATTGCAAAATTCCAATCATCAGCTATAGTATTATCAGGTGATGGATTTATAATTAATTTTATTTGAAACTTATTTGATATTTCTGACAAAAAAGTTGAATTTTTTGCAGCAGTGATAATAATTTCAGCATAAAGTTTTTGATTCTTTAATGAAATAATACACTCTTCAATATATGGAGATTCATCATAAGCAGGTATAATTAATGTTAGTTCAGACATTTTCATTATGAACTTTATTCTTTAGATTATCAATTTCATGTTTTAATAAACTTATTTCCTGAATTGATTCTTTTAGATTATTACTTAATTTTGATATAATTATTGAATATTGAATTAGTATTAAATATATCGCCATGACTAGTATAAGAAGAAATGCTGCCGGAGGATATGCTATTCCGATGGTTACAGCCAACAGATCCAATGCTTCTCTCCAAATAGAAAAGACAAGAAAAATCAAGCTAAAAAATAACCATAAAAGAGAATACTGCTCTTTAATTTTTTTTCGACGGACAAGTTCAACAACTAACAATAAAATAACTAAACTTCCCGCGATAGAAATATATTGAATTATGTTTAAATTGATATTTATTGAGTCATTTCCCATATTTACCTCATTTTTGGTCTAAAATTTGTCAACAACATAGCCAATGAGACCTTAAAAAAGTAGTATAAATATGAAAAACCTTTGATCGATGATTCCCCCTTTTGTCGGGAATTCATTTTGACAGGGATTTCTTTGATTTTATAACTATTTTTAGAAAGTAAAATAATTGCCTCAGGCTCAGGGTAGTCTTCAGGATAATTCTCAGCAAGAAACTCAATAGCATTTTTGCTATATGCCCTAAATCCTGAAGTGCTATCAGTAATTTTTGTCCCTATTAAAATATAACTCACGAGTTGAAGGAATTTGATTCCTAATCTCCTGGGCAATGTTGATTTAAAGTTATCACCTAAAAACAAAAATCTTGAGCCAATAACCATATCATAACCTTGTTCGGCTTCATCTATTAAATGTTTAATATATTCTGAATCATGTTGACCATCACCATCAAATTGGATAGCTATATCGAAATTATTTCTTTTTGCAAATTTAAATCCTGATTGAACAGCACCCCCAATGCCTAAATTGATAAAATGACGAATGACAACACAGCTTTGACAACTTTTTGCAACTTCTGATGTGTTGTCAGACGAGCCATCATCTATAACCAAAATTGTTAAATCAATTCCCAGACTATTCAAATCATCTATCACTGCCTCAATATTTTGAGCTTCATTGTAAGCGGGAACTATAATTAAGATAGATTTGTTCAATTTTACTAACTTAAAGTTGATATTGGATAATTATAATGTTCAAATTTAAAAAAAAAATACATCTTTGCTACTTTTTTTGTTATTTTTAATAAAATGATTGTTTAATTTTTTGAAAAAGTATGAAATACATTTATTTAGCATTTTATTTAATAATAGGATTTTATTCTTGCTCTTCGGTTGTTGATATTAAAGAAAAAAGATCAACTGACTTTAGAGCAAATTATGACTTTGAAATGTTCATGGATTACTATTATCAAGATTTGAAATCTCATAATTTTAAGATTGATACATTGAATTCCAATTTTGATAAAGGAATTATTCTTGCCAAATATCCAGAGAATTTTCAGTTTTCAATGGAAATAATAGCTAATTTCGACAAAAGTAATCGTAATGTTTCAATAGTTGTCAGGAATACTTTCAAAGAAAACAAGGAATTACGCACTGAATATTATAATTTTGAAGTATATAATTCTGAATATATAAAGTATTTTTATAGTTTACTTCACTCAGTCAAAACAAACGCAACTAAAACTGCATTTCCTAATCGACAATAACATCTTCTGTTTCCTGAATCTCTGGAATCACGATAGGTTCGGCAGTTACCGCAGTTGAATCTTTTCTTCTTGGAATTTTTTTGCCCATGTATTCATCGTATTTTTCGTTATGGAAAAATGCATCAAGCAGTTTATGAGCAATTGGAGCAGCAATTGCACCACCAAATCCGGCATTTTCAACAAAAACACATAATGCTATTTTGGGATTTTCTTTTGGTGCAAAAGCAACAAACCAAGCGTGATCTTGTCCATGTGGATTTTCGGCAGTTCCGGTTTTTCCGCAAACACTTACATCATACAACTTAGCTGCAGAAGCTGTTCCGCCTGAGACATTCACAACATCGAACATACCATCTTTGATAATTTTGAATACGCTTTTATCAATGGGTAATTTTTCGGATCTATAATTTAAAGGTTCTTTCCTGTTTGTAATATTATTTCTGATATGAGTAACTACATGTGGTTGATTATAAGTGCCTTCGTTTGCGATAGCTGCAGTATATACAGCCATTTGTAATGGAGTAACAAGGATTTCACCCTGTCCAATACCATAATTAACGAGTCGCCCTTCAGAAGCGCCACCTTTTCCAAGACGAGACTCAAGCCAACTTTTTGTAGGCAATAATCCACCATTTTCGTGTGGTAAATCTACTCCGCTTTTCATGCCAAAGCCAAACATTTTGCCGTATCTTTCAAATTTTTCGTAACCTAAGCGCATACCTAAGGTATAGAAAAAGACGTTACATGATGTTTGGATAGCTTTTCTGACAGCTGTAGGACCGTGAGCTCCATGACATTTTCTGAATTTCCCGCCATATTGCAAACCACCACCGCAATTAATAGTTGTTTGCTCGTTTATGATACCTTCTTGCAGAGCAGCCATAGCAATAAGCATTTTCCATGTAGAGCCCGGAGGATATTGCGACATTATTGCTCTATGCAATAGCGGTGATGCTTCATTATTACTAAGTTCACGGAAAACACTCGCAGTAACTTTTCCTGAAAAACTTCTTGGGTCATAATCAGGCTTACTAGCTAATGCCAATACACCACCATCCTCAGGATTAACAGCTACGACTGCACCCCTTCTCCCTTCAAGCAATTTTTCTGCAAGCTCTTGCAGTTGAATATCAATCCCAATAAATAAATCAAATCCATTTTTTGCAGGAACGTCGTTTTTACCTTCGTTATAGCTTGCTACTCTTTGTCCAAATTTATTAACAGCCACATATTCAACTCCCTCTCTACCTCTCAAATCCTGTTCAAAAGTTCTTTCGATACCTGCCTGACCTACTAAATCGCCAGGGTAATAATAAGGAGCATTTGCCAATTGTTGTTTTGATATTTCTCTTGTATAACCAAGAAGATGCGCCATATTACCGCTAAACTCATAAAGTCTTTTTGGTTCAACAACAACATCTATTCCGGGCAATTCATCACTATATTCTTCAATTAGCGACACAATTCTGAAATCAGCATCCCTATAAATTTTAATCGGATTAAATTTTGAATATACCAAGTACTTTTTTACCACTGCCTGAATTTCGGTAGAATCCATTTCAAGTATTGAACTCAATAACGGCATTACTTCGGGTTTGAAACTCGAAGGTGTAAGTGTAACCGAGAATGATGCCTCATTATGTACAACCATATTACCGTTTCTATCAAAAATATTTCCTCTGAATGGCTCAACTCTTACTTTTTTAATAGCCTGGGCTTCACTGACTGATTTATATTTGTCACCTTCAATTATTTGAAGCTGTCCTAAACGCAATATAAATGCAGCCATGATAGAAAATGTAATATACTTGCCAAATTTATATTTTGAAGCATCGGCAAATTTTTCAGATCCGCTTATGTAGAATTTCTGTGCCATTATGCATTCCCCTCTTTATAAGTTTCTCTTTTTATTATCCTTTCAGATGCACCAATCAACGCAATTGTCATCGCTGTGACCATCATTCCGTCTCTAGTAAAGTACTGAGCGCTTGTAAAATTAATTATGTATAATGAAAGCAAAATTGCAAATGATGCTATAACAACAGCTCTTACTTTTTGGTCTTTGGCTGCAGCAATCAATTTTCCCGCTCTAATATTATAGTTCCCAATGAAAAACAAAAAAAGCAATGAAAGTGGAATACCCGTTCGATATGCTAACCAAAGATAACCATTATGAATAGTAGTAGTATGTCTCGACCTAAGATTGATCGGGAAATAAAATGAGAAACTCTTAGCCAAACCATTGCCTCCTAAGGGATTGTCAACAATATGTCCGTAAAGCTCTTCCCACTCAGCAAATCTGGCAATTAGGGAAATATCTTTTTTACCCTCAGAAGTTGACTCAAATCTGGTAAAAGCTACCCCTAAAACAAGCTCAGCTTGTCCCTTCATAAATAGTGCCGCAGCTAAAAACAATACCACTGCTATTACGCCGAGATATGTCATAAACAAGATTTTTTTTGTAGCCGGTAACAAAAAGAACATCAAAATAATCGAAGCTCCCAAAATCAGCCAGAATGTACGTGAAAAAGTTGAAATCAAGTACACTATATATATTGAGGTAAGTGCAATAACAAATAGCTCATTCACTTTCTTTCTTTGAGAGAAAGCTAAAATAAAAGCAAATATTGCTGCAGCAGTATAGAGTGTTTGATTTATGGTTATTGCACTTTTTAGCTCGTATGCATAAACTAAATTAGTATTAACCTTTTGGTAATATTCCAAAGATTGATAAGCTCCTGCAATCAAAACTACAAATCCGAATGCAAGTAGAAATCCGGTTATGTCTTTTTCTTTTTTTAATATATCTCTAACAGGAAAGTAAATCAAGTAAATACTAACCAAAAGATACTCTCTTAGCCAATTCATTGGCTCGACCTCATTAAACACTGCAGGTAAAAAGTTTAGTAACAACAAGCTGAAAAATGCAAGTATAGCCCAATCTCCCCAATTTTCAACTACTTTTTCTTTCTCTATTAGAACTTTTTTTACAAACCATATTACAATGCTTCCTAAATAAAAAGCACCCAAAAGAACGTCAATTGCTCCAACACCATCATCACTGGCATGGAAGAAAACGCCCATTGACAATATGGTTACATACATCCAAACTTTTGGTCTGAACAAAACTAAAAACATTAAAGGGAGCGCAATGAGAATTGGTAAAACAAATAAGTATAAATCAGCTACTATAGAAAGACTAACAACGCTAACACTAATAATAGCAGTTATCACACTACCGTATATTCCGAACTTCTCGTTATTGAGCAGCAAATGATGGAAGGAAGTTATATGATTACTAGCTTTCATTCCCTTGCGAATTTATTTGTTTAATCTTTCTGGAAGCTGTTCTGATCGAATTGACCAGCAGTATTATAAAGATTGTAAGAGAAAAAACACCAACTACTGAGCCGGCAACAATAAGCGAGCGTCTTGGTCTGTCTTTTTTATCAGCAGGAATAGCTTTATCCAATACGATAAGATTTTTTAGGTTTTTTGTCTCATCAAGTTTATTTTTTTCAATCATTGGCAAAAGAAAAGATTTCAATTTGGTATAAGTTTCTAATTCTGCATATAATCTCAAGAACTCTATTCCTTCGCGCGCTGCATCATCTAAGGCAAAGTTACCGGCAAATCCTGGTTGATTTTTTACTTCCTCAATTTTCTCGGTCATTTTTTGCTTCATTCCTAAAATTGATTGTGTTGTAAAATCATCCTGACCATATATTTTAGAATAATAATCGTAAAATATATCATATTTAATTTCTTCACTTTTGAGATCTGCTATGGATTTGCTTAAAGCACTTGCTTGCTCAGTCGGATAATACATACCTGTACGCTTTGAGAATTTTTGTAAAGTATCAGCTACAGCTCTCATTGTAGAGTCAGTGCCATGAAGTCTTTCCTCCATATTCTTTTTATTCAGAGAAGCTTCTTCACGATAAATCTTCATAGCTAAATTGTTTGCTAACTCTACAATTTTATTCGCCATGTCTGCAGCTCTTTTTTTATCTGTATCCCACACCGAAATATAATAATTACCATCTCTTTCATAGTTAATATCAAGATTTTCTTCTAATTTCATCCTTACTAATGACATTTCATTTTTAGGAATATCATATACTTTTGGTAAATCAAATTCTTCAATAAGTGAGTCCATAATTGAGCGGCTGGATAAAATCACAATAAAATTGTATGTCTCACCTCCCGAACCTCCAAGTTTTGTAAGACCGATATCCTTTAATGCTCCTGATATTGACCCAAGTGCACTTTCCATTCCGGACATAGATGTTTGTGGAGGAACAACATTAACTGTTGACTTATATTCATTAGGCAAATAAACAAATGCCAGAATAGCCGATATTACACCAGCCAATAACGAAGTTCCGATAATCAGTAATTTGTGTTTGATTAGAATAGCAAATACTATCAGAGAATCAAATTCTTCTACTTGTTTGATTTTCATTTTATATAATCAATTTTCTTAAAAATCAGTTTACAAAAATACTTATTTTTTTTCAGATATAGGATTAGATAATATTGGTGGTTTTTTAAAATCTTCATCAGAAGATTTTACTTCAACATCCTCGAATAAAAGGTCTGGAGTAATTATACTAACACCTACATATTGGTCACCACTACTCATAAATGGAGATATTACCGAAGGAGAAAGATAATTATATGCATAATTTTTATTTCCGGTATGTATAATGTCTTTGAAAGAAGCAACAGCAAAAGATGATACTTCTGAGCCTCTAATAAGTTCCTCACTTCCATCAGGATATACTTTGTATGTTCGAACAAGACTCATAGCGCCTTCACCTCTTGGAATGCTAAGACTACCCATCGCTAAACGAAACAAGGTAGTGAACATTAAATTTTGATTAGTAATTTTTCGTACCACTAAGCCAAATGGTAATTCTCTATCTTTACATAAAGAAATCATTTTAGACTTTAGTTCATCCTTTGTAAGTTGTTTTTCTTTGGATGAGTTAATGAACATATTACTCAGCATTGCAGCTCCACCCCGCTTATGAGCGTTTGAATTTTTTATTCTCTTTGTGGGTATTCTTTCTGATAGTAAGGTCTTTAAATATCCATTATCAATAAGTAAGACTTCATTGGTTAATAGTCCGTTGTCGTCAATTTCAAAATTACCGATAAGCTGAGTATTGTCGAAGTTTTCAGCGAGTGGCTTTGCCATTACTGACAAAAATTCAGGTAAAACTCGCCCACCAATTTTAGTTTGGAATGTCTGAAATCTGTTAGGTTGCTGAACACCACCCTCACTCATCTGACTACGCTGAGCAACTAAATTTGGCAAAAATACTTGCGCCAACACTTCTGATGCAGCCTGATCTTCGAAAATTACGGGACCTGAATATGATTCTTCCAGGAATGGAGCAATTCTTAGTTTTGATAAATTAGAGGCAACATCCTTTGCTGCATTAATTAATGAATCCAATTTGGGCAATTTTTCAGGTTCTTGAGAATATGCAGTAAAAAAATCATTCAACGGCATACCATCATCTGCCTGAGTAAATGCCGCTATTTCAATTCCTGTTTGATATTCGGTTTTGATATATTCAATTCCTTCGCTGTTGACATAATAAATATCTTCAGGAATGTATTCGATACCAACGCTAGATTTAAATATGTCAGGATAATTAATAAACACCTCAGAAAGCTTATTTGCAAGATTCTCGAAGTATTTAAAATCAAATTTAGGGAATTCATTTTTTCGATAATTTTTTTGTGCTTCAACCGGCATAAAGTCAGGTGTACTATCTCTACGCATTCTGCTTTTTAGTGAAGATTCCTTTTTAGTATAAATCTCAGAACTTTGTTTGTAAGCAGCATCAGTGGCTAACCATAGTTCTCTTCGAAGCGCGTTATAATCTAATTCAAATTGGACTTTTCTGTTTTTGAAACTCTCTTCATCATCTGAACTTCCAAAAAAACTAAGCCCGACATCAAAGAAGTTTGTATTGTCAAATTTATAATCGCCAATTCTTACTTCTACAGATAATTGTGCAAATTTTGTAGAGCCGGATTCAACAGTTTTACCTAAATTCGATACAACTCTGTCAGCCTGACGTAATCTAAGCTTATACTCAATATAGTATGGTTTCTGAAGGGTTTCAAGTTTCAGATTGTTCATATTTCGATTTATCTCGTCGCGCATTGCTCTAAGTATAGCATCATCGCTTTGTTGAGCAAATGAAATTGAATTTGTTATTGAAAATAAAGTAAATATGAATAATATTTTAATTGATTTAATCATTTTTGTCAGCCTATTTAAAATTTTTCTTCTGATTATTGAAATGAGTAATTAATATTTCGGGTTCGTTTGTTCCGAAAAGAATTCTTTTGTCATCATTCGTGACAATCTGTAGCCCGATATTTCCACCTACAGTAAATGCCCATCCACGTTTGAATGCATACCTTATTCCCCATCCCCCATATTCCAATATAGGATTGTATTTTCTGATTTCATAATATTTGATCTCGCTGAAGTGAATAAATTTATATTTGAACTGTATTGGGAAAAATCTATATTGCAAACCATTAGAGGTAATGTTAAATTCAAATTTTGCAAAATGCAGCAAACTAAAAACAAAGATAATAGTCAAAAATCCAAAGATCATGCCCCAAAAGTCATCATTGCTCAGGTTTGAATCTTTTTGGGTGTAAATTAATACCAGATATGCCAAAAACACAAAGAGCATTGAATACTTAATAAAAACATTATCAGTAAATCTGCTTGTTTTAGAATATACTATATTTTTATTCTCTAACATTATTGATTTTCAGTTACAGGAGATGATAAAATTGGAGGTTTTGCCTGCGACTTTTGCTTCTTCTGAACTTCAATAGTCGAGACTAATATGCTGGGTGAACAAGCCGATACAGGAACACCGCCTGACTCGGCACCGCAAATACCGTTAAAAATCCCCATATCATCTGCAGCTGCAATAATATTTGCAAAAGTCATTAAAGGAGTACCTATTAAATCTACGCCACGAACAAGCTCTTCTTTTCTATCATCAGCATATACTTTATAAACAACAAGCGGAGTAACGTTAAAAGCATTGGGAATAGTTCTTGAAGTAAAAGTGAAGCCACCTGACACTTCCTCAAAAAATAGCCCATATTCTTTGTTTTGCTTTTTAATTTCCTCTTTTAGCATTTGGATTAACTTTTGCTTACTGACAACTTTGTCAGATTCAACAATTAAGTTTGATTGCCTCGATACCACAGAATAACCTGCCTGCCTTCTACCATGACCGTTGGAATTGCTGAAACCTTCGATTGGAGAACGTGACATCAAAAAGTTTCTGAAAATACCATTCTCTACAGTATTTACTCTAGAACCTAGAACGCCCTCGTCGTCGTATTTGTAATATCCGGAGAGATCTACACCACGTAATTTATTTTTGGTAGGATCGAAATAAACATTCATAAATTCAGGTAGAATTTTCTTATTTATTGACTTCTTGAAAGTTTGACTCGAGTTAGGGTCTTTCTCTCTATGGCCCTCTACCCTGTGCCCAAAAATTTCGTGAAAGAATACACCAGATGCTTCACCTGATAATATCGCAGGACCTGAGAATGTCTCTGCCATAGGTGCATTTCTTAATTCTGACAATAATTCAACCATTTTTTGAATGTCTTTTATGATGTCCTTCTCATTAGGTAATCCTTCTTCGGTAAAGGAAAAATAAGAGCGATACAATGGTAACGACATACCGTCATCAGCTTTAGTTGATGCATTTACGAAAATTCTGTAACCAACTTCCTGCCACTGTAATTTGCTTCCTTCAGAATTTAAAAAGTATTTTATTCTATTTTCGGCAGTAAAGCTAACACTACTTGTATAAATAAAGGGATGTTTTGAGAATTCAAGAGAGACTCTCTTAGTAAAATCTTCCCATTTACTTTTTGATGTAGTTACATTTTTAATATCACCAGAAAATTTGACAGGTAATTCCCTAGAAAAATCAGCGCTGGAATCTTCTTCAGCAACTTTTACAGCCTGATTAGTCAATGCCTTGTCGTATCTCTCAACTGCAGCCCTGAATTTTTTATCAATTGAAAACCACACAGCATTTCTTATTGCACTTTCATCATCTTCCAGAGGAAGATTTACTACACCTGCACCACTACCGAAATTAAATGGATTCCCTCTGATTATGTGTGTATTATCAAATTGATGATTACCGACTCTTAGGTCAATATCCAAAATTCTTGATTTAGAATCGTTTGAATTTATTAGCTTTCCAAATCTCGATGTAATACTTAAATTAGACACATCTGTAACGTTGAGAGATATGTAATAAGGTGGCTTATCTTCTTTTGACAGCTCATTCATTGACCTTTTTAGTTCCTTATCCAAAGCATCAAACAAAACTTTATTTTCTTTTGAAAAAGAGAAATTGGTTATAAATAAGCAAAATAAAAATATTGCAAATATTCTTTTTAGCATTAATTGTAGCATATTATTATAATTAGACATGATAATTAAATATTTACGGAATTGGTTACAAATTATTGATTTATGACAGACTAAAAATTCATATAAAACTAAGTCTAACTAAGATGTTAAGCACAAAGTTAATTTTATTGAAAAAAAATAAATAAAACACATTTTGTTTGAATAAAAATTTGATTATTAGAAAAAAAAATGCTAATTTTAAAAATTGAAATTGTTAATGTTAATAATTAGTTAATTTTGATTGTCAATTACGTGGATTAAATTCAAATAAATTGCATCTAAATGTAACTTTTTTATGATTGTAATTGTTTTAAACTATATATATTCATATTTTTATAAAATTTGGAGTCATTATGAATTCTTTTTTCCAAATCAGTAGAGTATTAGTAGCCACTCTTCTAGTATTTGCTGTATCTCCTGTATTTTTGTCAGCACAAAAATACGTAAAAACAACTCCCCAAAATAGAACTGTGGTTTTGGAAGAGTTTACAGGCATAAATTGTACATGGTGTCCTGATGGCCACAAGAGAGCTAACGATTTAGCAAAAGCAAACCCGGGCAAAGTATTTTTAGTAAATATCCATTCCGGTAGCTTTGCAACTCCAGGTGCTAACCAACCTGATTACAGAACTCAAGTTGGAACAGCAATTGACCAAGCTGCTGGCGTAACAGGTTATCCTGCCGGTAGCGTAAACAGAGCAAAAAGTCCCTGGGCAGAAGGTCGCGGAACCTGGGCTCAAACAGCAGCTCAGATAATGGCTCAGCAATCACCAGTTAACGTAGCTGTTAAATCTGTAGTTGACTTTGATACACGTAAACTTACAACAGAAGTTGAAGTTTTTTATACTGCTGATGTTAGTGTTGACAACTATATCACAATTTTCTTGACACAAAGTAATATTTTAGGACCACAAATTGATGGCTCTAACGCTAATCCTACTAACTGGGTTAATGGACTGTACAGACACAATCATATGTTACGTATGGCAATCACAGGTGGTGGTGCTTGGGGTGAAAAAATTCCTGAAACTAAAAGTGGAACACTTTTCACCAAAACATTTGTTACAGATTTACCTGCAAACATTACCGGTATTCCTGTAGAAATGCATAATCTTGAAGTAGTAGCTTTTGTCTCTGAAACAAGAAATAACATTTGGGCTGGTCACGGTGCTAAGGTTGAATTTGACCCAAGCAAATTTGTTGACTTAGGTATGACAAATATGACTACTTTACCAAACACATATAAATTAACCAGCATCAACCCTAAAATCGAGGTTACTAACAACTCAGGTTTTGCTATATCACAATTCCAGGTTAAAGCAGTTGTTAATGGTGTTGAAAATGCTAAAACAGTGACTCAATCACTTGCTGCAGGTGCAAAAACTGTTGTTGATTTTGGTGATATTTCATTTGTTCCAAATGGTGTGAACACATTGGCAATTCAAGGTTTCACAAGCATCAACGGATCACCTAATACAGCTGATATGGATGTTTCAAACAATGGTGTAACAATCAATTTTATTGCATTCAAAGAAAAAGCATTCACTAGCTACAAAGCAGGGTTCGAAACCAATTTAACAAATACTGTTTTGGACATTGCCCAAAATTCTGCTGTTCAGGTAGTTCCAGGTAATGCTTCTAACAGATATGGTGCAAACAATACAACCGGTGCAACTTTATTCTATTTACATTCAAGCTGGAATATTGCTAACAAAACTGCATGGTATATGTTTGGCGAAGCTGACTTTACTAGCAGCAGCTCAACAAAATTATCATACTATTATGCTTATTCAGATGGTCAGCAAGGTGGAACTGCTCCAACAATCAAAACTCAAATTTCTGACGACTGGGGTGCTTCTTGGAAAGATGTAAACTCAACAACTTGCCAACAAACAGGAAATCCTTCTAATCCTCAGAACCTCTATGTTCCGATATCTACAGACTATAAGTTAGTAGAAGTTGACATGAGCGCTTATAATGGAAAATCTGTTCTGATTAGAGTCGGCGCTACTCCAGGTAGCTCAGGAAATGCATTGTGGTTTGACGAGCTTACAGTTACTACTTCTGCAGTTGCTCAAGGTCCTAAAATATCTGTAAGTACAAATACACTAGCTTTTGGTACTGTTGATACAGATAAATCTAAAGAAATGGAATTGACAATCAACAACACCGGCGATGAGGAACTTACTGTATTATCAATTAACAAAATTGATGCAAAAAACGCTTTTACAATCGTTAGCGGTGGTGGCTCAGTTAAAATCATTATGCCCGGTCAAAACAGCAAGATAGTTGTAAAATTTGCTCCAAATGCAGGCGGCAACTTTAATGGTGCATTAGAAATCAACACAAATGCAACTAATGGTGCTACTACTACTGTTAACCTTACTGGCACAGGCAACCCTGCAGGCAGTGTTGCTTATGGCACTACAATTGATGGTTCATTATCAATGTCAATGACTCCTAACCCTGTTGTTGACAACTCAGTATTTAACTACGAAGTAAAAGCAGATAACAGCAATGTTCGTATTTATGTAATGGATATTTCTGGTAAAGTTGTTAGCGAATTAGTAAATTCAAACTTATCGACCGGCTCATACAGTTTGAATTTCTCTTCAACAAACTATGCTAACGGAACTTATTTTGTAATGGCAGAAATTAATGGCTTACAGGCACAAATTCCTGTTGTAATAGCTAAATAATTTTTGTTGTTTTTCGTATCTAAAACAGCCGGAATATTGGTTATTTCGGCTGTTTTGCTAAAAAGTGGATTTTAAATTTTTGGAGGATAAAATGAAATCAAAATTTTTACTTTTTCTTGTTGCAATATTTGGTATAACATTACTGCTTCCGAATAATGCATTAAGCCAAAAAAAGTACTACATTATCTTCGATAATTTCGAAGACCAAAAGACCGGTGACGGCACAACAATTACTAACCTATTCGATTTATGCTATTGGGAACACCTAAGAGATGACCCCATACTCGGCAAATATGCAGAAAGAAAGCCTTTCAACGCTGCTACATTAATGAATAAAGATATCACCGACTATGATGTTGCAATTTTTATCATGGGTACTCAGAACCACCTTGGTTCATCAGTTGATGGCATTAAGGTTTTAGACAAAATCAAACAGATGATTGCAGCAAATAAATCAGTTGTGATTGTAGGACATGCTGTAATTCCTGCTGCATTTGCTCAAGGGGGCGATGCTGCAAGCAAGCAGTGGCTTGAGCAAACTCTTGGAATTAAAAATGTTAAAGTGATTAATCACATAATTAACAACACTATTTATGGCTTCCGTACTGATGGAGTTGAAGGTGACCCTGTATCTGCAGGCTACAAAAAACAGTGTAACAGATATTTCGAAGAGAATAATTCAGGACTTCAGGCACCAATACGTTGGTATAGTATGTCTCCAGTGTTTGAAGTTAGTGGTGGAAAAAATGCTAAAGCTTTTGACTATGTTAAGGAAATTGCTGACCAGGACATTACTGATGTATTGGTATCAGGTGTAAGATCAGAAGACAATAAGGCAAGAGTGATTTTCTATGCTCATAATTTTGATATTTGTTCAGGTACACATTTAATTCATTACAAAAACTCCTTAACAAGAGGTATTCGTTGGGCTATCAGAGACTTACCTCACCCCGAAGGTTTTTTACAGTTAGAAAATGAAGCAATTGATTTTGGAGTAATTGAGCCAAATCAAAGCGGATATCAAACTGCAGTAATGCAAAATAACGGTAGAGAAAAAATCAAAATTTCAGGATTTCAAATAGCCGGAGACGAACCTGAAGGCTCATTTGAAATTATTGAAGGTAATGGAGCAGTTGAATTAGGACCCGGCGACATTCATATTTTAAATTTAAAATTCTCACCAAAAGAAGAAAGGTTATACGAAGAATATGTAACGATTCTATCAAATGGTGTAAATGGTAACATTGAAATGAGTCTTAAAGGCCAAGGTGGTGAGCAAGTGTTTAATGGTCCAAAACTAAGCCTAACTACCTTACCTGTAGATTTTGGAACAGTTCCATTTGGCTTGTATTCCGAAAAGAATATCGGAATCACAAACGCAGGGAATGTATCCTTAGTCGTAGAAACTTTCAAACTTACAGAAGACGCTGGTAAAAGATTTACTTTCCCTGAAATTGTCAAAACCCCTATAACAATTCCGCCTGGTCAAACTCATTATGTAAAAGTTAGATTTACTTCTTCTGACGAAGAAGCTGCTAATTTTACAGGTAAAATTGAAGTAACAAGTAATGGCTTGAATAATATGGGTAATGGTCATGTTGACCTCAAAGCTCGTGCTGCAGGTAAAAATCTTGAATCAGGTATTCAATTATCAGCTACAAGTGTTGACTTTGGAACAGCAGAAATAAATAAACCAAAATTATACACTCTTAAAATTTCTAATGTAGGTGGTAATAACCTTAGAGTTTGGAGTATAATATTTGACAAATTCTCGGGTGGTGAAAACCTTGCTCAATTTAAGTTTGCTGATGGTTCAGACAAAAATATTCCAATTTTGGCACCCGGCGAATCTCATGATTTAAAAATTGAATTTACTCCGGAAAAATCAAAAGAATATGCAGTTAGAATTCAAATTTTGACAAATGATCCTATTAATGAAGGATTGATTGAAGTTCCTGTTTCAGGTGCAGGATTCGATCCATCATCAGTTAGAGACGGCGTAGCGTCAATTGATGGATTAAGTGTAACTATTAATCCTAGCCCTGTTAATGAATTATCAAAAATTGAATTAAATGCTTCAATAAATGGTAATTTAGACATGAATATCATGGACATAAGTGGCAGAGTTGTTCGAAATGTAAACACTTCACAAATTAATGCAGGCATTAGCACATTTGATCTTAATGCGAATACATTTGCCAATGGCACATACTTCCTTGTAATAAACTTTAACGGAAAATCAGTTCAATTACCTTTTGTAGTTACTAAATAATATTTCCGTTGACTAAATAGAACAGACTCCTCTGTAATAATTCTTCAGAGGAGTTTTTTATTTAATCTATAATAAAAGTATCTAATCATAATATAAGAAATGCAAGTAAAAGCAGTTTATATCTAAGAAGGGGTATATCAAAATTAATCAAATCTTGTTAATAACATCATCAAGTTTTTCAATTATTTGATGAATTAGATAATAAATTAGAACAAAACTTAATTTTAATTATTAATATAATCTAAGGAATTGATTTTATATTAATGAAGTACAAGGCGACTAATTAATAAAAAATACATTGAATTATTTTGACTCGTCACTGCCGCTTTGGGCTTGGATTACATTAAGGGGAAGATATTGATTATCTAAAGAATCGTTGGTAATTTGCGAAAATTCAGCTAATTTCAGTACAGCATCAACATAGGCATTAGAGTTGTTGTAATGAAAGACGGCAGCTCTTCTGGACTCATCATTTAAATCCCACCCATTTGATTTAAGATAATTAGCAACTGAAAAAACAGCATCTGTTACATTAAATAAATCAATTTTACCATCACCATTACCATCTACAGCCCAGGTAACATAACTTGTAGGAATGAACTGAGAAATACCGAAAGCACCTGCCCACGAACCTCTGATTTCATTTGAACTAAGATAAGGTAACTTATCAATTTTTTCTAAAGCTAATAGTTGTTCCAAAGCCCAATTAGATTTTTTGATTGAGCGCTGTTTAATTTTCTCGATTAAATTGTTTAATTCATTTTCAGAACCATTAAATTTATCTTTCAGATTTTGTATGTTCATATTTAAGTAAACCGGTTCGTTGCACATAGCTGTACTTAAATATACACTTGCCACATGATTATTACCTAAATAACTGCCATGCCTGGTTTCCACCCAAAGTACAGAAGCAATTACTTCTTTAGGTACACCAAATTTTGATTCAGCCAATGCAAGGATTCCATAGTTATTTCTTATGAATTCTTTAGTTTTATTGACTGACTTGGCATTGTAGTGGCCTGAATAATCAGTTGCTTTGAGATAACCGGTTACATTTATTCTCACAAAACGCTCGTCAAACTCTGTGTCATTATCATTTATTAAATCGTAAATATACGAAGTATCAGCATTTAATGATATCAGTCTGTCAATTACCGGTTTGAAAAAGTCAATTTTATTCTTAGGAATTTCTGAGTCATCGGATGACAAAGAGATATCAGATGATGAAGTTACCATCATTACTGCTATTATAATTGTTATAATATATTTACTCTTTGTAATCACAATTAATACACTTTATGCTGTAAATACTTAATATATAGACAAATAAAAAGCAAAATAGTTACAGATGCCCTACAAAAATAATACTTTTCCGGGCAATTATTCTAAAAGAAGTTTTCAACATAGCGATATTTTATGTTCCCTATCTTTTTGAACCGGCAGTATATTTAATCACTTCAAGATTCTCGAGAGTGATAATACCGCCGCACTCAGCTTTTTCGAACATTTGATTCAGGATAGGAATAAAATCATTTATTTTTGAAACTTCATCAATAATCTCAATCAATATTGGCATGTCGCTTGACAAAGCCAACATTTTTTGAGAATGAATCAAACTGGCAGAACCATAGGATAAAATTCCCTTGAAAACAGAGGCACCTGCAAGATTTCTATTTTTTGCCTCCATTACTATTTGCTCATAGAGAGGTTTACCGTGAATTTTATCTAATTCCTCGATGTAAACTCTCAAGAGCTTTGCTTCAATTATCGAACTCATATTATTTACCTCATTATGATTTTTGCTAAATAATAACCCAAAAATACAAATGCCAGACTAACCAGAATACTTAGCAAAGAATAAATCAAACTGTGAAAGTAAAGTCCATCACGTATTAAAGTCATGTTTTCGTAAGAGAATGTAGAAAATGTTGTAAAACCACCACAAAAACCAACAGTAAGAAATAATCCAAATCTGGGACTTAAAAAACTTGATTCTAATATCAGAAAGCTGATAAATCCCAATATCAAACTTCCAGCAATATTGACTGTAAATGTTGAGTACGGTAAAAATACTAAATTAATATGTTGAAAAACTTTTGCTGTAATATATCTTAAAGCCGAACCAACAAAGCCGCCTGTACCAACAATTATAATATTTAGTATTTCATTTTTTAACATTAATTTGCCTTAGGAGGCTGCCATGAACCCCTTTTCCATTTTACCAACTCAATATCAACGTTACCGACATATACATTCATTTGAGCTTTGATCGGAACTCTTGCTTCATCATCAGAAAACCAGCCTTTGAAATATCCCTTTAATCCGTAAACACCTTCCCATTCAGCTTTACCGTCAAAGTACAAAGTTTTAACGGGGTATTTAACAGAAGGGATTTTTACTTCTGACTTTGTACCATGAAAGTTTAAATTGGTGTACGACAAACCGGTTGCTATAACAGTAGGTACTTTAATTGTTTTCTTCAAATCAGTAAACTGTCGGGCCAAAAAGAACAAAGCGCATCCATCAACAACTTTCTTATCAAATGGAATTGGCTTAGTTTCCTGAACAACGTTCGATACTTTCTTTTCATATGTAATCATTTTGTTATCGTAATCCATATAGAATGTCTCTTTTTCCCATATATTTTCATCACCTTTTGTTGATCCTACAAATTCGTATGAGTGAGTAAGTCTGGTGTCCATCCAACTGTCAAAAAATGCGTGAAGACTTACAAATGGTATGCCAGGATTAGACTTCATTTCAGCTTTGGCTTTTGCAACCTTTTTACCTTTGAAATCAATAACATTTTCAGATGTAATAGTTATATTTCCAAGTTTGATACCCATAAACGAAACTTCATACTCAATAACCTCGCCAGGGAAAAATACTTTTGTTTGAGAGTATAACCCATTCGAAAAAAAAGTTAATATTACTATGCTGATAACTAATATATATTTGTACTTAAACACAAAAACCTCATTAATACGATAAATTCTATCCTAAAGACGATAAATTTGTCAAAATGATACATGAAAAAAGATATACCTGAATTTATAATGCAATAATATTTGGTATTGACAATTTTCTTCTTTAATTTTGTTTAATATTTTTTACATATAATTATACAAGAAATTGAATAAAGAAGAAATATCAAGTTATTACGAAAAATATTTGAAAGCATTGCTATCAGGCAATTGGGCTGAATGCAAGGATATCGTGCAATCCTATCTTGACGCTAAACTTGACCCGTTTATATTATATGAAGAAGTGATGAAGAAGTCACTTTACCAAATTGGACTATTGTGGGAGCAAAACAAGATTAGCGTTGCAACAGAGCATTTGGCCTCTATGATTACTGAATCAGTAATTAACAAAGTATTTCTTGAAATTAATACAACTTCTCGTATTGGTAAGAAGATTATCCTTGCATGTGTAGAAAACGAACAGCATCAGATTGGGTTAAAAATGGTTGCAGATGTCTTTGAACGAAATGGTTGGGATTCAATGATTCTTGGTGCAAACACCCCTACACGAGATATAATAAATATCGTCAAACTCTCTAAACCTGATTTGCTTGCACTCTCAGTAACGATATTTTTCAATATTCCAACATTAGATAACATGATTGAAAAGATAAACAGTGAGATACCTAACCTTCAAATAATGGTTGGAGGACAAGCGTTTACCAGGGGTGGATTTGAATTGTTAATGCGACACAAAAATGTTGCGTATCTAAACAATCTATTTGAAATAGAAGAATTTATTAAAAAGGAGTCTTAGACTTGAATAGAGATTATTTAATAGAAACAGCTTCAAAAATTAAATCACCCTCACAAACTTCGTACTTAGAGTATCATTCCAATTTTGAAATTTTGTTGGCTGAAATAAACAATGGTATGTTAAAAAGAGATGAAATTTCTAAAATCGTTGGTGATGATAATGTTTCGATGATGAAAGATAACCATGCCAATCATATTAGATTTATGAGCTCACTATTCAGATATTATATTCCTGAAGTGTTTGTTGATACTGTGGCATGGGTATTCAGAGCCTACCGGAATCATGGATTTACTTCGAACTACTGGGCAGTACAAATGAATTCATGGATGTCTATTCTCAAGAATCAATTATCTGAAAAAGCATATTTGGAAATTTATCCTTTTTATGAGTGGATTCAAGTTAATATACCAACATTTGTAAAATTGTCAGATACTGAAATTAGTGCCCCAAACTCTTTACATTGATAAAAAAATGCTAAAAATTGATGATATCATAAAAAATTGGAAAGATGAAATCTTGCCATATATAGAAAATGGTAATGCCATTTTTGTAGCTTGCATTTCAAACAAAGGTGAACTCCTTTATACAAATCAATCCTTAAGTTATTTGAAGGATGATCACCTTAAAGACTTCTTTATTAATCCAAGTTTGAAATATATTCTCTCAGATGAGCATAATGGAAACTTTTTTGAAGGTATCATTACTATGGGCTCAATTCATTCTATTGATAATATTTCGATAATGGGAAAATTATTTCGGAAAAATGATAGTGTTTTGTTATTGGGCGAACTTGACATAAGTGAATTAGTAGAACAAAATAGAATAATAAGAAATCTAAATATTGAAAATAGTAATTTGACACGGCAACTAATTCAAGAGAAAAATGCTCTTAAAATATCTGAAGCATCTTTGTTAGAATCACAGAAGCAATTACAGTTATCAAATGCTACAAAAGATAAATTTTTCTCAATCATAGCACATGACTTAATAAATCCAATCGGCAGTTTTAAAGAAATACTTAGCCTAATGGCTGATAGTTATGAGGATTTTACTGAAGATGAGCGTCTTTCCTGGATTAAAAGAATCTTGGCTTATTCCGAGAATTCCTATAATTTATTAAGAAATCTACTTGATTGGTCACGCTCACAAAGAGGTGCTATAAAAGTGAACATTACAAGGATTGATATCAAACCATTTATTAGCGAAGTAATCAGATCAAAGCAAATTAATGCAGATAAAAAGTCCATACAAATTGAAAATAAGGTAAACAGCAACGTTTTTGTGAATGCAGATGTAAACTTGCTTACCACAGTAATCAGAAACTTAATTTCAAACGCTATTAAATTTACAAACTTTGGTGGATTGATTACAATTTCAGATGATATTGTCGGCGACAAAATCATGATCCGAGTAGCTGACAATGGTGTAGGTATGAGTGAATTTCAATTGTTAAATTTATTCAGGATAGACCAAAATATTTCAACTGAAGGTACAGACAAAGAAATGGGAACCGGGCTTGGCCTAATCTTATGCAAGGAATTTATTGACAAAATGAAAGGCGAAATTTATGCTACAAGTAAACAAGGAGAAGGTACTACTTTTTACATTACTGTACCAAAATAAAAAAAAAGGATTGACATTTATCAATCCTTTTATATAAAATTTGTGTTTACTTTTAGTTTATATCTTGAGCAACAAATGGCATTAATGCAAGATGTCTTGCATATTTAACAGCTCTAGATATTAGTCTTTGCTGATAAGCAGTAACACCAGTAATTCTTCTTGGAAGAATTTTACCTTGGTCATTAGTAAACCTACCCAAATATTTAGCATCTAAGTAATCAACAAAACGCTGTTTTTTAAGAGGATTTTGCTTTTTCTTACCGGTTTTCTTATTAGGTTTGAAAGTATTTCCGGTTTGCATTGGGTGAATAGCGTTGTTCATTATTTACTCTCCTTTTTTCTTGAATCCATCATTTCCTGAGCTTTTGCAAATCTCTTATTAAATCTGTCAACTCTACCTGCAGTATCAACAAGTACTTGCTTGCCGGTAAAGAAAGGATGTGATTTGGAGTCAATTTCAAGCACCATTTTTTCACTTTTGTAGCAAGAACGAGTCTTGAATGTTGTACCATCAGTCATTACAACATCAACAGTGTGATAATATGGATGAATACCTTTTTTCATTTTATTTTACCTATTAATATCTATTTTGTCAACTTGATTTAGGTCGTCTAATTTCATGAACTGCTCTACAAATTTCACAGAGCCGTCATTACCCTTAAACCCTTTAATAACCTTAACAACTGGTTTAATTTCTTCTTTTTTCTTCTTAAGCTTATCACCAAAGGTTTGTGCTTTTGCCATGTTGCACCAAATTTATTAATTACTAATTTTACGAACTACAAAAATATGAAAAAAAATTGAAATAGCAAAAAAATTATATTTTTACAGGCTCAATTTTATCAATTCCGTCATCAGGACATTTTGAATGTATCTTGTAAGCAGCAGATAATGTAGTGATTGGAACTGCTAATAATCTTTCTTTTGCAATCAAACAGCCGCAAACCCTACAAATACCATAAGTTTTGTTTCGAATTCTATCCATAGCATCATCAAGTTTTTTGATATGCTCGCTGATACGTTGAATCTGAGCATAGGTTTTTTCTTTCTCTTGTGCTTCAGAACCTTGCTCTGCCATGTGCATAGAATAAATCATAGACTCTTCGCCTGCATCAAAGCTGGTCAAATCCTCGAGTCTTTCTTTTAGCATTCTTAATTCTTCGAGTGCTTCGGTTTTAGCTTCGTTTATGACGCCTGCAAACATATCCAAATCTTCATCAGAATATCTGATAGGAGCACCTGATGGAGCGGCAACAGATTCTGCAGGTTTCTCTACTTTTTTAACGTCAGGTGCAGATATAACTTCATTAACGGTAGTTTCAGCTTTTTTCTTAGTACCAGAGCTTTTCTTAGCTGTGGACTCTAAAGAATCAGCGGACTTTTCCATAACTTTAACATTATCTTTAACTGGTGAAGATTTAGGTTTTACTTCCTTTTTATCACCGGTTTTCTTTGCAGTAGCTTTTACTTCTGCTTCGTCTGATTCCTTTTTTGTAACTTTCTTTGCCATAATAAGCTCCGCTCTTAAATAAATGTAGCTAAAATGTAGTTTCTATTTTCGAAAAAAATAATGTTACTACAAAGTATAAAACATACTTTAACGAATTGATAAAAATTTATTGCTTAATTTTTCTGATTTTTTATCAACATTTTACTTATGTTTGATAATTGTATCATTTCTGTCAGGACTCGTAGAAACGATTGTCACCTCAGCCCCGGTAAACTCTTCAATTATGTTGAAGTAGTCAATTGCAGCTCGTGGAAGATCACTATATTTTTGAATCCCTTTCAGTGATTGATTCCAGCCCTTAACTGGTTTGAAATTACATTCAATTTTATTAAGCGAAGGCAAATCAACAGGAAAATATTTAAGTGGTTTTCCATCTATTTTATATTCATCGCAAACCATGATTTCGTCCATTTCATCCAAAACATCAAGTTTTGTTAATGCAATTTCCTGAATGCCGTTAATCATAACTGAATATTTCAAAGCTACCAAATCTAACCATCCACATCTTCTTGGCCTGCCTGTTGTTGCGCCGAATTCAGCACCTTTTGCACGTAGGTACTCTCCAGTCTGATCATTTAATTCGCTTGGGAAAGGCCCATGTCCGACTCTGGTACAGTATGCTTTTGTAATACCAATAATTCTGTTGATAGCAGTTGGTGGAACACCCAAACCAGTTGAAGCACCACCAGATGTTGGATTTGAACTCGTTACATAAGGGTAAGTGCCATGGTCAACATCAAGCAAAGCACCCTGAGCACCCTCAGCCAATACTTTCTTACCTTCTTTGATTGCATTATTCAATAGAGTAGTTGTATCAGTGATAAAAGGGTCAATTAGCTTATCAAAATTTAAATAAGTTTCAACAATTTCTTCAGGATCGAGAGCATCAGAACCGTAAACTTTTGTAATTACCTTGTTATGTTCACTTATGTTATATCTAAGTTTTTCTTCAAAGTATTGTCTGTCGAGCAGGTCAACAATTCTTATACCCATTCTCCTGGCTTTATCAATATATGCAGGTCCAATTCCTCGTCCGGTAGTTCCAATTGCCTTATCGCTACTGGATGACTCTCTGATTTGGTCAAGCAACTTATGATACGGCATTATTAAATGAGCTTTATGGCTGATAAATAATCTTCCTGAAACATCAATACCATGGTCTGAAAGCATTTTAATTTCGTTTGTCAATGCTACAGGGTCAATAACAACTCCATTGCCAATAACGCATTTAACACCATCATTCAGTATTCCGGAAGGAATAAGATGAAGTACGTATTTTTTACCATCTATTACTATAGTATGCCCTGCATTTGCTCCACCCTGATACCTGGCAACTATGTCATGGTTAGCGCTGAGTAAATCAACGATTTTACCTTTGCCTTCATCACCCCATTGCGAACCGACTATCAATGTAACCATAATGATATACCTAAATAAAATTTGAATTATCTTTTGTGAAAATAAATAGGGCTTGATATTATAAACTATATCTCAAAAATGAGTACAGTACTAATGATCAAGCCCTGATAATTGTTGTTAGAATTATTTTATCTGACTCAAAACTTCGTCTATATTGGAATATATCTTAAAAACCTTATCTAAGTGTGTAATCCCAAATAGTTTTAGTATTTTATCAGGAACATTAATCAGAAACATTTCCAAATTATGCTTTTGAGAAATAGAAAGAGCATTTGCAATCATGCCTATACCTGCACTATTCATTATTTCTACTTCAAAAAGGTCTATAACAAAGTACTTTACGTTATTGTCAATCAAATGATGTACAATATTAGTAAATTCAAGAGCATCATTTCCGCCTAAAACAGATTTCTTAAGCTTAATTGAATATAAAGTCTCAGAAATTTTATTATATGTATATTCGGAATTGTTCATATTTGATTTTTTTATTAAGCAGTTGCTAATTTTTTAGTTGCTTTGCCTGCATCTGTATTATTTTTCTCAATTTGCTCATGTCTCCAAATTACAAAATTACTTGCAATATAAATTGATGAGTATGTACCGAATATAATACCAAATAACATGGTAAATGCAAATCCTTGCAATACTGGACCACCAAAGACAAATAATATCAACAATACTAAAATTGTAGTTGTAGTAGTATTTACTGTACGGCTGAGAGTTTCATTTAGACTCATATTTACCATTTTCACAAAATTCATACCTTTATGTTTTTCTTTATTCTCACGAATACGGTCAAAAATAATTACCGTATCATTGATAGAATAACCAACAACCGTAAGCAAACCAGCTAAAATGGACTGATTTAATTCTAGGTCAACTAAACCTAAATGGTGAACTACCACAATTAAAGAAAAAGTAACAACAACGTCATGTACCAAAGCAATAATCGCACCTATACCAAAATTAAACTCAAATCTGAATGCTATATAAATAAGTATAGCAATGACAGCAAGAATTACAGCCCAAATGGCTTCAATAAATAACTCAGCGCCGATCTTCGGACCAATTTTATCAACTTTTAGCATAGTAATGTTATTATTTGGGAAGCCTGATTTTAAAGCATTGTTAATCAAATCAGGTCCATTAGTGGCATCCATAATACGAATTAAGAACTGGTCGGCTTCACCAAACGATTTAATTTCTGTACCTTTAATTCCTGCTTTATTAATAACATTACGAATGTCAGAAATTGAAGGATTTCCAGAAATCTCGACAGCAACCTCTGCACCACCCTTGAAATCAATACCCAAGACAGGTTTGAGAATGAAGGTTGCAGCCAATCCCAAAATTGTTAAAGCAAGAGAGAATTTTGTAAAGAAATGTCTCAATCCTACAAAGTTAATATCAGTTTTACTAAAATATTGCATAGTTTTATATTCCTTCCTTTAATGAACCTAATTAAGCTTGCTCAGCTTTTGGTTGACCGAAACTAAATTCTGTAGCACCTTTAGAAAGAACGATTTCAATAAGTGCACGTGTTATTAAAATACCAGTAAACAAAGTAGTCAAAATACCAATAAGTAATGTAGTAGCAAAACCTTGGATTGGGCCACTGCCAAATACAAGTAAAATAAACGCAGTAATACCTGTAGTTATGTTACCATCCACAATTGCACTTAGAGCTTTGCTAAAACCTTCATCAATTGCAGATCGTAATGAACGGCCTTTTGCAAGTTCTTCACGGATACGCTCAAATATCAACACGTTCGCATCCACAGCCATACCCATTGTCAACACAATACCTGCGATACCAGGCAAAGTTAAAGTTCCTTTCAATGCAGCTAATGCAGAAATTATCAATGTAATATTAAGCAATACTGCAAAATCAGCTACCAAACCACCTTTGTTGTAGTATAAAATCATGTATATTATCACAAGCAAGAATGCTGCTAATGAGGCAGTAAATCCGGCATTAATAGAATCTTGACCGAGTGATGGACCTACGATTCTCTCTTCAATGATTTGTACAGGAGCTTTCAAGGCACCTGCTTTTAATACAACTTCTAATAATCTAGCTTCTTCTGAGTTCGACATACCTGAAATTTGAGAACGACCACCGGTAATTTTGGCTTGAACAACAGGAGCAGAATAAACTCTGTCATCAAGAACAATAGCAATTCTTTTCTTTAGGTTAGCACCGGTAATTCTTGCCCATCTTTCAGCTCCGTCATCATTCATAGCCATATTTACTATAGGAGCGTTAGATGTTGGGTCAAATGACTGCATAGCGTCAGTAATAACTTCACCTGTAAGTTCTGGCTCTCTTTTCAAGCAATAGAATTCGTAAACTTCAATTTGTGACTGTTCAAGCATTCTTTTATCAGGTTTAGCTTCAACAGTAATTTTGTAATCCAATGGAATAAATGGTTTTATTTCTGGTCTGTTAAGAATTTCATAAAACTTGTCCATTGAGTCTTTCAATATTCTAAATGAGAACTCACCTTCTTGTGGCACATTATCAGTTGTATAGTAGTATTCAATCCAACGTGCATTTTCCTGAGGTGGTACGTAATATGTTGCAAATAAAGTTGTAAATGGATGATCTTCGAGGTGCTTTTTACGAATTTGATCTTCGCTCATTCCCTCATAAGGATTGTTTGTATCTTTTTGTTTCTTAGTTGTATCAGCAGCCATTGTTGAATCAGAAGCAGTTTTTGTTGTGTCCGCGACTACATCAGCCTGGGCTTTGGCAGAATCAACAGCAACACTAACTGAATCTTTAACAGGTTCTGATACTTCAATACCACGGCGTTTTTTTAAGATTTCAGATAAATATTTATCAATTCTTGTAAATGCTCTAACGATATCAGCATTGTTCTTTACCAAATGGAATTCCAATCTGGCAGTAGTTTGCAGCAAACTTCTCATTTGGTCTTGATTTTCAACACCGGGAAGTTCAAGAATAATTCTGCTTGTACCGACTTTCTGAATATTTGGTTCTGATACACCAAATTGGTCAATACGTTGTCTGATTACTTCTTGTGCCTGATCGATAGCGTCATCTGCATTTTTACGTAGTTTTTCGATGATTTTCTCTTCTGACGCATCCCTAAAATCACCTATATCGAAGTAAGAAATAAGCGACTTACCCTTAGGACGTGCTATTTCATTGAAATTTTTGAGGAATATGTCTAAAGCATCCTGATCTGATTTTGCAACTTCTTCTTTGGTTTTGTTTATGACCGCATTAAAGTATTCATCAACTGATTCGCTTTGAGCACTTTCTTCAATCAATTTAATGATATCTACTTCAAGAGTAACATACATCCCGCCACGTAAGTCCAAGCCTAATTTTAACTGATTTTTTTTGTAATCAATTAAATCCTGACCGTATTTGTTTTTAAACTCTTCAATAATTTTGAGAGAATCTTCGGAATTACCCGCTTGCTTGGCTCTGAGCCTTGCTTCTTTCTCTTTGGTTTCAAGCTGTCCTGCCTGATATGTAGGGATCATGACAGCAATTGCCGCAACTACCGGCAATAACACCAGCAGCAATTTACCCCAATTATTTTTCAATTAAATACTCCGATATTAACATCAATAATTTTACTTTCTTTGAAATGTATTTTTACAGAACTACAAAATTATGATGTTTTTCGTAGATAATCAAATTTTATTTGTTTTTTGTGGAAAAGTATTAATTATCAATACCATATTCTGCAAATTTTCTGTATAATGTTCGTTCGCTGATGCCTAATAAATCAGCAGCTTGTCTTCTGTTTCCATTCGAACGGTTCAATGCAAGAATTATCATTTTCTTTTCGAGTTGGTCAAGGTTTAGACTATCGAATCCATCAAGAATTTCATCAGGCGTTTTGATCTCCTGTGCGGTCTGAATATTACTGTTTTCGAATGAATCGCTCAATCTGTCCATGTTAAGCGAAATATCAAAGATAGCTCTCTTGACTTCGTTGATTTCGGATTTAATATCCAACAGACTTTTAAAAATCAGGAATAACTCATTTGTCCCAACTTCATCTTTTGGTAATTGAACCAGAGATTCATCACTATGCATTATTTTTGAATGATAAGCCGGGAGTGCAGGTGGAATATATTTTCTTAAATTCTCGGGAGTGATGTAAGCACCTTTTTCAAGTGTGATTACTGTATCTATCATATTTTTTAATTCTCTTACATTTCCCGTCCATGGCAAACTTTTAAGAATACTCAAGGCATCACTGCTAATACCTGAGTATTTTAAATTTAGCTTCTCAGCTACTTTTACTCCGAAATGTTCAACCAATAAAGGAATATCCTGAGGGTGATTTCGAAGTTCAGGCAATTTGATTTGTACTTGATTTAAACGATAATACAAATCCCTTCTAAACTTCCGCTGTTCTACAAAAAGCTCTAAATCTCTGTTAGTTGCTGCTATAACACGCACATCAACTTTGTGCACCATTGATGAACCTAGTCTTGAGAACTCACCTGACTCAAGCACCCTTAGTAATTTGACCTGAGTTCCAATAGGCATTTCACCAATTTCGTCCAAGAATATCGTACCTTTATTGGCTGTTTCAAAAAAGCCGATACGTTGCTCAACAGCACCCGTAAAAGCACCCTTTTCATTACCAAAGAGTTCACTTTCAAGTAAAGTCTCAGGTATAGCACCACAATTAACACTAACAAATGGGAATTTACTTCTTTTACTTAATCTGTGAACAGCATTGGCAAATACTTCTTTGCCGGTTCCCGTTTCACCTGTAATTAGTACAGAAAGGTCTGTAGGTGCTGCTTGCATCAAAGTATGGACAGCAGCATTAATATGGTCGGAATTCCCAATTATACCATATCTTTTCTTTACTTCCTCAAAAAAATATCTATCAAATTGAAGATTTTCCATATTCTACTATTGAATTCCTCTTTTTTTAGACCATTCATCCCAGCCACCACTATAAATAAAGACATCAATATACCCGAAATTATTCATAATTTCGGCAATCTTATGGCTTGAATCACAATTTCCACCATCACAGTAAACAATTATCTTTTTATCCTGGGGTAAATCAAGAATTTTATTCATCATAACAGCTTCTTCCTCATACGGAAAAATGTTTATTGAATTTCCGATATGGGATTTACTCCAGTCGTCATGATTTCTGGCATCTACTATTATAAAATCATTCTCATTTTCCAAAATTTTAAGCATTTGATCATAAGATACGGTTTTGTCATCTTGTTTTAAATTATCTGATTCCTTCGCCTTATCAAAAAGCAATTTATCATCATAAACACCTAATTCTTTCTTAGCGTATAGCAATGGTAGAGGCTTAGGTTGATTATAATTATAAACCAAAGCCAGCAAAACAGAAAAAATCAAAATAATAATTACTTCTTTTATATATGATTTCAAATTCTTATACCCTTAATTACTAAAAACCTTTGAACTTTTTAATTTTGTTGTAAGCTTGATTAATATCTTTCGCTCTGGATTCTGCTCTAAGTTTTATCTCTTCACTCAAATGTGCAACTTTATCCGGATGAAACTCCTTCATTTTCTTTTTGTAAACTGCCTTAATAGTTTCGATATCAGCATCCGGTTTCAGTCCTAGAGTATAAAAAGCATCAGCTATATCAGAGCTAACATTAGAATATTCTTTGTTGTTACTACCGCTGTTGTTACTTCTAGCTTTGTTATCACTACTTGACTTTTTGGGATTATTCAGTTCGTCAATAATTCTTTTCAGCTCATCTTCTTCTTCATCTAAATAACTCTGAGCATCGAATCTGTTACTGTCGAAATTCGATTTGATAATCCGAGAAATTCTGTCAAAAATCTGCATATTATTATTTAATTGATAATATCACTTAAAATTTCGTTAAAACCTAGAATATTCTCACAATAATATACTCCCTGCATATTTGAGTACATAGCAAAGTCATTAAAAATACTTTGCCACCTATTTCCAAAAAGAATCAACTTCCGATCTTCGATAAACTCTCTTTCTGAAAAAGCCATTATTGCTGCAACTTCGAGTAGTGTACCACTTTCGCCCTCCATTGCAATAAAAATATCTCCTAAATCAATTAATATCTCCAAACGTTCAAAATAGTTTTTTGTTTTAATTTCATCTGACAAAAAGTCATTAGGAACTCGACTTGAAAATAAGTCACATGTAACTCCAATTCGCTTAACCGGAAAATCCAATGCGCCACGTAATGAAGCTTCCATTACCCCTCCATAGCCACCGGAAGCAATGTCATACCCTTTAGCTGCAATTTGCTTTGCAGCTAAGCAAGTAGCCTGATAAATATTATCCGAATCGGACAGTTTACCGCTTCCGAAAAAAACAGCAACTCCCATATATCTATACCTATTAGTTGGACAATTGTCATATTGTCATTAAACACTTAATAGTGACAAAACCCAACGATTTTGTCACTATTGTGTTAACTAAGTGATTTATTTTATCTGTTTATAATAAACTGTTTTTGATAAATATTCTTGCCATCATTTAAAATTAAATTATAAACACCCGGAGCAAAATTCTGTAAGTTAATCAAAGAATTTTGTCCTACATTTTCTAATTTTAGTATTTCATTTCCAAGTATATCATAAATTTTTATCACAGAATTATTTAATTCCTGGTCTGAAAATACAGTAATAAACTTGTCTGCAGGATTTGGAGCTAAAATGATTTTGTCCATAGCATTTAAATCATCAATAGATGTACCTGTTGCACCATAACCGATTAAATCTAAATGCATTTGATTTATTTCTGCATCCGAGGTTATTGTAAGTCTGGCTGTTTTCAAACCTGATGATTTTGGAGTAAATCTAAGTCTTAAATTTGTGTTTTGCCCTGGAATTACCGAAGTAGGTGATGGTAATAAAACTCTGAATTCATTTACATCAGTGCCTTCGTCAGGTATTATGTTGATATTGGATATAGCTACATCCATATTTCCGACATTCCTGATTTCTACTGTCATATCTTTAGTAGAATTTACAGCTACAGAGTCAAATATAGCAAGACTTCCACCAACAAAACTTATTGCTTTTTTTATAACTGATGGAGTAAATGTATAATCTAATCTTGTCATATCAGTACCACCGGAATAAATACTGACTTTGTTGCCAATTTGATTTGTTGCAGCAAAAGTATAGTAATTTCTCTTTTCGCTCAACACAGGATACCAACTAACACCTTCATTATCCGAAGCTATTACATATCCGCTATATAGCTGAACAACTATAGATTTAGAATCTTCAATAACATAAACATTTAGTGGAATCTGTGAGTTTGCAGTAAAATTATATACTGAAGTTTTCCAAGTTTTACCACCATCAGTCGAAACAGCTAATAACCTGTTTGCACCCTGAGTATTAGTTGGTGAATAAAGGCATGCAGCTAAGGACTCATTAAACGACAGACTTGAAACAACCCCACCGCTTGCAACAGTTACCTGGTCCCAGGTTTCTCCTTTATCGTTGGTTTTGAATATTCTTCCGGCAGTAGTACCAAACCAAACCGTATTGCCCCTTTGGGTGACTGAACCGACCAATCCAGTCTCAGTACCAATTGGAGCAGGCAAACCAGATGCCAAAGTCCAGGTATTGCCGCCATCATTTGTTTTTCCGACACCCCATGAAGTACCTAAAGGATCACCTAATAAAATCCCTTCGAAATTGTTGAAAAAATTGAAGGAGTTTACAAATCCTGTAATATTGTTCACAGGTTTGGTTGACCAGGTTTGTCCACCATTATTGGAATAGTGTACTCTTGCCATACCATTTGTTGGTCCATCGCCTGCTATTAAGTTGCTCTCGTTAAAAGCATACATGCAATACACAGGTTGTTGATTAATCTGAATTACGTTAGCACTTGCTTTACCCATTTTAACAGCAACCCCACCTACAAATTGGCCTGCACCAACAATATAGGCAATATCGTTACCTAAAAAAGCATTGCTGTGCCATTGAATACCATAAGCTGAAGGTATACTTGTTAGAAGAGTCAGCTTGTTATTAGATGGAACCTGTACATTAATTTTTGCAATTTCATAATTTATGTAGTCTGTACCTGTAATTTCGAGCAATACATCTGCTGTGCCTTTGTACCATGGATTATTTTCTAACAATCTGGCTTTTACAGATAGTTCCTTTTCATCAAAAGTATCCATCATACCAACATCATAAATACTCTTATCGAATTCAATAAAATTATCCATAGGAATTAAACGGACTTTGATACTGTTGTCACGGGCAAGATAATTCTTAAGGCTTATTGTGACATCATTCAATTCGTAATTTGTCAAAGCATTAGCATTACCCTTAACTTCAATATTCTCAAGTCCTATGCCGGCAATTGTCTTACCCTGTACATAATTATATTGTAATGCTTTAAAAGCATTTAATCTTCCAAAATAAAGTGGTCGAAGATTTGGATTGGCAGCAACCAATACATTATCAGAAGTTCCTCTAAGCTGATGAATAATCTGCTCGGTAGTCCAGTCTTTGTGCAAAGTCATCAATAATGCTGCAACACCGGCAGCAACAGGAGATGCCATAGAAGTACCTGATTGAGCTTCGTATTTATTACCAGGAAGTGTTGACCAAATACCTTCACCTGGCGCATAAACTCTCACCAAATTTCCATAACTGGAAAAATTTGAATATCTATCTGTATTACCGGAAGAACCCACACTTAGTACACCTTTGAAAGCAGCGGGATAATCAGGATCAACATCAATATTTTTTGCAGAGTTGCCGGAAGCTGTAACAATCAGACTGCCCATTGCAATGGCTTGATTTACGATATCTTCTTCAACAGGACTCCAACCGGGTCCCCCCCAACTGCAGTTTATTACTTTAGCACCAGTTCTGGCAGCATACAATATACCTTCGTAACCTCTTGATATACCTGGAGAATTATATGCATCGGATGCGCATTTAACCGGTAATAATTTTATTTTAAAACCAGGAGCAGCAACACCTTTAGAATTGTTTGTTGATGCTGAAGCACAGCCCGCAGTATGCGTGCCGTGAGTACCAATCATATTAATAGGATTATTATCTTCCTTATATGCTCCACTTGCAAGTTGTTGTGCTGTAATTGAGCCAATTAAATCCCAACCGTTAACATCATCAATTTTGCCATTCTTATCATCATCAATACCATTATTTGGTATTTCTCCCGGATTAGTCCATATATTTTCTTTCAAATCTTCGTGCTCAATATCAGTTCCGCTATCAACAATTGCGATTACTACACTACCATCACCTTGGGTAATATCCCATGCTTCGGGCATACTAATCTTTGGTAAATGATATTGGAGTGAATACCAAGCGTCATTCGGTGTAAAATACGTTTGTCTTTTAAAAACAGGCGTTGCGTATTCTACATCTGAATTTTTCATTAAATTGGCACAAGCATCATAAGGGTCAATATTATCTGAATAACGAATTTGGTATATTCTGTCGATACCAATTTTATTATTAGATAAAAGATTCTCATCGTTGATATAGTTTGAGTATGGAGTTGTAATGCTTGAAATACTTAATGAGTTGAATGCACTTTGCAAAGTAGGTTCATCAAACTTGTTATTCTTGTGCTGGACATGCTGTTTAAATTTTACCTCAATAATATTTTTTTCAACGAAATTAGCATCAACCCTTTCGATTTGAACTTTCTTGGCAGGAATATATCTACCATTTACTGTCTTTGAGGGAATGTTGATTTCGTATAGATAGTCCTTTCCAATTGTATTTTTATTATTTTCTGAATATCTGGGTGCAGATAATAATGAGCTTAATGTAATAACACCTAATAACAGTATTGTAAGCAAATACTTCATAAACAAACTCCAATTCTAAATATATCAATTAATTATTTTCTTTTTTTTAATTCAATCTGAATTACAAAATTACGAAATAATTAACTTTTTTATAAAGATTATATTTCTTTTGTGCTTTATTACATCTGCTTTTTACAATTATTCAATTTCCTATGTAAATAAAATAAATTTAAATGCAATTAAAAGTAAATTTATTTGTCTAAGTTATAATATTATTTAGTATCAAGTAACATTTTTCAGATTTTCCGGAGCTTTTCATTATGTATATGGATATTTGTTATGGTGGGGTACCATCAAAAATTCCCCAAAATTCAATGGGAATTAGAGGTTATGATTATGTAGAATTTTATGTTGGGTCAGCCAAGCAAGTTGCTTTTTGGCACATGAAAGCATTAGGTCTCGATTTGGTTGGATATTTGGGACCTGAAACTGGTCACCGCGACAGAGTATCTTATCTTTTGGCTACCAAAACAAATTTGAAGATTGTTATTACATCAGCTTTACAACCCGGAACGTACGAAATAAGTTCATTTGTTCAGAAGCACGGTGATGGTGTAAAACGTTGGTGTGTTGAAGTTGTCAATGTTAATGAAACATTTTCAAAAGCAGTTAAAAATGGTGCGGTTCCAATCAAAAAACCTTACAGACTTGAGGATAAGGATGGTTTTGTTGAGCAGGCAGCAATCAGGTTGTATGATGACACAGAAATTAATTTCATCAATTATGATAATTATAAAGGCTTGTTCAAACCAGGATATGAAAAACCTGTAATGAACATTCAGGTAAGCAGAAAAGAAACCAACCTAAAGATTGTTGACCACATTGTTGGTAATGTATATGTAAATGAAATGGATTATTGGGCAAGTTATATAAACTCAGCTCTTGATTTCGAAACATTTATATATTTTGGTCCCGGAGACATTTCAACAAAATACTCAGCACTTCTTTCAAAAGTAGTTCGCTCTAAAGATAGTGTAATAAAAAATCCAATTAATGAGCCGCTTGAAGCAGCTCGTAAATCGCAGATCGATGAATTTACAGAGCAGTATAACGGATCCGGAATTCAACATGTGGCACTTGTAACCAATAACATTATCGAAACTGTAGCAAATATGAAGGAAAATGGAGTTGAGTTTTTGGATGCACCTCCATCTACTTATTACGATGATATTCGCAAAAGAAGTGAGGAAAGAGGTGGTTTGGTTACAGAAGATATTTCAGAATTGGAAAGACTGGGAATTTTATGTGATGTTGAATTAGACAGCGGCGGTTATTTACTTCAGTTATTTACTAAACCACTTTTCGACAGACCAACTTTCTTTTATGAGATAATCCAGCGCAGAAAGGGTGCAAGTGGATTTGGACAAGGTAATTTTCTTGCACTTTTCGAAGCTATCGAAAGAGACCAAGAAAGAAGAGGAAATCTATAATTTTCATTAATAATGTGGGGTAACTAAATTCAATTAACAATATCTTAATATCACATTGAAATTAGTTACCCCACAACTTATAAAAAATTATTTAGTTGCTACAGAAGGAACAAATCTGGTAACACGCTTATTAATGGGCTTTATGCTCATTAAATAATCATAAATTGCTCCCAAATCTTCATCATTCATACCTGCGTATTTTTTCCAGGGCATAATAGTATTGAACTCATTTTTATCAATATCTTTGAATACAAATCCCGAGTCGGCATAAGATTTAAACCTGCTGATGAACTGTTCTTTTGTCCAGGTTCCGATTCCGGTATTTTTATCGGGTGAAATGTTTGCTGATGCTACAGTTCCACCGGTTGGAATTGGAAATTCTCTACCACCTGAAAAAGCTGAGTCCAAGACTGGCTGCCCTTTTGTTAGTGGAGTATGACAATCGGAACAAGCAGCAGCTGTAATCATATATTTTCCGTAGGCAACATTATCTGTTTTTGGTGGAATATCTGAAAAAGTTGCCTCCTTTGGCATGAGTTTCATAATAAACTGCATAGGAAACTTTGGTTTTGGTTCTGGAGTTTCAGATTTTAATTCCGGTAAAGTTCGGATGTATGCAATAATAGAATAAATATCTTCTTTACTCATTTGTCCATAGTTCATATAAGGCATAATTGGGAAAAGTGGCCTTCCATCCTTACTTACACCGGATGTAATTGCCCTGAAAAGCTCACCATCACTCCAATCTTTTAAATGATGAGGAGTAAGGTTAGCAGCATAAAAATCACCTGGTAGCCCAATAGTAGATTCTAAAAAATCCTCATTATTTCCAATTCCAATTTTTGACTCATCCGGTGGTGCTGAAAATTTTGACCAGTCGCGAGGTGAATGACAATCCACACATAATGAAACGTTATGGAATAAATATTTTCCCCTTTCTAATCTCGCTTCGGTAATATCAACCTTTAGCTCAGGGGCATCTCCAACTTTAGGGAATTCAATCATGAAATAGGTGAAGGCGATAGCCAATAATCCGACTATACCCAAAAAAATGAATAGAATGATCTTTCCAACTTTGTTCATATAACTACCTCAAAAACAATATTACAACATGTTAAAATTAAGCAATGCAATATAATAAATTATTTTTTGTTCAACAAATTGTTTAGTTTTTATACATAATTTATTAGTCTCAAATAAAAAAACTCCGACACTATAAAGATACCGGAGTTCATTTAGTTCGTTCATTATTAATAATTATTCTTGCTCAGCAAGCCATCTTTCTGCGTCTATAGCTGCAGCACAACCAGATCCAGCAGCTGTTACTGCTTGTCTGTAAACATGATCCTGAACATCACCACAAGCAAAAACACCGGGAATATTTGTATATGTTGATTTACCTTTTGTAATTAAGTAGCCGTTTTCATCCATGTCAAGCATACCTTCAAAAAGTTTTGAAGAAGGTGTATGGCCAATTGCAATAAAACACCCACCTGCTTCATGAATTGTCGTTTCACCTGTTACGGTATCTTTCAATTTAATATGGGTCATTTTTTTAATACCCATTTTTTCTTCACCAATAAATTCGTCAACAACAGCGTTTGTAATAATTTTAACTTTAGGATTCTTCTTCGTTCTTTCAACCATAATTCTAGAAGCACGGAATTCATCTCTTCGATGCACCAATGTAACACTTTCCCCAAAATGTGTCAGATAATTTGCTTCTTCCATGGCTGTGTCACCCCCACCTATAACAAATATCTTTTCACCTCTGAAAAAGAAGCCATCACAAGTAGCACAAGCAGAGATTCCTGAACCCCAGTAAGTTTTCATGCTTGGTACATCAAGAAGCTTTGCTGTAGCACCGGTAGCAATAATTACTGAATCAGCAGTATATTCATTGTTATCACTCCAAAGTTTAAAAGGTCTCTCAGAAAAATCAACCTTTGTTATAGTTTCGTAAATTGACTTAGCTCCGAATCTTTGAGCTTGTTTTCTAAAAACTTCCATCATTTCCGGACCTTGAATACCATGCTCAAACCCTGGATAATTTTCAACTTCGGTAGTAATTGTCAATTGTCCACCTGGCTGCTGACCTTCAAAAATAGCTACATCAAGGTTTGCACGGCTGGCATAAAGTGCAGCGGTAAATCCTGCAGGACCTGTTCCAATGATTAGAACTTGATGATGAATAGGCATTTTAATCTCCTTTTTAAATTTTTCTATAAACAATTATTCTTGTGAATTTATTTGTAATTCAATTATAAGACGAATTAAAACAAAATATATGAAAATATGAATATATTTTCAAGTGTTATTTTTTAACTCCATTAAATCTGATTACCGATGCCGGACCATTATGATAATTGCCTTCGTTCAGATTGACTTCCACTTCTGACAACTCAAGAATTTCGAAATCTCTGAATATTTTACCAACATCGTTTAAAGAGAAAAGTAAATCAATATTGTTAGGACCACCGGAGTTGAACTCCAACTGGTACTTAATTTGTTTTTTGGAAAAACACTCAAAAATCACATGACCATTTTCTTTTGTGAAATTTGAAATTTTACGTAATGTATTGTGATTTGGAAAATGAGAAAAAATGAATGCTACGACATCAAAATCATGTTTGTAATATACTTCGTCTGCATCTGCAATCAAGTAGTTAATGTTAACCATGTTTTCGGAGGCAAGAATTTCGGCTTTTTCCATTGCCGATATGCTTTGGTCAAAACAATAAACATCCCAGCCATTAATAGCAGCATATACAGCATTTCTACCTTCTCCTTCGGCAGGCAGCAAAATCTTGCCTGAATTTAACTTATCTAATTTTGATTTGAAGTAACTATTTGGGCTTTTTCCATAAATATATTCATTCGCAGCAAATCTTTCATCCCAAAATTCTACGGACAATTTTATCTCACTTTATGTTTATAATCTTTAGGGTTTCTTTTTGATATTGTGACTCGAATTCAACAAAATACAATCCAGAAGGTAATAGGCTAAAATCAAGTTCATAACTATTATTAGAAGTATAAGATTTAATAATATTATTTACACAAACATTACCATTAAGGTCTTTGATATTAATAAATATATCTAAGTCAGTACTGGATAGAATACTATAGCTCAATTTACCATTATTTGCGATAGAGCCGGATGATACAGTGAATTTTGGAATATACCTGAACTGATTTAGTTGAGTAGTTCCGATACAATAGTCAATAATTTTAAGTAAACCATCTTTCTTCTGAATATCAATAATCTTATCACTTAGAACATCAAATTTCGATATTTTCAATAAGGTTGAATCAGGTATTGAAGCTAAAACTATACCTTGAATTTTAACGATTTCAGCTGACTTTTGTAATATTTTTGAAGCTGCTGCTTTGCTTATCAACCCATAAATAACTCCACTTGAGTAAGAGTAAGAAAAGTCAGAGAATACTCCATTGTCGAGAATAGACACTTTATTGGGGTAAAAAAGTTGCTTATCGAAACTGATTTCAAGCCTAATTTCATCAGGAATTAACCTATCACTTCCACCAGATAATTTAACATAAATATCAATCAAATCACCTGCAAGTGCTTCATATCTGTCAATACTTAAGATAATATCATATCTCTCAGAACGCACCGAACCATTCAATTCTATTTTTGCAGAGTCCGGGCAATCGGAACTATAATGAACAATAATTTCACCTTGGTGATTATTTGTGTCAGTCGAAATATAAGAAACAGAAAAATCAATAAATTCACCATTTTTTAGCTTCTTATCTATAGGTGTGTCAATAATTTTGTAATCAGTACTATTATCTAATAGAACATCATTTATGGTAATTTCTCGTCCACCGTTGTGAATCAGTTTGATATTTTTTGTAATGGTTTCTTCACTCCATTTTGATCCAAAATCAACTTTATCAGGTAATACCGAAAGCTTAGACTTAATTATGTCTGCTTCAAAAAATATCTTGAGTTCCCGAAAGCATGTTTCAGTAATGAAAGTAATTTCACACTTGTAATTCCCTGTGTTATTTGCAAATATTGGGTCAAATGTAACTTTAAATATTACTTCTTCATCAGGTGCTATTGAAGCCTCAGTTTGTAGCAGCCTAAATAAATCAGAATTATTGTTGGACTTGAGGATAATCTTATCGCCAAGAAGCCCTAAGTTCTTGAACTTAAATTCTACTGACCTAGGCTCAGAGCATAACTCAAATTCGCCCATATTAATCGAGTGTGATTCGGGATTAATAATTGATTTTGAATAATTTGCCTTTAGAGGAATAATAAAATTCTGGCCATCATCACCAATTGTTTCAATTATAATATTTCCTGTAAATATTCCCTCTAAATCCTGCTTCTTAAATCTAACCTGAAGGGTAAATTCATCTTTTGCATCGATTAATAAAGGAATTTCAGGCAAATTTATTATTTCGAACACATCAGAATCCTGAATTAACTCAATTTTAGAAATAGTGTCTTGAGAAAATCCCAAGTTGCTGATTTTAATTTCTTTATCTTGATAATTATATTCGCAGAAAAAATTTCCATAGTCTATACTTGTCGGGTTGATATCTACAAATTTACTGAAACTGGATAAATCAATATCAACATAATAAGTCTCATTACAAAGCCCTTCAGTTTCTATAACAACTTTACCCTGAAATTTTCCTGCATTGGTTGGATTAAAAGTCATTGTAAAATCAGTACCCTGTCCGGAAAGTAAAACCATTGGCAACAAGGGTTTTACGGAATATTGCCAATCACTGCTGCCTGGAGTAATGGTTACAGACTTAATATTTACATCAAAACTACTCAATGACTGAACTCTGACGACCTTTTCGATACTTTCACCAACCTTGACTAATCCTGAAATCTTATCAGGCGTAACCTCCAGATCATTTTTTATGACATTAGCCGATATTAGTATTAGTGTCTTTTCATCACAAGGTTTTGAACTCATTTGGATTTCGTAGTTAAATTTTCCAACCTTAGATGCCGTAAAAACAGCAGTCAATCTTGTTAAATCATTTTTCTTGATAATTGAATTAATATCACTTATAGTAAGTTTCAATTCTTCAGGAGTACTTTCAATATTTACTTCTGCGTCTAAATTACCTGTATTCCTGATTATTTTGACATCTGATTTAGTTTCACCAATACATAAATTGCCAAAATCAATTCTAATCGTGTCCGTGAGATTAGTAATTGATGAAACTCCTCTCAAATCAATGTAATAAGGATTTTTGAAACCAAAAATTCTTGTCGAATCATTATTGGCGATAGCAAGTCGGGTGATATGTGTACCAGATGTTACTGGTCGATAACTTATTATGAGGTCTTCAAAACCACCTCTATCAATTTTCATGGGCAAACTAACATTTACCCATCCAATAATTTCGAACTCATTAATTTCAGGACTTAACCAAACATCAGATATATTCAGGACATCATTACCGGTGTTAAATACTCTTATTGTGTCGTAAATAATTGAACGGCATGTTGAATTTAACTGCTGTTTTGCTCTATGAGAAATAATTGGAGATGCACCATAAGCCCTTACAGTAACAAAAGTATCGCGGTTACAAGGGAAAAGTGTAAATTTATATCTTGCCTCATACCAGCCTGTATCAATAAGAGTAATCGTAAATGCTGTATTTGTAACTGGTGGAATCAACTTAAGTGGTATGGGGCTTGTTAGGAGAATGTTTGAAGATTTATTTAAATTATCAACGCCAATTATTTGCTCACCTAATGTTTCGCTAAACCAGGGTAAATTTATAACTCTTGTGACACTACAATTTAGGTTATTTACAACAATCAGAGTATCCTGGGGGAATGCTGTAGATTTTCTTACAATTCCAATCAATTCAATAAAATATATTTTTTCGTTTCCTGTACCAGGGTTAAATGTTATCCTTAGCTTTGCTTCATGAGAATTTTCGTCAGTTGGAGCAAACATAATAGTGACGACTTTCTCTTCGCAGGAATTTAGAACGATATTTGGATTTGGGCTTATCAATCTGAAATGATTGCCTGTATTGTTTACTAGTGCAAGTTCTACATTTGCTTGCGAAAATGATAAATTTGATATAAGTAAACTATCAGTTAAATTTTCATTTTTGCAAAGATTGTCAAACTTCAGTGTATCTTTGGAAACAAATTGTTCAGCACCGGAGAGTCTATAAACTCCATGCCCTACTACATAACCTAAATTTTCGTTTACAAACCAAACATCATCAAGATTAGTTTCATCCGGGATTCCGCAATTTCGTAAAACCCAGCTCTGTCCTGCGTCAGATGTGTAATAAACACCTCTGTTATCGCCACAAGCCCATCCTTTTGATCCATCAATAAGGTAAGTCCCGAACATAGAAAAACCTGTTTGAAAAGATCTCCAATTAGCACCCATATCATTTGAGAATCTCATACCACCGTCTCCGCCCTGGCCGCTGCAGGTTGTTCCGGCATAAGGTACTAAAAAAGATGAGCCTGAATGAGCTATTTCTTCATTCCAAACATTAGTACCTGATGAAGCAATTACTGCCCAGGAACTACCTCCATTATTTGTCTGCCAGATTTTCCCGCTTGATACTGCATATCCCAGACCGTTTGCATCATACAAAATCAGATCTGTCAAGCCACTATTTGCCTCGCTTCCCGGAAAATTTGTCCAATTTGTACCACCATTAGTAGTCTTGTAGAAATTTTGGGTACCGTTGCATCCTTCTGCCAAAACTAACCCGATATTAGCATCAATAAAATAGCACCCCCAATAGTTTTTGGTAAGATCCGGTGTTATATCGAACCAATTTTGTCCACCATTTGTTGTCTTGAAAATACCTTCAGGTCCGGAAGTATATCCTACTGTAAGAGTCGGAAAATGTATATGCTCAAGATGATAGGCATTCGGAACTGTAGATCCCAACCAGGAGTTACCACCATCGGTTGTTCGGATAACCATACCATTGAATCCGCAAACCCACCCAAAACTGGAGTTTGAGGGATGAAAAAAGACATCAAGCCAATAATTAGTATTAAACGGTGGTGGAATAGATTTAATCTCTTTCCAATACTGAGAGTTGGATACTGTAATCTGAATAAAAAATATAATTAAAAAAGTAAGAATTCTTTTCATATCTATTCCCCACAATAATTCACTAATTTAACACTTTTTTACAAGAAAAACAATATTTTCAGCTTTTTGTTACCAAAGATGTACAGTTCTTTATAAAAAAAGTGTTGTACCTTTACAAATACAACACTTTTGATATTCTTCAAATATTTTTCAGGAAGTTATCTAACTATTATAAACTCACAAATATACATTTTTTTACTACTGATTATATTTATGTGATAAATGCCTGAGTTTAGCTTCGAACAATCAACTTTCAACAAATGACCGTTCAGAAAAGTATTATAATTTAACAATTCATTACCATTTATATCTGAGATGCTTACTTTTATATCTTGGCTTTCGAGTTCACCTAAAATTACATTCAACATATCAGTAGCAGGGTTTGGATACAAATTAGCAGGATTTAAATTGATAATTTCGCTTACAGATACAGGGTCAACAGTTCCAAATCTCCAAACTTGCGACCATGGTGAAGTGCCATCTTTTGATAATGCTCGTACACGCCAATAATACACTTTTGGAAACTCCAACGAACTAATTGTTACCTGGCTTTCGGTTAAGTCATCCTTTTTGTAGGCATAATTTGTAAAAGTTGTTAACTCAGAAACTTGAAGTTCATACTTAACATCGCCTGCAACTGATACCCATTCAAATTTGACAGGAATTACAACATCGGCTTTTTCATTAAGCGGTGCTAACAATACAGGAATATTACTACCTGTGGAAAAAGTCCATACCTCTGACCACTCACCTACACCTTCGGGGGAAACAGCTCGTACTCTCCAAAAATAATCTGAACCCGGATTAAGCTGTGAAAAAATGTGCGTAGTGCCCCTGATTGTATCTTGACTAAAAATCAAATCATTAAACTCCGAATCATTGGCAATCTGGAGGTGATAAGTAATTGCCCCTTTTGTTTGATACCATATAAATCCAATTGATACCGGATGGTTTTCAGTGTTGTTATCAGGGAATCTCAGACCAATTTTTGCAACTCTGGTTTTAAATTTAAATGGTTGGTTCCATAATCCAAAATTTTCTTCAGATTTAGCACGTACTCTCCAAAAATACTCCTGGTAGGGTTCTAACTTATCGGTAGTATAATTTTGGATGTCTTTTACGTAAGATAAATCAACATTATTAGAGAAATTATGCACTTTAGAAATTTCAATTTCAAAGCTATTCACTGATTCATGCTCTTTCCAAGTAAACTCAGTATTCACAGGTATGTTTAAGCTTTCATGAGGAGGTGATTCTAAAGTGACGAAAGAATATGCTGTTAAAAATTTCGAAATCAGGGACCATTCACTTGTAACCTGACCATTTCTAGACCTTACTCTCCAATAGTATAACTTATTGAATTCAAGAGGTTCAATCAGGTTAGTACTCAAAGAAAGAATACCGTTCTTTTCATAAACAATATTTTTAAATTCTGTGTCACTTGCAATTTGAATATCATACTCATCAACTTCGGAAGCTTTTTCCCATGTCATTATTGTATAAATTTCATTACCAAATGAATTATCTGGCGGACTAAGTAATAATGGCGGACCAAAAACAGTCTCAAATGACCATGAACCTGACCAATTACTGGTAACATCATTATTCAATGCCATAACTCTCCAATAATACTTCGTTCTACCTTTTAAAAGCGGAGAAGTTGTTGAAGTATCATTTGATTCCCATTCAAAGCTTATGGAAGAAAAATCTGATTTCTCTGAAATCTGAATTTTATACTTTTGAGAACCTTCGACCAAATACCAATTCAAAACTGCATACACAGGAATGTTTAAAGACTTATCAGCAGGTAAGTGTAGTTTTGGTGTCTCAAGTTTTGATATAAAAGTTCTAACTGGCGACCAGTTACTAACTGCTGAATGATTTTTTGAACGTACTCTCCAATAATACTTATGGTATGAAGCAGGAACGATGGTATTTTGATATGTAGTATCACTTAGTGTTACTGATTCCCAAACATATGAAAAATCATCATTATAAGAAATTTCCAACTGATATAAATCAGCTCTTGGGTCGGCAGTCCACGAGAATACTGAACCTGTTCCAATATCAACAGCTTTATCAGGCAAAGTAAGTAATATAGGAGTTTTCAGGTTAGCAGGATTTATAGCTCGGTAAATCATACCTGAATTTGTTGCCATATAAAAATCACTACTTTTTGAAGATGTAAAAGATGTGATAGGTTCGGCATTAAAATTATTATTAATGTTTACAAATGTTAGCAAAGTATCAAATGAAGCATAAGTTGCCTGATATGAAGAATAAGCATCATCTATTAGTATGTTTGTTCCTGAAGCAAATATTTTATTATCTCTTGTTACATGAACAATTTCAACAGAATTTGCAGGATAAGACCATATTCTCTCAAATGTACCCGGAAGAGTTGACTTCCAGAGTCCTGCACCGCCCGTCCCTACAATAACAGTATTATCCCTCAAAAATGAAATACTATTAACATCTTTGTCAAACTTGGTTTGAGATACAATCCAGTTTACACCGTTATTTAAAGAATAATAAATTGCTTTGTTTGAAGAGATATAAACATTTGCATTGTAATTTATGGAAACTTCCGTAGGAGGAATTTCTCTTAAATCAAAGTCAATCGGTGCTTTCTGCCATGTAGTACCATCAGTAGTAAACCATGCAATCCTAACATCTATTGGTGTTGCAGGTGGCTCGGGCATTTTAAAATATCTGGTAATTATGAAAATTGAGCCCCTTGGTGATACTTCTACATCATAAACATTTGTATCAAGGCATTTCACGAGTGACCAACTTTGTAATGATCCATCTGATCGAAATAATCCTTTTTCGGTTGCTGCATAATAATTACCGATGGAATCCATTGCTATTTTATTGATTGGCGTTGGTGTAGCACCTAAGACAGTCCATGTTGCACCATCATCAGTAGTTTTTTTAACATAATTTTGATAATAAGCAATTATCTCTCTGTCATTTCTAGCAAATATTTTTGGGATTAAACCCATATTTGTTATTGTTTCACCTTTCATAGCTGTCCATGATTCCCCGTTACCATCTGTTTTGTATGGATCTCTGAATGGGAAGAAAGAATACATATAAGCTTTCCATTTAGCTAATGAATTGACTCCGATACCGCGTTGATTTGTAGGTACCCATGTCATATCTTCAACTAAGTCCTCAGCATAAATGCCCCCATATCTTGAGCCAAATACAGGTGAACTCAAACTGTTGAATGTGATACATGTAGTATTCAAGTCCGGTAATGGCACAGGATTAACTTTCAAAGGTCGAGTCATAAAAGTATCAAGTTCGGACCATACTATACCATCATTTACAGAAATGTAAACACCTCTACCATTAGTAGCAGCATACAAATAATTTTTATCACTTCTTTTGATGTCATTTATAAACAAATTCTTTAAACCGGAATTTTGGCGTGTCCATGATTTTGTAGTGTCCCTCGACTGGAATATCCCACCACCGTATGTTCCTGCTAGTACCCATCCATTATCAGCAACCTCTATAGATGTAATATCTCTATACAAAAGCCCCTGTGAAACATTAATCCAATTATTACCTTTATCTTTAGATAAGAAGATACCACCACCATAAGTGCCAATCATAATCCAACCATTAGGGTATGTTTTGATTGTTTTTACATTCATATTGGTTAAACCTGAATTGGATTGCTTCCAATTAATATTCGTCATGGATGTAGTTTTGTAAATTCCACCACCCATAGTTGAAACGATTGCTTCACTTGAACCAATAAATTCAATATCTGTAAGCAAGAAGTGATTGAGGCCTGTACTTTGAAGAGACCATGTGTCACCATTGTTTCCGCTTTTATATACACCACCACCCCAAACTGTAATAAAAATATCCCCGGATAAAGTGACTTTTCCCTTGGTGATATAGCTGGTTGGAAGATTTGACAATGTACCGAACAAATCTTGTGAGTAGCCCTCAACCCATCCTAAGGTCAGCGTTAATAAAATTATAAATGCAAAAGAATGAAATTTCTTAGCAATTTTCATAAATCACCTAAAAATAAATTATTTGTTTTATCCAATATTACTAAAATAGCTTAAAAGTTACAAAAAACGAATCATATTTGTATATTTTTTTTTGATTATTTCCAAATTGATGATTTTTATTTTTTTTTTATATGTTATTGATTACTTTTGGAGTAAAATGAGAAAATTGATATTTGAAAACTTATTTAAAAATACTGTCACTACTATTTCTGTCTGTCGTTTTTCCGAAAGAAATCAAAACTGATACTGATTATCAGCAACTACCGAACGATAGCAATAAAGTGAATCTGATGATTGAGCAAAGCTTACTCAAGACAACAGACTCGAACATTGTTTTGGCTAACGAAGCTTTTCATCTTGCTGAAAGTATTAAATTTAACAGAGGAAAAATTTTATCCCTCTATTCCCTTGCAATTAACCACTCTATAAGTGCAGATTATGATCGTTCAATATATTATTTACTACAGTCTATCAAACTTGTAGATGAACTGCAAGACGAGTCCTTACTCGATTTAAAAGCTGAATCTACAAGATACCTTGGTGAGATTTGCCGAGCAACTAAAGACTATGACAAAGGTTTGGAATATCTGTTTGAAGCCAGAAATTTATTTAATAAACTGAATCATCAAATAGGACTGTCTCGAACATACAACCGGTTATCATCAATTTATCTTGAAAAATTTATTTACAAAGAATGCGATTCGGTTATTTACTATGCAAATCTATCTAACGAAATTGCTTACAAGATAGGATTTAATGAAGTTATCTCAAATAATCTTAATATATTAGGTACTTATTATTCGGGCATAGGACAAGATTCATTATCAATACCGACATACAAAATGTGCCTTGAATATTTTGAAAATGACGATAAATTTTCGGAAAGGGCAAATGTGTTGGGAAATTTGGCAAGAGTTTACTATAAAATGAATATGAACGATTCATCTTTATATTATGCCAGATTATCATACAATGAAGCATCAAGACTAAAAGTCAGTGCATTTATTTATTCAACATCCTACCTTCTGTTTGAATTGTTTAAAAATCGCTTCAATCAACCTGACTCAGCAATTCATTACATATTGATTTCAATTCAGCAGATGGAAAAAATCTATGATGAAGAAAAAATCAGGAGTATTACTGAAAGCCAAATACGAGATGAGATAAGCAGAAAAGAAAAGGAAATCATTGAAAGAGATAACAAAATACTAAGTCATACAGTAATTTTCCTATCGATTTTAATTGTTTTATTCTTTGCATTCTTCTACTATTTTAAAAAGAATAAAATTCAAAAATTAGCAAATGAGAAACTTGAGCAAATAAACATGTCGAAAGATACTTTCTTTTCAATTATTGCTCACGATCTTAAAAATCCTATCGGAGCTTTCAGAAATTTGGCAGATTTGTTAAAAAATGAATATGATACTCTTGACGATTTTGAGCGAAAAAATTTTGCTAAACTTATGTCAGATTCTTCTAATTCAATCCTTGAACTTTTGGAAAACTTGCTCACCTGGTCACGCAACCAAAGTAACAGGATAGACTTCGAACCTGCCATTCATGATATAAAATTCCTATCAAATCAGGTCATATCAGTAAATAAGCTATCTGCGGATAAAAAAAGAATTGAAATTATTAATAATATTCCTGATGGAGATTTTGCTTATTGCGATATTAATATGGTATATACAATCCTCAGAAACCTAATATCTAATTCTATCAAATTCTCTTTTTCTGACTCTAAAATTATTATAGACTCCGAAAAAGTAATAGAAGACAATATGTCAAAAATAAAAATATCTGTTATTGACTTCGGAACTGGTATAAGCGAAGACACTCTGGATAAAATGTTTGATTTTTCATCCAAAGTTTCAAGATTAGGAACGCAGGGAGAAAAAGGTACAGGATTGGGAATGGTGATTGTAAAAGAATTTGTAGAGAAGAACAACGGGAAAATGTTGGTTGAAACTGAAGTTAACAAAGGGTCAACAATTAGTTTTACATTACCTATTAATGAGCCTGCGGTGAAAAAAAATAAATACAAATCCTGATAGATGTAGTAATAAAAGCTAACTTTGGCTTGTTACTTTATTGTACTCAATTCTCAGCAATTCGACTTCTTCATCAATCAAATTACGGTTTCTTCGAGCCATTACAATTTTTGCTGTTTCGATAGCTTTATCAAACTTATATTGAGGCGAATTGTTTTTTCCACCCCAACTGAAAGATTTAATGAAGTTTGGCATAAACCAATCTTTAACGATAATACCACATACTCCAGCAACAGTTCCAGTAGTAAACATTGAGTTTATTCCGGACTTGGTATGGTCGCCACACATCAAGCCAACGAACATTTTCCCGGTTTTAACAATCTTGTCAGGTAATTGTATATCAATTTCAGAATATGTGTTTTTGAGATCAGAATTGTTAGTGTCAGCTCCAAGGTTGACCCATTCTCCCAAATATGAATGTCCTAAAAATCCTTCATGCTGTTTATTGGTAAATGCATGTATTATGCTATTTTCGATTTCTCCGCCGATTTTACACCATTCACCGAACGAATTGTCCTGATAAATTTTTGCACCAATTTTAATAACAGAATTATCACCTATGAAACAAGGTCCTATAATAGTAGATTGGGGCATAATTTTTACATTATCACCAATGATTATTTTTCCCCCTGTCGCATCCAAGACTACTGAAGGGGCAATTTTAACATTCTTGCCTAACAAAATATTTGAGGGCTCTAATGCAAACACACCATGATGACCTGAAAGGAAATACCTTTGGTAAGAATTACATAGTTCAAAATCATTATTAATGGTTTCTCCATTTATAAATAAGGATTCCCATAAATAATTTATAGGTTTGATACTTTTGACGTTAATCTTGGGGAGTTTGCTCAATACTTCACTTCCGAGGTCAATCAACTCATTTCTTTCAAAAATTGACATAATATTATTGTCAACGTTTTTCAAATAAAATCCATAAATTACATCGTTTACTGAAATCGTAAAACTATCGTATTGCTTGATTAATTCTCGTAAATCATTGTCAAAACCTAGTCCGACAATTATATTTCCTGATAAGAAAAGAGTATCATCAGAAAATGCAGTATCATTATTTAGCTCAAATCTCTTTAGAAAAGAATCAAGCCATAATTTTCTAGAATGAAAGAGTAAATTTGCTTTTGGATATTGAATCCTCATTCTTTCAAATACCCTAAAAGCTCCACATCTCAATTCCCATGAACAATGATTTACAGAAAACGGGTAGAGGTCATCTACCCGTGAATTATCGAATAACACGATATTTTTCATTTTTTTACCTTGATTTGATTTCAAGTAATTCAACTTCAAATACTAAAGTAGCGTTTGAAGGAATTTTTCCCATTGATCTTGAGCCATAGCCTAAATCAGCAGGAATAATCAGTTTGCGCTTGCCGCCAACTTTCATGGTCATAACTCCTTCATCCCACCCTTTGATTACTCTGCCTTCACCTATGCTGAACTCGAAAGGTTTGCCTCTTTCTTTTGAACTGTCAAAAACGGTGCCATCAAGTAAAGTTCCATGATAATGAACAACACACGTTTGACCCTTTTGTGGTGTATCGCCGGTTCCAACCAACATATCTTCGTATTGAAGACCTGAAGCAGTGGTAACTAAATTAGGGTTATCATTTTTAGTAGTTTCTTTGCTACTGCTACAAGCAGATATAATTGCAACAGTAATAAATAATGCAAATAATAATTTCATAAATACTCCGAAATTTTAATTAATTAATCTTTATGTTCAATTTTCTTTTTATTAAGAACAGCTTTAATAAAGTTTATAAACAAAGGATGTCCGGTTACAGCTCTAGACTTCAACTCAGGATGAAATTGCACTCCAACAAACCATGGGTGATCTTTTAGCTCAACGATTTCAACCAGTTTTTCGTCAGGTGACAGACCACTAAGGATCATTCCTTTACTCTCTAACACATCTCTGAAGGAATTATTAAGTTCATAGCGATGTCTGTGTCGCTCAGAAATATTTTCCTCTTTGTAAGCTTCAAAAGCTTTGGTTTCAGTTTTAATTTTGCATGGATAGGCACCAAGACGCATTGTACCGCCTTTATCTTTAATTTTCTTTTGCTCATCCATCAAATCAATAACATTGAAATCATTCTTTTCAAATTCTGAAGAATTAGCATTTGGCAAACCGCAAACATTACGTGCAAATTCAATTACTGCACATTGCATACCTAAACAAATGCCGAAAAAAGGAATGTTGTTTTCACGAATATATTTGATAGCAGCAATTTTGCCTTCAATACCTCTGTTTCCGAAACCGGGTCCTACCAGCACACCTTCTACTCCGGCAAGCATTTCTTCAATATTGTCTTCGTTTAAATTTTCAGAATTTATTAGCTCCAGATTTATTTTTGCATTGTTTATCGAACCGGCATGAATAAACGCTTCAATGATACTTTTATAAGAGTCACGATATTTGGTATATTTTCCTACCAGAGCTATCTTAACTTCATTTTTGGGATATTTTATTCTATTAACAAATTTAATCCATGTTTCAAGTTCTAAAGATGGTATTGGCATACCTAATTTGCCTAAGATAATATTTGCAAGCTCTCTTTTGGCAAATGCTATAGGTACTTCGTATATTGTATGGTCAACATCCGGGACTTCAATAACTGAATTTTCTTCAACACTACAGAATAATGCTATCTTTTGGCGAACATCCTTAGGTAATTTTGATTCGGAACGACACAAAAGTATATCAGGCTTAATTCCATACTCCATAAGAGTTTTAACTGAATGCTGGGTTGGTTTTGTTTTTACTTCACCGGCTGATCTTATGTATGGCACGTAGGTAAGGTGAATATTCAAAACTCTTTTATATCCCAACTCAAGATTCATTTGTCTTTGAGATTCTAAAAAAGGTAATGATTCGATATCGCCTACAGTACCCCCAATTTCGATAAGGACAAAGTCGTACTCACCATCAAATATTTTTATTCTATGCTTAATTTCGTCAGTTATATGAGGAATAACCTGCACAGTTTTTCCAAGATAATGTCCCCGTCTTTCCTTAGAAATCACCTCAAAATAAACCTGTCCGGTAGTATGATTATTATTTTTGTTCAAAGAATGACCCAGAAATCTTTCATAATGACCTAAATCAAGGTCAGTTTCTGCACCATCGTCTGTAACAAAAACTTCACCATGCTGGAAAGGGTTCATTGTACCCGGGTCAACATTAATATAAGGATCAAGTTTCATGATTGTAACACTAAAACCCATCTGCTTAAGGATCAAACTGATTGATGCAGAGGCTATACCTTTACCTAATGATGACAAAACACCGCCGGTAATAAAAATATATTTAGTGCTCTTAGAATTTATTTGTTTTTTCGGCATTTTAAAAAATTTATTTTTATTTTTGATTAAATATAAAGAGCAAAGATACTTATTATTATAAACATATAAAACGATAATCGAAAAATAATCAAAAAAATTTGTTTTTAGTTAATTTAAGCTTAAAAATCCACATTTTTCTTTATGGAGTGTCAAAATTATGAATAGATATTTTCAATATCTTGGTATGATATTATTGATTTTTCTTAACTCATGCGACAAAAAAGATGAGTCGGTTTCCGATAAAACAATTAAATTTTGGCATTTTTGGAGTGAGCCAAATCAGAAAGGTATCATCAAATCATTGGTAGAGGAGTTCGAAAAGGAAAATAACTGCAAAGTTGAACTTTCTGAACTTAGTTGGAATGATGGAAAGACAAAACTATTTGCCGCATTCAATGCAGGCAATGCTCCTGATGTTATCGAATTAGGTTCGGATTGGGTAGCACAATTCAGCTCTGCAGGTGTGCTTTCTGAATGGACAAACCAGGATATTCATTTTGATAAGTTTGTTGATTTTTCTATTGAACCAACAATTTGGAATAATAAGTATTATTGCGTACCATGGGTAGTTGATACCAGAGTATTATTCTACAATAAATCTCTTATAAATGAAAATGGTCTAAAGAAAATTGAATCTGGTAATATAAGCTATGACGATGTAGTTGAATTAGCAAGATTGGCAAACAATAATAATACTTATGGGTGGGGAGCAAATGGTTCTGACCGTCACAGACTTTATAAAAAAATAGTATCAATGTTCTGGTCTTTTGGTGGTAAAATACTCGATAGTGCTGGTATTCCACAATTAAATAGTTCTGCAAATGCAGCAGCACTCGATAAATACGCTGAACTTAGCAGATATGGTTTAATCGAAACACAAAGGCAAATTGACGCTTCTTTTGTAGAAGGAAGAGTTGCCTTGTGGGTTTCGGGTGGTTGGTTGTTGGAAAAAATTAAAAACGAAAATCCTAAATTGAATTTTGCTGTTACAATGGTTCCTTCTTCTACAAACTCAAGAGGTATTTCATTTGCAGGTGGTGAATACTTGGCTGTAAACAGCAAATCAAAAAACGCAGAATTAGCAAAGAAATTTGTAAAATATATGACTGATGGTAAAAATTCTCTTAGATTCTGTAAAGAAGTAATCGAGGCAGGATTCCCTGCTGATAAAAGCTTTTTCAATGATGAATTTTACCAATCACAACCGAATAGGCTTGTTTTTGCAAAACAGCTTGAGTCTGCAAAAATGACCCCTGTTCACCCTAAATGGCTTGATATTGAAGCAATAATTGAAGATGCTGCTGTTACTGTGCTGTTTGGCAAGCTATCACCTCAAGAAGCATTAAACCAAGCTCAATCTAAAATAAAAGAGTTAATTAAATAGAAGCATTTAAAATGATTAATTTGAAACCATCTTTGCCGAAAAGAATAGTTTGCCTAACTGAAGAGACAACCGAAACTCTTTACACAATTGGTGCTTCAGACCTGATTGTGGGAATTACCGAATATACTGTAAGACCTCCTCAGGCAAGAGCAGAAAAGCCAATAGTATCCAGATTTTTAGATGCAAATATTGAAAACATCATAAATCTAAAACCAGATATCGTTTTGGGATGGTCAGACTTACAGGCTGATATAGCTAAGGATTTGATTAAGAGTGGAATTGAATATTACAATTTTAATCACAGGGATATCAATGGAATTCTTTCAATGATATTAAGGCTAGGAGCTGTTGTAGGAAAATTAAACGAGGCAGAAATGTTAGTTGAGGAATTAATCAATAAAATAAGTCATACTAAAATGTTAAGCGATAAAAACCTTTATAGACCTAAAGTATATTTTGAGGAATGGTTTAATCCAATTATTTCAGGTATTTGTTGGGTTAGCGAAATAATTGAAGTATGCGGTGGAGACGATATTTTTGCTGAGAACAGAATTCATCAGGCTGCAAAGGATAGAATTATTGAAAATAGTAATGAAATTGTAAAACATAATCCTGACATAATTTTTGTATCATGGTGTGGTAAGCCATTCAGAAAAAAAACCATGCTTAAAAGAGAAAAATGGGAAGATCTTACTGCAGTAATTCACAACGAGATTCATGAAATTGACTCTGCAATCATTTTACAACCAGGTCCTGCGAGTTTGACTGATGGATTAGATATAATCAGTAAAATTATAAAAGATTGGAACGATAAGAAAAAGGGCTGAAAAATCAGCCCTTTGATCAAATTATAATGCAAGGTTAAGAATACTTCTGGAGGCATCAAGATCGATTTTATGTTTATTCCCAACTATTCCAAGAAGCATTGAATTTTGAGCGATTTGTTCGATCATTTCAGATGGTACATTGAGATCGGCAAGTGATGTAGGAGCACCCCACCTTTTGAATGTATTTATCAAGGCATCAATTCCTTCATTTATTGAATCTACTCCAAAAACATTCTTAGCCCATCTTTCAAATCTTTCTGAGTTTTGTTTATTAACGTATTTCATCCATGCCGGAAAAATTACAGCTAAACCTTCGGCGTGAGCAACATTTGGGTAATAAGCACTTATTGAATGTTCAATTCTGTGTACGCTCCACTCACCACCATTCATCCCGACAGCAGTTAATCCAGAAAGAGCCAGAGAAGCTGACCATGCAAGATTTGCTCTTGAATCATAATCATTTGGGTCCTTTTGAAGTTCGTCAACTGACTTGATTACAGTTCGCATAAGCGCTTCATTGATAGAAAGTGTTGCCTCTGCCGAATCACCGGCGAAATACAATTCCATAATATGAGATAAAGCATCCACACCACCATTCACAGTCTGACGCCATGGGAGCGTCATCTGAACCTGAGGATCAATGATTGATACAAGTGGATATGAGAATGGTGATCCAAACGCCCATTTCTTCTTTTGTTCAGTATTAGACAATACTGCAAATGAATTCATTTCGGTACCGGTTGCAGATAATGTCAGAACGGTAAATAAAGGTAAAGCTTTCTTTACTGATTCAGTTTTCTCAAAGATATTCCAAACATCATCAACATAACAACCTGCAGCAATAGATTTAGCCTCATCAATTACAGAACCACCTCCAACAGCTAAAATTGCCTGTATATTATTATCCTTAATAATTCTGATTGCTGCTCTTGCATGATCGAGAGTAGGATTTGGCTGTACTCCCCCGAATTCGACAGAAATAATATCATTGAGTTGCAAGGACTTTGACACTTCAGAATATACTCCATTACTAAAAATTGAGCCGCCACCATATAGAATAAGTACTTTATTATATCCATACTCTTTGATGTATTCTCCAATTTCAGAAATAGTATTTTTACCGAAAATTATTCTGGTTGGATTATAATATTTGAAGAATTCCATTATTAGTTTACTCCTGTTTGAGCTTCAACTTCTCTGAAATCAATTTCCGAGCCTAACATGCTATGCGGGATAAGATATACTGCTATCATTACAAGTGTAGCCAACCAAGCCCACCATGTTTGATTAGGATGCTTTTTGATACGAATAATTGCAAATATCCAGATTAAAATTGAAGCAAGTGTTTTGTTATCAGTCAAATCACCAAAATGTAAGATAGTTTTTCCAAATGGCCAACCAGTCCAAAAAGCACCAAATGCGTACCACTGTACCAATGGTCCGAGAACTAATCCACCAAATGCAAATAATCCCAATGTAATATAAGACATTTTTAGCACCTCACTGCCTTTGAATGCAGCTTCCAAAGCAACACGCATAGCAAAAGCAAATGATAAAATCATAAATCCAATGTGAGGGTACAAAATCCATAACGGTACAACACCTTTGTATCTTAGAACTATAGGCTCAGGGGTAAGTGCTGTTAAGTTATTATCATCCTTGCCAACAAAAATGTGGTACATTACTTTACCTGCAGGCAACTGCTCAGGAAGTTCAGATTTCAACAAATCACCTTCGCGAATCATATCAAGTTCTGACCATTCATCATGGCTTTTATACCTTTTAATTTTAATTTTGCCAATAACCGCTTTATCAGGAGCAACAACCTCTACAGGTGCATTCATTCCTATTTCGTGGGACCGAAGCAATTTATAATTTATCTCCGATCCACTAAGTTCCATTGAACCTTTTTGCGGGTATGTCGGGCCAGTTGCTCGCTGATATATCACTATGACTACCATTAAAACAATTGCTGCAACCCATAATATAATTTTTTTTGTTGTACTCATTATATTCTCCAAAATATCTTTATTTGTAAATCATTTGTTCTGCTTCGGGTAACTTTTTTATTGCTGCTGTAATTTGCTTATCCACGATACACATAACTTCCGAAAATGCATCATATCCCCAAATTACATTTGCTATGCTCGCTTTCATATAATTTATGAAATAAGATTTGTCTGCCGTAAACATTTCATTATTCCATACCTTATTTTGAAGTGCAAAATTAGCAAATTCTCGCAACATTTCATCATTAATCTGAAAATCTAAATTAAATTTCGAATAATCATTGCCATATTTTTCTTTTAGTTCTTTTCCATGCTTTTTTTTGTAGCTTATTGCCCACTCAAAATAAAGTCCTTTTCGAATCAACAAATTGGTTAACTGAGTAAGAGTATCTGCATCTACAAAATAATCAGGAGTTACTCCTCCCCCACCGATAATCGGTCTTCCTGAAGTAGATTTATATATTTTTACTTCAGCAATACCTCCTAATTTGTTAATCTGATTTTGAATATCATCAAACTTAATATTTGTGTCAAGTGTTGGCTCTATTGATATATTTTCTCCGGCTTTCTTCTGAATATCTCTGCCTGATGGAGTTAAATATTTACCTACGGTTAGCTTAAATCCTGTAGAGTCGTTCATAGACCATATCCTTTGGATTGAACCTTTGCCGTAAGACCTTTTACCAACAACTATTCCACGGTCGTAATCCTGTACAACACCTGCCAACAATTCACTACCTGATGCAGAGTTCTCGTCGACAATCACAACAACAGGAATTTTTTCGAGAAACCCACCATTCATCGAGTAAACTTCCGAGTTAAACTCTTTATTCCCAGAAACTACTTTTGTCAATAATCTGTTACCGGAAATCAGCATATCAAGTATCTCATCTACCATCACCATGAAACCACCAGGATTATTCCTGACATCAATAATTAGTCGTTTCATTCCTAGACTTATAAACAATTCTGCTTTCTGTCGAAATTCCTCAGCGGCCTTTGCTGAAAATCTGTTCAGAACAAAAATACCTATATCAGACTTCGGATAAAAATATGCTGTAGTCAAGCTTCTGTTGGGTACATCTTTTCGGATAAGCTTTACTTTTCTTATTTTTTCGCTTATTACATTCTTTATTTCCAGAGTTACGCTCGTGGCTGAGTCTCCGGATACAAGTTTATCTGCATCAACTTTCATCATCTTTAATGTTGACCTGCCGTCAACAGACAATACTATATCTCCTACTTCAAGATTTGCTTCGTACGCAGGTGTATTAGGGAATATCTGAATAATATAAAGTGAATCCCTTACACTGACCAGCTCCGCACCTATTCCGTAGCTTACACCTTTATTGCTTTCTGTGACAAGTTTCATGTTTGGTTTGTTGTAATAGAAAGATTCCTTGTCAACTGCCTGCATTAATGCAGCAAAAGCTTTATCACTGATAGCAGTTATATCAAGAGAATCCGGATAATTCTGACTTGCAACCTCGAGCATATACTTAAATTTCTGTGCCTGAAACTCGATTAATTTATCCTTATCACTTGAGTAAGCAAAGGAGATAAAGCAAATAAAGAGAGCTATGATAAAAGTGATTTTCTTCATCATAAGAATTTTTATATATGAATAATTCAAAAGTTATAGAATATTATAACTTTTTTTTATTTGATTTTCCCAAAAATAAAAGCGGGCTCTACTCAATGAGTAAAGCCCGCAATTGTTGTTGACTAATCAGTTAAACTGATTCGGAAATTATGGCATTACCACAACGTTGTCCATGATAAGTTCGTTACCGGTAGTGATTACAACAGAGTAAACACCTGCTGCCAAGCCCTTAAGCGGTATATTGAAGTTATGACGACCTGAGTTGTAGTTGAGGTTGTTAACAGGTAACAATACTTCTTTACCATCTGCAGTGTAAACAGCTATTCTCAATTCAGCTTCCTGAGTAAGGTCAACTGTAAGAGAGATATAGTCACGTGCAGGGTTAGGAGTAATGAATGATGAACTTAAGATATTTTCACCAACAAATGGTAATTCCTCATTTACGCCACCCTTCAATGTAGTTGAAGAACGGTTGTTTGAATTACTTGCAGCATTTGTACGGTTGTATGATCTCAATACACCACTGCTCTTATATTCCATAACTTTAACAGCATAACGAACACCGTCATTTTGTAGGTTACCCAAAGTGAATGATGTACCTGTGCCGCTGTAAGTTGCATAAATACCGGTTGTAACAAGATTACCAGCCACACCATAGTTAGATTCGTTATTATATGAAATACCCTGTTGAGGTTGATTATTTGCAACTGTGAATGCACTCTTCTGAGCAAGTACGATTACACCGTCACCGTTACCTCTTAACCATGATAGATCAAATGAAGTACTACCTCTGACTATTGTAAGACTTGAAGCTTGTGTTGTTGGTATTGTAGCAACAAGGTTAAACCAATTGCTGAATCCATCTTCAAGTAAGTTAGCGTCGTCTGTTGCCAACAATTGAATATCAGCTGCACCTACGTTAGGATTATCTGCATTCAAAGTAACTGAAACTGACTTATTGCTTGTATTTGCAGCAATAACACCTGTAACTGTACTTGAGAATGTAGCATCACCTTCATAAACTGTAACTGTAAATGTAACAGCATTTGGAGTATTAATCATGTTGTCGTTTTGGTCGAGAACTCTTACATTAAGACTGAATGTTTGTCCTGATACCTGTGTAGGTATAAAGTTGAATGCCAATTTAGTTGGTACTGCACCGGCATCAAAGCTAATTACTACATCATCAAAGCTTGAACAAGCACCATTTGTAATTGTCCAACGGAATGTGTAATCACCTGACTTATCTACTTCAACGAATGTGTTGTAGAGTGTTGCATCGGTAAAGTTAACATTTGAGTTAGCAGGGCTAGAAACAACTGTCCACAAACCAGTGCCAGGAGTAGGAACATTCGCGTTCAATGTAAATGTAAGTTCGTTCGGTTCTGCATCATCATCTGCACCTGCATTTGCTGTAATTAGAGCATTTACAGTGATTGTTGTTGTTGCAGAGTTTGTACAACCTGTTGCTTCATCTGTGTAAACGTAAGTTAATGTATGTACACCAACGCCTGCAGAAGCCGGGTTGAATGTATTCGATACTACGCCGTTACCTGAGTAAGTACCACCGGAAGGTGTACCTGCTGTAAGTGTGAATGTTGCTGTGTTTTGACAAACTGCAGCATAAGTTCCTGCACTTACTGTTGGTAATGGATTAACAACGATTGTCTTAGTTTCGTAATCAGAGCATGTACCATTAGTTACTGTGTAAGTAATGGTATGAGTACCAACACCCGCAATACTTGGAGTGAATGTACCACCTGATACTCCGCCATTTCCTGAATATGCTCCAATGCCTACTGTTGCTGATGCACCAAGAGTATAACCATCGGTGTCGTCAATACAGTATGGACCGTATGTAGCTGTCCAGGAAATAACTGGTTGCTCGTCAACTACGATTGTCTTAGTTTCGTAAGCCATACATGTACCGTTAGTTACTGTGTAAGTAACTGTGTAAGTACCTGCACCTGCTACGCTTGGTGAGAAGTATCCACCGGATACGCCTGTACCTGTGTACTCGCCAGTACCAATTGATGCCTGAGCATTGAATTGATACATTGACTCGTCACTTTCGCAGTATGGACCGTATGTAGCTGTCCAGGAAATAACTGGTTGCGCGTCAACTACGATTGTCTTAGTTTCGTAAACTGAGCATGTACCGTTAGTTACTGTGTAAGTAATTACGTGTGTACCTGCACCCGCTTCGCCAGGATAGAAGTATCCACCGGATACACCTGCACCTAAGTACTCGCCGAATCCTACTGTATGATAAGCTGAAAGTTCGTATGAATTTTCATCACTTTCACAGTATGGACCGTATGTAGCTGTCCAGGAGATAACTGGTTGCTCATCAACTACGATTGTCTTAGTTTCGTAAGCCATACATGTACCGTTAGTAACTGTGTAAGTAACTGTGTAAGTACCTGCACCTACTAAGCTTGGTGAGAAGTATCCACCATCAACACCAGGACCTGAGTACTCGCCGATACCAATTGATGCCTGAGCATTGAATTGATAAGTTGACTCGTCACTTTCGCAGTATGGACCGTATGTTGCTGTCCAGGAGATAACTGGTTGTTCATCTACCTGAATTGTAGTTGTTGCACTGTTGTAGCACAATGTTACAGGATCTTGGTATGTATATGTCAATGTATGGATACCAACGCCTGCAGAAGCCGGGTTGAATACATTTGATAATACACCGTTACCTGAGTAATTGCCACCTTCAGGTGTACCTGCTGTAAGTGTGAATGAAGAAGCTGTTATACAAACATTTTCATAAACGCCTGCTGATACTTCAGGAAGTGGAGCTACAACGATTGTCTGAGTTGCATAGTCAGAACATGAGCCGATTGTTACTGTATAAGTAATTGTGTAAGTACCGGCTTCTGCCATTGAAGGAGTAAATGTACCTAATGACAGTGCATTTGTAGATGGTTCTACTGTGTACTGACCGTTTGCAGGAGCGCCTGTAAGAGCGATTCCACTATTGTCATTAGCACAATAGTAATCTGCAAATGTTTGTGTCCATGTTACAACCGGAGCAGGAACAACTTCTACTTCTAATGTTGCTACTGATTCGCAAGGACCATCAACATAAGTGTATGTAAATACATGAAGACCAACACTTGCTGTAGATGGGTTGAATGTAGTTCCGTCAAGAATGATTGAACCACCGTTGTAAGTACCACCTGTAGGGGTAGCGCCACCGATATCAAATGATGTTTCTGTTGCGCATACTGTTGCTGTGTTAAGTTCCCATACTATTGTTGCAGGAGCAACTACGATAAACTCTGCTGTATCGAAATAATCGCCACATGCATGAGTTAATGAGTATGTCAATGTATAAGTTCCTGCATTTAATCCAAATGGGCTAAATGTAGTGCCTTCAACACCTGCGCCTGCGAATGTACCGCCGGCAGGGCTTGCCAAAGTTGTCAAATCAAAACCTGTTTCATCATCATTACAGAATGAACCTTCAGGATTGCTGAATGCAACTGAAGTTGGCTCATCAATAATGCTGATAACTTTAGTTTCGACATCAACACAACCAAATACATTGATATAGGTATAAGTAAGTGTGTATGTACCGACACCAACCGCTGATGGGTCGAATGGGTTACCTGTGATTTCAAGACCAAGGTTAGGTATGATAGTGAATGAACCACCTGATGGTGTTGCATTTCTGATATCTACACTTGTGCTTTGTACACAGAATGTGTTATTGTTTGGATAGTCGGGCCATGAAATATCAGGATTTTGACGTACATAAACAATCTTAGTTGCTGTTGTTACGCAGTAATCATTATCATAAGTGTAAGTTATTGTATATTGACCTACGCTCAAGCCTGTTGGGTCAAAGTTGCCACCTGATACATTTGTACCACTGTAAGTACCACCTACAGGTAACGCATCACCTGAAAGTTCAATAACTGAACCGTTAGCACATACTTCGTAAGTGTTTGTCCATGTGATAGGAGTAGGAGCAACTAATACAAATTCCATTTCATCAAAGTTTGTACAACCTGTTAGTTGATCTGTAACTGTATAAGTTAATGTGTATGTACCTGCAACGCCTACACTTGAAGGTGTAAAGAAGTCGCCCTGCACGCCCGAACCACTAAATGTACCACCTACCGGAGATGCAAATATAGTAAGGTCAATACCATCTGAATATGTAGTACAGAATGTAGGTGTACCTTCTCCATCGAAAGTAACTACCGGTGGTGCAACAACTTCGAATTCGTGTGTTGCAAAGTCTGTACAATTGTTTTCATTAGTATATGTATATGTTACAGTATAAGTACCAACTCCAACTTGACTTGGGTTAAATTCTCCACAATAGCCGCCAAACTCACCGCTATATGTAAACTCACCATTTCCGCCTGGGATTTCTTGTTCGTGACCTACCGGCATACAGTTTGGCTCTGGTGAAACGTAAGTTTCGAATGAGAAGTAATCTGTATTACCGCAAACTATTGTTGGAGCTTCTACAAACTCAACAACAGGTAATGCATATACTTCTATTTCGAATGTTGACGATACTGTACATAATACAATTTCACTCTCATTTTTAAATGTAGTGTATGTATAAGTTATTGTATGAATACCCGGTTGAACCAATGATGGGTCAAATGAGTAATTACCTTCTTCCAATACAATACCTTCGCCAATAAATTCACCGTCTGTTGGCGTTGCATAACCAGTTAATGGTACTATATCGTCAGCAGTATTACATACAAATATTGGATCACCGAATTCAATTGCTGTCGGAACTTCAATAAATACTTCTGCATAACCCTCAACTGTACAAAAACCGCATTCATAGGTATAATTGATTGTAACAGGTCCGCTCTCGGTAAGTCCGGTCATACTTGGATTGAATGTGCCTGCCTGAGCGTCAACGCCTGGTCCACCGAATGTCCAAGTACCACCAGTACATAAATCATAATTCGAGATATAAGTCATCAAGTCAACATTTGTGTCGTCATTCACACAATATTCTTCATTACCAATATTAAAATAAACATCTGGTGTAGCTTGAACTTCAATAACGTGAGTAGCAGTGTTAATACAAGTATTCACATCACGATAATAGTAAGTGATTGTGTATGTACCCGGTCCTTCAAAATTAGGATCAAAAGTACCACAATTTTGATTACTAAGTGTACTACCATCATAAACAGTAAAAGCATAAACTTCAGTATCATTAATTAGCTGTAGGATGTCACTTTGAGCACAAGTCGCATCACCCATTGGGCTAACAAATTCAGTAAAGTCAATCACACCACTGTTTTGGCAAACTATTGTTGGAGTTTCAGGATCAAATGAAACTACAGGTAAAGGATAAACAACATAAGTATTTTCCGCAACCGAAGTACAACCATCTACATTTTCATAAGAATATGTTATAGTATATGTACCTGGTCCTGTAGGATAAATACCATATTGACCTCCAATTTCCATTATACCATCACCTGAATAAACACCACCTGATGGTGAAGCTTCAGTTAAGTTAATTCCTTCATTTTCACAAAGTTCATAAGTATTAGTCCAAGTGATTACAGTAGGAGCAGTAACAACAACAGAAGCATAGTCATACAAAGTACAACCTGCAGGTTGATTGTATGTATATGTTAAAGTATAAGTACCTGCATTTAGTCCGAATGGGCTAAATATATCACCTGAAACACCTGAACCACTAAAAGTACCACCTGTTGGTGTAGCTGATAATGAAGCAGTTAAGTTTGATTCATTGTTACAGTAGCTGAACTCTAAATCGTTGAATGTAACAACTTCGGACTCAACAACAACAACAGTTTTAGTGTCGCTAACAACGCAAGGACCGTTGTAACCTCTCCATTCCAATACATAAGTACCTATAGCAGGGAAATCTGCAGTGGCATTATATGTAAATCTGTCAGGAGTGAAGTCAACAACACCAAAAGGTCCGGAAACCTTTATCCACTCACCATTAGGAACAGGATTGCCAATACCTTCAGTATAAACTGTCGGATTAGTAGAACCTGTCATAGGTAAGTCAACACCCAAACATGCTGTCTGGTCTTCGCCTGCAGTCCAACCAGCCATTTCATTATAGAATGTTACAGTGATATTGTCAGAGTTATTAGGAGTACAACCTACGACAGTCCATGTAAAGTTGTAAGCACCATAAGTATCAGTGACAAATGTTACTGTATTGGCATTAATGTTGGTTGTAAATGAGAATTGAGCACCTTCGGGAGCTGTTTCTTCATTAACTGTCCATGTACCAGTACCGACATTAACCTCTTGAGCAACTAAAGTAGTAGTTTTGCCACAAGCAAAGTTAACTTCAGTTTTGTTAGGAATAATGGCAGGGTCAGGAACAGGAGCCAACTCAAAAGTGATTGCTTCGTAAGTATCTTCGCAAACACCGTTCGGGTCAGAAATTGTCCAAGTTAAAGTATATGTGCCATAAGTATCGGTAACAAAGATTGCATCGCTGAAATCTTCGAAGAAGAGTTCATATGTTGCACCCTGAGGACCTGATACAGTCCACAAGCCATTACCTACAGCAGGGTCATTAGCTATTAACTGAACATCTAAATCACCACATTCAATGCTTTCAAGCACAGTAGTTTCATTAATTTCAGCCTGGTCAATAGCAGGGCTGAATACTAAAACTACTTCACTTGAACTTGGTTGACATGATGACTCACTTTCATCATCATAATATGGTGAATATGTTGTCCAAGTCAATGTATAAGTACCAACAGTAGGAACTGTAACAACTGCATTTGGACTTGTTTCATCATCAAATGTTGCTCCACCTACAGCAGTCCATTCACCTGAACCAACAGTTACAGGAGTAGCTGCTAAAGTATAAGTGATTGTAGTTGTACCTGTCGGTACGCATATACCATCATCTTCACCAGCAACAGCTTCGGTAGGTTCCTGGTCTATTGTTAATACAACTTCATCAGAATTTGGAGTACAGGTACCGTTTGCAATTGTCCATGTAAATGTGTAAATTCCATAGGTTGATGCAGTAAATTCTGTATTATAAAGATTATCGTCAACAAAAGTTATAGTGCCGGGACCTGAATAAGTCCAAGTACCTTCACCGTTTACGGGATCATTACCATCAAGCAAACCAGTGAGACCACAATAGTAGTCATCATCGCCTGCAACTGCAAGATCAGGAGTAGCATAGTAATTAAATGTTACTTCGTCAGAAGTAGTATTACAACCTTCGGATGTAATAGTCCATGTGAAAGAATATACACCGTAATTAACTAATTCAACTTCTGAGTTGAACAAATTATCATCAGCGATAATTGCACCTTCAGGACCTGAATAAGTCCATGTACCTTCGCCGTTTACAGGTTGGATACCTGTAAGAGTTAGTGTATAAGTGCCAAGTGCACAAATATCAGCAATGTCACCAACTACAGCAGTAGTACCGGGCTCATTAACATATAATATAAATGTAGTCCTTTCAGGAGTTTCTTCACCTGTTTTGTTGCTTACAGTAGCAACAGTATAGGTATAAGTACCAACTGATAAAGGAGTAAGTGGAATTACAGTATATGCAAATCCACCAAGATTAACTAAGTTATTGCCACTATCATAAACTTTAAATTTATGTTCGTTAGTGCCATCACCCGGAGTTGGACCGGTTGGAGTAAGATAGTAGGAATTACCCAAACATACTGCGCCACTTGCTTCAGCTAATGTAGCAGTTACAGGATAAGTAGTAACAGAAGTAGCCGCAGTATTCCAAGCACTGCGAGCACTACCAAGTGTTGACCTTATTCTGTAGAAATATGTAGTATTTGTATTGCCTGTAAATGCCTGAGAATTTACAGCTGCTCCAACACTGTATGGATTCCAACCCGCTGCCCAAGAGGAGAAATTACTTGTCAGACCGACAGTAATTTCGAATCCATCCCAAGTACCGGCAGGGTCATTCCAGTTAATTGTAAAGCCGGAAGAAGTAATTGCGGTAGCAGCTGTTAAAGCAGGTGCTGCCGGCAATGTGGTATAAGACCGGGGGTTATTTGTAGCATCGGCTACATTATATCCGTCAACATTATACTCAAATACCTTAACGGTATATTGAGTACCCGGTGTGAGGTTTTCGATATCCACTCTTCTGTCTGTACCAAAATATACAATGCGTGCAAGCCCAGCTCCGGCACCATCTATGTCAGGAGCATTCAAGTAATCCGCATCGCCGGTATAAGTACCGGATGGCAAGCCGGTAACAGTAGCACCTTGCTCAATCGCTATAGCACGATGTGTTCCGTTACCCTTCGTCGCAATGACTCTTAACTTTCCGTTTGCCAAAGTGGTAAACGTAACGTTATATGCCTGCGTAGAAGGTGGCAGAGCGAATACCTCATTGATAGAAAGCAGAGTAGCAAGCACTCCCACTATCAAAAACGAGATAAAACGTTTCATAATAAAACCTTTAAAAAATAGAACAATTAGTAATTACTTAGTTTTTTCACATATACAAAACAAGTTTTTAAAAGAACAAAAAATGCAATTTTGAAAATTGAAATTCAAAATCGGCAAAATATGTCATTATGAAAATAACATAAATAAAAACAATAAACAAGCAAAAAAATTTACAGTTTTTTACTTAGATGATTAGAATAGTCGGATTCGGCAACTTTGCCTAACGCTTTGATTCTAATGAAGTAAGTACGATTACTCTCTAATTCGTCAAAAACATAAGAATCCACATCACCGACATCGAGAGCGTTGTAAATTTCGTGTAGAGTTTCGAATTTGTCATCATTCGAAAGCTCAAGGATATAAGTATCAGCTCCTTTAACTTTAGCCCACTCCACTCTGCAAGCCCCAGTCTGAGGACAATTAAAGCTTTTGATGACAGGAGTTTCGAGTTTTGTGATAATTTTAACAGAATTTCTTTTTTTCACCACTTCTTCGTGATAATTCACAGACTGCCCTTTACCATTCAGAGCATAAGCCCTTACGTAATAAGCAGTTCCCGGCTCTAAACCGTTTACGGAAAAAATCTTTGAAGTATCAGCATCAGACTTAACAACATAGACACCGTTAGCGGCTTCAAAACCTTTTCCGAAAGTGGCATTTGCCTTGTACGATGTAGCATCAACCGGAACGAAATCGTTTTCGCCCTTGCTTACCACATACATAACGTTTTGGCTTTGTGCCCCCTCGGATAACAGCTTGAAGCTGTTTTTTGTAACATCAGCCCAAAGAATCATCTGAACCTGACGCAGAGGTTGCTCTGCCAGAGTAGTGAACTCGAGCGAAGCAATTTTCTCGGCAATCTTTGAATTGCCCGAAGCTTTGTAAGTATCAAGGATATAATAGGTATCGGGCTTCAGTGACTCGATTCGGATATTTGTTTCGGAGTCTTTGTTGAAAATTACGTAGTTGCCATCACCCGCCATAGCAGATGAATCTAAATTGTTAAGATTATGTATAAAATTGTACTTATAGTCTGTTTTAATTTTAGGTGGGGGAGATTTTTTTTCTCGCAAGATAACCAGAATGTCTTTCGAAAATTTAGTATCGGTATTCACCGACAAAACTGCAAAATTGTGGGACTTTTCGTTGACAATTACATTAGATTTGGCTTCATAGCTAATAACCGTCAAACAGCATAAAAGCGATAAACATATATAAAACAAAAACTTACTCAATATTAACACCCAGCAATATTATCAATATTAACTACCTAATAAAAAAATCAATTTGTCATTACCTTTCTATGCTTATTCAAATATATAAAAAATAAAGTTAATAGCAAGAAAAAAACAGCTATGTAGTAAAAATAATATTCAGTCGGCAATTGAGTGTTAAAAATTGATGAATTTTTTGTTAATCTCTTATCGTCACATAATTTAAAAACTTTAGCAAAGATAACAAAATTGTATATCTTTCGTTAAGCAAGTTTTGTTATAAATAAATATAAATTAAGTATGAAAATAATATCTTGGAATGTAAATGGCATCCGCTCGATACTTGGGCAAAATCCATCGAAGAAATTTAACACAGTTTCCAAAGACAACAAACTGTTTGATTTTATAGAATCAGAGCAACCGGACATAATTTGCATACAGGAAACCAAAGCAGAGGCAGAGCAAATACTCCCCGAATTACGCTATCCCGAGGGATATAGCGGTTATTTCAATCATTCCAAAGCTAAGAAAGGCTACAGCGGAGTTGTAACTTATTCCCGTAGGGAGGCAAAAAGCAGCTTCACAGATATTGGGGTGGAAAAATTCGACATCGAGGGACGAGTTGTAGCCACAGATTTTGATGATTTCATACTCTTTAATGTATATTTCCCCAATGGAACATCAGGAATGCATCGCGTAGAGTACAAACTTGAGTTTTACGATGCATTATTCTCCTTCCTTGAACCATATCGCAAAGATGGACGTAATATAATAGTATGCGGTGACTACAATACAGCTCACCACGAGATAGATTTGGCACGCCCGAAGGAGAATATCGAGACATCGGGATTTATGCCAGTCGAGCGCGAGAAGCTTGACTTCATAGAGCGGCAGGGCTACGTTGATACATTCAGAATATTCAATAAGGAGCCGGATAATTACACATGGTGGAGCAACAGAGCGCGTGCACGTGAGAATAATGTGGGCTGGCGTATAGACTACCATTTTGTTAACGGCTCTCTGGTGAATAATATCAAAAATTCCTATCACCTTCCTGATGTAGAGGGCTCTGATCACTGCCCTATTGTATTGGAATTTTAATTGTAGGAGTATATATATATGAATAAGAAGTATATTATCGGATTATCGGCAGTTGCGATTTTGTTTGTTTTACAGCTAATACTCGTAAAGCACGAGAATCCCGCGGTAAAAAATTCACCAAACTGGGACTCACCCGAAACAAAAGCTACATTTATGCGTGTCTGCGGCGATTGTCACAGCAATGAAACAAAGTGGCCCTGGTACAGCCACATACCTCCGGTATCGTTCCTTGTAGAATATGACGTAAAGGAGGGGCGCGAGCATTTTAATATCTCTGAATATGTTGCCGATGATGGAGTGAAGTCAGCCCATGAGTTCAAAACAGGAGAAATGCCCATGTGGATATATACAATTATGCACAGTGAAGCAGTTTTATCCGAAACTGAAAGTGCGGAGTTCATAAGAGGCTTGGAAGCTACATTCGGAAAATACGACAGAGAAGAATTAGAGAAAAATCAATATTCACATCCTGAGTAAAAACAAAAATGGACCCGACGATAAATCGGGCCCACTTTGTAATGATTCAGATGAATCTTATGGAAGAATAGCGCCTACCAAACCATCGCCATCAGCAGGAACGTTAGGATTAGCGTTCTTTTCTGACTGAGGATAGATGAATCTCTTAGGAACATTAGCGTTTGGCAAAGTACCACTTCTTCTCATATCAGTATAACTCTGACCTTCGAGAAACAGAGTGAGGAATTTTTGCTTTAGAATTTCACCTAAAACATCAGTTCCTGAATAATCACCAATACCGAAAGTACCGCGCATAGCATTTAGCTCAGCAAGTCCCGAGCCACTTGTACGCTGTTTAGCTTCCGCTTTGATGAACATAGTTTCTTCGTAAGAAATAAGTGGGAAATCATCTCCATACTTGCCATACTTATTCAAAGTAACCAAATTAGTGTTTTTGGTTTCCATAGTGTCTGCACCTTCTTTAACAAAGTAAGCATAACCCCAGAAATCACCATTTGCATCAGGATTGAAATAAGTAGTCAAACGAGTATCGCCTGTAGTTTTGAGAGCGTTAACAAAAGTATTTGTAGCACGCAAAGGCTGTCCAACTTCAGTCAGTGCCCAATGTCCCCAAGGAGAATACTCACCTGCGGTTTCATTGTAGAATGACAGTAGTTTCACAGTAGGGTCATTAACACCAAGCTCAGCTTCAGAAAGTGCTTGAGCATAGTTCTTGACATGCAGATAATATCTTGCCTTCAAAGAATGGATAACAGGTTTCCATTTATCAACATTACCTTGGAAATTAAGGTCGCGAGTTACAGTAGCAGAAGTTTCCAAATGACCAAGTGCTTCAGTCAAAAGTTTTTGAACTTCATCATAAGCAGCAGCTTGAGTAACAAACTGCGGAGGAGTAAGATCGCGTGGGATGTCAATCGGAATTGAACCGTAGTAAGCAGCTAATTCACCAAGCATCAAAGCTTTGTAAACTTTAGCTATACCAACATAAACATTTGAATAAGTTTCTGCAGGATCTCCCAGCTTAACGTCCGGTGCATAACGAATAACGTCATTAGCCAAACGTACACCACGGAAACCAAGCAGCCACATATCATCAACAAACCCGTCAGTCTGCATTTGATAGTTATTCCAGCTTACAGGTTGTGGACGTCCAAGACCTTCGGGAGCACACATTTGCTGCGCCCACATAGAGCCGATTCTTGATCTGTCACCTGAGTAAAAATCGCCGCAGGCAACTTGCATACCAATCATTAAACCATTTATTCCATCTACAGATTTCACTTTCTCTTCGTTAATGGCATTGGGAGAATTATTAATACTTGAGTCAATTTCGCATGAAGCAAGTATTACAACCATAAACGCAGCAAGGATGGCAATAAATGGGATTCTCATTATTTTATTTTCTTTATTCGATTTCATATTGCACACCTCTTGATTAATAAATTAGGGAAATACCAAAACGATAAGAACGAACCTGAGGAAGAGTAAAGTAGTCAAATCCACGTCCCTCAGCAGCTGAGAAAGTATTAACTTCAGGGTCGTAACCAGTGTAATTAGGAGCATAAACAAAAAGGTTACGTGCTGAGAAATTAAATACTATGGAGTTAATCTTCCAGTCTTCGAGTCCTCTCCAGCGATATTCAAAGGTTAGCTCACGCAATTTAATGTATGAACCATCCTGAACATGTGGTTCGTTAATATAGAAACCATTGCCGTAGTATCTGTAATAATACTCTTTGGTTGCCTGATTACCATCGGGGTCAACAACAGGATTGCCTGCAAAGTTGAACCATGGGTCGTTACGGTCTTCGGTATCTCCGTGAGTACCAAAGTTGTAAAGAGCACCGCGTGTACCATTCCAAACATCAAATCCCCATACCATATCCCAGAGGAATCCGATAGTAAAGTCTTTGAATAAGGTAAAATCGTTTCTCCAGCTAAGTTGGAAATCAGGGTTAGCATCACCGATAACTATTTGGTCAGTATTTTGCATCGGAGCACCCTTAAGTCCGATTCCCCAATCATCAAGAAGTTCAGTACCATTTTCATCTTTAATATATATGGTTGAACCATCAGGAGCAGTTTCAGTTCTGATCTTATCACCAGAGTAAAGAATATCTCCATTGTTATCTCTGAGCCAGCCATAACCAAAGAATGTACCTAGTCTCTTGCCTTTCATGGCGATATTTTGGATACCAACAAATCCACCACCCAAAGTAACAAATTCACCAGGATTATTCATTGGGCTTACGTTTAATTTGGTAACTAAGTTATCAAATGTAGAGTAATTAAGAATAGTTGTCCAAGTGAAATTTTCTGAACTGTAAGGAGTAGCTCTTAATGCAACTTCGAGACCTGAGTTCCACATTTCAGCAGCATTGCTAAGTTTACGGTCAAAGCCTGTTGAAGTTGGCACAGGAACCAATAATATCATATCAAAAATAGCCTGATGATAATATGTCAATTCTAAGTTAAACATATTGTCAAAGAAGCCCATATCAAAACCGACTTCCTTCTCAATTGTTAATTCAGGAAGAATATCCAAAGCGCCAGCTACAGTGTAAGAATCGCTAGTTGTACCACCACCGGGACGAATACCGCTAAATCCATTACGAGTAACAAGAGTACTTCTTCCCCATGGGTCAAAAAATCCTGCTGTACCATACAAGAAGTTAGTAGCGTAAGCATCAGGTAAACTTGGAGAACCTGCTTCGCCCCATGCTCCACGGATACGGAAGTTGCTAACAAATCCACGTAAATCATCCCAGAATGGTTCGTCTGAAACTGTATAAGACATACTTATACGAGGGAAATAGAAGTAATTTTGGTCTTGATTGTATGTAGAACTACCGTCACGTCTAACACCTAAAGTAAGAGAGAATCTATTCAGGTAAGTTCCCGTTACCTGAGTAAAAATACCTCCTCTCTCGATTTCAGTAAGACCTGATGAACCGTCACGTACAGCACCTGCTGAAATCATGTCATAGAAAGGTAATGTTCTTTCTGCATCAGCACCTATAGTACTTCTTGTTGACCAAATATTTTGGCTGCCAAGTACAAATGTAGTTCTTAAAGCATCATCAAAGAAACTTGTCTGATAATTAGCCGTAAAGTCAAGATTTAGTTGCCTATTGGTGATTCTACCGGTACCTATTGAACCTTCTCTATTAGGCGAACCGGCAGCATCTAGTGCTAACCTCTCATAAGTAGTATATTCATAACGGTCGATACCTAGACGTCCATTCAAAGAAAGACCGTCTAAAACCATCCACTTTAATTCACTGCTATGGATGATACGTTCAATCTTTTGGTTAAAAGTGTTCACTTTTTGAGTCCAGATCGGATTATCATAAGTACCAAATCTACGTTGAGCACCATCAGGTTTTAGATAATCTTTATTGTTAAATTCTGGTGGTGAGCGTAAAGCACCCAGCAAAATACCGGAAGTATTCGATCCGTCCTGAGGTAAACTATTGTCGGTAGATACAAAGTTATTATTCATTTGCAGGGACAATCCGGGCAATATTGATGCACCTAAATTAGCACGAATACTAGAGCGAGTAAGATCTGAGCCCTCAACAAAACCCTGCATATCTGTATAAGTTCCATTGATCATATAGTCAAACTGTGGTACACCACCGGAAATAGTAAGAGATTGCTCATGAGACAAAGCTGTGCGGAATGGCTCCTCGGCATGGTTGTAAACAGCAGTTCCGGCTGGTAATTCAGCGCCCCAAGAATCATTGGAACCTACTCTTGCAGGTGTCCAGGGAACTCTTTGACCGTATTTAGTCTGAAGAGGAACCTCTCCAATTTTTTCATCAACGGTCAGCGATGAATTGTATGTAATTTGGGCAGGCTTGTCAAAACTTGACAGTTTACCTTTCTTGGTTGTTATCAAAATAACACCGTTAGCAGCCTGCGAACCATAAATTGCCGCTGCAGATGCACCCTTAAGAATTTCCATTGACTCAATATCCTGAGGGTTAATATCAACAGCACGGTTTGAAAACTGAACGACTCCACTGCCATCATATAATGATGAGTTATCAATAATAACGCCATCAACAACATACAATGGTTCAGATGAGCCTAAGATAGATTTACGACCACGCATGGTAATAAATGTACCTGCACCGGGTGTACCTGAGTTTCTTGTAACAGTAACACCGGGCACTCTACCTTGAAGTGCATCGATTGCAGAAGGTGATACAACATTAGCCACATCACGACTGCTTATTGATGAAATGGTATTACCCAACTGATTTTTGTCAACTTCTCCTGTAAGACCAATTACAACAATTTGATTAGTTGTGACTGCCTGTGTTGACATAATGATGTTGACCTCTCTTGTTTCACCAGCTTTTAGCGAAACTTTGAGTGATTGTGGCTCGTAACCAACATACTTTACCATTAAAGTATGTTCACCCGCAGGTGCTTCGAAAGTAAAGTTACCTTTCGAATCAGTAACAGAACCAAGTCTTAAGTCGGGTATAGATACCGAAGCTCTTGGGAGAGGAGCTTTGGAATCTTTATCAACTACGGTACCCTTTATGAAATTGCCTTTTCTCTGGGCAATTAACTCGTTTCCGGATACCAAAACCATCAAGGCAATCATAAAAATTACACTTAGTGGTTTGAGCCATGAGACATTTAATTTGTAACTCATAGGCAAATCCTTATAATAGTTAATAAAACGGTAAATTAATCAAAGGACAAATATTATTTGCTTATTTAAGAAATGAGTAAGAAAATTAAAATAAAACCTCCAATTTAGTTAAAAATCAAAAATGAATAATTATTAAGACTAAGATTTATAAAATACTATCAATACTTAACACTAACTTAACAAATTAGCATATTAAATCAAAATTTTTTTTTCGTAAAACAACAACATTAATCAACTTTTTTAAATAAATTATTATTTTTATTTAATTTGTACATATTACAATTTGTGAGATTATTTATTAATATATTTTATATCATACACTTACAAGTCAATTTTTTATTCATCATGTGATATAAATCTAAACCTCAAAGTACTCTATTATTCGTTTAAATTGATTGGAATTTCTGATTAATTTCAATAAAACAAATATAAATACATCTATGTTTACATTTTTAAAATATTCAGATATAAAATATGAAACTAGGAAATTTTGAAATTAACGTTATTGATACTGGAATTTTCAGACTTGATGGCGGGGCAATGTTTGGTGTAGTTCCAAAACCACTTTGGAGTAAAAAATATGATGGTGGTGATGAATTAAATAGAATTCCGCTATCTGCCAGACCATTATTAATTGAATATGACAATAAAAAGATTTTAGTTGATAGTGGTAATGGTAATAAAAGAGACAGTAAGTTTAATAATATATATGGAATAAATCCTGAAAAAAACTCTCTCACATCGGGATTAAATAAGCTAGGAGTAACACCGGAGCAAATCACGGACGTTATTCTGACACATTTGCATTTCGATCATGTTGGTGGTTGCACATTTTTCGAGAATGATAAGCATGTTCCTTTATTTCAAAATGCAGCGCATTACGTTCAGAAAAAACATCTTGAATGGGCTTTAAATCCATCAGATAAAGATAAAGCATCATTTATTAGAAATGACTTCGATGTTTTGCTTTCAGAAGGTTTACTTAAATTTACATACGGAGAGCAGGAAATATTTGATAATATAACAGTAATACCTGTATCAGGGCATACTGAATCACTGCAAATGGTTTATGTAAATGGTGGTGATGAAAATTTACTTTACATATCTGACTTGAGTCCAACTGCTGCTCATTTATCGTACACTTTTGGTTTGGCTTATGATAATTTCCCTTTACTGACAGTTGAAGAAAAGAAAAAGATACTACCAAAATACTATGACATGAACACAATTATTTGCTTTGAACATGACGCATTTGTTCAATCAGGCAAGTTACAAGCTACGGAAAAAGGCTTTTTACTTGGAGAAAAAATTACAATAACAGAATGGTAATATGGAAAATTTTGAAGTATTGGTTAAGGATTCAAAAACATACCTTAAAGTATGTAATTCAAATGAAGTGTTTGAAGGTAAAGGTAAGCAAATTATCTTTGAGGGAGACGATGATTTTCAGTTAGCAATATTTCGGGTGAATTCAAAGCTTTTTGCTCTTGAGAATATTTGTCCACACAGGCACGCTGACAGGATTTTTGAAGGAATCATTAAGGAGCATACTGTTATGTGCCCACTTCATGGATGGACTTACTCTCTTGAAACCGGTCAAAACATTAATCAAAAACAAGGTATTCGAAGCTTGAAAAATTATGATGTGTTTGAGTCAGATGGCTATGTTTATGTAGAAAAACCGCAATTTGAGATACCCAAGTGGAGAAGGTAATCACAAACAATGCTCTTAAAGATAAAATCATTAAAAGAGCTCTGACTGAAGGTTTTCAGGATATAAAATTTGCCAGATACCAGTTATTGAGCGAAGAAATTAATCGTTATAAAGATTGGATAAAGAAGAATAATCATGCAACCATGCAATGGATGGAAAGAAATCTTGATAAAAGAGAAGATGTTGCATTAATACTTAACTCTGTTAAGTCTGTTATAGTTCTTTCTTATAATTATTATACCGGAAATATTTATCCTCAAAATTTTAATTCTGACCAAGGAATTATTTCACGGTATGCTTGGGGTAGTGATTACCATGAGATACTTGAAGCAAAATTAAAAACGATTTCTGGCTACATTAATGAATTATCTCCAAATTCAATATCAAAATATTATATTGATACAGGACCTACACTAGATAAGCAATGGGCAGTTAAGTCCGGATTAGGATGGCAAGGTAAAAACAGTTTAGTCATTTCTCCAAAATACGGTTCATATTTCTTCATAGCATTAATTTTTTCAAATCTAGAGTTTGACCCTGATAATCAAATTAAAGACTATTGTGGAACATGTACAAAATGCATTGACCACTGCCCAACAAATGCAATTGTTGATAGCAAAATTATTGATTCGAATAAGTGTATATCTTACTGGACAATTGAAGCCAAGCCTGACATTGATATACCTGAACACATTGCAGAAAATTCAAATAACAGAATTTATGGATGCGATATTTGCCAGGAAGTCTGTCCATGGAATAAACATAAACCAGTGATTACTGATGAACTTCAATTTATCAGTAGGTTCGAAAATGGTGCAATATCAAAGTCTAAGATTGATCAAATGGAACAAGATGAGTTTAGTGCAATTTTCAGGAAATCACCAATAAAAAGGTTAAAACTTAAAGGTCTGAAAAGAAATTCAAGGTTTTTGCTTAAAACCGAAAATTAATTACCACAGATCGTGCCATTCAGTACCATCATAACATCTCAGCTTATTTGAATCTGAATCAAAATAGATATCTCCTGCTTCGGGGTCTGTTGGTGCTGTTGTTGGCTGTAATCTCATAAGACCCATCACATGAATTTTTCTTTTTGGTGAAGAAGTTCCAAAACCAACATTGCCTGATGAACTGATATCAATGGAACTCGTAGGTGCTCCAGGTCTAATTCTGAAGGGTAACAGTGAACCTCTTGTCACATCCCTTACAAAGAAGTTCGCCTCATTGCCAGCAATATCCCATGTTTGGGGGGTCCATCCGCCCGTATTATCCTGCTCCAGTCTTATATCAGGGGTATCGTAAGACCTAATTTGCAAATTCAGGATTGGACTATCAGTACCAATACCAACTCTTTTATCTTTTACAACTAAAGTATTATTTGAAGCACTGGAATGAACCCAAAACGGGATTTGGTTATCAGTAACATTCTGAATTGCAAAGTAATTTTGACCACCACTCGATGATTCATTAGCAACCAGCATCCAATCATGATTTGGGAAAGGCAGATTACTTGAATCATCAAATAATATTCTGGTATTATTCTCTCTCATAGCAATAGTCGCAAAGCCAAATGAAAAATTAGACGGCATATCTAAACCTACTCCTAAACTACTTTGAACAATTACATCGGATTTACCGACAATGTCACCACTTTCTGATAACCATAAACTGCCGTCGTAGGTTATTGTTCCCGTCCCTAATACTTGTTCAGCACCGCTATTGTCATAGTATTTGAAATTCCCAGTACCATTGGCATCATAAAATAATAAGCCGGGAATGTTTGATATGCTGCCGTTACTATACAATATACCACCACCAACTTTCAAGTTCGAGTTTGACAATGATTCATCAGAGGTTCCGATTGAGGCCTTAGAAAACATTGCTGTATTTTGAGAAACGGCACCTATTGGACCTGGTGTAGCCCACCCTTCATCAGATAATTTTTGTGAAAATAAGGAAGTTGGAACATTTGTAATTTGGGTTCTAGGCAGACTTAACCCATTAACAGAAACTTCCAACCATGTTGTTTGATTTGCAAATACTGATGGACTGAAAGCCTCATCACCAAATATTCCTGTACCTAAAGTTACAGTATATAATCCATGTTCAATATTTACTACTTTAGTTGCAACAGAAGCAGAGGGCCATAACTTTTCTCCCCCACTACTCATACTGTAAATTGCAAATGTCAAAGTCATATTGTTCTGATTGACAGGAATTCCATTATTATCAGTTAACTTACCCTGGTAGCTTATGGTTGATGACTGAGAAAATAAACTTTGTGAAAGTAGGAGAAATACTAAAAAAAACATTTTCAATTTCATTTTGCTACCTAATACATTATTTAAAATTTAAATATACGTTTTTTTGACTATATCTGTATTATTAATGTAAGGATAGATTATTTTTAATACAAAATTTTAAAATTGTTTGACTTTGAACCGCAATCTCTTAGATTTTTTTATTTATTAAGTAAATTTATCAAATATTTTTTTTGTTAGTTTAGAAAATTATAGTTAATTTTATTAGTTGATAATTAGCATTTTTAGAAATTTATGCTACAAATTGAAATAAAAAATTTAAAAGTTGTCAAAAATACTTTGAAAAGAATGGATGTAGTAAGAAACATTCGTAATAAATTTTTGTGTAAATATTACTTTAGAATAAGTTTTAATCCAATCCACCTTAACTCATTTACACTTCACCATAACTCCAACTTTCATATCATAGATAAGCTATACAATTATTTTATAAATTATTTACTCAATCTCAAGGTAAAATATGAGAAGACTAACACTTCTTTTTTTGTTTTGGGTGATTTATTATCCCCTCATGGGTACTATTTATTATGTAAAAACTGATGGTAACAACAGTAATTCCGGTACAAGCTGGTCTGAAGCAAAACTGACACTCCAAGCAGCACTTGATTTAGCTGTATCAGGTGATCAGATTTGGGTTAAGGAAGGCATTTACAAACCAAGTTATGATTATGGTCTAGGTGGTGGTTCAAGATACTTTCATTTTCGGTTGAAAAATGGCGTTTCACTTTTCGGAGGATTTGACGGCTCAGAGCCAAGTAATTATGATTTATCCCTGAGAAATTTTATTGATAATGAAACAATATTAAGCGGTGATATTGGCACACCTTCAGTCACCACTGATAATTGCTACCACATTTTTTACCATCCAACCGGATCAGCACTGAATAACACAGCAATATTGGATGGTTTTACTATAAGAGACGGTAATGCAAATGGAACAGCTCCACATTTATATGGAGGGGGCTTTTACAGCAATAATTCATCACCTTACATAAAAAATATTAAATTTATTGATAATTATGCTAACTGGAGTGGTGGTGGAATATTTCTAACGTCGTGCACATCATTTAAGATTGAAAATTGCGAATTCAGAAACAACAAAGTCGTTGATTATTATGGTGGGGGACTATATATGAATAGTTCTACTGTTAACTTAATAAATTCATTATTCACCGGTAATGAGGCAATGACTATTTCGGGGGGTGCTTTATACTCAACAGGAACATCTACGATAAGTATTCTAAACTGTATTTTCAGAGATAATATTTCGGTTGCAGGAATGGGTGGTGCAATTTATTTGGCAACAACAGCAGCAAATATAACAAATTCAATCATTTACGGTAACTATGCCTACTTAGGTGGAGGAGCCATTTTTGCTGCATCAACAAACTGTGTTATTACAAATTCAACAATATGCTATAATTCAGCATTCTATGACGGTGGAGCTCTGTTTATTGAAGAATCGGGTTTTTCTGCAAACTTAAGGAATTCAATAATATGGGGTAATACAGCTGGGAACTCAGGCAGTCAATTATATATTATGCAAGGTAGTTCTGTTAGTGCCGATTACTGCAATTATTACAATGGCACGGGCTACAAATCAGGCAGTGGAAGTTTTAATGTAACAAACTCATTAACAACCGATCCCCTGTTTATGGATGTCAGTAACGACGATTACAGAATTCAAAGCACCTCACCCTGCGCTGATGCAGGCAATGATTCATATAATTCAGAAAGCTATGATATCAGAGGTATAGGATATGGAAGGAAACTTGATAAGGACGACCATACCCAGGTTGGCACAATAGATATCGGAGCTTATGAATTTTTGGAAGGAACAGACGGAGTATCATGCACAAACCCAACATCAGGCGGTATTATTGCAGATGCACAAACAATTTGCAATAATACGATTCCCGAAGCATTTACAAGTTTATCTTTACCGAGTGGATATGCCGGTAATTTAGAATATAAATGGCAATCATCATCTGATTCGCAGAATTTCACAGATATTGCAAATAGTAATTCGAGTACTTATCTTCCTAGTTCTCTTACACAAGATACCTGGTTCAGAAGACTATCACGGGTAGATTGTAAAACTGATTGGACAGGTGCCGCTATTTCTAACGTCTTAAAAATTACCGTAAATAGCAAATTTACTCCAGGAATTATTGATGGTATTTCTTATAGCTTATTAGATAATACAAATAAATTAAACAACTCACCTAATAGCAATAGTGGGTCAGCACTAGATGGTAACGACCGAAAAAAAGGTGTAGTATTCATGACCGGAGATGATGATGTAATTGTAAATGAAATTACTTTAGGGCTGTTTTCTTATTTTAATCAATGCACAGTAGTTTTGGAGTTTTTTGAAGCTAACGCAAGTAATAATCCTACAGGTAATGCTCTGATGAGTAAACAATACAACATGAATTTAACAAATTCAACCCAATACTACAAGTTTACATTTGATAAGTTAAAGTTAAATGCAAAGACAAAATATATTTTTGTTGTTTATAGCGCAAGCAATCAATTTATATGGAGCACATTTAATGAAGCTACCACAAGCTCTGAAGTAGGATTAAGCCTTCTTGAATACAGATTTATTTATACTGGTATTTGGGAAAATTCGGCACTTATAAATGCTTATTTTATTAATAATAAACAACCGGGTGAAGAATTTGTTTGCTTTGATGCAACTCCGTCTGAAATTAAAAGTTCAAGTGACGCTAAATGGGGTGACGGCTCGATTACTTATAAATGGCAATCATCATCAGTTAGCGAAAGCACTGACTTTGAAGATATACCTAACTCAAACCAGTCATCTTATACCCCACCTTTTGAATCAAGTAATCCAACATGGTACAGAAGACTGGCAAAAGATGGTACCTGCAATACCGGTTTTACTCCTTCTAAAGGGGTTTGGAAAGTAACGGCGATACCTCAGCAAGTTTATTTAAGCTCCTCATTTAATAGTCAAACATCAGGATGGGGAATTTCACATTTTAGCAATTTAAACACTATTCTTTCATTTGCATGCCCTGGTGTTCAAATTAACATATCCAATTTCACTCACACCGGAAATATTGATTTAGATGGTTATACAGTCATAATCGGAGAAAGTGATTTTACAATTAATGGTAACATTAGCGGAGGATTGATAAGAACCACTAATTCCGGAAAACTTGTACAGAGTGCTGTACAAAATACAACTAGAACTTTTCCGGTTACTGACGGTACTAATAACTTCACTGTTACTGTTACACCTACAAGCCCAGCTTCAAGTGGCAACATTGGTGTTAAACTCAACACCGGAAAATCTGTTGAGGGATCTTTGGTTAATCCGCTTACCTTTTGGGATATTTACGGACCTCCTAATCTTAATGCTACCGTCACACTTAGAATTAACAAAGCTGTGCTTGGTGCTACAACAATTCCACAAAATGCTCTGATGAGATTCTGGAACGGAACAAGATATCAGGCTATCCCTACTGATAATGTAACAATCAGCGATCAGGGTACATACTACCTTATAACTATTACTGGTATGAACTATTTTAATGAAATTCCGGATTAAGGAGAACTGAAAAATGAAAAAAATAATTACAATAGTAGCAATAGTATTATTAAGTGCATCAATACTTAAATCAGATTTAGGTTTATTCGAGGGTACGATAAGCACAACGGCAGTATATAACATTAATCTGGATAAAGGAACCAGTGG
>JANJTB010000016.1 GCA_024711295.1 bacterium | reverse complement strand
TTACAAAGCATTTTTTTAGATTGATCATAATCCCACCTAAAAACTATTTTAAAATTTGTAATGGTGTTATTTATAAAATAGTAATTTTTTGTTAATTTTAGTATAATATTTGGCTTTGTCTATGTATAAGTATAGTTTTTTAAAAGAGGTGTGTATTATTTTTTCATAATATTCTTGGCGTGAAAGTAATATCCACCCCTGCCTCACCAGATGAGGAAAATTTAAGCATTGATATCTCGCATCTGCCGGCAGGTGTGTATTATGTGAGATTTGGCAGTACGATTGAGATGTTTGTGAAGATGTAGAGTTGATTACTCAATATAAATCTGATATACAACTAATCTGATGCGAATACTCCTTTTATACCAATCATAAAAAAATGCCCCAACTACCTAAAAAAAGTATTGGGGCATCCTTTATTTAATCATCAAATATTTTAGTATTTGTGCAAGTGACGGTGCATAATTCTACGCGACTCAGCAAATTTTTCCTCATCGGGCAGAGCCATCAAGCGCTTGTTTAGCTGTCTGTCATTTTCTTTTTGTAATACATTCGCAACATATTCAATTACATAGCTTGGGAAAGTTTTATCTCTCTCGAACAGAACTCTATGCTGCAGCAACATTTCAGATGATTCAACGCAACTGGTAGCAAGCTCGGAGAGCTCCTGCAGATTTTGGTTGCTGTGAATATTAACTGATACATAACTTTGCTCAGTCAGATTCAGTGATTCCTGAGTATTCAACAATCCCCACTCAGCAGCCATAGTAATACCTGCAAGGAGCATGTGAACATTAGCACTACCGTCAGGACTTCTTAGTTCCACAGTCTGCAGGCTTTCGTTATGAACAAGTTCCTCTTTTTGCTGAGGATTAATCTGCATAGCAAGATTTTTGTTCTTGGTCCAGGCAAGGGGAACTCTAATCAATGCGCTACGGTTAGACTCACTCCAGCAAACTTTTGTCGGTGCCTCGTGATGAGGAACCAATCTCAGGTAAGATGACGAGCACATATTACCAAAAGCTGTAAGCGACGGAGCATAATAGCAAAGGCCCCCAATAAGTTTTTTCGCATCTGAAGTTAGTTCACCCGCGGCATCAGTCATGATATTTTTGCCGTCTTTCATGAGAGCATTATGAAAATGTAAGCCATTCCCAGCATGCTCAAAATCAATTTTCGGGAAAAATGTAGCCACAAATCCATGTCTGTATGAAATATTCCTTACCAACCAGCTTGCCAGAACCATAATATCAGCAGTCTCATCAACCGGTGTAGGCAAAAATTCTATCTCGACCTGCTCTGCCGACTTACCCTTCAACTCAGAGAAATCACTCTCTACACTTTGGATATATCCGACTTCGTTGTGTGCATATTTGATGTTGCCTGTAATCTGCGACATATAACGCATCATTTCATTAATCAAGTCACCTGTTTTGGCAAATGGTGATGATGAATGATAACCGCTCTGCTTAGGTAGTGCATAAGTTTGATTTTGGATATTACCGATTAGATAAAATTCCAACTCACCGAATGAATAGAGCTCGAGCCCGGTCTTTGCAGTAAAGTTCGATGCAGCTTTGGCAAGTATGTTATCCGGAGCAAACTCTGCAGGGCGTCCATTTCTGTCCAAGAAACGACAAATGATATTTAAACTCTTATCATCAAAAGGGTTCAGAAAAGCTGTCTTGTACACTGGCACAACATACAAGTCAGATTTACCAGCATCTACCATACCTTTGAACAAAGACGAACCATCGCAGCGCTCACCCTCAGCCAAAATCAACTCCGCATGCTTGCGGCTTGTAATTGGAATTTTCAATTCTTTTATCTTGCCGTCAATTCCGGTATAATTGAATGTAATTCTCTCAATTTGTTTTTCGAGAATGACCTTTATTAAGTCTTCTCTTGTCCAATCCTTTTTCTCTTTGCCAAGTAATAAAGAGATTGGGTTTGCTAATGCAAAATTCTCAATTCTCTCCGACATTTTTTTTTCTCCATTTTTTGTTACTGATTTCATATAAAACGCATAATTTTTGCATTTTAAGCAAAAAATTAAGTATTGTAATGATACAATTTTCAAAGATAACAAAACATACTCATTTTAAAAAACTTAGTTACGTTTTTATCACTTAGTTTCAATTTTTTTGATATTTTTGTATTATCGGCTAATAATTAAAGAATAATATTATGAATAATCTCCGAAAAAGCTATCAGTTACAAAAAATTATAGGTTTGGTTCTTCTGATACCGGCAGCAGCTTTTCTGCTTTTTGCAATCATCGGCGGCTTCTTTATGGTTGAGGGCATCAATCTGATGCTTGGTGGCTTTATGTTTTCTGTGTTACCGATTTTACTTGGTTATCTGCTATTTATCAATGCTACTAAGAAAGAAAAGCAGAATTTTGAGATGGGCAGAGAGAAAATGACTCTGGAGCTGGCTGCACAGCACAATGGAGTTCTGACACAGGCAGTATTGGCAAAAAAGTCTAACCTTACAATAGCCGAGTCTGGGGAAATCTTATCAGAACTAACAATCAAAGGTATAGCAACAGTCGAAGTAAACGAGAATGGAGCTATTGAATATCATTTTTCGGGTTTGAAGTGATTTTCTTCAGTCTAAAAGAATTGGTAAATCCGATAAAAGCTATAACAATGAGAAATCCAAAAGCTGTTTGGTAGCCAATATAGGAATTACCAAAGCTTGAAATAATACCACCAAGCAATGCCGCAGAAATTATTTGTCCTGTGCTTGTTGATATTGTAACGATACCCTGCCCTGATGCCCTGTTCTCTTTGCCTAATTCGCTATTGATAATATATCTTAACGGAGCCCCCAGAAGAAACGCTAAGCCAAATCCCAGCATTGAGCCACCAGTGTAAAATCCCCATTTGGAATTTGCAAAAATCGCCAAGATAATCATTGAAAGAGTTGTGGTTAATGTGCCAAAAATCAAAGTTTTTCGACTACCCTGCTTATCAATTAAATATCCAGAAACTGGTGCAGCCACAAACATTGCAGCAACCATAGGCATCAGCATAAAACTTGCATCGGAATCACTAACATTAAAGCTGTATTTTGCCAGCGAAGGAGCATACATAGCAGCACTCTCGAGCATACCTGCACCAAATCCAAGAATGTAAGCAATCTTCAGTTCCTTTAGCCGAAAGAGTTCAGGGCTGATGATGGGATTTGAGCTTTTGAGTTCAATATTCCAAAATGGAGGTAGCAGTACAATGCTAATCAAAAGAAAAGGGAGAACATTCAAACTGACAATGCTGTTTGAGAAGTCATTTGCATCAACACTATTTAGAGCATACGAAAAACTACTCAGAATAATTGTAAGTAGCACGAGACCTGGGATGTCAAATTTATATTGTCCGGGTTTTCTGTCACCGGGAATTAATTTAAATGAAAAAATGATTATTAACAGTGCAATCGGCAAATTAACAACGAAAATCCACCTCCAGCTATACATCAGAAGAGTACCCCCAATAATTGGTCCTGCAATAAATGCCAATCCAAATACTGTACCAATCAATCCGAGAGCCATACCCTGCTTCTCTTTGGGAATTGTATCTCCGATAACTGCCGAAGCAACGGGGAAAATGCCACCGGCTCCCAATCCCTGTATAGCTCTTCCAATCAGCAAAGTGCTAAAATCAGGTGCCAGTGAAATCATCAACGAGCCAATACCAAATAAAGTTACATCTGTTATGTAAATTAACCTTCTGCCATAGGTATCGGATAATTTTGCCATCAAAGGTGCTGACACAAGGTGCAGCAACAGATATATATTAAACACCCACGATGCATCACGCATCTCAACATCAAACTGAGACCTGATGGCTGGAAGCGCGGGACCGATTATAGCAATGTCCAATGCTCCCATCAATACACCTACAAAGAGCAGTATGAGAAGGGATTTATTTGGTAATTCAATCTTCATAATCGAAACTGATATTTTTCAAAATTGTTACTTCTCAAGCGATTTGAGATAATCGTCATATTCCTGACGATATTGCCTGACATATTTAATATAATTATTTGGAGTAGAGCTCACCCTCTCTATTTCCTTTTCTGTAAGTTCCCGAACAACTTTTGCGGGTACACCTGCAACCAATGTTCGTGGAGGCACTTTAAATCCTTCCCTAACAACTGCACCTGCACCTACAAGAGCATATTCCCCTACTTCTGCACCATCAAGAACAGCTGCTCCAATTCCGATAAGACAACCCTCACGCAAAATACATCCATGTACACTTACCGAGTGAGCCAAAGATACGTTTTTTTCGATAATCAGGGGCCATACATTATTTGTAACATGCAACATGCACATATCCTGAATGTTGCTGTTATCTCCAATTTTGATGTAATGAACATCACCACGAATTACAGTATTGTACCAAACTGAGACATTCTCACCAATTTCTACGTCTCCGATTATCCTGACACCTTCGCACAAAAAGGCAGTCGGATGAATTTTAGGAGTTATACCGTGATGAGTAATTATACTTGCGTTATTTCCTGTTTCAAATTTCATATTATTATCAAGGTAGAATTTTTTCCAATAATGTTTCACTGAATTTCACAGCAATCAATTTCTTTGAGCCAAAAATTTTAATTGATGCATCGTCGAATACTACAGGTTGGAGATACAGAGTCGGATAATTTGACAACGAATGGTTTTTCACAAGCAAACCGTCAGATTTTCTCATAAAAAGCATTGCCGCACCATCGCCTGTAATGCCTGTAAATCCAATATATTTCTCGCTTACAAGAATCTGCGATACGATCGCAGCTCCAAAGTAAAGACTCCAACGCTCCTTACCATTTTTATCCAAAGAGAGCACTCCCGTCTTAATTTCGCCTACCCCCGAACTATTTGTTGCGATGTAAACATTTTCTTTATGGTCAACTGTGATGTTTCTTCCGGGAAGTGTATGCTCAGATTTCCACAATAATTTTCCAGTGGTATCAATGCAGTAGGTAATACCGACTTTTTCTCCATCTTTATCCACACCACCGCTCAGGTAAATTTTTCCTTTCATCAAGGATGTTGCAGTTAGCACTCTGAGATTAGGCAGGGCAAATCTCCAAAGTTCAGTACCATTTTTTGTGAGTGAAATTAACGTATCAGATTTGCCATATTCATTATTTGTAAATGATATGTAAATATTCCCGGATTTATCAGAGCAGAATGTTTTGGGTGCAGATAGATCAGATTTATATTTCCAAATTACATTACCATCAAACCCGTACTTAAATACATCACCGGTATTTGCAGCAATTATAATACCATCATCAACTGCAAGCAAGTCCGAAAAAGTAAGAGACCTGCTCTTTTGTAAAGGAATTTCCTTCTTCCATCTCAATTTTAAATCAAAATCCAAAGAATATATTTTATCGTCATAAGTAATAAGGTAAATATTAGAATTTTTATCTGCTGTCATTCCGGCAGATACAACAAAACCGGAGTCAGCCATAAACTCCCTGTCGGTGCTTGTATTATTTACTCTCACAATCTTGCCATTGTTCAAAGCCAGAATATAATATGGACTTCTGAGCCTTAGTGCTGTAGAGATTGCACCAAAAGAAGAGTCAGATGATGCTAATCTCTCTAAACTTGCAATTTGAATCGGGAAATTACCGAACTGCTCGTAGCTATTGTTCCGACTTTTGCTGCCGAATAAGTTATAGTCGAATGCATCATATTCAATCTCAGTAGAGCATGAAAAGCAAAAGAGTATAGAAATTACTATTACAAAAAAAATATTATTCTTCATTTTGATTTCTTCATTTTCTTCAAAAATAAGTATTAAACTACATTCAAAACATTTTATTATTAAATTTTACAAAAAAAGTGAGTATCATATTTATTATTTAAAACAAATTTTAAAATAAATTCAATCAAAAATTTTATTTTTGTCAAATAATTTATTAATTTTGATATCTAATTTTTTTCAAAACAATAGGGAGTTTTTTATGAAAAAACTATCATTATCATTAATGGTAATATTACTTGCATTTCTTTTTGCATGTTCGTCTGATAACAGCACGAACAATACAAACGACGGCACATTAATCATCGGGACAGTGCAGGGCTCGGTTGACGGCAAAACATGGAAAAGTCAGCAGGGTATGGCAACAAAAATCGGTTCGGAGCTTTTCCAAATATCAGCGGCAACTGTTTTGGGTTCTAGTGAGTCAATAGCACTTGTATTTCCGAACATGGCAGTCGGAACTCATGGAAACGCTGTTTGTACGTTCAGTATTATGAATCTTTCAGACCCTTTGAACACAATTTCATATACCAATACAAATGTGACCTACACAATCACTGCATCCAGCGAAACTGAAATCAGCGGAAGTTTCAGCTGTACAACAACTAACACTAAAAACTCTTCACAAACTAAGAAATTAGAGAATATTAAGTTTAGATGCAAATTTGTTAATTAACAATTCTTCAATCTCAAAAAAAAAGCCCTCAAACATTGCTGTATGAGGGCTTATCAATTAAATACAGAATTAATCTCTATTGATAACTATAGTTGAAATAGCCCCATCAATATAGAAATCAATCTTCCCCTTGCTTGAGTAGTAATTATCACTAATAAATACTCCAGCACTGTTTTCTTTTAATCCCTCAAATATTTTTTTCGAAAGAGCCATATCGCCCTGCACAGAGCATCCCATATTTTTTGGAACACTTATCTTGAATTTTGCTGCACCGCAGTTGATATTCACTTTAGTAAGAGAGTTAGTCTCACCCAAATAAATCTCAGTATCGCTTGCTCCTGCATCAATATTTAGTTCAGATAATCTGATTTTTGCCAGATCAACAATCATTTTAGCAGCACCTGTGCTCAAATCCATATCCCATATCAAATTTTCATCAACCTCAACCCTGGTTGTACGATTACTGTTGGCAGAGGCCGTACCCTCGCCAAAAGTGTAGTTTAAAACAGCAGTTGAGTCATCCGGACGGTCAATGTTGATTACGCAATCCTTAGTACCGGAATTTATTTTGTAAAAGTAATCACTATTAGATGCTATCGTAAATTTGCCAGCTCCACCACTAAAATTCAGTCTTCCGTACTTAACTTTTTCTTCGAGTCTATCAGCTTTCTCCTCACAAACTTCATCTGTTGAATCACCGGTTGTTACTTTTATACTAGGAGAAAAGTCATTTACAAAACCTATCCCACCGGCAAAAAACACTACGATTATCAGTGATAACAACACACCCGAAACAGCTGCAATCAGTTGCTTAACAATCTCAGGCAATTTTAGTAATAGGGCGCCCCAAAATATAAATAAAATTGGCCACCAAGTAAGAATTTCTGAAAGTTTGAACTCGAAAATATCAAAATTATACATAAGTATAAACAATCCGAGAAATATCAGAAATGTACCCCAAAATACTACTTTCGCTTTCATTTATATTTCTCCTTTGCTACAAATTCTTTGATGAATTATATGATCTGTAAATTATATATGCACCAAATCCAACCAAAATAAGCGGCCATATATGGAATATCTCTATATCAGTAACTCTGTCAATTAGTATTAACAAACCAAACACAATAAGCAGCACACCTGCAATAACTTTTCTGTCTTTCTTTTCATTGACAGGTTTTGTGCCACCCATCTCTTCATAAATTTTCGACACTTCAGGGTCGTAATTAGTTTCATCCTTTATAAATTCAGGTGTTTCCTTGACAGGCAACAATATCCATAATAGGATATAAACCAATACACTCAATCCCCATGCAAATACAGACACTATAAATATTACTCTTATAATAACCGGATCAACATTAAAATATTCGGCTAAACCACCGGCAACCCCACCCATTATCTTATTTGATCCTGACCTGTATAATTTCTCGTTCATTGTTTTACTCCTTATTTTAAGACCCTATATTTGCATACGCTAATGAGCAAACTAAGTTTCAAAAAAAAAATAAACTCCGACATTTATTCAATATCGGAGTCTGTAGTCACTTCCAAATTATTAGAGATTATGCAATGCTAATCTCAATCTCCTTTGGTTTGGCAGGTTCGATTTTTGCAAGGGTAATATTAAGAATGCCGTTATCATACTGTGCTGAAATACTTTCTTTATTAATGTTGTCCGGTAGAACGAAACTTCTAGAAAATTCTCCATAGCTACGCTCTGCTTTAATGTAAGTTCTTTCTTCTTTTTGAACTTCTCCGTCCTTAGCATCAGCATTTAAATCAAATGGGCGCTTCTTGGTACCTTTTATGAAAATATAATTATCTTCATTTATTGATACTTTAACATCTTCCTTCGCAACTCCTGGCAATTCTGCATGCAAATACAAATGCTTCTCATCTTCGCTAATATCAATTTTGGGGGTAAAATTTCCGTATTCTACAGTCAGACCTTTCTCCATTTCTTCGCTGAACTGCTGAATTCTTTTGAATAGATGTTCCATGCCCCTGTATGGATCAAAACGATAATAAGCCATTTCTAACTCCTTTTCATTATTTTTAACAAAATTATTTTTCTATCATTTTTTGGTATTGGGACAATATTAAATGCCCCGTATTTTGATTATTAATTAACCGAAATCTCAATTTCTTTCGGCATTACTGGTTCTGATTTGTCAAGTGTAACAGTAAGCACACCATTCTCAAATTTTGCATTTATGCTATCTTCTTTTACATAGTCAGGCAATACAAAACTTCTTGTAAACTCACCACATGACCTTTCGATTCTATGATATGTTACACCTTTCTCGTCAGATTTATCTTCTTTCTCACGTTTTTTCGAACCTTTAAGTACTAGCACCTTATCATCAGTAACCGTCAGCTTAAAGTCATCTCTGCTCAGTCCAGGCATTTCAGCGTGGATTGTTATCTGTTTCTCATTCTCGGATATATCTACTCGCGGCAGAAAATCACCAGTTTCTATTGAAAGCTTTGGCTCAAATTCACTAATCAATGTGTTCATTCTACGAGCCATGTTATTAAATCCTCTGAATGGATCATATTTAACTAAAGTCATTGCGAAATCTCCTATAATATTTAAACAAGATTATTATAAAATTATTTAAAGTTTATTGAGATATTAGCTTATTGCAACTTCAATTACTTTTGGTTGTTCAGGTTCTCTTTTTGGTATCAATAACTCAAGAATACCATTTTGGAACTTAGCATTGATTTTTTCGATGTCAGCTTCTTCAGGTAATTGAAGCGAACGGGAAAATTCGCCGTATTTTCTTTCACTTCTTAAGAGTGTACGACCATCTGGCAAATTGTTAAGCTTACTGCCCTTGATATTTAGCACTCTTTCCTCATTTACAGAAATCCCTACCTGGGATTTATCCATTCCTGGTAATTCAGCCCAAACGGTAAAAGAGTTTTGGTCTTCTGTAATATCAATTCTCGGCTTGAATGCTGAAGTTTCGACAGTAACACCTTTGTTGAATTCATCAGCTACTTGTTGGATTTGTTTGAATATGTTTTCAAATCCTCGGGTTGGATCAAATCTGTAGTATCCCATTTTAAAATCTCCTAATATAATGTTTGTAAATTATTTTCTTAATCAATTACAAACACTATACTACGAAAAGTGTGCCAAAGTTACTTTTTAAGTCATTCTGACACTACAGAGCGACAATATGTCGCTAACAATGACGAATGAGCAGTTCTCTTAAACCTCGAGTGCGTCATTATGGCTGTTATGCAGACACAATGGCAGCACCAGGATTTATCGAAACTCCCCAAAGCTCTTCTGAGTTAATCTTGTTCATAGAATAATTTATATCATTAGAAATCAGAAACTCGACGGATTCTGCTGCATGTTGAACCATATCAGCTAAAAATGGCTTTTCCCTTTCTTCAAATTCAGATAGCACATATGAGACAAGCTCTCCTGGACCAAAATCATTACCAATTCCACATCTTAGTCTTAAAAAATTTAGTGTATCAAGTTTCTCTTGAATGGAAGCTACTCCATTGTGGCCACCATCTGAACCTCCTAATTTAAGGTGTATTTTACCCACAGGGAAATTATATTCATCGTGAATAACAACAATTTTTTCAGGAGGAATGTTGTATCTTTGACTGAAACGTAATACAGGCTCACCTGAATTATTCATAAATACATTTGGCTTTATTAAGCCAATATGTTGTTCATGAAGATACATATCTAAAGTATCAAAATACAATCTATGTATAAATTCTTTTTGAAATTTTTGACCTATATAATCTAATACCATCCAACCTATGTTGTGCCTGGTATTTTCGTATCTACTGCCCGGATTACCCAAACCTACTATAAGCCAATCGTAATTTGAATCTGAAAGCACGGGATACCTGTTAAAAATTTTACTTTTTAACTTAACGAATAAGGTTGATAAATAATTTATCAAATGCATAAAAAAAATTAATTAATTTGAAAAATTAAGTCTATATAAATCAAGCACTTTATTAATCTTCTTTCACATTACTTATACACCTCTTGTATCAGGTGCCCAAATAAACTTATGTAACTGTATTTGCATTCTGACATTTAGCTTATCTCTCAAAATCCAATTAGCCAAATCTACATACTCGATTTTTCCATAGACAGGGGATAGCAAAATGTTATCAACAATAATATCCAGCTGAAAATTTTTTATCAGCTCTTTAGCCCAGATATAGTCAGTTTCGTCACTTATGACAATTTTTACTTCGTCGTGTTTCAATAAATAATTAATGTTGTCATAATTGTTTGATTTTTCCATACCTGAACCGGGGGCTTTGAAGTCAATAATCTTAACAGCATCTCTTGGAACGTCCTTTATACTCAGATAGCCTGCAGTTTCGAAGGCAACTGTAAACCCCTTATCCAATAAATATTGAGCAAGTATCAGAGAGTTTTTCTGCTCCAAAGGTTCACCACCTGTGAACTCTATAAACTTACATTCATATTCATTGATTCTTTCGAATATCTCCAGACCATTCATAATATTTTCAATTTTCTTTTTCTCAAGAGCATAAGGTGTGTCGCACCAAACACAACGAAGACGACAACCCTGAAGCCGAATAAATACACAAGGCAAACCGGCCCTGCTTCCTTCTCCCTGTATAGAGTAAAAAATCTCTGAAACATTAAATTCAAGCGACTTAATATCCATGACTAATCTGCCCTTAGTCTAAGCTTTGCTATAGATTCTATATGATAAGTATGAGGGAACATATCAACCGGCTGAACCGAAATCACATCATACTTCTCCGCCAATAATGCACAGTCCCTTGCTTGAGTAGCAGGATTGCAGCTTACATATACCAAATCTGGTGGGGCAATATTAAGTAAATGCCCTATAAGATTTGGATTCATACCTGAGCGTGGTGGGTCAATGATCACAAGATCGGGCTTATCCAATGATTGCAGTAACTCGGGAATTCTCTTGTTGTGCAAATCTGCAGAATAAAATTCAGCATTGTTAATGGAATTAATCAAAGCATTATTTCGTGCATCCTCTACTGATGATTCTACCAATTCAACACCTATTACCTTTTGTACTTTTGATGCAATCGGTAATGAAATCGAGCCAGTTCCACAGTATAAATCCCAAACAACCATATTTTTTTTGGGTTCAGCTGTGCTTATTATTTCATTAATAAACCTGTTTAATTGGAATGAATTTGTTTGAAAAAATGAAAAAGGTGATACTCTGAAGTTTACACCCAATATATCTTCATAAAAAAAGCCTTCTCCCTTCAGGATCAATGATTCTTTAATTGTCACAGAATTAACTGAATCATTTATAGCATGAATAAGATTTGTAATTTTAGGGAAATTGTCGGCAAACTCACTCCCAAACCAAGTAATCAGATCTTTTTCATGCTCATTTTTAGGAGTACTTGTCATCAAAATTGTCATATAAGAATTCTCTTTAGCAGAATATCTTATTATTAATCCACGCAAAAATCCATCGTGGGTTCTTGCATTATAAGTAATGTAATTATGCTTATAAGTAAACTCCTTTATAGAGCTTAGAATTTGGTTTGCATAATCAGATTGTATTTCGCATCGTTCAATATCAAGAATTTTGTCAAATCTACCGGGTATATGCAAACCAAATGCATAATCTTTTCTTTCAATTTCAATTTCACTTGAAACTTCATCATCGGTTAACCACCTCGATGCACCAAATGAGAACTCCATTTTATTCCTGTAACCGAACTGATTTTCTGCACCTATGATTTCCCTGAATTCAGGCACTTCGACCTTGCCTATCCTCTGAAATACATCCTTAACGTTTGTGCTTTTCCAATAAAGCTGCTTTTCATAGCTCATGCTTTGCCAAGAGCAACCACCACATACACCAAAATGTTTACATTTAGGTTCAATTCTGTCGGGGGATTTTTCGATGATTGAATTAACTTTAGCTTCGTAGAATTTCTTTTTATTTTTATATAGATTTGCAGAAATTCTATCGCCTGGTACAGTATATTTAGTGAAAACCACTTTATTATCGTATCTCGAAACGCATACACCTTCGAATCCTGCTGAATCAACCTGTAATTCAACAGTTTCCGGCTCTTGTCTTTTTCTCATTTTTCTTTTTGTTAAATATGTCTTTGAATTGCGTCATACATAGAGTTAACCGACAGGTGCTCCATACAAAAGTATTCGCTGTTTTTACACTTAGGGCTAAAATAGCAGGTGCAATCTACTGAGGGCATTACTAGTTCACCTCTGCCATATAGCTCAAACTCGTTTGGGTTGAAAATGTTGTTCATCAGGATAAGTTTCTTTTTGAGTGCAATAGCAATATGCATACCCATCGTAACTGCCGATACAATCATATCACATTGGTTCATCAACGAAACAAATACCGGAATCGAAAAGTATCCCGGGTAATATGCACCGGTCTCTTCGGCATAATATTTATTTTTCTCATCTTCCTGCTTGCCGCCCAAGAGTAATGGGAAATATCCTGCTTCCTGGATTTTCTGTATCAACTCAATCCAATTTTCATCAGGCCATAGTCTTGATACCCACCTGGCACCACAACCGGTATTGAGCCCGATAACCTTTTTCCCCTGATTCATCAAATCCCATTTGATTGAGGTATCGCAGTCAAGAATATATTCTTCACCCTCAAATTTCCAACCGCAAATCTCAAACATCTCCTCAAGATATGATTTTTTGTTTGACTTGCTTACATCGTCGAACAGTCCGGTTATAAACTTATGTTTTGCTAACTCATTCACAGGTGCAGGTACGCCATTGACAGATGTAAATCCAAATTTGGAATCTGCATTAATAGAGCTGAATAATGTACCAGCCTGAAGGTCTTTATCCAAATTTATGGCAATATCAAATTTTGTACTTTTCAATATCTCAATTGATTCAGTATCAAATGTAAATATCTTATCAACAATCGAAGGTAAAATATCGGGAGAATAAGTCAACCACCAAATCTTCTTTGTAGGATAAACCTTCTTAAACTTATGAATAAGTGGAGTAGTGCGGATAACGTCTCCGATGGCTCCAAGCTTAATAATTAGAATAATCCCATCAGTTTTGTCGTAAATCGGACAGTCGACACAGTGGTATCCAAAATTTTTATGTGGTTTACAGGGAATATAACCGTTAAAATACCTGCAATCTGAATGAAATATGATATCTTGAGTTTGCATTTTCTAAAATTGTTATCTATTAAGAAAATATATTATAAATTATACTGTAAAAGTATATAAACATTAAAAGTTGAAACTAATGCTTCAGAATTCTCAAAAAGAGTAAGCGGTGTAAGTAATTCACCACGAGTATCATCTCTACCGAGCAAGTTAATAGCACCTAACCCAACACCGGCATTTACAAATATATTTTTGCGGAGTCTGCCTTCCACGCCGAATTTCACAGAACCACCAAGTCTGAAAGCACTACTTTTCGGAGTATGTTTATATACATTATCGTTAGAATTTTCATTTAAATAATCTTCGTAAATTTCAGCGGATATTCCATGCAGATAATAGCCCTTTATCTCGGCTCCTGCTACAAATTTAGCATTGGCAAAACCAAGGTCGAGCAGAACATAGTCTGCACCGGCACCAAAACCAAGTAAATTAACATCATGGCGCAACAAGTGAACGATATTCCTATTTATAACAATTCTCTCTCTACCCGAAAAGAAGAGATAGTCAATACTTGCATTAAACCTAAGATCATCATTGGTTGTTTCAGGGAATGTAGCAAGAAATCTCAAACCGGGCTGTGTAAATCCAAAGCTTCCACCTGTGTAGGCGTTTTCTTCATCATCAGTTGCAACCATCGGAAGCTTTGCTCTGTTGTCTCCCAGAATATTTGTTGTTACAACTCCAAAACTAAGTCTTGGATTGGTAAATAATTGAGAGTATAAGCCGTTAGTAAAAGCAATAGTAATTACAAATAATAGTATTACAGCAAAAATAGCTTTTTTAGTCATGATTTACCCGATTTGTTAATTTTTCTTTTATGTATTGACAAATTAAATTAATTTTTGTTTGATAATTTTTTGATTATTCAATATATTGTCTGATGCTGTAATTGTTTGGATTCAGATTCATAAAATTTTTGACCATCATTTCACCAATCAATCCCATTGAGATAAATTGTACACCAACAATTATCAGAGCTATACCAAAAAGTGCTAAAGGACGATTACTCAAATATGTTTGTCCAATAAACCACTCATAAGTCAGATAAAGATTAATTAAAAGTCCTATCAGAGTGAGTGCAAATCCTGATGCACCAAAGAAGTGCAGTGGTCGTTTGAAATAACGTGTAGTAAAAGTAACTGTAAGTAAATCGAGAAATCCATAAATAAATCTTGATAGTCCAAACTTTGATTTACCATACCTTCTTGGGTGATGTTTTACGGGCAATTCTGCAACCTTAAAGCCTTCCCAGTGAGCTAATGCAGGGATATATCTGTGCATCTCTCCATAAATCTTCAATGTTTTTACTACAGGCCTTTTATAGCCCTTCAAACCACAATTAAAATCATGCAGCTTGATACCACTCATTGTTGATGTAACAAAATTAAAGAATTTACTTGGTATAGTTTTACTTATAGGATCGTAACGTTTCTTTTTCCATCCAGATACTAAATCGTATCCTTCTTTTAGCTTATTTATCAGATTAACTATTTCAGCAGGGTCATCCTGAAGGTCAGCGTCCATAGTTATAATATATTTTCCGCGTGCTTTGGCAAAGCCAACGGACAGAGCGGCACTTTTACCGTAATTTCTTCTAAATCTAATGCATTTAAACCTATGATTTCTGTTATGTATTGTTTTTATCATTTCAAAAGAACCGTCGGTTGACCCGTCATCAATAAAAATAACTTCGAATCTTCCACCGACTATTTTGCTCAACTCTTCTTCCAGAAGTAATGAAAGTTCAGGCAATGAGTCTTCTTCGTTTAGCAAAGGAATTACAACAGATATTTCCGGGGCATAATCTCCGGTACCTGATTTATAATTAGGTCTTTTCTGATTTTTAAATTGTCTGTTTTTATTTAATTTTTTATTTTCTGTATCTTTTGATTCTGATGCCATATTATCTTCGTTACTCATCAGCTTCCTCAGTTTTTAATAAATTTGAATCTATTTATTTTGCCTTTAGTTGTTATCTCACAGAAATAAATTCCATTATATAATTTTGATACATCAACTGTATTTGCAAATAGTTTTAAATCAATCAAACATCCTGCAATATCATAAAATTTAATTGAATCAACTGCTTCAATACCATCTAAATACATGACATCATGTACAGGATTTGGATAATAATACGAAGCTTTTTCATTTTCATCTTCAACACTTGTTTTAGTCAGATTATAAAAAACTTCAATAAAAAGTTCTCTGATACCATCATTGTCCCATTCCATTGAATTATTTTTTTTCATGTCAACATTTATTACAAGTCCGTTGAATGCATCCCTGATAAATATTGAATCAATCTTTTCATTAATATTAAGATTATTCCAATTAATCTGTATTTTTTTACCGCTACCAAATCTAAAAATCATTTTGTGGCGGGATTTGTACATACCATCAATATTTGGGTAATTCTTCATATCTTTATTAGTCCATACCCTATCGTAATATATAGTACCATCGGGATTAGTCTGCGATGAATCAATAAATTCAAATGCAGTCCAGAAACCGAATGGAGCAGGGGGTGGCAACATTAATTCGCCAATATCGGTATCAAGGTTATCTGTTGCGGCTTTAGATATTCCAAAGCTATAAGTATAGCCGGTAGTTTGATTTAAATCATTTTTAATATTAATATTAATTTCAATGTTATCCTGAGCTTTAATGCTTAACACTGAAATTAATATAAACAAAACAACAAAATACTTCATCATAGATTTTACTTTTTATTTATCAAATGAAAAACCACTTAAAAATAATAAACGGGCAACAGGAATTATCCTTGTTGCCCGAATATTAATTACTAAAGATAATATTATCTGATAATATTAATCTTTATTACAGCATTATCAATACCGGATGCTACTTTTAACATATAGTTACCGGAGTTGATATTCTTCAATGACAATGTTTCATTGTAAGCGCCTTTAGTTCTGTATTCGTTAATGAACTGAGCAACTTCGTTGCCTAATGCATCATACAATTTAACAGTAACAAAGCCATTATCGCTAAGATTGAAGTTTACTGTTGTGTAATCATTAGCAGGAACAGGGAATGCTGTTGCGCTGAAGAGTTCACTAACTACAGTTTGCTTCATAATCTTAACTTTACCAGAAACTAACTCATTGATTTTAACTTCTGCTGATTCACCCGCTTTAACAACACCTAAAACAGCGTTAGTCATTGGGTCAACAAAAGTGTAGTCAGCATCAGCATTTTCGATATTAAATGCGATAGGATAAGTTACGCCCTGTACATTAACGATTTGCTCGTTAGCTGTAGTAAGGAATGTATTATCATTAAATCTAACGTCGAACATATCTGATGAGAATACAGGAGGCAATTCGAAGTATTCAGGTGTAGCAGTTTCGTCATTAGTAAAGTAAACTTCTTTTGAATGCTGAGCATTATCATAAAGAGTTACTTTAGTTGAACGAGCCATTACATCTTGTCTTTTAACTGAAGGTTCACTTGATGACTTGCCAGATAATGGTGGTAATGGATAAGTTAAATCTAATCCATAATAACCATCGCTTGAAACTTTAATCCAGTAACCAAGACCAGGCAATAAATTGCTTACTTCAAAATAACCTTTATCAGTTCTGTATCCATATACACCATATTGTTTAGTATATGATAACGATGGCAATTGATTGTTATCTGATGGTTCGTATTTAATACCGTCTATACCAGTTACATAAGATAAACCACCAACTAAGTTCCAACCACCATAGAAGTTATTATTGCCCGGATCAGGAATATCACCTGCCCAAACTTTAATACCCTGGTTTGCTTTAGTAATTTTCGTAATGAAAGCACCAGCAAACATTGTATCAACTTGTGATGAATATTTTACAAAGTAACCTTCACCGAATTTAAGAACTTCTCTTGGTTGGTATTGGCTGTTAACAAACGCCCAAGGAACATTGATAGCATTTTTGTAAACAACATTCCATGTAGTATTTGTAGGAGCCAAAGGCATAGAAAGTAAGTTCCAACCTCTGTTGATAATTGGATTACCAAACTCATCAACAAATTTCAAAGATTGAGGTAAAGTATATTCAATGATAAATTCTTTAATATTGATGTCTGTAATAGTGATAGCTCTTACAAAGTCATTAATACGTGTAGCATTTCTCATGTCAGTAGCCTGAAGAGCTACGCCATTCATTACCTGACGAATAAATAGCTGACCACCATTAGGGAAGTCTCTTATATCCCATTGAACGGATATAGGATAAGCACTTGCAGGGTTATTAAATCTACAGTGATAAGAATGTGAATTTACAACGGATGATGTATTATAAGCACGAATATCACGTGAATTTGATCTTGGAGTTAAGTTATTTGGAGCAATGTCAGCAAATCCGAATGGGAAGTTTGCCAAAACATCAGGATTAGTTGCAAACCAACGAGCATCAAAAGCAGTTGTTGACAATGGAACAGTATAGAATGTTTCACCATATAAATTATCAACACCATCAGTAGCTCTTGTACCTGTACCAAATACTAAACGTCTTACAGCACCTGCTGAGTTAGTCATTGCGATATTGATACCTCCAGGATTACCCGGAGCTTTATTCCAATCTGGTTCGTAAGGATTCTTCATAAATAAGAACAATACTTGAACTCTTACTGGGCTAACAGAAGCGAAGTCAGATTTGATTGTAATATAACCAACGTGGATACCGTGTGGTTCACCATCAAATTTAGGTAACTTAGTAGGGTCACATTCGATACGAATATAAACGTCACCATCATCCTGAGTAGGCTTCATTAATGGGTCTAATTCCTGTCCTAAGATAGAGTTATCAAGGTATTCAGCATAGCCATAACGACCTTGATTTCTTGGGAATTGTAAAGTTGAATTTTCATTCAAATCGTCTTTTCTCATTTCTAACCAGCCTGCATCAGTTTCGAACCAAACATTGTTCAATCTTGATTTTGTAGTGCTGTTAGTAACTTTAATACGTGCAATACCACGTTGTTCAGGTGAGTTATCGTCAACAAGAACGATTTGTGGCAATTTGAACATAGCACCTGCTTCATCAGATTCAAAAGAATCATCAGTAATAGAAGAAACTCTTATTGCAGGCACGTCGTCAGATATTTTTAATGTAATAACACCAGGATATACAGGTTCAGCTTTGAACATCGCATCATCTGACAATGGACCTGGAAGAATAATTGCGTTATCATCTTCTGAAGTAGGAGCATTATTCATACCATCAAGATAAGTGTCAGGATAGAATAAATTGCCGTCTAATCTGCCTCTGTTGTTACCAATAATTGGTCTTGAATAAAGATTTTGATAGTTATTGATATCATAATCTGTAAATCCTAACCAAGAATTTTGTTTAGCAACATTGAGGTCGTTGTATCTAACGTCTCTGTTGTCAATGTAAATAGGAGTAGTCTGGATTAAATTAAATCCTGAACTACCTTCTTCTCTCTTGGCAACCACTCTAAATCTAACATAGAATAAAACCTGATATTCTTCAACATCGAGGTCTGTGTTAGGCAGAGCTTTGCCCATTGAAGTACCATTAAGAGTAACTCTTCTACCATCTAAATTATCTCTTGTATCAGCCCATTTGTTAGGGTTGATATAATACCAGTAGTAGTCATCTTTCTGGTCTTCAGCATCAATGAAAAAGTCTTGAGCTAAAGGCTCATAACCCGGGTCATTAAATACTGAGTGAACTGTTTCGACACCAACGAATCTAACAGCTTTTTCATTATAAAATAATGAGAAACTGAAGCTACGGATAGGATCAACAGTATATAAAGCAATACCTTGTGCATTTCTGTAACTATACCAGTTATTTGTCATAAATACCGGCATAATAAACTCTCTTGCACCAGTTACTGTAGGTGGTACCCAAATTCTACCATCGGGATAAAAATCAGCTTGATAGTTGTCCGATAAACCGGATAAACTAAGACGAGGCAGAATAGGGCGAGTAAATTGCGCATAGGAATCTACAGCCGTCAATATGAAGAATGCCATCATGAATGACAGGCCAAAGATGTTCCTAAAACTGCGTAAACCTTGTAATAGTTTCATCATGAACCCCTTATAATTTGAAAACAATTAATTATATATTATTATTGATTTACTTATATTTTCTCTATCTGTACTCAAAATCATCAAGTACAAACCATTGTTTAGATAACCATTTATCGGAAACTCGACATCACTGCTAACATTTAAGTCTTTAATTAACATCCTGTTACCCAATAAATCATACATTTCTATAGACTTTATAAATTTACGACTTTTATTTGATACAAAAATTTTACTATCTCTATACATAATATCAAGTACATCAAATTTATCATCTACACTTACTTCCACCGTATCTGATTTGCTTACCAAAGTAATATCCTTTTCAACAAATTCTGAATAACAGTGGCAGTTGCCAAAATCTCTGATTGAAACTTTTAAAGTTTTCATCAAAACTTCATCAGTTTTGTTTTCATCTTCAAAATTCACTTTCAGAATTTCTTTACCATTAATTTCTTCAAAAATATTCAATTTTACTTCGTAATGATTTTTAGTCAACTCATTGATATAATCAACAGAAACATCATCACTAATTGATTCAATACTTTTGATAATGGTTTTATTGGCTTCATCGTTTAATACAATATCAAAGAACAACTCATCTAATCCGGTATAGGGATTAATTCCGGCAGATATATTCACTGACTTATTTCTATCATCCATTTCAAAATGAACTGTATCAGTGTCGGAATTAACCACTACCCTTTTATTTTGGTCAACAATCCTTACAGGAGTAAAAGTAAATGAACTATCGTAGGAATAAGACTTTTTGTAATCATCATTAAATTCAATTTCTTCAATGATTAGCTCTATAGGTTTTTCACAATCAGATTTTACTTTTCCTATAAAACCAATAAGTTCTTTATTTCCTACAAATGGGTCATCACTGAAAGCAAAAGCTCGGATAGTATTTGGTTCGTGTCCTATACTTACCTTTCTGTAAAATATATTTTCTACTAAGGTATTCATATACACTGGACCTTCGAATGTAATATCATCTGAGTTAAACCTAAGAAGAACATCAAAAGTATAAAGAGAATCAGTTTTCTTTACCTCTCCAACACCAACTGTAATCAGATACTCTTTTTCTTTAGCAGTACCACACACTTTAGTGCTGTAATGACTTTTAAGTCTTGCTTTTACATCCTGACTTAAAGCATTTTGGGTGCCGATGAAGATAAACAACACCGGCAACCAAATTGCAATATTTTTCAAAGAACACATTATTTGTTTACAACAATCTTACCAGAAGCGTTAACACCGGCACCGCTTAAGCGATAGATATAAATACCGTTAGCAACAGTGTTACCTGCGTCATTTTTAGTATTCCAGTTGTAAATATATGAACCTGAATTTAATTGTTCGTTAACTACGTTAGCAACAAGATTACCTTGCATATCATAGATACCAAGTGTATAGTAACCTTCGGAAGCGATGTTAAGACTAATTGAAGCTCTGTCACTAACAACGCTTGGGATAACGTTTACTAAATCTAAAGAAGTTTCATTTTCAACACTTGTTAAATTAGTATTCAAGTCAGCAACATCGTTGTCGTTGAATCTAACATCAGTGAAGTTGATATTTTTAGAATCAGTAGCTACTTTAATAATCATTACAGGAGTATTTTCGTCAAATTTACCTTGAGCTGATAATACTACTCTGTTATCGCTTGATACAACAAGCATTTGATTATTTTCAGTTTCATTTTTAACGATATCAATAATTCTACCGTTGATGTCGAATTTAGTGCTCAAAGGACCATCGTAAGCAGCATTTAAGTAAACAGGAACTTGATATTCGTTGTTACCTAATGCAATTACATGACCAAGTTTGATTGAGCTAGCTTTGTTATCATCAACTAATTTACCGAATTGAACAGCTGTATCGAGTAACCATGGTAACTCAACAACGCGACCAGCCATATAAGCAAGTATCCATGAAGCGTCATGTTCGTTAGCTTCGAATAAAACTTGTTTTGTAGAGCTTATTTCATTTGGTAAATCATCAGTGTAAACTTTTGATTTCTTAGTGATTCTAACTTTTGAGCCATCATTTGCAAAATAGTATCTACCATTGTGATTAACATCACCATGATAAGCCTGACGTCTGCGAACAGGGTCAAGAGGAATATTATTTGCAACTGAACGCATAATTAATCTAACATCATTAGCAGTTACGAATCTGTTTTGAGCCATACCAAAGTGTTTGTTACCTCTAGCTTTTGAAAAGTCAACATCACCGTCTCCCCACCATTCAGCAACATTAAATACTGAAAGAGCAGAGAAAAGGATTCTTTTGTCAGATCCGCCTGATGGCTGCCAAGTAGTAGTTTTAGCTTGGCTTGTTCCGGCAACTGCGATATCCTGGTCAAAAACTAAACCATTAAGATAGTCAGCACCTTCGCCTACTAATTTACCTTCGCCTTTGATACCAACAACGCTACCACTTGTGATAACTCTTGTGTCGGTTAAGTCAGGACGATTTGTTGGACCTACTGTACCATAAGCAAATTCGATGTTACCTTGGTATGAAAAAGCATCAAGTGATTCATATAATCTAAGTTGGAAGTTACCAACACTTGATTTAATATCTTCATTGCCAAGTCTGTAGTTTATGTTTAAATTTTTCCACTGAACAACAAATACTCTCTGAACAGTACCATCATCATGATTGATTGTTTCAACATTATATGATATTTCAGAAGGTACAAATCCTTCAGTAAAGAAGTTTTCGTCATCTCTGTAGTAATGGTCACCCCAGAATGGAGCAATCACATTAACCGGATAGTTATTTGCATCAAGGAATAATGCATTAACATTTTTTGCAGGAAGGAATGGAGGAGGTGTTAATGTAATAAAACCATTAACACAAATCCATGCCTGATTGAATACTTCACCGTTCATTTCGAAATCAAATCCGAGATTGACACGGTAGTACCCATCATCTGAGTCCTCTTGTATATAGTTAGGACCTAGTGAAAAAGCTGTATTCGGAATTACTGTTTTTGTAGTCAATTCTTCATAGGTAACATTTTCCACAATACTAATGGATTTGTATTCTCCATTAATTTGTGCAAACAACCTTGGAGAAATTGACACAGCGAGCAAGATCACAATTCCGACAGCTGTAATCAAAAATTTCTTCATTTTGAACTCCTAAATTTATTAATTCTTTTTTTATTCGCTCATTAATGGGTGGTATTTCATTTTGCAATGAACTACCACCTATTGTTGAAATTATCTCACAATCATTATCGGATAAGTACTTGTAACATTGCCGGCTGACAAGCGAACCATATATTGACCGCTAGCAACTTTACCACCTTTAGCATCCATAGTATTCCAGTCAATTGAATATGAACCTGTGTTCATTTCTTCATTAGCAAGATTTGCTACTACATTACCTAACATGTCAACAACTTGTAAAGTAACGTATGATGGATTCAATACTTCGAATTTAACTGTAGTGTTTGTGTTTGCAGGGTTTGGAGATACACTTGCAATCTTAGTAGAAGATGCATTGTTATCTTCAATTTTAACACTGCTTAACCAGTCGTGCATAATTACAAAGCCCTTGATTGATTCGTCAATTACTGTAATTGTAGCAACACCATTTACAACTTCGAAAGTCACAGCATTTGAATGGAATCCAATTGCAGGGTCGTTCATGTTGAAGATAAACAAGTTACCGTCTGAGAATCTATCTTTGATAAGCCATGTGGAGCCTGTTGGGTTATTAGATGCATTCTTTGAAGGAATTTCGCTTGGTCTCCAGGAAATCTTCACAGGATACAACTGATTACCTAATGACAAGTCACCAGCTTGGAATTGTGCTTTATATACGTATGATCTGTTTTGATTAGCAATAGCTCTTGGGAATATGTTTCTCAAAATACCATTTCTGTTATTTATTGACCAACGTGCGTCGAATACGTCATCAAATGGTACAGGAGGCAATTCATATTCGCAAAGTTCACCATCTAATTTACCAACATAGAAGCCATCATTACCATCACCGGTAGATGCAGTTTGAATACCTGAAGTACCGAATACCAAGTCTTGGCCGGCATTTCTTGCATTAACTACAGATACAGTAGCAGTAAAGTCAGTATCTTCGGAAATGTTGAGTCTGAATACTAATGTATCAAATCTACCAAATGCATCAGCTACAACAACTTTAACTGTTACTTTACCATCAAGGTCAGGTTGTAATTCAACACCTGCAGCTTTAGCAACTGTAGCTGTGAATTTATCTGTTGAGCCATTACCAACATAAGTTGTAGGAGTAACAGTCATACCAGTTAATGGTTGGTTTGATGCATCTAATAATTTCAATGTAACAGTTTCTTGTGGGTTAGTTCTTAACAAGTCTGTATCAGTTACTGTAATTTGTGATGACCAAGCTGAATTCTTGTCAATACATTCTACAGCTGGAATACCAGTGATGTCAGGCTTGTGGCTTACGCCTAATACTCTAAGGTTAATTCTTCTCATAGTAGATAAACCGTTTTCATCTGTTACAACAACAGTGATAACTTCATCTTTAGGAGCGTCTTTAACTCTTGGAGTACCATATAATAAACCTGTGTTAGGATTAATCTTCAACCACTCTGGAGTAGTTTTAACATTTGATATGTCTATAACACCTGCTTCTTCGAAACATGGGTCTATAGGAATAGCATTTTCTTGAGTTGAAGGATAGATTAATCTATAATTATGACTTTGACCAAAGTTAGGATCAAAAATCTTAATCATTCTTGATGAATCAAGTAAACTAGGATTGTAGTCGAAATCTTCTACAGCTACAGGTAATGAATCAGTTGTAATTTGAGGTACAACGTTAATAAATACTCTGTATTCTTTTGATGCAATACCGCCATGTCCGTCATTTACAACAACAGTAAATACTGTATCATCAGAAATTGCTCTGTTGTATTGAGGATCAGGAGTTAATAAGTTCAATGCATCTTCAGCAGAGATACGAACGTTTAATTGACCTAAATTAGTAAAGTCAGCGCCAAATTCATCAGAATCTGTGTCACTGTTGTATTTGTAGATAAACTGATTAGACATCCAAGTTGGTCTTGATTGATTCAAGATTGTGCCTTCTGGGCTATCAGGTAAATTATCTTTATCATAATCTAATGAGTCGAATCTAACAACATCGTCTGGATTATTACGAACAGCTGTATTCATAAATCCATAAGCAGTTTTGCCATAGCGGAAATCCCAACCGGCAGCTGCAGCTGAATTATCTTCCATTTCATCAGTAGTATTGATGTCAATTTGGAATCTGAGTTTGTCTGTTACGTTAGCAATCAAACGTTGTACTTTGTCTCTACCGCAAGGAATTCTTGATGGTTCGTATCTTACATATTCTTTACCTTGTTCACGTGGGTCGTCAACTACTGATACAGGATCAGTTTCTTCAAAGAATACAGGAGGAGTATTTACCACAAAAATCTTGAAGTTGTAAGCACTAGTATATTTAGATGCAACATTAATAGTATCTTGTTGTAAGAAACGTGCATTTTCTTCATCATATACAGGAGCATGGAAGTATTCTGGGTATGTTTCAATCCATAAGTCAATTTCATCTTGAGTCATAGCAGGATCGAGTTCCAAAATAGCGTCTAATGTTCTGTAATGTGGAGGATAGTTCGATGCAAACACTGTAATCGAATCACCACCAGGTACGATGAATGGGTTGATTGGACGACCAGCTAATTCTAAGTAACCTTGTGCACCATCTTTAACAGGGTCAGCAGCAAATCTCTTGCGAACGAATAACCATTTGTTTAGTGGTGAATTAGGATTGATAGCAAAGTTGTAGTCCAAACGTGCATAGTTATTAGCTTGTTTGTATGATCTTGGGTCATAGAACTGGTTAGGATCAATAGCAGTAACGTTTAAGATACTGTCACGACCACGACCACCTTTATAAACTTTCTCATCTTCACTTTCCCATTCGAGTGGAATTACTGGCTCAATTGGTAAGCCACTGTATTTTCTGAACTCTGCAGGATAAGTTCTATCTTCAGTTACGAATACTTTATTCAAAAATTCAGTAATTCTAACTTCTTGTCTTACATTAGGATTGTCTTCTGTTGGTACATTCTTAACAATTGTATCTGTAGATAATTTAACGATATCACCTGTGAATATAGGTGGTTCAGTTGATTCAGTAATTCTAAATGCTAAACCTTCTGTTGCAGCAGAGTGAACACCATCTCTCCAGAGAACTGTTCTAGAAACGATAAGAACTGAGTCACCAACTCTTACAGGTAAAGCACGATATCTTTCACCAGCGAAATAAGTTACCCAATTGTTAGTACCAATTTGGTTTGAAGCAGGCATAGCAGGACGGTTTGTGAAGAGGTTTGAAACTCTTGCAAAGTTTCTGTAATCTTCACTGTAACGACGACCTTGTAAAGCACCTGCATCTTCGTTATATTCATTTTGGAATAGTTTGTATAATAAGTCAGGACCAGAACCTAAGTTAGCCAAACCTTCAGATGATCTTCTCCATGATGGATCTCTTCTATTGGTTGAATCAGGAACTAATTCAATTACAGTACGGAATGTTTCTCTGTATGGAGCATCTTCACTTACTTGGTTTAGGTTTGCTCTTACATAGTCACCAGTCATCAAGTTGATTACAAAGAATACAGTTTGGTTTAGTAATCTTGGATCATGATTGCTTACGCGAATTAGACCTTCGTAGTTTGCATTAGCTTCGAGATACAATGGGTAGCCGATTGGGTGGTAATAAACACCTTTTTCGTCAGGACGGAATTCACCTTGAACTGCAGCAATACCAGGGTACATTAAATTACCGTTACCATCTAGCATTTCAGCAGCCATTGGGTCTCTTAACCAACGTTTTACATATTTACCTGTTGAAGGAAGTTCAGGAACATTGAATCTTCTTAATACAGGAGGAATACCTACTGCAAAATCTTCAATCGGGCTCATTCTGCGTTTTGAATAGTCAGCTGTCTTAATGTCAGTACCTTTGTCAAATAAATCATACACATGACCACTGAATACTAAGTTTTCTGGAATACTCATAGCATCAGGAGTAGTGTTGTCACCTGCAGCATTAGCAAGAATAACAGGTTTGTATGAAATATCACCACGTTCAGTTGATTCAAATGGACCTTTCTTACGTGGATCAGCAGGATTATTGTTGATTAATTCAGGATAAACAAAAGGTAACCAGTTATTACCGTCAGTTCCAACAAAGAATGTTGTAAATGCAGCAAAGTTAGGATTGTTTTGAATATGTGGAATATAGAAATCAACATTTGCTTCAGTGTGTCCCCAGAAGTTACCGCGTAATGTATCTGTACCACCAAAACCAATACCTGTAGTACCGGCTAAAATACCTTTAGTGTCAGGTGCATCAGGTAATCTGATAAGGAACCTTGAAGTATTATTGTAAATTGAGTTTGCAGCTTCTGAGAATTGGTGTGAAGGCAATGGACCTTGAATTTCACCATAAATAATCGAGCCAGCTAAATCGCTTGATGCAGGATTAAAGTTATTGGCTTTTCTGTAAGGACCGGTAATTGCATTTTGAGTTACACCTTCTTCTGAATAAGCTAAGTTACCTGTTACCAATGAACGGTTTAAGATAAGTTTCAAATCATAGTTATCTGAATAAATTGCAGCACCAGAGTAAGCAACGTTATTTTGGAATCTAACGCGGTTGAATGATATTGAATCAATTCTACCAACTCTTGTTGCAGTTACACTGTCAAGAACGTATAATGCACCACCGAGACCAATACCGTTTTCAGGTAATTTTGAGTCTTGGTTGTATCTGTTATACATACCTTTTTGTGTAGTACCGTTACCCATTTGAGTAGCAGCAAATTCTTCATCAGTGATAATTACAGAGTTATCTAAAAATCTAGTTAACATTCTTGTATCAGCAGGATAAGTTAAATCTTTTCCTGTGAAAGGATCATTTGTTGGATGGTATGCTGTAGGCATAGCTTCACTGTTATAAGTAAGATGATCAATATCAGTTAACCAATATCTCTTTGATTTGATATCTTGCAAGTTTACAAAAGAAACCGCACCACCATTACCATTATATACAACGTTACCAACAAAATCAACGGCTTTCATAACGTTAAGGTCGCCATTATATGAATAAACAGCACCACCGCCTCTGATTTGCTTTAAGTTTTCACCTTCAACATCAGCACCTACTACGTTATTAACAAATTCAGCACGAATCATGTTGATTACGCGATGTCTATGTAATAATAATGGAACTGAGCTAGGAATACGAATATCAATTGCACCACCTGCAAAACCGGCACTGTTGTTCCAGAATCTTACAGGATATTTACCATCATAACCTAAAATAGCATTAGCTTCTACACCACCGGCACCATTAACTGACATATTACGTTTAGTTAAGATAGCACCGCCCATTGTTGAAGCAACGTTATTCTCGAATTTAATGTCAAAACCATAGTCACGTGTTGCAATTTTAGCATCAGAACCACCAATTACAGGAGATTCCAATGGATTAGTATTACCATCAACGAATAAAGCACCACCCGCAGCAGCACGGTTACCAGTAAAGTAAGTCTCATTTTGACCTTCTCTTTCCGGTCCGCCTCTAACTTGAAGTCTGCCAAGTGAATTTTCGATAAAGATAGCGCCACCCATAGAGTATCCGGCAGCTGCTTCACCAAAATATTGCTCATCATCAAAATATTTAGCGTAAGTTTTATTGTTAGTGTATTCACCGGCAACGATTAATGAAGTGTATGCACCTGTATAGATTGCACCACCACGAGCACCATCACCATCTCTAGATGATTGATAGTTTCTTGCTTCATTTCTTCTTGCAGCGAATTTATCGATTGTTGGGAAGAATACTTCTGTACCGCCAACCATAATACTATGGTTAACACCAAAACCGATTTCAATATTTCTTTCTTTTACTCTATCATCGCCTGAAATATAAATAGCACCACCATAAGCATGGTTTTTGTATGTGCCGTAAGGATATTTTGCAGGCTCGTTAGTTACATCATATACTCTTGGAGTACCTTGAATGTTTTCTTCTTTAATGTTAGCAAGCTGAACATAGTTATCTTCGAAAGTCATATTTCTCATACGACCCAAGAACACAGCAATACGAGCATCATCAAGTGATTGTCTGTATGTTGCGTTATTCGAACCCCATGGTTCAGGCATATTTGCATTTTCGTCAATATTATCTATTCTTGGAATAGTAGTATTTGAGTTAATGTAAGATAAACTTCCATCTTTGTTAGTAAGATTTGGGTTTTTGCTTGCAGGGTAATTAGGAACATTATTACCGGCAGGACGAGTGAATGCATATTCAGTCGGAGCTTGAATAATGTTAAGTGCACCACCGCGTAAACGAGCCATATTGCTTTTGAATACTACATCAATCAACCAAGTTCTTGATGAAAGTGTAGTCAAAGCACCGCCGGCACCGTTAGTGAGTTGTCTTAATTTATTGTTAACAGCAGTCCAAGCTGTTGGATTAGACATTACGTTAGTGTTGTAGATGTTTGTTCTGTCAACAGTAGTGTCTTTTCTGATATTTTCGAAAACAACATTACGGAAGAATGCAGCTCTTGCACCAGGAAGAACTATAATGTGTCCCCACTCTCTTGAAAAGTTATTTACAGCCTGGCCAACAAATTTAATTTGAGCAGGAGTAATATTAACGTTATTAACCTGGTCACCGCCAACGCGACGCCAAGGTAAAGTTTTGAGATTAGGGTCAAAGTTCTCAGGATCTCTGAACAATCTTGCATTGTAGAACATCATTGCCTGCTCGAATGAAATAACTGCATGGTCAGGATTACCCATAGAAAGAGAGTTTCTTTCTTTAGCGTAAATACCCATTGAAGGGTCTGCCAAGTCAACTACTGAGCGGGTTGATTTGTCTAATAATACATGGAAAATGTGATTAAACTTGTCAGGATGAACTGTTGGATCTTTAGGTGTTTCAATTCTGATAGTTCTAGCACTACCGGAATTGTCATTGTATTGATTAACAGCTCCTAAAAAGAAATAATCAAAGCTGGCATAACCTAGTGGCTCGTAAGCGGTCACAGGGTTCACGCCATTGGGATTAGGAACGTAAGTTGCCTTAGCAAAACCATCGGCAATGATACGTCCGCCGGTTGAATCGATTATCCTACCTTGAGGGTGGAAATGGATTGTTGTTCCCGGCTCAATAATCAGGGTACCTCCAACTACATAGTCCTTGTTAACTACATAGAGGGAGTCTTTACTGAATATTCTCACCTTACCGGGCGCAATACTACCAGAGACATAAACCGCCGGCTGAGAATAGGATTCAGCCATAAGGAATATCCCCAACAGTACCACTAGAATACTCAAACGAATCAATCGTTGCATGATACCTCCAAAAAATAAATACTTATGTACAACAAATTATTTATTAACATCTTATTTTCTTAATTCAAATAACAAAAATTCGGGTATAAACCCAAATTTACTATTCAATAATCGTGCCAATCCTTATAAGCCCTGATTTGGCTAATGGGCTGAATTCTCCAAATTCACTAATCTTAAGAATTTCACGATATTGATTTTCAGCTTCCTTCTTATCTCCGGATTTTTCATAACATAGCCCCGAATAAAAAAGATAGCGTGTTTTGATATTATCTTCTTCTGTCATTTTCGAAGCGTCCAAATACATTTTTGCTGCTTCAGAATATTTGTTATCAAGCTCGTAACACGAAGCCAGACCTGCTACAGCACCCATCACAACAACATCTGATGATGCTTTTTGAGCGTTTTCGAAATATTTTACGGCTTCTTTATGTTTTGATGTATTAACATATATATTAGCGGTATAAAGAGAAGCAATTTTACCTTGCTCTGTGCTGCCAAATTCATCGGCAATATATTTCAAGCCTTTGACCTGTTCGCCCATATAAGTTCTTTCAGGATCACCGTTTAACGCCTTTTCATAGTCACCGCTTTCGTAATACTCCATTACACGCGTTATCAAAACAGAGGCTCTTTGCGAGTCGCTTTCTGATTTATTGTTAAAATACATTATCGCAGCTATACCTATAATAATAACAAGCGATACTATTATTATAATATTTCTGTTCTTCTGGATAAAATCAAGTGGATTGCCCTGATTTTCGGATTCATCTGAATCCGGCGAAATTATGTTTTCGTCTTCTAAATTGTAGTCTTTGTTCTTCATCTAATTCTTTAAAATCAATTATTTAGTTTAACATACTTTTTTGCACGCCCGAAGGGAGTCGAACCCCCAACCTTTGGAACCGGAATCCAACACTCTATCCAATTGAGCTACGGGCGCGGGATTTTATGTCCCACACAGGATACAAATATATTGCATCATACCCAAAAAAACAATTTTATTTTTTGGGTATGATACAGTTTCAAATATAATAATTTAATATTAAATAATTGCTTGTTATTTTAACTTCACACTGTCAAGTTTATTACACACTTTTTATTTAATATTAAAAACTTAACACTTTTTTTACAGTTTCAAATATATCCTTCTTTGTAAGCAGGATTTCACTTTCGTAGCTCTTGGCAAATCCAACATGCACATCTTTAGATCCGACTCTCAGAACTGGTGCATCCAAATAGCTGAATGCCTCAGTCATTATTGTTGAAGATATCTCTCCGCCAAAACCACCGGTAACACGGTCTTCGTGGGCTACTACAACTCTGTTTGTTTTCCTGACCGATTCAAGAACTGTTTCTTTGTCCCAAGGCGCTAATGAGCGTAAGTCAATCACTTCTACATTAACTCCTTCCTTAGCTAAGTCCTCTGCAGCGAATAAGGAGAGATGAACAGCTGTGCCGTATGCAACGATAGTAACATCAGAACCCGTTTTACGAATCTTTGCCTTACCAAAAGGAATGATGTAATTCTCTGGAGTTTTAGGACCGGATGCATACTTAAAGTTGTACAAGAACTTAGGTTCAAGGAACAAAGTTGTTCCTTTCGATCTGATAGCATTTCGCATCAATCCAGCTGCATCTTCTGCAAATGCAGGGTTTACTACTCTGATACCAGGAATAGTTGTAAAAGTTGCCTCTAAATTCTGAGAGTGGTACAAACCGCCCTGAATATATCCGCCACTTGCCAATCTAATAACTACATTTGGTGAGAATTGCCCTTTAGTTCGCCAGTAGTCATGCGAGCACTCAATTAATTGTTCCATGGCAGGCCAAAAGTAATCAGCAAATTCTGCACCTTCTATTACAACCCTAACTTTATCGTTATACCTTGTAAATCCATTAGCAGAGCCAACAATGGAATCTTCTGCAATTGGAGCATTAAAAACTCTCAATTTACCAAATTCTTCTGGCATTCCTTTAACAACATTAAAAACACCGCCTTTGCCAATATCCTGTCCCCATAAATATGTATCAGGATTTGACCTGAACTCTTCTTTCAAAGTGTTATTAATGGATTCAATAAAATGAATTTGTTCAGAATCACTTGGCAGTTCGAACTCAGTATTATCCCCAGGTTTCACAAATGGCTCAGGTAAGATAAAGTCAACCCATGATTTGCCATTTGCCTCTGGTGCTGCTTCGGCTAAGTCCGCAGCCTTAAAAATTGTTTCCTTATTTTCTTCTTCAATAGCAATTAGCTGTTTTTCTGTTAAAATTTTCCTGTTAAGAATATGCCATCTGAACTGCATCAGCGGGTCGCGTCTCTTTACAGTGTTTCTTTCTTCTTCGCTACGATACAGTTCGTGCCTGTCGGAATTGGAGTGCGAACCAATTCTGTCACAATCGGCATGTACCATAGCAGGGCCAGCTCCGGATTTAGCATAGGCAACAGCTTCCTGTATTTTTTTGTATGAATCAAATGGATCTCTACCGTCAGCTTCAAAAATTTTAATATTTTTGAAACCGCTAAAATTATCTGATACAGTTTGGTTAGCAGTCTGGTCAACCAAAGGAACAGAAATACCATACTTATTATTTTGAATAACAAATACTACAGGTAACTGCTCAAGTGTTGAAATATTAACAGCTTCGAAGAAATACCCTTCGGAGCAGGCAGATTCACCACCTGAATAAAGGGCTACAGCATCATCATTATATCTTTTGATAGCACGCGCAACACCTGCAGCATGCAAACTGTGGTTACCGGTACAGGAAGAAACATTCTGTATATTAATAGAAGGCTTTGCAAAGTGATTACTCATGTGTCGTCCACCACCTGCAACATCGGTATCCTTGCTTAATCCATTTAATATTATTTCTTCAACAGTAATACCACCTGCCAATGAAGTAAGCATATCTCTGTAATATGGGAAAAGAAAATCTTTCTTTGGGCGGAAAGATTTACCAAGAGCAAGCTGAATACCGTCATGACCACCAAATGGTGCATGATAAGACCAGCCTTTTGCCATCTTTAGATACAATGCTGCTTTCTCGTCGAGTCTTCTTCCGAGGTGATTTATTTTGTACCAATCTATAATTGTTTTTTTGTCAATACCAGTAAAATCGAATTTACTATATAGTTCTACCTCAACATCATGCCCCATGTAATTCATAACAACAATATCGCTGTTCTGAATGCTCTCCTTCGTATTTTTAGTGCTTTTTGTACTTTTAGTAGATTTCGCCATTAATCTAGCTCCATATTTAAAATTTGAATATATTTTTCATTAGTATCAAAGCTTAGTAAATTATAAAATAAGTAATTTATTAAGCTATTTTTTTATGCGACAAAGAATAGACGGTTAGAATAATTTTTAATTGCCGACTTATTTGGTCGTATAATCTTAATTATTCGCCTTAACTATCATATAAACTATACAAAATAAGCTACTGCAATGATTGGTAAGTTCATATTATTATTAGTAGAAAAATATTAAATTTTTCAATACGTTAATTTAAAAATTGCAACTAATACCTGTTTTTAGGGTATTTTATTTATTTTTGTAAGTTAGAATATTAATTGATTATAATTTAATGGAGAAATCCAATGCTGAAATTTAAGAATTTGCTATTTTTGAGTGTATTAATGTTGGTGTTTAATGCCTTGAACATTCTTGCTCAAGTGCCCCCAACATTAGTTTATCCGCCTAACGGGGATAATTGTGTCAATAAAAATGCAACATTTGAATGGAGTCCGGTCACTAATGCTGTAAGTTACAGATTCGAAGTTTATGATAGCCCTGATTTGATAAACCCTATCATCTCGCTAACTAATCTAACAGTTACAAACGCAACAGTAGAGCTACCAGCGTGGCAAAGCACATATTACTGGCGGGCAATTTCAGTTTTTGCTAATAATAACCTTGGAATAGCCAATCCCTTTTCATTTACTACAAAAATTCCACCACTTAACTTAGTAACACCTGTTAACAACACAGTTTGTGCTGACACAATAATGCAATTTAAGTGGAATAAAGCAGACGCTGAATTTTATCATTTACAGGTATCCGAAAATTTAAATTTTGACACATTGGCTTTTGACAGGAACAATATTATTGATACATTTTTTACAGTCAGACTACCAAAGTATTCAAAAACATATTATTGGAGGGTGGCTTCAAAAAAATCTCTCTGCCAAACAGAATATTCCGAAGTCCGCAATATCACAACAAAGCAAGCTACTGCACTATTGGTTTCTCCTGCCGATAAATCAACCGGAGCTCAAATTTTTACCAACTCACCATTCAGTATTAATCTGGTATGGAAAAAATTCGGGCAGGGCTATACTTACGACCTCGAAGTCTCAAGGAACTCTTCATTTACTGATAATTTAGTTACTATATTAAACACCGTTGATACATCTTATGTTTTAAATATTGGGAATGAGTTCGACTCTACTTATTACTGGAGAGTTCGCACCAGACTTGACGGATGTATTAGTTACTGGTCTGAAACATTCAGTTTCAAAACACCGTATATGCCTACTATACTCTTACTCCCTGCCGAAGCTTCAACATGCGTATCTATGCTAAATACTTTATTCAGATGGAATAAAATCAACACCGCTGATAAATATCGCATACAAGTTTCAGACACTGTATCTTTTTCAAGAATCTTGGTTGATTCGACAGGTATTTCTGACACACTTATTAACCTTAATCTCAATAAAGCGGTATCATGGCATTATTGGAGAATTAAAGCAGAAGATAATAACAATACAGGTTTATGGTCCGACATCCACTCATTTTTGACGACACAATCTGCACCTGTAGTAATAGCACCAACTAACGAACAATTAGGATTAAGAAAAACTATAACTGCTGAGTGGATACAATTTGATGCAGGTGAAACTTTCGAGATTAAAGTATATTTCGACAAGGAAATGAGCACAGTAATTCTCGACACAACCGGACTTGATACAAATAAGTTTACCTTTACTGTTCCAAATGATAATCACATATATTATTGGCAAATAAGAGCAAAATTTGGGACATGTTATGGAGACTGGAGTCAGGTATTTCAATTCAGAACTTCAATACAGTCACCTACACTGCTTGTACCCGAAAATAAGGCAATTAATGTTTCCTTTAATCCAATTTATGAATGGGAGCCGGTAGAAGATGCAATATCTTACGAAATTGAAATTTCGAGAGATGCAAAAATCAATCAAAGATTGGTATCAGAGAAAGGCATTACATCGACAATATGGACTTATCCAGGTTTGCAATATCAGGAAAAAGCAACTTACTACTGGAGAGTTCGTGCTGCAAATAATGATGGTGTGAGTTTGTGGTCAGAGATATTTTCATTTACAATTAAAGAGAAACCTGCTTCAGCTACACAATTGATAGAACCTGCAAATAATGCCAGTAAAGTAGAGCTAAATCCTACATTCACATGGCAATCAGCAGAAAATGCCGTTTCTTATTTGTTCACAATAGCTTCTGATGCAAATTTTGAAAACATTTATTTTAATCAGGCAACACCCGATACTACAATCGAAATTGCAGGGCTGGAAAGATTCGCCTATTACTGGTGGAAAGTAAAATCTATCGGCGCTGATGGTGAAGGGGATTTTTCTGATACATTTATTTTCAGAACAAAAGACATAGCACCCGTTGACCCTGCTCAATTATTATTCCCTGAAGATAATGCCATAAACCAAAACATCTTCCTTGTTTGCTCCTGGAAATCTGTTGACAGAGCTTTAGCTTACAAATTGCAGGTTGCAACAAACAGTAACTTTGCAGAGAATACTTTTGTAGCTGATCATCCAAGTGTAAAAGACACTTTAAAAAATATTTCAGCTCTGGAATATAACAAGAAGTATTACTGGCGTGTTGCCGCATGGAACGAGGATGGTGATGCACCCTGGTCTCCGGTTAGAGAGTTTAATACTTCGCTGAATGCATCGGTTCGTAATTCAGATGCAAATATCAGTTCTCACAGCATAAATCCAAATCCTGTAAGTGATATGATCAACTTACAAATTGAAGCTATCGAGTATTCAAATTCATACTTATCAATTACTGACCTAAGCGGTAAAGTGGTGTTTGAGATAAACAACATGGAATTGTATGATGGTATGAATCATTTATCTTTTAATATTAATCATGTACCGGCAGGAACTTATTTCTACTCTGTAAAGTCAAATACCGGAATTATCAGCGGAAAATTCATCAAAGAATAACTTCTGATATGATGAAACAAAACATGAAAATGGGCTTACACTGAAATATGTGAGCCCATTTTTGTTAAATGAAAGAAAGGAGATAAGCTTCTTGTAAAAAATGAATTTTACAAATTACTTGATTTTGGTTTTGATTGTTATTTCTACTGTTCGGCAGTAGAATCTGCCTTCGGGTAAATCGTTATCATATAAAAGTACTTCCTCACCTATCCCCTCTTTAATGGCATTTGATAAACCAATACTTTTTTTTACACTTTCTGCTCTTTTTTCGGAAAGTATTTTATTATAGAAATTATCTCCAGTTCTGTCCGTATAACCTTTAATTTCTACAATAGAATTTTCATCAATTTTGCTTTTAATTAAATTAACTATTTTTAAATTATTCTTTTCGATATCAGATTTATCAAATTCAAACAAAATCAAACTGAATTTTTCAAAAACAAAATCATCACTTTTTTGAATCTTTTTATCTTCAACTGTAACTATTTCAAGTGGAAAATGCTTAATATCTGTTGAGAACTTTTCATTGATTTTGGAGTTCACAAAAAATTGATAATCAAAAGTTCTTACCTTGTAATTCAATGTATTAATATAATCATCTGTTTTCAATTCAACATAAGCAGGATGTACCCCCAAACCACTCCATTCTTTGAAGCTATTTTCAACACCTTTTTGATTCAGTTGCATACTCCATGAGATTAACTCTGAAGCAGATTTAGAAATCAACTTGAATCTTAACGAGGGCGGATTTGTAATTTTATAGAAATTTTCGATGAATAAGGCATCTGTTATTCTATTGTCATCTGATAAAATCTCTACTCTTTGGTTCTCTTGTGCTTTATCCTGTTCGATTAATGGCAATGAAGCTTTTTCTGGTAAATTCTTCGAAAGCAGTTTTATTCTAATGGAATCAATCTTCCAAACATTAACCAAATATCTGCGAATTTGTTCTGCTCTGTTTTGTGATAAAATTAAATTATTTTTTTCATTGCCTAATCCAGAGTTACAACCAATCAATGTAATATTAGCTTGAGGATATAATGAAAGCCTCTTACCAAGAATGTTCAGTATGTGATGATAAATACCTAAAGTAGATTCATCATAGAGACTATCAATATAGAATTGTCCAATTTCATCTGGTTGAAGTAATTTATATCTCTGAGGTATATCGGAAGAATTTTCATCAAAGAAAATATAATTCAATAGTGGATAGTGGCGGTTATATCTAAACTCCTCAATTTTAATTTTGGGGTCTGAGTATTCTTCACCATTTCTACTAAGCCCAAATACATTAACATCTGCTGATAATCCTCTTGCTTTTTTATAATATATAGTATCAACCCTTGAAATTTCTCTTGTAGTATGTATGATGGTTCCCGTAGATTCCGATTTTATTGCCGTAATTTCATTCCCTTTTACATACATTGAATCATTTACAATACTTGATTCAACTTCAACAGTGTCAACTTTCCAGATCTCAATTTCCTTGTAGATGGTGTCTTTAATATTCTCAGGACTATATTTTAAGCTTATACCAAAACTCAAAATATTTGAAGACCATTTATTTACATAATCACTGTTAACGAAATCCGTTATACCTATATAGTAACTACCTTCCGGTTCCAAAAACAGTGTATTATTTTTATTTAAGGGCATTTTGTAAGATAATGAAAGCATAGGAGCAATAAATACACTGTTGGCAAATTGCATCGACCCGGAAAATTTATTCCTTTCTCTTGACTTTGTGTCAATACCAAACTCATCTACAAAAGTACCGAAGTCGGAAGGTTTAGATATTTTTTCAACTTGAGAATATTCTTTTGATACCAATGCACTAAACAATATTCCAATATTTAGTTTTAAGTTACTTACTAAATTAAAATTAAGTTCGGGTTGAATTCCAAACACTTTAATTTTTGAATTAAGTATATGTTCAAATTCACCTTGTTGAATTACACCGTTCGATATTATCCATGTAGGCTCCCTGCTCACAAGATCAGAACTTAAGTCCATAAATAGAAGCTTACTTGTAAAAATTAAAAAATTATCAAACTGATAATCAACTACTAATCCAAGGTTCAGTCCTGTACCAAACCCATCTTTATATCCCGGAGAACAGCTTGGGCAATCAGGAATTCTCTTAAAATCTGCAATATGAAAATTCTGTCCATAGCCAAAGTATGCACCAAATCCATATCTACCGGCATCCACTTGCGAAAACAAAGTAAAAGGTATCAAAAAACAAAAAAGTAGTAATTTTGACATTACATGCCTTTTCAAATATTAGAATAAATTGTTATTTATATATAATAAACTTTTGGGTTTTAGTAATTGTTGGTGTTTTTAAAATAATGAAATAATGACCACTCGCTAATAATTCAGAGCTCAAATAAATATTTTCAATACCTGTAAATTCAGTAAATGACTTCTCATAAATTACTTGACCTAATGAATTTAATACATTAATTGTCGAAAAACCACTTTCAATTAAACTTAGGGTAATACATACGTTGCCATCGCTTGGATTTGGTGCTATATTTAACAGGCTGACAGAGGTATTTGGATTTATCAATCTTATTCCACCTTCATCACACAGCCCTAGTATTTTGAAATGTCCCGACTTCTTTTCATTTTCAATGTCAAGTTTATCACCATTAAAATCTGTCCAATAGAACTCATCAATGTTTAAAGATGTAAATATTGAATTGCCTAAGCCAACTTTGACTTCAAACTCGGCCAATACATTACTTGATTTATCCCATTGACCTTTAATATTAATAATCTCACTGGTAGATTCTAATTTTTTTGATAAATTATTATCAACGGCACTTAATAAAGTTGCATTATAACTTATTTTAGCTTCGTAATGTGAAACCTCACTTCCTAAATATAAGTTACCATCATTGCTAATTTTCAACTTTAATAGCTTATTTTCTCCTACATAAGCTGAATCATCTTCCATATATATCTGTGTTCCGATACTATGTCCAAAAAGCTGTACAATAGCTGGGCTTCCAACCCCGGCAAAATGAAATTCGAGTGTACCGCTGGTTCTCCCTAATGAAGAAGGCAAATACCTTAAATCCATAGTGTGAGTTTCACCTGGATTTAAGGTAAAATTTCCACCACCTGACAAAGTAGAAAAGTCTTTATCATTAGGTAAATTATGCTTTGTACTGAGAATTGTAATAGGCTCGTGAGAAATACATTTTATGGTTAAAGCCTGAATTGTATCCTTGTGGTCACCTAAAACAACTTTACCAAAATCTATAAGTCTGCTCATTACCTCAAGTTTTGGCTCTACTCCTTCTCCGATAATGTCATAAGTTAGACTACCAATTCTTGTTACAAAATTGATTTTTGCATAATGAATTCCTACTTTTGAAGGAGAAAATCTGATTTCAATATCTCTGGAATTTCCAGGCTTAACATTAAATTTTACAAGTCCGGATATAATACTAAATGACTTCGCATCTTTTCCGTCGAAATAAATTGTATCAATAATCAAATCATACGAGCCGATATTGGAGATTAGTTCTTTAATAACGGAATCTTTGTACTTATTAACAATTGACTGCTTCATATCAATATTATAAGCCTTACCCTGAGGTATTACAATTGACCATACTGAGTCAGAATTATCAGACTGCTTTTGCGATAAAGCAATTGAATAATTTATTACCAATATGACAATTATGTACTTAAAGATTTTCATAGTATTGTCTTTATTTTATGATTATTACTTTCTGATAATCTGTAAAGCCTGCACTTTGGAACCTGATGAAATACACCCCGCTACTCAGATTACTAATGTCTGATGCTATTTCAGTATTTAAATCAGCATTATAATATCCATCATAAATGTTCTTAACGATTTTACCGTTTACATCGCAAAGAACTAAGTTTAAGATTGTCGGATATGCCAAATTCAGTTTTATATTCAAGGTTTCGATCGCAGGATTAGGGTTGACACTAATACTAAATGAATGCTCCATGTTGTCATCAACCGAAACCAGATTGTTTTTGCAAGGTACAATCCAATTATAAATATAGTGTTCCTGATAAGCAGCACCGGTTGCAGATGTAAATCCAATATAACCGTATTTACCTTCTTCGAGATTTAATAAATCAACTAAATCCAGACCATAAACCTCAAGTTCCGGAGTATCGAGCTTGGGTGAGTTATTGATAAATACTTGAAGTCTCTTATTTTTCCACTCGTACCGGATTTTTACGTAGTAGATTGAATCCTGATAAATTATTGGAATTTTATCGTTCAAGCCCAAAAGTGAATTCATTATTTTATGATTTGGGGTATTAGTCTCATAACCTCTTGACTGGACAGCTATATGATTGCCATTAGGGTCGTATTCATTTTGATACAAGTCAATTTCTACAGCCAAACTATTGGCAAAACCTGTATAACCGATGTCGCCACCTTTTTGCCCAAGTACCGGATTATCCCGATTTTGGATAACAAATGCAATACCATCAGCACCGGGAATTGATTTCTCATTCATTGTTCCGTTGCTACCCTTCGAAACACTGAACTCGAATGTGGTTTCGAAGTCATTTGTAAATGAGAATTTCTCTCTCAGCCATAATGCCCCGTAATCGAAATCTCTAGAGTTTGTTAGCTTTATAAAATTCTCAACTCGCTCTGTGCTCCCGCGAAATCCAAGGTCGTTATCCATAGGGGTCACAACATACTGATTAACCAACACATCAACCTCAAGAGTATCAGAATTAACACCATCAAGCACAACATAAAGAGAATATTTACCCGAATGGTGAACCTGAGCATTCTTGATAATAACATTTCTATTATTGGAATAAAATCCATCGGGACCGGACCAATAATAGAGGGCGCCGGGTATTGAGTCAGAAATAAGCACTATATCATCACCAATACAAACAGGGCTGAATGCACTATTAGTTAATCTTGGTTTGATATTGAAACATTGCTTTAATGAAATCTCATCAATTACATAATCATTACCATATTGAGTAGGATTCGTATTAAATATCTTTATATCAGCTATGTCATCATTGCCGCTATTCCACTTGAAAGTAAGATTTACCCAAACACCACCATTTTCGTAAATTTCTCTTGTAATTTGTTCCTTGTTATTAATCCATACACTAATCACAGGGGGACCAGCATTATTTACTCTTGCAACCCATAATGAAAATTGATAATTTCTATTCTTAATTACGTTTGCCTTAGTGCCAATTAAAATTAAATTAGTGTTTATTGATGCATCAGTTAAAAACATTTTGTTATTATCCGAAGGAGATTTATCAGGGAATGTCATCCAACCATTAAAATAAGATGCGGGATCACCAGTAATTGAATAAGTACCCGTGTAATACATTGGTGGATCTTTCAAAAAATCATACTCACTATAAAATCCTACAAAATCATTATCAAATGAACCGTTGATAATCAACTCATCTCCAAGCTTGTAACAATTATTACTAAAAGTTTTGCTAACTATAAGCAAAATAAAAACAATTATTTTTTTCATAATTAAATCCTGTATTTTTTTATTTTATTATCATGATTGATCTTAGATCAGATTTTTTATCTGTCGTTAGTTTGATAAAATAAACACCTGAATCATAATTATTTAATTGAACATTCACTTCATATTTACCAGCTTTGAGGTATGTATTCAATAAATTCACTTCGGGTATTCCATTAATATTGAAAAGTTCAATTGTAATTCTTGAATGTGTGCTGTTATTAAAAACAATATTAATATTGTTATTTGACGGATTGGGATATACTTCTTCAATTATTGTATCATCATCACTATTTTCAGAGGAATGTAATACTAAATCAATTCTACATTTTGAATTTATGGTATCTTCAATGCTTTTGCCAACTGCTTTTAGTATAACTTCATGCTTTATGCAATATGACTCTATCAACAATGTATCTTCGTATGATTGATGGTGAAATTTGTCCGGATAGAAGCAAATAATTATATTGACACTATCATAAGGTAAAATTCTAAAAGGGAATTGTGAAGGCGGTATAGAAAAATTAACATTTTGCTTAAGGTATAAGTTGTCAATGACAATTGACTTACTACTTAAATTATAAACCATGACTGAATCTCTGGCAATATTACGAAACATAATATCCCCAAAATTTTTAAAACCTGAATTACCTGAATCAATACCTAAAATTTTCAGTTCATGGGTTTCGATTGTATCAGTGAGCTGTGTTTGATTCCCACTTGAATCGGTAATTAGTATTTTGTAAAATAAATCTTTATCGAAATCAATATATTTAATACTAACAATTGCAAACTTGTTGGATAAAAGGTTGACATTAATATCGCAGTTATGGCTTTCTAATACAGTTATATCTTTAATTCCTGAATCCCAATTCAACGAATCATTGACATATATTACTGCTTCTTTAGCGCATGTGTCAGTATTTGTAATGTATCTTGGAGGGAATTTATCTGGCAAAACTACTAAATTGAAATCTGCAACAATTTTAGTTGTGTTGCATTCATTTTCGATAATTAGAGAATCATAATATCCACTTTCAACAGCACCCCTGAAACATATATCAATTTCTTCGGTTTGGCCTGGAAAAATTATAAAAGGTGCTTTATTGACTAATTGAAAATTATCTGAATTTTTTAAAAAGATTTTATTGACATTCTGATTAAACTTTCCGTAATTAAACAGTTTGACCTTATAGCAAAAACTCCGGTCTATTAATACTGTATCAAATACTTTGATAATATCCGAAGGTGAATCTTCAATTTTAACACCTACAGTAAATCCTTTTATTTCAAAATCTTCTGTTGTAACTTGGTCATTATAGTCTGAACCAGTTACAACGAAGCTTCCATCTTTAAAAATATTTTCAAGTTGGGATTCAAAACTTATACTTTTTTTATTTTCACTTAGTTCACCAAAAACAACCTTGCAATTCACCTTATATTTGTCAGGGGATTCATAAGTCTTAATACCTGAATCTGTCACTGTTGAATCATAAATGTTACCATTTATTTTATAGCAATCCTCTGAAGCCGATATTTGCGGATATTTGTCTTGTATAGTACTAATTTTAAAATTTGCTATATTTAATAAATCATCACAATCACTAACTAAGAACAAAGAATCAACGAAAATTTTTGTATCTTTTGATTTAAAGCAAATTTCAACGGATACAACGCCACCCGGGTTAATTGTTATTGGGAATGTAGTAGTTGAAAAAAATACAGATGGATTTTTTAGTGTAATTGACTTAACCGACTGTACAAATTTCCCATAGTTTCGTAACAATATTTTAAAACATTTAGTAACATCAGGTTGAACTATTTCATTAAAATTATAATAATCATTAATATTTCCACCATCTACTCCTACAGTAAATCCCTTTATATCAAATTTTCTTGAATTTAATTGATTATTTGAATCAATTGCTTCAATTACAAAACTACCATCAATTCTATAATTGTCCAGTTTTGAAATAAAATTTATACTTCTTGCATTTTTCGTTAGTTCTCCAAAGCTAACTGTACAATTCACCTTTGACTTTTCTGGTGATTCATAAGACTTTATGCCAGTATTTGTAGAAGATGAATCAATTATTTTTCCATTTATGATGTAACAATCTTCAATGCCGGATATCTGTGGAGGACTCAAATCAGTTATCACACATGGTTTAAATGAAATTTCATCAATAACAAAATCATTCCCGTACTGGGTTGGGTCGGTATTAAATATTTCGATATTTGCTTTATCAACATTCCCGCTATTCCATTCAAATTCAATATTAACCCATTCACCCCTAAGCACTGTTATTTTTTTTGATATTTGATCAATGTCATTGATTACCACCTTGATATTTGGAGGTCCTGAGTTATTAACTCTTGCAACCCAAAGTGAAAACTTATAATATATGTTCCTTGCAACATCAACGTTTGTTCCAATAAGAACCAATTTTGGATTAATAGATGCATCCGCTAAAAACATTAAATTGTTGTTAGAAGGAGATTTATCCGGAAATGTCATCCATCCATTGAAGTATGAAGCAGGATCTCCTGTTACAGCACATGAACCTGTATTTGACATCGGTGGAGAATTCAAAAAAACGTACTCAGTATAAAATCCTGAAAAACCTTTATCAAATGAGCCATTGGGGATTAACTCCTGTCCTAAATATTGACAGTTTTCAGCCTTAGTAATATATACCGATAAAAGTAAAATTATTAAAAACTTATTCATATCCACCATATCCTCACTACTTATTTATAGTAAAGTTCATTGACTTAAACACTAAATGAAGATATACAAATTTACTAAAATATCACATCAAACCAGAAACAACAAAATTATATACCTTCATTTAATTATAGTCTTTTTTTAGATTAATATTCTTAATTTTACAAAATAATGGAATTATTTACAAAAAAGCAAATTATTTCATTAAATTTAAAAATTTTGAAAATTTGTATTAATGTAAAATTAATTTAATTCATTCTAATTTTGATAATATCTTGAGTATTTTACTTACTTTTGTATTTTCATATTAAGCAAAGCCATAGGAATCATTATGTCAATTAAAAACAAAATAGCTGAATCTGATTCAATATTTTTATTACCAATAAAAGTTGTTTTTTACCAATTATTCAACAAATATTATCATGTAAATAATATAATCCGCAAAAGCTATATAGATGAAGATGATTACGTTGTTGTTGAGTTAACAAATGGCATTATATTATCCTCACCACCATCAAAATTTAATGCCGATATTAACTTTACAGAAAGGTACAAATATGGCAACAAGTCAAAAATGGATAAAATTTTTGATGTAAATAAATACTTTTTTTTGTATGAAGTTCTATCTGAACTGTTTCTTCACAATAAATATTTTACTTTTAACGATATCATAAAAGAGGATGTTGTAATAGATGCAGGTGCCAATATTGGTGGTTTCACAGTTCAGGCAGCAAAAAAATTAGGCAATACAGGAAAGATTTATGCAATTGAACCTGATGAAGAAAATTTAGTTACTTTAAGAAAAAACTTAATGCTTAACAATATCAATAATTGTGAAATAATTGAGCTAGGTTTGTGGTCTGAACCTAAAACAATGGAATTTTTCATAAGCCATAGACCAGGTGAACATACATTAATTAATTATGAAAACGATCCACACTTCGTGCAAAAGGGTACTAAAAAGATTGAGTGTAATACTTTGGATTTTCTAATTAAAGAGTATAATATTAAAAAAGTAGATTACTTAAAAATGGACATAGAGGGTGCTGAGATTGAAGCTCTGAAAGGAGCGTCAGGATTTCTTAAAAATTATAATCCATTTCTGCTAATAGAGGCATTGCATGAAGTAGATGGTCAAGCAACTTATCATAAGGTTATCAACTACTTAAGCGAGTTTGAATATCGATTAGTAAGTACAATAGATCAGACTCGTGGCACAATCTATGCAAAGAAAATGAAGAGCTAAATCATACCGCTTCTTTTGCGTATAATCCATTCTAATGAAAAAAGCAAAATTGCTATTACAAGCAGCCAGGGATAATTCCAGAGTGTGAAGTCATCGCGTAGTGTGATGGACTGAGGTCTGAATCCTTTGAGTGATTTTATGTCATCAAGCAGGTTTTGTGTATTTTCGTTTGAATAATACTTGCCGCCGCTTGCCTCACTTATTGCTTTCAGAAGTAAGTTATTCATTCTGATATTTCTGTGCTCTAAATCAATCTCACCTATCGAAAATCTGCCGTCATCACTACCCAAAGATGAAGAATTCCTTGTCGCAGTGCCGCTATAAGTGTAATCTCCGGGCTGCAGTCCATCGGCAAATCCATAATATCTTCCATTTCCATTTGGGCTAAGAGTGATATTAATTGGATTATTCCCGGATTTAATTGTAACATCCACGATAGCGTTGTCAACAGGCAAGTAAGCTCCATCATACACTTGAGCTACAATTTCTACGCGTTCGCCTTTTGAATACATTTTTTTTGTTGTCGAAATTGATACTTTCTTATTTATATCACCAACTGAAAGCCATCTGAGTGAGTTATCCATAAATGTAGTGAAACCGTCAAACGGTGCACTTTTGCCTTTTGCAAGTTCGGAACCATACCCAACCAACTTCCATCTGTACAAGCCGTAACCGATTACAGCAACAGATTTTTTGGAATTGACATTCCTGGATATAATCAGCGGCTCATTCAAGGGCACATTATTTACCTTGAATGTAGCCAGAACTTCACTCTCGGGCTTTGGTCTTACAAAAGTTTCTGTCCTGAATAATGGGGGTAAATTCTTCCATTTATCCAGGTCGCTGTCAGTACCATCTACTCTAAGTAATGCATTAGATACAGACTTAGGATTTACATCAGCGATAATCGAAAACTCAACTGCTCTTGATGATGCTGTATTAAAAGGTAAGTACTCTTCAATCTTCTTCAGCTTTTGGAAATCTGTATTAAGCGAAGTAATCAAAAATATTGGCTTACCATTAGAAATTTCCTTCGAAATCTTACTTAACAAAGCATCATTTGTAGAAGATATCGGAAAACCTGCCAAAATAAAAAGTTCTGTTTCGGATATATCATTTTCAGTAGGTTGTCGAAAAAACTCAGATCCACTGCTTTGAATAAATTCACGGATTTCAGCACCTTTCAGAGTGTTTAGGTACTGTTTGATATAAGATACATCAGGGCTGGGCGCACCTGCGAACAAAGATATTACCCTTTTGTTTTTCAATACTTTTATATAGTCACTCAAAGAATTATTCTTTAATGTAATTTCACCAGTTTTGCTTTGTATCTTAACAGTAATTTTTCGGGTTCCGGATTCTTTAGGAATATAAGTGAAATATACCGTTGACTCGAATGATGAGTTAGCAGCAATAATTTTCTGTGTTTCGAGCAATTTATCATTGTCATAAACCGAAATATTAAGCTCTTCATTTTCAAAACCGATACAGGTGATATTGGCATTAATTGGTACAGGATTGTCAATATATGCAATTTCGTTCATTATTAATGATTGTATTGAAATATCACGTGGCTCAGCAGAGTCACCAATTCCAACTGTAAAGAATGGTATGCCTAAATCTTCAGCAGCATACAGCGGATTGTTTCCTGTATTAAATGCACCGTCAGTGAACATTACTACTGCCTGCAGATTCTCGTCCTTGTAGTTGTACAAACTGTTAACAGCTTTGCCTAGGTCAGTATAATTATCTTTGAATGATAATGAGTCAAAGTTGAGTATTTTTATTTCCCTTGAATATTCACCGAATAGTCTGAAAATATTTTCTGCGCTGTTTAGCTGATCAATACCGGAGTTTTTAAAAGCATTAATGTACTTCGACTTACGGTTGCCACCTGCATCATCAAGATTCATTGATGAAGAATTATCCATCATTACAGCAATTTTAGGATTAATAATTTTGCTTCTGACGCCTGTCAGCACAGGTTCGAATATTGCAAATATCAACAATGATAGTGCAATACTTCTTAGCAGAGCCAACAATCCCCTTTTTTGTTTGCTTACAGGCGGGTTTGTTCGGTAGTAAACAAATATTGTGAATATTACTGATATTACCAATAATAAAACCATCAACCACCACGAACCTGATATACCCAAACTGTATGAATTCATTAATAATCCAATTTAAATCTTATCTAATCAATAACTAACTCAATTCACAAAAATTGATTTACTTTGTAATCAATTAATTAGAAACGTTAATTTTCATAAAAAATTTTGCCGAACCATAGTTTCTAAAACCTAATTACAAATAAAATCAGCTGATTTTTTACAAAATGAATAAATTAATAAAATATTAAGTAATTACATATTTCTTTTTTTCTTATATTAGTATAATAACAATGAGATTTTTATTAAATAATTAGTTATCTTAGATGGCTAATATTAAATATGTTATTCCCTTTTTTAGTAAAAACCGGAATTTTACGGAATTGAAATATGGGTTCAGATACTGTTGACTCACTTCAGATCAGGAGTGATGAAGAATACAAAATATTGGTCGAGAATCAAACAGATTTAATTGTAAAAACTGATGTAGCAGGAAAGTTCATCTACGCAAGCCCTTCATACTGCCAATTCTTTGGCAAAACAAAGGAAGAATTGCTTGGCAATTCTTATATTCCATTAGTTCATCCGGAAGACTTAAGTACAGTAGAACAAGCCATCAGGAAGCTTTTCGAGCCACCTTACAGTTGTTATTACGAGGAAAGGGCAATGACAGTTATTGGTTGGAGATGGATTGGCTGGGCATCAAAAAGTATTTTCGACAATAAAGGGAATATAATTGCGTTGCTCGGTACCGGTCGTGACATTACAGAACGAAAAATGATTGAAGAGGATCTTGCACGCAGCGAAGCTATTTACAGAGAATTAATTGAGTTGGCAGTAGATGGAATACTTGTTGGTAATACAGGAGGTCAAATACTTTTGGCAAACTCAGCATTCTGCGAAATGACCGGGCTTGAGCGTGGTGAGATTATCGGAAAGCACATCTCGGAAATACCTTTCGAAGAGCACAGTGTGTTGAGTAAGCCATTCAGATTTGATTTGCTTGATGAGGGTTTGATTGTTGAAAACAACAGAGTTTTGATAAGACCTGACGGAACTAAGGTTTATGTAGAGATGCGCACAAAAAAAATGCCGGATAATACTTACCAATCAATATACAGGAATATATCAGAGAGAATATTCTCCGAAGCAGCTATCAAAGAGAGTGAAGAGCGTTACAGAATTTTGTCGGATACAACATCTGATTTTACATTTTCTTATCTTCAGATTGATGAAAACTATGTACTAAACTGGGTTACAGGTGCTACGCAAAAGGTAACAGGATATACTTCATCACAAATTTTAAAAAATCAATCGCTTGATTTTATGATTTACAATGAAGATCTACAAGAATTCAGGAATCAATTTCTGACTACTGAGCCTGGAGTCAGTAAAGAAATTCAAGTGAGAATTTTAAAGAATAATCATGAACTGAAGTGGTTGAAGTTTTCAATAAAAAGCACCTACGACGATATTACCAACAAAAAGAAGATATACGGAAGTTGCACAGATATAACAGAAAAGAAGTTAGCAGAAGAGGAGCTCAGATTAAAAAACATTGAGCTTGCCCAGCTTAATTCATCAAAAGACAAGTTTTTCTCAATTATTGCTCACGACCTAAGAAGCCCATTCTCGGGATTTTTGGGGTTAACAAGAATCATGGCAGAAGATATTGACAACCTGACCATGAAAGAAGTTCAGGAAGTAAGTCGTAAATTAAAAGAATCCGCAGAAAATCTCTATAAGCTGATTGACAACTTGTTGGAGTGGTCAAGAATTCAGCGCGGAGTAATGTCGTTCGAGCCTGTTAAGTGCAGCCCAAGTCATTTGGTTCGCAATATACTTGATATCACTGCTGAAACATTCAAAAACAAAGGTCTACAAGCTACTAACAATATCCCGCCTGACTTGTATGTGAATGCTGATATGCAAATGTTGAATTCAGTATTACGCAATTTGATTAGTAACGCTATCAAGTTTACCCCTGCAGAAGGAAAGATAGAAATTGGACTATCAGAGGTTTCAAATGATGAATTGGCAACCATATTTGTTAGAGATTCCGGAATAGGAATGAGCGAAGAAATGATGAATAATTTATTCAGAATAGACAAAAAAGTATCCCGCCTCGGAACTGACGGAGAACCAAGTACAGGATTAGGGCTATTGCTATGCAAAGAGTTTATCGAAAAACATAACGGGCAAATCAGAGTCGAGAGCGATACATCAAGTGGCAGTACTTTTTATATTACTTTACCAATATGGAAAAAGTCGTAATTTCAATTTTAATGATTTTACTAATAAAAAATAAATTTTTCGTCAAATAAAAATAACGGTATTATAAATAATTTTGATATTTTTGTTTATTGTTATTTTATCACAACAAAGATTATATTTTACATATTTATAAACTAACTAAAAATTGTTATGAGTAAATTTAACCCATTTAACTCAACGATATTCAACAAAGTGATTATGGCAGCTACAGGTGCATTACTAGTCCTGTTTTTGATTGGTCACATGTTGGGTAATTTGCAGGTATTTCTCGGAAGAGAAGTATTCAATACTTATGCGCATTTCCTTCAATCAACAGGCGAATTGCTCTGGGTTGTCAGGCTTGTGCTTTTGGCGAGCATAATACTGCATGTTATTACATCAATTAAGCTCAAATTATTGAACAATTCTGCAAAACCGGAGAACTACAAAGTTAAGAATTACATAAAATCAACTTTGTATTCTAGAACTATGATTTATACAGGAATATTAATATTTCTGTTTGCGTTTTATCATTTACTTCATTTTACAGCTCATGTTACAAACCCCGAATATGCAACTTATGAAGAACCTTACGGTCCTAAACTTCAGACAGAAGCAATTATCGAAGTTGATGGTGAGATGATTTCGCGTAGTGCCGGCGATGGAATTTTTTCAAGGCACGATGCCTTCAAAATGGTCATCACAGGATTCAGCAAATGGCATATATCTGTTGTTTATATACTGTTTGTGCTGTTTGTAGGACTACACCTCACGCATGCAGTACAGAGTATGTTTCAAACTCTTGGATGGAATGGTCCCAGACTAACCCCGATATTAAATAGTGTCAGTAGAATTATTGGATGGGGTTTATTTATAGGATTTAGCTCTGTACCTGTTTCTGTAATGATTTTTGGATTAGGCAAAGGAGTAGTAGGATTATGAAATTAGAGTCAAAAGTACCTGGCGGACCAATAGCACAGTCATGGGACAAATACAGATTTGATATGAAACTGATTAACCCCGCCAACAAAAGAAAATATAAAGTCCTTGTTGTGGGTACAGGCCTTGCAGGAGCATCTGCTGCAGCTACTATGGCTGAGTTAGGCTATAATGTTGAAGCATTTACATATCACGACAGTGCACGCAGAGCACATAGTATTGCTGCCCAAGGCGGTATCAATGCAGCCAAAAATTACCAGAATGACGGAGACAGTGTTTGGCGTTTGTTTTACGATACTGTCAAAGGTGGAGATTTCAGAGCCCGCGAACATAACGTTTACAGACTTGCTCAGGTAAGTACAAATATTATTGACCAATGTGTGGCACAAGGTGTCCCTTTTGCACGTGAATACGGAGGCACATTATCTAACCGCTCATTTGGTGGTGCTCAAGTATCCCGTACATTTTACGCAAGAGGGCAAACAGGCCAGCAATTATTATTGGGTGCATATTCTGCACTGATGAGAATGGTCGGCGCTAATAAAGTTAAGATGCATGTTCGTAAAGAAATGCTCGATGTTGTAGTTATTGACGGTGTTGCAAGAGGTATTGTTACCCGTGATCTTGTTTCCGGCAAAATTGAATCACATGTTGGTGATGCAGTAGTTCTGGCTACAGGTGGTTACGGCAACGTATTCTTTTTATCAACAAACGCACAAGCATGTAATGTTACATCAACTTACAGAGCATACAAAAAAGGTGCTGCATTTGCTAATCCTTGTTTTACACAAATACATCCTACATGTATTCCTGTCAGCGGAGATTATCAGTCCAAACTCACACTTATGTCGGAATCACTGAGAAACGACGGTAGAATTTGGGTGCCAAAGAAAGCAGGAGACAAGCGCAGACCTGAAGATATTCCCGAAAATGAAAGAGATTATTACTTAGAAAGAAAATATCCGAGCTTTGGTAATCTGTCACCAAGAGATATCTCATCGAGAGCTGCCAAACAAGTTTGCGACGAAGGACGTGGCGTAGGCGCTTCGGGATACGGTGTATATCTCGATTTTGCTGATGCAATCAAACGACTTGGAAAGAGTGCTATCGAAGAAAGATATGGCAACTTGTTTGAAATGTACGAGAGAATTACAGGCGACGACCCATATCAGACACCTATGCGTATATATCCCGCTTCACACTATACTATGGGCGGGCTTTGGGTAGATTATAATTTAATGAGCACAATCCCGGGTCTTCATGTAATTGGCGAAGCTAATTTCTCCGACCACGGTGCAAATCGTCTTGGTGCAAGTGCCTTGATGCAAGGACTTGCAGACGGGTATTTCGTAATTCCTTACACAATAGGACATTACTTTGCTAATGCAGCACTTGACCGCTCTATTGACATAAATCATGCAGAATTTAAGAAAGCTGAGGAAGATGCGAAAAATCGTATTAGTACATTACTTTCCATAAAAGGTAAGCGTACTCCTACTTCATTCCACCGCGAACTAGGTAAAATTGTTTGGGATAAGGCAGGTATGGGACGTAACGAAAAAGGATTGAAAGAAGCCTTGCAACAAATTCCTCAAATAAGAGAAGAATTCTGGAGCAATGTTAATGTAACCGGGGAAAATTCCGATGTAAACATTGCACTCGAAAAAGCTCTCAGAGTAGCAGATTTCCTTGAGTTTGCAGAAGTTTTGGTTTGGGATGCTCTCGAAAGAGACGAATCATGCGGTGCTCACTTCAGAGAAGAACACCAAACCGAAGATGGTGAAGCTAAACGTAACGACCAGGATTTTGCTCATGTTGCTGCCTGGGAATACCAAGGCGTAGATAAAAAACCGGTTCGCCACGTCGAGCCATTAGAATTCGAAAATGTTCACTTAACAGTCAGGAGTTATAAATAATGAAATTGACTTTAAACGTATGGAGACAAAAAAACAGTAGCTCGAATGGAGACTTTGTTAAGTATGATGTTAATGACGTTAGCGAACACATGTCATTCCTCGAAATGCTGGACGTACTCAACGAAGACCTTATTACAAAAGGTGACGATCCTATTGCCTTCGACCATGATTGTCGCGAAGGTATTTGCGGATGTTGCTCTCTAACTATAAATGGAAGACCTCACGGAGAAGAAAAAGCTACAACTACATGCCAGTTACACATGCGGAAATTTTCTGATGGTCAGACTCTGTATATTGAGCCATTCCGAGCAAAAGCATTCCCTGTGGTCAAGGATTTGGTGGTGGATAGATCTGCACTCGACAGGATACAAGCTGCAGGTGGATACGTGAGTGTCGGTACCGGTCATGCCCCTGATGCCAATGCCCTACCCGTACCAAAGGAAAAAGCGGATAAATCCATGGATGCAGCGCAGTGTATCGGTTGTGGTGCATGTGTTGCCGCTTGCCCTAATGGTGCTGCTATGCTGTTTACAGGTGCAAAAGTCAGTCAGTATGCACTTCTACCTCAAGGACAAGCAGAGCGTAAACGCAGAGCTCTTGCAATGGTGGAGCAGATGGACAAAGAAGGATTTGGTGCCTGCACAAATCATTATGAATGTGAAGCGGCATGCCCAAAGAGCATTTCAGTGAACTTCATTGCAATGTTAAACCGTGAATATATGAGTGCTGCTATTTCGAGTAAGTAAAATTTTAGAGTTTTTATAAATATTCCCGCTATCGCAGTTTTTGGTGGTAGCGGGAATTTTTATAGAAATTTTTGTAAATGCACCAAACTTTCGGGTTGTGGAACAATTATACCGGATTACATCTTAACAAACTTCTCAACCTTATCTCCGACCCTGATGAAATATACCCCTGCTAGTAACTTCTTGACATTCATCAGATGACTGGCAGTCATCGGATGAATTAATTCGTACATAATCTCAATCCCAAGAATATCAAATATTTGAACTTTGTCTCCTGCGGCAAAGGGCTGAAGCCCTTTGTTGCTTAATTGGATTGTGATAAAATCCTCTGCAGGATTGGGATAGATTGAAATAAAATTTGTATGCTCACTATTCACCCTTATGGAAGTCGTTTCTTTTTGTCCAGTTTTGCTTAAAGCAAGTGTAAAGAACCATTTCCCATTAATTTTAGTCCATAAATTATTATGACCAATTTGGATAGGTACACCTTGATGATTATTTGTACTATCACCTATCTGTCCTTCCCAATTTCTGCCCCACGCCCAAATTGAATTATCCTTTTTAATTCCTACAGCATGATAATATCCACATTCAGCATGTAACCAATTAATTAAAGATTTATATGAAGATGGAATTAAGCCATCCTGACCTGATGGTTGGTCTGTTGTTGATATTAGTCGTCTTCCCCAGTACCATAAATTCCCACCAGTGTCAATAGCAATTGACTTAAACCACCCTGCAGAAACGTCAATAAATTTGTTATTTGTCATAATATGAGTAGGATAAAATTTTCCAATTCTTGAGCTATCACCAAGCTCGCCGTAAGAATTATTGCCCCAAGACCATAATGTACTATCTTCTCTGATAGCTAATTAATGAGAAGTTCCGGCAGCAATCTTATTCCATTTGAAACCTTTACCAATATTAATAAATCCCCATTTATCAATTTGAGTACCATCACCTAATTGACCGGCACCATTACTTCCTACCGCCCACATTGTACCATCTTTTTTAAGTGCTAATGCGTGTTCTGTCCAACAAGAAACTTCCAGCCAATCACTGTCTTTACCAATTTGCGATGGAATAAATTTATCAATTTGAATACCATCACCTAATTGTCCAAAGTTATTTTGACCCCAAGCCCATAGAGTACCGTCACTTTTCAAAGCCATAGAAAACCTTTCGCCAGATTGTATATCAACCCATGTTGAATCATATCCAATTTGTATTGGATATAAAATTGTTCTCTCGTTTTTTCCGTTTCCAAGCTGACCGTAGTCATTCAAACCCCAAGCAAACAAATAATCTGCTTTAAGGTTGCAATTAGTATTAAAAAACAATACAATGAACATCATTAATAATTTCTTCATTTCCGTTTCCTATACAACTTTTTTAGAATTTGTAACTTTCTACTTTAAGAGTAACACATCAAATTTGAAAACGTCTCAAAAAAAATGAAAAAAATCACTTTTTTGCTCATTTTTTTTAAATTATTTTTCAGATTTGTAAAAATTACAAATTTTTAGATAAATTGTGCTACACTTTTTGGGTGTGGCACTAATATCTCTTTAATTCAATTCAAATGACAAAAACTCACATCTTAACAAATTTCTCTACGGGCAATATTGAAACTATAAAACGTTTTTGTGAGTATGTAATTTTTTGTATTTTAGTAAATGTATGTCGGTAGAATTTAAATTGAAAAGTTAAATATCGTTTGTTTTTAAATAGAAATCGAACATTATTAAAAATTAATTACTTTTAAAAATGCTCGAAATAAAATATTCAGAAAAGGCTGTTAAGCAAATAAAAAATATTTCGGCTTCAAATTTTAAAGATGCAGAAAGAATTTTAACTGGTATTGAAAGATATGCTTCATCTCCATTAGATAAGCATGATATTAAATTTTTGAAAGGCAGATTCGGAGAATTTAGAAGATTAAGGATTGGTAATTATAGAGTTATATTCGACAATGAAAATAATATTATGTTCGTCTAAGAAATAAAACATCGAAAGGATATTTATAATGATTAAAACACAGATTATTAGAGAGAGCAATAATCCAATAGCTGTAATTCTTGATTATGAAGAATATAAAAGATTAAAGGTTATTGAGCAGGATAAAGAAGATTACGATTCTGCACTAAAAGTCAAACAGGAAAACAAAATATGGGTTTCACATACTGACTTGAAAAGAGAACTTGCAATTGTATAGGTTTTCAAGTTCTTATGAAAGAGGTTAATATGAAGGATAAAAGTGTCTTTTGTGGGAATAAAAACTTAGAACAAAAATATGTACAGTATATTTATAAGCATGATTCTAAGTTTATGATTGTAAATGATGTGCCGAGCAAAGTTTGTGCATTTTGTGGTGAGCAGTACTTTGAAGGCAAAGATTTAGAAAATATCGAAAAGCTATTTTTTGATATTATTAATAACAGAAAGCAAGTAAATAAAAAAATTGAAGTACCGGTTTTTGATTTTGAAGTATGTTGAATTGAGAAATAATTCAGGGAAATTCAAATAATTATAAAATACTTTGTAACTTAAATATTATAATTGTGTATATATATAATTATTATAAGTTTCTTATGAGAAAAATTATGAAAAAATTTTTACATTGTCTATTAATTCTTTTAGGAATATTGCTTTTTTCTACAGATTGTATGACACAATCAGGAAACTGGATAAAAGATTCTACTTATTACTTTGCTAACCCTAATGTTGATCCCAAAAGTATCCTGAAAGTACATAATATTGATACTAATTTTCTTTATATATCAGGATTTACTTTTGATAAAGATATTTATATTACTCAACTAAGTCTGGAAACAGCCGAAATAATAAAATCTGATACTATCAAAGTTCTTAGCGATACAATTAAAAAAGATACAAAATATCAATATTCCATTGATTTAAATGATGATATGACCATTTGCTCCTATTCATGGTTTAAATTAATTGATAGTGGTGAAAAAAAAGATAATTATGAAGTTTATTATGCTGTATATGATCTTGATAAAAAAAATAAAATTTTTGAAGAAACATGGTTTGAAACCAAAAAATATGGCGAACACCAATATAATATCTCAATTAGTTCATTCAAATCAGAAGATGGAAAATATATTTTAACAACTTGTAGATCAAACTGGGCAATCTCTACATACAATGGGACGCCAAATTATTATGACAAGTATAAAACCTATTTTATAAATACAAGTGATTTATCCAAAGTTTTAATTAATAACTACAACGTAGACAAACCTCAATGGGACATTGTAAATAATAAGGTTATGTTTATAGTATCCCAAGGTCCAACTTTATATTGTGAATATGATATTAATTTTAAGAAAATCTCAAGAATGGATAATATCAGTTCCACAAAAATTAATTACTTTGACCTAAGAATAATACCAAATGAGAAAATCATTTTTGCATTAGCCAACTCACCATTAATTTATTCTCTTGAAACAAAACAAATTATACCTAATAAGGGTAGATATAAAGATAATTCCGGAGGTATAATTTCTGATATTGAAGGTTTTAGTTGTTTTTATAATGGTAAAAACATTGCCCTGACTGACATAGAAAATGGTAATATTGTTCAAGAATTTACTTTTGTGGATTCTTATAATACATCACCAATTATGTTAAAAGGAAAAAAGGGTATTATTTTTAGATGTAACCAAGAAATCAATAGTGGCAAATGTAATTCTATTTTAAAATGGATAAAACCTTATTTGTATCAAAATGTTGATACAACGTTTTTCTCGGCATCAGGAACTCGCTACAGAATTAATGAAGAAGTACACTTTTTTAGTACAATTTTAGGAAATTCAAAATCAATAAAATGGAATTTCGGAGATGGTAAATCTTCAAATTTGAAAGATCCTATTCACATCTACGAGAAACCGGGGAAATATTCTGTAACACTTGAAGTAGAATTTGAATCTGAATACAAAATAATAGAAAAAAAGGAGTTGATTAATATTGCACAATTGCTTACTCCGGATTTTGATTTAGACCCACCAATTGGATATGCTCCCGCAACTGTCAAAATAGTTAATAAAACACAACCAGTTGATGACCCATATTCACATACCTGGATTGTTAATGATACTGTAGATGAAAATAATCCTTATCTTGATTTTCCACAAGTTGGTTCATATAAAATACAATATATTATCAAAAATGCTTATGGATACTTCTATGTTCTCTCAAAATATTATAAGGTTTTCCATAAAGATATTGAAAAACTAAAGTTTTCAAAACAAAATTTTAATGGCATATATAATTATTGGCGATCTGTATTTCGCCCTTTTTTTAAGGATAATTCAGGTAATGTTTATATACAATTGACAGAAGGAGCTCCATATCCATCAAAATATCACTGGATTGATGTAAATAATGTTGACACTAATGGTAATAATAAGATTCTACAAGATACCAAAGGTATCAATGAGTACAGAAATTATAAGACTGGTCAGAAAATATTTTTAGGTAGTGCTATATATGATTACATTAGTTCCGATACATTGGTACCATTGATTAATGGTGTAAGTTATGGGCAATTACCATACGCAGTTTGCTTAGATGATTCTGGGAGAGTTGCTGTTCTTAAATTAAATTCAAAAGGCGACAAATATGATTTTCAAATTATAAATAACAAAAAAATTATTACTAACAAACCTGAATTTACTGCTTGGTTTACTCATACAAATTCTTTAGCAAATGCTTATACAAACAAGATACAAGATGGTTTTTACCTCTCACGTCTTGTAACAACAAAGAATTTAATGATTTCTAAGATTGATTATGAGGGAAAGGTAATTAAGGATTATTTAATACCTGATGATTATGGCTCTCAATTTATAGTAAATGTAAAAATGAATCAGGTTGGAAATGAATTATATATTTTCTATGTTGATTTAAAAAAGAGAGAAATTTTTGCTAAAATAAATCTATTAACCGATGAAATTTACAAGAGAGTTTTATATTCAGATACAATTAATGTTCAACAAGATTTTGTTTATGTTCCAGATGATAAGGCTATAATATTGTATAATATTGATAACAAATTAGCAATCAGATATTATGATTTGAAGGAAAATACTGATAAAACTTATATTTTGAGTTATTTAAATAGCGGAGGAAATAAGATTTATTGGGATTCATCCAATATATTCTATATTTCAGGGTTGATTTCCAATAGTTATACTTATTTTGCAAAAATTGAAATATTAGATATTAAAAATCAAGATTCTATAATTATTGATACTACAAATGTAATTATGATGGAAGAATTATTTCCAAATCCAATTCAAAGCAATTTTAGTATAAAATTTAATTTAAAATATGAAAAATATTTAAAATTTTCAATTTATGATATTAATGGGCTCAAACTTAAAGACTTAAATGAAGGGAATTATGCTCCAGGAGAATATCAAGAGAACTTCTCTATGAATTTAAATGAATTTAGTTCTGACTGCTATTATTTTGTTATTGAATCTCCACAGGGAATTGTAACGAAAAAATTGATTGTTTTGAAGTAATAATTGTAATGCAAACTAAGATTGTTTATTTGCCATTTTTTCTTCTTATTAGTTATTATGGCTGTAAGTAGTAGAAATATTATAATTTGAATTTTGACGTTGTTGTTCCTCCAATTAATGTTTCAGTAGTTGAAGATTTTTTGAAGGCAAAGATTTAGAAAATATCGAAAAATTATTCCTTGATATTCACAACAACATAAAGCAGATAAATAAAAAAATCGATTTACCGGTTGAGGATTTTAGCTTCTGTTAATTTATCAATTATTAATTTGAAAAAATACCGACTGTCGCTTTGTTGGGTGGCAACAGGAGCTTTATTTTAGTAATTCCTAAGATAAATTCTTATAGAAGACGATTCCGTTGCCGGGTAATAATTTATATCTCTCCCTGTTGTTGGTTCGACTTTAGTAGTTGTGAACCCATACGAACGATCATTATTTTTTTGGCTTCCACCCCACCATGCATATTCATATACTGTCAATGGGAAATAGTCATTAATAATAGAACCAATCAGATCAATAGCCAGCTCTATCTTATTGTTGTCATATCTATTGATTTTAAATGGGAGATTATATAAGGTTAATCTATTTTGGTGTTCTACATAAGGTGGATTATAGCTTGTTCTGTTGTAACTACCTGATGTTAACTTCTTAATAATCCTATACTGATTGTCAAACTCAATACTCATATCAAAACTTGTAATCCCTTTTGAATAATTTATTTTGAATACATCCCTATTTAAATTTCGTGTAAATTGATTCAATTCATAATTTTGATTAAACATAATTTGCCTTTCAGGAAAGTTGGAATATTTGTATAAAATTGGTATATTTTGAACCGAATAAATTATAGTGTCAAAAAATTGTACATCAAAATCAATAATTGAATTAATTATTGTCAATTTTTTTTGAAGTTCAATTTTGTTTCCTTTATAATATATAATTACCGGATAATTGCCAGTCTTAGTTATTGTGGTATGAATTGGAAGTATTGAAACCCCCTTACTACCTAATTGACACTTTTCCTTACCTACGAATACAGAATCAATCTTATATTTATAAAATGATACTCCGTATAAGTTTATAGTATTTTGGTAATTTATCATATCAATATACAAAGTATCAGGTGTGAAATAAATACTCTTGGCACTTGGAGGAGCTGATTCATCATAAGTAATAATTAGCTTTTTATCAAGAGTTACTTTGCTCGATTTATGAAAGAAATCAATGCTGTGGGTGCCTCTTGATATTCCTTTTAGGCTGGCAATTATTTTTTTGACTTCAAGCCTTTCAAAGCTTACATTTGAGTTATCAATGATAATTGAATCCGGGATAATCTTACTGAAATCAATACCATAAAATGTGACTTGAGCAATCGTAGTATCATTTGGAAATGAAAGTGAGTCAGGAGTAAATAAAATTTTTGAAAATTGATTGTCAATATCATTATCAACAATATTTACATTTGAGTCATCGCAGGCAAATATTAAAATTGCAATTAATGCTGACCATAGAGCTTGATATATTCTTTTCATGATATACCACCAATATTAGGTTTATTTATTCAAAAGTACGACGTTTCTTATTCAAACCAAAATATATATTAACGATAATATGTGTAATACTGAAAAATAAGTTATCTATATAAATTATTCGAAATAATATATTCCTCAACTGTTTCAGGTACTAATCCAAAGACTGAGTCATTTTTAGCTATCTTGTCGCGAATTAACTTTGAAGATATCATCAATTCCTGATAATCCAAATATTCTACTTGTAAATTATGGGTTATAATATACTTTTCAACAACACTGCTCAATAGTACTTCATTTCCATCTCTGCGTGCGATACATAAAGTAACCTGCTGAAGTATTTCTTGCCATGATTTCCATTTTTCGAATGATATGCTTTGATCTGCACCCATAAGTAAAATAAGCTGGGAGCTCTGGTATTTTTTCTTTAAAAATTTTAAAGTATCTATAGTAAAGCTTGTTTCACTTTTGGTAATCTCATAATCCTCAATTTCGAATTGGGGATAATTGCATAGAGCTTTCTTCAGCATTTCAATTCTGTGAAAATCTGATACCTTGTACTCACTTCTATCTTTGAATGGTGATGCATAACAAGGTATAAACAACACTTTTTCAGTGTTGAGTTGCCTGCTCATTGCCAAAGCAATTTTAATATGAGCCGTATGCACGGGATTGAATGAGCCACCTAAAATCCCGACCTTAGTCATAATTATCTCAATATTATTATATTTCTGGTCAAAAACTCCGATCCGGCAGTTATTCTAAGTTTGTAATTACCTGTACCAAATGATGAAATATCAATATCTGTTGTATTATTACCCTTGAAAGCAGACAACTTCTTAATTAAATTGTGAACTACACCGTTGTTGTCAACAAGGTCAAAGTCAACATAAGAATCTTCTGACAGTTCGTAGCTTATTTTAGCCATCATCGAAACAGGATTGGGTATTACCATCACTTCTTTAATCTTGGAGTTTAGTTTTATGACATATCTGTCTTCACATATTCCGGATATTATAAGCTCACCAGGAATTGTTACGGTAGAAATGAATTTACTCCAACCGGGTGAATTTTCGTTGTAAGTAATCGGTGTTCTGTCTATTTCGCTTAATCCAGCTACACCAATGATAGTTGCAATAGTATCTTTTAGAGCAAAATCACCACTGACTTTGATACCAAAAGTTCTAACGTTCGAATTAACGCGATTGGATGTAATTTCTGCAGAGTTGTATTTAGTTTCAATTCTTCTTGGTAAAAACAATCTGTAATCTAAATCAAACGAAGCTTCGAAATCTCTTATTCCTTTATATTCACCATTTTCGGTATTAGTATAGACAATCGGAATTCTAACATTCTCGCTGTAAGCTTCAGCAGTAACAGTAGGAATCGTGATTTGGCTTCCACCCCTGTAAAAATTAAGAGGAATATATTTCTGCACCAGACATGGATTTGCATCTGTTATTAACTGGGCAGGTGTTTCGTCAACACCATTCCATCTAACCTGAATTGTCTTAACCTCACCCGGCTTAAGATTGAAACCTGCCTGAGTAAGCACCTCGAATGCTCCTGCGGGTGATACTCTGAATTGCTCAAAAAAGACATCAGTAACACCGGTATTCTTCATGGTAATCTCTCTTGTGGTTTGCTCAGGTATAAACCTTAATGTCTCGTGCGATAACTCCAGATAAGAACCAATACCGGTTCCCTGAACTTTTGAGATTGTAATGTATTTGTTTTGATTAGAATGGTATATTTGAATATCTCCTGTTTGCAGACCAATAGCGTTAGGTACAAATCTAACTTTTAACAAATACACTTCTCCAGGTTGAAGAACTGAATCGCGTTTTCCTAAAATCAAACCGAATGCTAAACCTTCTTTACTTAATAGCTGGGTATAATTCAGTTTAAGAGGAGCAGGGTCATCGTTTCTAAATAATTCTATTTCTTTGACTAATGTATCACCCAGACATACCTCGCCAAAATCAACGTTATTGCTCAAAAGGGTTATTCTTCTTGAGTACGAATATGACTCGAATGGAATAAGATATTGCTTAGTACAGTGATACATAATAAGAGTATCACGAATGATACCAGTATCAAGCGGACTAAAAACAATATCAAAATTGAAACACTGATTCGCAAGTGCAGTATCTCTGTTCCATGTTTCCACAAGTTTGTAATGAGTGCCATTTCTAAATCTGGCATCGTATATATCTGCCATAGAAAGACCAAGATTACAAACACTGGTAATTGAGTGCAGGTTATCAGTTCCTAAATAAGCATTAGGTATTTTTACAATCTCCTGATTCAACTTTGGTTGCTCAATAATTAAGTAACCGTCAGTTTGGTCTTCCTGAGGATAAGTAAAAGTGCGATAAACAATATTGTCATTTTTTGATAATGATGTTGAAATAATAGAAAGCCCATTTGGAGATAACTTCATATCGGTCATATTTTCGGTGTGACCGAATAAGTTAGATGTAGTTTCTGTAGAAGTGAGGTCATAGATTGCTATTTGTCTGTCAGTTTCGGAGCCTACAACTACTGAAGTGGAAGTAGGATTAAACTGCATAGCGACAGGATTACCCGAAGACGGTGTAAACACTTTAACAATCTGTCTGGTTGCAATATCTATAAGATAGCTGTTTGTTCTTAATCCTGATCCATCTGCCTGACTGCCTATACTAAGCATTTTACCGTTGGGTGAAAATGCAATTTTAAGAAAGTTAGGGAATATATCAAAATTAAGTTCATCAATTACTGTAAAATCAGGCAAATTATAAAGTTTGATTCTTCCATTAATAAACAGAATTGCCGCTGTTTCTGTCCTGGTATTAAATGCAATATCCATGATAGGCGAATCAAACGACATATCTTTAATTTGAGCCCCAGTTAACATAGAATATTGTAAAATTCTGTTGCCGTAATGCGGAAAGGCAGTCAAAGTTTGTTTTTGTCTGTCAGCGTAAATTTTGTTTGTGATAAATCCTTGTGGCAAAGCAATTTTCTGTACCGGAAATTCATTTATTCCTTCGAATACAGCAATAGTATCACGTCGAATTGCCGGAGGCAGCAAAAGATTTCGATAACCTACAAAAATCTTGTTATCATCAGCCGAATATTCTAATCCAAAAGAATAGAAGCGTTCCTCGGATTCCTCATCATTCAGCTCTATATGTTGCCTTTTGATTATGGTGGGAGTACCCGCAGATGTCAAATCCCACGACAGCACTTTGCCCATTGAGTTTACAGATGCAAGTTGTGTACCGCTGTAATTATAATTGACACTGAATACCGGGAAAAAGTCTTCTCTGAGCAATTCCGTTTTGCTGTTCTGAAAATCTTGTCTAACCTTAAGATGTAGAAATTGTGTCTCAACATTTGGGACAATCCATTGATATGTAGAGTCTTGGGTATAGTCAATTTTTCGCCAGTTAAATCCTGCATCAATTGAGTAATATAAGTCAACAGGATAAGCAGGGTCATGCCCCTTCCATTTTAATGTAACACTTTGACAAGGAGCAAGTGCCATACCTGGTTTAGGCTCGACAAGCTCAATTAATTTCTCAAGTTCAACCTTAAAACTATTTCCATATAGAGGTATATGGCGCGTCATTCCGTTATTAAAATAAATTGTCATTACATCTTGGAAATATCCAAATTTATCCGGTTCGAAATAAACATTTATCAGATAATCAATATCCACACCGATTTCTGCAGGTGGCTCTCTTTTCTCCCCGATTAAAGGACCAAGCCATTTATGTTTGAAGTATGGAGTCCGGGTTTTTATAGAGTCAATTTTTAAATTAGTCTGCTGTCCGGTACGGGTATCTCGCATAAATCCTCTGATCATTAAAGGATATGGTACAGAGTTACCCGGCGTTACGATAGGCCAGTATGCTTCACGGATCTGTAAATTTGTTATACTGCTGACTACTATCAAATATGGAGCTTGTTGAATATTTCCTGAAATTAACGTTCGGTATGGTTGATTTTTATATATAACAAGTAAATTACCGAAATAATCTTTATTATCCTGACCGATTTTGGTGAAATCCGTCAGTTTGGTGTACCATTTCACAGTTTGCCAGCCGTCAACAACCGGTCCAACTTCGATTGGCTCACATACCATTGCTTCTTCCAATATATAAGCATCTTTGGTAGTAATTGCTACCTGATTGCCTCCATCATTCACCCTGACATTTAGTTTCATCAGAGGAAATGCATCCATTTGTATATTATATTGAGGCGGTATAAATTGCACTGTAACATTAACCTGCGAAAAAGCGGTATTTACAAAAGCAAACAAGAAGAAAACTAGAAAATATCGGTACATTTGTTGTGATTTTCGAAATATGTTAGCAAACTGTTTATATATAGACGCTTTGATAAATCGTTTAGTTACAAATTGATGTAATTTTTATGATTTGCTGTATTTTGCTGGGTTTACCAATTAAATTAAATTTAACTTTGATTCCAATTATCAGTTATTTTTAATATTTAAAAGAAATTAAGTTATATTTGTAATTGGTCTTTTTTATAAAATTGTTACATTTTTTTTGTTAATCGGGATAATTTTGATGACAAAGCATCTTTTAGCGATATTTATTATATTTATTATGGTGACAGTCCATCTGGTTTCCGCACCTATTAAAAATTATCCTGTACAGCTATCACAACCCGATGGTTCAGTAATTGAATGCTATGTATCCGGAGATGAATTTTTCAATTACTATCACACAAGCGAGGGATATTTTATCAAACAGGGAAATGACGGTTATTACTATTTATCCGACCAAACCGATGGAAAAATTGTAACTACCCTTTTTAGAGCAGACAGGATTAACCCGGCTGGGTTAAAGATCGAAAAGTGGTTACAACCTGATGAAGAGTCAATAAAATATCGTAAAGAATTTCAATCCAATTATGACAAATTTTCAAAATCTAAAGATGATGTTAATTTACTTGCACGTGAAGGAAAGCTAAACAATATAGTAATTTTTATCAAATTTCTGAAAGACACTGAATATAATGATAAATTTAGCGACTATGATGATTTATATAATCATCCCGGACAAGTCTCTTTCAAAAATTATTACATGGCTGCCTCGTACGACAGACTCGACGTTACTACACACTTTTATCCACCTCAAAGAGAAACAATAGTTTCTTACACCGACATCAGGAGCAGAAACTTCTATTCTCCATATAGCGAAATAGGTAATCCTGATGGATATGATGGTTATGAGCAAAGAAAAAACCGCGAAAATTATTTGTTAGAACGTGCTTTAGAATATGCAATTGCCGACATTCCTAAAGATATTGATTTTGATTCGAATGATGACGGCTATGTTGATAATGTCACCTTTATTCTCAAAGGAACTCCAACAGGCTGGAGTACCTTGCTTTGGCCTCATCGTTCCTGGATGTTCAATTCCAAAACCACAATAAATGGGGCAAAAGTTCTTGATTACAATGTAGGTATTTCTGAGCTGACATTCGACAACAACTATGGGCTTGGAACAATTGTGCATGAGTTCTTTCATACGCTCGGAGCACCGGATTTGTACCATTACAACTATGACGGATTTCGCCCTACCGGAGTATGGGATTTAATGTCCGAAACTTCTAATCCACCTCAATTTATGTGTAATTATCTAAAATATCAATATACCGGCTGGGTAGATAAAATTCCGACAATAATCAAAGAAGGTACCTATAAACTCTACCCCACAACCCACTCGGACAGTAATATTTATAAAATTAATATTGATAACTCTGAAGATTTTTTAATTTTGGAATACCGAAAGAAAACTGCAACTTACGACAGTAGAATTCCCGGCAATGGACTTTTGGTTTATTACATCAACAACGAACGTGCATATCAGGGAAATGCCCAGGGACCACCTGATGAAATATACTTGCTTCGCCCCGACGGAAGCTCTGTCATTGATGGGAATATCGGTGCAGCTCACTTTACTAAAGATTTTGACAGAACATCAATAGGAGCGTTCACCAATCCAAGCTTAAGTCTGAACTCTCCCAAGAATGTAAATATTGAAATTTATAATATCGGATCTCCTGGCGAAACCATTACATTTCAGATTGGATATACACAGCGAACAGTTATTAAATCTCCAGCAAATAAGAGTTATGATAATTCCCTTTTACCGATAATTAAGTGGGCTAAAGTACCAGCGGCGTTCAACTACGACGTAGAAGTTTCTGATGATATAAACTTCAGGAATATTATAGCCAAAGGGGTAGAACTGTTGGATACATCATATACACTCAAAACTGAACTACTAAAGGGTAAAGCCTATTTTGCTAGAGTTAAATGGCGAAACTCCTCAAAGTTATCGCCATGGTCGGACGTGTGTGAATTCCACACAATTCCTGACAAGACCGTACTTGTTTCTCCTTTGGATAATCAGGAAAAAACCAGCATTCTTCCAACTTTGGTCTGGATGCATAATCTGAATAATAATTATTACAGAGTACAAATAGCCGAAGATGAGTCATTTACCAAAATTGTTACCGGTAAGACTTTCATTACAGATTCTTTATTCAGGCTGACAAAAACACTTGAATTAGGTAAAAAATACTATTGGCAGGTACGCTCATTTTCCAAAGGTTCGTATATTACAGACTCTGATATTTATTCTTTCGAAACCAATGACTCAGAAATATTAATATTAAATTCATCAAAATCTACTGATTTATGCGAAGACTCCAAAATTGAGCTTTTTGTAAATGCTGTAGGAAGCATCAAATCATACTCCTGGTTTTATAATGATACTCCAATCGAAAATGCCAAAAACCCAAAACTTACATTAGATTCATTTAATACAGAAATTGCCGGTAAATATTATTGCATAATAGAGAATTTTAACCCTCAGCTGACAACCCAAACTCCTGATATAAATTTGGCTGTCATCAGAATTAACTCAGCCAAACCAGTAGAGAATTCCATACAATCAGGAATAAATAAAGATATTTTGATAAACGTTCTTTTCTCGGAACAACATTTCGACATCAGCAAGTCATTTTCATTCAGATGGTTTCGGAATAATCAATTACTCTTGGACAATGATAAATATAAAGGTACTGCCACACAAACTCTTAGAATAATCAATTCAGAAGAATCAGATTCTGATGAAAAGTATGTTTGCAGAATAAGTTCAATTTGCGGAGATACAATTTATACTTCTCCAATTTCAGTATTGGTTTCTGTAAAAAGTTTTGAATTTGATAATGCTAGTCTGAAATTATATCCTAACCCATCCGAAAATGTAATTAATATTCAATATGACAATTTCAGCAGATATTCTGATAATACTATCAGGATATTTAATTACATGGGAGTTGAAGTTTTTCGTCAGATAATTAATGATTATCAGAATAATGAGTCTGCCTTAATAACAATCGATCTATCTCATTTTTCAGCAGGTATGTACATTATTAAAACAGGCAATTATACATCAAAATTCATCAAAAAATAAACTTTGGTTTTCTCACTTGATTTCTTTGAAGAACATTTGAAATTTATGTGAATAATTATTAATTTGCAATAATCGAAAAAAAAAATTAATTTAGTTTTTTTTCTCGTGCAAATCCAAAGTAAGAGTATGAAAAGCATTTTACTTAGTATAATTATACTGTTAATTGCGAATGATACCTATTCGCAAAGATTCGATATGTTTGATATTGATAATAGCCAATTTCCAAAAATGCGTGCTAAGTTTCTAGCTTTTAATGCTCTTGATTCACAATTGACTAACCTGAGTCCGTCAGATTTCAGCATAAGAGAAGAAGGAAACGACAGAAATATTATCTCAGTAACGTGTAATTCAAGAATAGTGCTCGAACCTGTATCAACAGTACTTGTAATGGATGCTTCCGGTTCGATGCTGGGACGCTATCTGGAATTGGCAAAATCAGCAGCAAGAGCCTGGATACAGGCACTCCCCAAGGGACAATCAGAATGTGCAATTGTAGCATTCAACAGCACTAATCATTTGATTCAGGATTTCACAAATGACAGATTAATATTAAATACTAAAGTAAATGATTTATTCGCATCAGGGGGTACAAATTACAATGCTGCACTAATTGACGACAATTTTGGCGGATTAATAATGAGCAGGCCCAGACCTTTCAAAAAAATCATCGTAATGATGACTGATGGTTTGCCAAATTTTCCACCTGACGAATCGGCAATAATAGGTGAAGCACTTAACCAGGGAGCTGTTATCTTCGCTGTCACTTTGGGTATGCCATGCCCTGCCTCTTTAAGGAATATTGCTACCTCAACAGGTGGCAACTATTTCGAAAACGTTAGCACCCGAGAGCAGGCAGAAGAAATTTACCGCTCTATTCTGACGGTAGTTCAGGGAGCAGAAGCTTGCGAGATAGTTTGGGAAAGCGATATTGCCTGTAAAGAAGGCGAAAGAGTTGCCGACGTTGAGTTTTATCCGCTTAATGTAAACAGACTTTTACCTTATCAGTTACCAAGCGGATTACCTCCAGGTGTAACACTAAGCACTGAGTCAGTATTTTTCCGGAATGCATTACCCGGAACAACACGCGATACCATTATTACACTTACTGCCAACAGTGGCAGTATGAATGTTTCTGACATTAAGTTCGACAATCCCGCCTTCGATGTATATCCACGAAAATTCATCATTGCTAAGGGCCAGTCCATGCAGTTGAAAATATCTTATACTGCACCGGAAAGTCCTACATTCAACTGGGCAAGAATGGAAATATTCAATAATCTCTGCCCTGCACGTTTTTTTGTTTCTGCTGCATATCAACCGAAAATGCCTGAGAAAAGTAAATTGATTGTTACGCATCCAAACGGTGGCGAAGTGTTTTTGGTCGGTAGTGATACATTGATTACCTGGACTGGTATTCCAACTACAGATACAGTTAGAATCGAATACAGTTACGATAACGGAAATACCTGGAAGCTAATTTCAAATAAAGCAAGCGGCGGAAGCTATTATTGGAAAAGAATACCAAAAACTATTTCTGATGTTTGCCTTGTAAAGGTTACTCAAATCAGCTCTTCAGAAACCTCAGATCCCGAACTTGCTTACAGAATCGGTTCAGATTTTATAAATAGTATTCAGGGACAGTTCTCCGGAATCAAGATAGATAAATTTGGTAATATTTATACTGCAACTCATTTTGCCGGGATAATTAATATTGGAGATAAAAAAATCAATTCAGTCGGTGAAGAGGATATAATAGTCACAAAGCACGACAGCAAAGGTAAACTGATTTGGCACAGAATTCTGGGTGGACAGTTCTCTGACTATGCCACCGGTATTGATATTGACGAGTTCGGAAACTCTTATATAACAGGCAGATTCAATAAATTAATCAGTTACGACGACAGAATAACCTATGGTAGAGGTGGCAGTGATGTATTCATAGCAAAGCTGTTACCTGACGGAACAGTAGATTGGGTTCGAACACCCGGAGGAAAAGGAGAAGATTTTGGCAACTCAATTTCACTTGATAAATTTGGCAATATTATAGTCACCGGAGCATATACCGGTGAAGCCTATTTCGGCGATATCCTTCTCAAGAGTGCCGGTAGTAATGACATTTTTATTGCAAAGTACGCCTCAGATGGAAAGATGCTTTGGGCTAAATCAAACGGCGGACTCTATTTCGATGAAGGTACATCCATTGATACCGACGACTCGGGCAACATATTTACTACGGGTAAATTCAGCAAGGAAGCTGACTTTGGCAGCATCAAACTGACCGGTGCAGGAACTAATCCTGAATTTGCAGATTATGACATTTATGTAGCAAAGTACACTCCCGGAGGCATTTTGCAATGGGTAGAAAAAGCAGGTGGCAATGGTGATGATGAATCTTATTCCATCAAAGTTGACTTCAAAGGTAATCCTGTTATATCAGGTTATGTTTATCAGCGTTCAAATTTCGGACCTCACTCCGTAACACCTGTACCATCAGGAACTGCTAACTTAACAGCCGATATGTTTGTAGCTAAAATGGATGCACAGGGTCAGTTTATCTGGGCAAAAAGTGCAGGAGGCAAGGGGAATGATTTTGCCTATGCTCTCGAGGTTGATTCATCAAACCGGATACATGTTGCAGGAACATATTATTTGGATGCAAATTTCGGGAAATTTAATCTCAAAAGCAAAGGATTCCATGATGTATCTGTTGCACAATACGACACAGATGGCAATATCCTAAGTGTTAAATCAGCAGGTGGATTAGGAACTGATATGGGAATGTCAATAGCTCTCGATGCACTTGGCAACCATTTCATTGCCGGATATTTTACTCAGGCAGGTACATTTGGCACTAAAATTCTGACAACAGATATCGGACTAAGTGATACCTACGTTTGGGGTGCAGGTGGAGGCAGGAATGACTTGCAAACAGATATTTCAGATTCTCTGTGGGCAATAGTTCAGCCATTGATTAATGCCCGGAATATTGATATGGGAGATGTTTTTGTCGGAAGTATGAGCGACACAGTTGTATCCGACTTTATCATCAACATCTCTGATTTTGATTGCTTTATTGAAAAAGTAATACTTACTGGTGCTGAGCAATCAGCATTCAGAATGCTTACCCCGATAACCAACACAAATATTCAGGGCAAATCAGCATTATCCGGAAGTTTTGAATTTCGACCTTTTAAAACAGGTAATCACAGTGCTGACTTAATTATCTATACACAATCGGATACACTTTACAGAAAAATTACCGGTGTAGGTCTTGTTCCGGAGCTCGAAATAGCAAATACGGTAATTGATTTTGGCAAGGTTCCTGTAGGTGAATCGAAGGATACACTCAATGCCGCCTCAGTTGTAAACAAAAGCTCAAAAATAATCAACATACTTGATACTAAGTATGGACCTCCTAACGACAAAGATTTCAAAACCATTTCCGGAGGTGGAAGTATTACACTTGGAGTTGGTGAATCAGCAAAACTGAGTCTAAGATTCACACCGTCAATTATCGGTAAAACGTCCGGAACACTCGAATTCCACTACGATGTTACCGGAAGCCCCGCGATAATTCAATTATTGGGTGAAGGTGTTAATCCTAATCCTGATATCAACATCGCCAATAACATTCTTGAAGATTTGTTCTGCCAAGGCAACACTGAATCTGAAATTACTGTAAGTAATAATGGCAGTAAAGACTTAATCATAGATAAACTTTATTTTGAAGGAAATAACTCCGATGAGTTCACGATAATTTCAAGTTTACCATTAACTATCAAACCATTTTCAAGTGTAAATCTGACAATAAAGTTTAATTCTGTTAATCCTGGTTTTAAAACTGCATCACTCGTTGCAGAAAGTAATGCAAATCCAAATGCGTTGTATAAAGTACCGTTTACTTTAAACTTCAATGGTGTAAAAGCTTCACCCGATAGAGATAACATTGATTTCGGTGTACTTAACTTGAATCAGCCTTCTACTCAGAACGTAATCATACGGAATACAGGTAATTATGCGGGATATTTCGTTTTGAATAACCTAAACAACTTCATTACAGATAAGACAGCAATTTATTTATTGCCAAATCAATCAGTCGGGTTAGATATTATTTTCAGTGGATCGGCTAACGAAGGAAGTTTTTCTGAAAAATTAGTTATTACTGATACTTTATGTAAATCAATTTCAGAAATCAGATTAAAAGCTGATGTTAAACAGCGTATTGGACCTGTACTTGCGGCAAATTTCAAAGGTTTTGGTATTTTAAACTGCAGCACTGTGAAATCTGAAAAATTCTTGGTTTCAAATAATGGAAATGAAACACTGTTAATAAATAGTATTAAAATCGAAGGTGATGATTCTGAATCATTCAAAATCGGAAATTATGATAATACTTCTATTCTGCCCGGAGAAAATGAAGAAATCATATTGGAGTTTATACCCTTAAAAACCGGATTGAATAAAGCTGAACTTGTAATAATATCAAATTCAGAAGGTAATCCTGAAGTGCGTTACAGCATATCCGGTAATTTCGAGATAACCGATTATTCGGTAATGGATAAAAATATTGATTTAGGTATAGTTAACCAATCCGATAGTAAACAATCCTCTTTCACGGTGTTCAACAATGGAACAGTAAGCAATTATTTTACATTTAGTACTTCAGATAAAATTGAAATTTCTTTGCCCGGTATAAATATTGGACCCGGAGAAAGTGCTATTATTGATTTTGAATGGAAATCTAATGCTACAATCGGCAATTATACCGAAAGCATAATGATAGTTGATGAAATCTGCAACATAACTGATAAAATAGAAATTAATACTGTAGTAATCGGCAAACCGAGAATGACTCTTAATGTATTGGATGCTCAGGCATATACAGGTGATAAGATTAATCTTCATTTTGAGATAAGTGATACAGAGTCATTGGAATTTATTGATGTAGATAAAATAAGTTTTAGTCTAAAATATAATTCTACGATGTTATACCCTGATTATGATGCCAATCTGAACATTTCGGATGGAGTAGGAATTATTAAAATCGAAAATATTGATTTCGATAAAACAAAAGGATTTTCATTGACCTTACCATTTATCTCAGGGCTTGGAAATTCATTAGAATCTCAGTTGGAAATTATAAACTTTACAACGAATAACAATCTTGTAGGTACAAACACAAATAATGGGAAATTTACTTCATTGGGAATATGCCTTGAAGGAGGTGCAAGACTTTATAATCATACTGAAGATGGAGGTATAATTTCAATAACTCCAAATCCTGCTGACTCCGACATAATGATCCTATTAAATCTGATTGAGTCAGGCATTACTTATCTTAACATTTATGATGTTAACGGAGTAGTGACAGAAACAATCTCGCTTGATGGAGTGATGGGAACTACTGAAATATTAATACCATCAAAAATCTTAAGCTCCGGAAAATACTTTATTAGCTTGATAACACCTTCATTCCGGCAAACTGAAAGTTTTATTATCCGAAAGTAACGCAAGATATAATGTACTAATTACTGATGACAACAGAAAACAACCAGATTGGCTTTAATACAGAATATCAAGAAAAGAAAGCAGTTCTGAAAATACTTCAGGACGAGCTTTCTACTTTGCTTGTATATAAAGAAGACCTTGGCAGTCATATTGCAAAGTCTATCGAAACTGAATTCTTTTCAAAAATAGGGAATCTCAAGCTAAAGTGCATCAACTTAGAAATTGAGTACCGACGATTGAAATTTATGGCAGAAATGATGCAGTCAATGATAAATAAAGGCGAAGAGGTAGATTACGAAGTCATAGAAACAGCTATAGAAAAAGAACTCAAATCATGGCACGAAGCACTCGAAAATCTACGTTTAAAATATGAACAAGCCGTATATAATAAATTCAATGTTCTTAGCAAGGAAGATGCAGAAGAGCTGATTCAACTGTTCAGAGAAATCGTCAAAAGGATTCATCCTGATATCAACATAGGATTTGATGAACACGATTTAAAATATTGGAATATTACATTAGAGGCATACAAAAACTCCGACTTGGAAACTCTGAGGTTTATCTACAATTTAATATTAAATAAAAATATCACTAAATCAGAAATTGTTGAAAATGACATAAATGCTATAATATCTCTAACCCGAAAAAATATTAAAGAATTAAATTCTCAAATACAGAAAATTCTTTCAACATATCCTTTTACACTTAAATACAAAATCCACGACGAACAATGGATAGAAAATCACAAGTTGGATTTAAATATTCAGATCGAACAATTTAACAAAGGTATCGAAAATTATTTACAACATATCGAACAACTTAAATTAATATCAGAACATGGAAAGCTTAGTAAAAATTGAAAGTTCATTAATTCATGCAATAGAAAGTTCTTTTGACGGCAAGAATTTGCCTATGCCTTTTTTGAGAGAAATATTCCTGATCAAAACTCATGTTGCAGGTACATCATATCTGGATCTAAAAGAAACAGAAGCAAATTTAACAGTTGGCGATAAAATGATTTTTGTCAGAGAGCCCAATAATACTCATGACAAAAAAGCAATAAAAATTGTTGATATTAACGGAAGCAAGCTCGGCTATATCCCCAGAGACAAAAATGAAATATTAGCTAATCTCATGGATGCCGGAAAAGTAATTTTTGGACAACTTGTTCACAAAGCCTGGCACGAAGAGTGGCTACAGATAATAGTAAAAGTATATATGAAAGATTAATTGATTATTGCTAATGAAACCATTTTAAATTAATAGGATTATTTTAGCAGTTCAGCAAAAAAAATCGAATTTTGCTTACACATTCTTTAGATTCACTTTGTTTTTGGGTTGAATTTTTCTAGTAGATTTTTAAACCAATTTTTGTCCATACATGGTTGCTCAACATATCTGAAAAATACCGCTGAAGCTAATAAGACAAGCGGAGTAATTACAAATGATGCAATAATCCAATTAACCAGGTAATAATCGGAAATTGCTAAATATGATGAAATCCTTGAGTATGCTGATACAATTGGGCTGTGAATCAGATAAATGGTGTAGCACATACCACCAATAACTGATATCAATCTTAATGACATCATTTTCTTCCAAAAATCATTATTCATTACAATGAAATAAAACAAGAACATACTCACTAAATACAAATATTGATAAAAAATGTTCATCCGGTGGTCAACCAAAAGGATAACACCCAATGCTACAAATCCTAAAAAAACAGTTATCTTGTTTGAACTTTCATATTTTCGTGAATCAAGGAATAAATCTGCAAGTAGAAAACCAATAAGGAAAAATTGAATGAAATTAAATATTGTCGTCGGCAATGAAACTACATAAATTTGTAATATTGGGAAAATTAGGATTGAAAGAACTAAAACTGTTCTACGTATAAAAAGCTTCAATTTAAAAACTTTTGACAACAGAATAGCCAACAAATAGAATTGTACCTCAATTTCTAATGACCAAATTACAGAAATTATCAGGTAATCAAGATTATTATTTATTAAAAAATTGAAGTAAAACATTGATTGAAATAAGCTTAGCAAACCATTATAAATTTCTGTTTGGTTCATTGCCAATTGGACTATAAGAAAAAGTATTAAAGCAACAAAATATGGTGGCTCCAATCTTGTAACACGCCTCAGCAAATAAGTTTTGATTACAACCGGACGTCCACCGTTGATGTATTGCTTTGCATAAGGAAGGCCAATGATAAAGCCGCTTATAGCAAAAAACAACTCAACACCCTGCCATCCATTATTAAAAATAAGCTCCAAAATGTTAAGTCCGATGATTGCAGGCTGCCCTGTCGTTTTGACAGAAAGCGATATATGAAATAACAGAACAGTGATAATTGCTATAAATCTAAGACCATCTACCTCGGGGTAATAATCACCGCTTGTTGTTTTTCTTCGGAATTTCTCTAAAAAATTATTATAATTCAAAATTGTAATTAAATTGTGTTAAACAAAAAAAAATACTAATCTGTTTTACGTTTGTTGAATAACTATATTAACAAAATTATTGTTTAACCAATATCAGTTGATAATAAAATTATTCCCGGCACATACACATATCCTGCTGAATTAGTTAAGTCAGGATAGTACAAAAGTATCAATATTTTGATTAATTATCAGCGAATAAAATCAGCATAGTTTAATTATTCAATTTATAAATCATTTTATATTTATTGATAATGTCGTCGAAGTCATAATCTTTGTCAAAGTCACGTTTTGGAATTTTGGTGCTGACTTTGTCATCAGCAATATTTCTAAGCAAGTCGTTAAAAGAATCTAAATCATTACTCTTAAAAGTTAAACCAAGACCATAGGTATCTATCATTGCTGAAATAATGGAAGAGTCTGTTCCGATACATTTTACTCCATGATGCGCCAATTCTATCAATTGAGCGCTTATATTCTTGAAACTGTAATGATAAGGCAGCAAAAAATAGTCAGCCAGAACCATATTTTCGACAAGTTCTTCGAAAGGCATATAATCACTTCTGACATCAATTCTTTTAGAAATATTGAGTTCGCTAATGCTCTTAATTAATTTCTCTTTATCTAGGAATGAAGTATTACCCGAAATATTGAGAAAAAATCTACTCTGATACTCGGGCTCCAGCTTTTTGATAGCATTGATTACAAGAAAAATTCCTTTTTGTTTACGGATATTACCGGCAAATGACAGCACTATTTTATCTTCAGGAATATTATACTTTTTCCTGCAAAATGTTTTATCAGGTGTTTTAATATTTGATGTTAGCACCGGATGATGAATATAATCAACATTGCTGATGCCTAAACTTCTAAGATGTTCTGCCTGCCATTCAGTCAAAGTTAAAACCATATCAAAGTATTGTGACAAATATTTGACTTCATTATCGTTTATGAATAAATGTGCAGTAACAACTTTGTATTGAGGTAATTTTTTAAACTGTTTAAGGTATTTTTCTTTAGACAGATGCAAATTTTCAATCGTACCTACATGAATTATATCACAGTTGCTAAAGTCGTGCTCGAGCATAAAACAAATAAAATCACTTCGGTATCTTCTATAAATTTTATTAGGTTTGATGATTAGCTGACTGCCCTCAACAGCAACTTTCCGCGCAAGAAAAACATGGTTCGATTCATCTTCGAAAAAGACAATTTTTGAGTTTATTTTCTGTGTTTTGTTTCTGTAATTAATCTTACTTATCAAAAAGTTTATTCCAAAAATATCTTTGTAATACAGGAAATAGAATATTATTGCAGGAATAACCCTCAGAAAGTAAGGCAATGATTTATACTCTTTGCCGAAAAACTCAGACAGCTCTTTTAATACATACCTTTTCATAATTTTTCTTCAATTAACTTGTCAATTAATTTACTCATTTCTGATTCAAATACCTCATGAGAGTATTGCTGTGATGCAGCGATTGATTTTTCCGATAGTTTGCTCAAAGAATCGGGATTTTTAATTAAAAATGAAGTACTTTCAATGAGTTCACTTTCATTTTTCCAAACAAAGCCGCAATGACCGTTTGCCACAATTTCTGCAGGACCTCCGCCTGCAAATACCACAGGCACACATCCATGCGACATAGCTTCAACTATGGTAATACCAAAATGCTCGAGCATACCCGGAGTAGCTTCGTAATCTACTCCATAGCCCATTGAGTGCCAGTAAATTTTTGATTCTCCATATCTTAAGCACATCTCTTCGTAAGAAATGTTCTTAAAGAATTTTATTTTGTCAGATACAATCAAACTTTGTAAATAATCATAATAATAATATGCGTTAGGATTTAGTGTACCTACGATATGAAATTCATAATCCTCAAGCAAGTGTTCATTATTTTGAAAAAAAACAATCATCTTGTCATAATTTTTTGATTCGCAAATTCGCCCCGCACTCATAATGATATTCTTCTTTTGAATTGACTTATTATATCTATCAACAATTACCGGTGGATAAATTACTACATTGTTTTCGGTACCGAAAATCTCTTTCTGCCATTTATTTGTAAATTCAGAGTTAGCTACATAAGAATCATAAGCAGTGCTGTATAATTCCTGAAAATATTTGTCTTTTACTGTCTTAACAGGAAAGTGATAGTAATGAATATTAATTGCTCCAAATCCCGGGTATGAATTCATCGTCAAATTAATAAACAAATCGAACTGTTGCGAAGTATTAATAAAACTTTCCTCAAAGCGAAAAAAAGGCATTTTAAGATAACCGTGATCATACATTTTAAAAACTGTTTTCTTCAGGCTTGTTCCATATTTATTATTGACCTGTTCCAAAGTCATGATTTCATTAACTTTATACATATTGAAATCATCAAGAATTATTTCAATATAGGCATCAGGAAATTTTCTCTCCAAAATATCTGCTACATGTGCAGAAACTTTTTCTCCGCCTCCGGCAAAGATGTCAAAGTAAGGGCAATAAAGCCCTACCTTTTTGATTTCCCCATCAAAGACTTTCTTTTTCTCTAATATCCTTGGCAATCGGATCCTTAGACTTGAATAATTATATACCAAGAATGGAATTATAAAGATATATTGAAGAATAGCCATCAATAATAAATAAAAGACTTTCTTTGCCTCTGTCAAATTCCTGGTATTTGCATAAATTACTCCAAGATAAAACTTAGCAACACTAAATGGTAAGAATAAATCAACAAATAAATCTCTGTACTTTTGATTATTATATAGCTTTAATATTTTTTTCATTTACATGATTCCAAATGAGATACTAAATTGACAGGAAATTTGACATTTTATTAAACAAATAAGCGGCATGGCAGAATATCAAATGTAAAAAAAATATTCTACATGAGAAACAATTTATTTAGTTTTATTAACAATTAATATTATTTTCGTAATTATGCTGAGCGAAAAAAAAATATTATACATTACAAAAGACAAGCATCCATTTGATATTCGTACTGAGAAAATCACCGAATCATTCAGAGAAATTGGTTGCCAGACAGCTATTCTATGCAGAGTATTTGAAGGTGAGGGCTCAGATTATTACAAAGGGATACGTATCTTTCACCTTGGTAAATTTTCCTCTAAACTAAGTCTGCCTGTTCCATACAATCCATTTTGGCGTTCTTCAATAAAAAATGCAGTTAAAGTATTTAAACCTGATTTGATAATTGTTCGCGAGATAATGCTCGCTATTGATGTTGCCCAAATAGCGAAGAAGAACAACATACCTGTTGTAATGGATATGGCCGAAAATTACCCGGTTGTGATGAGAGGATGGAATAAATATAAGAAGAACTTTCTTGTCAGGTGGCTGGTCCATGACTTAAGATTGCCCGACAAAATAGAGAAAAAATCTGTCTTAATGATGGATGCCATTCTTACGGTATGCGAGGAACAAAATAAACGACTCGCGGGAGCTTACAACTATAATGAATCCAAGCTACATATCGTACATAATACACCTAAGAAAATCTGGTTTCATGACGTAAAACGCGGCATGCTAATCAAGCCAAAAGTATTTGCATATCATGGACTTATCAACAGCGAGCGAAATCTCGAAAAATTAATTTATGCATTTGATATGGCATGGCATGTGCGTAATGACATACAACTGATAATTGCTGGATATGGAGAGCTTGAAGAGCATCTCAAGATAATTGCATCAAAATTGGATTCCTCTCAGAATATTGTTTTCAGAGGGAAATTTGAACATGGACAGATAAAAAATCTCTACAGTGAGATGGATTTTGGTATTCTTCCATACAGAATTGATGAGCATATCAATCAGACAATTTCCAATAAATACTTCGACTACATGGGCGCAGGCAAACCTATGATTACTTCACTCGCCGACCCAATGATACGGTTAAATCACGAAACACATTGCGGAGTTGCTATTGATTGCGAAAATATTGATTTGATTGCTGACACTATCATACAATTTGTTAGTGACTCGAATTATGAACGCTTGGTAGAAATGTCCGAATCTGCATTACTTGCATTTAAGTGCCATTACAGCTGGGACAGGGACTTTGAAAGACTTGTCAGGTTTTTGGGAAGACTTCTGAATGTAGCAGAGCCTGATGAATTTACTTATTTAAGTGAATAAAAATTTTGAGCAAAAAAATCCGTCTTTAAATTTTTAAAAAGAATAATTAACAAATTTTGCAAATGACCCGCATTCTGATTATTGATGACGAAGAGGATATTACCAACAATCTGAGAGATTTATTGGAAATTCATGATTACGAAGTTTCTGTAGCCAATAATGGTGAAGAAGGCATCAAAATGATACTTTCCACAAATCCAGACCTGATTATTTGCGATATTAATATGCCGGTTATGAGTGGTTTGGAGTTAATTCAGGAACTACGCAAATACCCTGAATACTACATGACACCATTCCTTTTCCTTACAGCTAATTCAGGCAATGATGCTGTCAGACTCGGAATGCGTCTCGGCGCTGATGATTATCTGACAAAGCCCTACAAGAGCAACGAACTTCTTAAAGCAGTTGACATAAGGCTTGCAAAAAGCAGAAAATTGAAAGATAATCTGGTTACGAAACTCGACGACGTAAAGAAAAACATAAGCTACTCAATCCCTGATAATTTGAAAAAAACTCTTGATGCAATTGTAAGTTATTCAAAACTACTTCAAGGCAATAAAAGCGAATTTGACGCAACTTCTTTTCAGGAATTCATTGGCGATATTCAAGAGTCGGGCGAAAGACTTCTGCGATTAGTCGAAAATTATAATATTTTCAATAATTTAATCAGCAATTCTATTTCATCTTCTGATATTACTACCTCAAAAATTCATAATCCCGAAACAATCATAAAAAAAATCGGTGATCAATCATTCAGAGATTATGACAAAAAATGCGTTATCTCTTATGACCTAAGCCCCGATATTACTCTCAATATATCGAATTTCTATTTTACGAAAATCATTTCAGAACTAATAGATAATGCTTTTAAATTTGCAGACAATGGTACAAAAATCAAAGTTGTCAGTATAGTAAGTAATGCTTACTATATAATAAATATTACTAATTTTGGTCGCGGTATGGAACGGGATGAAATAAACAGTATTGATGCATTTGTCCAGTTCAAAAGAAATTTGTATGAACAGCAGGGAATAGGTCTGGGTTTGGTTATTGCAAAAAAAATTGTAGAAATTTGCAATGGAAAGCTTTCCATCGAAAGTAAACCCGGTGATTTTATTACCGTCCGTGCATTTATTCCTGTGTCAATGTAAACATGCAATTATTTATAGTAATTGCTTAAATCTTAATTTTTTTTCCATTTCGAATTGATTATCTAATAAATATCTCATTTAATTTTCTATATTATGGTAATTATTAGAAAATTTGTATGCTTATAAAAGCTTGATTTTTAGTATTTTTGAAAAAAGTAAATTATCTTAGGCTATCATAACATGAATGACATAATATTAAAAAATCTAAGTTTGGCTACTCAGCTCGAAGAGCAGGGAATAAATTTTTTCTCCGGTTTATCCAGAAAATTTCATCGTAATATTGATTTGAAGATTAATTTCGAAACCTTTGCTAAAAGCAAAATTGCAACCAAGCAGATGATTTCGGATTTAAGTAAAAATGCAGCTACACTTTCATTTAGAAATAGTGGTTCAACACCGGCAAATTTAGACTCTGCACCAATCCTGAGTGCTATCGAAGAGACAGAAGTTGTTGGCGAACACAGTCTATTAGGTGATGTACTTATCACAGCATTTAATTATTTGAGAGAGTCTAACAAGATGTACCAATACCTTAGCCAGTATATTGATTCTCCATCGGTTTTTGGAAGGATAATTGCTGAGAATAAACTGATTATGGAAGTTATAAAAAAGCATATTCACGACTATACTCAGGAATACAAGTTTTACGGATATGAGTAATAGTTTTGCTTGGCTAAGAAAGATAGAAATAATATTTATACCGACTTGCCTGTTTCTGACACTCTCATTTGCAAGCGCTTATTCCCAAAAAAATACCGAAAAATTTAAGGATAACAGAGGCAATGGCTTCTTTCACACATTAAATTTTTCTGTAAATTTGAATAAAGGTAATGAAGAGTACTTCAAATATCAGGGCGATTACAGGATTGACTATAATAAGAATAACTTTATAACATATATAGTTGGCAACCTGGAGTACAAAGAGGGCAATAACAGGCTAATCACTAACAAGGGATTTGCACATTTCAGGTTTATATATAATAAGGATAAATTAATCGAGCCTGAACTATTTGCACAAATTGACTATAATGATTTCATATTTCTTAAAGAACGATATCTGGCAGGAGCCGGACTGAGGTTCATAATTACAGACACATACACAAATGATTCACTGCACAGATTAAGTATTGAGAGTGGTGTTGGTGCTATGTATGAGTACGAAAAAGTTGACGATATCAAAAAACCTGTAACAAAATATATAAGATCAACCAACTTCTTAAATATTAGATACTCCTTCAACAAATCTTTCAACTTCTATGCAGTAGCATATTATCAGCCATACATAAATGACTTTATAGACTATAGATTTCTCAATGAGAATCGGGTATCTTTTAGCATTACCAAACATTTTGCTTTTTTTGTAAATACCATTCTCAGATACGACAACGAACCGATTCGCGACCTTAAGAAGTATGATTTAGAATTATCTAACGGTATCACTATCACATTTTAACATTATGGGAACTAGAAAAGTTAAATATATATACCCAAGTGAAGAAGCTTTAAACCTTGATAAAAGGCAAAGAATCGAGGGTGCTTTGTTTCCTGTTCTAATCAAAAGAAAGAAATATTACATATCTCGCAAGCCCGAACTACATATCAGGTTTGCAAGGTTAAATACAAATATACAAAAAGCCGGCACAGACCGGCTGATTGCATTATTCAAAATGTTGTTGAAAGAGTAAAAATCCTACAATAAGCCAAGCTCAGCTTTTGCAAAAGCACATGCTATCTTGAGAGTAGGTGAGTCAATTTCGATGGTAAGCTTGGGCTGGATGTCTCTGGCTCCCAAGTCGGGGAATTTTTTGATTGCAGCTTTTACTTTTGTATAAACGGCATCCGGTACAAGCTGCTTACGTGGTAATTTTTGGCCTGCTTCGATAATTTCGACAATATAGTTTGCCATCATTGCCAAATTACCTGCAAAGAGTCTGGTTTTGATAGTTTCGAAATCCGAACCTTGTTCAAGCATTCTCAGAGTATCCTGAGCAACCTTCGAAACTTTTTGTTCTTTTGGGTTTAACTTAATTTTTGCTAATTCTTGCAGAAAAAGTTTGGCAAATTTTTGAACGAACAATTGACTTACCCCAGAAACATTTTTTAGGTCATATTCGGTAGATGGCATCACTTCAGCAATTTTTCTCAAAGCAACATCACTGATGATACCCCTTGGTACTACACCAGCATGTTCAGCTATTTCTCTGCGTAATGTAACAAGTTTGCTAAAAATGATTTCACTTTCTGTTTTCTCCTTTTCTCGCCTTGCCATAAGATTAATTTGCTCCGGTATTTGCTTTATGAATTCCTCACCCTCGGGAGTGATGGAAATGGTTTTGTTAAATCTATCTTTATATTTAATTATTCGTCGCTGAAGTAAATTTTGTATCGCTTTATTGTAATAAATGTCTATCCTGTTATTGGCTGCATTATCATAAGTAGCGTCAGGTGTCGAACTTACAAACGCCATGATATTTTGCATTAATTTATTTGAATCAACCCCGGATTCAAAATTTGAAAGCTCCCCAAGAATGACCTTTTCCAAAAATTTATGGTATGACGTAAGTAAGTAATTTTTAATTTTTATTTCTTTGCACGAAACACATTTTTTACATTTATCATCAAATTCTTCATCTTCAAAATAGTTAAGAATAAAATTTCTTTTGCAATCTTTAGTGTGAGTATATTCAATTACTTTGTCAAATTTAGCCAAAGCAAAAGCATATCTCGTTCGCAATGCTGACATATCAAGAGGTAAATCATCAAAGCTGCCAAAGAACTTGCTTAATGAGTAAGATCCTGCTTCTTGATCACTAAAATAAGAAGCAAGGTTTAGCATTTGAAGAGATTTGACAATGTCGTCATATTGCTGCCTGCTGATACCATGTTTTTGCAATATATCACGTATGTTAATGTTCACAAACCGATCGAAAATGTCAGAGCTCGATGAGCGGAGAATTGCCTCGAGTGATTGTTGTTTCTCAGGATTTAAATTATTATAATATTCCATTATTCTTTCGCGGCTGGTGGTAATCCTGATTCTTGCACTGCTCATAACTTTACCCGAACTGATTATTCCATTGCGGATAAATAACTTATAAACAGATTCAACAGTCAGATAGTCAAGATTAATTTCATTAGCAAGATTTACCGGTTCAGGGATGGATAATAACCTTTCGGGACTGAATTCGGTCTTGCGAATATGGGCATCAATAGCATCATATACCCGTCTGATTATGTTCTCAGAGGGATAAGTTGCCTGAATATAATACTCAGGAAGACTTTCGTCCAGTTCATTATAAAGGATATAACAATCAGAAGGTTTGCCGTCCCTTCCGGCTCTACCTGCCTCCTGATAATACGACTCAATGGTAAGTGGAAAATCAATGTGAATTACATTCCGAACATCATACTTATCAATACCCATTCCAAATGCATTTGTTGCCACTATCACAGGTGTGCGGCCATTTATAAACCGGTCTTGTATAGCACTGCGGAGCAAAGTCTTCATACCTGCATGATATGGTTCAGATTTTATACCACATTCATTCAGTTCCTTCGACATTAACTCAACTTTCTTTCTCGAACCGGCATACACAATCGTCGAGCCTGATTTAGTTCTGGAACAAATATCTGCAATCCTGAGTGCCTTCTCGGTACAATATTCCGTAAAATAGCTTAGATTTTTTCTGTCAAAGCCCTTAACCACAATTTTAGGTTGGTGAAGTTTGAGTATTTCTGCAATATCTCTCTGAACTTCGGGTGTTGCAGTTGCTGTAAGTGCAATAATCGGACATCGCTCAATATGATTAAATATATTATTGATATTCAGGTAGGAGGGCCTGAAATCATGCCCCCACTCCGATATGCAGTGAGCCTCATCAATAGCAATAAACGGAATATGAATAGTTTTGAGAAGATTCAGAAAAATCTTGCTACCTAGACGCTCGGGTGCTACATATATCAATTGATATTTACTATTTGCAGCATGTTGGAATCGTACTCTAAGCTCCTCAAATCCTATTGTACTGTCGATAGAAGTCGCATTTACTCCACATGAATTTAAATAATCTACCTGGTCTTTCATCAAACTTATCAGTGGTGAGACCACAAGTACAGTACCATGCATTACAATAGCAGGCAACTGATAACACAAGGACTTACCACCACCTGTTGGCATCACTGCCAACACGTCACGACAAGCAAGTATTGTATTTATTATCTCTTCCTGACCATTTCGAAAGCCATCATAACCAAAATACTGCTTTAATATCTTATCTAATTTCGTCAATATAAATTTTCATTTTTTGGATTAATCATTATTACAAAAGTACAACATACTGAGGTGTAGTTATCCCAATAATATTAACAATCAGCATATTCAACTCATATTTTGATTCCAAAATTGTAAATACATAATAAAAATTAGATTATTTGAAATTTTTTGATTTTTTTTGGGACAAAAATCAAATTGATGTGTCTTTATAAATATGGCTGTCTGCATTTTTTAAAAAAGTAATTTTCAATAATTCTATGTTAAAAATAATCATCGTGTTATCACTATTTCTGATTAACTTTTCAGACATAGTTTCACAAACTGAACCGGATTATATAAAATCTGTACCAAGTGTACGAGAATGGGAAAAAGGTAAAGATGTATTTGCTTTCGGCAAGAACTCAAGAATAATTATAAATGATAAATTTTATGAACAATTGATTGATGATATTAATACATTCAATGAAGATTTGGAAAACCTGAGCGGCTACAGACTTAGTATATCAAGCGGTGGTACACCGTTTAATATGGATATATACTTCACAATAGGAGCTTACGATTCATTACTCGGCACCGAAGGTTACATAATGAATATCAGTGACAAAATCGAAGTTTCTGCAAACAGCAGTAAAGGAATATTCTATGCCACCCGCACCCTGCTTCAGTTAATCAAGTTTTACGGATCTATACCTCAAGGCAAAATTAAAGATTGGCCCGACAGAGCAGAACGGTCTTTTTTCATTGATAACGGACGTAAGTATTTTACAGTTAAATGGCTCGAAAATCACATCAAAGATTTATCCTATAACAAACTTAATTACTTTTATTTTTATCTTGGTGATAATGATGATTACAGGTTAGAATCAGAAAACTACCCCGATGCTGTATCAGAAGAACATTATTCAAAAGAAGAAATAAGAGATTTGCAAAAGCTTGCAAAAAAATATCATGTTACAATCGTTCCTGTGATTAATATGCCCGGACACATGGGCGCATTACTGCGTAATCGAAAAGAGCTGTGTCTGACTGATTACGAAGGTGGCAGGGCAGACTTTTTTCTTGACATCTCCCTTGATGAATCCCGTAATTTCATAAAAAAACTGCTGGAGGAATATTTACCACTATTTGACGGACACTACTGGCACATGGGTGGTGATGAATACAAATACATCAACCTACATGAGCATCCGCAATTTCTTGAATTTGCTACTGAAAAATATGGACCTGATGCACAGGCATTAGATACTTATTTCGATTTTGTAAATTTCATAAATCAAATTGTCAGAGCTCATGGCAAAACACTCAGAATATTTAATGATGCCATTAGCATACGCCACACTTACCCTGCAAATTACCATGCTAGAATTGATACTAATATTATTGTGGATTACTGGGAAGGCAGAGACTTTCCGACTCAATACATTGAGCAGGGATATAAAATTTCAAATTGTGCATGGAATTACCTGTATTATGTTACCGGTTCCGGCTGGCTGATTTATGATTATTTTATGTACGAAAGGTGGGAAATTCATCAGTTTAATGAGCTCAAGGAAGTACCACGCGACCATCCTAACAATCTTGGCTCTACATTTTTGGTATGGTGTGACCATCCCAATACCGAAACTGAAGGGCATATTGCAAACGAAATAATGAACACTCTTAGAGTTTTGTCCACTAGACTTTGGGGTGGACCAAAAATAGCAGGCAATTATCATGCTTTCAAAGAGTTAAGCGAATCAATCGGCAGAGCCCCGGGTGTAATTTTCGATGAAAATCCAATGCCCGGAAATATTGCTTGGAAAAAGCAAGTCATGGTATCATCTATCCCTCTCGATTCAACATATACCATTAAAGCGGTTAATGACGGCAGTTATAATACTTTTTGGAGAAGTAACTCAAATAAAAATGAGTGGGTTATGATCGACTTAGATACTGTGTACAAAGTTGATTTGCTCAAACTGATATGGATAAAGCAAATGCCTGAAAAATTCTCAGTTGAGGTGTCGAAAGATTTGCAATCATGGAATACAATCAACCTGAAACCCGTTACTGACTCACGACTTACAATAATTGACAGTATTGATTATACTTTCAGATACATAAAAATCAATCTCATCTCAACAAGTGATACAACTTTCAAATTATGGGAAGTGGTTGCGTATGGAGATAAAGAAATTGAATCAAACGTAAATTATGATTATAACAGTGATGACATCAAAGTATATCCTCAGCCGGTATATGAAAAACTGACAATCGCTTCCAATTCCGATTTGGTAAATATAATTAGTATAGATATAACTGATATTCAGGGTAGAAAACTGTTTAGCAGGGAATTCAATAAAAATGAAGTTGAAATTGACATATCATTACTACCGGCAGGAAACTATTTTGTTAGAATTAGTACCGATAATGGTATTTATCGAAAAAAAATAATAAAGCTCAACTCTCACTAAATAATAATAATTATAAATATTTAGCAACAGAAAAAAATATGGCACATTTTTTTCTATCTATTTTTTGATAAATATTAGTTACTTAATTAATATTTGTTTCATATATTTGAAATAATTAAAAATGAGATTTCAATAAAATCATAAATGCAAACGACTGAGCAACATAGTGAAAAAAAAGATTTATTTAATATCGCTGACGATATAAATATTGAATTCGAGAAGCTGAAAAATAGCGATATGCCTTCATTATTTCTCAATCGCTCCATGCTTGAGTCAATCATAAGGTCTATACCCGACGGACTGGCAATATCCGACTTATCCGGTAAAATAATCTTCGCAACAAAAAGAAGCCTCGAGATGTGGGGTTTCGATGATGAATTTGAAGTAATTGGAAAGAATATATTCAATTTCGTTCCTGAAAACGACTTTGAAAGAGCAAAATATCTGTTTGGAGAGCTACTGCTAGGTAATAACCCCGGCATAGCTGAATACTTGATGAAAAGAATTGACGGTACAGAATTTCACTGCGAAATCAACTCTTCAATTGTCCGTAACTCCAATAATATTCCTATAAATATTGTTTATACCTTGCGGGATATTACTGCAAAAAAGAACCTTCAGGAGCGGCTCAACGCACTTTATACTGCTTTTGAGCAAATACCAGTCAGTGTTGTAATTACCGACACTACCGGAAAAGTTGAATATGTTAATCCTAAGTTTTGCAATCTCACAGGAACATGTCGTGAGGAGATTATCAACTCCAAAAATGTGCTTTTCAATTACCTGCAAAGAAGCAAAAATGAGTTTGACGAGATAATTGAATCTGTACTCTCGGGTAATTCCTGGACCGGAATTGTCAAAACCTTAGGCAAAGACAGAAATAAAATTTATGAGTCTTCGGTAATTTCGCCTATAACCGATTTACGAGGCAATATTACAGGTATAATAGCTATAAATGAAGATATTACCGAGCATCAGCAACACGAAAAAATATTAGTAGAAAACGAAGCCCGCTATCGCTCAATATTCGAGAATGCACCTATTGGTATTCTGCAATTCGATGCAAAAGGAGTAATCAACTCCTGCAATAAGAATTTCGTTGATATACTCGGCTCCAGCTTCGATAAATTAATAGGTCTGGATATGCGAATACTTCCGGACTCAAATATTCAGAATATACTCAACAAATGCTTAGTAGGTAAAACAGCAGAATATGAAGGGAAATACACTTCTTTCACATCGGGCAAGATAACCCAGGTTAGAGTTTTATTCAGCCCTATTATTAATTTGAATAATAAAGTAGTTGGTGGAATAGGCATTGTTGAAGATATCGAAAGAAGAAAACAGGCAGAATATTCTCTAAAGAAAAGTGAAGCAGAGCTCAAGGAGCTCAATGCCACCAAAGATAAATTCTTCTCCATCATCGCCCATGACCTTAGGTCGCCGATAAGCACCTTCAAGAATATTACCGACATGATGAGCACTGATTATACTGCATTTAGTGATGATGAGCGCCTCGAGATGCTCAAACTGTTGCATAAATCATCTCTTAGCTTGTCGGAGCTACTCGACAACCTGCTTGAGTGGTCAAGAGCCCAGAGAGGTATAATAGCATTTCATCCCGAGAAAGTGAATGTATCCTACATTGCACGGGAGTGTATCGAATTAATAAGCAATTACGCCGAAGAAAAAGCAGTAAATATTAAGCTTGAGATAGGTAGTAGTATCGAAGTCTTTGCAGATCCGTATATGCTTAAGACAATATTCAGAAATTTACTGACTAATGCTGTCAAATTCTCACACAGAAATAAGAATGTTATTATAGGTCAGGGTGAGTCAGAGGGAAAGATTAACTTTTTCGTAAAAGACAACGGTACAGGTATCCCTCCTGAAACTATCAAACAACTGTTTAAAATCGGAAATCATATAACTACCATCGGCACTAATAACGAAATCGGCAGTGGGCTTGGATTGATACTTTGCAACGAGTTTATCAAAAAGCATAAAGGTAAGATTTGGGTCGAAAGCACAGTAAATGAAGGCAGTACATTTTATTTTACTATCGGGAAGAAATGACAATCAACTCAATTACTCCTAGGGTAAGCTGTGTGATGCTTACTCATAACGCTCCCGACTATCAGCTTCACAGAGCCATTAAATCAGTTCTTAATCAAACACTAAGAGAGCTGGAATTAATTATTGTTATTGATAATCCGGATTTTCATTCAGGTATTAAAATAGTTAAGGATTATGCCCAAAATGACAGCAGAGTTAGATACCACATAAATGAAAAAAACTTTGGTGTTATCAAATCACGGAATATCGGGCTCGGCTTAGTCAGATCAGGATATATTATCATTCACGACCAAGATGATGAATCACTACCTCACAGATTCGAAACACTATTTAGCTTTATGGAGAATAACCCACATATTGATATGTGCGGATCAGCATTAAAACTAATCTACGAAGATGATAATAGTTATACAATGCCACTAATTAAATATAACAATATACCAAATGAAATTAAAAGAACTAATCCAATGCATGGAAATAGCTTAATTTTTAGGCTTACCTCTTTTAATAAGTACGGAGGATATCAAAATACTACCCAAGCAAATAACAGGGCTGATGATTATGGATTAGTAGTAAGTTGGTTTTTACAGGGTGCAAATTTGCATAATCTAGAAGATATTCTTCTTGTGTACCATTATCAATCAGACTTTAACCGCAAGTCAGCGAAATCATTATTAGGTGCTATAAAAATCAAGTGGGCTTGTAAATCTAAGCTTAATTTTAAATTTGCTAATTATCTGTATTTTTTATATGACTTTTTTGTATTAACTCTTATCACTATTCTCCCCAAAAAGCTATATCTTAAGTTAACAATTTTGAAAAATGCTTAATGAATATTCTTTTCATTCAACCTCATTATATACCAGCATTCTCATGTGGTGGAATCGTATATGCGACTCAGTTTCAAGCAGAATGCCTATCAAAATCAGATCACAATGTAACCATATTAACAACTGATGTACTTGATTTAAATAACAGAATCAATTGTCTTCATGAATATATCAATGGTGTTGAGGTGGTCAGGTTTCGTAATTTTCACAATCACTTTGCCCGGCAATTCAATTTTTACAATGGATTTGGAGTCAAAAAATGGGCAGTTGATAATATTCATAAATATGATGTTGTGCACATATCCGATGTATTTTCATATTTTTTCATAAAACCCATTTTAGAACTGTGCTTAGAATATGATATTCCATATTTATTACAAACACATGGAATGCTTATAAAAAGTAATTTTGATTCTAACCGTTTACTCAAAATTCCGAAAGCAATTATTATCAAAATGTTAAGGCCTTACTATCTCAAAGCAGGTGCTTATATATCAGTATCAGATATCGAAACAGACTCATTACTTGAATATTTTGATAAAGATAAAATTGTAAAAATCACAAACGGAATAAAGATTCAGAGAGGACTGCTCAAAAAAGATAAATCCGAAAAAATTAAATTATGTACTTTGGGCCGCCTAAGCTACGTTAAGGGAATTGAAAGAGCAATAAAGTTAGTGGTTGAGCTTTACAAGCACAACCCTGAGTTAGAATATCTTATATATGGACCTGCAGAGCGTTTCTATGATGTAAAACTGCAAAACCTGATCAACAGTTTAGGAGCCGGGTCTTACATCAAGCTAATGGGACCTGTATATGAAGATAAGAAATTTCAGACACTTTCTGAGATGGATTTATTCCTGATGTCTTCTTATGGCGAGGCTCAGCCCATAGCTGTAATTGAGTCTATAAGTGTCGAAACGCCTGTACTTGCATCAAACGAAGCATATCTTAGCGAGTATGAAGGGTATAAATGTGTTCGCAAAATTGATTACGACAAACCTGATATACATGAGTTGCTGAGTCTGATTGAAGACAGAAGAAATATCAGCGCGATGGCAGACGACTGCCATAAACTCTTAGAAGATAAATACGACGAATCAGTATTAATCAATAGACTTGAAGAACTTTATAAACAAGTAATCATGAACAATAAACCAGTCAAAAAGTAATTATTGCAATAAATCGTCTATAAGTGTTGTAAGATAATAATTAGCATATTGGTAGCAATGATAGAAAAACAAGCCGCAAAAGAGAGAACAAAGCGTATCATCACAACAAACCGTAAAGCAAGGTTTGAATATGAGATATTGCAGACTATCGAATGTGGAATAGTACTTCAGGGTACCGAAGTAAAATCATTGCGGGCAGGCAAGTGTAACCTTCAGGATTCTTATGCAGGATTTCTTAAAGGTGAGCTTTATATTTACGGCATGCACATAAATGAGTATGAATTTGGCAACAGGGAAAACCACAAACCGAACAGAGAGCGAAAATTATTGGTCAACTATCGCGAAATGCTCAAACTAAAAGGTCAGGTTGAGGAAAAAGGACTTACACTGATACCTCTCAATGCCTATTTCTCAGGTCATCTTGTAAAAATTGAATTAGCTCTAGTTCGCTCAAAAAAGAAATACGACAAACGTGAAGACGTTAAGAAACGTGATACCGAAAGAGAAATACGTCGTGATTTTATGAGATAGTCCTTATTCATTTCCTGATATTATCATAAATTAAATTTTTCAAAAAAATCCGGTTGATTCAGAGTTAGATTCAACCGGTTTTTTATTCTTTATAAAGAATTATTTTTTACACACTAAACAACTTGTGTAAATCAGTCAATAAACTTACATGAAAAGTTAAATCTGACATTCACAGCATTTTTGAGCTTATAGTCAGTTTGCAATTTCCCGTCATTATAATACGAAGCCATATAAAAATCAGTTAGATATCCTTGAGCTGAATTAGTGCCGTATTCCCACGAAAAGTTGGAATAGTACTTTCCATAGTTAATCAAAGGAACATCTTTCAAAACAATCCTAAGTTCGAGCTTTTCTCCGTCATATCTTGTAATAGTCAAGCTCTCAAGGGTTTTACCATCCTTTGATACTGTCCCTGAATAAGAAACAGTAATATTTGTAGAATTGTACTTGAAGCTGGACTGAAAATCTAATCCATTTGCAGAAAAAGAGCTTTCTTTAGAGTCGGAGGCATCTAGATATCGGGTATCGTCGTACTCAAAGTCATGAGTATTATAAGGCTCACCCTTATTGTTATACGATGTTACCACAGTATTAACCTTATATTTAATCATAGAACCGTAGGATATCAATTTACTTTTGAGATAATTAGCAATATTTGCAGGTTTAGGCTTCCAGTAAGGCGATTCTTCAGATTTATATTGTTTATATGATTGTTTAGAAACATAGACCGACACATCACCCTGAGCGGGCATTTCAACTGCCTCGCAAACAATTGTACTATTCGACCACGACACTATCGAAGCAACGGGTAAATTATCAAAGAGAACAGTATCTCCAACAGCTTTTGCTCCAAAATTTTCTCCGTTAATGGTTAACAAATCACCAGTACTTATAGTGTCAGGATCTATTAATTCAACTTTGCACTTTTGCAAATCGAATTCCCAGGGACCAAACCACTTATAACTCATTTTATCTTTGTTATATTTTCTAACTTTAATAAATACTTTCCCAATGAAATTCTTTGTTTCATCAGCAACCACAGCTTCAATCTTATTGTCAGACCAGGTTTTTGTAGTAATTGCTCTGTAATTATGATTAGTTGAGTCAACAGTCCAATGCAAGGTTACATCGTCTCCATCATTTCGATTTCCAAAACCTGAGCCTGTAATAGTAATTAATTGACCTGCAGGTCCCGAACCGGGCGATATTCCACCAACACCGGCAATCTCAGCATAAGCAGTATCACGAGCCATCATCTTATTATTAGACTCGTCATAGAGTTTTGCTATTAACCTGTACGAGCCGCCAACCTCGTACTTATATTTTATAAAATTCTCGTTGCTTTTCTTAACATCTGATTTATCATCACCCATGCTCCATACAATATAATACTTTTTCTCTTTTGGTAAATCTGAAACGTCCATGTTCCAGGTGTATTCAATATTGGCATCACCACTCATTTTATTTGGAATTATTTTAGCATTTGATTTTTTGTAGTTTATTGTAACCCATCTAAAGTCAATAAACCTGGGCTTATATTCACCATTGCTATATTTTGCCTTTTCTCTGAATGCATAAATCTCAAAGCCGTATTTATAACTGCCTGGAGTATTAAATACAAAGAATATATCATTTTTTAAAACAGCTTTAGCAAAAAGTCCTCCATCTGCCCTATAAATATCAACATCACCGTAACTTTCTCCATTAATGGTATAGCATGCTTCGGCACCTGGAACTTTTACCCAAACATTAAGAGTGTCAAAGTCAATATCAATCTCATCATCGATTTCAAAGCCACCATTATCAGGTGACCACAGCTGATAGCTTGGAAATTTATTTGGTTCCACTGTACCGATTTTATAATTAATAACCTCTTTCCAGCGATCAGCTATTTTATCCCATTCAATAACAGCTGTTTTTGCATAATATGTAATCATTGGATATGAATTAACAACATCATCAGCGTTTAATTTCCCTTCGTATGGCAAAAATCTATCATTTACAAAGTTTATTGACTGTGGTACTGCCGGATAGTTAGGGTCAGCAATCAGTAATTTTCCACTTGCCGGCTCTACCTGATAACAAATCAGTGCATGACCTCCATATTTTGGAGTGCCGTCCTGGTTTGTTCCTGTTTGGCGGTAAATACCTATATTCTGAGGTTCACCTGTTGCAAGCATTGCACCGGCTATAAGATAAAACTTCATTTTGTCCAAACTTTGTTCCTTATCAATATGTTTCCAAAAGAATGAACTAACCATTCCATCCCAATCCTGGTCTTCCTGCAATACCGAGCAAAAGCGGTAACCTCTGTTATTATCTTGCCACAAAATAGGATGTTTTTTCAATAGACCAAAAAGATTTGGCTCGCCTTTAAGTTTCATTTCATAATAATACCATAGTGCCCCCATAGTTTGTCCGGCACAGTGTCCACCAGGCGATATGTACGAACCTCTATTTACAAATTCCCAATCATCAACTCCTAGTCTGAACCCACTTGATATTACAGGAGTTTGTTTTATTAATGATTCTCTCATAGAGCTTACAAGCATCTTTGTATAAGCTTCATCAGACTGCAATACCGGTGCATCTTTACTTATAATGCTCCCTGCTGTTAGTTTGGAGGTAGAGAAATGCCTTGTCAAAACTGTAACTGATGTTTGATCGTAACTGTCAAGTGGCAATGGCTCTAATTTTTTGGTATTGTCGTCATATATAAACACCAAAGGGAATTCGCCATCTGCAAGTTGGATTGGTATTTTTACTTCAAACGCACCTTTAGCATAACCCCCGCTACTTGTAATTTTGATTAAAGGGCTAATAGGATTAACATACTGACCAAGCTCATGCTTTTTAATTTCATAAGAGCTGATTTTAAAAATTCTGTTCCCATCAAAAATTCCGTCGGGAATGTTTATGGTTAGACCATTAAGAGCATCACCCGCTTTATTTACTATTACTTTGCTTCCAGCTGATGATTGAGTATTTATTAGTTCAACCTCATCTCCCAACTCAATCTTATCATCACCACTCGGTGATACAGGATTGTTGCTCTTGAATAAATCGCACGAGAAAAAAACGAATGATAATAATACCAGTAAAAGTATTATTCTGACGGAGGCGGATGAGCTTTTCATACTCACACCTTTGAAATATTTATAATCAGTTGTTTACATTTTTTAATTCTAAACAACACAAAATTAATCAATTTATTCAATTTATCAAATATTTTTTTGTTTTAAATATATTTGATATATTTTACTTATGACATTTAATGAATAATTAAAAAATAAATCCGGCGATAAATTATCTGCCGGATTCATTTAGCAGCACCGTGATGCCTCATTCCCAATCATACCACCGCTGCTTAATCACTCTCCTGCTATGCTGCACCCTCACATTTAAGTACAGTAGGAATAGTTTCGAGTAAAATTTTAATATCAAGATACAAGCTTACGTTGTCAATATATTCTAAATCGTAATCAATCATATCCATTATTGTTGCAGAGTGTGCTCTGTTTTTTATTTGCCACAACCCAGTAAGCCCGGGCTTTACAACAGTTCGCAAATCAATTACATGAGGATAAGCATTGAGGAAATACTTAATGACCGGACGTGGACCCACCAGACTCATGTCGCCTTTGAGCACATTAAATAATTGCGGTAACTCGTCAATGCTTGTTTTCCGTAAATACCTGCCTATTGGTGTAATCCTTGGGTCTTTATCAGTCTTTACATAATAACCTCTTTTCTTTTCATCTTCGCTAACAAATTTTGACAAATCATTGTGCTCTCCGTAATACATAGTTCTGAATTTGTAAAGCGTAAATTCTCTTCCGAAGGTTCCGACACGCGTTTGTTTGAAAATTGCAGGTCCCGGAGATGTAATCCTGATTATTAAATATACCACCGAAAGTAGCGGGGAAAATAAAATAATCAAAAATGTTGCACTTAAGAAATCAAACATCCTTTTGAATACAAGGTAGATTTCTTTGCTTTCTACTGTTTGTCTTAGTTCAAGAACTCTTTGAGGTTCTACACCATGAACGTAATCCATAATTTCTCCTAGTTAAACAAGAGTAATAATTCACGATGTATATGTGAGGTATAGGCTTCAGCCCTATTATGTTCGAAATACTAATTAGGTATTTTACCTACTATAGTAACTCCAGAGGATTTTTTGAAGAATGTATAAACAACAGATACAAAATTAACTATTCTTTCGAAAATTGCAAATTAATTTATTTTAATATGGTAATAATTTTGCCAATTTTTGCCTGTAAGTATAAAAACATCATTTACCTTATCGTATGCAATACCATTCATAACCTCGGCAAGTGCATTATCTTTTTCGTACTTACGCAATTCAGAGAAATCCAGAATTATCTCAACATTTCCTGATTCAGGATTAATTACTGCTATTTTATCTTCTTCATAAATATTTGCAAAAATCTTACCGTCCACAAATTCCAATTCGTTGAGCCTGTCGAGTGGTTTGCCCATACTTGTCACAGAAAGCATTTTTACCACTTTCCTGCTGCTTACATCAATAAATTTAAGAATATTGCTGCCATCACTCATGATGAGCATTTCACCATTATCGGTTATACCCCACCCCTCACCTGAATAAGAGAATGCGTCCTTGATTTCGAGAGTTTGCTTGTCTATTATCAGGCACTGTCTTGATTGCCAGGTAAGCATATAAATTTTATCCTGAAATACGGTTATACCTTCGCCAAAGTATAGGTTTGGCAAAGGTGTTTTAGACAATATACTGCCTGATTCAATATCAATTTTACGTATTGATGATGCTCCATAATGCCCGGTACTTTCGTACAAAAAGCCATCTGAAATTATCAAACCCTGAGTATATGCTTTAGTATCGTGAGGTACTGTTTTTAACAAAACAAAACTACTTTCCTCAGTCTGAACCGGCTCAGACTGAATCTCAATTTTCTTTAGTTCCTTAGGTTGCTTGATTTCGTGCCCTCCACAAGAAATTGAACCGAAGAACATAATCATCAGCAACAAGAATTTGGATAAATTTTTCACGCTAATCAGAAATAAATTATTCGAAAAAAAATCAATGTACAGTATGTTTTTTTCTTATTTTTATGTTCAAATATTCAACAACCAAGGAGAAGAATACCGCAAAGTAAATATATCCTTTTGGCACATGAACATGGAAGCCTTCGAGCACCAACATAAACCCGATAAGAATTAAAAACGCAAGTGCAAGCATCTGAAGTGTAGGGAATTTAGCAATAAAATCAGATATCCTTCCCGCAAAAATAATCATTATCACCATAGAAATAACAACTGCAATTATCATCAGAATAACCTCATTTGTCAAACCAACTGCAGTAAGGATTGAATCGAAAGAAAAAATCACATCAAGCATAACAATCTGAGTAATGGCATTTCGCATAGACAAGACGGCTTTTACATTTACAGCATCAGGTTCGTGGCTGACTTTGTGGTGAATTTCAGAGGTGCTCTTTGCTAAGAGGAACAATCCCCCAAGAAACAAAATAATGTCACGACCGCTGAATCCCTGGTCGAATACTGTAAACAGAGGCTTGGTGAAGTGTATTAGCCAGCTGATACCCAAGAGCATACCCACACGTATAAGAATTGCAAGCGTGAGGCCTATGGTTCTTGCTTTTGCCTGCTGGTTAGCAGGTAACTTGTTTGATACAATTGATATAAAAATAATATTATCTACGCCAAGAACAATCTCAAGGAATGTTAATGTTACAATGGCGATCCATGTTTCAGGATTTAAAAATAATTCCATATATTAATTCTCTTATTTTTTTTAAATCATTATAATTTTAAAACAAAAGGCAGCATTTCAGATTTAGTATTGTATTCACCTATCAAATAATTGATGAATTTTTCATTTTTACTCATAAGCATAAATAATGCACCTTCGGCTCTGAGCAACTTTTCATTTTTATCTGTACCCCAGTTTATTTTGTACAAATCTCTTATGGAATTTTCGAATATACTGCCAAGATTTGCTTTCGGCTCCATAAAATCTTTGATTATTGATGAAAAGCAGAATGCTTCAAGATGAGGGTTACGATTCGATTCTGTGCTACTTAGAGCATTCATTCCGGTACATATCTTTGCAACAAAATTCCCGTTAGCATCAATGTCCATCAAAGTAAAGAATTTGACTGCAATATTCATCAATTTAGATAAGTTTATTGTATCTTTGGAATGTGACCTGACTATAGACTTATTGTAAAATTCGCACATCAAAGGAGTAAAGATAGTATCACTCCTGAGGTACTCCAAATATTGTGACCTTATGGTTGCACTATCCATTTTCTCAGATAAATTTTCTGAAGGATAAACCATAGAGAAATTTGTGAGCAAATAATCAAAATATCCTGAATTGCTTCGAATAATATCAGCATAGGGAAAATCATCATCAACAACTTTAATTTCAGTTCTGAGATATAAAGTACCTTCGTAACTGTTTAGCTCTGCTGTTACGAACTTACCGAATTCATTAACAATATTGCAATCACTAAATAAGAGATGTGAATTGCTTATCAAGACTGCGAGGAGAATAATAATAAATTTTATCATATCTTAACAAATTCCTGATTCGAATATTTGAATATGAACCACTTACAAAAGTAATAAAGTTGCGGCAAAATAACTCGGATAATGTTCAAACTATCACAAATACCCGAAATATCATTTTTCCAGATAAGCTATTGTATCGAAGTATCCGCTAATAGAGTTATACCCTAAAGATGTTAGCATTGCAATTAATTCACCGTATTTTTCAAAGGTCATAAAATTATTCGGTAAACCATGTTCGAACTGAATTATTTTCGGTTTATGGCTTTCAAACGGATACATTTTCAAAAGTTCATAATCATAACCCTCGGTATCCATTACCAATAGGTCAATTTTTTGAATTCTCATTTTCGAAAATAAATCTTCAAAAGTAATGGCATCAACTTCTACCTTTTCAATAACATTCGATTCAAGATTATTAAGTTTGTAGTGCTCAGGATTAACAGAAGCAATACCATTAGTCCACGATTTGCTGTCGGAGGTACGAACATGCCTGTACATATTAATCTTGCCTGTCTGTGAGTGAATTGCAAAATTGATACACTTCACTTTATCATTTCCTGCATAATTCCTTTCCAACTCAGCAAAGTATTCAGGAATCGGCTCAACACAAAATCCTGTCAATCCTAACTTTTTTATAATAAAATTAATGGGGTCGAACCTAACTCCGTCATTGGCTCCAATCTGCAGGAATACGAAATTCTTATCATAGTTTCTATAAATTAGACTATACAGAAAATTCATGTTGTCAATTTTATGAAAGTCATAACCTGTCTTCCAGAATAAACTTCTCAAGAAATAAACAATCTTTTCAGTCATACCATTCCCTCAAGAATATAAAAAAAAGGGTTTAATATTTTTATAACATTAAACCCCATGATAATACCAATTAGTAAATCAATTTACTTCGCTGAGCAAAACTTCGGATTTACTATTTGACGGCTTTTGCTGAAGAACGCTCTTAACATCAGCTTCAAGCTGAACATAAAGGTCGTTATTATCAATAAGCAGTTTGCGCAAGCCTTCTCTGCCCTGGCTGCGTTCACCCTTGAAAGAATACCATGAGCCGCTTTTAGCAACAATTCCGTATTCGGTTGCTACGTCAATAAGATCACCCATCTTCGATATACCTTCGTTATACATAATGTCGAATTCAACTTCCTTGAATGGTGGCGATACCTTATTTTTCACAATTTTGCATCTGACACGATTACCAGTTATTTCCTGACCATCTTTTATTACTTCTTTTCTGCGAATGTCTATTCTTACCGAAGCATAAAACTTAAGAGCATTACCACCGGTTGTAGTTTCAGGATTACCATAAACAACACCGATTTTGCTCCTCAGCTGATTTGTAAATATAACAGTAGTTTTTGATTTACCAATGGCAGCATTCAGCTTACGCATAGCTTGAGACATAAGTCTTGCCTGCGAACCCATCTGAGCATCACCCATATCACCTTCAATTTCAACTCTTGGGGTTAGTGCAGCAACAGAGTCAACAATTATCACATCAATAGCACCGCTTCTTACCAGCGTTTCAACGATTTCGAGAGCCTGCTCACCAAATTCCGGCTGCGACAACAACAAGTTATTAAGGTCAATACCTAATCTTTGTGCATAATTGATATCCAAAGCATGTTCTGTATCAACGAATGCAGCCAGCCCACCCATCTTTTGTGCTTCTGCAATAACATGAAGGCACACGGTTGTTTTACCTGACGACTCCGGACCAAATATCTCAATGATTCTACCACGCGGTACACCACCGATACCTATTGCGGCATCCAATGAAATACACCCGGTTGATATCGCATCTACATTTACAACATGTTGATCATTGAGACGCATAATCGAACCCTTTCCGTGAGCTTTTTCAATCTGGTCAATTGCCATCTGAACTGCTTTCATTTTCTCATCTGCAGTCTTTGTTCCAGATGTATTCTGGTCTTTGGTCTGTTCTTTTGCCATTATTTATTTCCTGATAATTTGCTTTAATATAAACATCAAAATTACTTAATTTAATTCTAAGAAAAAAATATAATTATCAACAATATCATAAATTTATGATGTTATGACATCAACAATTTTATTGTTTATTATTTTATTCCTAAAATTGTTCAATTGTTCAATTTCTTTTACTTCAATTTCAATATACAATCCCTCTGAGTTACCTTTCGACAGCTTTTTGGTATCATAAATTTTCACTTTAAGAGATTCTGCTATATCTACGGCAAGCTTAAGTATTTTGCTGTAACTCTCGCCAAATATTTTTAGCTTAACAATTTGGATATAATCACCGCCGAGCCATTCTGCTTTTTTGAAGTTTTCAGAATCAAATTCTTGAGATTTGATATAAAAACAGTTTGCCGAGTGAACTTTCAGCTCTGACTTGCGTGTAATATAAGCTACTATCGGCTCGCCTTTGATGGGACTGCAACACTTCGCCATTACAACCTCAAGGTTGTCGAGCCCCTCAACCCTTATATGCGGCTTCTGGTCGGAATAATTCATCCCCGAAGGCTTCTTCTTGCGCTCCTCGACCTTCTTGAATGCTTCAGGGTATAATTTCTTTAACTGAAAGAGAGTACATTTTACACCACCGGTAGCAACACTGTAATAGAAATCATCAAGGGACTTATGCCCGCTTTTGGCAACATTACTTTTAAATTTCTGCTCGTCTTCGAAACCCAGCAATTTTTTGCGATACTTATTTTTTAACTTCTCCCAAAGTAATTTCCCTTCGGATACAAGTAATTCCTGCTCATTCTTTTTAAACCATCTCAAAATTTTTGAGCGTGCACGATTCGTTTTAACAATGTTTAACCAGTCTCTCGAAGGAGTCGCATTATTTGATGTAATAATGTCAATCACATCGCCAGACTTTAGCTCGGTCTTCAAAGATACAAACTTACCGTTAACCCTTGCACCTGTGGTTTTGTAGCCTAAATCGGTATGTACGGCAAAAGCATAATCAAGTGGTGTTGAGCATTCGGGCAGAGAGCGAATGTCACCTTTTGGGGTGAGTACATTGATATAATCTCTCTTCATTTCATTCTTGAGCTTGTCGAATACCTCGAATGGATTATCAAAATATTCATCATTCTCCAAAAACTCCCTCAAACGTGATATCCAATCACCTTTTCTTAGTTCTTCTCCCTGCTTATATGCCCAATGTGCAGAAGTACCATACTCTGCTTCGTGATGCATTTCCTCAGTACGAATTTGTATTTCAAATTTATCACCGCTTCTTGTAGCAACTGTTGTCTGAATTGAACGGTAGCCATTCGCTTTGGGGAAGGTAATCCAGTCACGAAATCGCCCTTCGAGGGGTATCCAGTTATTATGAACAGCCCCAAGAGTCATATAGCAATTTTCTCTTGTATCAGTAATTACTCGTAAAGCAAGCAAGTCATATATTTTTTCTAGGGAAATTTTTTGCTTTTTCAGCTTACGATAAATACTGTATGGCCTCTTGACACGTGCCTGAAATCGAACCTTTATATTGTATTTCGACAATACTTTGTTGAGGTCAAACTTCATTGCATTCAGCTTTGCTGTAAATACATTCCTTTTTGATTCAATCATCTTTTCGAGATAAATAAAATCATCTTTGAAAAGGTTTCTGAATGCGATATCTTCTAATTCTGTATAAAACTTACGAATACCGAGCTGCTGAGCTATCGGAGAATAAAAGTACAAAGCTTCCTCAGATAATCTTTCCAAATCGTCTGATTGCATTTCATCGGCAATCTTCAAATTTATCAATCTTTCGGCTAACTTTATGAATATTATTCTTACATCGTCAGTTATTTCGATAAATAATTTACGTAACTGCGAAATATTCTTCTGAGTTTCAGTAAAAGAAATTGTAGATAATCTTCGGATTAACTCTACATTCTCTAAAATATCAGCACCGAACTGCTGTTTAATTAATTGCCTGATATTGTTGTCTTTTGTATCCGACCTAAGCAAATATGCAGTAATTACAGAGCTTTCGTCAAATCTCAGGTTTGAAACTTCTACAGCCAGTAATGAAGCAAATTTCCGATTTTCTTCATCGTAAATTTTTGAAGTTGCTTTATCGAGCCGAGCTAATAATTCATCTGAAATCATAAGTAATTATGCAGGAATTTCAATTTCATAAAATACGCCTTTCGGTGGCGCCGGCAACATCCTCTTAAGTATCCATGGGTTTAGTTCCTTGACCTTCTTATAACTTGTTCCGTTCACTTTAGCCCATGCGGATAAATCCTGAATAGCTGAATTCACCTTTATCTTTTGTGTTTTGGGTGATGAATACTTCTCTGTTTCAGGTATTTTTATGCCATAGGTATCTGAATAGGTCATGAGATGCTTTATCACCGCTATTCTGAAAATATACCTTGATGTTTCTTCATTTAAGTGAAGCTCGAAATAATTATCAACACTCTGAAAACTAAGATTATCGGATAATCCAGTATGCCCCATATTGTATCCTGCTGCAGTAAGTACCCATGATTTATGCTTGCTGAAACCCTGTTTCAGATATTTCATAGCCGCATGTGTAGATTTCTCCGGATGGCGTCTTTCGTCGACATATTCATCAACCTGAAGACCCATCATCTTAGCTGTTTCAGGCATAAACTGCCATAATCCGATTGCACCTACTGCAGACTTTGCCTGATATAAGGCACTCTCGGCAACAGAGAGGTACTTAAGGTCGTCGGGTAAATTATGCTCTTTGATAACCTTCTCGAACATCGGGAAATATCTCCCTGACCTTTTGATATAAAGTATCAACTGTCCGGGTTGCTGTAGCATAAGATAAAATTCCCTTTCTGCGCGCTCACGGATTTCAATATCATCAAGTGGGAGATTCTCTCCGCAGAATTCCAGCTTTTCGGGGAGCTTTATCGCCGAGATGAATTCATAAAAATTTTGTTCATGCTCTTTATCATCACTGATAAGTGGTTTGCTATCCGAACAGGACAAAAAAATAACTGCTAATACAAGGAATAAATACTTAATTTTCATAATTTTGGTGAACTTAATTTTTTAATAATAGTTTTTTAGACGCAAACAACAACTAAAAATTAGTTATTATTTTGCTTAATTCTTTTTCTGTACTCATTTACATATTGAGTATGAAGTTTGTAATTCTCCGAGAAATTGTGTTTTTTGCTGTCATCACCGATCAAAACCATATAAATATAATCATGTTTCTCGTGATTCAGAGCAGCTTTAATTGATTTTGCACCGGGATTATTAATTGGTCCGGGCGGAAATCCAGAATATTTGTATGTATTATATGGATTGTCTATCTTTAAATCTTCATAAAGTAGCCTTTGTTTGCCACCCAAAGCATAGCTGACAGTCGGGTCTGCCTGCAAAAGCATATTCTTTTTTATTCGATTCAGGTACAATCCGGCAACTCTCGCTCTTTCGCTTTCTTCGGGAGTTTCAGCTTCGACTATCGAAGCTAAAGTAAGTGCTTCGTGCTTTGAAAGACTTTCAGTATTTGATGATAAAGACTGAATTCTGTCGAACATACGTTTGTGAAAATCAAGTAGTTTGGAAATAACTTCTTCAGCCGGGCTTTCCATATAAAACTCGTATGTTTCGGGCAGGAGATAACCATCTACATTCTTAGAAGGAATATTATATTTGTCCAGAACTTCCTGCGATTCACACAATTTTACAAATTTGGCTGAGTCAACCAGAACTTTTTTTTGCAATATTGAGGCAAAATCTTTGTAACTTATTCCCTCAGGGAATGTAACTCTTGCAGTATATAAATATTTACCTTCGAAAAGAGCATTTATTATCTCAATTTTTGTTATTCCTGTCGGGAATAAATATACTCCTGCCTTAAGAAATTTTTTGTCAACAAATGATGAATATTTCAAATATAACTCATATAGCCAAGTTGGATTTGCATCTATGGATTGAGTCAGTATTTTGCTGATTTTCTTAGTACCCGAACCTTTTGGAATTATTACTTTCAGTGGATTGTCGGACGAAATTTTTTCGTTAAGTAAATAATTGGAGTATAAGAATCCACCTACTACTCCAATAATTAAAATTAACGTCAAATACATTAAAAATTTTTTCATTACGTTAATACGCTAAAATAAACTATATTGCCGTATAGCAATATAGTTGTTAAATAATATAAATTTTATACAAATATATAAAAATTTGGAGACTAAAATGGCAATTAGAGTGTTTTTCCCCGGCAACAAAAAAGTATATGCTGAACAAAACGGATTTTTAATTCAGACCGACCAACCTGTAAATGGAGGTGGAGATGGTACAGCACCGGCACCATACGAATTATTCCTCGCATCAATAGCTACTTGCGGCGGAATTTATGTAAAAGGCTTTTGCGATAGTAGAGGAATACCGGCAGATAATATCGAACTTCTTCAAAGTTTGAAGTATGATTCAGTAAATCAGCGCGTATCAGAAATAATAATCAAAATATCAGTACCGCCTGATTTCCCTGAAAAATACTATGATGCTCTCGTTAAATCAGTAAACCAATGTGCAGTCAAAAAAACAATATTTGACCCACCTTCATTTAATGTTTATACCGAAGCAAGAGCCAATTAAAATATCAAAAAAAATGCTCCGATTTATCTATAAGTCGGAGCAGAATATTTAGATAATTAAATTTTTACCTGACTTGCAGTATGTAAGATGCTTCCATACAAAAGAAATTTCTTACAAATGAGGATTTTGCTATTGAGTTAATCTTTAGAGTAGGCAAACCGAATTTCATTTTAAATACAGGTCTCAGCAAATAATAATCTTCCTTAAATATTTCGTAACCGGATTCCAATGCTGCTTTTTTGAATTTTTCGGGCGACAATCTAATATCTAACAAACGAACAACTTCTTCGATGTCCTGAGGTCTGCCACTTTGAATCAAATTTCTGAAAATACTTTCGGGCAAAAGATGAATAAAAGGCAATTTACTCAGCATATCACCCGCTAATGTGTGTTGATGACCTCCGTAGGGAGAGTTATATGGCGGGAAAGTAACATAAAGAAAGCCACCTTTTTTGATTACTTTTTTAATATTTGTTAGAGCAATTACAGTATCGTCAAGGTGTTCAATAACGTCACGAAGTATAGCAAGATCGTATTTGCCTACCCACTCACTTTGAGGTTCTTCGTAAATTATATCATTTGATACATATTCTACATCTAGATTTGCAATTTTACTGATGACTCTTCCCATTTCAAGACGCGGAAGTGATATATCGGTACCTATGCAATTAACTGCCCCTTTGTCAGCAAAAGCGTGCAAAACACCACCTTCGGCAGAGCCGATTTCTATCACGGAATTTCCACCTTCAAATGCTCCCAATTCTGTCAGATATGGCACGATGGTTTCCCTGCCCAAATCATACATATACCCCCAATAATATTTATCATTATCGGAAATATTACTACCAAAAACTAAATCTCGAATTTTATCTGACATTTATCTGTCGAAAAAATATTAAATTTGTAGTTCACGTAATTGTATTTTAAAAATTGCTTATTACAAATGAAAATTGCCTATTTGTCAACATTCTATCCTTATCGTGGCGGTATAGCTCAGTTCAACGCTTCATTGTATAATGAGCTGAAGTCCGGGCACGAAGTTATGCCATATACCTTTACCTTGCAATACCCACCTTTGCTTTTTCCCGGAAAAACCCAGATGGTGCAAAAAGGAGATAATGCCGAAAAAATTGATTCCATCAGAATATTAAGTACTATTAATCCATTAAGCTTTAAGAAATCTGTTAAAATAATTAATGAATACAACCCTGACATTTTCCTTACCAAATTCTGGATGCCATACTTTGCTCCATCTCTGGGATATGTTGCAGGAAAATTAACCAAAGCTAAAAGAATCAGTATACTGGATAATGTGATACCCCACGAGCTAAGACACGGCGATATGACATTTATCAACTATTTCCTTGAGCGTAATGACGGGTTTGTTGTAATGAGTGAGTCAGTCAAGAAAGATTTGCTTCAACTTAAGCCCGATGCCAAATATATAATGGTTCAGCATCCATTATATAATCATTTCGGTGAAAAGATAAATAAAAGAGAAGCAAGAGCGGAGCTTGCATTACCTCAGGATAAAAAAATTATACTTTGTTTCGGGTTTATACGCGACTACAAAGGAATTGACCTGGCTCTCGAGTCATTACGCTATCTTGATGATTCGTATCATTTGCTGATTGCAGGTGAAGTATATGGTTCATTTGATAAGTACCGTAATATTATTAAAGAACATAAGCTCAGCAAAAGAGTTACTCTCTATACAAGATACATTTCTGACGACGAAACGCCACTGTTTTTCTCTGCTGCCGATTGCAACTTGCTACCTTACAAATCTGCGACACAAAGCGGCATAGTAGCCATAGCATATCATTTTGACCTGCCTGTTATAGCAACCAAAGTTGGTGGGCTTAGCGAGATGATTGAGCCTTACGGAAGCGGAATAATGGTTGATGAACTTAGCGCAAGGGGGATTTCCGATACAATCAAGAACTTCTTCGCATCGCATTATTCAAACTATACTGCAAATATTGCCAATTATAAACTGATTGCTTCGTGGAAGAGTTTGTCGGATAATATTATCAGCTTTGCTGAGGAGTTACAAAGAACATGAGCTTTTGGAAAAACAGTAAGAATAAATTTATTGCTCTTGCTCCGATGGAAGATGTTACCGATACTGTATTTCGTGAGATTGTGCTTGGAATATCCGAACCCGGAACATTAAATGTGGTATTCGCAGAATTTACATCTGTTGATGGATTGTGCCATCCCATCGGAAAGGACAAAGTCAGTCATAGATTGCTAATAAGCGAGACCGAAAGAGAACTGCTCAACTCATCTAATGTCAAAATTATTGCACAAATTTGGGGTTCGGATCCTGAAAAGTTTGCCCGAGCCGCAAAAATCATCAATGACGAATACAATTTTGATGGGATTGACATTAACATGGGATGTCCGGTTAAAAAAATTGTTAAGCAGGCATCATGCTCCGAGCTCATCAAATATCCCGAATTAGCTAAAGAAATCATTCTGGCAACGCAGGAAGCATCCAAAATACCTGTTTCAGTAAAAACCAGGACCGGCATTAAAGTGCATGAAACAGAAAATTGGATTTCAAATTTACTCGAAGTCAACCCAGAAGTGATAACCCTTCATTGCAGAACTCAAAAAATGATGAGCGATTTTCCTGCAGAATGGAACGAAATCGAAAAAGCCGTTAATGTAAGAAATTCATTGAATAAAGATACATTGATTATCGGTAATGGTGACGTTGTATCACTCGATGAATGTTATGAAAAAATTAATCAATACAATATTGATGGAGTAATGGTTGGACGAGGAATTTTCAAAAATCCATGGCTATTTAATAAAGAGCAAACTTATAAATCGCCTGAAGAGAAATTGACACTGCTTTGGAAGCATGTCAAACTATATGCAGATACTTGGACAAACGAAAAAAGCTTTGCAATAATGAGAAGATTCCTGAAAATTTACACATACGACTTTTACGGAGCATCAGAAATCAGAGCCGGTATGATGGAATCAATGAATCCGGAAGATGTAAAGCACATTCTCTCAAATCTTAGGATGTATGATATGAAATTCCTGTTCGAATAGTAAATTTATAACTACACCCTCCCAAACATTTCCACAACTCTCAATTCCCCGCCTGATTTGTGCCTGCCCAAGCAGGCGGGGTGGATGGATTCTGCTCTACATTTTCAAAAGCTTCTCCACTTTATCGCCTAATGTTCTGTAAAAGATTTTCCAAATTACTCTATGAACATTAATCTTTCTAATTCCTGCTGCAATTGTTTCCTATCGGGTAAATATAATTGATATTTACTTACAAATAACTGATTTGTAATCCCGCTCGTAGCATATTCAACCATAATTGTATCTTTGTATGCACCTAAAACAATACCAATTGGTGGATTGTCATCTTCTACATTTTCTTCTTTAATAAAATAATTTAGATACATATTCATTTGTCCAATATCGTTATGTTCGATTTCGCCACGTTTTAAATCAATCAAAACGAAACATTTAAGAATGCGGTGATAAAAAACCAAATCTACATAGAAATGCCGGTTTGCAAGAGTAATTTTATATTGGCGACCAATGAAGGCAAAACCTTTGCCCAATTCTAACAAAAAATCTTCCAAATTATTTATGAGTTTTTCTTCCAGTTCACCTTCGAGATACTTTTCCTTTTGTGGAATATTCAAAAACTCAAAAATATAAGGTTCTTTGATAATATCTTGTGGATTAAGAACATCCACCCCATTATTAGCGATTTCCAATATACCTTTTTTATCTTTACTTAATGCGAAACGGTGAAATAGCATACTTTTCATTTGACGCTTGAGTTCTCTTACACTCCAATTTTCTATTTCGCATTGCTTTATATAAAAACTAATTTCAAGGTCATTATCAGACTTTATTATCTCGAAATAATGACTCCAACTTAATTGGTGAGACAGTGTCTCACTTTTTGGAAAACATAAGTAAAACTTACGTATATAGATTAGGTTTGAACGGCTAAAACCCTTGCCAAATTCAATAGTGAGGTCTATTGAAAGACGGTCTATCAACTCACTACCATATTCGGCTTTTGCTTCACCTTTTTGCTCATATTCTACAATATGCCTGCCGATATTCCAGTAAGTCTGGAGCAAAATTGTATTTACAGCCCTGCCTGCCTGCTCTCTGCCTTTTTGCAACAATAATCCAATTTCATTTTTTAGATTATCATAATTATTATGTAAAATATCGTTATTCTTATTCATTCTGCAATTCTAAATTTTTCTCAATATTTTTACTTTATTTGGGCTGGTAAATTTTGTAAATGTGCCACATCTTAATGTTACATCTTCAAAAACTTTTCTACTTTAGCGCCAATTTTAATGAAATATACACCTGCAGCCAATTTCTCAATATTCATCCGATGACTTGAAGTCATAGTCGGTGTTGATTCGTTTAATACTTCAATACCTAGCATATCGAAAATTTGTATTTTATCAGCCACTGCAAAGGGCTGAAGCACTTTGTTGCTCAATTGGATATTGATGTAGTCGGTAGCAGGATTGGGATATATCTCTGGCTCTGAATTTTGAGAATATTCTTTTACGGGAACTGCATCTTTGTGAAGTTTATATATGACAATATTATGTCCATTCCTTGGATATGCAATTAAATTGTCATTTTTATTAACATCTAAGCTCATTGCTCCAGCCATTGTGTCAATCATTAAAGCTCTTTTATTATTTACTATATTAGTTATAGTGGTAGAAGTACCTTTTGTGTCAAATAAATAATTTCCTCCGCAGTTTATTAATAATTCGTTATCATAACAAAAAGCTAAAGATAATTGACCACCTGTGCCATTAGTTGATTGAGTTGGAATAGTTGGTGGATACTCTTTAAATAATTTTTTATTCTCAAGGTCCCAGATTTGTAATGCTCGACCACCAAAATTTGTTGCTGCATATTTGCCGTTGTAGGATATTTTGGCTTCACCTCCGTTTTCCACAAGTCCTTCTTCCTCACCTAAGGTTGCAACATAATCTAAGGTATTTATGTCGTACATATTAATCTTAGTTTTCCATGTATTGCTAGATTCATATTGGTAAGCTAATATAAAGTAATCACTGTATGGACTCGCATTTATTCTGCTTACTCTATTTGTTGCTTTTTCTTTTGTAATCTTCCGTTGATTTACATCATACAATGCAAAGTAACCATTATAGTTACTCAATAAGAGAATATTTGAATTATTAGTCTGAAATACCTGGTCGTAGTCAAATTTTACATTTTCTCCTTTTGTTACAGGTAATGTATCAACTAAGTCACCGTTAGAAACTTTTAAAACACTTATTTTAAGATTACTTGGGGGTAAAACATAGATGTGCTGACCATCAAGTGAATAAGAAAATTGTTTAAAATAATGAGTTGCTAAGCCAAACTGCCAAAGTTCTTCTCCAGTTAAAGCATCATACATCACAAATTTACCAACGTATTTACCATCATAAGAAACCACCCCCAGCTTAGAGCCATCGGGAGAAAACTGAACATGCGAGATAGTATT
>JANJTB010000035.1 GCA_024711295.1 bacterium | reverse complement strand
GGTTTTCCATACACCCTTGTACACCGGGAATGCATGATAATACGGTCCTGACCCAAGACGACGAACATACCATTTGTGGATGTCTGTCTTGAAGGGCCATTCCTGACGCTCTATGGATGGGTTTGTATGCATGTGAGTTGGGGGTAATTATTCCTTTTTACAAATTGATTATATTCACAGAATGCAGACATTTGATAACTCTCAGATGAAGCAATTTCAATAACTAATTGTTTGAAATGATTTTGATTTTTTTCTTAAGCTCATTTTTATTATTATCAAAAAATATTCTTACGTACCCCCCATTTAACCAAATTTGTAACTGGTCGGTATAATTAGGACTGACCGGATCACCTGATATACCACCGGGCAATGCAGTGTAAGAGATGTTACTTGTGAGGTCGTTGATGATTCTCATCGAAGCACCAACAGATTGCTTAAAAGGTTCATTAAGATTCCATTCGCCATTATTGATAGTTGTGTTTGTGCCTCCCATCTCGTATGGTCCCGATTCAACTGCATATTTCAAAAAACTCGACCTGCTAAACGGATGCTCCAAAGTTAGTTTGTGAATTTTACCATAATGTCTGTCTCTGAGTTGAACACCAGAAAAGTAACCATTAAAATCAAAAACAGCATCTCTGAAACTCTTAAATAAAATAAAATCCTTATTTTCGATATTGGTAGTACCCTGAATATCAAAAACTCCGGATTCAACTTCTGAATTGAGCAAATCTTGGATTTTTCTGGTTATGATACTTGATATAAAAGTATATTGACGAAATAATCGGTCACCAAGCTCATCATAGAAAATGTTATATGCCAACTTTTGGTAGAAAAAAGAAAAGAATGTAGCCATATTAGAAGCTCTCGAAAAAATAAAGTCCCAACTATTAAGACTGTCGAGCATTAATAATTCATCATCAGTCATCAAATTCCGGTAGCTTCCGATTGTTTTATTCGTAATTGCGACAATTTCTTTAGCAAAAGGAGATAAGAAATCGTTTTGCATGTATTTTGCATCTTTGAAAGTATATTTGTCTGATTCGTTCAAAAGTTCTTCTATTCGCTTAATTCTTGAGTCCGGCTCCCAATAATTTGAGATAAAGGTTTTGGGACTTTGCATCAATTTATTATTAGCCGACGCAGTAAAAGTAAAATTAGAATTAAATTTAGAAAAAAGCGAGTCATTTAATTTTTGTGTCCCTATCCAACCGCTGTTGGGCTCCCATGCTTTGTTTGGGCTCATAGGATTGCATTTTGAATCTCTGACTGGAATCGTAGCACTCGAAATTACTCCAGTATTTCCGTATTTATCAATATAATGAAAGTTTAAACCGGGGGTTGACCAATACCTGAGAGCGTATTTAAATTCACTAAAATCGTTGGCAACATTTATTTTGTACAATGCAAAAAGCTCATCATTTTTTTCATTTCCAATCCAATTAAATGATAATGTATTACTTGATAAATATTGATTTTTAACTTTTTTGCCGGAATTACTTTTTACAAGCAATGAATCGTTTATGACATGAAAGTCACTAATCAAAGATGACCTTTCAGTTTTTCGAATATAGTAAATATCAGGAGATGAATCAGCAATCAAAATAGTATCAATCACAAATTTTATTTTTCTGAAAGAAGAATCTTTATCTAAATATTTTTCTTGTTTATTATCAAGTTTTTCTACAAAATAGTCAAAGCCATCAACCATAATATTTGTGACACCCCAACTAATTTTCTGATTTCTACCGGACATAATTAAAGGAATGCCCGGAATAGTCACACCAAATGCCTCTATTTCTGGAGATTTAATTTTCATTTGAATCCATCTCGATGGCAAAGACATAAGCAAGTGTGCATCATTAGCTAAAATATTATTTTTTGTCAAACTATCAATTGGAGTTGAAATAGACCATGCGTTACTACCATACGAAGTAGCATTAATTCCGATAAGTTCTTTGATATCATTAAGCTCATCAATGATTTTAGAGAAGTTTTGATCCTTGGTTTCTTTGCTGATCTGACTATCATAAATAGTAGTTGAAAATGTTTCATCAGGAATAAATGAACTTATATTTTGAGGTCCAACTTTTCCGAGAATTTCACCAAAAGTTAAATCAGCCCAAATGCTCAAACTTAGTTCAAAAGTAAGGTATTTTCCGACCATTAATGAATGATATGGCATCCACTTAGCCGGTTTATAATTCAATGCGTTAAACTCAAGCGGTAATTTGTAATAATTATTATCGATATAATCATTAACACCCTTAGAGTAAGCTTCAAGAATTGACTTTGATTTTGCAGATAGTGATTTGTAATTTTCTCTGCAAATTTCCTCCATTTCGAAGCATCTCATAAATTTATCTAACTTAACAGTAGATTTTCCGAAAATTTCTGAAAGTCTTCCAGAAGCTAATCTTCTGTAATAGTCCATTTGCCACATCCTCATACCGGCTTGGAAATAACCAACAGCATAGAATAAATCACTTTCATTGCTTGCTTCAATAAATGGAATGCCGAAATAATTTGTTTCGATAGTAACATCATCCTTGACAAAATCAGAATCAAATTCGATATAGTCGCTATCTACTGATATATTAATAAGATAAATTGAAAATAATATAAAACTAATTGCCAAAACAACAATTGATACCACAAGAGCAATTATTTTTTGATAGCCGTACATCCTTAAATCCACTTGTTTTGTTTGTACCAATCATAGGTAATTTTCATAGATTCTTCGAATGAATAGCGAGTCCTGAATCCAAAGTCATTTTTTGCTTTTTCTACAGAGCAGGTCCAATATTGTTGTGTAAAATCTAAACCTTTGTCATAATCAAATTTGGGATGTTTTCCAAAAATAGCATATATATTTTCCAACGACTTACCAATTCCTTTTGTCAAACTATCAGGAACCTTGAGCTTAATATAAAATGATTTATTCATTACCTTCTTGAAGACATCAGAGATATAATTCCAGTTATAATAATTATCATCTGCGATAAAATATGACTGGTTAAGAGTTTTTTCATAATTTATAATATCAGTAACTGCATTTGCCAAATCTTCAACAAAAATTACACTGATATACTTGTCATTAAATCCGATATGTACTGCAAAACCATAGTGCATCATTCTAATAATTTCAAATATGGCAGTATCTCTTGGACCATAAACTGCTGGTGGCTTGATAATTGTAAATGGAAGCTTGCCGGTAAGTTTGATAATTTCGTCCTCGGCATTTTTCTTACTTAACCCGTAGGCAGTGACTGGATTTCTTTCCATATCCTCTGTTTTAGGATTAGTTAAACTACTTGAAGGACCACTTGCAGTTAGACTACCAATATAAACAAATCGTTCGAAATTTGATGAATATTTAATAACTGTTTCCGCTAATGCTTTAGTAGCTAAAGTATTTACATTATGGTAATCACTTTTATTTTTGGAAAAATTCAATCCAGCTGAATGAAATACATAATTAACATCCTCTACTGCAGACCTCAAGCTCTCAGCATTAAAAAAATCACCTTCATAAATTTCAACGTTCTTATGTTTTGGTATCCATCGGGTATTGCTTCCTCTACGAATCAGGCATCTTATCTGAAACCCTTTTTCTATCAGTTTATCAGTAATATGACTTCCAATAAAACCCGTACTTCCTGTTACAAGTGCTTTCAATTATATTCGTTTTATTACTTTTACAATTTTAGTAACACGAAAATAAGAAAAAAGAAATTTATAAACTTATTTTTGGTGTTTTTTATTTGTTGTAATATGAATAATATGATATATTGCTTAGTCTTTTGATGCAAAAAATAAATATTTTTTTTACCCGGAGAAATTGATGAATAAAGCAGTAATAATGGCAGGTGGATTTGGAACGAGATTACGCCCCTTGACAATGCAAATCCCAAAACCTATGGTACCGATACTCAATATCCCGATGATGGGACACATAGTTAATTTATTAAAAAAACATAATATTAGTGACATTATATCATTGTTGTATTTTCAGCCGGATAAAATAACATCATACTTTGATGATGGCAAAGACTTCGGTATAAATATGAGTTATGTATTGGCACAGGCAGATTATGGAACCGCAGGTGCAGTCAAAAATGCATATAAACAACTTAATGAAAGATGCATAATTATCAGCGGTGATGTATTAACTGATTTTGATTTGTCAGAAGCAATCAAATTCCATGAGTCTAAAGGCTCGCTTGCTACTTTGTTGCTGACTAGAGTTGCTTCGCCGATCGAATACGGTATAGTAATCACCGATAATGACGGAAAGATTGTAAGATTTTTGGAAAAACCATCTTGGGGACAGGTTTTCTCTGATACTATAAATACAGGTATATATATTCTTGAGCCCGAAGCACTTGATTTAATACCATATCAACAAGAATTCGATTTCTCCAAAGACCTATTCCCCTTGATGCTAGAAAAACAAATGCCTCTTTATGGATACATTGCAGAAGGATACTGGCGCGATGTCGGCAACCTTAATGAATACCAAATCGGGCAGTTTGATTCGTTACAGAATAAGGTAAATTTAGGGATAGAAATTTCGAATAAAATTGAAGCAACTGATGTTTCTATTCCAAAATCAACTATACTGGTTGGTAAAAACATTATCGGGAAGAGCACTAAAATTGGTGAAAATTGTACCATCGAAAATAGTGTTATAGGTGACAACGTAACAATTGGCAATGGTTGCAAATTACAGAAGGCAACCATTTGGAATAATGTAACAATAGGTGATATGGTGATAATGAATGATGATGTCATTTGTAATGATGTAATCATCAAGGATAATGTTGAAATATCTGAAAATGTATTCATAGCAGAACATTGCAATATTGGTAACGGTGCAAGGCTTTTTTCAAACATTAAACTATGGCCTAGAAAAATTGTTGAAGATGGTGCATCATTATTCCGCTCAATGGTTCAGGAAGAGAAGTGGAATCGAGAATTATTTACAGATGCAAGAATATCAGGTGTATCCAATATTGAGATTAATCCTGAATTTGGAGCAAAATTCGGTGCAGCACTTGGAATGGCTTTCGGTAAGAAAACGACTATACTTGCCAGCCGAGATGCAGATATAGTATCCAGAATAATCAAGCGTTCAATTACAGCCGGCTTATTATCCGTTGGAGTAAATGTCAATGACTTACAGCAGATTTCCATTCCTCAGACCCGTCAAGAACTTCGTGCTGGTAAATACATTGGAGGATTGCATGTCAGAAAATCTCCACGAAATCCTGATTATACTGATATTATAATTTTTAATAAAGATGGCAGAGACATTACTATTGCAACTACAAAGAAAATTGAAAGATTTTTCTTTGGTGAAGATATCGAGAGAGTTATTTCTGCTGATGTAGGGCAAATTGCATTCCCAGAGAGAACGCAGGAATTCTATATCGGTAGATATTTAAACTCGCTAAAGTCAGAACTTCTGATTCAAAGAAAATTCAAATTATTGATGGATTATTCATTTGGACTTGCATCTACTATTTTCCCTAACATATTAGGAAAGCTTCAGGCAGAAGTAATTTCCTTAAATAATTATGTTGATGGTTCAAAATTTCACCCTGACCCTACTGAAGGAAGCAATGTGATTGATGATACAGGAAAAATCATGCGATCACTTGGTTACGAGTTAGGTTTTAGATTGCAAGCAGGAGCGGAGAAAATTTCTCTCATTGACGAAAGAGGTAAATGGTATTCATCTGTCAGATTACTTTCGATTGTAACCAAACTATTTTTGGAAACAAACAAAAACAGAGAACCATACAAAATTGCCGTGTCCATTGTAGCACCCAGTGAAATTGATCTGATTGCCAAAGAATATAATGTTGAAGTTATTAGAATCAAAAATAATCACTCAGCGATGATGGAAGTGACACTAGATGAGACAGTACTTTTTGTTGGTGGAGTATATGGAGGTTTTATTTTTAGAGACTTCCTTTTTGCTTCTGATGGTATGTTCACGATAGGTAAAATGCTTGAAATGCTTGCAGAAACCAACTTAACTGTTTCTCAATTAGATGAAACCTTGCCTAAAAGGTTTCAAAAAGTATTAGAGGTACCTGTACCATGGGAGAATAAAGGGACTGTGATGAGATGTGCTATGGAACACTCTGAAAATATGAATAAACATTTGGTTGAAGGAGTTAAAATTTTTATAAATAATGATTCAGTTTTACTTCTTCCAGCCAAAGAAAAAGCTTCATTCTTAGTCTATGGTGAGTCAGATACTATCGAAGGAGCTGACAAAATTGCTAATGAATATGCAAATTATATTCAATTATGGAAAAGTAAATAGAAATTTAGAAAAATGAAAATAAATCAAATTTTAAAAAAAGAATCAATAGATGTAAATTGTTTAATTGAAGAAAAAGATAAACTTCTTGATTATTTAATTGAATTAATTGATGATAAATCAGAAGTTTTCGATAGAAAACAAGCCAAAAAAGATGTATTGGAAAGAGAATCAATTATGTCAACAGGCGTAGGAAAAGGAATTGCCCTGCCTCACGCCAAGACAAATGCTTCTCAAAACTCTTCTGCAGCATTGTGTATTATTCGCAATCCTATAGATTTCGATTCTTTGGACGGTGAGCCAGTAAATATTGCTTTTCTACTTCTCGGTCCAGAAAATAACGTAGGACTGCACCTCAAACTGTTGAGCAAGGTTTCGAGATTATTGAACAATGATTCATTTAGACTCCAGCTTTTAGACTGCAAGTCTTCCGATGATGTTTTAAAGCTTTTCAATTCAATGGAAGAAGTATAGCAAATTATAAATCAATTTTAAAAAACCTTAGAATTATATGAATACAACAAGAAAGAACTCTTATACCTATGATGAATTAATATTATCAGGCAAGGGAGAATTGTTTGGTCCTGAATATGGTAAACTACCACTACCCCCTATGCTGTTAATGGATAGGATTAATGAGATAAATAATCATGGTGGTAAATATGGTAAAGGCGAAGTTATAGCTGAGTTAGATATCAAGTCCGATTTGTGGTTTTTTAATTGCCACTTCCATAATGATCCTGTGATGCCGGGTTCTTTAGGATTGGATGCTTTACTTCAATTAACAGGATTTTATTTGGTATGGTCTGATCATCAGGGCAAAGGACGTGCACTCGGATGTGATAGTCTGAAATTTACAGGGCAAATTCAGCCAACAAACAAACTTGTTACTTATGTGGTTGACATCAAAAGAATAATCAATTTGAAGCTTACCATGATTATAGCTGACGGCAAAGTTTTGGTTGATGGAAATGAGATTTATAGTTGTGAAAATATGAGAGTCGGTCTATTTGACCAATATGAATAAGATCATTTGAACAAAAAAAACAGAGTAACACCAATGCAGATGCTACTCTGTTTTAATATTTATTACAATCTTAACGATTTTCAAGTATGTTTAATACTTCATCACATTTATTTTTAGCTTTTTCTACAATTAAATTTGCCTGATTAATTATATTCGCTTTAAAAGTTTCGTCCTTAATTCCAGGTAAATTAATCAAAACATTCTTGTAAGCACCCCAAATTCCAACTTCTAAGCTCCTCGCACCAACCTCGATATCTGATTTTGAAGCAATATTACCGAATTTAGCAATTTCAATCATCCAATCCCATGCGGAATCACCATATTTCATCGTATTCAAAGGTACTTCAATGGCTTTTTTCAGTCCATTTTGCATTGCCTCATTTCTTAATTCCTTTTCTTCAGGTGAATTTTTTGGAAGTCTCAGAGCTTCCATATAATCGTTAAATGCATTGGTATCAGCATCTATCATGGGAATTAAATTCTGAGTAGTATTGTGCAATGGTGGTATGATTTTCCTCATTTCATTATCTAAGTGCTCAAATTTTCTGACACCATAAGTCAATTGAGCAACCATACAACCCAAGCCAGTACCGATAGCTGCAATAGCTGCTGAAGCACTGCCTCCACCTGGTGCAGAACTTCTTGATGCTATTTCCTCAATAAACTTCCTTACAGTTAAGGAAGCTAACGGTTCTTCTTTCTTTTCCTGTATCATATATTCAATTATTCTTTTTTCAGGAATAAACTGAGATACTGAATTAAGCCCCAACCTATCAACAACTAGCTTGATTTTCTGTTTTTCATCTAATATGAATAAGTTTTCTTTTTCAATATAATAGTCAGCTGCCATAAGCATTGCCTCTAAAGGTATTAAGCCTACCAACTCAGAACCTGCTATCCCGACTTTAAGTTCTTTTGCGGCTGAAAGACACTCTTCAAAAGCTATATGCATCGGAGTAATTTTATAATTAGTAAGGTTCATTGATATTTGAGCCATATTATATTCATCAACAAACCAACCTAATCCCTTAACTTCTTTTAATTTACCTGGCTCTTCAGGACCTCTTCCGGCTTCACGTAAATCTAATGCAATTCTGTGAGCCTGGTTCGAGGTACCAAGCACATTTACGTTGTATGCTATTAAGAAAAATCTTGCTCCGGTAACCGTTGCACCCCATTCAGGAATGAACTCTGCAGGTCCATAATCTGGTTTCCATTCAGATTTGTAAATCTTTTTTGCCAAACCTTCATACTCACCTTGTCTAATCTGTGGCAATGTTTTTCGATAATCAGTATTTGAAGCTTCTTCGTATAGATAAACAGGAATACCTAATTCTTTTGAAGCCAGCTCTCCATATTTCTTCGAACATTCTACACACTCTTCCATTGTAACATTTGCCACAGGAATAAATGGACAAACATCTAAAGCACCCATTCTAGGATGTTCACCTTTATGATTTTTCATATCAATTAATGATTTGGCAACTTTAGTTGCATTAAATGCTCCAAGTACTACACTATCTGGATCACCCACAAATGTGTAAACAGTTCTATTGGTTGAATAACCAGGGTCAACATCAAGTAATGTAACACCTTCAGTTTTTCTGATTGACTCAGCAATTGCTTCGATAATGTCCTTATCTCTACCTTCAGAGAAATTTGGAACACATTCAACTATTTTTTTCATAATTATTTTTTAAGTTTTTAAAATTGATGATTTAACATATACAAAATTACTAAAATGAAGTGATTAGAATATTCAATCAATTTATAATTAATTGGATTAATTCGCTAATCAACTAGTTTTTGCTTAATTTCGCTCCTTCCAAAACCCACTGCCTTATCCCTTTTTTGTGATTCTCAGTGATGTTAGAACGTTCGAAATAAGTAAAATGAGGTTTTCTTTCTTCAATTATTTGATTCAACAAACTTCCATCAGGGTTACCGGCAACGACTAAACCCGGTGTATTTATAATTTGGAAATAATCATTCAAATATATACCATTTGTTGACCCTATACCGTGACAACCTGAAAAAGCACAAGTTAAATTTAAGAATGGCTCAACCTGTGCAGTGTAACTTACATCCTTTTCAGGGAATATTATATCTTTAGGGCTGGAAATTGAATCAGGACATCCCATAAATACCAGAGACACTATTACTAGCATTAATATAAAAGTGATTTTCATTAATACGATTCCTTATTGCTCGGAAAATTACTTGCTCTAATATCTTCACCATATTTTTTAACAGCTTCAGTCATTATATCATTTAAGTTTGAATAGTGACGAACAAATCTGGGATTAAAATCTACTGTTAATCCAAGCATATCAGTCCATACAAGAATTTGGCCATCACAATAAGGACCGGCACCAATCCCAATTGTAGGAATAGTAATAGATTCACTAACTTTTTTACCAAGCTCCGAAGGAATTTTTTCAAGCACAATAGAAAAAGCACCTGCATCCTGAAGTTTATGTGCTTGATTAAATATTTTGTCGGCTTCACTCTCATCTGTACCTCTTGCTCTGTATGAACCGAACTGATTGATACTTTGTGGAGTGAGCCCCAGATGCCCCATTACCGGAATACCCGCTTCTGTCATCTTTGAGATTGCTTCTAGGACTACATTAGAGCATCCTTCGAGTTTTACTGCATTGCATCCGGTTTCTTTCATAATTTTACCGGCATTGGTAAATGCTTCATTTGCTGATACCTGATATGTCATGAACGGCATATCAGCTACAATAAGCGAACGTTCTGCCCCATTAACGACAGCTTTTGTGTGATATATTGTTTGATCTAAGGTTACAGATAGTGTTGTTTCTAGTCCCTGCACAACATTACCTAGCGAATCTCCAACCAATAAGACATCTATTCCAGCTTCAGAGAACACTTTGGCTGTTATGGCATCATAAGCAGTCAAACATGCTATTTTAATATTTTTTTTCTTCATTTCCTTGAGTCGAAGTGTTGTTACTTTCTTCTTCTCATAATCATATTGTTTAGCTATACTCATTTAAATCTAAAATTTTTCAAATAAAAGAATAACAACGATTATTGATTTCTTTTGTTTATTTAGGATTGAATAAAAATGAAGAATCACCGTAGCTCAGAAATCTATAATCGTTAAGGAGCGCTTCGTCATACACCTTCTTCCATTCTAGTTCACCAATAAATGCAGCTACCAGCAATAATAATGTTGATTTTGGTAAATGAAAATTTGTTATTATTCCATTAACAATTTTATAATTATATCCCGGCATAATAAATAGTTTTGTCTTGCCAGTAATGTACTCCAGATTATTATACTCAAGAAAAGCAAGAATATTCTCTAATGAATGAACAGCTTCAATCTTTGTTCCTTTGTAAATCTGTGAATAAGGATAATCCTGTTCTAAATTAAAATCATTAATCGTATTTTTTGCATCTATAGCCAACCCTAACCAGTATAATGTTTCGAGGGTGCGAACAGATGTAGTACCGACAGCGATAATGTTTTTCTTAAGATTTAGTTGTTTAATAATACTCACAATCGTACTTTTGTTTACATAAAATCTTTCATCGTGCATATTATGATGACGTACCTCGTCTGCTGAAACAGGTAAAAATGTTCCAGGACCAACATGCAGCAATAACTCACTTATTTTAATATTCATTTTTTTTAGATTTATCAATACTTCATCAGTGAAGTGAAGCCCTGCTGTTGGTGCAGCAATAGAACCGTCAGACTTGGCATAAATAGTTTGATACCATTCTTTATCATCCTCAGTTGTCTCACGTTCGATATATGGAGGAAGTGGAATTTCTCCTAATACATTTATTAATTCAGCAAAAGATAATCCTGATTGCCAACAAAATTTCACCCTTCCGTAATTTTGGCTTCTATGGAGAATCTCGGCAGTGAAATTTAGTTTATTAGGTAAATGATATTCAAGTATTGTACCTTCTTTAATTTTTCGACCACCTATCATACATTTCCATGTGCAAGTGCCAAATGAATTCATAATTAATGCCGGATCATTTGTTGGCTCTATAGGATCAACTAATAATAGCTCACACTTGCCACCACTGTTTTTTTTCATGTATAACCTTGCTGAAATTACTTTGGTTGAATTAATTATTAGCAGCGAATCAGAAGGAATTAATTCTGTAATACTTTTAAAAATATAATGCTCAATTACTTTTGCTTTACAGTTGAAGAAAAGTAATTTACTTTCATCTCTTTTCTCTAATGGATAATCTGCAATCTTTACTTTTGGTAATGTATAATCATACTCACTAATTTTTAGGTCAGGTAAAAAGTTCATTTTCTTGATTTTTTTATATATAATGCTAATATTATGCAAAAATAAGATAATTAGCCAGATTTTTATAACTAAAAAAAGTATATTATTGTGCAAATTCATAAAATTCAATTATTTCAACAAATATTAACTTTATAATTAATCGTCACTTATTTCATTTATTTTCAATACTTTACAAACAATTAACATATATTCAAAAAGTCAATAAATACAATTTTGGCATATTACTTGAGTTAGATTGAATAGTTTGTTAGTTAAAATGAACAAATGAATTTTATATATAAATGTCACATGGAGGTTGACTATGCCTTTTGCAATAGGCGGAAATGCAAGGATACGCACAAATATACCTGCTGAGAATGCATATAATTCTTTAGAGGTTTCTAATCGCAGTATATCTCTTCGTCAGCTAAGATTATCTACTGGTAAGAGAATTAACAGCGCTGCAGATGATGTAGCGGGTTATATCACATCACGTGCTCTTATGGCACGAAACTTATCATTAAAATCAGCAGTTAATGTAGTTGGAGATGCTAAAAATTTAGCAAACATTTTAATGGATTCATTAGAAAATATTGGTGAACAATTACAAAAAATCAAGGAGTCTGTTTTGAATGCATCTTCAGGTGCAATGGGAACCGACGAGAAAGTAGCTTTAGCAAAAGCAGCTTACCGAATTGCTCAACAAATTACTACAGTTGTTGAGTCCACAGTTTTTGGCAGCACCAATTTATTAGACGGTAATTTTTCAACAGATTTTGTAATTGGAACTAAAGCCGACAATAAGCTGATCAAACTTGATATTAATATGAAGAAGGAAAATGATGATTTCAATATTCAATCAGGTCGAGATTTCTTGCTTCTTGATACCCACTCTGATTTTGCAGGTATAAGTGATTTCAATTTGTCAGCTCTAAATATTGTATCCTCAAGCAATTTAGGTATTTTTTCAGCTGAAAATATAACAAGCACTTTAACAAGTATTTCATTGGCAATTAATAATGTAAGCAAAGTAGCTTCATATGTTGGTGGTATAGTTGGCCGTCTTGATTCACAGGAAGATTTATTAAAAAGTCAAGTAGTAAACTACAATGCAGCTATTTCAAGAATTGAAGATGCTGACGTTGCAAAAGAGCAGCTTGAACTCATAAAATCACAGTTTTTGCAACAAGCATCTTTGATTTCATTAGGTCAAGCAAACACTAATCCACAGTCGTTCTTGCAGTTAATTCAAGGGTAATACTACTTAATTTAAAATATTACCCTTATTTTTAAAATTGAATCAGTGGGCCTCGTACCAGTTAGGACCATAACCTGCATCTACTATTACAGGTACTTCTCCTAATGGTAGTGCTTCCACCATGCACTTTTTTACTAGAACATCAAGGTGGGCTAACTCATTTTTATGAGCTTCGAATACTAGTTCGTCATGAACCTGCAATAACATCTTAGATTCCATCTGCTCAGAAATCATGATGTCATGTATTTTTTTCATGGCAATTTTCATCATATCTGAAGCAGTGCCTTGAATGGGCATATTTATCGCACCCCTCTCGGCTGCAGTGCGTAAATTTGCGTTATTATTGTTAATATCATTGAAATATCTTCTTCTGCCGAATAAAGTTTCTGCATAGCCTCTTTCTCTGGTAAACTTAACAGTCATATCCATGTATGATTTTATTCCTGGGTATTTTTCAAAGTAATTTGTAATGATTTCTTTAGCATGTGTTCTATTCAAATTTAATCGCTGAGCTAAACCAAAAGCACCCAATCCATACATTATACCAAAATTTACTGTTTTAGCAATCCTTCTCATATCTGAATCCACCTCCGACAAATCAACATTATTAAGTATTGCAGCTGTTGCACTATGGATATCGTGACCATTTTTAAATGCGTTTATCAGATGAATATCATTACTGATAAAAGCCATGATTCTTAATTCTATTTGTGAATAATCAGCTGAGTAAATCATGTAATCATTGTTCTTTGCTACAAATACTTTTCTTATTTTTTTCCCAATATCAGTTCTGATGGGTATATTCTGTAAATTTGGGTCTGTTGAAGAGAGCCGCCCTGTTGATGCCACCGTTTGATTGTAGGTTGTATGAATTCTTCCGGTTGTGGGATTAATCAACTTTGGTAAAGATTCAACATAAGTAGATAATAATTTATTTAATTGTCTATACTCCAGAACAAATTCTGCAATCGGATAAGATGGTGATAATTCAGAAAGTACTTGTAAGTCTGTACTATAACCTGTTTTATTTTTCTTACCACCAGGTATCATCATTTTATCGAAAAGAATTTCTCCGAGTTGCTTTGGAGAATCAATATTGAATATCTCATTTGATTCTTTATAAATCAAATCTTTAAGTTTACTCAATTCTTCCTTGATAATAATTGCAAGTTCTTTCAATGACTTTTCGTTGATTGAAATTCCTGATAACTCCATGTCACACAAAACGTTGATTAATGGGAATTCAATATCAAATGCAAGTTTTGTAAGATTTTCTTTTTCGATAATTGGTTTGAGTGCATACATTAACTTAAGAGTAACATCTGCATCTTCGCAAGCATAATCAGAGATTTCTCCGGGATTCAGTTCTCTCATTGATTTTTGAGTTGATTTCTTTTCTCCAATAAGTGAAGTTATTGAGATAGGTTTATAATTCAAATATTTTTCGGCTAAAGCATCCATGTTATGCTTTTGATCAGGGTCAATCAAGTAAGATGCTACCATTGAATCGAAATAAATCGGATAAATATTTACGTCATGTCTTTTAAAAATAAATGTATCAAACTTTATGTTCTGCCCTACTTTTTTGATTGCTGGATTTTCTAACATTGGCTTTATCAAAAGTAATACCTCATAAATATTGAGAGATTCCTCCCACTTTACAATTGGCTTTTCTTGACTGAACAATGAATCTGAATGATATACTGACTCAGCGATGAAATACTCTACAGGCACATAGTATGCCTTGCCTATTTCATGTGAAAATGAGATTCCTACTATTTCGCAAGTATTCTTATCTAATGAATCAGTCTCTAAATCAATTGACAAATATTCTGAATTATTAATTTCACTAATGATATTCTTAAGTTGATTGATTGATTTAACCAAAACATATTCTTTTTCTATCTGGTCAATATTTGTCACTTCATTTGAATCATTTAAATTATTTTCAACTTTCTGATTATTATTTTGTGCTTTGTTCCTCCACTTAGCTCTGATAGTGTTAAATCCTAATAATGCAAAAAGATGGTCTAGCCCATCATAATCAGGAACGCCTAAATTGCATGAGTAGTGACTAAAATCTATAGGAACATTTGTGTCAATAGTTACTAAGTATTTAGATAACATTGCAATTTCTTTTGAGGTTTCAAATTTATTTCTCAAAGAGTCTTTTTCAATCAATGATAAATTATTATAAATGTTCTCTATTGACCCATACTGCTGTATCAGAGGAATTGCAGTTTTCTCACCTATTCCCTTAATACCGGGCACATTATCTGAGCTGTCACCAATTAAGCCAAGCACATCAATAACTTTATCGGGTGTAACACCAAATTTATTAAGAACGTCAGGGATACCGACAGATTCAAAATCTTCACCCCGCTTGCCTGGTTTCAATAATGATATGTTGCCATCAACCAATTGATAGTAATCCTTATCAGAAGTAATGCAGACTACCTGCCAATTATCTCCTGAAGCTTTTTTCGCTAATGTACCTATTATGTCATCTGCCTCGAATCCGGCAATTTCAAATCTTGGAATATTTATCAAATCAAGTAACTCTTTAATTCTGGGTAGTTGGGGTACTAAATCCTCAGGAAATTCTGCACGATTAGCCTTATATTCAGGGTAAATATCATGACGAAAAGTTGGTTCTGCTCTATCAAAAACTACAGCAATGTTTTCAGGATCATATTTTTCCAACAATGATGTTATAATATTAGAGAATGCAAAAACAGCACCTGTTGGTTCGCCATCCTTTGATTTTAATCCCGAGTTTGCCATAGCATGATATGCCCTAAAGACAATAGACATTCCATCTATCAAAAATAATTTTTTATTGGTTTCCATAAAAAACATATTAAAGTATAAAATAATGTATGCGACGATTTTAAAAGTAATAATTTTTTATTCATTTGATTTATCAAATTATTTTCATAATTTTGAAGAATATTGAATTAACATTTTAAATATAAATTATTTGGGGGCTTTATGGAATTTTTAGGTTTAATAATTGTATTCATCGGTTTTATTATTTTTTCCTCAATCAAAGTTATTCGTGAGTACGAACGGGCTGTTATATTCAGACTTGGAAGACTTATTGGATTCAAAGGTCCGGGTTTGATACTACTGATACCTTTTATTGACAAAATGGTACGAGTAAGTTTAAGAACAATAACGTTGGATGTAGAACCTCAGGATATTATTACACGTGATAATGTTTCCATCAAAGTTAATGCAGTTCTTTATTTTCGGGTTGTTTACCCTGATAAAGCCGTAGTGAATATCGAAAATTATTTATACGCAACAAACCAGATTGCACAAACTACTTTAAGAAGTATTTTAGGACAATCTGAATTAGATGACTTATTGGCAGAAAGAGACAAAATTAATCTACAGTTGCAGCAAATTATTGACGAACATACTGAGCCATGGGGCATCAAAGTAAGCGCAGTGGAAGTAAAGCAAATCGATCTCCCTCTCGAAATGCAGAGAGCTATGGCTAAACAGGCACAAGCAGAACGCGAGAGAAGAGCTAAAGTAATCAATGCTGATGGTGAGTTCCAGGCTGCAACCAAATTGGCTGACGCTGCAGAACAAATTTCTAAGCAACCTATTGCTCTTCAACTTAGATTCTTACAAACACTTGCTGATATAGCAACAGAAAAGAATTCTACTATATTGTTCCCAATCCCGATTGATTTATTAACTCCATTTATGAACAATGCAAAAAATTTAAGCGAAGAAAATTTAAGTGACCTCAAACAACTATTAGAGAAATTTAAATCTTAATAATATCATATGAGTGCAGGATTTTAAAATTCTGCACTCATAATTCATTAATAATATTTCATTTATGATTTCATTAAGCAATTAAACTGCTTTATGTAACTCTCATTTAAGTAAATTTAGCGATTCAGTTTATTTTAATTTCCTATTAAACTATTATAAGTATATACTAATTGCATTTCATCAATTAAGTTATTTTAATTTAAGGGCTTAATCAGATTCTTTTTTACTGTAAAAAAAATATTCATATGTGTTTTTTTTATAGTGATTTTTCTCACTATAGAGTTCATATCACAATTTGTATTATTTAGTATTAAATCAACTGTAATTAATTAAAATAAATTTGTATATTTGTAAGACTGATAATTGATTAATTTTATTATGATGAATCTTGAGGGACTTTATGAAAATTTTAAATAAATTTACAATCAAATCCAAAATTCTGGGCTTATCTTTATCCGTAGCATTTGGTATAACCATAGTTGCATTTGCTGTTTTATATTTATCTTCTACAGAAATTTCAACAGAAATTGCTGAAAGTGTGAATGAGCAATCACAAAATAATTTATCAACCATTTTAAGTAATACTTACAGTTCTTGTGCAATTACTGACCAATTAATCAATAAAATTCTGATTAGAAAAATTAACGAAGCAAAAGAAATCATAAAAAAGCGGGGTGATTTTGCACTTTCGCCTGAAATGTATGATTGGAATTGCACAAATCAGGTTACTAAAGCAGAATCTAAAATTACATTACCGAAGATGATGATTGGTAGCAGCTGGATTGGTTACAACAAAGATTACAATGTATTTCAACCTATTATTGATGACTTACGGGAAGATTTCTACTCTTTTACAATTTTTCAAAAGATGAACCAATCCGGCGATATGTTGAGAATTGCAACAAATATTAAGCTGGAAAATGGTGAGCGTGCTATAGGCACATTCATACCACACAAAGATAACGAAGGACAGCCAAATCCAATAATAAGCAATGTAATGAGTGGCCAGTCATTTTTCGGTACAGCTTACGTTGTAAGTGAATATTATCAAACTTTGTACGAGCCAATTAAAGATAAAAATGATAATGTAATTGGTATGATATATACCGGAGTTTCGCTCGAAGCAGTAAATAAGTTGAGAGAATCTATTTTGGATGTTGTTATAGGTAAGTCAGGATTCATGTATGTTTTAGGAGCCTCAGGTGCAAGAAAAGGTTATTACATAATATCTAAGAAAGGCCAGGAAGATGGTAAAAGTGTTTATGAGGCAAAAGATATTGATGGTAATTTTTATATTCAAAATTTTATAAATACAGCTAAAGATAGTCCGGTTGGAAACATAAATTTTCATGAATATCCATATCAATTAGGCGAGGATGGAACCAAGAAGAATAAAGTAGCAGCTGTTTCATATTTCAAACCGTTTGATTGGCTTATAGTAGTTGAAACAGATAAGGAAGAGCTTCATGAAGCTGAAAATATGGTATTTGCAGGATTTAAACAAATATACATATATATTGCAATTGCCGTAATAATATCTTTGCTAGGAATTTTCTTCGTAAGCGTATATATCGCTGACAGAATAGGAAATCCTATAAGTTTATCATCCTCTGCAATGAATAAAATATCGAGAGGTGAAATATCTGCTGCTCTTGATGATATATCAAAAATAGAAAAAATAATAAATTAATTATTTTTGACTAAAATAATTTTTTTTTAGAAAATATTTAGTTAAATTTGAATATTAATTGTGATATTTTCGAATTTGAATAAATGAGGATACAATGCCAACATTGTTAACATCTAGATTAACAACGATTTCTCATCATATTGATGAAGAACAAAATTTACATCCGGAAGCAACCGGAGAATTTACTTCAATTTTGAACGACCTAACATTAGCATTAAGAATTATTTCTCGTGATGTAAGAAGAGCTGGTTTGAATGATGTTCTTGGTCTTACCAAAGACACAAACGTCCATGGAGAACAAGTAAGAAAACTCGACACATATTCCAATGATGTTATAAAGAGGGCTATGCTTAGAAGTGGTCATATATGTATTATGGCTTCGGAGGAAGATGACGATATAATCCTTACTCCATCTAACTCGAAAGCTAAGTATGTTTTAGTATTTGACCCACTTGACGGATCATCAAACATTGACGTTAATGTGACCATCGGTACAATTTTTGGACTTTATAAGAGAATTGACCCATACTCTGATGAAACTGCAACGATTGATGATGTTATTCAACCAGGCTATAAACTACAGGCAGCAGGTTATGCTTTATATGGCAGCAGTACATTACTGGTTTATACAACCGGTCATGGAGTTCATGCTTTCACATACGACCCTACACTCGGTGAATTCTTGCTTACAAAAGAAAATATCAGACTCCCCCATCGTGGTAAATCATATAGTGTAAATGAAGGCTATTATTATAAATGGTCAGAAAATATGAGGCAATATGTTGATTTCATAAAAACACCTTCAAGCGATAAATCACGCCCATATTCTTTAAGATATATCGGTACAGCTGTAGCTGATATTCACAGAACATTGCTTAATGGCGGAATCTTCCTCTATCCGGCTGATAATTCTCATCCAAATGGGAAATTAAGGATAGTTTATGAAGCAAATGCACTTGCAATGATAATTGAACAAGCCGGTGGCAGAGCTTCTGATGGAGAAAAGAGAATTTTAGATATCAAACCGGATAATATACATCAACGAATACCATTAATTGCAGGTAGTAAGGAAGATGTAATCGAATGTGAGTCGTTTTTGAAGGGTGAGCACCCTATGCAAAAAATCATCTAAAATATTAATTTTAAATTATATTATAAAGCCCGCATTTTTTCAATTGCGGGCTTTTTTTTAGTCAATATTACCAATTAAAATGGGATTATAATCTTTTACAAAATTAATTATATAATCAACGTTCTCAGGGCGCGCTACTAGAATCATACCAATTCCCAAATTAAACGCCTGCCTCATTTCTTGGTCAGAAATGCCACCGGCATCTTGAATTAAGTCAAAAATCGGCAACTGCGTCCAAGAACTCCAATCAATATTTAAACATAAACCATTAGGTACAATTCTACTTGTATTTCCAATGATTCCACCACCGGTTATGTGAGAAATTCCTGTAAGAAGCTGCGATTCAACCAAAGGCAAGACTTTATTTAAATAACTTCTATGAACTTTTAGAAGACTTTCTCCGATTGTTTCTCCAAGAAAATCAAGAAAGTCATCGACTTTATACTTTGGAAAAAGAACTTTTCTTGCCAAAGAATAACCATTGGTATGCAGTCCACTTGATTGCAGACCTATCAATACATCACCTTTTTTAATTTCTGTACCGTTAACGATATTCTTTTTATCCACAACACCAATAATTGTGCCCGAAACATCATACTCACCCTCGTGATACATTGAAGGCATTTCAGCAGTTTCACCACCTATCAAAGCCGTTCCGTTTTCCTTACATGCTTTAACAAAACCACTTATTACGTCAACTGCAACATCAGGCTTAAGTACTCCTGTAGCAAAATAATCAAGAAAAAATAATGGTTTGGCACCACAGCAAAGAATATCATTAACACAATGGTTGACTAAGCATTCACCTATTGTATTGTGCTTGCCTGAAGCGAAAGCTACTTTGAGTTTAGTTCCCACACCATCAGTACTTGCTACAAGAATCGGATGCTCGTAATTTTCAAATTTGGCATCATAAAAGCCCCCGAAAAGTCCGATATTTGAAAGAACTTTTTCGTTGTGAGTTGATTTAACCAATGGCTTGATTTTTTCTACTGTTTCTTCTCCGGCTGCTATGTTAACTCCGGAGTCTTTATAAGTAATACTCATTAAATTATTTCAAGATTTGTGATTACAGTACTTCAAAAATACAAAATTTATTTCTGTTTTATTAATAAAAAAAAGCCTCTGTTAAAATAAACAGAGGCTCAAAAACAACATGGAACTAATTGAATTAATCTTCAGGATAAAGAATAAATTCTTTGAATGAGTCCATATTCAAATATTTTTTCGCAGCTGATACAACGTAATCTTTTGTAATTTTATCTACCAGTTGGTTGTTCTCAAGTATTTCATTTAAGTCATCTCCATTGTAAAGACTGTTATAAATTGAATTTAACCAGAAGTTATTTTCTTTTAAGTTAACTTCGTATTCTCTTTTCATAATTTCTTTAACTTTGTCAATGTTATCATCCTTGAAGGTACCTGATTTTAATTCATCAATTACACCTTTTGCTGCTGTAATCAAATCTTTAACTTTTGCAGGAGATGTACCAAAGAAAATGGAGATTGAATACTCAGGATTTGGATATTTTTCTAATCTTGGTCTCGCTCCAATTCCATAAACTCCACCTTTATCTTCACGGATTACTTCTCGTAATCTGATATTCATTACTTCAACCAGAGAACGTAAAGCGAATCTGTTTTCTTTGTTGTATTCAGCATCACCATTAATTACTAATCTTACAGTACTTTTTGGTTCAATACCTTTTTTAACTTCTTTTGTAAATCCTTTCTTAGGAGATTTGATACCAACATCTTTGTAATTGTTCTTTGAATTATCAGACTTGATGCTAGCAAGATATGTCTCAATCATTGTTTCCATTTCTTTTTCATCATAGTTGCCTACAAATGTAAATGTAAAATCAGATGCATCAGTAAATCTGCTTTGATAGAATTTAAATGCTTTATCTAAGTTTACTTTTTCAATAGACTCAAGTGTCCATGGCATTGCTCTGAAATGATAGTTGCCCATAACTGCATTGATCGAATCAGAAAATACTCTGTCAGGATTTGAGCCGGAATTGATGATTTGTTCCTTCAAATTAGACATTTCAGTTTTGAAAGCATCTAAATCTTTACGAGGGCTGTTAAAATACAAATAAATCATTTGAAACATTGTTTCAAGATCTTTTGGAGAAGCACTACCACTAAATCCTTCTGAAATAGAGCTGATGTAAGGACTGACTCTTACAATTTTACCTTGTAATAATTTTTCTAATGAAGTCTGATCAAATTCACCTAAACCTGATTCATTGATAATTGATGATGCCAATGCAGCTGAATGGTAATCTTCATCACTTGCAAGTGAAGTTCCTCCGATGCTGAAACCTCTGAATAGCACCTGATCATTTTTGAAGTCGGTTTTCTTTAAGAATACCTTTGCACCATTAGATAGAGTAAGTTCTTTAGTATCAAGTTTGTCCCAATTTTTCTTGTTGCTGATTTTACCGGGAGTTGGTTTTTTGCTCATCAGCGGCTTGTCAACATCAACATCTTTGTATGGCTCGATGTTCATAGCTTTGACAGCTTGATACTTAGAAAGTAATTCACTTTCTGTTGGGATTTTTATTTCAGGTTTCTTTGGAAAACTACCTGCAATAACTAAACCCTCATCAGCCAATAATGGCTTTAAAAATTTATTTACTTCTTCTACCGAAATATCTTTCATGAAATCTTGTTGAATCTTATATTCAGCTTCGATTCCAGGTACACTTTCACCCTCATGAAAATGACGATACAATTCTCTGGCTAAATCACCTGATTCGGTTTTATCTTTTTCGCTTAATGCTTTTTCAAGACCTCTCAAGATTTCAGTTTTTGCTCTTTCAAGCTCAGATTTAGTCACACCATGACGTGTAAGTCTGAACGCTTCTTCTAAAAGTTTTGAATATGCTTCATTCATTGTATTCAACTTAGGAACTGTTATAAGCTGGAATGCATCTAGGTTCTGAACCAAGAATTTCCCGTATCCGCCCATAGCAAATTGGAAAGGTGAATCTGACTTCCTTGATATTTCCTGAAGTCTGTATTGGAAAACAGTACTAAATAAGTTTACAATGATGTTATTTCTATATTCACCATAAGTGCCTGAAGGGTAATTTTGCGATTTTCTTTTGAAGATAAGAGTATAATTGGGCATAACTAATTCAGGGTCAGCTTCGATTGATATGATGGGTTTGGGATTGATTGGAATTTCGAATTCCTCTCTGGGACGTATTTTATCAGGATTTTTTACATCACCAAAAATATCAACTATTTTCTTTTCTATTTCAGCTACATCAAAATCACCTACAGCGATAATTGCCGAAAGATTTGGTCTGTAAAAGTCATTATAAAATCTGGTGAAAGCTTCTCTCGGAGCTTTTTGAATTATATTTGTATCGCCAATAGGACTTCTGTTGGCAAATTTACTTCCTTCGAGGAATTTCTTGAAATGCTTGTTTTGGACTCTACCATTCGCATTAGCTTCGTAAAGTCTCCATTCTTCCATAATAACGCCACGCTCTTTTTCAATTTCTTCAGCATCAAATGAAATGTTGCGTAACCAATCCTCCAAAACTGTAAAGCCCTTATCAAGCATTCCTGGTTTGTCCATTGGTATTGTTATCATATAATAAGTTCTGTCAAAGCCGGTATTTGCATTAACATCAGCACCGAATCTCATTCCAGTTGATTCGAGGAAACTAACTAATTCCATTTTAGGAAAATTCTTTGTACCGTTGAATGCCATGTGCTCCAAAAAGTGAGCAAGACCTGCTTGGTCATCATCTTCATGAACAGAACCGGCTCTAACTACAATCTGTAAGTCTGTTCTATTCTCGGGCTTTTTGTTTTTCAGAATATAATACTTTAACCCATTACTAAGTTCACCTGTTTTTAACTCAGGCTTGCTTGGGATTTTAGCATTAAGGTCGTATCCTGATACTTTTTGTGCTTGTAATGACATGTTTAGTGCCATAAATATTACTAATATCGAAAGCACAATCCTTGATTTGAAATTCATATTTAATCCTCTAAAAAGAATTTTGAAATTAACAAAAATTTAAAATTTAAATTTAACATTTTTTTTTCAATTTGATATTAAAAAATGAACTAATTAGAGTATTTTTGAAACTCTCTAATTAGTTCAAGATTATTTTTTTGCAATCAACACTAATTTAAATTATGTGAAGTATTTGGTTTAGAGGTATCATTACTAGCCTTGTCCTCAATGATACTACATTCATATCCCATATTTTCAACTATATCTTTCAGGTTGGAGCCCTTGATTGTTTGATAATCATAACTTACTGTCAAAGTCTGTTCCGACAAATCTAAATATACATCCAACACACCCTTCTGCTCTTTCATTTCTGTTTCAATTCTGTTTTTGCACATTTCAGAAAAAGCTGATGTTTTCATTTTTACTTCATATTTCTGTATGTTGTCTTCTTTGGCTTGGGAATTATTTGCGAGACTTAAACCAAAAAATATGGTTAAGGCAATAAAGTAACTCATAAAAGTTTTCATTGTAAACTCCTATTTTATAATAAAATATTAAAACTAAACACATTTTAGATTACGGAACATTTTAATATTAGTTTCAATTAAGAAAAAAAATATATAAAAATTTTTCAATTATTTTTAAAGAATGAATTTTTATTAGTTCAAAGTTTTAAATTATTATTAGTTTTGCACCTTGAAAAAAAAATCAAAACTAATATAAAAAGTATTCAGGTAATTGATGATAGAGATTAAAAAGGTCGGTATTATTACTAGCGGTGGTGACTGTGGTGGTTTGAATGCAGTTATAACAGGCGTAGCCAGAATGGGTTATACTCTTGGGGTAGAAACATGTTTAATACCAAATGGGTATGCGGGGTTATATAACCTATTGAATTTGGAACCAACTATCATTGATTTTGCACGTGCTGATAAAATACATTCAGGTATTGCCGGCTCAGAAGCAGGGCATTCAAGGGTTAAGATTAGCAATATCAAGGACTCAGATAAGTATAATACCATTCGAAGTGGGCTTAAAAAGCACAATATTGACTCATTAGTAATTGCCGGTGGAGATGATACAGGATCGGTTGTTGTTGATTTGATAAATGAAGGAATCAAGTGCATTCATGTACCAAAAACAATGGATTTAGATTTACAATCATATTCAGTAGGTGGCGATTCAACAATTAACAGAATTTCCAAGTTTACTGATGAATTAAGAACAACCGGAATAACGCATAACAGAGCATTAATTATTGAAGTCTTCGGAAGATATGCCGGACATACCGCTTTCAGAGGTGGTATTGGCGCTGATGCAGACTGTATATTGATACCTGAAGTTAATGTTGATTACGAAGTTGTATATAATCACTTCAAAACTACTTATGTCAATCGTTTGCTGACAAGCGACGTTAAGGGTTCAACTTATATCATAGTTGCAGCTGAAGGAGTGAAGGACAAAAACGGACAATTCTTTGTTGATGAAAATTCATTAGATTCATTTGGTCATAAAAAACTTACTGGTGTTGGCTCTTACATAAGAAAACAATTAGAATATTATACCAACAAAGACTCTTACTGGGAATTTATCCTCAAAAGAGAAGGTATCTATGTTGAAGATATTTATATGTATCCTGAGATAAGAGAAGTTCAGTTAGGTCATCTGGTGAGAGCAGGACAAACTAGCGCTTATGATGTTACTTTCGGCAAACAGGCAGGTGGAGCTGCTGTCTTGTTAATGAAAAAAAATATTTTTGGTGTTACTGTAGTAGGAGTTGAAGGACATAACATAACATATATCCCAACTAAAGAAGCTATTAAACAACGATTTGTAGACCTAGACGAAATAGCATTTCATGAATCATTGGGAGTTTGTTTCGGTAGAGAACCTGTTGGCTATTCACCTGAATTTAGTGAACAAAAAGGTAAAATCCACAGATATATGTAGTTAATCGTCTTATATTTTTTGTAAATGAAGATTAGCACAAATATTAATTATGGATATAGAGAAAATCAAGAAAAGCATACAGCTTAGAGACAGATGTGTAAGGGTATTATCCAAGAACGGACATTTTAGAGTCTCCTGCGTAAAGAATACAAAAACAGCACAAACTGCACAATTGAATCATAGTTTAGATGATGTATCGGCTGTTATATTGGCAAAATCGCTCTCAGGTGCATCATTAGCAGCTTCATTTTTAAAAGGCGAAGAAAGAGTTGTATTGGATTTCGATGGAACCGGACCAATTAAGAAAGTCTATGCAGAAGCACTTCAGATAGGTGAAGTACGTGGTTTTGTAGATTTTAAAGATAGTACAAGTGAAATAACAGACTTTAATACTCCATTAGGCGAAGGAGTCTTGAGAGTTTCAAGAATTTTGTATAACCGTGCTGAACCTATAACCGGAATAGTAGAGCTTCATAAAGGTGATATTGCAACTGATTTAGCGTTTTACTACAACCAGTCTGAGCAGGTACCTACAGCAGTAATACTTGATTCCATAGTTGATGATAATGGATTAATACTCGAATCAGGTGGTTTGATATTACAGGCACTTCCAGGACATAAGGACATTGAAATATTGGAAATATTTTCAGTACTGAGTAATCTTCCACGTCTTACTGAATTACTCTCTGATGGACTGAACCCCCAACAAATATTAAAAAAAATACTACCTTTTGAGTTTGATTTAATAAATAGTACACAAGTAGATTTCTTTTGTCGTTGTTCGAAGGATAGTTTTACAAGTAGAATTCTTACTTTGGGTTTGAACAATATAATCGAAATGCAAAATGCTAACCAAAATGAGCTTGTATGTCATTATTGCAATAAACATTACTATTTTGATGACAATGATTTCGCTTCGATTAAAGAGCAATTAATAGCAAAAAATAACTAGGAATAATAAATGAAATTTGTAGATATAGCAGCAATTTACGTGAAAGCCGGAGATGGTGGAAATGGTCACATTTCATTCAGAAAAGAAAAATACGTTCCAAAAGGCGGACCAGATGGTGGAAATGGAGGCAAAGGCGGTAATATTGTAATTAGAGCATCGCGACACATTAATACATTGGTTGACTTTAAATATAAACGTCATTTTATTGCTGACAACGGTCAACATGGCGGAAGAAAACTAATGTCGGGAAAAGCAGGTAAGGATGTTATAATAAAAGTGCCTATGGGTACAATAATCAAAAATGAATTTGAGGAAATACTCGCAGATTTGTCATTTGAAAATCAGGAATTTATAGTCTGTAAGGGCGGAAATGGTGGATGGGGTAATGCTATGTTTACTACTGCAACAAATCAGGCACCCAGAAACGCTAATCCCGGATTACCGGGTGAAGAATCTAACCTTGTTTTGGAATTAAAGCTTCTAGCTGATATTGGTCTTGTGGGAATGCCAAATGCCGGAAAATCTACATTAATTTCCGTTATTTCAGCAGCAAAACCTAAAATTGCAGATTATCCATTCACAACACTAGTGCCAAACCTGGGTATTGTTTATTTATCACATGAAAAATCGTTTACTGTTGCGGATATACCCGGTTTGATTGAAGGTGCCTCTGATGGGAAAGGTCTTGGCGCACAATTTTTGAGACATGTTGACAGATGCAATGTTTTGGTATTCCTTATTTCTGCGGAAAGTGAGGACATGGTTAACGACTATAAAGTACTACTGAATGAGCTCGAAACCTACAATCCTGATATGATTTTCAAGAAAAGAATTATATGCATTAGCAAATGCGACATTTTATCAGAATCCGATTTGCATATTCTTAAAAAATTAAATTTTGGTGAAAAAAATACTCCATTACTGTTTATATCTTCCGTAATGAATATGAACATTGATGAACTTAAGTTCTTAATGTGGAATTATTACAGTGAAGTCAAAGAAAGTGAGGGATCTGAAAATTAGTCACTCTTCTTTTTGTTGCTCCATAATTTACTTAATCTCTGTTTAATTTTGCTTTCGATGCCTTCGTCAGTTGGAAAGTAATATTGCTTTGAAAAACTGACCGGAAAATAATTTTCCACAACAAAGTGATTTTCGTAATCATGGGGATATTTGTAATCCTTACCGTATCCTTCAGTTTTCATTAGCTTTGTAGGAGCATTTCTTAAATGTAGTGGTACACTTGTGTCAACACCGGCACGAATATCACTCAAAGCAGAATCTATAGCCAGGTATGATGCATTTGATTTAGGAGCAGAGCTTAAATAAATAACACCCTGAGCTAAATTTATTCTACACTCTGGTAGTCCAATTAAGTTTACGGCATTAAATACGTTCACTGCAACATTCAAAGCATTTGTGTCTGCATTGCCAATATCTTCACTAGCAAAAATAACCATCCTCCTAGCTATAAATTTAGGGTCTTCGCCGCTCTCAATCATCTTAGCAAGCCAGAAAATTGCTGCGTCGGGATCAGAACCTCTCATAGATTTGATAAATGCTGAAATTGTATCATAGTGAGACTCTCCTTGTTTGTCGTACATTGGAATTCTTTGCAAAACAGCTTTTTCCAATAGTTCCTGTGAAATTTTAATTTCATTCCTTGATTTATCAGAGAAATTAAAAGCAGCTTCAATTGTATTTAATGCTCCCCTAGCATCCCCTCCGCATAACTTATAAATTAAATTGTAATCATCGATAATTATTTTGTATTTTGACAGCAATTCATCATTGGTAATTGAGTAATCAATAATATTTTTGATAGCATTGAGATCTAGTTCATTAAGCTTGTAAACCCTGCATCTTGATAATAATGCTGAGTTTACTTCGAACGAAGGATTTTCGGTAGTAGCACCTATTAAAGTAATAATTCCTGATTCTACTGAATGTAATAATGAATCCTGCTGTGATTTATTAAACCTGTGTATTTCGTCAATAAACAATAGAGTTTTTATTTTATTTTCTAATAGATTTTCTGCTTCTGAAATGATTTTCCTTAAATCTCTGACACCGGCTTCTACCGCTGAAATTCTAATAAAATTATAAGTGCCTGATTTAGATATCAGATGTGCAAGAGTGGTTTTACCAACACCAGGAGGTCCCCAAAAAATCATGGAGTGAAAGTTTTGGTTATCGAAAGCAATTCTTAATGGAGCGTTTTTTTTGGTAAGATGCTCTTGCCCAAAAAAACAATCCAAACTAGTTGGCCTCATTCTTTCAGCCAAAGGTTTTGCAATATTATTCATATTTTATTGAATCTAATTCAAATCATTATTAACAAAAATAAATAAGACTTAAAATAGTCATTTTCAGTATATTACAATATATAAAAAAAACATTATGGCTGACCAGATACAGTTAGTTGGAACTCTTAAGTGCAGAGCAACACAAAAAGTAAGTAGATTTCTGAAAGAAAGAGGCATTAAGTTTCATTTCTTGGATTTAAATCAAAAACCACTCTCTCAGGGTGAATTAAATAACATATCTAAATCAATTGCTTTGGAAGAATTATTAGATATTGAGTCAAAGGAATATAAAAAATTAAACCTGAAATTCATGGTGTTCGATGTCGAAAAAGTATTATTAGAATATCCATACTTGATAAAAACCCCAATAATTAGATTTAAAGGGAAAGCTTACTTAGAAAGCGAAAACGATGCATTGAAATTAATTTTTAAAGACTTACTTCACTAATACTTTTATTCCAAATCAATTATGCTACCAAATATTTCCGGTAGTTTGAAGTCGTGGTTACCAAATGCAGAGAATAATTGTTTCGAAGAAAATACGATGCCACCGAACTTTCCATCGGTAATGTTATATGCAAAATCAACTCTTAGAGTATGACTTGGAGAACTTGATTTAGTAAAATGGAATCTTAAACCGAGTCCCGCTGCATTATAAAATTTGGTATCGAACAATTGTTTATCCTGATTCCAAACTGTTCCAATATCCCAAAAAGCAACACCTGAAAAATTTACAAACCAAATAGGTATATCTGGGAAATATCTAAATTCAACATTTGAGATAATTCTATTTTCCCCGCTTAATTTATTTGCTTCAAATCCCCTTAACCCAATATCATTATCAATAATAAGCTGCCTGAATGCACTCCAGTTCCATGCAGTTTGCTGTCGGAACCTTGCCGCGAGAACTAAGCCGGAAGTTACCTTAACAAATCCTAATCCTAAAAATTCCTGATAAGTATATGAAGCAGTTGATTGGCTGAAAGCACTTGCTCCCGTAAGTTGTCCGAATAAATAGGACGTGCCATTATAATACGAGGCTTCACCCTGAGCAGCAACATAATATCTGTCCTCCCCATTACTGCCTATAGAAAATATTTTTCCTAAAGTGGCAGAACCATAGCCACCAACAATCATGTCGTCTATATGGTAATAGTTTACTTTTTCAGACAGATAAAATTTCTGCGATACCGAAGAAAACATAAGTAAGAGTTTACCAGAATTATCAAAAACCTGACGAGTGATTTCGTTTGGTCTTTTTACTTGATGATATTCAACCATACCACTTGCAAATATCCGGTCTGTTTTTCTCCAAGATTTGCTAAAGAACATTTGTGCACGGGTCTCATTATATGGTGCCAATAGATATGTTCCATCATTAGAAAAGACAAAGTCATCGCCAAAGGAATTTAAGCCAAATAATCCATAAGAGAATTCCGTTTCAAGTGTTCTGTATGGTTTATATAGATTTAAATACTGAATTGTTTTATATTTATTGGCTTGTAATGCTCCATAGAATGTCAATTCTGTTCGTAAAATTCTTTGTTTTTCAATTGAAGCAAATCCTTGCCAACCGATGTCATTTTCACTTCGATTAAGCGCTTCAACACTTACAGCTGTGCCAGTACCAAATAAATTAAACTCTTGAACTCTTGCGCCATAATTTGTAACTCCTCCACCTGAGCCGAATAATATAGCAGGATATAAAGACCACCTATCTTTTGTAACCACAAATACATCATATAAATTATCACCGACGCTGTCAATTTCAATATTTGCATAGGTAAATAAATTAGTTCTACGCAAATTTCTCTCTGTTTCGGTTAATAAATCAATATCAATGAAATCTCCTTCGCTAAAGAGCAATTCATCTTCAATAATGAAATCTTGTGTAGTTGTGTGAAAGAAGTTCAAAAATTTTGAGGCAAAGAAATGGTCTTTGTCTTTATCGTCAAAAACATTTCGTTTATCGAAATTGATATTTCGTACCTTTATTTCGCTCGAAAATATGTCAACTCTGTTAATTGCTAAAAATGCAATGACTATAATAAACGATTGAAATTTATTGAGGAACATTATTTATTCTTCTTAATGCAAGGACATATCAATGATTTGACTGAATCCGGTATGCTGAAATTATCAAGCTTTTTAAAATTTTTGACCATGCTTTTAACATTATCATAACCCTTATTCACTCCATCTGTATTATCAAGCCAATATTGATAAGCTTCTTCATTTGATAACCCGCAAAATTGCATTAAAATAGCCGATGAAACATATCCAGATTGATGCCATCCATTCCAGCAATGCAAGTAAATCGGGCCCATTTGGGGGTTGTTTACGGCATTCAAAATCATAGTAAAAAGTAAATTCAGCTCTTCTTTGGAATTACCAGACTTTTGGATATATTTAAGAGTTTTACCATCTTTGGAAATATCTGTTTTTGATGACTTGAAATTTGTGGCATAGAGATAAACTGAATTAGAGAAACCATTTAGACACAAATTAGTTAAACCATCTTCAGGTAATGGATTGTGATTATCTCTTTTATTATCTTTGTGATAAAAGTTGTTAGCACCTCCCCTATACGCAATTCCGTGAAGAATTGGTCTCATATTTCGGGTACCATAAAATTTATCATTTCCATTACCGAAATTGTCTGTGATTTTTTGATTAGCACATTCTACATTGAAAAGATTTTTATAATATTCAACTTTTTCGTCCAGTGTTTTAAAATCATTTGAAAAAGTGATTGAAAAGTTAAATACAAGAACGCAAATGCTTATATATAATATATTAATATTTTTCATTGAGTACATATAGTTAAATTGTGGAATGAGAATCAATATCAATTTTCATCATCACACCGGTTTGAGATATATTTAGTTTAAAATCAAGTAAGGAAGATCTTAACATTTTTCTGAGTTTTACACCGGATTTATCAAACTTCTTGATATTTTTTATGATAATAATTCTTCTGTGATAATTATTCATTTTTGATAAAGCAGGAAGTATTGGACCCAATATTTCGGCATATTCTTCATTCTTGGGAAGCAACCCATAGAAAGCGGAAGCATAATTTGAAACAAGGTTTTCTTCTTTACCATAAAATTCAATTAATACAAATCTAGCAAAAGGAGGATAATTTGCTTTTTCTCTGATCAAAATCTCTTGCTCATAAAACTTGTAATAATCATGCTCTTTTGCAAATTTTATTGCAGGATTTTCAGGACTGAATGATTGAATTACAACTTCACCTTTTTGGCCTTTTTTCCTACCTGCCCTTCCAGATACTTGAGTAAGCAATTGGAATGTACGCTCAACGGCTCTGAAATCAGGCAAATAAAGTTGAATATCAGCATTTACTACACCTACCAATGACACTCTCTCAAAATCTAATCCCTTGGCAATCATTTGAGTTCCAACTAAAATGTCAGTTTTGCCCTGAGCAAAATTCTGGAGTATTTTTCGTTGGCTGCCTTTTTTTGAAGTTGTATCGTTATCCAGTCTAGCTACATTAGCTTTTGAGTTATTAACTTCAATCAAGTTTTCGAGTTCATCTTCAACTCTCTGGGTACCAAATCCGATTAATTCATATTTTTTATTATTACACTCAGGACAATGTTGAGGTATTTTGGTTGTATAACCGCAATAGTGACATTTCAGTTGGTCGCGTAACTTATGATATGTAAGTTTGATTGAGCAGTTTTTACACTCTGGCACATGGCTGCATGATGTACATCTTACACTCGTTGAGTAACCCCTTCGATTCTGCAAAATGATCACACCTTCGTTCTTATTAACTGCAGCTTGAATTTTCTCGAGCATTATTTTTGAAAATGAGCTTTTTGATTGACCTTTTTTTGTAATATTGCACATATCAACGATAGTAACTTCCGGGAGGTTAGCACCATCGGCTCGTTGATTTATTTGTAAGAGCTCATATTTTTCAGTCTTAGCATTAAACATTGACTCAAGCGATGGAGTTGCAGAACCAAGTACCACGACTGCATTTTCAAAAACTCCACGAATTACAGCAGCATCACGAGCATTATACCTGGGTGAAGGGGCTTCTTGCTTATATGATGAATCATGTTCTTCATCTACAATAACCAAACCTAAGTTATGTAGAGGTGCAAAAATTGCTGATCTAACTCCAAGAGCTATTCTTATCTTTCCATTATGGATATTTTTCCAGGACTCATACCTCTCAGCATCTGTCATTTTTGAATGAAGAACAGATATTTGACTTCCAAATGTTGAGGTGAACCTGTCTATCAATTGTGGTGTCAATGAAATTTCCGGAACCAAAATTAAAACTGACTTACCTAATTCAATAGTCTTCCTAATAAGCTGTATGTAAACAAGGGTTTTGCCTGAACCTGTAATTCCATGCAATAGATAAGTTTTATTAATCTCGTCATTAATGGACTGGCTGATAATATTTAAGCAAGCATTTTGCTCTTGAGTAAGCTCTAAAGAAGATTCGTCACCTTTACCCAAATTATTTTTGTCATCACTATTCTTTTTGCTTGATTCAATTTCAATTGTTTGAAGCAAATTTTTGTCAACTAAATATTTCAGATGTGAATGGTTACTTTGTGTAGCTGTGATTGAGGTCTTGACAACAGGATATTCATTAAGTTTATTCTTCATGTAAACATAACTGAATAAACGGGCACGTATTGGAGAGCCTGCTTCAAGTTTGTCTAATATTTGATGCAACCTGGTATCATCATTGATCAGATGTTTAGCAACTTGCAAACATTTTATTTTCTTAAGGCTTGCTTCCTTTTTTAAAACTCTTTTGGTTTCGAGATAACCCAGCCTTTCGAGAGCATATATTGCTGAATGGACATTCTTATTATTAAGTTTTTTTTCAATTGTTGATATGCTTATCGTATCTTCGTGCGTTGACAAGTAGTTCAAAACTTCAGCTCTTAATGGACTTCTTTGACGCATTCTGGTAAAATCTGAAGTACTTGGCACTTTGAGAACTTTTACCCTAATTTGGGTTTCAGGAGACATTGACGGTGGTGTAGCAGCTTTGAGGGTTTCTCCCCAAGAACACATGTAATATTCTGAAATCCACCTTGTTAGTCTCAACAAGGCATTAGAAAATGCAGGAATTGCATCCAATATTTCTATAACGTGTTTTAATTCACGTACAACAGGTAAATTCTCATCAGCTACAATTATTCCAGTAAGCAAGCGAGGCCCAAATTCAACTAAAGCTCTCTTGCCAATATAATTAACTTCATCATCTGAAATCGTATAAGTATATAACTGGTCTGTAGGGACCGGAATTGCTATTTTTACTACTTTGCTCATTAATACCGTAAAATTGCCAACAAATTCTTTTATTATTACTTCGTCTTTTTGATCGTGTGTTTCGTATAATCTTTATAATTACGAAAATAACTAATTAAAATTGAAATTATTTTTTGAATTAAAACAGGTTACAAAAATATGTTTAAATTCTTTAATTTTATAATTGTTTTTTTTGCACTATTAAATTTAAACTCTTGTATCGCTTCAGAAGATGATAATACAAGAATTTATGAAAATTCTGAAAATGATTTAGCTTTGAACTCTCAAGAAATTAATCAAATCAAAAAAAATAATGATGAAATATATAACACGAGACAAAATGCAATAACACGGGCAATAGCTGATTGTAGTCCTGCGATTGTGGGTATCAATGTGACTGAAGTCAGACAAGTCGTAGTAAGGGATCCTTTTTTTGATGACCCATTTTTTAATCAGTTCTTTCGAAGATTTTACGGAGACAATGCCGGTCGTAGAACTAAACAATATGAAGTAAGAGGTTTGGGCTCAGGATTTATAATATCACCTGATGGTTATATCCTTACCAATCACCATGTTGCTGGTAATGCATCCAAAATTGTTATTACAATGACAAATGGTACTAAGTATGATGCAGAGATTATTGGCTCAGATATGGTTTCCGACGTCGCCCTACTCAAAATTGATGCTAAAAATCTTCCATATTTAAAATTAGGAAATTCTGATGATTTAATTATCGGAGAGTGGGTTATTGCTTTTGGAAATCCGTTTGGACTCTTTGATATTAATGCAAAACCCACAGTAACTGTTGGGGTGGTTTCAAATAATAATGTAAATTTATTGCACGAAGACCAACCATACAACAGAATTTATCGTGGAATGGTTCAGACTGATGCAGCAATCAGTTCAGGCAACTCAGGAGGCCCACTAATTAACTCCCTTGGCGAGGTAATTGGGATGAATACAATTATATATTCTACATCACAGGGCAATAGAGGTGCTGGAAGTATTGGCATAGGTTTTTCGATTCCTATTAATCGTGTTAAGAAAATTGTTGATATTATTAAATCCAAAAAAGCAATTGACAGAGATTATTATACCGGAATTGAGCCCAGACTCCTGGATGAACAGATGGCAAGAATGATAAAGGTTGATAATACGGAAGGTGTTGTTGTATTTGGAATGCAGAGGAATTCACCTGCCGAAAAAGCAGGGATTGAACTTGGGGACATAATAATCGAAGTAGATGGATATAAAGTTACAAAACTCGAAGATTATTATATTGGTGTCGGTGATAAACAAACGGGTGATCAAGTCACTTTTACGATAATTCGTAACAATAAAACTTTTAATAAAAAACTAACACTCGAACAAGTACCACGGAGATAATGTGTCTGAGAGCATACTGAAGGCTGAAAACTTAGTAAAAAAATACAAACAAAGAGTAGTTGTAAAGGGAGTATCTCTGGAGGTACGACAGGGCGAAGTGGTAGGTTTACTCGGACCAAATGGTGCGGGGAAAACTACTTCGTTTTATATGATTGTTGGAATGATAAAACCCAATGAAGGAACAGTATGGCTGGACAATAATGAAATTACCGGTAATGCAATGTATAAAAGATCCAGATTGGGAATAAGTTATTTACCTCAGGAACCATCAGTATTTAGAAAATTATCCGTCGAAAATAATATTAAAGCAATCCTGCAATTACAAAAGCTAACATCGAAAGAAAGAAAAATTAAGCTTGACACTTTGATTGATGAATTTGGACTTAATCATATCCGTAAAAGTAAGGGATATATGCTTTCCGGTGGTGAAAGACGAAGATGCGAAATAGCTCGTACTCTTGCATCTGACCCCAAGTTTGTTTTGTTAGACGAACCATTTGCAGGTATTGACCCAATTGCTGTTGAAGACATTATGAAAATAGTGATGAAACTCAAAAAACAAAACATTGGAGTACTCATTACAGACCACAATGTTCACGAAACATTGTCAATAACCGATAGAGCATATATTTTAATTGATGGCAATATATATATTGCAGGTACGGCTGAGTATATAGCTTCTAATGAAGAGGTCAGAAAAAGATATTTGGGTGAAACTTTCAAACTTGAGAGATATGGCTCAATCAGTGAAAGCTCATCTGATGTTATTTAACTAAAATCATTTTCTTAAAATCTCTGAATACACCTGCATTTATAACATAATAATAAACACCTGACTTCAGTTCGTTTGAATTTATTATAATTTTGTAACTACCTGGTTCGAAAACTAAGCTCTCTTCAATCAAAGATGCTGTTTTATTCCCGTTAATATCATATAAATCCAATGTAACCGGAACTTTTTCGAGTATGGAAAAATGAATTTCGGTAAAATCACTCCAAGGATTTGGGAAATTCTGCCCTAAATTTTGCTCTCCATCTTTATATATTAAATAGCTTAATGAACATTTACCATCTGATTTGCAAAATCCAAAAACAGGAAATGATTTCAGATCTAAAAACAATAGTGAATCTGAGTTAAAATTATCAGCAATTATATCGAAATGCCAAAATGTTGAGTCAGGAACAACGGCTAAGAATTTCATTTCAGCAATCTTACCTTTCAATAATCCATCCACACTTCTGTAAGAAAATACAACTTTTCCGATACTGTCTACAACATCATGCTCATTTCCAATGGTTGGCTTGCTTTCAATGTGCTTAAGTGACAAATGATTATATTTGAAAGCAACATCAAAGTCCAAGTCCATTATTGGATAAGTTATTCCATTACGAATAGCACTTATATCCCTGTAGTTATACAAGTCAATAAATACAGTATCACCAATGGTATAACTTATAGTATCAGGAGTATCAATATTGTAAGAAACATCAATTTTTACAGGGAATTCTGGAGCATACCCAATTCCGAATAATGATACTGAATCACTCACTAAGCATGGATAATTACTAATTACATAAGCTACATTTATCAGTGTATCAGACCTTCTAGGGCAAAAATCAACTTCAGCAAAACAGGTGTCTCCAACCTGAATCAGACTACCTTTTGGAGGTACAAAAGATACAAGTTTATAATGCTGGGAAAGATTTACCAAATCATCAACCTTAATTGGAACGTCACCGATATTAACTATTGAAATAAGCCCTTTTTTGCAATCCAACACCTGTACACTATCATAATTAATACTATTTGCGACTTTAATCTCGGGCTGTAATTTTATAATTGTTGCAAAATCATTAGCTGCAACAATATTGTATAATATCACTTCTTCTGTATCAAAATTAATTGAATCAATGGTAAGCCTCAAAGTATCTCTGATACCTGTTTTGCTTAGATATTTTGCAATTATTAGTGGTCTTACAGAATCTACCCGACAAAAATTCTTTAATAATAAATCACTTCCTCCGAATTGTGATAATTTGTGGCTGATAAAAGGAATGTGTGGTTTACAAGTGTCAAATAAAAATGGAGACTCATACCCTACAAACTCAAGAAGATTATTATCGTATCCGACTCTAAGGTTAATATCAACTACATTAGCAGGAAATTCTCTTGAAGAATAGATTGGTACAAATAATGTATCACAAGTAATAAATCGAAGTGTATCTTCCTCTATCTTTCTATTATCAATATTAAACGATAATCCAAATGCAGGTGCATAGCCTGATCCTTTAACAACAATAGTAGTATCAATATTATTACATGGCTTACTGTAATGTATTACCATTTTAGCAACATATTCCCTAACAGCTCTTGGCTTGAAGTCTACTTTGATGGTAAGTGAATCCAATGATTTAATAAATTGAGGAAACACTTGTGAACCATTTATAGTAGCTGTAAAAACTCTTTCATCAGGATAGAAAGAAATTGAATCTATTGTCACATCCTTTTGGTCTTGATTAAATTCAATTGGTGGAATTTTCAGTATGGCATTTTGTGGCAAAGCCAAAGTATCCACTCTAGTAGGATTGAAAGTTATACTTTTCTTATCAGATTCGAATGGAATCTCCATTTTTCCGCTAAGATAAACATTAGTTTTCAAAGACCAATTCTGACTATAACCATTTATCCAAATTCTTGCTCCATGGTCAATACTATCCCTATTAAATTCACCTGATGGACAATATTTTATTGTTATGGTGTCTCTGTTAAGAGGCTTAATTATATATGGAAGACTATTACCCTGAGAATTCATAACAAAAGAACTCCATGAATATAGTTCAGGTTTAGGATTTGGAATATTATATCCATCAATATAAACTGAGTCTATTGTAGCATCAAAAACCCTCGAATGATTAATAATCTGAATTTTTCTTTCTGCGCAATCACAAGGCTTTATAAAACCATAACTAACAACTGAAATTGGAATTTCAAGTGGCAAAATTACCCCCTTTCCAGTCAACTTAGATGAAAATTCTATATTACAAGGTGAAGTCGAATAAACATTTATCTGCTCCATATAGTTTGTTTCAATTTGAGGTGCAAACTCAATTTTACAATGAATAGTATCTCTTGGTTTTAAAGATTTATTAAAGTTAATTGGATAAATAAGCTTAAACCCATTTCCGACACTAATACTATCAACCAAAATATCAAAAGGTGATACATTTTCTATTATTGCACTCATTATTTTGGTTTCACCAATTTCCAATTGTCCAAAGCTGGTTTCCGGAGTAATAAATAATTTTGGAGATTGTGAAGTACCTAAAAGTTTTAAATTCCATTCAACATTATCCTGTGTTTTGAAATAAAGAAAGGCTCTATCTACCCTATCAATGAATAATTGTGAGGGTGTATATGAAAATTCGAATTCAAGTTCTTCACCGGTATTCAAATTAACTGATGAAGGCAAAGCAATTGGATTTATAAGCTTGAATTTCCCTGAAGTATCAGCAAAAAAGAAATTAGTAAGAGTTTCAGCTGCATTACCATTATTTTTAAGTTTGATCTTAGCATTACCGGATTTACAACCAATAACATTTTGAATTGCAAGAACTTCAGGTGTAAATGAAAATCTTTCTGAATATCCCTCACCTTCGACCTTTATACAACCTGATTTATAACATCTACCTTCAAAAAAACAAATCTCATCAAAATACTTCTTACTTTCAGAAGGATTAAATGTTAAAGGAATAAAACGTGAACTCTTGGGTGGAATCGTAATTGATTTTGTTCCTGTCAAGAAAAACCCTGAACCATTTTTTAAATAGAATGATGTATTAAGCTGGTCGTTGGATTTATTGACTATTTCAACGTTTATAGTTATTGTTTGACCTACAGGAATCGCACCAAAATCAATATTTGGAAAAACAAATTCAAGTTCAGGATCGTAACCATTTCCTTTTACATAAACAGATTTACGTATAGTGCAACCATTGGATTTAACTACAAAGACTATTGAATCATCAAATACTCCTTTTCTGTCAGGAAAAAATCTGAAATAGTCCGGTAAATGGCCGGTTTCAGGCTCCAATACAACAGGATAACGAAATTTGACACCAGTAAAGCCCTTAGGGTATATTATTGAATCAACATAAATATTTTCCTTAACTAATAAATTCGCCCAAATATATTGAACAGCATCTGAAGCAAAATCAACACAAACAGTTCCAAAACTTGCAGATGTCAGTCTGGTTTTGCCATCAGTTTTGAAAATTCCGATTACTTCCTGGACCTGACCAACCAAGTCAATTTTAACCTCAGGATTACATGCATCATCAGATTTAACTGTCAATACTCCTTTATACAATTCGGTAGTATCTTTTGAATTAAATCTGATCCTTACGTCAACACACTCTCCAGGAGCAAGGGTAAAACCTCCGATTGGATTCAAAACAGTGAATATACTCGGTAATGAACTTACAACTTCGGTAACTCTGACACTTTTATTTGTTGTTGTATTACATATTCTAATAATAGAATCAATATATGGTGTTTCAATACAGAGAGCTTTCAACATTCCAAATCCTAAAGAATCCTTGGAATAAGATAACTCAGAAGACCTTGTGAGTTTTAAGGGGATGTTTATCCAATCTCTGCATCTGTTTGCAGTGTAAACTTGAAGGTTTGGAGCAATATTCCCAATTATTTCGCCTTCAAAACTAAGTGTAAATTCATACTCCTGACCTCTGACAGTTGAATTAAATCTGTTTGGATTTACTTTAAAAAATTCTTTCCCTGCGCCATCTACTCTAACATATACTGTTTTGCTGCATGATGATGTATCCCTTACTTTAAATTTCCATTCTTTTTTGTTCTCGCATTTGAGAGTGTCAATAAGTTGAGTTATTGGAGGTTCGATAAAAACTGTTTGGTTAAATCTTCTGTTAGATGACCTGCATGAAGCACCGCTTCTGGCAATTCCAATATTGCCAAAAGTTGAAGCATCGCATAAAGTAAATATGTTTGGATTCTGATTGTATCGATGATATAAAATCAGATCTTTTTCATTTCCTTCGAATGATAAATCTTTTCCGCAATAAATTTCAGGTGCCTGAATTACTTTGTGCCAAATTCGAAATTCATCTATCTGGCCAAGAAAAGTTCTATTTTTCTCAGAATCATTCGAGACCGCGTTAGAGCCACCAATTTGTAAAGATAAATCAGCTCTTTCAGGCTTTTTTAATTGTGATATTCTATAAAGAGAATTAATATCAAACGCTACTAATGAGCCGTCGATAAATATTGATGCACTACTATTTTGCCCGTCAAATACTGCTGCGAGATGAAACCATTTATCATAATATGCAGAAATCTGATATCTTGCTTTTGTATTGTCATTTGATTTGAGTTTCGTTACCGGATTGTTAATTTCGAATGTGAGATAATCATTATCATCAATGTAAATTACCCAAACGTCGTTTGCATCCTCTGCCGGTCCCCAAATGCCGGCAACAAATTGCACTTTTCCACTTTGTCTTGAAGGTTTTAGCCATGCCTCAATTGTTATAGCATTGCTGTACGAAAATAATGATTGCGAGGATGGTACATCAACATAATGTGCTGACTTACCACTTGTTTGAGTTTGTGTCAATGCATTTCCCAAACAAGCTTTTAACGAATCACATGTTCCGACACCATAGGATTGAGTAAAGCTTGTAAAAAGCAATACGAACACAAAAATCAATGATTTAAAAAAATAGTAATTAATTTTCATACAATCTCATTAAATGTAACTTTTATATTGACTAAAATTTAATTTAGAAATTGCAATTATTTATAATTATTTCAAATTATTTATAATTTTTTGAAAAATATCAAAAAAGATTTTGCTATTTGACATAATGGTAATATTTTTGTAGTTCATATTTTTGCGGACGTGGCGGAATTGGCAGACGCGCTAGACTTAGGATCTAGTATCGAAAGATGTGAGAGTTCGAGTCTCTCCGTCCGTACATAACAATAACCACAGGAAATTACAGTCTTGGAAAGCATTTATCACAATATTAACGAAACCGAACAAGAATTACATCTTACTTTTAGTTCTGATGAAATTAAGCCAATTTTGGATAGAGCATATAGAGAAATTGCACCCAAAATTCATATAAATGGCTTTAGACCCGGTAAAGCACCTTTACATTTAATTAAAAAAATGTATGGAGAATCAATTGAGAATGAAGAATTTGCTAAATTAGCTGACCAACACATTCCCGAAGTTTTGAAGAATGACAAAATTCACCTGGTTTCGACACCACACCTTCACGATTTAAATAAGAAAGATGGAGGTTTGGAGATTGTTGTACATTATCATCATATACCCAGCTTTGACCTATTTGAATATAAAGGGCTAACAGTTGATGAACCTCAACATGTTGTAACTAATGATGAAATTGATAACATCGTTGATGATTTTGTCTATTTCGAATCGAAAACTGAAGCTGACGATATGGTTATAGACAAAAATTATATCGTACACCTAAAGAAAATCAATTCAGTTGAAACAACAGAAGCTGATACTGAAGAAAAAGCTGAAAATCAAGAGTTTCCTGTTAATCTTCGTCAAAAAGGTTTTGCCAAGGATTTTACAGACAAATTTATTGAAAAGAAAGTGGGTGATAAAATTGATTTTTCTGCAGCTGAGTCTGTATCTACTGATGAATCATTATTCGAAATCACCAAAATTGAAAAATTAATACCTAATGAATTAACTGAAGAATTCATCAAAAAGATGACTCAAGACAAGTTTTCTACAGAAGATGAATTAAGAACAAATATTGAATTAGACTTACAACACAATTGGGACGAGCGTTCAAAATCAGTTTTTGAAGACAATTTAATAAATGCAATTATCAGTCAGTACGAAATTAAGATTCCTGATTTTTACATCAAGGAGCAAGCACAACGTATGTTGGAAGCTGATAAAAAGCAGTACCAGAATAATCCTTATTTTAACCCTACTATTGAGTCTTACTTAAAAGTAGCCGAAAATGTAATTAAATGGTCTCTGATAAGAGATAAAATTGCCGATAAAGAGGATATAAAGGTTGAAGAAGAAGATATAATTGATTATGTTGATAAATACTTGCAACCGAATGACCAAATGCGACAAACTTATGTCGATGTTATTAAAGGAAATGAACAACTTATTAATAATATTTTAGCGAGAAAAGTTATGGATTTCTTGATCGATTTCACAACAACAAATACAGTTGAGTTCACTGAAGAGCAGAAAACTGCGCAACTGTATGACAGTTTTGATGAAGATTTCGATGATGAACTTGATGAAGACGATGACTTATTTACCGATGATGAAGAATTTATAGGTGATGAAGAACTCGAAGACGAATTTTTTGATGATGACGAATTCGAAGACGGATACGATGAAGAAGACTTCGTGGACGATGAAGAAGATGATGATACAGAAGAAGATGAAGATTTTGATGATGATGAATTATCAAAAAAATAAAACATATAAAAATTTTTCTTTATTCAAGCCGGCTTAATTTTGCCGGCTTTTTTATAATCTGACTTTACTAATATTTGTATTTTTATAACGTCATAAACTTTTTTAAACATTAATGCAGGAAAAAATGAATAACCAGCTGATACCGATAGTTATTGAGCAAACAAGCAGAGGCGAACGTTCATTTGACATTTATTCAAGGTTACTCAAGGAAAACATAATATTCATCGGTTCACCCATAGATGATTATGTTGCGAATTTAGTAATTGCTCAATTATTGTTTTTGACGAGCGAAGACCCCAAAAAAGATATTAATATTTATATAAACTCACCAGGAGGTAGTGTCACTGCTGGTTTGGCGATATATGATACAATGCAGTACATCAAAAATGATATCTCGACAATTTGTCTGGGCTTAGGTGCATCCATGGCTCAGGTATTGCTTTGTGCTGGCACAAAGGGTAAAAGATATGCATTACCAAATTCCAGAATTTTAATGCATCAACCATCCGGAGGAACTCAAGGACAGTCGTCTGATATTGAAATATATACCAAAGAAATCCTTAGAATGCGAGATAGTTTGTATACAATCATTGGCAAGCATACCGGAAAAGATGTTGAACAAATCAAAATTGATGCTGACAGAGATAAATATATGACTTCGTCAGAAGCTCTTGAATATGGAATTATTGATAAAGTTCTCGAAAGAATTCCAGATACTAATGTTGAAGAGAAAAAGTAAGTTGAATAATGGCTAAAAAAGAATATATTGAAACCTGCTCTTTTTGTGGGAGACCAGCAAACCAAGTTGAAGGAATGGTCAGAGGTATTCAGAATATCTTTATCTGTAATTACTGTGTAGAAGCAGCCAAAGATATACTGAACGCACCCCAAAATGATATTCCTCAAACCAATCTAGGAAAGATTCCAAAACCAAGTGAAATAAAGAACTATCTTGACCAATACGTTATAGGTCAGGAATATGCTAAAAGAGTGCTTTCTGTTGCCGTTTATAATCATTATAAAAGAATTGGTTCAAATACCAAAAACAATGATGTAGAGCTTGAGAAAAGTAACATTTTGTTCGTTGGACCTACAGGCACAGGGAAAACACTCATGGCTAAGTCATTAGCTAAACTTTTAAAAGTGCCATTTGCCATAGCAGATGCAACTACTATAACCGAGGCAGGTTATGTGGGTGATGATGTGGAATCAATCCTATTAAATTTGTTGCAAAATGCAAATTTTGATGTAAATCTAGCACAAAGAGGTATAATCTATATTGATGAAATTGATAAAATTGGCAGAAAGTCTGAATCCAGTTCAATTACCAGAGATGTTTCAGGTGAAGGTGTACAACAAGCCTTGCTCAAAATACTTGAAGGTACTAAATCCGGCGTTCCACCAAAAGGTGGCAGAAAACACCCTGAACAATCATTGATTTACATTGATACTACAAATATTTTATTTATATGCGGTGGTGCTTTTGTTGGATTGGAAAAAATAATTTCTCAAAGGATGAAAAAATCAACAATTGGTTTTAATACTGTAGAATCTGTTAATGTTGAAGAAAGTTTAGATTTATTAAAGCACGCCGAACCGGATGATTTAATGAAATTTGGCTTTATTCCTGAGTTGATCGGCAGACTTCCTGTTATTGCAACTTTAGGAGAATTATCCGATGAAGCTTATCTCAGAATTTTGACAGAACCGAAGAATGCTATAATAAAACAATTTCAAAAATTATTACAGATTGATAATATAGAGCTTGAATTTACTGAAGATGCTCTTAAATCAATAGTCGAAAAAGCAAAGGAAAGGAAAACCGGAGCACGTGCACTGAGAACTATTGTTGAGCAAGTGTTGCTGGATATCATGTTCGATTTACCAGACAAAATCAATCTTGAAAAAGTAATAGTTAACTCAGATGTTATTAATGGGAATAGTATTCCAGAGCTCGTATTTAAGCCCAAAAAGACAGCTTAAAAGAAATCATACAACAAAAAAAGGAAGTTGGCAAAATCAACTTTCTTTTTTTTTTACAAAAATTACAATCAACCAAAATAATCCGGCAAATATGTAAACAAACTTTGCCCGCCGTCAACATTTATAACCTGGCCGGTTATCCAGTCAGATTCAAGGCCAGCCAACATACCAATCACTTTTGATGCATCTTCAGGTATGGTATTTCTTTGGGAAGGATTAAAATCTTTAGCGAATTTCAACATTTTGTCGAAATCAGGAATTTTGGCAGAAGCTGGTGTAGCAGTAGCACCTGCCATTATTGAATTTGCGGTAATTCCATAAGGTTGTAACTCAAATGCCAACTGTCTTATTAATGCTTCCAGCGCTGCTTTTGCAACTGATACAGGACCATATTTGTTTGTAGCTACTCTTGCTCCATTACTCGACATTGCTAATATTCTGCTATGCTCACCAAATAAATTTGCATGAAATAAGTCCTGCACCCAATACAACAAGCTGTTTGCCATGACATTTACAGACATCTCAAGCTTTTTCTGATTAATTTGAATTTCAGGATTTTTGTCAATAAAAGGTCCTAATGCTCCAAAAGCAATGGAATGAAGAAATAGCCCAAGAACAGAATTATCATTTCTTGTTGCAAAAATACTTTTTACATTATTAATAACATTTTGCCTGTTATCTGCATCTGCCACATTAGTGTTAAAAAATACTGCTTCTACACCTATAGCTTCTATTTCCTGTCTAAGTTCCTCAGCCTTTAACTTTGCAGATCCAAGGTCTAAGTGAGCTCCATATATGTTAAAACCTCTTTTTGCCAATTCAAGAGCTGTACTTCTACCGAATCCGCTTGACACACCTAAAATTAAGGCATTATTTCTGTTCATTATATAATCCTATTTATGTGTTTCAATGAAATTGAGAATACTCTCACCACCATCTACACCAAGGACCTGCCCCGTTATCCAATAAAACTTTTCGTCAGCAAGCATAGCAACTGCTTTTGCGACATCCTCAGGAACGGTATTTCTTCCAAATGGATTGTGTTCCTTTGCATGAGCTAACATTTTGTCAAAGCCCGGTATCTTGTTACTAGCAGGCGTGTCTGTTAATCCGGCTAAAATTGCGTTAGCAGTAATTTTGTAAGGTGCCAGTTCGATTGCAATTTGTCTTGTATAAGCTTCTAATGCGCATTTCGCTGCTGAGATAGCACCATAGTTATTCATCGCACGTGTAGAACCTATACTAGTAAGTCCAAAAATTCTGGAATTCTCTGCCAACAAGTTATTGACGAATAAATCCTGAACCCAATAAACTAAAGAATTAGCCATCACATCCATGGTCATTTCAATTTGACGCTTATTTACTGCATTATCAGGATTTTTATCAAATAATGGCTTAATGGCTCCGAAAGCGAGTGAGTGTATTAAAACTCTCAAAACATGCTCCTTACCGTCCGAAAAGTCATGTTTGATATAGTCAACAATTTCTTTCCTTACATTGTCATCTGATGCATTTGCATTAAAAAATTTTACCTTTACACCAAAGCTTTCAAGTTCTTGTCTGAATTCTTCAGCTCTTTGTTTATTAGAACCCAAGTCAAGATGAGCACCAATTATATTGTAGCCCATTCCGGCTAATTCTAATGCACAAGCTTTACCAAATCCACTAGATACACCCAAGATTAAAGCATACAGGTTACGGTCTTTCATATTCATTCTATTTATAATTTAAAAAACTTTTTCGATTTTTGAGACTTAGTGAAATGTAAAACTAAGCATTTTTTTAGATTAAGTAAAATTTTTTTTATACAAATGCTATTATGAAGAAACTTTGCAAACTCATTGAATTTACAAAGTTTCAATTTTTAATTAGTATAATAAAACTATTTTTTAAGTAAATCACGAATTTCTTCGAGCAATACTTCCTGTCTCGGTGGAGCTGCTGGAGCAGCAGGTTGTTCTTCTACTTTCTTTTTGAATTGATTGATAACTTTAATGAACATGAAAATCGCAAAAGCTATTATAACAAAGTCAACAATATTTTGAATAAACAATCCATAATTAAGAGTTACTGCAGGTGTTTCACCAACAGCTTCTTTAAGTACTAAAGATAAATCCTTAAAGTTGACTGAACCAAGAATTAATCCAATTGGTGGCATAATAACGTCAGCTACCAAACTACTTACAATTTTGCCAAAAGCTCCACCAATAATCACACCAACAGCCATATCAACAACATTGCCGCGAGATATAAAAGTCTTGAACTCTGAAACAACTGACATATAATCCTCACATAATATATTAAGTAATACTATGCTAAAATAAGTATTTTTTTTTTAAAAAAAAAATTTAAAATGAATGACCAATTCCAAAGTGAAGTTTCATATCGCCGAACAAACTGCCATTATTCCATAGAACATAGTCAGGAACATTATACCCGGGCCTGTAAACAGGAAAGCCGAAATCCAACCTTACCGGACCAATAGGAGTATCATATCTTACTCCAAAGCCTGCAGCCCATGCAAGTTTACTGAAATATTCGTACCATTTCAGCTTAGATTCTTGATCAGTTTCGGCATACCAATGGTATGCATTTCCAAAATCAAGAAAAAAAGTTAATCCAATTTTTGAAATTTGCTCTGCTAATACTTCATCAATTCCTTTTGGCCTTTCAAATGTAAATCTAAACTCGTAAGAGCCTTCTATTATTGCGGAGCTTCCAACAATATTTGAAATAAGGTTATATGTTCGGCTATCCAGAATATTAGGATTAGGTTCAGTGTTTCCCGCATACTCAACAGATTCCAACGTTGAATAATGTAATTCCCTGGATAACCAGCCCCTGACACTATTAGCACCACCTGCAAAAAATTGCCTTTCGAAAGGTACAAAAGAATTATAATCATCGGCTAAGTTTATTAACCCTGCCCTTATTTTAAATGCTGAAACTGAAGTATTACTAATGGGTAAGAAAAAATTATAAGTTGATTGAACACGAAGATATTTAGCAATTCCTGATATCCATGGATGAGAAAAGAAAATATTCCATCCATCAAGCATAAAGTAAAAATAATCTCCGAAATTTGGATTAAATGGATGATTCCTGCTGTCACCTATTAATGTGATACCAAAAAGGTTGGATGTTAGCAATGTAGTTTCAGGACTATTTAAATATTCATATAAATTAGAATATAATGCGAGTGACTGATAGAATCGCGGATTAAAATTACCGGTATTTTCCTTACTTTCATCGTAATCTACAAAATTGGTAGGATTTTGGAACTCAAAATTAAAGTCAACAATTATTTGATTTAAATATGTATCATTTGTAAGCTTTATAGGAAATCTAACAGGTATAAACCATGAAGAAATATTAAATATTTGGTCAACTGTTGATAATGAATAATAAATACTTGCATTTGCTCCAATTTTCATGTTCTCAATTGACCATATAAGGGGCTGAGCTATTCTGAGACCTACTTGGCCCTCATACTCACCGGCTTGTCCTGCAAAAAGCCTGCTTACATTCTTAATTCTTGCATTTGTAAATATATTACCGGATTGTGCTGCTCCACCCCAATTACGATGCAATAAATTTGCCTCAACACCGATGTTGGTGAAATTATCAAGCTGTGTATTATGTACAAACAAACCAACTCCCCACTCTTTCTGCTTTCTATACTTAGTAAATACAACCATTGATAGAGTAGAATCCGTCAAAGGATAAAAAACACCGGATGTATCAATTGTTACTAATTCAAATGTACCTAAAATCAGAAGATTGTTTATTGAACTTTGGACATTTGCTCTCGAATACCAGTCACCAACTTTAATATCGAGTTGCAGATTTTTCATATCATCAATAACTTTAAATTGATTATTAAGACTATCTACATAGGTTATATCAATTATTCTTTGCCTTTTGCCATGTGTAAAGTTAATAATTACTTTATCTGTCAAATTATCAGTATTAATAATTACAGGAGCTATTTCGAGCGAAGAATAATAATATCCATTATTTAACAATATATTTAAAATATGATTTGCCTCACTCATGATATTTCTTTCACTATAATAATCACCCCTTCGGATTTTTTGTGCATCGGCTACCATTTTTGATGTTTCAGTATCTAAATTTTCCAATCCATTATAAATTATAGTATCAATCTTATATCTATCATTTTCTTTGACTTTAAAAATCAACTCATTTTGTTTTTTTTCATAATTAGGTATAAACTCATAATTAACATCAACAAAATGGTAACCGTTGGTATTATAAAAATGCCACAATGTTTGAACATCTAATTCAGCTGTTCCCTCGTTGAAGTACTTTATTTCATGAGATAAATTTTTCAAAGCAACCTGAAGAGATTTTTTAAGTACTTCTGGAGTAAAATCAATTTTTTTTAAATTATCTAAATAATATTCAAAAACGTCATGTTGAATACTTCTTGAATTCATTTTGGAATTTACCGCATCAATTAACTCATACGCTGAAAATGCTTCATTGCCGGAAAATTTTATATCCGCAACTTCGAAGAGTAATCTGTCTTTTTTTGAGGGATAAAGGCTGTCGGAAATGAAATTTTGAGATTTCGCTACAACAGTAGAGAAAAATAAAACTCCAATAATAAAAATGAAAAAAATATTTAATTTATAATTTGTCATAAAAAATTAACTGTCTTTGGAACGTATTATTTGAACACAAAGACAGTTTAATTAATTTAAAAAAGTTTATTCTAGATATACTGTTCTTCTTCGTCATCATTGTAAAAGTATTCTTCATTAGTGATGTCCTCATACTCAGGCCAGAGGTCTTCCATACCTTCAATCAATTCATCATTATCTTCTAATTCATATAAATTTTCAATTACTTGCAATGGACAACCACTACGGTTGGCATAATCTATCAATTCCTCTTTTGTCGCCGGCCACGGTGCATCTTCGAGAGTTGCTGCAAGCTCAGGAGTCCAAAACATAAAAAACCTCAATTATATATTTTAACAAATTGTATTTCAAAATTTTTGCAAAAATACAAATCTTTTTGACTTTCAAACAATAAATAAGACAAATAAATTAAAGTATTGTTTTTTTAGCTTTAATTTCCATCATTACCTCCGATTCTTAGCATTCTGGAACTGTGGTTGTTTGGATCCATTAAGTCAACATAATATTTTCTGTCCTTAAAGTCTTTTTCAGAGATGTACGTTATATCCAGGAATTTTCCTATAAAGTACCCTGAGCGATTATAATTAATTTGGCTCAAGCACAAATTCCAACCCTCAAACCATAAATCTAAATCTCTTTTTTGTTGTTCATCACCCTCAAATTGCACCAATAAATCAATATCAGAATTTGGACCAGCAGTTTCATTGAACACAGTTCCGAAGAGATATACCGAACGAACACCGAACCTAACCGGATCAATCTTTAGAGCTATACTCTCTGCCATTCTCTTTCTCCATTGAAGAGGCTCATCATAAATACTATCTCCTTTTGAAATTATTGACTCGGTTGAAGAGTAATTCTGAGCTATAGAAGAATCTGTAACTAAACCCATTGCTTGATTAATATCAGCATTAAATAGTACTCTGAGAATATTGCCATGGTTAGTTTCACGTATATTGATAACTTTTAATACTTTAGAAATATGCTTATACTCAGGCAAAAATCTCTCTAATGTATTTTCTGAGTTTCTTAAGTATTCCCAATTAAGATACTGCCCTTCTTCATCGGGATACAGAGGTAAATACCTGATCCCTGCTTCGACCAAATCCTGGAAAAAATGAGTACCAAAAGAGAGATCCGGAGTATAATTTCCTTTTTTCAAGGCAATTTCCATTAAGACTGAGCAATTATGAATATCCGAATAATTCACCTTAACACCTAATCTGATATCATCACGGCTCCCCCATCTCCCAGGACCCATTAAGATGAAATTCCTTTTGGGTAACATTTTATTAAGCTTTCCTACAGCTACTCCAACATCCAGCAAGTCGTCGTGTTTAACTAATTCAGAGTATTCCATCGGGTCAACGAATACAATAAATGCTATATCAGGTACTTTGCCATTAGATATATATTTATCTGCTGTAAATATAACTTTCTCAGGATCAACATCCTGCGGAATGACAGCAGAAACAGACTCTCCAGCTGAGGATTGAGGACGGCATTGTAACAGGAATAAATCTTTACCATCACAAGCAAACTCAATATCTACAGGTGTATTAAGCTTGTCCTTCAATTCAATTAAAAGAGAATTGATTTGCTCAATATATTTTTTGTTGGATATCAAATTTTCAAATGTTACAATGACATCATGCTGCCGAGTATCAATACCTAATCCGACAGGTTTCTTTACGTTTCGACCATCTACAATGCTAAAAATTTCATTTATCAAGGGATAACTGTTGCCAATTTGATTAATCAAATCACTTATTTGAATTGTATCAAAAGAGTTTGTTTCCAAATTGATTACGTCAATGTACTTTGCTGAATATCCGACTATTTCGTTAAATGTCTGATTAACTCTTAGATTTGGCTTTCCAGGTGCAATCAAGGTAGGGAAATCATCGCCAATTCTATCTACAGCTCTGGTCCCAAGTCCAGGTACCATTCTAATTAAACCGTCTTCCCTTTCTATTCGTGGTGACCACCTGAATTCATTATTGCTAAATGCTACACCGGCAAATGCTGGAAAGAAATATTTTCCTGTTTTTTGGCCAACCACCTCCTGAATCATAATGGCCATCTCTTCGTTAAAGTCAAGGAGTCCCTTTTCAGCACGGTATCCTATTGGATCAGGACCAAAGGTTGATGCATAAACTTCAGAAATGGCATCTAACAAATCTTCCAATCTTTGTTGCTTAGGACCTTGATTAGCAAGAAAAAGACTTTTATATTTTCCTGCAAACGCAGAACCTAGCCTATCCTCTAACAAGCTGGAACTTCTGACAATAATCGGATTATCGCCAAAATCATCTAGAGCTCTCGATAGACCATTCAATATTTCTGGAGAAAAATTTGAATTTTTGAAAGCTTGAATTATGTGAGGATACTCTTGTCTGATTTCATCAATATCTTTATATTTCTGATCTAAAACATCTTCCATATTATTATAATACATGAAATTCATTAAACCATCAGAAGTAATATACCAGGTCTTAGGAGTTTTTACCCCATTTAATTTATCTGTAAAATTTGATGACTTATCAATTATATTTCTTGCCAGTAAAATACCTGCAGCTTTACCTCCTATTTTACCATGGCTTTCTGCAGGAAAAATTAATTTCTGGAATAGCTGAAAAAAATCTTCTTCGTTAAAGAAATTTTTTGCAATTTCAATGAACTCCAGTTGTTCTGTCAAAATTCGCCTTATCAATGCAACTACTATCCCGTGTCGTGTAGGTGTATGAATCATATCCTGCACACTTGGATTTACGTTGTGATATCTTCTTAGTGCTTCGGACAGGTCAGTAATTGATGAATTTAGATTTGCAAGAAGTTTTATCAAATTATTTGATTTTTCTTCGTGAATCCATTTTTGGATTTTCTGGATTATCTCATCATTGTTAAAATATTTTGCAGCAAGGTCAAATATTTCATGACCTAACTTGAAAGACTGAAGTAATATAGCCTTTTTTGACGGACGATTTGTTTCTGATTGAACTACCGAATCAAAATCTACATTAGAACCTAACTTTTTGAATAACTCAGAAGATTCTCTTATTCCTTTGCAAAAGAGGTGGTTAAGCATCTTTCTTGAAATTATTGAGTACAAATTTTGGTCAGTTTTTCTTAATAAATCAATAATGACCAACCATTCAGGCATTTTGCTTTCAGACAATTCATCATTAAGCTGTTTTAATTCCTGGAATAACCCTTTTACTTTGATAAAAATCGCAAAATGCCCAAGTCGGTCAGCAATTGTGTTTATCAATTTAAGCTCTTCATTCAAAATTATACTTTTTGTAAGTGGAAGAGATGTTTCATATTCATGAATTTCTAAAGTGCCAAATTCTTCTTCAAATGCTTTTATAATTGTTGATGTTACAAACTTTCCTTTTGAAAAATCTAGAGGAAAAAATGTCTTATCAAGAAAATTTATCTTAATCTTAATAGAGTCAGGGTCTTTAAAACCTTTTGGAATAATTTCAATCAAAGAATTCATTATTTCTTCAAGAGATAATTGAGTCTGGTTAAAAACTTGCTCAACCTCGTAAATTGTATTTAATTCTTTTGTTCTTTCGATAAGCTCTGTATTAACCGCAAGTTGAAGATTCTTAATTTTTGTTGCCATAGCTTTAATTTATTTTATTTAAAAGGGTTTTATGATAAATCTTCTATATAATTCGATTCACAAAAATAAAAATTTTATTGATTTTGACTTAATTAGTCAATTGATCAAGTAAATTAGCCAAAAATTGTGCAGCATTTTTCCTCTCAAATTTACTGACCATACTCTTATCATGCTCGGGTTTAAGATTTCCTGATAGCCAATTATTGTAATACTCAAGATAAATTTTTTCAATTTCAGCAATATCACTTTGGTGTGCGATTTTCCCGGAATTAGTTTCCAAAATCAAATTACCAACAGCTCCGTATTTAGGTCCAATTGCAATAATTGGCTTAATTACACCAATATATTCATATACTTTTCCAGGAACAATTTCTTGACTCTCTTTTGACTCATCAACTACTAAGAGCAAAGCATCAGATTTAATTAAGTATTTAATGCTTTCATCATGAGGTATATAAGATATTTGCTCAATATTATCCTTAAATGTAGTAGAATCAAACATCTCAACAACTTCATTTCCAAATCTTCCTATAAAAACAAATTTGATTTTACTTTTATCAATTAAGCCCTTTATCAAAAGTTGCTCTACAGCCTGAAACAAAGCCCAAGGATTTCTTCTCCCATACATCGAACCAGTATAAGTTAGTGTAAATTTCTCAGTGTTTTCATATTTTGAATCAGGAAAATCAGATGAGTCAAAACCATTTGGTACATGAGAAAATTTGTTTTTATCAAGTAAAGGATATTTATTTAAAGCATCCTTTATGATACCTTCCCAAGCACATTCTACTGCATCAGCTTTTTCGAAAGTAGATTTTTCCATTTTTCGGTCAATTAATGCAGGCAAAAACCATCTTCTTGGAGAAGATATAAAACCTGTCCAGGGGTCGCGGAATCCTGCTATCCATGGAATATTATACTTTTTCTGTGTATATTTAGCTATTAAAGAACAGGTATAGGGCGGCGAAGAACTGTATATTGCTTTAATTTCGTTCTCTTGCATTAAATCATCGATTGCTGTTTTGGCGCTAAACAGCCATCCTATTCTTGCATCAGGTATAAAAAATGTAGCTCTTACAAACTCTGCAATTGCTTCTTTCAAATTAGATTTCTGATCATCTTTTTTTATAACATTTACATCTATCGCTGCTGACTTAGGCTTGCCTGTAAACTTCCTGTAAATATCGTAAGGTTCAAAAATTTTTGTCCTGATAACTTTTATATTTGGAGGTATTTGCTTCAGTAATGATTCGTCACGGGCAGGGAAATCACCATTTGAAACTGTAAGCACAATAGGGTTCCAACCAAATTCTGGAAGATACTTGATATGTTTGAGTACTCTTTGAACACCAGGTCCACCTGATGGAGGGAAATAATAAGCAACAACTAACAGATTTTTCATTCTTAACAAAAATTATGAGGTAAAATATTAAAACAAAAATAAAATAAATAACTGAATAATTACGTAATTATTGATTATGAAACAAAAAGACTATATAATATTTTACATAAATTTTATAGATAGCACAATCGAAGCTGCAGATAAATTAATTGATTTTTACATTAATCATAGTAAATACGATAATGAATTGAGCAACTCAATCAATAATTTATTAACAGGTTATTCAATATTGCTTCCAATGTTGCCACAAGTCCTTACAGGACGCCTTGATGGTAAGAACTTGAAACAGGAGCTTATACTAACTCTTCATGAGCTACAGCTTGATTTATTCTATTCAGATGAGAGTTCAGATAATTTGAGACTTTCTTGGTCAAATTTCTTAAATTTTTGGAAATACTACAAAAAAATCGTAATTGAGATGGCTAATTCAGATAAGTTCGTTAATATTTGTACAAATTAATAATAAGCAATTCCTTAAACGGCTTAACGTCTATGATCATATCTATAAATCTAAAGTAAAACAGAAAATGAAAAGATACGGAAATTTCGGAGGTGGAATGTTCACCCCTGTCATAAAAGGTTTGCTTATAGCTAATATTGCAGTTTATTTTTTGCAGCACTTTTTCATTGGTACACTTACTTTTAACGGTGTACCACTAAATTACTATTTCATGCAATATTCTGCACTATGGCCCATTAATTTTGATAATATTTTGCCATTTGCTGATTACAAGCAATTTTACCCATGGCAGTTGATAACATATCAATTTATGCACGCAGATTTTTGGCATTTGTTAATGAATATGTTTGCTTTATGGATGTTTGGCTCAGAGTTGGAATCATTGTGGGGACCTAAAAGATTTTTATTATATTATATCATTGCAGGAATTGGAGCAGCATTAATACACATGATGGTAACTCCATTTTTTGGTGATTTACGACCTACAGTGGGAGCATCAGGCTCAGTTTATGGATTATTACTTGCATTTGGCTTAACATTTCCTAATAGACCAATTTTTATGTTCCCTTTATTTATACCAATACCGGCGAAATTCTTTGTAATAATCTTCGGAGCAATCGAGCTAATAAATGGTGTAAGTGGAGCCAGCGGAGTAGCTCACTTTGCACACCTCGGTGGTGCTTTTACAGGATATATATTACTGAAATATGGAAGAAATATTGGATTTGAAAAATTAGTGGCGTGGGCATCGAAAGGTCAGTATTATTCAAATAGCTATTCAAATACTTTTACCGGAAACGAATATAATAATGAATATTCAAAGCCCAAAGCTCCTATTTACAACATACCTTGGAGCAATAAACCAAAACAATCCGAACCTGAAATTGTCAGAGCTGATACAAATATAAAAAAGTATATCATAGAGGGTGAAGAAATAACCCAAAATAAAATTGACATAATATTGGATAAAATCTCAGCAACCGGTTATCAGAATTTGACCGAAAGAGAGAAAAAGATATTAACTGAGTTAAGTAAAATTATTTAATACTATAAATTGATGGGAAGTATGGAATTAAACAATGATGAATTGGGATTGAATGTCTTAAATCATGGCTCAAATGGTTCGAAACATGAGCACAGATTTGCTCAGACAAGATATCCCCGACGTAGTTCAAGGACTGTATATATAGGCGGGATTCCAATAGGTGGTGGTCATCCGATATCTGTGCAAACAATGACTAAAACCAAGACCTCTGACGTGGAGGCAACGGTTGCACAAATTAAAAGATGCGAAGAAGCCGGGGTTGACATAGTAAGGGTAACTGTAAATAACAAAGAAGCATCTGAAGCAATTGGTGAAATTGTTAAAAGAGTAAATGTTCCTATCGTGGCAGATATTCATTTTAACTATATGTTCGCCCTAAAAGCAATTGAAGCTGGCGTAGCAAAAGTAAGGATTAATCCTGGAAATATCGGAAAAATTGAAAGAGTAAAGAAAGTCCTTACAGCAGCAAAGGAAAGAGGAATTCCAATTAGAATAGGCGTTAATTCTGGTTCTCTTGAACAGGAAATTTTGGATAAGCATGGGTACCCAACAGCCGAAGCATTATTTGAATCAGCAATGAAACATGTCCAAATATCTCAAGAATTTGGATTTGAAGATTTGGTGATATCAGTCAAGTCCACATCAGTTCCTCTCATGATTGAAGCATACAGACTAATTGCAGAGAGAACAGATTTTCCTCTCCATCTTGGCGTAACTGAGGCTGGTAGATTAAGAGTGGGAACTATTAAATCCGCAGTAGGTATTGGTACTCTTCTTGCCGAGGGTATTGGAGATACAATAAGGGTTTCACTAACCGACGAACCGGAAAGAGAAGTTGAAGTTGGAAAGGAAATCCTGAGAACATTAGGTTATGCTCAAAGGAATGTTGAGATAATTTCATGTCCAACATGTGGTAGATTAGATGTTGATTTGTTCAAAATTACCGAGCAAATCGAAGATGCTGTTAAGGATATCAAAAAACCTATGACTGTTTCAATTTTAGGCTGTGCTGTTAATGGACCTGGCGAGGCTAGAGAAGCTGATCTGGGAGTAGCTGCAGCAAAGGGAAAGGGTTTGTTGTTTAGAAAAGGTGTCCCAATCAGATATGTTCCTGAAGAAGACATTGTACAGGAATTACTTAAAGAAATTCATTTATTTGAACCTCAAAGCTAAAAAAAACCTCCGACTTAAAAATCGGAGGTTTTTAATATATAAATATTTAAATGCAGGACTAAAGCAATGCTTCCTGTCCATTGCCATCAATATTCTCAATATCATCATCAATAATATCGGTTTCTTCCTCATCGTCACGATTAACCGCAGCAATATCAGCAATCTTATCACCTTCATCAAGTCTGATTAATTTGACTCCCTGAGTGTTTCTGCCAATTGTTCTTATATTCTTTACTGATTGACGTATTAGTATACCGTTGACAGTCATCACAACCAAATCTTCACTGTCAACAGCCATTAATAAGCCAATTACATCACCGGTTTTTGGAGTCAGATTCATAGAGATTACTCCCTTTGCTCCTCTTTTTGTAAGTCTGAAATCCTCAAATTTGGTTCTCTTACCAAATCCATTTTCACTGACTACAAGAACTTGTGCATCAGCTCTTCGAATAACAATCATCGAAATTACTTTGTCAGAACTAGATAGAGATATACCTCTTACACCAGTTGCAGTTCTGCCCATGGATCGAACTTCACTTTCTCTGAATCTACAAGCCAAACCTTTCTTTGTTCCTATGATAATATCACAATTACCATCAGTAATTTGAGCTGAAATCAGTTTGTCTCCGTCATCAAGATTTATGGCAATAATTCCTGTAACTCTAACATTGGCAAATGCCGATAATTCTGTTTTCTTGATTGTACCATTTACAGTACACATCATTGCGTACTCATTATCAGAAAATTCCTTAACAGGCATTAATGCAGTAACTTTTTCATCGGGTAATTTATTTATTACATTATTAATTGATCTACCTTTTGAATTTCTGCTTCCTTCAGGAATATCATAAACTTTAATCTTATAAACTCTGCCTGCATCAGTGAAGAATAATATATGATTATGTGTAGAAGATTGGTATAGAAATTCAATATAATCGTCATCGTAAGTAGCAGTGCCGCTAGAACCGCGCCCACCTTTATTCTGTCTGCGATAACTTGATAATGGGGTACGCTTAATGTATCCATTATGTGACATTGTAACGATAACGTCTTCGTTTGCAATCATATCTTCGACAGAAAACTCACGGGAATCCATGATAACTTCGGTGCGACGAGCATCGCCAAATCTGTCTCTAAGCTCTGTAAATTCCTGTGTAATGATTGCCATTTGTAAACTTTTGTTCTCTAAAATAGATCTTAACTTTTCAATTAACTGCAAAATATCACGATACTCTTTCTGAATTTTTTCTCTTTCAAGACCTGTCAATCTTTGCAATCTCATATCAAGAATTGCTTTAGCCTGAATTTCTGACAATCCGAAATTCTGTTGTAAAGCAATAGAGGCTGAATTTGGATCCCTTGATTCTCTGATAGTTTTGATTACTGCATCAAGATTATCCAAAGCGATTATAAATCCTTCGAGAATGTGAGCACGTTTCTCAGCTTGGTCTAATTCATATTTTGTACGCTTAACAACAACTTCATTTCTGAAATTTACAAAGTGGTGCATCATTTGCTTAAGTGTCAAAACTTTCGGACGCCCATTAACCAAAGCAAGCATATTAGAGCCAAAGGTAACCTGAAGTTGTGAGTGTTTAAAGAGATTATTCAAAACAACATCAGGGTTTGCGTCTCTCTTTAAATCAATTACTATACGCATACCATTTCTGTCTGATTCATCATTCAGACCTGATATATCTTCGATAACCTTACCTCGCACCAAATCAGCTATTCTTTCTATCAATGTAGCTTTATTAACCTGATATGGCAATTCAGTTACAATTAAAGATTGCTTAGTTTTCGTTTTATTCTCTTCAATAAAAACCTTAGCCCTTACGGTGATTTTACCTCTACCAGTAAGATATGACTCGCGAACACCATTATATCCGTAAATAATACCACCTGTCGGAAAGTCGGGTGCAGGTATCAGTTTCATTAACTCTTCATCGGTAATTTCGGGATTATCTATAAGAGCAATCAACCCATTAATTATTTCGGTCAAATTATGAGGTGGAATATTTGTTGCCATACCTACAGCAATACCACTTGCACCATTTACCAATAATGTAGGTAGTACTGTAGGCAATACTGTCGGCTCTTTCAGAGACTCATCAAAGTTATTCTGAAATAGAACTGTTTCCTTGTCAATATCTCTGAGAGTTTGAGTAGCAATATGTGATAATCTTGTTTCGGTATAACGCATCGCTGCCGGTGGATCACCATCAACCGAACCATAATTTCCCTGGCCATCAACCAAAGGATAACGCATACTCCAGTTTTGAGCAAGTCTTACCATAGCTTCGTAAACAGAACTATCTCCATGCGGGTGATATTTACCTAAAACCTCACCAACAAGCCTAGCACTCTTTTTGTAAGGTCTATTGGGGGCTAATCCCAACTCCTGCATTGCATATAATATGCGTCGATGAACCGGTTTTAATCCATCTCTGACATCTGGCAATGCTCTGGAAACTATTACAGACATTGAATAGTCAAGATAAGAATTTCTCATCTCATCTTCAAGCAATGTCTCGATTATTTGTCCCTTATCAAGTAATGACATAAATGATATCTTTTATTTAATTTAATAATTTACAAACTTACAAAAATACAAAAAATATCCGACTTAATAAAGTGTTTATCTATGATTTGATTAGTTCCAAAGAAATCCTTTAATCATTCATTACTCTTATGGAAATTTAGAATTTGTATTTATTTTTTAATTAACATAAAGAAATCATTAATTCAAAGGAATATTTTGATAATTAATTCTAAATATATTAATTTTGTAAAAAATAAATAATATGAATTGCACTATGATTAAAACAAGAAAATTTAAAGTATTCAAAATAGAGGAGTTAATCATTATCTCATTTATTTCGTTACTTACATCAATTTTTGGATTTATAATTGATTTAAATGAAAGGATACCTGACGTAAAGACAAATATACTTGAAACTTTGATGATGGCTGGAGTGATTTTTATTCTTATTTCCTTTTTATATTTGTCAGGCAAAATATTATTTTCTCTTTTCAACAAGTAAAGTAATAGGGGCATTATGGATAATACAAGAATATTTAAAATGTCATTTAGTAAAGTGTACCCATTATACGTCCAAAAAGCAGAAAAAAAAGGTAGGACTCGTGAAGAGGTTGATTTGATTATTTTCTGGCTGACAGGATATGACAAAACAACACTTATGGGTAAAATTGAAGATGGAAGTGATTTTGAATCTTTTTTTAATGACGCACCACTATTAAATCCAAACGCAAACAAAATAACCGGGTTGATATGTGGTTTTAGAGTAGAAGAAATCGAAGATAAACTAATGCAACAAATCAGGTATCTTGATAAGTTAATTGATGAACTGGCGAAAGGTAAATCATTAGATAAAATTTTAAGAAAATAATTGTAATTTGTTGTTTTGATTATTGACAAAAATTTCTCTCATATTAACATTTAATTTTGGTATGTGAACTTAAAAGACTCAAAAATAATAAAAGCATGTCAACATGTATGTTACATCAATATTATTTAACGAATTTTTAATAAAATTCAAAAAATATAATTATATTTGAAATTTAAAATAATTTTAGTATAAATAACTGAATTTTTCGGTTATAGTTTTCTTTGAGGAAATAAAGATGATGAAATATTTACAATTTTTAATTCTTTCAGGATTTATAATTTTGTTAGTTTCTTATAATAATTTAAACTCCCAAATTAATCCTGAACAACTTGTTGAATTAAACTCACCTTCTAATGCAGGCACTAATTTTATCATCAGCTTTGTACCGGCGTATTATAATGCTTTAGATGATTATAATCAAGTTAAATTTTATATTTCATCATCCACATCTGCCAAGGTGAACTTCAAGGTTGAAGCATCATTTTATAATGCAAATGTTGATGTTACTCCCAATAAAGTAATCGAGCATGATATCCATGCTAAATTTTTGATGCCTTATAATAAAACACCAAATGTCAAAACACCAAATGAGAATGTTTATGAAAATAAAGCTCTCTTTGTTACTTCTGACTCCCCGGTAATTATTTATGTTGTCGTAAGATTAAGGACATACACAGAGGGTTTTTTAGCTCTTCCTTTAAACTTCCTTGGACCTTCTTACAACATAACCACATTTAATGACTATTCAAACAACACTAACAATTATGCTCCATCAACTGCAGTAATTGTAAGTGCTTACGACAACACTCGCGTAACTTTTAAACTAGGTGGTAACACCAGCACTCAAGTTAAACTTGCAAATAATGATTCACTAAAAACTGATGCGTCAGTAAGCAGAACGCTTACAAAAGGTGATGTTTGGGTATTGAGCGGTTTAGGAAATAATAATGACCTGTCAGGTAGTACAATAAGGTCAACAAAACCAATAGCTGTATTTACAGGGAATTATTGTGCTCAAGTACCAACAAATTTAAGCCCATGTGAACATTTAATTGAACAGGAAATGCCAATCAGCAGTTTTTCGAAAAGGTATTATATTACTCCTGTTTACGGTAGAACAACCGGTTCTTGGGTTAAAGTCAGTGCTTATGAGAATGACACACAAGTTAAATTGAATAACGCGAACAAAGGTATCATTCAGTTTCCTTATGGAGCTGAAGGAAAGGGTTTCCTTAGTTTTAGAGTTAATACAGATAATAAGCCGGCAATCATATCCTCAGATAAAAGAATAAATGTTGTACAGTTTAACACAGGCAACGAGAGTTTGTCTGACAAGAGTGTACCATTTAAAGCTCAGGTTATTTCGGGTGATAACTTTGCCACTAAATTAGTGTTTAATTTGCCGGCAACTTCATCAAATCAATACTTTACAGATAATTATCTTAATCTGGTTTTCAGACTAAATGATGCCGGACAAATCCCTGAAGAATTATTATTAACAGAGATAATTGACGGCAAATCTGAAATTAAAAAAGTAAAAGATATAGCTTTAAATAACCCTATTCCTTTTCCGGTTACTGAACCCGAAGGTTTTAGATATTACTACCTTAACCTAAAGTTATCCAGACATGGTAGATACATAGTCGAGTCAAACAGACCTATTGCCGGCTCAGTATATGGCTTTGAAAACTTTAACGATACTTATTCTTCTGCAGCCTACTTGCCATTCAAAAATCATGAAAAACCTGAGGATATTTATCCGCCAAGTGCAACATTTTCGCTAACAGGAAATGGTAATTATTCCGGGATAATTAATGACGAACCAATAACCAGTTCAAAGATTAGGTCAAATTTGGCAATGATCCATTTGGTTAAAGATTCATCATATAATTATTATTTATTCAATGATGAAATTGTTCCAGGTGTTGATAACCAAGTAAGCGTTGAACTAAGGCCAATTAATATTAAGGAAGACGCATTAGCTTACATAAGAGTAGTTGATGCAAGTGGAAATGACACTATTTACAGGTTCTTTTATTCAAGCGTTCCTCTCCCCCCTAAACTAACTTTAACCCCGCTGGCTGATACTGCAATTTGCCCAGGTACAAAAATGAATTTTAAATATTCAATATCAAATGGAAATTTTCTGGGTGAGAATATATTCAGGGTTAGGTTGGGAAAAAGAAATCCCGGGCAGCAAACATTTCCGATGACGATTGGTGAAATTACAAGTTCATTAGCTAATAATATAAATATTCAGTTTCCAAGAATTATGCAATCCGGTGATGATTATTTCCTGTTTGTTGAATCAACAGTGCCAAGAATTTTCAGTGATACATTAAACATTTCAATTTATGATTTCCCTCAATTAAATGTAACCGGTTTTGATAAGGTTTTTGCGAATAATACATATAAGTATTATGTTACTGATAACAAGTTAGTCAAAAAGTGGTCAGTGACCGGTGGAGTTATAATTGGAGCTGATGACTCAGATACTTTATTTGTTTCTTTTAATTCAGTAGGCGACAACAAAATTGAGTTGAATTTCAGAAATGATAATTGTAATGAAACAGCATCATTAGTTGTAAAAACAAAAGAGGATGTTTCAAATGAAATAGAAGGTGTCAGCCAGGTTTGTCAATTTGATGAACAATTTTATAATTCATTGTTAAATGTAGGTAAATTTAAATGGAGTATTTCCGGTGGTAAAATCATTGGTTCAAATAATACTCAACTGATACAGGTAAAATGGGAGAATCCAGGCAAAGGCAACCTATATCTTGAGTATTCTTCTGATGATGATTTTATCAAACAAATTTACTTTGAAACTGATATAACAGAACTACCACCCCAACCCACAATTTCAAGAGACAACAGAGTATTGATTTCCAGTGCCTCTTCCGGTAATCAATGGTATTTTGAAGGGAATATTATCCCCGGGGCAAGAGCTAAGAACTATGATACCAAGGATGTAGAAGGTAATTATACAGTGCAGGTAACTGAAAATTCATGCAAAAGTTTCATGTCTGACTTATACAACTATAAGATAAGCAGTATTGATGAAAATGCTCATCAACTCGGAGAAATAACTGTATTCCCTACTCCAGCGAATGAAACTATCTCTGTAGGTTTTGATAATTATATTAAAGAGAATTCATCAAAAATTGCCATTTACGATACAAGGGGTGTTTGTTTATTCGATACTAATCTAGTATCGGGAAATATTAATATTGATGTATCAAAATTTAGCTCTGGTGTCTATATTATTAGAATAATCAATGGCTCTGAATCACATCATAAGGCATTTTTAATATTAAAATAAACAAGCAATTTGATACTGCTTCGTACAGAGAGCATTTAAAAAATAATTTGACTCTTGCTTATCCGATAATGTTGGGGCAGGTGGGTCATATTCTTACAGGAATCGCAGACAGTGTGATGGTTGGCAATATAAGTGCAGACCATTTAGCTGCAAGTTCTCTTGGCCATAGTATATATATAGTATTTTTTATTATTGGTTTAGGTATAGCTACCGGAATAACACCACTTATTGGTATTGCCTTTGGTGAAAAAAATACCAGGGAGTGTAGCATCTTGATGAGAAATGGCTTGCTATTAGTCGTGCTCATAGGTGTGATTCTATCCTTAGTAATGATCGCCACTACTCCCCTGCTTGGCTATCTAGGTCAATCTGAAAAAGTAGTGAAGCTAGCTACTCCATATTATTTGATTGCCTCAATATCATTAATACCATCAATGTTATTTGTTGGCAGTAAACAGCTAATTGAAGGTACCGGACTTACGAAACCCTCGATGAATGCAAGCATTGTATTCAATATTGTAAATATTATACTTAATTATCTGCTTATTTATGGAAATTATGGCTTCCCAAGACTTGAACTCGAAGGAGCAGCATGGGCAACCTTAATATCCAGAATTGGGATGGGCGTTTCATTATTTGTTTATATAATGTATAGTAAAAAATTTAAAATTTACCGTTCTTATAAATTAAATAGATTTTTATCCATTTCTCATATTCAGAAAATTCTAACAATTGGCTTCCCCATTAGTTTACAGTTCCTTCTCGAAGTTGCTTCATTTTCATTTGGAGCAATTATGTCAGGGTGGATTAATCCTGAATCTTTAGCTGCTCACCAAGTTGCTTTGAGTATAGCAGCATTTACATATCTGGCGGCAAGCGGAATTGCTTCGGCAGCTACAATCCGAATATCACATCTTAATGGAGAGAAAAAATTCTTAGAATTAAAAAAATCTGCCATATCTTCGTACTTGCTCGTTTTGGTATGGATGTCTTTTTGTGCAATTTTGATGGTTATTTTCAGATTTCCGTTAGCAGAGCTTTTTGTTACAGAAATTGATGTTATCAAAATTTCTGCAACTCTTTTAATTATTGCTGCAGTTTTTCAACTGTTTGATGGGCTGCAAGTAACTTCACTAGGTATTTTGCGTGGATTGGAAGATGTTAAATTACCAACTATTATTGCCATGATTTCTTATTGGTTGATATCTCTACCAGTAGGATATGCACTTGGAATTCTATTTAGAATGGGTGTTGCAGGGGTATGGCTTGGATTTTTGGTGGGTCTTATTTCTGCAGCATCCTTATTGTTTCTGAGATATCTAAAATTTATAAAGAAACTTTCAGTCTAAAAAACCGTAGTTGGTATATGATAAATCTTAATTATATTTTGTAAATTTTAGAAATTAATTTATTTTAGAAAATTATTTTTTACTCAATAAAATATTTATAGTTGTGAACAAATTGAATATAACTGAACAAGATATTGAAAAAATAAATTTGATTATTAATTCACATCCGACAGAATTTGAAAATGGTTGGTCATGGACAGTAAGAAGTTCTGATAAATCTAAGCCAATGGTAATAAATTTATATCAAAAAATTGAAAATCTCAAAACAGGCATTATGGTTTCAGTTCAAACAAGACATGGCTTTTACGAACTTCATGATATCAACAATATTTTGTATTTCGAGCCTGATGAAGTTCTATTTCTGAAAAGTGATGAGTCAACTATGTCATGCTTAATAATCGGATCTGAAAATACTTGTTCTTTGTATTCAAACATCAACATTAACTTAATTAAATCTGATTTTTCTCAATTGCACCCCGCAATTTTATTATCAGCTATGCAATTATCAATTGCAGAAAGTTTGCTCAATTAGACTATTTTGTCATATTTGTCGTCTTATCTCTATATGACAATAAACTTTTATAACGACAGTGAAACTAAGTATTTACCAAAGCAAAGCCTGATTAATGCCGTTGCTTTGGTGGCAAGTAATGAAATCAAAAAAGATTGTATTATAAATATTATCATTTGTTCTGATGAATATATTCACCAACTGAATAAACAGTATCTAAATCATGATTACACAACCGATGTAATAACTTTTGAGATAGACAACGAACCACTCGAAGGTGAGATATACATTAGTGTTGATACTGCAAAAAAGCAAAGCAATGAATATAAATGCTCACTCAAAGATGAATTAAGCAGATTATGTATTCATGGTGTATTGCATTTGGCTGGGTATAAAGATGAAAAATCAAGTGATAAAGCCATTATGACTGGTCTTGAGGATAAGTATCTCAAACTAATGAAGGATACATCAAAATGATTGAAAGAATAATGGAAATAATTGTATTCCTGATAAACAACAACGACGATACAAAGAATTTACAGGATTATAAATTTAGAGAGTTAGAAAATCAAGGTTATACCAAAAGTGAGATTTCTACTGCATTTAGTTGGTTATTTGAGAAAGTAGATTTGGCATTACTCGAAAAACTTGTTCAGCTAAAAGATTCAAAAAGAGGTTTCAGGTTACTTCATAATATAGAAAAGGATTTGTTCACTCCTGAAGCTTTAAAAGAATTGCAACAATTTGCATATTTAGGATTGATAACACCTTATCAACTTGATATGTTATTGGAACGTCTTCATTATTCAGGAATGTTCACGGTTGATACTCAATTTTTAAGAAGTTATTTAGCGGCTTTGCATCTTGAGTCTATGAATTTTTCGAACAAACCTGGACGGACTTTACTTTTGGGTAATGATACTATTAATTGAAAAATGATGGTCCCGTAGCTCAGTAGGATAGAGCACAAGTTTCCTAAACTTGGTGCCGCTGGTTCGAATCCAGCCGGGATCACAATATAAATAAATATGTGGTGCTGAAGTTGATCCTGATGGTATGCTGCCCCGCCAATTTCTGTCCGTGCCTGTCCTATATAAATACCTCTCATCCTGACTATTACCTTCTGTTATTGCCAAACCGCCGACCAGTTTGTTGAAATAGCGCATTGCATCCCATAGCTCATAATGATCAGATATTTCGTCACGACCGTAGAATCTGACAAGTTTATAACCTTTGTTCTTTATTATATTTATTCCTGTCTGGATTTTGCTATGGAATAAAGAGTCATACTCGCCTTTCCATAGCTTGTGGCTCATTGGGTTACCGATACGGATATAGTTCAGATCTATATCGCAAGTTTTGTGATAATAAACATTAAGTCCTATTGAGCGTATTTTGGTTGTGTCGGTTGAATCTTTAATATCACCCCAAAAGACAGGATTTTGATTATCATCCCCATCTGTAATAAAATCGAAGTTGATTGTAATGTCAGGTCCGGTTACTGATGTATCAGAAGAATTAGGAATCATACTTCTGGTTATGATTATACTGTCGGCAGTAGTTGCTTCTGTGCCAAGTTCATAACCACGGCTTACCTGATAATTGTTGGCTCCAACTGAATAGGTATAAGTCATTTCTGTTCTGATACTTGGATTTGGTTTTGAACTGAATTTGATTTTTCTGGCACTATCGCTCAAATTAAGGTAGTAGGGAATTACAATTGACAATACAGGTGCATTATCTGATGTATCATTCATTGAAGCAAAACTTGCTCTACGCAGATTGACTGATACTCGCCAGTATTTGCCGTTGACTGGTTTTAAGTCATTATTGTCCTTATCTTTGTCATCATCATAAACTTTATAAAAATTATCACTTCTCCAGGGATTTGTAAGTACAGGATTAGTGTACTGAGTAAGACGTGAAAGCCGGAGACGGTTATTCACAATAATAGGATTAGTTATATTTCTGTTTTTGAAGCCCCAGATGTTCTTCTCAGCATCGTTTGCATTTGGCGAAAAATGAGCTGGGTCAACTGTAAACGTCGGCTTGTAAGTAAAAGATTTTGAATGATAAAGTGGGTGCGGACTCATAGAAGTTACCTGCCAAATATATTCAATTTCCTTTCCGGTATCATTACTGTCTAAATATTTAGCGCCTGAACTTGGCTCATGCCCCTGAGAGCAATTCATTTTCAATGCTCTTGTCAGTTTTGGTGAATTATTCCACTGCCATGTAAGTGTGAATTTATTCATTATGTATTCAGGGTCGTTTATATCAAATTGCTGAATATTGGTTCCACTTGAGCGTGGTATCGAAAAATACATTGCTTCCGGCTCTACATTCTGCGAAAATAAACAAGCGACAAACGAAACGAAAAGAATTACTGATATTAATAGCGTTTTCATTTTCCACCTCACTTATTTACGATTATTTGAATTGAAGAAACTATGCCGTTTGCAGTAATTCGTGCAAAGTAGGAGCCGGATGGTGCTTGTGCTGTGTTCCACTCAAAATTGTGGTTTCCTGATTCAAGAAAACCATCAAATATATGAGCTATTAAACGGGAATTAATATCATAAATCTGAATATTAATTGTTGCTGAATTAAGCAGGTCAAATCTTATATTTGCTGTGCTGTTTGTCGGGTTTGGAAAAACAAGGGGCTCAATAATTTGCACCGGATTTTCCTGTACTGATGTCGGATTCCATTTTGCGTTGTAAACAATAATTCCACTTGTCATTAAAGAAGCAGCGATGAATCTGTTGTCTGGAGATACATCAATTGAATTTGGTACATTTGATCTTGGATAAGTATATATTAAATCACCAGTTTGAGCATTTCTTATAAAGATATGTCTATTACCCCATGTTCCCTCACCAGTTACAACATATTTGCTGTCAGGTGAGAAAGCAACTGAATAACCATTCCCACCGAACTCTTTAAACAGTTTCCAGTCGGAAGTATTCCAGATTTTGTTGGGGGAGGATTCGAGAGCACCTCCAAGATGTTCATTTGAATTAGAAAATGCTAAATCATTACATACTAGGTATTCTTTTTTATCTATTGTCCTTATATAACTTAGCTCGGGTATGCTATATAATTCTATTGTACCTTCTTTATTTTCTGTTGAAGGATCACCCCAATTACCTGATCTAACGATATAATTATTGTCTTGAGATACTTTTATATCAAAAGATGTTTTATCAAATTCTATTGATTTTAATATATGCCAATTATCTGTATTGTAAATACTTAAACCGGAAAAACCAGTCGTATGATGAGTAGCGGTAACAAGATAATTTTCGTCAGATGAAAATGCTACATTTGAACTCCCTTTTAAAACTACTAATAGTTCCTTCGTATTCAAATCATATACATTAATTCCGTTTTCACTTCGTGAAGTGAACGCAATATATCGATTTGATATATCAATATCTTCAATTATATCAGGTAATATCGGAAATTCATAAACAAGTTCACCAGTTTCTACATCCCAAAGTTTGGGTATTCCGTCGTCGCCACCAGAAGCAAGATACCTTCCGTCAGGTGTAAATTTTACTGCATTTACAGCATTTGGATAAGTGAACTTAGTCCAGACAGTATCTGGCAGTTCTTCTGTTTGAGCAAAAGCAGATTGAACAAATAGCAGCACCAAAGCCGCCGCCGTTAAAAACATTTTGTGTTTCATATAATTTTTTCAATTTTCATAAAAAAAGTTTTTTTATAATTGCAAATATAATCTATTAGATTAACACATTAAAGTGGACAATATCACAAAAATTATTTGTATTTAATAATTCTCCTCATTGAGGTGAATTTAACAATGGCTAAATGTAAAAAATACTATTTATACAATAATAAATATTTCCAAATACGGCAAAAAAACAGTTAAAGACCTAACCAGTAGCAGATGGACTGAGTTAGTTTGGTGGAGTCTGAATCTCCAAGAAACCCTATTGATTGCACTACAAGCCGTTTGTCAATTGTATATAACCCACGTTTTACTGCCGTTTGTACGTTCAGACCGGATTTTGCATAATCAATTATTAAAAATTCACCTGGATGAAGATTGGTAATTTTACTTGTTAATGGTATTATAATCAAGTCGTAAGATGGAAAGTCGTTATTTGCCACTACTGCAGGTCTGACTTTAAAATTACTTAAGTCACTAAATGGATATTTAATTAATACAATTTCATTTTTTGAGTAATTCTTCATAAATATCGTCTTCTTCGTTTGCCCAGATTTTATCCAGAGAATATTCGGAACTGTTTAAATAAAAATCATCATTTCCATTTTCAAAGTAACTGACAAATACCTTGGTTTCATCAGGTATTGCTATGTCTGAATCGAAAATTATTCGCCCATTTTTGTATATTGCATTTATAGTATTAATCATTATTTTATCTCCTTAATTTGTAAAAACGTTAATAATATTTATATATTTCATTCATAAATCAGCCACCCAAAAATTACCATTTTCATTGTCCACCTCACTTATTTACGATTATTTGTACTGTTGAAACTGTACCGTTAGCAGTAATTCGTGCAAAGTAAGAGCCCGAAGGTGATTTTGCAGTGTTCCACTCAAAATTGTGGTTTCCTGATTCAAGAAAACCATCAAAAATATGAGCTATTAACCGAGAATTAATATCATAAATCTGAATATTAATTGTTGCTGAATTTAGCAAGTCAAATCTGATATTTGCTTTGCTGTTTGTCGGGTTTGGAAAAACAATCGGCTCAATTATTTGTACCGGATTGTCCTGTACTGATGTCGGATTCCATTTGGCGTTGAGCATGTAAATTCCACCTGAACCACCTATTGCAATAATATTGGAATTATCGCTAACAGAGATTGTTCTTGCTAAATCACCATATTGATGACCTAATCTACTGCTAAAGTAATTTAGTAAGTAAGAATATGTTTCAAAACCTGTTTCATTATCATAAATGAATAGTCTTGACCAATCATTACCCCATATTGTTCTTCCTGTTACAACATATTTGCTGTCAGGTGAGAAAGCAACAGAATAACCATTCCCACCGAACTCTCTAAACAATTTCCAGTCGGAAGTATTCCAGATTTTGATGGGACCTCCTTCGATTGCACCTGCGAGGTATTCGTTGTTTGGGGAAAAAGCTAAATCTATAATGGCATTTTTAGATTCACTAGAGTAAGTAATATGGGATAAACTTGGAACATTCAAAATCGCAACAACTATTTTTTCTTCACCTAAAACAATATCAGAAACAGCAATCTTTGAGTCATCAGGTGAAAACATTAATGAAATTGGTACAGCAACGTCCATTAATTGAGATTTCATTTCCCAATTATGCGTATTCCATAGAATGATATCTCTTTCAATAGAATTTAGTCCGTATTTTGCAAGTATTGCAGCTAAATATATCCCATTATGAGAAAACTTCAAATCAAGCCCTCTCAGTTTATTGCTATTTCCATAATAGTCAATTACTTTTAAAATTTCACCAGATACCACATTCCAAATAGTAATAACTGAAGAATCATTAACCACAGCAATTAATTCACCGGTATTATTAATATCAAGTGACCAAATTTTGCTTCCGTTTCCAAGAAATTCTCTTACCAATTCCCCGGTTTCTGCGTCCCAAAGTTTGGGTATTCCGTCGTCGCCACCAGAGGCAAGATATTTACCGTCAGGTGTAAATTTTACAGCATTTACAGCATTAGGATAAGTAAACTTAGTCCAGACAGTGTCGGGTAGTTCTTCTGTTTGAGCAAAAGCA
>JANJTB010000002.1 GCA_024711295.1 bacterium | reverse complement strand
ATTAATTATTATTAAAAATTTTCTTAATATTATTTCATTATTTAGGATAATGAAAAAAATTGAATTATAAAAATTAATTAATTTATACACTGATAAGATTTTTTTTATTAATTTTACACTCCGAATTTTTTCAAAAATATTTAAAGAATGAAATCAAATAATCTTTTACCACAATTAGGCCTTTTTACAACCATTGCTATTGTAGTCGGAGCTGTCATTGGTTCTGGTATTTTCAAAAAACCTGCAGTTATGGCAGGTTACCTTGGTTCGCCTGAATTATTACTGGGAATTTGGGTATTAGCCGGTGTCCTTACTTTGTTTGGGGCATTATCAAATGCTGAAGTAGCAGGGTTGATTACCGAAACAGGTGGTCAATATGTATTTTTTGATAAAATGTATGGTAATTTAACTTCATATCTCTATGGTTGGGCAATACTGTCGGTTATTCAAACCGGTTCTATAGCTTCAATTACTTATGTATTTGCAGAGTACACTGAATATTTTTTTAAGCTGCCAAGATTCAGTCCGGATATTGAGAATTCATACTTTATGTATATGCCATTTGTTGGAAAGATATTTCCTCTTAAGGATTTTGGGGTGAAATCACTTACAATACTTGTAATTTTTTTGCTGTCTCTGGTTAATTATTTTGGAATCAAGTATGGTGGAAGAGTAGCAGAATTCTTTACTACAGCTAAAGTTTTAGCTATGTTAATATTAATTAGTGCTGGTTTTATGTATGGGGGAGGTTCATTTGACAACTTTACACTTGATTCAGCAGAGTTCTCGGCTGGCGAGATAGGCATCCTTGGTGGTTTGGTTGCGGCATTATCTGCAGCATTTTGGGCATTTGACGGTTGGAACAATGTTACTTACATTGCCGGTGAAGTTAAAAATCCAATGAAGAATATTCCTAAAGCCTTAATTATTGGTACTTTGATTATCATTGCTGTTTATATGCTGATTAATTTGTCGTATCTATATGTATTGCCAATTGAAGTTATGTCTGCTTCCAAGCTAGTAGCAGCGGATGTTGCCGAAAAATCAATCGGTGTATGGGGTGGTTCTTTAATAGCTGCTCTTGTCATGGTATCTACATTCGGTACATCAAATGGGACCATAATGGTTAGTGCAAGAGTATATTTTGCTATGTCAAAGAATAATATGTTTTTTAGTCCTTTTGGAGAAGTTAGTTCCAAGTTCAACACTCCAGGCAATGCACTGTTGCTTCAGGCAATATGGTCAGCCGGATTAGTAATGAGTGGTTCCTTTGACGACTTAACTGATATGTTGATTTTCGTCAGTTGGATATTTTACGCCTTGGGCGCCTATGGTGTAATTGTTTTACGTAAGAAAATGCCTAATGCGCCAAGACCGTACAAAGTTCCATTTTATCCATGGATACCTCTGATTTTTGTCTTTGTTGCTTCGTTATTTGTTATTCTTACTCTTTATAATGATATTAATAATTATATATCTGGAAAGACAGAAATAATAAATTCTACTTTTGGTCTAATGTTGGTTCTTGTCGGGTTACCTTTATATTATTATTTCAGGAAAAAGAAGCAATGAAAATCGCTGTAACTATTGGTGACTCCAATGGAATAGGATTTGAAGTATTCCTTAAAGCTCTCAAACGTATTAATAGTAATAAGGAAATTGAGATTATATTTTATTCAAATACTTCTATCATTAATCAATGGAAAAGATTCCTTGACATTGATTATCATGTTGACAATGATATTCTAAAAGTTTGTCAGCACTCAATTCAAGTTGTAAATATTGATGCAAATTTTGAAATTTCACCTGGAAATATTGATTATAATTCGGGTAAATTAGCCGGAGACGCACTTGAATTAGCACTTAATGATTGTTTATCTAAAAAAGTGGATTGTCTTGTTACGCTTCCTTTCTCAAAAGAAGCTATGTATCTTGCAGGTTGGAAATATCCTGGACATACTGAAATGTTGGCTTCTAAGACAGGTAGCAAAAACTACATGATGATACTTTTTAAAGATAGTTTAAGATGCGGCTTAGCTACAATTCATATTCCAATAAATGAAGTGAGTAAGCAACTTACTAATGCAAATCTTTTAAATTCTGTCAGAATCTTAAACACAAGTTTGATTCAGGATTTTGGGATTAAACATCCTAATATAGCAATACTTGGATTAAATCCTCATGCCGGTGAGAATGGTGCTATTGGCTCTGAGGAAATTGATATTATAGAACCTGCAATAATTAATGCAAAAAATCTTGCTATAAACTTAAACGGTCCCTTTCCGGCTGACGGATTTTTTGCACATAAAGAGTATCTCAATTATGATGCTTATCTTGCAATGTATCATGATCAAGGTCTAATACCACTCAAATTATTGGCAGCTGGGGGTGGTGTGAATTTCACTGCCGGAATTTCTTTTGTGCGAACTTCTCCAGATCATGGCACAGCATTTAGTATTGCTGGTAAAAACATTGCCGATGAGCAAAGCACTTTAGATAGTATTAATGCAGCCATCGAAATATTTAATAATCGTAAAACATTCAATGATATAATTTTATGAGAATTGTAAGAATATTATTAATACCTTTTTTTCTTTTAAGTTTTGCCATGAATTCCAAGTCTGAGCAAGATCTTGATGCAACAATAAGGGTTAAGTCTTTTCAAGTTAGTGATGAAAAGATTCCAAAGACAATTTTCGGTATCTTTATCGAGTTCCTTAATAATTTTATTAATGGTCCAGCCGGTCTGTGGGCACAGGAACTAACAAACCGAGGTTTCGACTTTGATGATAAAGTGGTACCCGGAGTATCGCTTCATTGGAACTTGCATTCAAAAAAAAATAACAGTGACTTAGTGCAACTTGTGGATGGTGGTTATAATAATAACGGTAAGTATTTTCAGAGAATTACGAACCAATTTTCAGATTCATATACGGCTATTAGCCAAAAAGTGTATCTGTACGATACAGTAACAAGCAATTTTTATATTTATCTTAAATCTGAAACAGATGATTCTCAATTTAAAGTTTCAATTTATGATACCCTCATAAATACCGAACTTTTCACACATGTATTTAATAATATCAGCAAAGATTGGAAGAAATATTCAGTTACAATTCCTGCTGGGTTAGGAAAAAACTTGGTTTATCTAAGTTTAGGATTTGAAGGTATTGGTATCATTGATTTTGACGAAGCATCTTTGATGCCATCACATAATGTTAATGGTATTAAAAAAGAGTACTATGACATATTTGCACGTTGGAAACCAGGAATTATAAGATACCCGGGTGGATTTTTTGCTGATACAAAAAATAATCTGTGGAAATCAACTTTAAATGAGATTGACCAAAGAGTTTCACCAAATTCAGTTGTATTTTCCGATTTTCAAAGAATGGATTTTGGTATAAATGAATTTCTTAATTTTTGTAAAATGATAAACACTGAACCACACTTAGTCATAAATATGATTAATGACAATCCTCAAAGTGCGTCAGATTTATCTGATTATTGCAATGGTGATATTGATACTTACTATGGGAAATTAAGGATTGAAAATGGTTTTTTAGAACCATTCAACGTTAAATATTGGGAAATAGGCAATGAGCAGTGGGAGAATCCTCCTAAAATGGCAACCGATTATTTACCTTTTTATCACGCACTCAAAAAAAGTAACACTGATAATCAAGTTATGTTGTGTGGAAATATCTGGGGTGGTTTGGATTATATGCTTACTGTTTTTGATATTGTTGGGGAAAATACGGATTTATACAGTTATCATGAATTTATGCCTGCAAAGCCAAAAGTAAGTACATATTCAGAGGAGCAAAGGTATTATTCAACTGTAGCTTCTTCAAAAATTCTGGACAACTTGTTTGGCCAACTAAAAAATTGGATATTTCTTTCAAATGCACCTAAGAATCTGAAGCTTGCTATGACAGAATATTTGCTATCGTTTGATATTGGACCACCGCACTGGGATGACTCAAATGTAAGAAATTTCTCTTTTGAAGCAGGCCTTTGGATGGCTGGTTCTATGAATTCATTTGTTAGAAACCATGAATTTCAACCAATATTTGAAAAGACTTTTGGTTTAGGGCATATAAGGGTTGGTTTTGATAAAAACGGAAAAAGAATTTTTTATCCCAGTCCTACACACACAATTATGGAATTTTTCAGACACCATACAGGTGATTACTTGCTGGATACAGAAGTTGATTGCCTTACTTATTCAACAGAACTGATTGATGGATTATATCAGTCTGCAAATGTTCCGTTTCTCGATGTAACAACAACAGCAAATAAAGATAAACTGTATATATCAGTTCTTAACCGGCACATATCAGATTCTCTTTCTGCCAACATTGTATTACCGTTAGATTTTACAGGTAAAAATGTAAAAATATATGAATTTTATGATAATGATTATTTTAATTATAATACACCTGATGAGCCTGAAAAAATTAAATTTAGTGAAGTGAACACTGTTTTTAATCATAATTACACATTTCCACCACATTCTTATACTTTATTTGAGTTCGATGAAAATATTGATCTGGAGTTAGGTATTAACGATACTATAATCAATGATAGTTTTGCTGCATTTCCTAATCCGGCTTCTGATGTAATCAAGTTTGTTTTACCTGCATCAAAATATGAATATTTCAACTTAAAGGTTATCAATTTGTTAGGAGAAGTTGTTATTGACAAAACCATATCAACAACTGAATTTATAGCTAATCTAAGTATCAGCTCACTAATAGATGGAGTTTATGTTGTGAACCTATATGATGGTAACAAAAACTACTATACAAAATTTTCAGTGGCAAGATGAGTTGAATTACTGGATGATGTTTACTTCTCTTTCAAGTAAAATGCCAAACTTCTTGTAAATGTCGTTAATTATTGCATCGCTTAGCAGGATAATCTGCTCTTGGTTTACTCCATCAGACCCGGTAATTACAAGTGAATGATCAGGAGATACCTTAGCTTTTGGATTAATGCCAATACCTTTTCCTTTCCAACCGGCAATTTCAATCAATTTTGCAGCAGATAATTTTACAAAGTCTCCAGATATAAATCCTGATATTTCAGGATTTACTTTGGTGATTTTCTCATATTCAGACCTGGAAATTATCGGATTCTTAAAAAAACTCCCTGCATTTGGTTGATAAGCAGGGTCAGGTAGTTTAGATTTTCTGATTTGTGATACAAGATTATAAATATTTATTGGGCTTAATTCAAAGTCTTTATTTGCACTCAAAAACTCATTAATATCCTTGTAATTGATAACCGGTTCCCAGTTTTTAGGTAAACGATAATAAACATTTGTAATTACAGCTTTATTTTTCAGAGTTGATTTAAAAACAGAGTTCCGGTAGCCAAATTGACAATCAGTTTTGTATAATTCTTTGAAGGAGTTTGACTCTAGGTCAAAATACTCTAATTTATAAAAATACTTATCCTGTTCGATTCCATAAGCTCCGATATTTTGAATTGGCGCAGCTCCGACTTTCCCGGGGATTAAAGCTAGATTTTCAAATCCGAATAATCCTTGACTTATACTTTTGAAGACAAAGTTGTCCCAGCTTTCTCCTGCTCCAACCTTTATAATCTCAAAATCTGAATCTTTACGAACAATATCAAAACCATTTATATTAATGTCCAGAATCAATCCATCAAAATAGGGTGGAAGAACTACATTAGATCCTCCCCCAAGTACAAAAGTTCTGATATTATTAGGTATATCAAGTAATTCTTCTTTTGCTGAAATTGATATATAGTACTTTGCGATTGAATTAATTGCAAAAGTATTTTTATTCAACAATGATTGGTTTTCAAATATTTGTATCACAACTAAAAATATATTAATTCAGAGAAATAACTTTTTCAAAAATACCATTAATATTTAAATAATAAACAAAAAAACCTGTGCGGGGGGATTGCACAGGCTCTTTTTCTCAGGGCGTTTCCTTCAAAAAATATTCCCTGACTATTTAATATCCTTTATTACCATAATAGCTACACCCATAAATTTTAATCTGTCTGAAGATTTTGGTCTAATAGGCAAATATTTATCATTTTCAGGTAAAAGCATTGTTTCTTTGTAAGAGTAGTTTAATCTTTTTACTGCTAATTTATTATTAATTGATGCTACTACGATATTGCCATGAACTGGCTTTTTGCTGCTGTCAACCAACAAAATGTCACCATCGTCAATCCCAGCATTAATCATTGAATCGCCTTTTACTCTAATCAAAAAAGTTTTATCAGGAGAATCAACTAAGTGTTCATTGAGGTCAATTCCATCATCATATAGATTTAACGTTCTGCCTGAATGCTCATATTTCTTTGGAAAAGAGTAATCAGCAGTTCTAAATAAATTACTTTTAGCCAATGAATCTTCGAATAAATGATTTTTGGTTAAGTTATCCAGTTTTCTTGCAACATCTACCATAGTATCAAAATCAGAATGTTAGTAAATCAACTCACATCACATATCCAATATTATGCCAAGTTCAGAAATTATATTTATTAAAAAGATATGTATTTACTTTAGCAAGGACTTAACATGTTTTGCAATTGCCAGACAAGACGTGAGTCCAGGAGATTCTATTCCTATCAAATTCACCATACCTGGAAATCCTAAATCACTCTCCTCATTTATAATAAAGTCTCGTTGTGGTTCACCAGGACCTTGAAGTTTAGGTCTTATTCCGCTTTGGTCTGGATAGATGTTTTCTATCTTTAAATTTCTTATGTATTTAGTGGCAGCATCATAGAACTTTTGTTTTAAAGTATCAGGTACCGAGTATTCTAATTTATCATCATTAATATACTTGGTGTCGGGACCTATTTTGAGTCCACCTCCAAGATCAATAGTGAGATGAACTCCCAGACCGGTATAGTTTTCGGGTGGTAGTGGGTATATAAGATTTTTTGCTATACCTGAAAAATGATAATCTAATCTGAAGTAATGTCCTTTGCAGTATTTTAGCTTATATCCATTTTGATGAATATTTATACCAATCATTTCAGCAATTTTGTCGGAGTTCAATCCTGCAGAATTTATTATGTATTTAGAAGTTACTGTGTAATATGATTTGTCTTTTGTTTCAAGTGTTACAACAAATTCATCTTGATAATTCAAATCAACTACTCTATGGTTGTAAGCAAAAGTTGTATTATTAAGCTGTGCATTAATTTCTAATTTATACATCAAACCATGGCTATCTATGATTCCTGTTTCGGGTGAATAAATCGCAGATTTACAGATTATGCCCGGATTGTGAAATTCGACTTCTTCTGCTTTAGCTAACCTTAAACCTGATACTCCATTTCTCTTTCCTTTTTCGAGTAAATCAAGTAAATTATTATTATCTTGTTCATCAATTGAAATAATATATTTACCGGTTTTAAGGTAATTAACATGAAATTTATCACAGAATTCATATAGAAGTCTATTACCTTCGAGACATAATTTTGCTTTTAATGAATCTGTTTTATAATAAATGCCGGAATGTATGACTTCACTGTTCCTGGAGCTTGTTTCAAGCCCGAATGAATCATGTTGCTCCACAAGAAGAATGTTCATACCGTATGAGGAAAGCTCAGATGCTATTGCTAAACCTACTGCACCAGCACCGATTATTGTGGCATCAAAATCCGGCATTCGAATTAAAATAATATTGGAAAAAACAATATTTACAAAAATAGTATGTTTGACATCAAAATGTTCAATGATGCTTGAGATAATTTATTTCATGTAATTATTTTGTTAAATATAAAATAAAATCTGAGTATTTACATTTATGTAAGTTTATTAGCCGCATTATCCGACTGTGATAGCTTTAGTTTTTTAATTAATATTTTAAAATGGTTTAAGTAATGTTAACAATGAATGCCGAGTTTATGCTTGGAGCAGCCGACAAAAGCCAGTTCCCGCATCACAAATATCCTGAGATTGCTTTTACCGGCAGGTCTAATGTCGGTAAATCCTCACTATTGAATAGTATAGTGTTGAGAAAGAATCTTGCACACATAAGCTCGACTCCGGGAAAAACCCAACAAATAAATTTCTTCAACGTTGAAGAAAAATGGGTATTTGCAGATATGCCCGGATTTGGTTATGCTTCTACCGGTAAGGAAAATAGGGAAAAATGGAGGAAATTGAACTTTGAATATTTTGAATCGAGTGAGAATTTAAGGTTGATTATTGCATTGATAGATAGTCGTCACGACCCTATGTCAACAGATTTGGCGCTAATTGAATGGTACGAAGATCATAAAAAAGACTTTTTGATTGTCCTAACAAAGTGTGACAAATTAAAACCAACCGCTATTGCATCACGTCAAAAACAGCTTGAGCATCTTGTTCACAAGTGCTCTTTCTGTAGAGAAGTACTTCCTTATTCGTCAATGTCGGGATTGGGCAGAAATCAGTTAATAGGAATTCTAAAGAAAATATCATTATAGGATTAAAATAAGATGAACAATAATTATCTTAAAATTCAACAAGTTATAAACGAATCAATTGATGTAAAAAGAGATCTTTTAGAAAAATGCAGCAATGAGATTGAAAAATGTGGAATAGCGTTAGCCGAAGCAGTGAAAAATGGTGGAAAAATTCTCTTCTGCGGTAACGGAGGAAGTGCTGCTGATGCTCAACATCTGGCTGCAGAATTGGTTATTCGATTACGCAGCAGTGTCAACAGACCTGCTATTGCTGCAATAGCACTTACCGTTGACCCCTCAATCATGACTGCTGGTGGGAATGATATCGGATTCGAAAATGTTTTTGCCAGAGCTGTTGAGGCATACGGTAAGCCCGGTGACGTTTTAGTGGGTATTTCGACAAGCGGAAATTCACAAAATGTAATTAATGCTATGGAGATTGCAAGTAATCTTGGCTTAAAAAATATTGCACTTCTCGGTGCTGGAGGCGGTAAAATGTTGCCTATGGCTGATTTTTCTGTTGTTGTTCCAAGCAAAGTTACTGCAAGAGTTCAGGAATCACACATCATGATTGGCCATATTTGGTGTGAAATGATAGAGGAAATTATTTTTCCGGAATTTTTTAACTCTTAATATTTTTTTCTTGCACAGTTTCGAAAAATGTATTACTTTTGTAATCTCATTTGACGCCGGATTAGCTCAGCTGGTAGAGCAGCTGACTTGTAATCAGCAGGTCGGGGGTTCAAGTCCGTCATCCGGCTCAATAGAAAAAGCCCACTTCGGTGGGCTTTTTTGCGTTTGTACCTAATCTTATACCTAATTTTTGATTCTTATTTAAAAAAACATAATTCCACAATTCATATTAGAATAGTGGAATTATGTACTTGTTTTGTTCTGTGAAATTTTTATCTTCTGGCTTTCTTGTCAGGTGTTGAATCTTTATCTTTTGTAACGTTACCTGACCAGTTTACAGTTCCGTTATTTGCAAGTATAATACCAGCTACATGTGGAGTTGCCATCGAAGTTCCTGATTTTGTTGCATATCCGCCTGATTTTGAAGTAGAGTATATACTTACACCTGGAGCTGCAAAATCAACTGGTGGATTATTAAAGTTAGAAAATGTTGCGAACGCACCTTTCGAATCGTGTGCTGATATTGTAAATACATTTGTTGCTTCAACTCTTGCAGGTGAATACAATGTAGCGCTTTTTGCTGAGTTGCCTGCTGCAACCACCATATAAACACCCTTTGCAGCTAATGCTTTTACTGCATTATCCAATGTCGTTGATGCCGAGCCTCCCAAACTCATGTTAACAACATTAATTCTACCGCTAACAAGATTAGCTGAAATATAATTAAGTCCTGCAATTATTGTCGAACTTGACCCTTTTCCAGTATAGTCAAAAACCTTGATTGCAACTAATTCAGCGCCTGCGCATACACCTACAACACCTGATGTGTTGTTCTTGGCAGCGATTGTACCGGCTACATGCGAACCATGACTGTGCAAATCATTAGCAGATAAAGCGTCCTGACCTGAAGTTACAAATGTTTTGCTAAGTGTTGTATTTACATTTAGGTCAGAGTGTGTCAGGTCAATACCTGTATCAACAACCCATGCAATACCTGTGCTGCTTGTTGCATCTATTGAGCCACCAACTGCAGTTATACCCCATGGTGTTGATTGTGCTTGTGTATCAGGATTATTTTCATCTTCATTTGTTAAATCCTGAATGTTAAATATTTGGTCTTCTTCTATTTCAATAATTCTCTTATCTGATTTTAGTGAGCTTACCTGAGCTTCGCTCAAATTTGCTGCAAAACCTGTAAAAATATGGTCGTATATATATGTTACACTGCTTCTGTCAATTTTATGAACTGATAATATTTCTGAAAGTTTAGAATCAAAATTGATGCTTTGGAGTTTATCACCTGAATCTTCGTATAACACTATATATGATTTTGTTAAATCATTTGTTGATGTTAGAGGAGCATTTATTGATTGCTCGCAAGATGTAAATATGAATGCTACTCCTAAAAGAGCAGCGAAAATGATTACCAAATTTTTCATAATATACCTCAAATCTATTTATAGTTAGTTAAAAATTCCAATTAAATACTTAAAAATTATAATTAAGTAACTAATCACAAATCAAAAGTAAGTAATTAATTTTATATATGCAAGAAAAAAATAATTAAAATTAAAAAAAAGTAATTATTTTATTTAATTAGCTACTTTTAAATAAATATTAGGTAGTGAATTGAAAAATATTTCTTATTTTTGAATTAATAAATAATACGTAAATAGGAAATTTAGAAATGAAAGATAATATAAAACTTTTAATTATTGACGATTTTCAACTTTCGGCACTGGGTACAAAGGCAATTCTGACAGATTGTTCACCCGGTTGTGAGATTTTTACTGCGTTCTCAGTTGATGAGGCAATTGATGTACTCGAGAACCACGACATTGATATTGTATTATGCGATATTGTCATGCCAGAGAAAGACGGATTTGATGCTCTTAGAATAATTAAGAATGATTTCCCAAACACAAAATTGATTTTCCTATCTATTAGCGACGATAAGGAAACCGTGTATAAAGCACTTGCTTATGGTGCTGATGGTTATCAGTTCAAGGACGTAACAAAAGATGTGTTGATTGACTCAATAAAAACAGTTATCAAAGGAAATAAATATTTCCATCAGAGAGTTATTAATGTTCTTTATGATGATTTGCATGAGTTTGCCATTTTAAAATTAGACGATAGCAGTAGTTCCGCAAATAAACTTTCGTATTTCACTTCTCAAGATATAAATTCAATCGGTAGCAAAAACCTGACAAAGATTGAAGAGCTCCTTACAGACAGGGAGATAGAGATTATGGAGATGATTGCCAACAATAGTTCAACAAAAGAAATTGCCGACAAATTGAAGATAAGTATATTTACTGTAAGTACACACCGTAAGAATATTTACGCAAAGCTAGGTCTCGAAAACCTAACTCAGATGCGAAAGCTGGCTAGAGATCTGATGATGAAAAACGTAGGTTAAAAAAAAGGCTGCTATTGAATAGCAGCCTTTTTGTATCATTTTTTATCTGAACAATAGATTATTCACAAATTCTTTCTTGTACAACTGCATGGGCAGCAACAATTGCGCTTCCAGACCAAGGCACAAATACAGTAACTGTATTCGGATAAGTGGAGTCAATGTCATCTGGATCTAATTCATATGATCCCTTGTACTTAAACTGACCTGGTATAGGATTCTTATTATTAGCCTGTGGGATTCCAGATACTGAAGTTGCTAAATGTAAATGATATTCGCTTAATCCCCATGTACCATTTAGACTGTATGTTACATTAACACCGCCTATAGCCGGCTCAACTGTTACACTACCTACAAGTATGCTTTGTCCCGCATACAAATCATAAGTTTTTGTTCCACCTGTGTAAGTGCTATAAGTTGCCCAATTTCCCTTAGTATTAAATCTTGTGCCTGCACTCCATGCTGTCTCAGAAGAATTATAATAACAAATTTCTTCAATACCAAAATCTTCAGGAGGGCAACCGATACCAGGGAAAGATATTATTGAGCATTTGTTAGCATATTTCATAATTAAACCACCAGAAGTTTCATCTACTTCAAATTCGTCATTAAGAACTAATCTGAAATATGATGCATTTGAGCCATTGGTTGTTACTGAAAATTTAAGAACAGGGTCTCTGTAACAATCACCGCTATTACGCAATGACATATCTTCCTGATAAGTAGGAGTAAAATCTGTCCAAGCTGTTGCTCCATAATTTTTTACACCTGCTGAAACTACATTTGACCAATTTCCTGCACATTCTTCGAGTCCAAAAATCAAATCAAGGTGGCTTAAAGCTTGTTGTGTTCCATTTAGTCCATTTCCAGGAGCAGTATTTACAACCTGCCATTCCCAAACCCAGTTACCATCAGTATCCTGATATGGGTCCTGAACTAATGATACTACATATTTTGTATCATTGCCGTATTCTTGTGATAAACCTTTGCTGCTTGGTGAAGTTACATTGCTGTTTTCACTACAGCCGATGAGAATAGCAATAAAAATTGCTAATATTGAGATTTTTTGAACTATGTTCTTCATAATACACCCTGTATGATAATTGAAAAATTAATTTTCGGTAATTTAGTACAATGCAAAAGTAGGTTTAGTTGAGCAAAATAAATTAAGTAAATATACTGATTTTTCACAAATTGTATAATGGGATTTTGCATATTGATTGATATTAATTGCACCATAATATCAATATGCAAAAGTATGATAAACACAGTGATTACACAATACCATGAATTACTGATAAGATATAAATAAGTGGAATTACGGATATATATCCGCAAATTTACGGATATTAGTCACAAATTGTATTGGGTAAATTCAGCAGATTAATTCAGTATGTGGGATTTATTCTTATTCGTAGAGATTTTCTTCATCAACCCAACCATAGTTTTAACACCATACTTTTCAAGAATGTGTTTTTTATGTGTTTCAACGGTTCTGGAGCTAATGAAAAGTGCGTTGGCAATTTCAGGGACAGAATATTCATTCATCAACAGATCAAGGACTTCTTGCTCTCGCTCAGTTAGGTTAACATCATTAGATGAAAGTCTGTATTCAAGTGAATTGGATTCTTTATCTGAAATCAATATTTGAAGTGATTTTTGGCAAATGAACTGTGAGCCGCTCAGTACCTTAAATACAGCTTCCTGTATTTCACTTACATCTGCTCCCTTGCTGATATAACCTCTGGCACCAATCTTAAGGCAAGCGTTGATTATTTTACTGCTTTGAATTCCTGAGCAAAATATGATTTTGCTTTTTGGCTTGATAGAGAGAATTTTGTTAGCTAAATCTATACCATTATAGTCAGCTAAAAAAATATCTATAAAAGTTATTTCATAGTCAAAATTCAAAACATAATCTAATGCTGAATCACTGTTATAGGCAAGGTCAACTTTTTTAAATACTTTTAGCTGGTCGAGATACTTTTTGAAAAGATTCGCAACCATCTGCTGGTCTTCAATTACCAAACATAGTAAAGGTACTTCATCCATATTAAGTATTTACCAAAGTAAAAAATGGTTTTGGGAATAATAATATTTTAAAATTCAAAATAATGAAAATTATTTATATGTGCAACAATTATTATCTCTTAGATATTTCATGATAACAATTTTTTATTTAAAAAAATTGAGTAGTATAAAAATATTGTCATAATCTAAGTTAAGAGTGTTATAATTGAACTTGTATAAATGGCAAACCCCTTAGTTTGCCGTCAAGTATTTAAAATTACTAGCAAAATAAGGGGTTGTGTTTAAGTTAAAATCAATTATTTAACAGGAGTTTCGATAGATACTTTAACGGTTCTGCAATAAGATCTGCCTTCAGGGCTGCTGTTGTCATAAAGCAATTCTGAACTTCCAACATTTTGCATTACAAGTTGCGAATCCGATACTTTAAGAATTTTTTGTACTTCAGCATTACGTCTTGCAGAAAGTTCCTTATTGTAAGCTTCTTCACCTGTCCTATCTGCAAAACCTGAAATAATAACTTTAGAATTAGGTTGTATCTTAGATTTAATATCCTGAAGCAGCTTCTTTTGCTGCTCGGTAAGCTCTGACTTGTCGTAATCAAATAATATCAGAGAAAATCTTTCGATTCTCTTGTCATCTTTCAGCTCGAACCTCTTTTTCTTTATTGTCAACTGGCTGATTTTGAGATTCTTTTCGATAGTTCTTTTGTTGCCTGATTTATCCTGATAGTCGAGTTTTACTAAAATTGGTTCTTCAAGTGAAGGAATAGGTTCGTCCTCTATATCCCAACTGTTGTTGTTACCATTGCCAACACCTGAATAGTTTCGGAGTAACTGTCCTTTCTGAGACACGTTAATTTCCCATTTGTCAATGCCAACCTCTGACCATAAATCCGGACGAATCTCTATGATTGGAGGATTCGCTGTCCTGACAATATCTTTCATATCAAGAGGGGCAATAATTGCTATATCTGATGACGAAATTTCTACTCTCTGATTCTCTTCTCTACCGTCGCTTCTATCATTATTTGCGGGCTTTGCGGGTAAGTTTCTGCTTTGGATGCTGATTCTTCCGGGTGCGATCCCCCATACATCAACCAGGTAATTCTTTACTGCCTCAGCTCTGTTTTTAGATAAGTTTGGTACTCCAAGTTCTTTAGGCAAGTTATTGTTTGTACCGGTTAGTGTAATTGATGATTTTGACTTAGATAATCTATGACCTATAATATTCAATAAATTTGAATAAATTTTAAGGGTTTCCCAATCTAATTTATCAGGATTAAATTTATCAATGTTCGATTTAGTTAACAAATTCATAGATGTTTTGTCTAACTGAGAATCACCCTCTCTAAAAAATACATAAGGTAAAAGTGGGAATCTCTCTTCTGTTTCGACTTCTTCAATAATAATTGAAGGATCTGCCTGACGAGTTCCATCACGGTTTAGTCCGGTAATGACCAAACTTTCGTTGAATTTGGCATCTCGTGGAATATTCAGCTGGTATGACTCAAAAATTGTTTTCGTCTCTACAATCGTTGCATCATCCACTTGTTTGCTTTTCAATTCTTCTCTACTCGTCAGCAGCTTAAGTTCCTTATCTTTAAGACCTGCAATCTGGTTAATAACAGTATCTCTCTGGTATTCAATTTTTTTAATGGTTTTGACTTCTTTAGAAGGCATTATCGGGAATTTTAATGAAGCACCAAAATATAATTGATTAACACTCCAATTCTCCTCAGAAATATTGCTAAGGGGCACATAGAATTTTGCTTCAGGAGTAAAAGATGCATTTTTAAATATTTTGATGTCGTATCCAATGCCTATAAAAGGGTGAAATTGAAGTGTGTTCGTCTCAGGAATTTCCTGATTTCTGGCTTCGTTTCGAGCTCTGGTACCTGTTTCTGTAAAAACAACATTTGTCGGTGTAATTAGTCTTTCGGATTGATCGAAAGTAGAGTTATTCATAATACCGATTCTGAAACCTGCATTTACATTTAAATTATCAATTGGATAATAATTTACGAAAGGTTCTATACCAATAATTTGAATATTGGAGTTAATTTCGTAGTTTGATAGCGCATCAGCAATTTCATTATTGTCGAAACCATCAGCTCTTACAATTTCGGTATTACCGATTTTCTGCTCTCTTTGCAAATCACCGCTCAGCCCTGCGATTCCAAATCTAAGGCCTGCTCTCCATTGAGGATTAAGAGGATACTCCAGCAATATGCCAACTGCAGGGCTCGAACCGCTGCCATCTGTGAATTGGGGACAGCAATTTGGATAACCCCTTAACCTGTTAAAGTCAGCATTGTGAAAATTTAGCAGATAACCGACATATCCGCCAACATAAATAATAGGTTTATCTTCAATATTCTGAGAAAATGTCTGACCGGTAAAAATTATGAATGTAAGTAATAATAATATTTTCTTCATTTGTATATCCGTTTTTCCTATTTTACAATAATGATTTGTTGATAAACAACTTCTGTCGGTGAATTAAGTATCAAAGTGTAAATTCCCGGCGCTAAATTTTCTTCAAAATTTAGGGATAATTCTTTGTTATCCTCGTTCCTCCATGCTTTTTCAGCCAGGATATTTCCCAATAAGTCCACAAGCTGAAGTTGGTAATTACCCTTTTCGATAGGTGTTACAATGATATTCGACAGCTCATTCGAAGGATTTGGATTAACTCTGATAGTATTACCGCTTCCTTGTACAGTTAATAACCTTTGACCACCTTCTTCGCAAATTTCGGTCTTGAGTGATCCGTTTTGTGTTGTTAATTCACCCACAAGAGTTTTCATTGAGTATGTGACATCAGAAATTTTAATCTCTGAAAAATCTGTCTCCCCAAGTAATGTAGCTCCTTCTATTTCAGCAATTAAGCTATCATTCTGATTAATAGATATATCATTTATATTTATTGTTATCTCTCTATTATCTCCGATAAGATTTGAGCTTAACAGAGAACCACCAATAATGGCTTCTGGATAAAATACAGTTCTTAACATAGTAATTTTGAGCGATTCAATCTCGAATCCTTCCAAATCGTCTCCAATTTTTTCTAGCTTACCATAAATCGGAATTCTGAAATTATTTAAGGTCGGCTCAACAACTAAATCTGGAATATAAATGTGTAATTTCTTGGATGGTGTACCTGTACCGTTAAGATAAATCACCAAATCATTTTCACAATTACCGGACTTGACTCTGATTATAAGTGAATCATTTATTGTAATTACAGCATCAGGAGAAAAGCTAATATCTACAGTAAGAGTACCATTTGGATTTATTATGATACCATTTATGTTAGAATTAAGCTTGAATGCTGTATGGTTAAAGCCGGATACAGAAATTATTTCAAGCTCGTAAGGTCCATCATTTTTGATTTCAAAAGACCCATCTTTAGTAAGTCCGACTATTTCATTAATGTCAATGTTTGTAGGATTTGCACTGAATTTGCCCTCGATTATTTCAGCTCTGAGGACAACTTTTCTGATTTCTGTTTGACCATTTATATAAACTGTGATTAGATAATCTGCAAAGTAAATTCCATCACTTAGCCCTGTAGGGTCGAAATAAATCTGAAATCCATTTTTTGTGGTATTAGTAAGCAGAGTATCCGGATAATCAAGTCCTGTGCCATTAAAACTGAAACAAGTTACAGAACTATTGATAATTTCTTCATCCAAAATAGTGAATCTACCGGCCGAATTATTGATAATCTCAATCTGTTTTATACTGCCTATTTCGCATGGAGAGAATTTTCCAAAATCCAGTGTATCAATCTTGACCTGATTCTCTAATAATTGTTGCGTTCCGGCATTTGCAGTAATTTGGGCATTTACATAGTTCAGTATTACGGGTATAGCTATTGTATCCGGGCACGGTGAATGGAAAACTACTGTTATTGAATTATTAGCCGGCTTTTGGTTTGTTTTAAGTGTCGCATTAAATAAGAACACTCCTCCTGGGATGATACTTGTTCCACTGACATCTGGTATTATTAGCTGAGTAGGGGAACTAGAAACTGCTTCTTTTATTACTTGCAATGCCTTGCCGTTGTTTCGTAAATTAATTGGCAATATATAATCATATCCTGCATCAACATTACCCAAATTTATGGGGTTTGGAGTGGCAACAACATCAAATCCAATTATCTCTGCTTTTAAAACTACTTCGATTATCGGTATTTCCGGAACATCTGTTTCTATTCTGAAAATAGCTCTTTTTACACCGGTACCTGCTGTTTTTCCATTTATTTTTATGTTAAACTGGGTTCCATCTCCTGGAGTAATAGTAATAGGAGGATTTTTAGGATTTGTAATCACAAATGCCTCGGGGTTTTCTCCTACTATTTCAGCCAAAGTTGTTAGTGTGAAAGATGTTGATGCAGAAGCAGGATTCTTTATTGAAATTACTTCTTGTTTTTCGTCACACCAGGGTATAATACCAAAATCAATTTCGGTTGTATTAACATCTATTGATGAAGTAACACCTTTGCCTTTGACGGGTTCAAAAGAAAATGCAGAACATGTAGTATCTGTAACAATACTTATTACGCTAAGTGCTGCGTTGTACTCAATTTCCTGAGTTGGTCTGAATTCTACTAATATTTTTAGTGATTGTCCAGGATTAAGGACATAGGGAAGAGCAGGTGTAGTAGAAATAACAAAAAATGGCGGATTGATATTATTTATATTCTCGATCAAAAGTGGAGCTTCTCCTAAGTTGACTAAATCAAAAGTTCTTTGAGATTTGCCATTAACTCTAACATCACCAAAGTCAAAATTTCCTTCGAGTCGCATACCAGGAAGGTAAGCATCACCTACAGTATATGTAATAATCCATGGATCCTTCTTCGTAGGGTCGTTATGATTAAAATATAATTTGTTTGATAAGTTCTTTTTATCGCCATCAATCCATGCAAATTTTACTTTCAAAACTATTGAGTCACCCGGCTTGATCTTTACATTGCCTAACGGCTCTACAATTTCAAATCCATTATTCCCAAAAATCCAGTTATTATTGCTTAGAGTTATTTCTAAATCAGAGGCTGCATTTTCGTCGTTCTTTATTGTTGTTTCGATAAATCTTTCGAAACCTATACATGTAATTGCAGGATTTGATGCAACTGAATCTGCTACAAGAATGGGGTTTAATTCTAAAATAAGTAAATTAGCCGCTGCCTGCGACATTACCATAAAAGGTTCTCTTACATAATCTCCATCATTTGGATTAGGAACTTCCTGCATTAAAACAAAGCAATGATATTTTTCTGTTTGATCAAGTAAAGCCCAAAAGAAATCAGAACCTTGGGGATCAGTAAGTGTTAATTGAAGATCTTTCCAGTCTTTGCCATAAGGAGCATAAATTATGTGAGATGTGATATTTTTTCCTGGCTTATGCTGGTTAAACCTGACTTTGTAATTTTTACCATTACCCACGTATTGCGTTGTATCTGTTCTTAGTCCATAATACTGAGAAGCATTACTATTAAGAATGTTGACGTCGTTCATAGTCCAGTTATAATCTACTCTTACCCTGCCGGTGCCGCCTGAGCGGTTATTAACTTTACCTCCTGCAACATCAACACTAACTCCTTGTATTGCTTCTTTTGACAATAGGTTCACCATACCACCTGAACCACTTCCACCAAAAGGTTCAGGAGTTCTGTCAAGGTTGATATGAGTCCCTGAGAAATTTCCACCATTTGCACCTTTTGCACTCACAGATAAATTAGATATATTATAGGCAAAGAGGTTAATCGCTCCGCCACCACCACCTCCATTTCCAGCATAGCAGTCAAGACCTTGAGGGTTACCACTCGCACCCCCGGAGCCACCTGCAAAAGGAACATTCATGATGTTGCCGTGAATCTTACCACCACCACTAAAACCATCACCTTCAGTTGCATATCCTCCCGCACCTCCCTGACGAACCTGATTTATACCACTTCCACCTCCAAATTCTCCCGGTGGATTACAGTTGTTGGCATTATTACATGAAATTCCCGATGAACCAAAAGGATGGCCTGTGCCTCCACCTGATGATTCATATGCTTCATTTTTAGGGAATAATACTCCACTTAAAGAGTTCCCGTTTGTTCCGCTTCCCTGTCCCTGATTTCTAAATACATTTGTCATAAAAGGTAAACCGGCGTTGTTTCTTCCACCGGCACCACCACCGACATAACCATCACCACCGTTATCTCCATTACTGCTATTAGGTCCATCATAAAATCTCCCACCGCCACCGCCACCGCCGGGTCCGCCATTAATTCCTACAGCATCAACGGATATTACTGTGTTGCCTGTTCCCTCAACATTTCCTCTCACCAATAGTGTAAAGGGTAAATATCCCTGATTCCCTGAAGTGTTAGGGTCGCAATCTGAGGTAGATACAGTGTATTTGTCACTGGCAAGCTTAAGTGAGTCAAATATTAATGCTCCTCTTGGTGAACGGTTTCCGAGCATTCCTGAACCAAAAGTAAGCTCAGAAGGATTTTTTGTGCCATCAAAAAAAGGCCTGGATTGAACAATATAAAAAGTTTGCTCATTTCCTGTTGTACCATTTACTATTACTACTAGCGGAATTCTAAACTCAGGACGTACTAATAGTGCATCGGGTGAATTTGGTTTTAATTCCGGATTTATGAATACATGCGTTGAAATTAATCTTCCATCCCAGCTTACAATAACGGGCCCAATTTTCACCTTAGCTCTGTCTGACGCATTTTTTGGCTCAACTCGAACACGATCATTGGAATTATTCAGATAAACCCCGTCAGGACCGAATGTACCACTTAAATTATGCGGAGCTACAAACTCAACATATACATTCATGCCCGGTGCACCAATGTCAGGAATAATATATGCAGCTTGAGGTTGGGAGTAAATAACCGAAGTTACTGCAAATAAAAGTATTGATAAAACTCCGTAAACAAATCTATTCATAAATCACCATGAGTTATTTTTTATTATTCTTAATCAATAGAAAGATTTAAAATTTTGTAAATCAATCTGGCTGTAGTTAGGTCACAATGTTTGTGATATTCGCTTGGAGCAAGTTCTACAACATCTAACCCGATAATTTTCTTGCCAGCCTTTTTAATTTTTCTGAATATGTCAATTGTTTCACTATAGAGGAAACCTTCCGGCTCGGGAGTACCTGTAGCTGCCATAATCGAAGGATCAAAATAATCTACATCGAATGTACAGTAAATAATATCACCCAAAGAGTCAACAACCTTTTGTTGCCAATCATTGCCATAAATTCCTCTTCGTATTGCTGATGCATAGAATGTTTTTACGTTATTCTCTTTTATGAAAATTGATTCTTCCTTGCACTGAGCCCTGATTCCGACCTGAACAATTTTATCTGTAGGAAAAAACTCAGCTACCCTAGCCATAAAAGATGCATGAGAATATTTGTTATCAAGATAAGAGTCCCTCAAATCAGAATGTGCATCAAAATGCAAAATACACATCTCAGGATATTTATTGTAATGGGCAGCTATGGGTGCTGTTGAGATAGTATGTTCACCACCGAGTGTAACTACAAATTTATCCTTATCGAGTAATTTTGCAACCCTTTGCTGTATAATTTCAAGAGCATCCTTGTCAACCTTTTCACCAAAGTCAATTGGTTCGATTGTTGCAATGCCTTTTTCAAAACATAATTCTCTATCAGTCTCATCATCATAGAATTCAACATAGGCAGATGCTTCGAGAATTCCTGCAGGACCTCCACCGGCACCATTGCCATAGCTTACTGTATGCTCGTATGGAGCAGATAATATTACAATAAGAGAATTCTCAAGGTTCGAAAATTCTTCCTCAATTGCCAGGAAATTTCCATTAATATCAATTGTGTTCATTTATTCTTGTTCAGTGCAAATTATACAATTTATTTAATTCGTTTGTTTGTAAAAAATATTTCAAATATTTGAAGTATAAGTAAAAAAAACATCTTCAATAATGTATTTATAGATTTATTTAAAATTAAACGAAATAATCTGAAACTTTTCGTATAAAACAACGTCATTAATTTGTATTATTCAACTATTTTATCGAATTTATGAATTGATATTTACGTTTTTTGAAATGGGAATATAAATAATATTTTTTTTCTGATTAGCGGCAAATGTTTGATTATTCAGAAAAAAAATCAATTTTTTGTCTATTTCGAAATAAAACGTTAATTTTGAAATCTTTTAAGATATGAATTTAATATATCTATTCATAAGAGGATACAGTGAATTGGAATAATCAGCGCAGCGCTTCCGACTTGGCAAAGCAGGAAGATATCAATTCTTTGGGAAAGCTTCCTAAGCATGTTGCTATAATAATGGATGGTAACGGCAGATGGGCTACAGAAAAAGGTATGCCGAGAATAGCAGGCCACAAAGCAGGTATGGAAAGTGTGCGAGAAATAGTCAAAACATCATCTCAAATCGGAATCAAGTATTTAACTCTTTATGCATTTTCAATTGAGAACTGGAAACGTCCTGCAACAGAAGTGACGGGTTTAATGAGCATTCTCGAACAATATCTCCGTTCAGAAATTGATGAATTGCACGAAAATGGAGTTAGGCTTCATACTATTGGAAAATTAAGTTCACTTCCGAAAATGGTGCAAAAATTATTGAAAGAGTCTATTGAACGTACATCAGATAATCAGGGCTTGAATCTTACACTGGCACTCAGTTACAGCGGCAGATGGGATATCGTTAGAGCTGTGCAAATGATTGGATTGGACGTTCGTAGAGGAAAAATCTCTCCTGAAGATATTTCTGAATCATTATTTTCTTCATACCTGCAAACTGCAAACTTACCTGATGCTGATTTTATGATTAGAACCAGTGGTGAAATGCGTCTTAGTAATTTTTTGCTTTGGGAGGTTGCTTACGGTGAGATTTATATTTCAAATAAATATTGGCCAGAGTTTAGAAGTGATGATTTGTACCTTGCCTTACAAAATTATATGAATCGCGAACGTAGATATGGTATGACTTCATCGCAAATTGTCAACCAGGCACAAAATGAAAAACATTCAAATTATCTACAAAAAATGATGAATGTATTAAAGAAATAATTTTTCATTCGTCTATACATTTTCGGTTATTTTAATATGAAACTAACTCAAATATGTTAAGAAATAAATTGTTAGTAATAGCTTTGGTCCTGTTGAGTACAGTAAGTCTTTATTCACAGGGGGGAAGCAATGTTCAACAGCCTAAGCAATATTCCATTGCAGGTATTACAGTATCCGGAAATCAGTTTGCTGATACTGAAACAATAATTGCATTATCAGGTTTGGTGCCCGGTGAAAAAATCCGACTTATCAATGACCCCAAAATTCAAAAAGCTATCCAAGCACTATGGCAGCGTAAACAGTTTTCTTTTGTTGATGTTAAATTAGACAGAATTACAGAGATGGGTGTATTCCTTGAAATTATTGTCAGGGAAAATCCCAGATTGAGCGGTATAGTTGTTGAAGAAAACAAGAATATTGATGAACCTGATATTGTAAAAGCAATTGGTAAAATGCGCGGCGATATTATATCAAATTACGACTTGTTCTTAACAGAGAAAGCAATCAGAGATTTATACGAAAAAGAAGGCTCACCTTTTACAAGAGCTAAAGCCGAACTTGAATCGACAGATACTGCTGCGTACTCAAGATTGATAGTCGTTGTTAATGAAGGAATCAGCTTTAAGGTAAATTCTATAGAGTTTATAGGTAATGAAAACTTTTCTTCAAGTGAACTAAGAGGTGCTTTTGACGAAACTAAGGAAAAAACCTGGTGGAAGTTCTGGAGCAGTTTCAAGTTCGACAATAAAAAATATGAAGATGACAAAAAGTTACTTGAGAATTTTTTTAGGAAGAACGGCTACATTGATGCTGCAATTCTAAAAGATACAATTATTTATGATGTCGAAAATGAAGTAGTTAATATCCTCATTTCTGTAGAGGAAGGTCCTAAGGTTTATCTTAGAAATTTGAACTTTAAGGGCAATACTGTTTATAACGATGATATTCTAAAGAGAAGGTTGGAGTTTAAACCCGGTGATGTTTATGATGTCGAGAGGTTTCAGATGAACCTTACAGGTAACGAAAATCAAACAGATGCATCATCATTATATCTTGATAATGGTTATCTTCAGGCTAAGCTAATTCCGGAAATTTTCAGAGTTAGCCCTGATTCTGTTGATATTGTTATCAGTGTTTACGAAAACGAACGTTTCAAAAACGGTAAGATTATCATTGTAGGAAATACAAAAACCAAAGATAAAGTAATCAGAAGAGAGTTATTTACACGTCCCGGTGATTACTTCGACAGATCAGCAATTATTCGCAGTATAAGGGCTTTGCAGGTGCTGCAGTATTTTGCACCCGAAACTCTCAGGCCTGATATCAAACCTTCAGAGTCTGATAATACAGCTGTTGATATAATTTACAAAGTTGAAGAAAGATCAACAGACACTTTCAATATGTCAATTGGTTTTGCAGGTAGTTTTGGACTTACCGGTGCTATTGGTTTTACTTTTAATAATTTTTCGATTACAGAGCCACTCAAGGGTGGGGGCGGTCAAATTTTCAACTTCAATTGGGAATTCGGCCAGGCAAATAATTATCGTAATTTCTCAATGGGATTGACTGAACCTTGGTTATTTGACGAACCAACAACAGTTGGATTCAATATTTTTGATACTTATTTCAGATTTCAAGACCTAAACCAAAGTCGTTCCGGTGTTGGTATTAATTTAGGACGTCGTTTCCGCTGGCCTGACGATTATTGGCGTGGTGATTTTAGTGCTAGAGTTCAGGTTAATGATAACAAAAATGAATCATTCTTTTTCAGAGCCGGTAAATTTACTGAAGTAACATTAGGTCAGAGAATTTCCAGAATATCTTTGAATAATATGTTTTATCCAACAGCAGGTTCGAGATTTTCATTTTCATCAAACTTTGCAATGGGTGCAATTGGAATTGGTGAAGTAGATTATTTCAAAAATGAACTCAATTTTGAAATGTTTAACACATTAGCAAAGGTTGAAGGAAACGACCGGCTTGTTGCAATGCTATCCACAAGATTTGGGTACATCTCCGGATTTAATTCTGATACAACAATTTCGCCAATAGAACTATATCGTATGGGAGGTAACGGACTAAGTGGATTTAGCGTAACTCCGTTACGAGGCTATCCTGATAATCAGATTGGCTTGGGAAATGGTAGCAAGGTACTTGCAAAATATACTGCTGAATTAAGGTTTGCTATCTCTCTCGACCCAATGCCGATTTATTTCTATGGATTTGCCGAAGCCGGTAACATTTGGAATGATCTAAGGTCTACAAATCCATTCGACCTTAAACGTTCTGCAGGTGTAGGTATCCAAATGATGGTAATGCCTATTGGTGTCATGGGATTTAGTTATGGTTACGGATTCGACAGATTAGCTACCACAGGAGAGGTCTCTGGTTGGAGATTCCTGTTTCATTTAGGACAATAATTTTTTATTTATATATTTTTTCTTGGAGTTAATATTTATGTTTAATTCAAAATCGATTTTTGGCTTATTTGTGTTGGTTGCCACAGTTTTACTTTTCTCTAATACTTATCTAAACGCTCAAGGCACTTTAAATAAGTTAGGAGTTGTTGACGTAGAAACAGTCCTAAAAGAATTGCCTGAAGCTATCGAAGCAGACAAAGTAATTAAAGACAAAGGTCAAAAGATGCAGGATACTCTTTTGAAAATGCAACAAGACTTACAAGCAAAACTTGACCAGTACCAAAAGCAAAAATCAATGATGCCTTTGGACAAACAGCAAAAAGAAGAGGAATCATTACAGCAACAAAATATGCTTTTTATTCAATATCGTGAAGAAAAATTCGGACAGCAAGGCGAATTAAACAAATTGAGAGAGAATTTACTCGATCCTATACGTACAAAAATTCGTAAAGCTATCGAAGGTGTTGCAAAAGAAGAGAAAATTGCTTTAGTGGTTGATAAAATGGCTGCCATTTATTCTGACGGCAGCATTGACATTACTTACAAAGTGCTCGACAAAATCAAAAGAGGCAATTAATCTGCAATTGATGTTTGTAAAAGGGCTAGGATTTAATTATTTCTTAGCCCTTTTTTTAATAAAAACTACTTCAAAACCTTAATAACTTCAAGTGCTATTATTCTCTCGGGACCTTCAGAATATCTTGCATGGTTAAATAAGTCTCTGAGTTTGATTTCTGCAGTTATTCCATTTGCAATCGATCCTCTTAATGATAAATTGAATAAGCCTCTCTTTGAATAAAATCCATTTTCTTGCTCATCAAGCTGAAGGTTAAACTCTCCGTTAACAGCAAAATAATCTCCAATAGATTGCTCAGCACCAAAATAAACATTAGGAGATGAATACTCGGGTTTTGGTTCTAAAGAGTAGTTTAGTCCAGTATGAAATGCCAGATTACCCAAGTCCCAAAGAAAATTTTTGCTCAAAGCCATAAAAAAACCCGGTGAATGTGTTTTAAATCTGTTATCACCCATATAATTGCTTGAACCCTGAGAACTGAATCCAAATGTCAGTGCAGGTAGGTACACTTTTTCATCCAATGCTCTTGCTTTGATATTAATCCCGGGTAAATTTTGCCATGTTACATCTGCATCACCAACAATATTATTTCCACTAAAACTTAATCCTGCGTTAACAAAGTTCCATATCCCGAAATCAGCAGCAATCATAATACCACCCATAGGATAAACATAACCCGTAACCGAGTAATAGTTATTGGGTAACATTCCTGCTGTAGGCATATCAACAATGAATCTTGTTTCGTACTTTGCTTTGTCGCCGGCTGTACCTTGCGCATAAACCGATGAAAAACTTGCTGTAATTATTATTGTGATTAAAAAAAACTTATTAATATTGCTCATAATGTTATACTTTTGTTTGTTAAAAATATTCAATTATTACATAATTAATGAAACGTGAAACCAATAGTATTTATTTTAAGCATTATGTTTGCTGTAGCTAATATTTCGTGTAGCTCATTAAAGGAATATTCTTCTGAATCCAAAAATGCGTTTATGAAATTAAATGGTAAAATTACTATAGATTCTTTAGCAAAGTTCGAGCTTAAAGTGCAAAGAATAAAGTCTGCTGATGGGGAATATCTTCCTAATTCAGAAGACTTTAGAGTTGAAATTTATGATAATGAACTTAATTTGATATTTAGCTCTAATTTCGAACAAAATTATATGATGGCTATTGGAAAGGTTGAACCAGTTGAAGTTGGTGAAACTAAAAACTATGCATTTGAATGGAACTATTTAAGTAACTTTTCGAAGCAGGTTAGCAAAGGTAAATATATTGCTAAATTGATAATTCCCGCTGAACCAGAGAATTACTTTGTGGATATAGATTTCGAAATATAATTATGACAGATGAATTTTTCATGAACAGAGCCCTTACAATTGCTGAAAGGGGAGCAGGGTATGTAAGTCCGAATCCAAAAGTGGGTGCAGTGATTGTGAGGGAAAATGAGATTATCTCTGAAGGATGGCATCAGTTTTATGGTGGACCGCACGCAGAGGTAAATGCCATTAGCAATGCCAACATAGATTGTTTCGATGATTGCACTATTTATGTTACTCTTGAGCCTTGTAGCCATCACGGTAAAACTCCACCTTGTGCAGATTTGATAGTTCAAAAGAAATTCAAAAAAGTTGTAATAGCTGCAAAAGACCCAAATCCATTGGTTTCAGGAAAGGGAGTTCAGAAAATTAAAAATGCCGGTATTCAAGTTGTAGAGGGGGTACTCGAAAAGGAAGCTCTTTGGGCTAACAGAATATTCTTTAAACATATACAATATGACAAGCCATATATCATGTTGAAAATTGCACAAACCGTAGATGGTTGTATTTCACTCAATAATGGTGATTCTAAATGGATTACTTGTGAAGAGAGCAGGAAAATTACACATATTTTACGTCATGAATTTGATGCAGTTTTAGTTGGTAAGAATACTGTTTTGAAGGACAATCCTTTGCTTACAGTAAGAAATGTTGAGGGTAGAAACCCCAGAAGAGTGGTATGTGATACAAATCTTAGCTTACCTTTAGAGGTTTCATTATACAAAATGGATGATAAACACAACACGATTATTTGTTGCAATGAAGAGTCTGCCAAATCAAGAAAAGCAAGGAATTTAATTTTGTCCGGTGTCAACATTTTGCCGGTAGGTACAGATAATACAGGCAAAATCAATCTCAACCAAATGACGGATTTGCTTTATTGTAACTTTGGTATATATTCAATAATGGTTGAAGGCGGCACAGGAATTTTCTCGTCATTTGTTAAAGAACAAATTGTTGATGAGATGCAGATATTTATTGCCCCAAAAATATTAGGAAAATGCCGCACAGCATTCGAAGACATTTTTGTCTCAAAAGTCAGTAATGCTGTAAAGTTTAAGCTAAAATCTGTAAATCAATCAGGTGATGATATTCATTCAATATTTGTATCCGACTCCTGATTATCATCAGCCACAGTATCAGATTCTGTGTTATCATCAGTCAATATATCAGATTCATCTATTTTAAGAACAAATTCAGGTTCTTCATTTTCGGGTAGTGGAAGAACAAATTCTTCAATTTCCTTTAATTTCGGCAATTCTTCAAGTGAATTCAACCCAAATGTCCTTAAAAATTCCTGTGTAGTGGAGTATAATAATGGCTTTCCGAGTGATTCTGCTCTGCCTGCAATTTTTATAAGATTTTTGTCAATTAGTGTATTAACAACTTCATTAGAGTTGACACCTCTAATCTGCTCAATTTCGGGTTTTGAGATTGGCTGCTTATAGCAAATTACTGCAAGTGTTTCCAGTGCTGCCTGACTCAGTTTCTTTTTAACTTTGACTTTAAAATGTTGGTTAATGAGTTTTCCGTACTCAGATTGGATTGCAAATTGCCATCCACCTGCTATCAACTTGATTCTGAATGGTATATTGCTAACCGACAAATCACTGTTTATTTCATTTATAATCGAGTCAATCATATATTCACTGTTAAAATTCTCCAATTCAATTACTGAATCATATTCGCTAGAATCATCGTTTTGTTCCTGGACAGCAAGGTCAGAATATACAAGCATATTGCTGATTTGCTTTGTGCTCAGAGGCTCTTCGGAGGAGAATATTAATGACTGTAAAGTAAGCTTTTGTTCATCACGATTTAGCAGCATAAATGTAGGCAAATTAATCATTTTCGGCATCCTCAGTGTAATTTCTGTTTTCTGTGTTATTTAGAATGATAATGTCATCAAAATTGTCTTCCTGAAAAATCATGATTTTTTGATATTTCATCAATTCAAGTATTGCCAAAAAAGTAACTATTATATGAGACCTCACAACACTCTTTGTAAGTTCAAAGAAACTGATTCGTTTTTTTGATTTCAGTAAGTTAGTAATTAAATGAATCTTTTCTTCGACAGTAACGGTTTCAAGCTTAACAACATGGTTAACACTATTCTTTTCTGCTCGATATAGAACGCTCTTGAATGCCTTAATCAGCTCAAAAATATTAGTATTTTTATAGTTTGCAGCAGCCTCAATAGTATTTTTATCATACTCAAAGTATTTTCTGTAATATGAATATTTTTGCTCTTCAGCTCTATCTGAAAGGTCAGCGGAAGCATCTTTGAATACTTTATATTCCAATAATTTTTGAACTAGACCTGTTCTTGGGTCCTCGATTTCTGTATCATCATCGCTCTTTGGTTTTGGCAAAAGCATCTGTGCTTTGATGTACATTAGTGTTGAAGCCATCAAAACAAACTCACCTGCCAATTCAAGGTCGAAATACTGCATCAATTTTATGTAGCTTAGGAATTCCTCTGTGATTTTTGAAATGGGAATATCATAAATGTTCAATTCATCCCTTTTTATAAAATAAAGGAGTAAATCAAATGGACCCTCAAAATTTGGTAAGACAATTTTGTACATACTGAAATTGGTTGAAATACAAACTATCAAAAATACCTAAATAATAAATTATTTTTTTAACAAGTTATAAACATAATGTCATTTATTCTTCTCAAGCTTCTTTAATGAATTTCCATCTAGCCATAAAATACTCGTAAATTGAAACATTCATCAAAAATAGCAGCATACTATACATAGTATCTTCAATTGGAATAGAGAAAATTCTTATGCTCAGGTTTTCGGAATTATTATATAATACAACTGGTAAGTTAGTCAGAATTCCATTCACAATAAAAAATGGTATCATTGAAACTATATAAGCTAGGTAAAACTTACCTAACCACTTAGGCCTGACAAAAAGAACTAAGATCAACAAATATGCAGCTAAGCTTAGAAAGGCAACAGATGTATAAGCTTTATCAATATTAAAAGCTGCAGTAAAAGTAAGAAGTGCAATTAAAACGTAAGATATGGAATTGTAATATTTACCAAATATGTCCTTTTTGATGTAATAATTTAACACTTCGTAAATAAACACACATGCATAAGGTACTGTAATAAAAAATAACCATTCTTCCAATGGTAAATTTATTAAGTACATACCCAGCAAATAATCATTGTTGAACCACCAAACCCCATAATGCGTTTTAATAACATCCCAAATTATGAAAATTATTCCAGTAATTAGGATAGCAGGCAACAGTGCAAACCATTTTTTGTACAGTTTCAACCTCCACTCGAAACTTTGTGCAAGGGGGTACGAAATTGTAAAGAGATTTATCAATAAGTAAGTAAGATTTTGGTCCATGCTAACAGGATAAAAAATATTTGTAAGAATTCATGTTTTAAGACGTTTATTATTAAATTTGTGCTAATAATTTATATAAAAATAAATATTATTTGAAAATAGCTTACTTAATATTGTTGCTCCATCTAATTAGTTATCTTTCATTAGCAAATGAAAGACTTAAAGAGAAGTGCATGACAATAGACAGGAGCCTTAGTGATTGGCACAAACCAGATTCTGTTGTGTCGTCTGTTTTGGACGAAACTTTGCGGTTAATTAGTATAATGCCTAATCCGTCCAATAGTGAGATTCATTTTGAATTATCAATTAATGGTAATTACTATGATATTCAAATTACTAACCTTGACGGTGTGATTTTAAAGAAATTTGATATTAAATCAGATAACCGTTATATTTGGGACTTGAAGGATAACAATGGAAAATCTGTGCCATCAGGTATTTATTTTCTGATTATGAAAAATTCAATAAATGTATATAGTTATAAATTTGTGGTAGAACGGTAATGGATATATTGATAAGTTTAATTATAGTGATTTTTACATTTTTTTTCATGGAATTTGTTGCATGGTTTGCACATAAATATGTTATGCATGGTTTTTTATGGGTATTGCATCGTGATCACCATGTGCAGCCCAAAGGATTTATCCAGAGGAATGATACATTCTTTTTGATATTTGCAATACCGAGTTGGCTTTTTATTATGTTTGGAATGATGAATCATTTTGATTGGAGAGTCTGGGTTGGAATAGGTATTCTTCTATATGGAATTGCTTACTTTTTGATTCATGAAGTTTTAATTCATCAAAGATTTAAAAAACTCAGGAAATTACTTTTTAAGAATTTAGAAAATCCATATCTTAAATCTGTATTAAGAGCTCATCATGTTCATCATAAGTATCTTGATAAAAACCCTGGCGAATCATACGGAATGCTTATTGTACCAATTAAATACCGAAAATAAATTATAAGTGCTTGTTATGAGAATTGGAATATTATCAACGTTTATCTTTTTCATATTAGCTATACAATTCCTCTTTTCAAATATCAATGTTACAGTTGATAAAGACATTCCTAAGTATAAGAAAGTGACAGGTGTCTCTGGCAATCTCAGCAGTATTGGTTCGGACTCGATGAATAATCTTATTACTTTGTTGCTTGAAGGTTTTCAGAAGATTTATCCGAATGTTAAAATTCAGGTCGAGGGTAAAGGATCGTCAACTGCACCACCTGCTCTAATTAGTGGAACAGCACAGCTGGGTCCAATGTCAAGACCAATGAAAAATGAAGAGATTGACAAATTTGAAGCGAAATTTGGCTATAAACCTACTGAAATAAAAATTGCATTAGATGCTCTTGCCATATATGTTAATAATAGTAATCCCATGAATTATATAACAATTGCAGAGCTTGATGCAATTTTTTCCGTCAATAGAAAGGGTGGATATAAACGAAATATTACAACCTGGGGTGATATTGGTCTGAAAAACAAGTATTGGAGGGATAGACCAATAAGTATTTATGGTCGTAACTCAGCATCAGGTACCTACAGTTTCTTTAAGGAGCATGCACTTTTTAAAGGAGATTTTAAAAATAAAGTGCAGGAATTGTTGGGTTCTTCGTCCGTTATACAGGGTGTAAGTAATGATAAATACAGCATTGGATATAGTGGGGCAGGATTTAAAACTACAGGTGTCAAAATCCTGGGTATTATGAATAAAAACAACTCTAAGCCCGCATTCCCCGACTATGACAATATACTTAGTGGTAATTATCCATTAAGCAGGTTCATGTATTTGTATATAAATAATAATCCTCAGAAAGAAAGCGATTTACTTGTTTTGGAGTTTATTAAATTTATTCTCAGCTATGAGGGGCAATCTATTGTAGTAAAAGATGGTTTCCTACCTCTGACCAATGATTTGATTAATAAAGAACTTAAGGTAATCAAATAATTTGGACAAAAATATAAATATCAAGAGTAAGAATTACAAGCTTTTCAAAGCTCTCTTAAGCGATAGTATAGCAAAATACTTAATTTTTGGGGGAGGGATTATTACTCTGATTGCTGTTATTGGTATTCTTGCATTTGTTGTTATACAGTCTCTGCCTTTATTCAAACCGGTAAGCTCGAAAAATATCCTTAGTCATAAAACTGAAAATAAGATACTTGTTAGCGGCTTTATTTCTAATACTTACTATTATTACATTGATTCATCTGGTACTATCAGCATATTCGAAATTAAATCCAACAAGAATGTGTATCATAATGATCTTGGAGTATCAGTAAATGATGCTATCAAAAGCAAAGATGATAAAATAGTATTACTTGAGAACATATCAGGTGAACTGTATAAAATAGTATTTAATCATAGTGTGAGGAATGATGAAGTTGATAAGTTTTTTTATATTGATAAAGTTCCTGATGTTCGACTTGGTAATCCCAAATTAGTGCAAATCAAAAGAAGTGTTGATGGTAATTACTTTTTATGCCAAATAAACAATTCCGATACCTTATGTACTATCAAGCTGACTGATAAAACTACCGATCCACTTGATTCTTCAAAAATATTCAACACTTTTAGAATTGATTACGACACAACTTTGGGAGTTGTAGGGAAGATATTAACAGATAGCAGATTAGAGAATTTATTAATAACAACATCAAATAATGTTCTTTATTTTAAACGGGATGACAGCTCATATATGTTTGTTAATCAAATCAAACTATCAGGAGAGATCACAAATATTGATTTTTCGAATAGTGAGCAAAGTGTAATTTGCGCAACAGACAGGGGAGTTTTTTTACTTGAATTTATTAACAGCTCTGATGTTATAATTCCATTTTCACTAAAATTTTCCAAAAGATATGAAAGTGGAAATCTATCAGCTAAAAATGTAATTGCATCAAACATTGATAAGAGTTTTTTCGTGATATTTGAAGGCGGGTATACTGAATTATATTACCAGCCATTTGATAAGGGTGTAATTAATATTGCAAATGAAAATGGCCATAATGAAATCAATTCACTTTCGATTACCAAAAATGGCAAATTAGCTCTTACACATACAAATAATCAAATCAAGATTTATGAAATTGAGAAGTCGAATATTGATGTAAATATTAATACTTTATTCAGTAAAGTTAAATATGAGGGTTACCTACAAAGCGATTATATATGGCAATCATCAGGTGGTACTGATGATTACGAATCTAAATACTCTTTGATTCCATTGATAACGGGAACCTTGAAGGGGACGATTTTTGCAATGATTTTTGCTGTGCCATTAGCTGTACTTGCAGCATTGTACACCTCGTTGTATTTGAATGACAAACTAAAGAATTACATTAAAAACTTTGTTGAGATAATGACAGCTATTCCAACTGTAGTAATAGGTTTTATTGTATCATTATGGTTAGCTCCGATTCTGGAATTCTATGTTCCAGTGATTATTACATTTTTGATAATTTTCCCATTAATTATGATATTAGGTATTATCATTTTAAATTTTTTAAAATTAAAAATAGATAATAAATTTTATTCAACGAAAGAGTCAATCATAAATATTATTTCTGTTGCAACTTTATTATTAACATCATATTTTATAGCTGATACTATAATTAAATCATTGGTGGATAATGATTTTGTGAGTTGGCTTAATGTTAACATGGGTATTCATTATGAGCAGCGCAACGGGATAATTGTCGGATTTGCATTAGGTATATCCATAATTCCGATGATATTTACTCTTAGCGAAGATTCAATTAATATAGTGCCAAAAAGCTTAATAATGTCATCTTATGCATTAGGAGCAAATAATTGGCAGACTGCATACAGAGTTATTTTGCCTTATGCTTCATCAGGTATTTTTTCGGCAATAATGCTTGCATTTGCTCGCGCGATAGGAGAAACAATGATAGTACTGATGGTTGCTGGAAATACTCCAATAAATGATTGGAGTTTGTTTACAGGATTGAGGTCCTTGTCGGCTAATATTGCAATCGAGATACCCGAGGCACCTGTTGGTGGTACTTTGTACAGAATATTATTTTTATCTGCAAGTCTGTTGTTTGTTTTTACATTCATTATCAATACAATGGCTGAATTAATCAGAATGAAATTAAAAAGAAAAACATTGAATAAGATGAACTGATGAAAAACTTATTCGATACAAGTACTTTCTTTATTTGGACAGCTGGAATTGCTCTCGGAGTTATTCTTGTGATATTTTCTGGTATTATTTATATCAGTACTGTTGGTGCAACCGACTATTTTGTACCCGGAAAAATCAATAGAATTCAGATTCTTGGCGATTCTATGATTCTTGGACAAATTATTAGCGTTCAAAATGTAACAGATGAGTTTGGTGGTATTGATGAATCAATTTTGGTAAAAGTTGGTAATCGTGAAATTTACGGTTATGATTTTGTGAGATTAGAAAAGTCAAAAATTAAAAAAAATAATATAGACAAAAATCATCCTATTATTATTGAGAGAATGCAAAACGGTAACTTCATCGGATATTTGAACGGAATTGTCAAGAATACTGATACTATTTATTTTTATTCTAAACCTGATAAAGAAGTTTTGCTTGATTTATTTGATATTTCAAATTCTATTAAATCTGATATTAGAGTGTATGAAGTTGAAAAAATTGGTAATCTGAATAGTAAAATTGATAATATCCGGCGTAAAATAAATAAATTAGATTATCAATCCCGAAGAGATAATAAGGCAGGTAAGAATGAATTAAGGCAGCAGCTTGAGGAACAAATTCAAAGTCTTGAAAGTAAGTATTCTGAATATATGGAGCTTATTGACGAACTTTATCAGAAGTCCAATTCTTTTGCTCTGCTTGTTAGTGACATCAGCGGTAATAATCATATAATTCCAGCAATCAATATTCATAGCTACTATTATCCAAATGATTTGGGCATTATTCCAAAAATTAAGTTAATATCTAAAAAATTATGGGAGTTCGTTGTACTCGAGCCAAGAGAATCAAATACAGAAGGAGGAATTTTTCCGGCAATATTCGGTACAGTTATGATGGTTATTCTGATGAGTATTATAGCTGTTCCGATTGGAGTAGTAACTGCTTTATTCCTTAATGAATATGCAGGAAACGGTTGGTGGGTTAAAATAATAAGGATTACTGTTTACAATCTTGCTGGAGTTCCATCAATAGTTTTTGGTATTTTTGGTTTGGGTTTCTTTATCTATGGGGTAGGGGGTACGATAGATTCAATTTTTTACCCTGAATATTCGCCTGCACCTGTTTGGGGCACTGGTGGCATTCTTTGGGCATCTCTTACTCTTGCATTACTTACTGTGCCTGTAGTTATAGTATCCACTGAGGAGGCATTGAGTTCAATACCTACTGAAATAAGAGAAGCATCAATTGCATTAGGAGCTACCAAATTGCAAATGGTATCAAAAATTCTGCTTCCTGCATCTACACCCGGAATTATGACAGGATTGATACTTGCTATTGCAAGGGGAGCTGGCGAAGTTGCACCCTTGATGATCACCGGAGTTGTTAAGTTAGCTCCCGATTTACCTCTGGATTCTACTTTTCCGTTCTTTCATCTTGAGCGTAAGTTTATGCATTTAGGATTTCATATATACGATGTTGGCTTTCAGTCACCTAACGTAGAGGCAGGATTCCCAATGCTATTTATGACTACTTTGTTGCTGATTATTATTGTTGTAATGCTTAATATGATTGCAATTCATATCCGGTCAAAATTAAGACAGAAAATTAGTCAGGGATTATTATAATTGATTATTGAAGCTATTCTAAATAAATGAATATATGAAAAAAAGTAATAAAACATTTGTTGAAAAAATTAAATCTGAGGACTACTCATTTTATTACAATGGAAAGCCCGCTCTTAAGAATATTAATATCAGCTTTCCCGACAAAATGGTTACGTCAATAGTTGGACCATCGGGTTGTGGTAAAACAACTTTGCTTAGGTCAATAAACAGACTTAATGATTTGATACCCAAAACAACATTCTCCGGAGATATTTTTCTCGATGGTATTTCCATATTTGACAAGGGAGTTTCCACTGTTTTATTAAGAAGAAAAGTGGGTATGATTTTTCAGAAATCCAATCCATTTCCAAAATCAATTTTCGATAACATTGCATTTGGTATTAAAGTTAATAATATTACTAACGATAAACATAGAATTGAATTTGAGGTAGAACAAGCTCTCAAAATAAGCGGTTTGTGGAGTGAAGTCAAGGACAACCTGTCTGCACCTGCAATGGGATTATCCGGTGGGCAGCAGCAAAGACTTTGCCTTGCCAGAGCATTGGCAGTAAAGCCTGAAATATTGCTGCTTGACGAACCTGCAGGGGCACTCGACCCTGCATCTACATCAAAGATTGAAGAATTGATTCATACCATAAAAAAAACGATTACCATTGTAATAGTGACTCACAACCTTCAGCAGGCAGCAAGATTAAGCGACTACACAGCATTCATACTTAATGGAGAGCTAGTTGAGTTTGATAAGACCACTAAGATCTTTACCAATCCTAGCGTCAAACAAACTGAAGACTATGTTACCGGAAGATTTGGATAATTAATTGGAGAACAAATGATAGACATAAGTTACGATAAAAGATTCGCGAAGTTGAGAAAAATGATTTTCGAAATGGTTAATATTACCGAGAATCAAATTTTAACATTACTGAATGGGATTGGTTCATCTGATAATACTCTATTAGACAGAATAACAAAAAATGAGCTGACTATTGATAAATATGATGTTAAAATTGATAAAATTTCACGAAAAATTCTCGCCCTGAACAATCCAATAGCCTGTGACTTAAGGTTTGTACTTACAGCTTATACTGTCAGCAGCAAACTTGAGCTAATAAGTGATAATTGCCAAGTGATAGCTGAAAATCTCAAAGAACTTGATTTTCAGAAACCAATATTCTTCAATGAATTAAATGCAAATGAATATTTTAGTTTGATTGAGTCCCAAATCACTTTGTCATTCGGATCATTTATACAATCTGATTCCGATAAAGCTATGAAGGCTATTTTGCAGTTCGAATCATTGAATACTAAATACATGGAATTATCAAAGCTGATTAAAAAAGAAATAATTGAAAGAGGAAATCAACTATCTGAAGTTATGACTTTCTATGAAGTTTGTAATTACCTGCTTCAAATTTCTAAAATCTCAAAGTCATTGGCTGAAGAAGTATATTTTATGGTTGAGTCAAAAATCATTAAGCATGTTAATTTAAATATTGATGTGGATATTAAAAATCGTTAATAATGAATATTTATTATAAAAAAAAATGTTACTTTTGTAAATAAAGGAGAGGTGGCAGAGTGGTTGAATGTGGCGGTCTCGAAAACCGTTGTACGGGTAACTGTACCGAGGGTTCGAATCCCTCCCTCTCCGCAAATGTAAGCATATCAGCTACTTATAACAATTAACCCATTTTAAAACAATTTTAAAACTATATTGGTAATATTTTGGGGGTGGGGGTATCACTGTGATAACAATCCTAAGCCAATGATTTATAAGTATTATATATAAAAAACTTCAATAATTGTGTCTGACAAATAAGAATTTGAAAAATAAATAATTCATATTTAATCCGTCTTTTTCTATTTTTTGGGTGTAGAGCATGAAATTCATTTTAACGCTAAGTATTTTGTTTACAGTACTATTCCAATTATCAATGTCGCAAAACAGTAATTTTACAGAATCCGAAATCAATATGATTAACTCAAAATCCCCGAAAACACCGTTTAGGGTGCTTCAGGTCACAAACCTGCAGGACTCTATATTGCTTCGTACTAAGTCGGAGAATTTGGTGTTTGAGTCAGGAAATAGGAATTTGGCAAATTTAATTGACAGAATGATTGCTACCGTGCAGGATAGTGCCACCACGGGTGTGGGTATTGCCGCGCCTCAGATAGGTATATTGAAGAATATAATCATTGTTCAGAGGTTCGACAAGCCCGAAAAACCTTTTGAGGCATATATTAACCCCAAGATTATTAAGTATTCGGAAATGAAGCAGGATTGCCGTGAGGGCTGCCTGTCGGTACCAAATAAGATGGATACACTCAGCACCCGCTCGTATGCAATTTTGATAGCTTACGAAACGCAGTACAGGCAGAATCAGATTGAGATGGTAGAAGGGTTTACGGCAGTAATATTCCAGCATGAAATTGACCATCTGAATGGTGTAATATTCACAGATTACATCAAGCCATAATAAATTTCGATTAGTTGAAATACGATATTTTTTTGATACTTTTAGCGCCGGAAATATGATAAAATTAGAAAAGTTGAGCAGAGTATTCAGTGAGGGTAATTCGAATCATGTAGTTTTGGATAATGTTGATTTTGAATTCGAAGAAGGAAAGATTTATGTGATGTTTGGCAGGAGTGGCTCAGGCAAATCTACATTATTGAATTTGATAAGTGGAATAGATGCTGCGAGCTCTGGCAAAATCACCATCAACGGAATAGACGTGTCATCTCTTGACGAAAAGGGACGAACCCTGTTCAGACGTAACAATATCGGCTTCGTTTTTCAGTTTTTTAATCTTATACCTACATTAAATGTACTCGAAAATTTGCTCTTGCCAAGAGAGTTAGTCAAAAGTCTTGACAAAGATGATGAGTTATATGCAATGGATTTGCTCGACAAAATCGGATTGAAGGACAGGTATGCGGCATATCCTGACAAGCTTTCCGGTGGTGAGCAGCAGCGTATAGCAATAGCTCGAGCTTTGATACATAATCCCAAAATTGTTCTTGCTGACGAGCCAACAGGCAATCTTGACTACGAAACAGGAAAGTCTATTGTAGAGCTCCTGGATAATCTTGTCCGTAAACAAAACAAAACCATGATAATGGCTACACATAGTAAGGATGTAATTGGCCTCGCAGATTATATTATTAGGATAAAAGACTCCAAACTCCTGATTGATAATGTGAATTAACAATGATTAGCCCAATATTATTTAAGTCCGGAATAAATTATTCACTTCGAAATCCATGGCAAACACTGCTGTCAATAATCGGTATTTCGCTGGGTATTGCTGTAGTGATATCTATTGATATAGCCAACCAAAGCGCTTACAGTGCCTTTACTTTGTCTATGGAAAGTGTTTCGGGCAAAGCTACTCATCAGATAATTGCTAATCCACCCGGTATTCCGAATTCAGTATTTACTGAGCTCCGTCTTAGATTCAATAAAGTGAATTCGGCACCTGTGGTCGAAAAATTTGTTAAGGTTAAGAGTAAAGATACATCAATATTTACAATTCTGGGTATTGACCCAATTTATGAGGAGAATTTTAGAAATTATACGGGCAAATTCAATTCCGGTGATGGTTTCGATCTTTCTCGGTTTATAGTAACAAAAGGTGGAGTTCTGTTGTCGTCGAAGACAGCAGAGAAATTAGACCTCAAAATATCAGATTCCATATATATTGAGGTTGACGGAAAGAGTAAGTCGCTTGTTGTAATAGGAATGATAAGTCCAAAGAATGATAATCAGGCAAAAATCATCGAAAACATACTAATAACTGATATATCGAATGCTCAGGATTTAACAGATATTGGTAACCATATCAGCAGGATAGACTTGATTATACCCGATGACGATACTCTGATGATGAATAATATCAAGTCAATATTGCCCTCTTCAGTAAGAATTCAGAAATCCGAAATGAGGTCGGAATCGGGCAAGCAAATGACGGAGTCATTCAGGGTAAATCTTACTGCCATGAGCTTATTGGCACTGATAGTTGGCATGTTTTTGATATATAATACTATGACGTTCTCAGTAGTCCGCCGTCAGAAGTTACTAGGTTTGCTGCGCTCGATAGGTGTTACAAAAAACGAGATATTTAAGCTAATCCTGTTCGAAGCTGTTGTATTGGGGCTGGTAGGCACAACATTAGGCATTATTGGAGGTATAGTACTCGGAAATGGTATCATTAATCTGGTAACAAAAACCATCAATGATATGTATTTTGTATTGCAGGTCCAAAAAATCACAATCTCTGCCGAAAGCATTATTAAAGGTATCGTGTTGGGGATAAGTGCCTCGGTATTATCGGCATACAAGCCAGCCAGAGATGCTTCGTCGGTTACTCCGAGGAGTATCATGACAAGGTCGGAGTCAGAGCAGTCTATTACCACAAAAACCTCAAAATTTGTATTATACGCTTTAATACTATTACTTGTCGGAACAGCAGTACTCCTTTACGACAGCAATTCCATATATATAAGTTATCTGGGAATTGCTCCTGTAATCATTGCATTTGCATTTCTGTCGCCAATTGCTTTACTTCTTGGTATGAAAGTATTATCACCTTTGATGAAAGTGGTTTTTGGCTCGATAGGTAAAATGGCAGCACGAGGAATATCAACCCAACTAAGTCGCACTACAATCTCTGTGGCAGCTCTTAGTATAGCTGTATCAGCTGCAATAGGTGTCGGTACTATGGTAAGCAGCTTCAGAATTACTGTTGTTGATTGGCTTAATTTAAGGCTCAAGGCAGATATTTATGCCTCTGTGCCAACAATGGTGTCGAGATTTAATGACGGTACTTTCAGTTTGGCTCTGGGTGACTCAATAAGCAGGTTGCCGAATGTAAAGGCAATTAATTATTACAAGGAAAATCAAATCAATCATAACGGTTCGATTAAGCATATTCTCGCTGCCAAAGTTCAGAATTTTAACTACGAAAGCTTCAGGGACAGCAAGATACATAATGATATTCTCTGGAAAAAATTCAACCACGAAGAGGGGGTATTTGTATCAGAGTCTTATTCATTCAAAAATCGAATCTATGTCGGGGATTTTGTTGAATTGCCCACTAATTACGGCAATAAGAAATTCGGAGTAATAGGTGTATTCTACGATTACAGCTCGGATATCGGGCTGATAATGATGCAGCTGAATACTTATCAAAAATACTTCAATGACTCACTGCTATCGGGATTAGCCGTTTTTGTTGATGATAAAAAAAATATTGACAGTGTAATCAGCAATATGAAAAAGGCTGCCGGTGATGTCAATTTCATCGTCAGGTCGAACAGAGCACTTATTGATTCATCAGTAGAGATATTCGACAGAACATTCCTAATAACCAATGTATTGCAATTGCTTTCGATAATAGTATCGTTTATTGGTATTCTTAGCGCATTGATGGCATTACAGCTCGAAAAAGCAAGAGAGCTCGGCGTACTCAGAGCAATAGGATTATTACCCTCACAACTCTGGAAAATGGTTATATTGCAGACAGGAATTATGGGGCTGATTTCAGGCGTTCTTGCATTACCACTCGGAAATATTCTTGCATATATATTGATACATATCATAAACCGCCGCTCATTTGGGTGGAGTATAGATTACCACTTTATCCCCGAATATGCATTACAAGGGCTTATAGTAGCTATTCTCGCAGCCATACTTGCTGGTATATATCCTGCCTATAAAATGAGCAAATCGTCACCATCTGCCGCTTTAAGAGAAGAATAGGCGTCCTATCAGGGAGATAAAATCAGTCTGCATAGTTGCGGGATTATGTTTTTTATTGTAATACCAAATTACCTATCATAAAAAAAATGATATAAGTTTTCCACATTTTTCATCTTAACCAAACCTTAACTTATCGTTTATTATTAGTTCATACTAAAATATGATTTTTGTATCGAATGATTTTAGCAATATTATAATAAACATTTGGAGGTATTTAATTTGAAAACTAACAGAATAATCCTGCTCATTGTATTTTTCATTGCGGGCATCGTTAATTTGAGTGCCCAAAATAGTGAAATAACCGGAACAGTAATAGACAAAGAGTCAGGTGAGCCACTTCGCCGCGCCACTATTATGGTACAGAATACCAAATTTGGTGCATATTCTGACGTAAAAGGAGAATTTAAAATCAAGAATTTACCGGCAGGTACATATACACTTAAAATTACATTTGTGGGCTACGAAGCAAGGGAAATAGCGGGAATAGATGTGCAATCAGGCAAACCCGCCAATATCGGTAGAATAGTATTAGGTGTAGAGAAAAAATTAACAGAAGAAGTATTTGTTGATGCCCGCAGAATAAATGATAATGAATCTGCAATATTATCAGCAAGAAAAAATTCCGCTCAGGTGAGTGATGGTATCAGTCAGCAGGAAATGTCGAGACTTCCTGATTCTGATGCAGGTCAATCTCTCAAAAGGGTATCCGGTGTTACACTCGTGGATAACAAATTTGTTTATGTGCGTGGTGTAAGCGAGCGTTACAGTAACACTACATTAAATGGTGCCTCGCTTAGCTCAACCGAACCCGACAAGAAAGCTTTTGCTTTTGATATGTTTCCGTCAGAATTCCTTCAGAATGTGAATATTGCTAAATCATTCACCCCAGACTTACCGGGTAATTTTGCAGGGGGATTAGTCCAACTTAATACAGTTGACTTCCCCGAAGGTCACTCGCTCAAAGTCTCATATTCAAATTCTTATAATACGAACACCTCGTTGAAAGGGAATCAGTTTTTACAGACTGCAGGCGGCAGCACAGATTGGCTTGGTATAGATGATGGCAGTCGAAGCATGCCTGCGGGTATGCCATCTACTCGCCGTGAGTTGGATGCTCTTAGAACTTCTGCTCTGAACCCTAATGATAACACAGGTGCAAAAGCAAAATATGAATCCATGATGCAATCATTCAACGATGGTAACTGGAATCAGAATGCTATGACAGTAGGACCTTTAGCAAATTCAAGCATAGGTATCAATTTCTCAAATAACTACACTTTGTTTGATAATGAGTTTGGACTTTTGGCATCTGCTAACTGGGGACAGAATTTCAATATTAATGATATAGAGCGAAATGCTTTGATGTATGATGGAGGTACATTCTTCCGCTCAAATGGCACACAAGCAACACGTTCGGTAAGTATGGGTGCTCTTGTGAATATGGCATACAAATTAGGTAGTTCATCATCTATTAGCTTCAGAAACGTATATAATCGCGGTGCAGACGAAGAAACAACCAGACTTCACGGACAAGATTCTGCATATCAGTTTATTGACTATCGAAATTTCAGTTCTCAATATGTTGAGAAAGAATTACTCTCTACTCAGCTTGGTGGCGAGCATACATTAGAGTTCCAAAATTTACATATTCAATGGAATACCGGTTATTCTTACTCCAACAGATACGAACCGGACTTCAGAAAAATCAGGTTCGACAGAAATCTTTTCGATTTGGAAATTGACCCGAATACTCCATATACAATACAGTTATTACAAACTGAGCAGGGTGATGGTGCAAGATTAGGCAGATTCTTCTCTGATATGCACGATAATACATTCTCAGCAAAGATTGACTTTACTTTGCCACTTACAAGCAGTATGAAATTAAAGTTTGGCTCATTGGGTGAATATAAAGACAGAGATTTTTCATCAAGGTCATTTACTGTAATTCCACCACCTACCGGCTCAGCTCTAAATCCTGAAATTGAAGCTTTGATGAACGATATAACTAATCCTCAGGCACTTCTGAACAGAAACAACTTCAGGGTAGAAGATGGATTGAGAATATCCGAAGAAACCAAAGCAAGTGATTCATATTTAGCTAATGAGTCTGTTTACTCAGGTTATTTGATGGTTGACGCTCCGTTCGATTTATGTAGCGAAAGCTTCAGATTTATTGGTGGTGTCAGATACGAACAAAGCACCCAAGCCTTAAATTCATTTGATGTGAACGACCAGGCAGTAGATATCAAAAATGTTTACAACGACCTCTTGCCATCATTAAATCTTATGTGGAGAATTAATGAAATCTCCAATTTCAGAGCATCTGCAAGCCAGACTCTTGCAAGACCATCATTGAGAGAATTTGCTCCGTTTGCATTTTATGACTTTGTAAATACTATTCTTGTATTTGGTAATCCAAATCTTAAACGTGCTCTTATTCAGAATTTTGATGTAAGATACGAAATTTTCCCTAATCCGGGTGAAGTAATATCAGCAAGTTTGTTCTACAAAAAGTTCGAAAATGCCATTGAAGAAACTATTCAGCCGCTTCAGAGTGAGCTTGGCAAGTCATTTGCCAATGCTGAAGGTGATGCTTACAATTACGGTGTTGAAATCGAATTCAGAAAAAGCTTCAACTTTATTTCTGACTATTTGAGGAATTTCGCACTTAATGTAAACTTCTCCTACATTAACTCAGAAATTACAGTTCGCCAGGGTAATGCTGTTGATACCAGACAAATGTGGGGTCAATCTCCATATTCACTAAATCTTGGGCTATTCTATATGAATCCCGAAACACAAACTTCTGTAAATATTGCTTATAATACCTATGGCAGAAGAATTCAGCAGGTAGCACTTGTAGGAATGTACAGTTTCGAAGATCCCCATATATATGAATTACCAAGAGATATTATTGATTTGTCAATATCACAGCCTATATTCGACAACAAAATGGATTTAAAATTAATTGTAAGAGATTTATTAAACCAAAACTTAATCTGGGAGCAGGGTGGAAGAACATTTGCATCAAACCTGAGAGGTACAACTTTTGGGTTAAGTCTTGGATATAGATTGAATTAATGTTTTTGTATTATATAATAAGGTTTTATAATGTTACGTAATCTTCTAATTTTCTTTGCGATAATGAGTATCGGTGTTGCAGCATATTCTCAACAACCGAGCTCGTGTAAGCTCATTAATCCTGCTGGTGGCGAGGTATTTCGCCCGGGTGCTTCGATAGACTTGAGATGGGATACAACAGGTACATACCGTGCAAAATGGACATTCCAGTTTGCAACATCAACTGATGGTCCATGGCAAAATCTACCATCGGCATCCAACATTCTGGATAGTGCAGCACGCCGCGGTGTATATGCCGGTGGTTTCCGTACTCCTGCAGTCGGTACTACAAGCGGTTATGTAAGAATGATACTCGTAAACGAAGATGGAACACTGAACGAAGCCGTACAGGATAGAAACGACAACCCATTTACAATTGAACAACCGGCAGTGACCAGACCTGACTCGATCCTTAAAGATCCGATAGCTGGCAAAGTATTCCTTTCCAGAACCAAGATTTATGGCTTGGACGGATATGTTTACGTTGACAATGGTGGAGAATTACATATACAAAGAGGAACGATAATAATTGGTGATACTGTTGGCCAAAACTCTGCAATTTGTGTTAACAGAGGTGGAAAAATATTCGCTATGGGCACAAAGGAAGACCCTATTGTGATGACAAGCTCAGCAGCACCGGGACAGCGCCGTGGTGGTGATTGGGGTGGTGTGTTGATCTGCGGAAAAGCAGCTACTAACCATGCAGGCGGCGAGGCACAATTAGAAGGTGGTATCGCTGATGCCAATAAAGTTCGCGGATGGTTTGGAGGCGGAAACAGCCCCGATGATAATGATAATAGTGGACATCTGGAATATTTAAGAATTGAATTTGCAGGTATTGCTGCAGCTCCTAACCAAGAATTAAACTCTTTAACTTTGGGTGGTGTCGGACGTGGAACTGTAATTCGTAACATTCAGGTGAGCTATGCCAATGATGATGCTTATGAATGGTTTGGTGGAACTGTTGATGCTAAATACCTTATATCTAACGGTACACTCGATGATGACCTGGATTGTGATAATGGTTTTAGCGGCAGAGTGCAGCACGTCTTGGTACAGAGATTCAAAGACAGAGCCGACGTTTCGACTTCACAAGCATGGGAAATAGATAATAATTCGACAGGCAACTATAACGAACCTCTCACGAAGCCAATATTCTCGAATGTAACAGCTATAGGACCTTTACAGGATACCAGTTGGACACCATCATCTACAGGTGCTGCTGACAGAACTTATCACACACGTTTTGGTGCTGCTGCGCAAATCCGCAGAAATGCCAGAGCTTCCATATTTAACTCAGTTATTTTGGGATGGCCTCGTGGTCTTGAATTGTTAAGTCTGCCCGGTCAGACAGCTGCTTCAAAAGATTCGGTAATGTACAAAAATAATAGCTTATTCGGTATCAAAGGAAGAACTTTGACTCTTGATGGTACAAACCCGGGTGTAGCAGCTAACTGGAACGAAACTTCCGGTTTCAATAACTTCTTTGATGTATCTTCACCTGTGAATGCTGCGCTGACTAACCCGTTTGTTATCGGCACATCATTTAACGCAGTACCTCAGAATAATGCAAACTACCTTACTAATGCCTCATTCAGCAATGGAAATAATATAGTAAGGATTGATGATGAGTTCTTTGATAAAGTTAGCTACAGGGGTGCATTCAGCTCTGTTATTGCTCTGAGATGGGATTTGCCATGGGCTGAATATGACCCAATTAACAAGCTATATGAAGCTAAAACATTAGCATCAGTTGAAGATTCACACAATTGGATTCTTGATGTAAATGTGTTCCCTAATCCGGCAAGCAATGTGTCATCGGTAATATATCAGTTACCTTCTGATGAAATTGTTACCATTCAGGTATATGATGCAACCGGCTCACTGATTAATACTATCGCTGAAGGTTTAACTCAAAATCAGGGATTCTATGAGTTTACTGTTGATGTTAATAATTTGGCTAACGGCATATATTTTGTTCAGATAAGAACAATTAGCGGTGTTATTACAAAGCCTTTGAATGTAATTAAATAACAATTTAAATTGTATCCAAAAAAATAGGCGTAATTATTTTAAATAGTTGCGCCTTTATTGTTTTCATTAAAGTAATATTAGTTGCTTATAAGAACAGTCTTGTTGCACAATGCCTTTTCTCTTTCTTCATTCGTTGCTATAACAACAATGCCATTTTGAGCAGTGTGCGACCTTATTAGTTCATTAACTGTTTCGATACCTTCGATATCTAAATTTGATGTAGGTTCGTCCAGAAAGAGGATTGTAGGACTATTCTGCAATGATAATACAAATTTCATCCTTTGTTTCATTCCTGATGAAAAATTACGGATGGGTGTATTTCGATGTTTGAAAATATTGAACATATTAAGGTCATCATTCAGCTTATTTTCGTCAAAATGGATTCCTCTCAGACTTGCAGATACCTTATAGTGCTCAAGTGGTGTAAACTCTTCGTACAAATTGAGGTAAGGCGAAACTAAAGCAAGTTCATCTTTCAAGTCTTCAAGTTTGCACTCTTTATCATCTTTGAATATTTCAATTGTACCTGAATTATATGACAGCACTCCGCAAAGCACTTTAACCAATGTTGACTTGCCTGCTCCATTCGATCCAGTTATGGCAATCACATCGCCATTGGCAAATTTCATGCTTATATCCCTGAATATAAACTGCTTTCTGACAAATGCTTTTGATAACTTATCTACAGTGTAGTTTATTTTGTTCATTACTTTATTCGTTTATTACAGCTAGTTTACCAAGTTTAATTTTATCGCCATTATGAACTCCGAAGATATAAACACCACTTGTAAGGTTTTTAGGCAAGTCATCTAATCTTACAACCAATTTGTTGTTGTTGGATGTTACCTGAATTATACCGTTGTAAATTGGAGTCATATCGCTGTTATAGAGCACCAGACTAACCTTTTTGTATAATTCGGTATCTGATGGTGCAGGGAATAAAATGTAACTGTCTTGGCTTAATCTGAAAGGACTTGGATAAGCGTAATCAATCTCATAATTCGCTCCACCCTTACTTAAATTGCGGAATGAACATAAGAAATTTGTATCTGTTTCAAGGAAATACCAATAATTAGTACCCTCTATAATTTTACTGTTTGTAAATTCCGAATTAGCAACCTGCCAGAAATAACTTCTGGAAACATCCAGCTGCTTAGATGCGTTTGCAATATCAATGTTACCCAGCATCACATCAAGTGTATCATCACTGATTTCGCCTATACCAGGGAATGCCATCCTCAATAATCTAAACTCAATAGGGGAGAGTCTGCCCGATAAACTCTTTGAAGGTGCTTCGAACAGTATATCAGAAAAAGGAATAATTGTAGGTAACTCTTCAGAGTTGGAAAAATTGCTTTTGTCGCCTGATCGGTCACCGGTAAAATATGCCCACTCCAAAAATTCACACCAAGAATTAGGCAATGATGAGCCATAAAAGATTAATGCATTATCCAATGCCTTGTAAACTTCGATACCCTGAGCTACATTCTCCCATAACAATCGGAGTATTTCTATTCCGTATTTCTCGATCAAAAACTGATTATATACTGAATGAGAATAACCGGTGTAGGCATCATCCATTCCGAACGGCATACTAGAAGGATTATTGAACAATCGCCTCACATATTTGATGTAATCGGGTACATCTGCAAAAAAATACCTTTCAACTGCAGTAGCTGTCATTTCCATAATAGTACTTGCTGCCGGCTGGCTTATTCCGTACATAAACTGTATTGCATGATAAAACTCATGTGCTACTGTAACCTTCAAGGAAGGTATTCCGGGATATTTAAATGCTGCATAAGGCTTACTCTTTAATGGCCTTACACTATCAGTAACAGCGAAGTCATTGTCAATCACTATATAGCTGTACATTCTCATAAAAGGTGAAGTAGCTATTACATCTTTACTGGTATAATCAGTAAATCCGTAAGTTCCGCCTTCGGAATAAAGTTGTACATTTGCATCGTCACTGTTACCTACATCCCCCAAATAAACATCATAATGGTCTGAACCCCTTTGATTATTATCAGGATAGGGGCTGCGATAGCCAAGTTCATTTATATAAATATCATATACAAAATCAAAGTAGTATGCAACAGAATCTACAAAATCGGGTATTCCGTTTTGGTTAAGATCAGTCAAATTGGGTGCATGAACACCAGATGTGTCGTAATGAATTTTGAATATATTAGTGGGTGAGACAGCAAATTTATGACCCAAAAGCGGTAAGCCGCTAGCATCTAATCTGATGGTTCTTAACAACTGCTCTTTGGTTGCATGATTATTCAGCAGAATTGAAGTACCGCACTTATTGGTACAATCTTCACAATTGTGATCATCTGCTGCTAAAGTAGAAATAATGAGTAGAAAAACAACTAAAATGCCGGTTACAAATCTAAAACTATTCATAATAAAAAATGTTATCTGAACATTTCTTTAATCATTCCCCAAGTACGACGGATACTGCTTGGTTTGTGCTTGACCAATGTGGCATCACTATATGTAAAGCTATTATCGTTATAATAGATTTTTATCCTATATGAATAAGTTTTTTGTGATTGAAAGTCTGAGTCGGGTTCTTCATCTTGCTTCATAAATGCTTCTGTATCATTATAAGAATAAGAATTTGGAGAGCCTTTGGCAGTCTGAACAAAAATTCTTTTGAATGCTGAGGTTGATATGCTTCGTTCTAATTCAAATCTTTTTATGTCATCTTCAGAAGAAGTTGACCATTTAACAGTAACCGAATCTCCGTTGGATTCAGCTGTAAAGTACTGTAGAATACCATTGTTACCTAATACTGTTACAGTAAACAGCATCAACAATAATATCTTAATTTTTAAATTGTAACTTTTCATAAAGCAAATATATGTATAATTTAGTATTTAACAAAAAAATACCATAAAAAAAGGAGTCAGTGGCGATTTTTTGATTAATCTCCCAATATAATCAATAAATCATGTTCCCAACCTGACTCCGGAAACTCCTCAATTCGACCTTTTTCTATTCCACCTTGCATTACAATCAATGTAGGTACTTTGTTGATTATCAAATTCTGAAAATCAACATGTTTTATTAATTTGGTTCTGTCAACTCCAAAAACTGTGACATGTAGTAAGGCATTCATCTCTTTGAGCAGTCTGTATATCTTCGGAAATTCAGACCTTGTGTCTCCACACCAAGAGCCTCCAACCAAAATGAGCTTTGTATCAGAGAATTTACTTTTCAACAAATTTATTGTATCTTTAGAGAAAATTACTCCGGTATTATCAAAGTCCCATTCTGTTTCCTTTTTCCAATCTTCAAAATCCGTAAGCCCGTCTATTATCAATTTTCCTTTATCATCATTGTAAACGATGTAATTCTCTTTGCCTAATGCAATTAAAGGTAAAAGTAAAAATATCAAAACTAAAAATTTCATATTTGTAATCTCTTTACAGTACTATAACGAATTTTTTAACAAAAAAGTTACAAATAATCCGAAAAAAAAATAAAAAAAAGAGCAACATTACTGTTGCTCAATCTTTATGTTAGATTTTTCAGACTTTTTAGTTGTTAATAGGATTAACTTCTGCAGTCTTTACATCTTTGGTGCCTTCATTTTTAGCTTCTAATTTAGTGCTTTTTTTAGTAGTAGTGCAGCATTCTGATTTAGAAGCAGTCTTTTTGTCAGTAGTGCAGCATTCTGATTTAGAAGCAGTTTTCTTGTCAGTAGTGCAGCATGATTTAGCATCGGCAGTACTAGTTTTCTTCATGTCAACTGAGCATTCAGACTTAGCTGATGTTTTGTGCTTATCGCAGGCATAGCCGCTGTAAACTGATAAAGAAAACAACAAACCTAATGCTATTGCAAGAATTTTGATTGATTTCATGTTATAAAACTCCATAATAATTTGAAAAAATAAGACTACAGTAGTAAAGACAATATATGATTATAATTATTTTATTTATTTTTAACTTTTTTATTAACAACGTAAATAATTATATTAGCTAAATCTAAAAATTGGTTCTAAATCTTCAATCTCTTTCATCATCACATTTAAGTCTTTTATAAGACCTGAATCTAATCCATATACCCAACCATGAATTTGTAGGCTGTGATTTTTCCAAGCTTCCTGTACTATCGAAGTTTTGGCAAGATTTCTTACCTGCTCGATAACATTCAATTCAACTAGTTTGTTGGCTTTTTCATTGAAATCACTTATTGAATCTAACAGAGACGAGTTCTTGGCATAAACCTCCTTTATGTTCCTTAGCCATTTATTAACCATACCATGATTAGTATGGGTGAGGGCGGCATTGACTCCTCCACAGTTATAATGTCCGCATACAATTATATGCCTGACATTTAAGACCTGTACTGCATACTGAAGCACACTCATGAAATTCAAATCAGTATGTACTACTACATTTGCGATATTACGGTGCACAAAAATATCACCGGACTCGGTTCCGGTAATCTCATTTGCAGGTACACGGCTATCAGAGCACCCTACCCAAAGAAAATCCGGTTTTTGCCCTTTGTTGAGATTCTGAAAATATTCAGGGTCGAGTGTTAATTTTGTTTCCACCCATTTTTTATTACCATCAAGTAATCTTTGATACGATTGAATCATTCTGTTGTCTCCTTTTTAATGTGATGTTGAGCTAAATTCAATTCTTGGTATATTTATCAGTTGAACGTCAATATTTTTATATTTGGCATTTTCAATAAAATCATAAATTATCTCTAGTACATCATAATCGATGTTTACGGAATTAGTACCATCTATTATAAGTTTTGAATTTTCGGGTAAATGAGAAAGTGTCAGCAAAATACTACCTTTGTTAAGGAAACTGACATCTTCGGATAATTTTAGAGTAACTACATCGCCCACCTGATGTTCTTCTTTGTGAAAGAAATAAGGTGTTTTGTAATTATTTTTGATAATATAAAACAATCCAACCACCATGCCTATACCTATACCTTTGAGCAGGTCGGTAAAGAGGATGGCAATAATTGTAACAACAAAAGGGTAAAAAAGTGATGGACCAAGTCTATACATTTCTCTGAACAGTTGCCATTTAGCCAATTTATACCCAACTACAAGTAGTATGGCAGCCAAGCTGGCAAGAGGTATTAAATTTAGAAACGTAGGGATTAGTATTACACTTGCTATAAGTAGAACTCCATGTGTAATTGCTGCAAATTTAGTTCTGCCACCTGAGTTAACATTTGCAGAACTGCGAACGATAACTGATGTAACAGGTAATCCTCCAATCAGACCTGATAGGATATTCCCTACTCCTTGAGCTTTAAGCTCTCTGTTTGTGGGTGAAGTCCTTTTGTAAGGGTCAAGTTTATCTATAGCTTCAATACTCAAAAGCGTTTCGATGCTTGCAACAATTGCTAGTGTAAGCCCTACCAGCCAAACGTCAGGATTGCTTATTGAGCCAAAGTTTGGTAAAGTAAATTGCACTGCAAACTCTTGAAGATTTGTACTAGTAGGCAAATTTACGAGATGAGTTTCCTGAATGGTCAAGCCCTGAAAGAATGCATTAAAAAAGTAATTTAAACCAATGCCAAATAGAACTACAAATAGAGGTCCGGGTACAATTTTAAAAAATGTAAACCTTTTGAAGAATGGTTTTTCCCAATAAACAAGAATAAATATTGACAAAATACTGATGATGACAGCTCCGTAATTCAATAATTGGAAAGATGCCATTAATGACCCGAAAGTAGTTGAGCCACCTGGTTCTATGAAACTTTCGTCTCCAACAGTGACAAAATCATAACCTATCGCGTGTGGTATTTGTTTTAGTATCAGAATTAATCCGATGGCAGCGAGCATACCTTTAATTACTGAACTTGGAAAGTAATATCCTATTATACCTGCTTTAAGGTAACCAAGAATTATTTGAATAACCCCGGCAATAACAACTGCAAGCAGGAAAGTTTCGAATGAACCTAATGTTATCAGCCCGTTTAATACAATTACGGTAAGACCGGCCGCAGGACCACTGACACTCAGGTGAGACCCGCTTAACAAAGCCACAACAGTACCTCCAATTATTCCTGAAATAATTCCGGCGAATAGTGGCACTCCCGATGCTAATGCTATACCCAGGCACAGAGGAACAGCTACAAGGAAAACAACTATTCCGGCAGGTATGTCATGTCTGAAATTATCAAATAATTTTGGATGTTCAATGTCAACTTTCATTTAGCCTTTGGATAAATTGATACAGAAATAATGCAAAAACAAAAAAACTTTTTGATTTGCAGATTAAGTGTGTTTAGTCAAATATAATATTTTTATTAAAATAATCAAATAATAAAGCTATGAATAAATTAATACTTTTGCACGGAGCATTGGGCAGCTCATCACAGCTGAAAAATCTCGCAGACAATCTGAGTAAAGATTTTGAGGTCTATTCTTTTGATTTTAGTGGACACGGCTCAAAATCAAAAACTGAATGTGATTTTTCCATCAGGTTATTTGCAGATGAATTAGATCGGTTTATAATTGAGAATGAAATTAATAATCCTTTTATATTCGGGTACAGTATGGGTGGTTATGTTGCTATTTATCATCAGTTGGAGTATAATACCAAAATTAAGGCGATTTTTACCCTTGCAACAAAGTTTGACTGGACTGCTGAGAATGCAGCAAAAGAGGTCAGATTGATGGATGCTGATATAATTATGCAAAAAGTTCCAAAATTTGCCGATGAACTGAAATCTGTTCACGGAGTCAGATGGACTAATGTAATAAGTAAGACTGCGGCTTTTATGACAGAATTGGGATATAATCCATTATTGAAAAGCGATAATTTGATACAGCTCCAAATACCATTGCTTGTCGCGGTAGGTGATAGAGATAACATGGTAACAATTGACGAAACGCTCAATGTCCACAAATTAGTAACCAATTCTCATTTACATGTTTTCTCGAACATGATTCATCCGATAAACAAGGTTAATACTGATAGATTAGCAAATGAAGTAAAGCTGTATTTCAGTAAATTCAACACTTAATTAATTATCAGAGCTTTTTCCATAATCTCGTTAGGAATGATTAGTCCCTGCTTTTCGGCAGCACTTTTATTGATGATAATCTGGTACTCTTCCAATGGGCTGATATTAGTTTCGATAGCTTCATTTTTCAATAATTTGGAAGCAATTTTGCCACTGTTTCTACCCCATAATTCGTAGTTTAGGCCAAATCCTAACGCTGCACCTTTCTTAGCTTGTAGAGGATCAGTAATAAAGAGTGGGATCGAATTTTTGGTAGCGTAGTCCGCTATTTGATTCAGACCTAAATACACTGTGTTGTCACTAGCGGCAACAAATGCGTTAACATTCTGGCTTTTTAATGATTGTATTGCCATGGTAATGTCTGTTGAATTATTAACAGGTATTTTAATGATGCTAATGTTATTCTTTAGACATGATTTTTCAAGATTCTCTGCAGCTAATGCAGCATTTGCCTCAGATGGATTGTATGGTAATCCGATTTTTGTTAAATTGGGAACACTTGCTTTCATTATCTCAACAAATTTATCCATATTCATGGGGTCGTATATTCCGTAAAGATTATCTCCAGGTTTGATACCTAATTGTTCGGGTCCAAAAGCCACTGTAAATACTACCGGAATATCTTTGATGACTGCAGCTGCAGATGTCATACAAGGAGTACTGTTAGTAATTATCATTTTCACTTTATCTTTTTTGAAGGATTTTAGAATCATAATAATATTTGACAAATCGCCCTGGGCGTTTCGATAATCAATTTTTATATTCTTTCCATCTTCAAAACCATCTTCCTTGAGTTGGTTAATCAATGCTAAGCGTGCATTATCTAGCACTTCGTCTTCGGTTATTTGTACTATTCCCAGCACAGGCAGGTCACTTTTGTTTGACTCGCAAGAAATAATTATTAAGGTAAAAAATGCCAATAATAATATAAATGATAAATTTTTGTTTTTCATAATATCCTCAAAATTAAATTTTATTTAATAAAAGTCCCATCAGATAGTTGCTTCTGTCTAATGCTGGTCTGTAATTACTCAGGTAATTTCCTGACAAAGTTGAATAATGTAAAGCACTTTTCAAGTCGCCAACAGCTTCGTAAGATTTCGAAATTATCAAGCATGTGTTAGCAGAGAGATAAGGACTGAGATTTTTACATTTCAAAGCATTTTCCAAAAATTGTATAGTTTCCTGATACATTTTCATCTGAAAAAAAGTATTTCCGGCGTGATACCAAGCATATCCGTTAGTGGGCTCTTCAACTACATGGTCGGTGAGTATTTTCAGCCTTTTACTTAATTTCAACGACATTTCGGTCTGTGAGATTGCATACCCCATGTGCAAAATCTTAAAATTAGATTCTTTCATTTCATAACCCTTCTCAATCAGACTAGTCGAAATTTGTTCGTGTACTTTACCGAAAAAATAAATAATCGGATAACCCAGGTTTCTGAATAATCTGGGATATCTTCCGGAATGTGTACTTTCTTTGCCATAGTCGTTATAATATTTTGAAATGATTTCGAAAATAAAACCACCGACTTTTTCATCACTCCTTTTTAACGAGTTCACAATTGATAAAAGATCAGAATTCTGAATGACTTCGTCAGCATCGAGATACAACACCCATTTACCGGTAGCATGCATTATTGAGACATTCCTTGCTGCTGAATAGTCGTTAGTCCAGTTGTAATGATATACCTTTGCACCAAAATCTTCAGCAATTCTTATTGTACTATCAGTAGAGCCGGTATCAACCACGATTATTTCATCAGCTATTGATTGAATGCTCCTGAGCGATTCAGGTAAATGCTTTTCTTCGTTCTTGACGATATAAGCTACTGTTAGCAGCTTTTCCTCGATAGCATTCCGATGGGCATACATCAGATACTCACTTATAGCTCTTTCTATCAATTCAGTCAGCTCAAAAGACTTGATACTTTTGAGTATATAAACTGCTTTATGACAATTGCCAAGCATGAACTCAATATTTGAAAGTTGATAAAGAAAATGTTCGTCATCTGGTAATATTTTTAATATTTCAATGACATTTTCTTTGGCTTTTTCAATTTCACCACTATCAATCAAACTCTCAATTTGTGAAATTAATGTATTCTTTTGTTGTTCAACCATTTTGCTTTATTTTCCGATAAAATTGTCATAATTCGTTATTTGTGATAAGGTAAATTGCTTCATTATGCCATTGATTTCTTTCTGAAAACTAAACAAGCCTAAACCTTGAGCATAGACAAGCTCGGTCTCTTCAGTTTTTTCTTTGCTGATACCATCATAAAATAATATGCCTGACCTCAGTTTTATCGCCTGACGCTGCTTACCCAAAAATCCAATTATCATATCTTCATCAATGATTTCAATAACTTTCTTAGATAGAATCTGATTTAAAATCTCAGGTATATTCACTGAACTTTCAAATAAATAACTTTTACCTTTGATAAATTCATTCATGAAAATTGTATCTGAGTAAACATTGAATTTCGTTAAACATCCGCTAATATTTTTTGCATAACTGACAGCAGAAACATAGTTATTCTTAATGATGAACTCTGTTTTTTCAAGTAAATCAGTAATTGTACTATCCTGTCCGAAGTCGTTGATAGCTAATACTGAGTCATTTTTTGAATCAATATGAATGTAAATCTTCTCGGAACCATTAGAAGTAGTATAAATATAAACTTTCCCGGGTTCGCTAAAGAAAAAACCGGGCTGCTCAGTCTCAACCTGATCTTTGCAGGAGTAAACAAGTAAAAAAAACAGTAATAATAAGCTTTTTTTCATTTCAATGATTAAGATTTATACTGCCATTGAGGAAATTACCATTCATATAAATTTCGGGAACTACTATCTTACAATCAATATACCTTGCTCTTACACCTGATTCCAAAAACATGGTTTGGGTTTTTTTGTAGGATTCAACCCACTTCCCATTTGTATGTAAATCGTAGAAATCTTGCCCGTTCTGATGAATTATAACGTCTGAAATTCCGGTTTGTATAATTGCTCTGGCGCAATCGGTACAGGGTGTCCATGGTACATACAATTTGCATCCCTTAAGAATGGTGCCTCTTCTTGCAGCATTATAAATAGCATTACGTTCTGCGTGTTCAATCCAGTAATATTTCTCTCCGCCGTCCCTCGAAAGTCTTTTTTCTTCTGTATCAGCCTCAATTCCTCTTGGTAATGAGTTGTATCCGGTCGAAACAAGCACATTATCAGAATCTACTATTACAGAGCCCACATGTGTAGAGGGATCTTTACTTCTCATGCCAATTAAATAACACATCGTAATGTATAATTGGTCCCAATCCGGTCGTTTTGTCATAATGTTTTTAATAATTTGAGTTTCACAAAAATCAAATTTGCAAAAAAAACTTAAATTATCAAATGTTTTTTTTAGATTTTTGAAAATAATGTTTGAATAATTTTGTTTCTATAATTTTAAAACATAAAATATTTAGAATGAAATTTTTAATATCGCTGTTCATAATTTTTCTTTTGATTAGCTGCGAATTTCTGATTTCTCAGAATCAACCTTACAATGTACCATCACGAAAGAAGAAAGAAGTAAAGGAGAGCCCGATTTTTATTCCTGATTTCGAAGCTCAGTTATCTTTTTCATATCATACTTCATCAGGTTTTTTTGATAAAAACGGGAAACTTGTGTCTGACTTGCCGGATACAGTTTCATTCCCTGGAGTTCCAAGACAATATACTTTTGACCTGAACCGTTATACTTTCGATTTTGATTTTAAGTACTTTGCAACAAGCGACATAACATTGAATGCAAGATTTCCTGTGACATTTTATTTCCTTGATGAAATATTTCTCGAATATTTGGATATTGAAAATCAAAAACGATATATGAGGGAATATAAAGAGCGTCTCAGCCATACACGTATTGATTATTTCGGTTTAACTGCAATGTATTCCTTGACTGATTCAAAATTTATCAACAAGTATTTTGCTGAAATCAGAATACCGTCAGGTAACCATGATGGTATTAGAAATGATACCAGAGAATTATGGAGTGACGGAGCTTTAGAGTTCCTACCGGGATTTCTTGTAGGATTTGCAACAGATAAAGCAACAGTCGAAATTGGAGCTAAATATAATTATCGTGGTGAAGACATGACTGACAGAGTCATAGGTAATTTAAATATGGCATTGCATACTGTACCGGGTACACGATTTTACGGCTTTGTCGAGGCATGCTATAACGTTACTGAAGGTGATGATAATTATGAATTCAATATCAGACAAATGCCCTGGCAGGATGAATATCTTGATGCTGGTGTAGGGTTTAAATTTGTAGTAGAGCAGCTGTATATCGGTGACTTCTCTTACAGGATAAGAATTGACGGCAAGAATGCATGGAATCATGCTGCCTATTTTATTAATTTCGGATACAGATTTTAAATTTAATTGATCATTTATTTGAATTTGAAATCGTTTATATAATATTTTAAATCATGAATTAGTCAGGAAAATGGAAAAATATCACAGTAAGAATAGAAAAATAGCAATTGTTGCTCAGTTTGGCGGGCCTACTTCCGTTATCAACAGAACCCTGTTCGGAGTTGTAAATGAGCTGCGTAAAAGGAATATCGAGGTTTGGGGACCAATCAGAGGTATAGATGGAGTTCTCAAAAATGATTTCCTTATCATGAGCGACTTCTCTGAATTGAAAATTGATCAAATCAGAAAAAAACCTGGTTCTTACCTGGGAACATCTAAATTCAACGTTAATGAAAATAGTGCACCCGTCATTGCTGAAAAGCTAAAAGAGTATAATGCAAGTTATTTCTTTATGATAGGTGGGGACTCCACAGCAACAATAGCAAATAAGATTCTCAAGGCATCCTCGGATATAAATCACGAAATAAAAGTGATTCATATACCCAAAACAATAGATAACGACTTAGTTGAAACAGATCATTGCCCTGGTTACGGCTCATCAGCACTGACAGTTGCTAAAGTTGCATTCGGGCTTGATCAGGAAAATCGATCACAGGGTGGGATACATTTGCAAATAATAATGGGCAGAGATTCCGGATTTTTAGCTGCAGCATCAACATTATTAAGAGGTGAAGGCGGACCACATCTCGTATATTTGCCCGAGCGTTCGTTTAATCTAGGATTTTTTATCAGAGACGTCGAGGATGTATTATCAAGAACTTCAAATCCAAGTAGAGCTTTTATTGTTGTATCAGAGGGTATAAGACAGTTTAATGACCTTGAGGGTGTGGTTGAGCATAAATTAATTGCCGATATAGCTGCTGACGAGATGAAGGAGTCAATTGAAAGCGAGCAAAACCTTGGGGGTACAAGCTTAAGCGTCGGTAGTAGTGTGATGGCAAGATACCTAACAAATAAACTGCAAAATGCATTTCCACAAGAGCGTGTGCGTGCTGATATCTTGGGCTATGTTGCAAGGTCATATCCTGATGTTTCTTACGTTGATGCCGTTGAGGCTGAATTCGTAGGCAATGAGGCAGTAAGATATGCTATGAAGGATTTAGGCAGTGGAAGTGTAATAATCATTCGTACAGGACATCTGCATACATATTCCATAAAGACTGATTTTGTTGACATGGACAGAGTTGCAGGAAAGACAAGGCAGATGCCTCAAAACTTCATAGGGACCTATGCAAAGGATGTAAGTGAAGACTTTCTGGACTATGCCGGACCATTGATAGGGCATGTTCATGGGTTTGACTTCGACCATCTGTTGCCTCACGGTTGGAAACACAGGATTGACGATATTTATCGTAGTGTAGAGATTTACTAAAAAGATAATCAGGAGTATTGGAGCTGAGATTACTCTGTAATCATCAGCTCTACCCTCATATTTTTACTTTTATCGGTTTTACCTGTATTATTTATAAATGGTTTAAGGGAACCATAAGCATTCGTTTTAATCCTGTCTTTGCCTATCCCTTTTAATAATAGATAGTTAGTTACTTCCTGAGCTCTGAGTCGGGATAAGTTGTAATTTTCATCAATTGAACCAACATTATCGGAATGACCTTCGATTAGAATATTTAATTTAGAATTATTTCGTAAAAAATCAGAGATTTTGTCCAGGTATTTCTTCATTCCGGATGCCAGAAATGTGTTTTTTGGCTTTTGGTAGAAAATTGGTCCTAACTTTCCTAATTTGATTTCTTCATTTATTGGGGTGGTTTCTATTCCAACAGCAGGAATTGATGTAATTGACTTAACTGCATCATTTTCAATCAAGTCTGAAGTTACATCTGCATCTTCATCAGTTTTTTCTTTCTCACTTAAGTTCTGAAATTCCCGGTTACCAAAATTTGTTTTATTCTTATTTTTTGAGGTTATCTTATCATCCGATGCTAACAAGTTGCCGTCATATAATTCAACCGGCTGAAATTTATCAATGCTTTTGATAAGTTCAAAGTTCAGATTACTGATGAAATTACCTGAGTCGGAAGCCTCAATTTCAAAATCTATAAAAGGTGGTTTTGAGTTTACATTCAGTATACGTAATTGTGTTGAATCAACATAAGCCTTGTATTTACCTGGTAGAAGTCCGTCATAAAAGAACGACCCATCAGAGAACGCAAGAACATTTGTAGTATAATCCTTATCAATACCTAAGATATGAACTCTAATACCGCCTTGACCATTTGATTTTGACTCAGCAATTCTATTTACAGTTCCTTCCACTGCACCTCCCTGCTGGCAAGGAATATTAACAGATTCATAAGAATAGGGTTTCGACATTAATGCAAATTCTGTGATAAGAGGTATTAAGGTGTTGGAAGGCAATGATTCAGTCTTTACTCTGAAATTGTACTTCGTTCCTGGCATCAGGTCAGTTACGATGTAATAGTTGTCTAACTTTGTTTTCTTTGGTAATGCATCAAGTATCACAAAATCTGCATCAGGAATTAATTCTTCGTATTCATCTAAAACTCCGTTATAATTACCGTCAACAAAGAATTTAACTGCTATGGAGCTTTTGCCATGCATATTTGATGATCCCATCGAGTTTATAAGTGCAAATCTTAAGTTTTGTGAGTCAAATTCTAACGAACCGCTAACATCACTGGTAATAATAACATCTCTCGCATCACTAAAATCAGCTGATGAATTGCTTCGAAGAGACTGAGTATTCAGGTTGACTCCCAACCTGAAATTTGAAGAGTTATTATTAAGATAGTAATTGTAATTACTGTTGATTGAAAGATTTCTTGTTACTTGTATCTGACATCCCGTTGAAATTGAAGAAATTCCTAACTTATTCAAATCGAAATAGGTGGTTGTGTTGAGTGATACTCTGTTTAAGAAACTTAAAAAGTTTGGCATATCACTTATTGAGTATGTAACATTAAGGTTAAGGTTTTGATTGATATTGTCGAATACAAAATTTCTGTCTTTCATTGATAAGTTGTGACGTATCGAAAAATTTAACGAGTTATAAAAAAAGTTCAGTGTTGAGTAAAAATTATTGGTACTCCATTCCGAAAAAACATCCCTAGAACCATAAATAGAAAAAGAAAGTGGTATCTTACCTGCAATGTTAAATGAAGAAATAAAGTTTATGGAACTAAGCTGGCTTTGTTTTTTGACATTACTATCGAAATATGTGTAGTATAATTCAAAATTTCCAGTTTTATTGGCTGGAAGTTTAATACCTGCTTCGTACACTCCCTGGCTTGTTAAAGTTAGATTAAGAAGTGTATTGTCGAATAAATTTACTGATGATTGATTAATGAGGTAAACCGAATTTGTGAATTCCTCTTTAATGCCGGTAACTGATGTTGAAAGCCAGTCGAAAATGCCTGTGTTTAACGTTCCCTCTATAAGTTCCCTTCCACTTATATCATCTCTACCGGCGGATATTGAATATTTTAACTCTCCGGGTACAAGCATCTGATTTGGAATATTCAATATTTTTTCTTCAGTTATAAATTCACCTTTAGTACCGTAAATTTTAACCTTGATGTTTGTCATACCGTAGGTTATTGGAATTTCGAAGCGATAATACCCGTTAAGGTCGGCTCTTATTACATCATATAGCTGATCTGCTAAATACAATTCCACTGTCCAATCGGGTTCAACAACATCCTCAACTATATAATCAGTAAATACATTTGGCATTTTATAATTTTCATTTGTTATTTGTATTCCTCTCAAATTGAAAAAGGGTCTTCTGAATCCTCTGCTACCTGTGTTTCTGATTGACATATTTTGTATGTTGCCTATCATAATTGACTGCAACCAATCTTCATTCACAAAATATCTCCATCTTACCCTGTCCTGATAATTCAAACTTGATGAGTATTGCCTACCAAAGAAATTGTATTGTAATTCTCCATTTAATAGCTCCAGGCCTACATTTCCAGAAAAATTGTAACTGCTGTAATTACTTGTTTGAGATGTTCCGAAATTATAATCAAGCACCCCACCATTTAATAATGTAAACGAGCTTGATGATAATAACGGGAAATTATAGTCCTGTTTTGTTTTTGCTGTAAAATTCTCCATTTGTTTGTTTGCACGAATGGATTTTAGAAATGGTAATTCATAATCTGATTGTACAATAATAGATAAACTATTGAAAATAGTCTTGAATTTCAGTTTAAATATATCAGCAAATAAATCTGTTTTGACAAAGATTTGCAAATCAGTAGCAAACCATGAGTCATCTTTGAGAGTTAGTTTAGAACCATTTATATCTTGAATCTCTTTTGTTGCGAAATCTATCGAAAATGAGCTGTCGGCGTTATTGATATAACCTTGATATTTACGTTGTTCGTTTACGTTGTAGTATATTTTGAAGAATGATAATACCTCATCGAATGGTACAAATACGGTATCATTTTGCATAAAAACCACAAACTCGGATGAGTATTTGTTATGTACTAATCCAAAGATTGCCTCTTCTCTTGGTTCTGCAGTAACCAAATGGTAACTTAACAAAACAATATAAGGCAGAAGTATAATATATCTGCCCATTTTTTTCATCATATACCATCTAAATCAACAGAGAATGTTTCTTTTACAGGCTTAATTGCTACTTTGAAATCGTCAGGAACGTCCTTGTGCTCGTTTGACATTGTAAGCTCGACGTTGTAACGACCATTCGAAAATAATTTCTTATCGAATCTGAAAGATCTTGTACCACTAAAATAGAACGGTGTTAAGTCCTTGCTTTGTGCCACAAGTTTACCCATAGAATCATATACTTTCATTTCAGTTGTACCCAAAAATGGAGCATTACCATCTTTATTTACATTCACTAAGAAATTGACCATGTTTGAATCTGAGAATGTTCCCATCGGCTTAACACTTATATCACAGTAAGTTTTGCCTTTGTCAACAATCAATGCAGAAATAAGTGTAAAATGTATGTCAATTTTTGCTGTAATTGATTCTGTATAGGTTGTATCAATTTCTTCAGGTGGATTTTTTGAAAGAACATGGATTCTTCCAAAATAAGTACCATCAGGTACATTCCCCATATTGCCTAACATGAACTTAACAACTTGTTCCTCATTTGCCTTGAGAAGTAATCTTTTGGGAAACATTCTGACAAAGGGTACAGCCGACCACTTAGCGCCGGGCAATGTGTCGCCGTAAACCAGAGAATAGTTGCCCAGAGAGTCATAATCAGGATATCCAAACTTTAGGTCAAGAATTATTTCTTTTGTTTCATTAGTCATATTTAGTACTTTAAGATTACTTGCCCTATTTTTCTGATTCAAGAAAACTGCCTGTGGATAAATCCCTACCTGCGAAAGCAAATCAAACTGGGTAAGCATTATTATCAGCAATGTTAATATTGTAAGTTTTTTCATGTTTGTTTACTCCTAACAAAAAAATAAGTATGGTTATTTTCCTAAGCAGTTATAAATCTGCGTAATCAACAGTAATCTTCGGTGATATTTGGTATTTGCCGGATTGTGTGTAGCTTTTCACTTCTATTGATTTGATTTTAATTGTTAATAAAAATATATCCTGCTCGCTCCTGTAAATGCCAAGTCCGCTAAATGGGATTTCGTAACCTGTAAATGGACCTGCTTTCCAGTCTGCATCTATAATCAAAAATTCATTTCCTATTTCATTTATCTTTGTAATTCTAATCAATCTGTCTTTTTTGCACTTGATGACAAACTTGATTATTTGTTCGTCACTCTCGAAAACTTTCTTCATTCCTATGGGTATTGTTCCGATGTTTAAATCATAATATGCGAATACTTCAATTGGATTATCGGTATCTTCAATGCCATAGCTTAAATTACCGGTCCAGAAGATGGAAATCAAAATTATAGTTAATATTACCTTTGTTTTTTTCATTTTTATTGAAAAGCACCCATATTTCTATGGGTGCTTTTTATAAATATTATAATTTTACATACCTTGATAAGAATATTCAATTCCAAGTTCGTATGTTACTATACCTAAGTCAGCTCCTGTTGCATTTATTGTATTCAACTCAAAAAATACATCAAAAAATGACTCAGCAGGAAAATCAGGAATTTGGTATGTACCACTATTGCCTGTTACAGGAACATTACCAGGTCCGAACCAAGCACCACTTAGCACTGGTATGCTACCAATTGGTGGCTGTACAACTGCATTGGGTCCGATAAAGTTGACGTTAACAAACATTCCTGCCTCACCTTCAAGTCTGAACTCAAACTTATTGTCAGCTGTTAGAGTTTTAGTTTGATTTTGGATTACAACGTATTCCATTAATTCAGATGGCTCGAAGACAGTCAGTGGCGTTATAACTTTTGCTGTCATTGTTCCTTCATCTCCGACCACAGGATTATGTGTTTGTGCAAACACAACTCCTGAAATCAAAAGTACGAACATGCAGCTTATTAAATTTTTCATAACTATACCTTTAAATAGTTTTGTTTTATGAAATTAAAGGCTTCTGTATTGACCTTTTGCATTGACAGTAAAAGTCTTGATTCCAGTAGAATTGGCATTTCTTGCATCAATCTCAGAAATTTTGAATGTTATCCATCCTTTATCTCTTGTAGAATTCTCCCAGTACCAATATTGGTTAAGTGGATAACCGGGGAATGAAAATGTCATAGGAGGTGCTTCTTCATAAAATTCCCACCATCCAACGATCGTTACTCCATCAACAGGTTGAGGAATTTTTAGTTCAAAGTCAACTATATAAGGTGCTTCACGTCCCATTTCAAAAAGCAAGATACCTTCAGGTGCAGTCAAAACCCTTTTTTGACCTTTAATTACTTCAGGTACTGGATTACCATTAGGTATATTATCAGTTATATCAATTACATAAAAAGGTTTGATTACTTTTGCTGTTAAATTGCCGTTATCTGATTGAACCGGATTGTTGTGCTGAGAAAATAATGTGCCTAAAGCGGCTAAGAAAACGATTAATATGATAAACTTTTTCATGATAAATACTCCATAAGTTGTTATTTAATTATAAATTGTTATATTTAGCATTAACACTAATTGTGAATACTTTTGACCCATTTGATGTAGCAGCTGTTGCATCTACATGGATTGTGGTATAAACTACGGAAGCCTGACCAGCAGCATCAAGATCTACTGTTCCTGTTCCTGACCAAGTGCCATGTAGAACCACTCCATCAACAGGATCTGGACCTGAACTAGTAATATCAACTTTATATGGAGTATTGCCGTACTGAAACTCACCTTGTAAAGTAAAAGTAATGTTTGCAACTACAGGTTTTACGAAGCCTGTTATTACTGCACCAAGATCAACATCTGCAGTTTTTGACCAAGATAAGGGTTGGATAACTGCAATGTCAAAATTTGCATTTGCAGTTACTGGTGCATTGTGTTGTGACATAGCGAAAGTTGTTGCTAGAATTGCAACTACGAGAATTGCTAAAAGCTTTTTCATGATAAGACCCTCTAAAAAGTTAATTAAAAAAAAATAAAAGAAAAACAAGCGGTTGAAAAATATAAATGAGCAAAGATTAATCGGCCGTATTAATGATGCTAACATTTATTTCAACACGATTTATAATATTTGTATGGCAGGTGCGTCTTTTTCATTGCATTTTTTTCATGATAAATGCACCCTATAAAGCTCGAATTAGTTGGCCGCTATTTCGGGCTCTTTTTTTTGTGCCATAGTTATATTTCCAAAGAACAATAAATAAAGTTTCAAATAATTACGATTCAAAAATACGTGACGGAATTTACAAAAACAATCCGTGAAAATACTCAAAATTTTATTTTACGTATTTTTACGGATTAAAATGCGGTAATTACTGAAAATCGAAAAAAGGCGAGTTATGTGCTAAGAAATAAGAATTTCTTGGTAAATTAACAGAAAAGTATTATTTTTGTAAACTGTATTATGGCGGATGTAGCTCAGCAGGTAGAGTACCAGATTGTGGCTCTGGTTGTCGCGGGTTCGAGCCCCGTCATTCGCCCATAAAATTTAAGGAATAAAATTACTAACCAAGTATTTTATTCCTTTCTTTTTTCAACTCAATCATTAACCTCTGTACATAAATGTTATTACTTTGCTCAGCCGCAGGGATATGTAGTGATAATGTATTAAGTATATAGTTTACCGGATTAAAAACAGGCGATACATCAAGTGCTCTGAAATTATCGAGATGTTCGGACAACCAAATAATAAGATAATCATCAGTAGGAATTTTTACATTTGCAGAATCATCCAAAGCAGGCACTGGTATTGAGTCTATCGAGTGAAAATCTTCCTTGAGTATGCTCAGCAAATATGTCACGTAAGGACCAAAGTTGTAATCAATAATTTCAGGTGAAATATCTTCATTGACTTCAAAAATATCGTGGAGCAATGCGGCAATAATTAAGTCTGAATCAAATATTTCGAGCTCTTGAATGATTATCTTGCACACTCTTGTAGTGTGAAAGAAATATGGTGTACCGTTCAGAGACATTTTATCTGAAAAAGCCATATCCGACATATCGTAAGCAGAAAGTATCCTGTTAATTTCCAACGGCTCTATTTTGCCGGCAATAGCATTCTCGATTTCATCTTTACTAAAAAATGTTCTACTATAAAGCATGTTACTTGTTGTTTATTAATAGTTCTGCACTTCTTAAGCTTTCGTCAGATACCTGACTACCACTGATTAATTTAGCAATCTCGTGAATCTTCTCTTCTTCGTTCAATACTTTTGAAGAAGAAGTAGTGGAATCGGCATTTTCAATTTTCTCAACTAAAATGCACATATCTGCATAAGCAACAATTTGCGGTAAGTGTGAAATTGAAATTATTTGATGATATTTTGACAGTTCCGACATTGATTTGCCAACCATCTGTGCAATTCTGCCTGAAACTCCTGTATCAATTTCATCAAATACCAGGCAGGATATATTATCCTTATCAGCAAGAATATTTTTGATTGACAACATAATTCTGGATACTTCACCACCGGATGCAACGCTTTGCAATGGCTTAGGTGACTCTCCGAGATTTGTGGAGATAAAAAATTCAATATTGTTGATTCCATTTCGCAATATTGAATAATTTGTGCCATTGTAATTATATGAAAAATCAGTAGTATCATTGAAATCAGCGATATTTCTTTCGACCTTCACCTCGAATGTGGCATTATTAATTCCTAAGTTATTAAGGGATTCAACAATATTGCCTGAGAACTCTTTGGAATATTCTACACGTTTTTGTTCTATTATCAGTGCCTTTTCGAATATTGCCCTCTTTAGCTCGTTAATTTCATTGATCAGTTTATTTTTGTTTTCCTCAAATTTTTCGATGAGAATCAGTTCGGATTGCAACTGCTCTTTAAGTTTTATAATATCGCCCACAGAACCATACTTCTTTTGAAGTGATTTAATTTGAAGTAACCTTAATCTTATTTGTTCAATTTTCTCAGGATTAAATTCAATGTTCGAATAGTAATCATTAGTAAAGGAGCTGACTTCACGCATAATTATTAAAGCACTTTCGAGTTCTTTGAAATATTCATCAAATGAAGTATCAATTTGGGTAAGTTTTGAAATTGTTTTAAGTGATAAAGAGAGTTTGTTGAATATAGAATTTTCATCATCATATAGCTCGTGATATAGCTGATTGCTGAGAGTGTAAAGAATTTCAGAATTTTCAAGAAAATTGAGCTCTTTTTCCAAATTCAAATCTTCATTTTCTACCGGATTAACTTTTAATATTTCTTCAAGCTTGAACCTTGAGTATTCGTATTTCTCCCTTAGAATTTTCTCGCTGTTGATTAGTGTATTCAATTCTTCAACATTATTCTTCAGATTGTAGTATAATTGTGAATATTGCTCAATTAAGTCGCTAATTTTAGCACTTTTATCAAAAATTTCTGCATGAAATGTACTGTTCAATAATGACTGATGTTCGTGTTGACCATGGAAATCAATGAACTTTTCACCAATTTGCTTTAGGATGTTCATGTTAACAGGGGTGTCATTAACAAAATTTCTTGAACCCGACTTTGCAGAAATTTCACGTCTGATTATCATGTGATCATCGAATAACTCAATTTCATTCTGTTTAAGAATATCAATGATTTCATCGTTTGTGATTGAAATTTCAACTTCAATTACTGATTTAACTGCTCCATTCCTTACTATCATTGCTGAAACTCTTTCTCCAAATACTGCAGACAAGGCATCAATAAGCATTGACTTACCGGAGCCTGTTTCTCCCAGGATAACATTTAAGCCTTTGTCAAAGTTTATATAACTTTCTGTTATCAGGGCAAAATCTTTTACCAAAAGAGATTTTATCATAAAAAATAGTAAATTTTGCAATTTTAATAGAGTACAAATATAACACTAAAATTATTAATTAGATTTTATGTTCATAATCAAATAAGTTAATAAAACAGAGATATGTCAATTTTTTTTTGTTGTTACTTTTTTTTTAGCTAAATTAGAGTTTATAATTATTCTAAAAACAGGAAAATAATATGAGATTACTATTATTAAGCAATTCTACAACACAAGGATACGGATACTTAGAACATGCACTAAATGATATAAAGTCTTTTTTCGGAAATTCTACAAAAAAAATTGCATTTGTACCTTATGCCGGAGTGACGGTCAAATGGGATGATTATGAGTCAAAGGTAGCGAGCGTTTTCACAAAATTAGGATACGAAATTGCTTCGATACACAGGGGAGACCCCGAGAAAATTATTGATTCGGCAGATGCAATTGCTGTTGGTGGTGGTAACACATTCAATCTATTGAAAACCGTGTATGATAATGGTCTCAATGATTTAATTTATGACAAGGTCATAGCCGGTATGCCGTATATAGGGTGGAGTGCAGGGTCTAATCTTGCCTGCCCAACAATAAGGACAACAAATGATATGCCTATTGTAGAGCCGCTTTCATTTAATGCGCTGAACCTGGTTCCTTTTCAGATTAATCCACATTATTTAGATGCTCACCCTGAAGGCCATCACGGAGAAACACGTGAACAAAGAATCTTGGAATTTCTTGAACTCAACAAGGATATATTCGTTTGTGGATTGAGAGAAGGAAGTATCTTCGAGTTAAACGGAACAGATTTAAAACTACTTGGTGATAAAAATGTACGCATTTTTAAGTTTAATACTGAGCCCTTTGAATTGAATAATAAATCTGATTTTAGTTTTCTTATGAATCGCGATTGATTTTGATTGATGAACGAAATAAGCTGATTATTTTGAGTATTCTGTAATACCAAATAAATATAGGTATAAGTGAAATAATAATTTTTTGTTATTTTTGTAATTATGTTTATTAACTCTAATTAAATATAGTATGAAAGGGATATTAACATTTTTCTCGATTATTTGCATTTTAACGATTAATGGATTTGCGTCTGACAAACCTGTCGAAGCTAGTTTTTCGCAGTATTTTGAAGTTCAACCTGATGTTAATAATTGCAACGCAGGCACTTTGAAGCAAAGTGTTATCAATGAAGTTCTTGACAAAGTAAATCATATCAGGAGCCTTCACAAACTTAAACCAGTAACCTACGAAGCACTTGGTAGTGCAATGTCGATGGAAGGATGCTTAAATATGGTAGCTAGTGGCGAGGGTGGTCACATTGACAATCCTTCAACACCTTGTTATACAAAAGCCGGTGGTGAAGCCAGAATGAAAGGCAATATTGAATATGGCGGTGCAGGTAACACCGCAATAGGATCGATTGTCGGTTGGTTGATAGATGACCATAACGCTGATATTGAAGGTCAGTACAAAGTTGGTCATCGCAGAGCAATATTGAATCCTTTCCTTACACGATTTTCGTTTGGTAAGTCATACGGTAAACCAAAATCTGGTGGAAGTTCTGATTTCCATGCTTCACTATTTTTATACCAAGATTTTACTGATGGAAATGCCGTCGAAAATCAACTTGACTTTATAGCTTATCCCTATGAGTATTATCCGCCCGAGTATGTAAACAAATCATTTTATCTTTCATTTAATGCTTTATCAAGCAAAACAAATTTGTGGAATAACCAAAATGTTACGTATTCAGGTACTACTGTCGAGATGAAAGATGAATCAGGTAATCCTGTAAGTGTTCACTCAGTCAAAAATGATAATGAAGGGTGGGGCTCATTTCCAAACAACCTAAGCTGGAAAGCAGATGGATTGGCTGATAATGTAAAATATACCGTAACCATCAGGAATGTTAACGTTGGTGGGACAATGAAAGATTTTACTTACTGGTTTGAGTTGACTAATATTAATCACACTCAACCACCAACAGCCCCAACTCCACAGACTCCTGAAAATTTGGCAAAATATGTTAAGTTAAATAATTCTATAACCTGGTCATTGACTCCAAACACCAGCAGATTCCATCTTCAACTTGGCGAAGATCAGAATTTTAGCAAGATAATTATTGATAAAAATAATTTATCAGTTAACTATTATACCCCTAATGAATTAGATTACGAAACCACATACTACTGGCGAGTAGCATCAATGAATGATGCAGGTAAGAGCGGTTGGTCGCAGGTGTTTTCATTTACAACAGCTTATCCGGTACCCGACAAACCATATTTAGCAGGTCCAGCAAATAATACCGTAACAAATTCTACAACACCGTTACTTTACTGGACATCGGTACCCGGTGCCGAAACTTATACATTGCAGATTTCCAGAGATGAAACATTCGAGGGATTTTCTGTAAGATACACAAAATCAAGCATGACGGATACTTTTCATGTTGTACCACCAAGTAGATTAAACAATGAAACTGATTATTGGTGGAGAGTTAAAGCCGTTAATTCTGGTGGTGAAAGCTCTTACACATCATCCTGGAAGTTTCACACTGGTGTCCCACTTCCGGCTCCTACATTAGTTGGACCTGCAGATGGAACAGAAACGGACTTAACTCCTACACTAAGTTGGAATGTAGTTCCGGGTGCCACTACATACAATGTTCAACTTGCTGATAGAATTGGTTTTGATCAGGGTTATATAGTAAATGAACTTAAATGGGAGGACGTTAATTATACACTTCCTAAAGATTTGCTCAAATCTGACAAAACATATTATTGGAGAGTTAAAGCCAATTCAGAATCGGGATCTGGACCTTTCAGCCCAGTGATGAGTTTCACAGCCAAGGGAGGCACTTCTGTTGAATTTGCTAATATAAATAGTGAAAAATTAATGATTTTCCCAAATCCTGTTCAAGGTCATGCCACTATAAGATATAACTTAACTAAAAATGGCTTTGTAAAAATACAAATGTTAGATCTTTTAGGTAATGAAATTGCTGAATTAGTAAATAGATATTGTGAAACAGGCGAGTATTTTGATACTATTAACTTTAGTAAATTTAGCATAGGTAATGGTATATATTTAATTAAAATGTCGGGTGATGAAGGCATTTATATTAAAAAAATCAATTTAAGTAAATAGTTTTCTATCAAACTAAATCTTTAACATGGGCTGAATAATTCAGCCCATTTTTTTTATAATTCTTCAATAATATTGTCCAAGTCAGAGAAAACTTTATCCCATGATTTCGTGTTAACAACATATTTTCTAGCGTTTTGACCAACAATATTGCGATGAGTTTCATTATTGAGCAAATTAATGCATAAACTAACGAAATCTTCATCATTATTAGCTATAAACCCGTTAACATTATTAACTATGTCAATTCCATTCGAGCCGCTTTGAGATGTTATGACAGCACATTCGCAAGACATCGCTTCGAGTACTTTGTTCTGAATTCCTGAACCCCCTGCATGAGGGTGCAGGAAAATGACTGCAGATTGATATATTCTTACAATATCTGATGGATTAGATATGATATCTATATTCTTAGTTTTACAATTTATAATTTCCTTTGTGGGATTTGCGCCTGCAATTATAAGTTTTGCATTTGGTAAGTTCTTTTCAATCTTTGGGAAAATGTCCTGAACAATTTTATTTACCATTAATTGATTGGCAAGTACGTCCAATTTACCTAAGAACAAAATATGGTCTCTTAAAATGTAACTTTCCGGAGGTCGAAAGTAATCAGTATCAACTCCCTGAGTTAGCAACCTGAATTTTGAATTAGGGTTCAAAGACTTCATACAGTTAATATCATTTTCTGTTACGAGTGTAGTGACATCAAAGTGATTGACTATTTGTGACTCGTATTTAGCCAGCTTAATTGAATCAATTTTTCGCCTGACTTTTTCAAATATATTACGAGTCACTTTTGATGTTCTTTGTTGATAATATGACCTGCAATCTTCGGCAAGAAGTATTTTCTTAACTGGTAATTTCTTTACATACTCTGCAGTTCTTACGAATAAATTAATTACCAGGTCGATGTTTTGTGTTGTAATAATATGATTAACGCAATTAGAAAAACCATCATGTGAAAAATATTCGACCTCTAATGGATTTCTGAATAATGAAAGAAAACTACCTCTGATAAGGGATTGTATTTTATTAATATTAAATGAATATACATCAACATTGAGGCTTTTGATATGTTCAATATATTGCTCATTTATTTCAAATCCTCTATCCATAGAGACAAGATAAATTTTATTGTTTGATGACAAATGTCGAATCAAATTATATAGCTTTATTCTTTCTCCACCAACCAAAGGGTAAGGGAAATGAGGGGTTGTTATAAGTATATTTAAGCCCTTATATCTCATTTATAGATTGCCTTTAATTCGATATTTCAACAAATCTACCCAACATGAAGGCTGCATCATAATGTTGACGGACAAATTACATTCATGTGTGCAGATACATTCTGTTTTCTGAATCTTATTTCTAATATTTTTACCAACATGAGATTTTAGCATTTTAGGTAAATCATAATTAAAGTCCCTCAAATTTCCGAATGAGTCCGGGAGAAGCTCGCAGGCTCTGACATCTCCGTTTGACAAAATGACTACATTCATTGCACCTGCCCAACAGCCGCCACCTTTTCGTTTTTTTCTAACAACATCAATAATAATATCTCTTCTTAAGGAGTTCTTTGCCATCAACCATCTACCAATTTCATGCCCTTTATCACCCGAGTAATTCATTCTTTTTTTTCTATTTTCAATATACTCATTTGCTTTGATATATGCCTCAAGAACCTGTTCAGAAACGTTTATAGACGGAGTATCACCCCGTTGAAGATTAACAAACCACTCACCATCCGGCAAAATATCTTCAATAAGTTCAGAGATTTCAAGGATATTTTTATGATTCTTTTCTGAGATTGTGGTAATTATTGAAAGGTCAAAATTATTATGAATTGATTTTATTCTTTTGAGACCTTTGATTGTTTCTAAAGCGTTTTTAAATGCACTACGATTACTCCTGATTTCATTGTGTAATTCTTCAGTGCCGTCAAGTGAAATATCAACTCTGAATGGTGTTGATGAAATTTTACTAAGTATTTCTTCTGTTCTTTTTAAGATTAAATCCGGGTCGAATCCGGAACTGGGGATATCAAATCTGTGGATGTTAGAGTTTTTGTAAAATACTTCCACAATTTCGGTAATATCATCTCTCAAGAATGCTTCTCCACCTGTAATTGAGAGAAAATGAACATTTTTGATATGTCTTGATAAATTCTCAATTTCATCTAATTTAAGTGTTTCACCTTCAAGATTGTTTACTTTCCAATCTTGGTTAAACCAGCAGTGCGAACATTTATTAGGGCATTTATCACTTACAAATAGTATAATATAGGCGGGTGTTCCTTTAATTTCTGTGGTAATATTTGTTGCTACCGAATAAAGTGACTTTCTCATATTCCCCTAATTATTGAATTAGTTATAAACTCAGGTAGATATTTGAAAATGTAATACTTAATTTTATTATTTAATCCCGGTATTATCAAAGTTTTCTTTTTCATCAGTTGTGATAGAGTATAAGCCACAACTTTAGATGAAGATGCTTTTGTGGTATTATAGTTAAGATTTACTTTTGCATTGCTGTCAAATGAAGATTGCGTTTTACCAGGACATAATACTGAAATTATAACATCCGAATTTTCATATTCTAAGGATAAATTACGTGAAAATGATAGAACAAATGATTTTGTTGAGGAATATACAGCCCAGTAACGACTTTTTCTGAATGCCATAGTTGATGAGACATTGAGAATAGTGCCACTATTGTTACTAAGCATTAATCTCAAAAATGTTTTTGTTAGAAAAACAAGTGAGTTGATGTTAACAGCAATAATTTCTAATTCTTTATCAATTTCAGTATTTAAAAACTCGCCAAAAGCACCAATTCCTGCATTGTTAATCAATAAATCAGGCTTAAGGTCATTAGCAGTGATATATTCTTCAATTTTTTGATACGAATCATGAGTGTTTAAGTCAACATCAAGAAAGTCAACTACTACTCCATATTTGGTCTCAAACTCAAATTTAATATTCATTAACTCTTTTCTTTTACGAGATATTAGGAGCAAATTTGTACCTAAAGCAGCTAATTGTTTAGCAAACTCATATCCGATTCCTGAGCTTGCACCTGTTATCACGGCGTAATTCCATGTACTTTTAATAGCATTCATGAGTTTGTTCCTTTTAGCATTTGCAAAATAGTTTTGGAAATTATTTTTATGTCCAGCAGCAAATTTGCATTTTCCAAATAATAGATGTCATATTCTAATCTTCTTAAGGTATCCTCGAACGTTTTGCAATATTTGTACTCAACCTGTGCATAACCTGTTAGACCTGGTGTAATTTGTTTCCTTTTATTGTAATTCGAAATCCTGGATTCGAAGTAAGTATATTGACAATATGCTTCAGGTCTTGGACCTATGAGATTCATGTCACCTAATAAAATGTTAAATAATTGAGGTAATTCGTCAAGTCTGTGCTTGCGTAATATTTTGCCAAATTTTGTCTCACGGTTTGCATCATGGTACAGATAGTTTGATTCATCAAATTTGCTATCCATCATAGTCCTGAATTTATAAATTTTGAAAGGTTTAGCATTTATTCCTGCTCGCATTTGTGTGTACAGAATATTTCCTTTCTGCTCATAAATAAGTAAAACTGCAATTACAACAAAAAAAGGAATGGCAAATGGGATTATCAGAACTGAAAAGAACAAGTCAATTATCCTTCTCCACTTGAAATAATCTGATTGCACTACTTTGAATTCACTTTCAAAAACTTGATTATCTAAACCGAGCATCATAGTTATATCTGTAGTATTATTTAACATATTAATTTTGTAGTTAAGTCCCAATATCTTCCTTGAATATATTACTAGTATAATGATGATAAATAATTTTTGGAAAGAATTGAAGTGGAGTTATAAATGTTCTTTTAAATTTTGCTTTAGGTTCGACAAAAAACCTGTATAACCATTCTAACCTAATTTTTCGTATTGCTTTTGGTGCTCTGGGCAAATTGCCTGAAACAAAATCAAATAATCCCCCAACACACCAAATAGCACTTACATTCAGTAATTCGTAGTTTTTAAATAAAAAGTCAGCTTCTCGGTACATACCCATACCCAGAATCAGTAAATCACATCCTGAGCTGTTTATGTCGTCAACAATTTTGCTTTCATTATCTTCAGAAAAATATCCCGAGCTATATCCTGATAGTTGAATTTTGGGAAAATATGCTTTAATATTCGTGACTGCATTATTTATTACAACTTCAGTTGCCCCAAGTAAATAAATTCTCAGCTCTTGTTTCTCTAATTGATTGAAAAGAATAGGGTAAAGGTCTGTTCCGTTTGTGTCATTATTCCAACTTTGACCTAAGATATAAGCGGCTATTTTCATACCTATTCCTTCAAAATATAACCTTGAATATTCAGAATACCTGCTTAAAAAATCATCATTCTCAGTTAATATTGTGAAGTTAAACATGTTCAAATGAATAAAGATTGTCTTTTTTTGATTCATAAGAGCTAACATGATGTCACTTGAAAGTTCATCATAGTTTGTGCTGATACATTGAATTTTTTTCAGAATGATATTCTTATGCATGTCTCGACATTCTAAGAGTAATTTAAAATTGGTAAAATAACTGTATATATTTTCTCACGGTTGAATTTTAATAAATCGCTCATTTGGTAATAGGTAATTCGTTTCATGTATTTATGATATATTTAGAATGTATCATAATACTTTTTTTGAATTTGTTCCATTATCTACTTATAAAGACACATCAATTCGATTTTTGTCCCAAAATAATTGAATTTTTCTTTAAAAATTGTTATTTTTTATAAAAAATGTAGTTTTGAATTCTAATTTTTTAAGAATTTAATTATTCTGTCATTCATTTTAATAAAATAAGCACCAACCGGCAATTCTGAAATATCAATTCTTAAATTGTTATCTTTTGTCTCAGTACTATTGACCTTTAGTACTTCATAACCCCCAAAATTATATATTAAGATACTCGATTGATTATTATTTTCATGTTGTGTAAATTCGTTACAAGCGATAGTTACAAAATCTTGTGCAGGATTCGGATATACATCAATGGTATCGTAAGTTGATGTTATTTCATTAATATCTGTAATTATTTCCCCAGTTTCGTTAATTACAAGTACCTGTCAATTTGCCTTTGCTATCCAAATGTTATCAAATTTATCGATTTCATAACCTACTATATTTGCAAGATCATCAAAAGTTGAAGTAACATATTGAAATTTTGGCTTATCCTTTTGATTCCATTTTGCAAGTACTCCTGAACTTGACAAAAACCATAAGTTATCTTTGCTGTCAATTCGCACGAAAAAGGGAACCTTTCCGGTATGTATAGAATCAAGTTTGAAATATTCCCATTTGTTATTCTCAAATTTGCCAAGGTGCTCATTTAAGTTAGCCCAAACAATGCCATCTTTGGAGACATCGAAGGACATGTCAATCGATGATTCTGCTATAATGTTCTCTTTATTGTATATCACAGAATCATTTTCAATCTTACCAATGCGATATCCATTAAATATTGTCAATTTGTTATCCTTCCCAAATTTACATGTTCCATAACTTGTATACGATATTGGACCTTTAATTTTAGTGAAACCTTCTGAATGATTGAACTTAGCTAAGCCATTACGAATACCTACATAAACTTCTCCATTTGGTAAAGACATCAGGCTAAACAAATCACCGCCAACAAATTCAGGATAGGTTGATGTTATATCAACTATTTCATGATCTTTTAATCTATAGCAACTTTTATTAGTAAAAATCCACAAATATCCAAGCTCGTCAAGACAGACATCATTTAAGCTTGAAAAAATGATATCAGATAATGCTGTATTATGAATACTAAAGTTGTACCATCTTTTGCCATCATTTACACTGATTGATTGATTACCAAATAATATTTTTTGGGATAAATTATGTTGTAACTTCATCGTACTAATAAAACCTCCGTACATCCAAGATCTGTTTGTATTAATTTCGAAAATTTTGTCATTTTCCATTTTAAATACTTCTGTAGATTTTCCAAACAGCCAGTAATTATTGTATTTATCGAATAAATCTTGCTAAAGTAGGTATCAGTTAAGTCTGAGTTTTTCCGGTTGATAATAGTCCACTTTGTACCGTCATAAATATTTAAACCATTCACCCCAATCAATAATTTATTATTTTTATCGAAACTAGAACTAACCCAAAACATATAATTTCCACTATCAATAATTGAATTAGCTAAGGAAAGGATTTGATTATCTTTTAAGTAATATATATTAAGTCTTGAATCAATTACATAAATTGTATTGTTGTTGTCTATCTGAATATCAACAACATAATTTTCATTTATTGTATCATGAAATTCAGAATAAGTCTTTTGTGTTTGCCCATCATAAATAACCAAGCCAATTTCATTAACCCATAAAACCAGATTATCATTATTGTCAATAATCATTTTAGTTATATAGTAGTTTGTATTTTCACTAAATAAATCATGATTTGACCACACGTTATTTTCAAAAGATAATATCTGCATGAAACTTGAGCAAGCCCATAACTTTCCCTTACTGTCAGATTTTAATGATGTAATAGAATTATATAACAAAGTAACACCTAATGGTTGAATTTCTTCGAACTTGTTGTTTTGATATCTTAACAACCCTTTATCTGAAGAAAGCCATAAATTATTCTCTGCATCCTTGGCATTACCTGTTAGAACTATATTCTTATAGTTTGGTATTTCATCTTTGTATTCAACAAATGAATTTGTAATTAAATTTAGCTTTCTGACACCGTTAAGATAAGTGGTGAACCATATGTCATCATCAATATTAATTATTGAAGGTATATATAAATTGTTGCCATAGAAACTGTATATATCAAGATGCTGTGATTTAGATATATTTACTGCTATAATTAAGCATATTAATGAGATGATAATTGAGTTTAACCATAATTTCATTGATTGATTCTTTTTAATTTAAGCTAAATTTACTTAAAAGTAATAAATAAAAAATTTCCCCACAAGTTAATAGTTGTTAATCCAAAAAAAAGCTGCTTAAAACAATGATAAGCAGCTTTATAAAAAATTAATTTCAAACAAAAGTTAATTCTTGATTAAACCTTTCTCAAAGATATTTTCCTGGTTACATTTGATATTTGCGCCAAATTCTATTGACTTGTAGCCTTCCATAACAACGTCAAAGCCATATTCACCTTCACAAAGGCCTGTAAACTTAACATATCCGTTCTCGACAGTTAATGTTTTTAGTAATTGACCGCCTTTCCAAATCTTTACTTTTGCACCATTAAGAGCTTGTTTACTTTCGTTGTCGAACACAAAAACTTTTGCCCAGGCTTCGCAACATATTGATTTTTTAGTTAATACTTTTGATTGTTCGATAACTTGGTTGCAATCAACATTCAGTTCGTATTCTATAACATCGTAGCCTTCGAGGTAAATACGAACACCATAAGAACCTTTGCAAATATTCTTATCAGTTGTTGCAAGGCCATTTTGTGTCTTTAAAGTAGTAATTATTGACCCACCTTTAACTAACTTGATTTGAACATTGGTCAACAAATTTCCTTCCGCATCTTTTACAACAAACTTAATTTGATTATTACAACAATCTGAGTTTTCTTTAGGTTTGATTTTAAGAGTCATCTCTACTTGTTTTTCGCATGATTCAATCTTAAAATCTTCTTCCATTACCTGGTAACCTTCGTAAGCAACTCTTACCCAATAGGAACCAATGCATAATTCAGTGAATTTTACAAATCCATTCTCATCTGTTTTTAGTATCTTATAGGTATTGCCGGTCTGTACTTTAACTTCAGCATTTTTGATTGGAAGACCGGTGTTATAATCCTTAACAACAAAAGAAGCTATACCGCAACAATCAGTATTTGCCTTTGGAGTTATAGATTTTTCGAATGATAGTACCTTTTCACATTCGAATTCAACTTGCCATTCTATGCCTGTATAGCCTTCGCGGATAATACTAACTCCATATTTGCCCTGGCAAATATTATTTATTTCTGCATAGCCCTCTTGATTGGTATATGCATAATAAACCATTTTCCCTTCTTGCCACAATGCAACTTTGGACTCTTTAATAGGATTGCCTGTTTTGGAATCTTTTACTAAAATTTTAAATGTGTTATTGCAACACTTTTCTGCAACTTTATCCAATTTTACAGTTTTTTCTATAGTCTGTTCACAATTAAATTCAAGATCCACCTCCTGGGATACATAACCTTCGTATTTTATAAGTACAGAATATTTACCTTTGCAAATGCCATCAATAACTACTTTGCCATCTTCATTCGCAGAACCTTCATACTTAACTTGGCCAGAAATTCTTAATAATACACGTGCACCTTTGATGCCTTTGCCCTCAGCGTCGTTGATAGTAAACTTTGCAATGTTATTGCAGCAATTACTGTTTTCTTCAGGTTTTATTCCGTATTCAAAGCTAAGTGTATCACAGTCTCCTTCTATAATAAATTCTTTTTCCAAAACTTGAAAATTATCTTTACTGATTCTAACCCAATAAGTTCCTGAGCATAATTTATTCCAGGTCACTTTGCCGTTATCATTGGTTGTTAATATATCAAAATTTTTATTCTCTTTTGATATCTTTACTTTTGCACCTGAAATTACCTGGTCTGTTTCGAACTTCTTAACAGTGATTGTCAATTGGCCACAGCAATCATCCTGTTCTTGTAGTTTATTTAACTTAAGTTTCATGTTATTTGGTTTTTGATTATCCTTCAGGAACTCCGAGACAGTGTAATTGAGAGTTTGGTAACCTTCGAAACTTACTCTTAGTGAAAAATTCTTGTAGTCGTTACCTGAAACTGTAAAAGAAAACTCTCCATTTTCGTTTGTTTTAGTATTGGAGATAACTTTTTCCTCGGCACCAAGCAATTCAACAAGTGCATTTTCGATTGGAGCATCAAGTTCGTCAGCGATTATTCCGGAAATAATATTTTCCGATACTGGATTTGTTGTTGTGTCTTTACATGAAGCAAAAATCAGTGTAATGACTGCAAACATCAAAATCAAATGTAGAAACTTTTTCATTTAAATAAACTCCTGAAAAATTTGTATAATATATTATATATAGACAGTTCAAAATTAAAAAAAGCACAAAAAAAATTATAATATTACAATTTTTTTCACAATTTGTGAATTATTTTTTCTGTTTGTAAGTCTTGCAATCAAAACATTTGAATATAAATAACTTAAGTCATTAAATGATTTATAATAATTAATTTCATTAATGTCATCCGTTAAAATTACATTGCCTAATAAGTCACAAATTTGCAAATGATATTGATGTTGTGAATTTAAATTATATATATTCAGTTCACCATTAATAAAAGTAATAGTGGGTTCAAGTAAGGACAAATCCTTAACCGAAACCGAGTTGTTAAAACAAGTGCCACAACTTCTATGAAAATTATTCTGAAACATCTTCCATTCTTCCTTCCCTGTGCCAATTTCTAAGCAATATGCCCTTCCATAATTATTTGAAAAATCAGGATAGTCTGTTTTTCCGCCAACAATGAATAAATCCAAGAAACCATCTTTGTTAAAATCTCCAATTACTGGAGCATGGTTTATATCAAAGTCTTTTTCTATATGCTGTGATAAATTGAATGTCCATTTGGCAGAGCCGTTTATCCCGTCTAATGCATATAATATGCCTGACGATGAGCCAAAAATTACTTCTTTTGTACCATCAAGGTCAATGTCAGATACCACTGTTCCCCTAAACACATTGCCATAGTTGAGTTCATCAAATGCCCAAAGTAAATTACCATTAATGTCTAAACACTGAATTTTGTAAAGACTGACAAAGATGATTTCGCATATTCCGTCATTATTCAAATCAGCAACAGTAACAGGTGCACCTATATATGAAAAAGCTTTGTGTGTCCATATTATTGTTCCGTCTTTACCATTTATAGCCCAAAGGGTTCCGGAATAATCGCCAAATACAAAGTCCGAGTAGCCATCAAAATTTAAATCAATTAATGCTGTACCGTGATACACATAATCATTTAAATCCACTTTCCACATTATTTCAAGAGTTTTCCCATCATACGCATAAAAACTGTTTTTTTTGTCAAACTGCCACGTAGATACTACAAAATCAAGGTAACCGTCTTTATTAATGTCTGTAACTGTTGGTGCAGTCTGTATCCAGGACCTATCATCAACCAAAATCTCCCATTTAATACTTCCTGTTTCAGCATCAATACAAATTACATATCCACCAAATTCTCCATGAAGTAATTCAAGCTTACCATCATTGTCAATATCGGCCAATACAGGTGGAGAGTCACTTCCCTTTGTAGTTGTCTTCCAAATTATACTGTTATTTTTACCATCGAGGCAGTAAGTAAATGGATTGCAACTGGATGGGACAAATATTTCAGAAATGCCGTCGTGGTTGATGTCAAATAGTAATGTTGCAACATCGTTGCATCCTTCTTGATAATCTGTAGTATTAAATCTCCACTTGAGCGAGCCATCTTCACCATTTAAAACATAAACACAACTATCATTTCTATAGCATCCAAATACTAACTCATATTTCCCATCTCCATCAACATCATCAAACGCTGTCTGTCCGTAAGCAGAATCAAAAGTATCAAACCACCAAAGAATTTTTGGATACTGGGAAAGTAAACTATAATTTGCTGCAATAAAAACAAGTATTATTCCCAATAATCTAAACATTATAAATCTCTTTGATTTAGGACGAAAAAATAATATGCAAAATAACGTTTTTTTTATGACTTCTCAAAGAATAATTTTATGCCATATATTACCAGAAAAATGCCAAATATTTTTTTAAGCATATTTTCATCAATATTAGTGGCAAACTTTGATGAAAAATAACTCCCAATAATAAATGTAACTATCATTAATCCTGCTGCTTTGAAATCAACAAATCCTGACTTGTAATAATTAATTACTGCAAATAATCCAATAGGAGGCAATAGTAGTGCAAGTGATGTGCCTTGAGCCATCTGCTGACTAAATCCCAGAATCAGTACAAGTACAGGTATGACTATGATTCCTCCGCCAATACCCAATACTCCGCTTAACATACCAGCAGATAATCCTGTTAAAAGTAAAATGATAATTTCTTTCATCTTTTTATTGTTTCAATTGTTTTAAAAAAATAGAGAGGAATAAAAAAATGATAAATTTTATTAACTAATTAGAAACAATATAATAAAGTCAATTATTGAGGATATATTAAATGATTTTTTTGTAATTTTGTAAAATATTTTATTAATAAATCATAAAAAGTATATAAAAGGAATATAAAATGGCAATAACATTAAATGGTAAAAATCTGACTGTAGAGAAAGTTGTAGATATAGCCCGTAACAGAGAAAAGGTAGAATTGAGTGCTGAATCAATAGACTTAATCAAAAAATGTCGTGCAGTACTCGAATCAAAAATTGAAAAGCGTGAAATAATGTATGGTGTTAATACAGGTATTGGGGAATTTTCTGAAATAGTTCTTAACGATGAACAAATTAAAGAATTCCAGAAGTACTTGATTTATAATCACGCTGCCGGTATAGGTGAACCAACTCGCGAGGAGTTTGTACGTGGTGCAATAGCCGGAAGAATTAATGTTCAGGCGCATGGCAATTCAGGATGTCGTCCTGAAATTACTCAAACATTGGCAGAAATGCTCAATAAGGGGGTAACACCTGTTGTATGCCAGAAAGGTTCGGTTGGTGCATGCGGAGATTTAGCTCCTATGTCTCAAATGGCTTTGTCCATGATGGGCGAAGGAGAGTCATTCTATCAAGGTGAAAGAATGCCGACAAAAGTTGCGTTTGAAAAAGCTGGAATTCCAATTCCTGGACTTCAAGCAAGAGATGGTTTATCAACTATAAACGGCTCGAATTTATTGACTGCTATGTCAGCTATTCAATTATATGATTACAATCGTTTGATAAAGCATGCAGAGATTGCTGCAGCAATGTCGTTAGAAGCACTTCTTGCAAACATGAAGCCATATGATACTAGATTGCACGAATTACGAGGGTTTAGCGGTGCTGTAAGATCTGCAGCTTCAATAAGAAAATTACTCGAAGGTAGTGATTTACTTAGCGGAAAAATGAAAACAAAAGTTCAGGATGCGTACTCAATGAGGTCAACACCTCAAGTAATTGGAGCAGCTCATGACGCATGTAAGTATGCTAAAAGTCAGGTTGAGATTGAACTGAACGGAGTAGGAGATAATCCAATTTTCTTGCCTGATGAAAATATCACACTCACAGGCGCGAACTTCCAGGGAACTCCTGTTTCATTGCCTATGGATATGGCAGGTGCTTCATTAACAATGGTTTGTGTCCTTTCCGAAAGAAGATTGAACAGACTTCTGAATCCAGCATTGAGTGTCGGTTTACCGGCATTTTTGACAAAGGGAGCTGGCATGTTCTCCGGTATGATGCTTAGTCAATACACAGCTGATATGCTTATTGTTGAGCAAAGGATATTATCTAATCCTGCTTCAATTCAATCAATTCCAGCAGCAGCTGACCAGGAAGATTTTGTATCGATGGGTATGAACACTGCGCTAAAGAACCAGCAAATTCTCGATAATGCATTCGGAATTATTGGTATTGAATTAATGGCAGCAGCACAAGCTCTTGATTTCAGAGAGTTTAAAAAAGGTGATGGTGTGACAAAAGCTTGGGAAGTTATAAGAAAGCATGTAGATTTTCTTGATATTGACAGACCACTGTTTAATGATCACAATACAATGGCAGCTCTTGTTAAATCAGGCGAAATTCTTAACGAAGTTGAAAAATTAGTCGGAAGTTTGGACTAAAAGATTCTTGATATAAAAATTGAGCTCTTACATTAAAAATTGCGAGAGCTCTTTTTTTATATAGCTGATAAACCGAAATAAATAAGCTGAGCAAAATACAAATGACTTGCTATTTTGGGTAGTCTTAGATCAAGCAAATTAAACCTGAATCCAATATAAGTAAATAATGAACCAAAAACAAACCATGCTAAGTAATTTGTAAATGGCGGTATCCCAATTTGCCAACTCCAATAACCTAACTTGATAGCAGCAAATTCTAAAAAGTAATCAAAAACAGTCATCAAAAAACCCGTCAAAAGCGCTTTCTTATATGTTTTGATTAGCTTTATGTTAATTTTTGTGTAAGTTTGAATTATGGCCACTGAAACAATCAAAGTAGAGAACCAAGCAAATCCAATAGCAATGGGTACATCCAAAATTTGAGGTAAAAGTAGTTTTGAATATTTGTAATTGCCAAAAATATATCCTGTACTCACACCAATAAATTCAATTAACCATCCTGCAGCAATCACAAAGATAAAGTATAAAAGCATTCTCACTTTATAATCCTGAATTAATGGATTGCCTGCTGAATCATGCTCTGAGATTTTCTTATTTTGTATTTCATAAAACAAGTAAAAAGTGATGAGAATAATCATCAATCCTGCTGTTGATTGCATGACAGATTGAAATAATCCAAAGTAATTCCATATGCCGCCGAAAGCAAGTAATCCGTAAATAATTGACAATTTAATTTTGTAAGAATTCATTTTGTTTCGAAGAAATGTGAAAAAAAAATTAAGCCGACAAACTTATGTTAATAAAATTGTCATCGATTGGTTTAAGTAATGATTTGAGTTGACTAAAATCCTGAGTATCGCTTATCCAGATTTCCTGTTCTTCGTTACTGATTAGGATTACAGGCATACGGTTGTGAATGTTACTCATTTTATTGTTGGGCTCACAAGTAATAATCGTAGAAGATACAATTGTATTGTTATCATGAGATTTCCACAAGTCCCACAATCCGGCAAAGAAAAAAATGTGAGTGCAGTTGCAATTAATTTCATATTTTTGTTTTTTGCTATTCTGATCAACCGCTTTCCATTCAAAAAATGAGTTAGCCGGTATAAGACATCTTCTTTTCTTAAAACTATTTTTGAAAGATGCCTTTTCTTCTAATGTTTCTGACCTTGCATTGAATAGTTTACTCCCAAAGTTCAGATCTTTTGCCCAGTAAGGAATCAATCCCCATATAGCTTTATCAAGAATATCGGGTTCACTGTTTTTGATTATAACAATTTCCGAACCGGGACTAATATTTTTATTTGGAACTATCTCGAAGTCAGAATTAATCTTAGGTCTTAACTTCTCAATATCTTTTGTAGTAGCTGTTAAGGCAAATCTTCCGCACATTTTTTTAAAATAATTTATTTAATCTTCAAAATAAATGTAACGAAAAACAGTTAAGATTGTTTATATAGAATAAAAATTACTGAGGAATTAATGAAAATATTTACCGTTATTATTTTGCTTTTATTATCATCGGAATTATATTCGAAAAATGATGTACTAGAGCCAAATCAAAAAGTTGGCAGATTGTCGAAAGTTTTATCAAACAAGGTAATTATACGGGTCAAACCGGGTTATGATATTTTTAATAAGCAGATAATTTTACGAAGTGGAATGGGAATATCTGATATATCTCAATTACTTAGCCCTCAAAATAGTCTTACCTATAATTCCTTGCTAAGTGTTAACTATGATTATAAAGAAAAGTCAAAAATTTATCAAGCTGAGGAAAAATTATTGCGTACTTTCACCATAATTTTTGATGATAATATTGAACCGGAAGAGTTTTGCAGGAGGATTCTTTTGGCGAATCCAGCAATCGAGATTGCTGAGCCTTATTATTTACCCGAATTTTTCTCTTCTTACAAGCCAAATGATGAAATGATAGATATGCAGGATGATTTTTTGACTTTAATAAAAGCTTACGAAGCCTGGTCAATTGAAAAAGGTGACCCGAATGTAATAATTGGGATAAGCGATAGTGGAACAAATCAACAGCATGAAGATATAATCGGTAATCTTGCATTTAATGACAATGAAATTCCCAATGATGGACTTGATAATGATGATAATGGATATATTGATGATTATTCAGGATATAATTTTTCATGGCAAGGCACTTCTTTCGGTCCTGGAGATACATATAACCCTTCAATAAGTCATGGTCAACAAGTTGCAGGAATAGCTGGAGCAAGTACAGATAATAGTCTTGGTATTGCAGGTATAGGATTTAATTGCAAATTATTGCCTCTCAAAATAGTTGACGGCAGTTCGCTCAAATATGCTTATGAATCAATAGTTTATGCTGCTATCAGAGGTATTAAAGTACTCAATTGCAGTTGGGGAGTGGTAAAACCATTCTCGGAAATTGACCAGTCTATAATTGATTTTGCTATTAGTAAAAATGTAGCAATTGTTGCAGCGGCAGGTAACACATCATCAAAATTTACAAAATACGACTCATTTTTCCCTGCAAGTTATTTTGGTGTATTAGGTGTCGGAGAGGTAACCTCCATCGACAGACTAACCTCGACTAGTTCCATATCTGCAGGTTGTAGAATACTTGCTCCAGGCGATGATAATTACACAACAACAAATAATGGTTATTTTACATGTGATGGTGGTACTTCTTTTGCTTCACCAGTTGTTGCTGGAGCATTAGCATTGGTTAGGTCAAAGTATCCTCAACTTGATGCTTTGCAATCTCTTGAATTTGTTAGGCAAGCAGTTGACAGACATAATAATTTTTCCTCTACTGACCAACACCTCATTCCAGGTAGAATAAATGTATTAAAAGCAGTAACCATTGATCCTTTTTCTATTCCTGGGATTCTTCCTTTGAGATATTCTTATTTTGATAAATCTGATACCGAAACAGACAGATTTTCAGCCGGTGATGAAGTTAGAATTAAAATATATGCAAAGAATGTTTTAGGCAAAGCGAACAACTTAAGTTTTATATTGAGTATTGCCTACGATCCTGCAAATTCTGTGGAAATATTGCAGAATTCATCTGATTTTAGCTTTGTTGACAATAATCAGGAGTTAGAAATTGATGATTTTGTTATTAGAATTAAAAACAATTACTCTGGGAATGTAATTTTCAGAGTAGATATTAATGGAGAAAATTCGTACAATGATTTCTTTAAATTCAATTTTACTCCTGCAAAAGATATAAGTACATTTGCAAACAATCAAATCAAGTTTTCAATGAGTGATATTGGCGAGTTTGGATTTAGTACATCAGGCTCTTCGATTTCCGGTGTTGGATTCGGTTACAAAAACTATGGAAATCAGGTTTATAGAAATTCAAGTATAATGATTTCTGAAAATTCTCAAAGAGTGGTTTATAATTCTAGTGTAAACAAAATTTACTCATTTTCAACTGTTAAGGGATTCGTTCCTCCCGATAGATATTTAGCTGTTTATAATGACAATAACGGTGGCAATCAGAAGATTGGGCTTGAAATCGAGCAAAAAGTGTCATTCACATCAATTGATGCAAAGGCAACTAAATATGATTTCAAAATTACAAATACATCTCAATTCCCAATTAAAGATGTATCATTTGGACTCTACATTGATTGGGATGTAAGCAGTGAATCAACAAAAAATCGTTCGAAGTTGCTGGCAGAAGCGATACCTGATGACTTTAAGGGGAAAGCAGCTGCACAAGCTGTTTTTGCAAAATCTGATTATCCCTACTTTGGCTCGGCAGCATACAGTAATGAGGAGAATATATCTCCTGTGAGCGCTGGTTTAGATTATGATTTTCAAGGGTCTTTTGATAATAATTTTAGAATAATGTCCCTAAATATTGGTACCGAGCTACAATCCACAAAAGAATCTGATTTTGGTTCAGTCGTAGGAGTTAAATTCAATGGTGATTGGGAGCCCGGGGTTAGTAAAATCTGTTCAATATGTGTTGGTGCAGGTGATAATGAAAGCGATTTAGCAAAAGCTCTGAGAGAATGTTTATTCGGAGTAGTATCTGTAAATGCTAATGATGAAACTGAAATAGACGTTCATGTATATCCACAGCCAACTAATGACATAATCAGCTTAACTATACCTTTTACAATTACAAATGTAAGTTATTATATTTCAAATTCATTAGGTGTCAGAGTATTGGATAATCAAAATATTGACTATTTAATTGAAAATGAGATGTTAAAGGTAAATCTTTCAGATTACCCTATTGGTGTATATTATTTTCACCTAAGTAGTAAGGAGCTGCGCAAATCTATAAAAATCTTGAAGTACTAGTTTGTTCTCTTTTTATTTTGGTAAACTAAAATAAACTGTAGTACCAATATTCTCCTGGCTTTCAATTGTCAGGTTGCCATTGTTTCTGACAGCATAATCGTTACAAAGCAATAATCCTAAGCCGGTACTCTTTTCATCAGCTGTACCGGTGCGGGTTGTTTTCTCATCCATTTTAAACAGTTTTGCAAGAAGTTCAGGACTCATACCGATTCCACTGTCCTTGACCTTAATAATGTAATCTTTTTCACTTTCTCTGACTTCAATAATTATAGTACTGTCCGCATTAGAAAATTTAATTGCATTCGAAATCAAGTTTCTTAATATTGTTTGAACCATGTTAATGTCAGCAGTAACAAAAATTGAGTCTATGTGTTGGTCAAAAAATAGTGTGATACCTTTTTGCTCAGCGCTTAACTTAATAGTAGCAATAACTTTTGAAATAATTTTTATCAAATCAAATTCAATAGGATTAAATTCAATAAGACCTCTTTGAGTCATTGACCAACTTAACAGATTTTCTAATAAATCAGATAAATGATTAGAGCTTAGATTGAGTTTTTCTGCTATTTCCTGAATTTCTTCTTTTGAAAAGGAATCAATATCTTCAGCCATTAATCTTGTGAGACCGATAAAACCATTTAAGGGTGACCTAAGGTCGTGAGCCATAATTGAAACGAACTTATCTTTCTGGTTTATAGCCTCAGTCAATTTTTCTTTTATGGATTCTAATTCTTCAATGAGAACATTTTTTTGATAAAGCATAGTCTCGATAGCTTCATTTGTTTCTCTTGATTGGTCAAGTAACTTGATGATTTCTTTTTTATCTTCAATCATCTGAGTAATATCTCTACCTGCACCATATATAACTCTGTTTTGATAAACTGAATTCCACTCTATATATACATATTCGTTTAATTTATTTCTGTAACGATTCACAAAACCGGTTATAGGTTTGTTCATGCTAAGGGATTTCATTATTTGAATTGTTTCTTCTATATCCTCGGGATGCACAAAATCAAGAAATCTGTAATCTTTCAATTCCTCAGGACTAATCCCAAGTAATTCAACCCATCGATTGTTAAATCGCTTGAACCTTCCTTCCATATCAGATATAATTATCAAATCCATGCTTATATCGAAATATTTTTCCAATTCAGCAGTTTTTTCTTTGACTAAACGTTCAAAAAGTTGCTTTTTTGTTACATCTTGCTGGATTCCGAACATACCGATAATGCGTCCATTTATATCATATAAACATGTATAATCCGCTTCAATTATCACCTCTGTACCATCAAGTTTTTTCTGTGTAGTATTTAGATGAATTTTCCCGGAATCAAAAAGTGTTTTATAAATTTGTTTACCATATTCAATATTATCAGAAAAGAAATATCGAGGTGTTAGACCAATCATCTGCTCTTCTTTAGCATTATATTGACTAATCATTGATTGATTAACTTTAGTAACTTTTTGATTATTAAAAATATAATCTAAGGTTGCATTCTTATCAACTTTGTTGTTCCACTCTACTGCTTTTTCAGTTTTCATGAAAAAGAATCCTGCCAAAGACTGATTAAAGAATAAATCGAGCTGTCTTTGACTCTCTACAATTTCTTTTTCTTTGCTCTTCAAGTCTGTAATATCAACAAAACTTTCGATATTGTAGAGTTTATTATTTAGTTGTTTTTGTATTACAGATTTAATAATAGTAAGTTCTTTACCTTCTGAATCATGTGTCACTTTTTCTTTATTAAGGATTGGAAAATCGGGAGTTTTGTATTCACAACAATTTTGGCCGAGGCAGAAAAAATCGCCGCATTTTTTGCCTATTAATTCGGATTGTTTAAATTTGAGAATGTCGCAAGCGGTTTGATTAACATCAACCACCTCAAAAGTATTTGTGTCAATTATTACAATGCCTGCTTTAGCTGATTCAAAAATCGTCCTATTCCAATCGTGCTGCTCTGATAGTGCTTTCTCTTTAGCCTTGATTTCTGAAATATCTCTGTGAGTTCCAACAAACCTTGAAGGATTACCCAGATTATCTAATTCTACAACTTTACCGGTATCAAGTATCCAAATGTAATCACCGGATTTATTCTTAATTCTATGAGTACTCTGGTATTGCTCAATTTCTCCTCTCAAATGCTTGGAAATTTCATTGTAGCAATATGATAAATCTTCCGGATGTGTTAGTTCTTCCCATGTAGAGAGTGAATTCGAAATTTCATCGTATTCAAACCCCAGCATAGACTTCCATTTCTTTGAGAAAAATACTTCATTGGTGATTAAATTCCAATCCCATACACCAAGATCTGAGCTTTCCAATGCATAGTTCCATCTCTCCTTGGCGCTTTGCAATTCATTTATCAGGTTGTCATTTAATGTAATATCCTGAAATGAACTCAATAAGAATTTTCTGCCATTTGATTCGAATATTTTTCCGGAGAGAAAACCTATGAGTGACTTTCCTGTCTTGGTGTTTAGTTTAAATTTTACATTTTCTGCTTTACCGCTAATAAGAAGGTCGGCAAGCATCTGTCTTCTTATTTGAGGAGTTATAGATGGTAATATTTCTGAAGATGTATGTCCAATGACTTCTTGTTTAGTATATTCAAATAAATTTTCGAATGCTTGATTTATGAATAAATATGTACCAGAATCAAGATCTGTAATAGCCATAGGTTGAGGTGATTCGTCGAAAGCAATTTCAAATTTTGTAATCGAATCTATCTCTTTTGTAAGGTCTTTTGAAATTCCTAAGATATAATTCAGTTTATCAATTTCGATTATCTTTACTTTTGTAAAAACAGGGATAAGGTTGCCATTGTTTGATTTTAGCGGTATATTGCATTCTGAAGCCATACCGGCAATAATTTTCTGTATTATTTCCTTAGCTTCTTTTCTCCTACTTTTGGGGTGAATGTCATAAACATTAAGTTTTAATATATCATCTTTAGTGTAATTTAAATTATCCAAGACTACTTGATTTACATCAATGATATTTCCATCAATATCCAGAAGAAAACAGTAATCAGTAACCAGGCTAAAGAGTCCATAAATTAAGTCATTATTTATTGATGACATAAATTCAACACTATGCTAAATAATAAGAAAAATAAAAAATTCAAATATATAATCACAAAAGTAATGATTATATAATAATATTGATTAAACTTTTTTTTAAATTAAGTAATTAAAAAGTTACTACTACTAAAAGAGGTTAAGTTGAATTAACTTAACCTCTTTTTTTTGTAAACATAAATTTGAAAATCGGGGATTACTTCTTGATCACTTTAGTTTCGGGGTTATAATCAGCGTCGCCTTCCTTATGTACTTCATAGTCATCATGCAAATCAATTTTTTTGGAATCATCACCATATTCATCTATATTACCGGCATTGATAACCAAGCTTGGAGAATGGTGCTCGTGAATTTCATGATAGCCATCAATCATTGATTTAAAATTGGCAGTAGGTGTTTCACCGTGAGTTGCTAAATAAATATGTCCAAACATAAAAAGGCTTAAGAAAAAACCAACAACTATATGCAAAATAGCCATTGGCCAAACTCCACCCATGCCGAGGACATTCTCAGGTGCCAATTCTGGAAACATCAGAAGCCAACCCGAAATCAAAATAACAGGCAACAAAAAAAACATGATTGCAAAATAAGTAAGCTGTTGAAGTGGATTAAACTTTAATTTTTCAGATGTATGAAATGGATGGTCATGACCTTTGAATACACCATATACATAGTATATGCTTTGCTTAATCATTCTGTCAACTATCCCTTGAATCTGAGGTATGTAGTGTTTGTAATTGCCCGAAACAATATTCATTATTAAATAAATACCAAAGAATAAACTTAGTAATATTCCTGCTATATTGTGAGTGTACATTGCAACATCAAAAGATAAGAATAGTTCGTTGGTTGCTGAGTAATGCATACTTATACCTGATAAAATCAGAACTAAAAACAAAATAGCATTCGACCAGTGCCAAATTCTTAACCATAATGGATATAACATTACTTTTTTCATGCTTGTTTACCTCTATTTTTCTTTGCTCTCCATCTCAAAAATCCGTGAACTCCGATTCCAAAAAAGGTCATACCAAAAATGATTATGCTTAATGTATCAAGGTAAACATTTCTTGTAGTTCCGATAACATAAGCATCACTAAGAAGAGTACCGTTTACAAAGCCATATTTCATTCTTGATTGTTGTTTTTCGTGCACATAAAGTTTCGACATAAGTTTTGAGTTTTGTGAGTGGCATTCTTCGCATTGCTTGACAGTTTCGGAACGTGGTAAGATATTATGATTTAGACTGGGGTGCTCGTGTGATGAATGGCAATCAACACATCTAACAGTCTCCCAGTGTTTCACTTGATTTGGCATCCATTTGTGAGACTCTTCGATAGTAGTCAAATCATATCTCTTCATCATTTCTTTATCAGAATGGCAAGTAACGCAAAATACCATTTTGTTGTTTATCACTACATTAAACTTCATTCCTGAAATCTTAAAAGCTTCTTCAGGTACGTCCGGAACAGCCAAAATATTATGTTCACCATGACAAAAAGTACAGGTAGGGGAGTCCTTGAATCCCTTCATTACTCCTTGTCCGTGAATACTTTTCATATATTCACCTGTAATGTCTGTATGACATTTGCCACAAACGTTATGAACGTTATTTTTGTGAATACTTGATGTTGGAACAGATGCTTTTTCGAGCCTGTGTGCACCATGACAGTCAACACAAACTGCGGCGTTTGCGTTACCTCGTGTAATCGCTATACCGTGAACACTTTTTGAATAATCAACTAAGGTTTTTGCAAATTTACTTTTATTATCAGGGTGCTTAAGGTGACAATCCAAACAAAGCTTTTCCTGATTCAATTTTAATTGAACTTTATCGAGCAAATGTCTTTTAGTAATTGGCTTTGAATGGCAATAAATACAAGTAGGAGCATTAGGATTTTCGTGAGATACCTCAACAAAATGCTCTGATATTAGATGTTCCTGCATGATTTTGGGATGGCATCTACCACAAAACTCTGTTGATTTTGTAAAGTGGAATTCTGAGTTAGGAGATTTCTTGCTCACAACTTCATGAGTTCCATGACATCCTTTACAATTGATGTCTGCACTACCGCCAGTACCGGTTGCTCCCAACATCTGAGGGTGAAATTTATGGATTTCTACAGGATTTTGGTGACAAGACATACAGTTGACTTTTGTCATTTTTGCCTTATGTGGTATTTCGAATGGATCGAAATCTTCATGGCAATCCACACATTTTAACTTGCCATGAACTGACCGTGGCAATGTAAATCTTTTTACTGTAAGTGGTACTGTAATGCCGTTTCTTTCTAAGGTAATTGAAGGATCGTCATGACAGTCGTAACATACAGAGTTATCCTGAGCATAAACAAAATTGCAGCAACTTATTGCAATTATTATGATTATATTCTTTATAACACTTCTCATTATACTTTTTTCCAATAAATGTTATTATCATTAATGTAAAATTATGACTTTTTTTTGAAATAATAAAATTTTTTTAATCAACAATCATACATATATACATAATTAGTATATTACAGTATGATAAATAAATTAATTTGCTCTAATTTTAAATGTTGATTTTACGAATGATTTAAAGGATAAACTATCATCTTCATAATCATTAACATTTTTTGAAGTGGATAAGGTGCTAACGTTTTGAGGGATATCAGTATTATTTGCAAAAGATAATTGTGATAGATTTCTGATACCGGAGTCTGATACACCCAATAATAATTTTTTATCTGCAATTTGTACAATGTATAATTGATTTTTTTGATTCAGTGCCATTTTAGATATTATTTTCATCTCAATGTCCGAATCTTTGCTTTTTTTGCTTAATTGAGTTTTCTTCAAAATAAAGAGTAGTGCTCCGAATGCAGCCACTACTACAGCCAATGTAAAAAAAGCATTTAAAATATAACCATCCATGGTCAATAAGTCCTTAAATAAACTAAATATTTTATTTTCTTAATGTACGTAATCTATCGGCAGGGTCTATCAGAGTAGTGATTCTTATACCAAAATGCTTATCAACAACTACAACTTCACCTTCTGCGACTTTCTTGCCGTTTATCAATACATCTACTGGCTCGCTGACAAGTTTGTCGAATTCAATTACCGAGCCTCTGCCCAGTCTGAGAATGTCTCTTATCAACATATTCGTGCGACCTAATTCTATTGAAACAGGGAGCTGTAAATCGTAAAGAAGTTCTAATTTGGGGTCGAGTGGTGAAAAAAGTTTATCATCACTCGCATTTGTCAGATTTGGGAAGTCTCCGAAATCAGAACTTTCACTTGCATCATCAGTAGCATTAAGTTCACTTTCATCAATATCACCGCTACTGATTAAAGCATCAATTTCATCCTGTGTCATTGTCATGTTTAGAATTCCTTTTCTTTAAAAGTTAAATCTTCTTCAACTAAATCCTCATCCTGCAAGGGACGGGTTATTTTGATTGCTTTCTTTCCACTCATCGAGCCTGGGCGGGCAGCCAATTTCCTTTTAGTACCAATTAAAACTTCAATCTCTTGGTTTACTTTATTATTTAATTTAACAATATCGCCAACGTTTAAGTCAAGCAATTCCTTAACAGTTAATGAAGTTTTACCCAACTCAGCAACTAATGGCAGATGTGTAATGGCCATTTGCTGTTGGATAATATTAATGTTATCGTAAAGTCTTTTTTTTGACTGCTTTAATGCTGAAGTGGTTAATTGTTGACGATTAAGCTTTGCCAAAACCTCTTCTAAAGCAAAAGTGGGGAAGCATAGGTTCATCATAAAATTATTACTGGAATTTCCGATCTTGACATCAAATGAAATAACAATAACAATTTCTGATGATGGTGCTATCTGAACAAAATCGGCTTCGACCTCTAACCTTGAATATTTGAAGTTTAAGTCAGCAATCGAACGCCAGGCATTTCTCAGATCAGATAATGCATGTTCAATAATACCTCTTATAACAGCTTGCTCAATTGGGGTAATGGTTCTTGGCTTAGGTACTGTTTCACCTTTGCCGCCAAGCAAAAGGTCAACCAAAGTCAGAGCCATCTCAGGACTGATCTCTAAAATTCCGCTTCCATCGGTTCCCAAAATATCAAATACATAGATACAACTTGGATTTGAAACAGATAGTATAAACTCGGAGTAAAATAATTGGTCAACAGATGTAACACTGAAAGATACCAAAGTCTGTAACTTTGAAACAAGATAATAACTAAACACTTCAGAGAAATTCTCGTGGATAGACTGTAGAGTACGAACTTGATTTTTTGATATACGGTTTGGACGTCTGAAATCGTAATTAACAACATCAGTTCTGCCTGGTCTTATCTTACCTGCTACTACATCATCAACGTCAACTCTCCCACTGCTCATTTCTGATAGTAGGCTGTCAATCTCATTCTGTGATAGTATATCCGACATAATCTTTGATTGTTTACTGAATAATAAATTCAACAAGTATTACATCTTTTAGCTTAAGTTTTTCGGCTCTGAAAGATGGAATTAGTTTGTCTTTAAACTTAATTACAAGTGAATCTCTTGGAATTTGAATTGCTGATATATCTCTGTCACCAACATGAGAATTTACCTGATGCTTTATAATAGCATTAATTCTCTTAAGCTGGTTTTCCAAAAATTCTTTATCAGGTTCCTGTTCTTCTTTTGCATTCATTTTTGAGTAGAAAATCCCAAGATTGACTACTACATACTGAGTGCTGTTTAAAGGATTGGTAACAATTCTTCCGGTCTCGAAATACTCGTACTTACTTAGGTCATCATCTTTATCTTTATTAGAATCTTTTTCTTTCGAAGATTGTTTTTGTTCAGTAGTCCCTTTTCCTGTAACTTCAATTATTGATTGTTTCATGTTATTCATCATGATACTTATGACAAAAATGATAGTCACAACAAGAACTATCACTCCTGCAGCTATAATAGCAATAATTATCGGAAAAGATAATCCCTTCTTTTTCTGTGTACCTGATTCAAAATCTTTTTCTTCACTTGACATATATAATTCCTTTACCAAAACCATGCAAAATATGCAAAGTAATATTTGTTTATTAAAAAACGTGCCACTCAATCAATTATCAAAATTTACAAGCAATTTAATTCATCATTTATTATGACTTATTCATTTTAAAGCGAATTTAAGTGCAATGAATACATATATTTATGCTATTTCGTAAATGCTCAATGTCTCTAAAAATAATCAATCAATTTTAAATTAGATTAAAAATATCCTAAAAATTGAATGGCCATATATCAACAAATATTTTTGTTTAATTTTGATAATATTGTTCAGAATTATTTAATTAATTTTCTTCCAATGCTATAATATTCATATCCAAGTTGCTCCATTTCATCAGGAACAAAAAGGTTTCTTCCGTCAAAAATAATTCTGTTATTAATCAAAGAATTAATTTTTTCAAAATCAGGATTTCTGAATACAGTCCATTCTGTTACAATAACCAGAGCATCTGCTTCATGTATACAGTCATACATGTTTTGGGCATAATCAATAGTGTTACCAAAAATCAATTTTGTATTTTCCATTGCTTCAGGGTCGTAAGCCGAAACCTTGGCACCACCATTCAATAACTTACGAATTATATCAAATGCCGGAGCTTCTCTTGTATCGTCTGTATTTGGTTTGAACGCAAGGCCCCAAATTGCAAATTTTTTATCCTTAACGTTATTATTAAATCTCTTGATAATAATATCGGCAAATCTATTTATTTGTTTATTATTAACATCATATGCTGCTTTAACAATCTGCAATGGTGTACCATATTCATCAGCAGAATACATTATTGCTCGAACATCTTTTGGGAAGCAAGAACCACCATAGCCGACACCAGCAAATAAAAATCTTTTGCCGATTCTTGTATCAGAGCCAATTCCAAGTCTGATGCTGTCTATATCTGCTCCAACTTTTTCGCAATAAGCAGATAAATCATTCATAAAGGAAATTTTTGTTGCTAAGAATGCGTTTGCGGCATATTTAGTTACTTCAGCACTTTTTTCATCCATAATATAAATTGGATTACCACTTCTGACAAATGGTTTGTATAAATCCTTCATTATTAATGCTGCTCGTTCATTAGAAGTTCCAACAACAATTCTATCAGGTTTCATTGCATCTTCTACTGCGAAACCTTCCCTCAAAAATTCAGGGTTTGACACAACGGTTATATTATTTTTGGGTAATATATCGTTGAATATGCTCTGGACAATTACAGAGGTTCCGACAGGTACTGTGCTTTTATTTACAATGATTTTCTCGGCAGTTGGGTCTGAATTCTTCAGTAATTCTGCTATATCAGAAGCTACTCTTTTTACGTGTTGCAAATCAGCTGAACCGTCTTCATTCGGTGGTGTAGGCAAGCACAAAAAAATTATATTGCATTTGGATACTGCATCTTCTAATTTTGTAGTGAAAAAAAGGCGATCCTCTTTAATGTTATTTACAAGCATAGTATCTAATCCAGGTTCGAATATAGGGCAAACGCCCTGCTTTAATCTACTTACTTTTGATTCATCAATATCAACGCAATGAACATAGTTGCCTGTTGCTGCAAAACAGGTTCCGGTTACCAAACCAACATACCCTGTACCAATTACACCTATGTTGTAAGCCATACTTTTTTCTCTTTAAAAATTTTATAATACTAGAATTAATTCAAAAATACCAAAATTGATTTGATTTTTAGTTTTTTTTGTTTATTTTAGGTATTATAGATTTGTAAATATATCTACAAATTATTTTTTTTACATGAAATTTTCATTAAATTTGTATTTTTGATTTGTTAAGAATTGTAAAATAAGAGCCGACATATGGAAGTAAAGAGATTATTTATTGCGACATTTGTAGAACAAAGGATTTTCGGTAGGCATTTTGATAATATTAAATCTTTATTTGGCGATAGCTGTTCCGGAAAATGGACTGAATTAAACAATTTGCATTTTACCTATAAATTTTTGGGAAATGTTGAGATTGGTAAAGTAGATGAAGTAAAGGATGCTCTAAAGGGAATAACAGGGAATTATGATTCAGTTCTTAAATTTAATGGACTTGGGTGTTTACTTAGAAAAAATGAACCTGATATTCTTTATGCAAGGATTTATAGTCCTGACAAAAGTACCAATAAACATTTTTTCGATATCGAAAAAAGAATGATTGATCTTGGTTTTGCCAAAGAAAGGAAGAAATTTTTACCTCATGTATCTTTACTTCGAATAAAAATCCATAATGAGAATTTTCGGGAAATTTTTGAAACCAACAAAAATCTTTACATTGGCAAACAAGTAAAATACTCAATAAATTTAGTTGCAAGCACACTTACTCATGATGGACCAATATATGATATTATTGAGTAATCAATTAAAAGACTTTTTTTCTTAGTTGCTTAATTTCACTCTTGTGTTTTTTACCTTCAATCCTTCTTTGTTTTGATGCCAAACTTGGAGAGGACTTAATTCTTTTCTTTTTAGGCTGAGATATTTTTTTTAACAAATCTACTAATTTACTGAAGGCGATTTGTTTATTTTGCAATTGACTTCTTGATTCTCTTGATTCAATTATTAGGATACCCTCAGAATTTATCCTTTTGTCTTTTGATGATGTTAATAAAAACTTAATTTCATCAGATAATGAACTGTTTGATATATCGAAACGTAGTCTTACTGCGGTTTCTACCTTATTTACATTCTGACCACCCGGACCTGATGATCTGCTATACTCAAATTCAAGGTCATTCTCTTGTAATATAATGTCATCACTAATTTTAAGCGGCATTTTAAATAAAAATAAATATCAAAGATTATAAAACGTTAATATTTAATTGGTATTGAAAAATAATTTAAAGTTTCACACAATGATAGCAAACATATTAAATAAGCTATTCGGTAATAAGCACGAAAAAGATGTTAAGGAATTAATGCCTTTAGTTAAGGAAATAAATTCTTATTATGAAAAATATAATGCTCTTTCTGATGAAAAGCTTAAATCTAAAACAGATGAATTTAAGGAAATAATCAAACAATCAGTAAAAGAGCTTGAAGCAAAAAAAGTTGAATTGCAGCAACGACTACAAAACGAAGATCTAGACAGTTCTCAGATTTCTGATATCACTCAGCAGATTAAAGACCTGGGAGATGACATATTTCAAACTATTAACGACAAATTAGATGAGCTTTTACCCCAAGCATTTGCGGTTGTGAAACAAGCATGCAAGAGGTTGAAAGAGAATCGCCACAGTTATACTTATGCAGGTCAGCCGGCTATATGGGATATGGTTCCTTATGATGTTCAGATGATTGGCGGTATTGTACTGCATAGAGGTAGAATTTCGGAAATGGCTACAGGCGAAGGGAAAACACTTGTTGCCGTAGCACCGGTTTATTTGAATGCATTAGCAGGCAAAGGTGTGCACCTGGTTACTGTTAATGACTATCTCGCCAGAAGAGACTCTGAATGGATGTCGCCTGTATTTGAATATCTTGGACTAACTGTTGGTGCTATTCAATCAAATATGGAAAATGATGTTCGCAGAAAAATTTATAACATGGATATTTCTTATGGTACCAATAACGAGTTTGGCTTTGATTATCTAAGAGATAACATGGTTATTGACCTCGATAACATTGTTCAACGTGAGCATTGGTTTGCAATAGTTGATGAAGTTGACTCAGTTTTGATAGATGAAGCAAGAACGCCTTTGATAATATCCGGTCCTGTAGGTCAGAGTGATCAAAGATTTGAGGAAATGAATCCAAGAGTTAAGAGACTGATTGAATCTCAGACAAGATTTGTTAATGGTATTGTAGCTGAAGCTGAGTCATATATCAAATCAGGATCGAAAGAAGATTTGGAAAAAGCCGGTGTAAATTTATTAAGAGCATACAGAGGATTACCTAAACATAAGAAGTTAACTAAACTCCTGCAAGAGCCAGAAAACCAAAAACTGAAACGAGATACCGAGCTATTCTTCCTGCGTGACCAGGGAAGGAGAATGCACGAGATTGACGATGAGTTGTTCTATACAATTGATGAAAAGACTCACCAAATTGATATTTCAGAAAAAGGACGCGAACTATTGGGTACACGTGACGAAGATCCTGATATGTTTGTCATTCCTGATATAGCAGCTCAATTCAGCGCGATAGAAGGCAACGATTCGTTATCCCCCGATGAAAAGCAGCTTGCAAAAGACGAAGCTCATTTGATTTTTGCTGAACGCAGCGATAGAATTCATACCATTCAGCAGTTACTCAGGGCATATTCTCTCTACGAAAAAGATGTAGAATATGTGATTCAGGACGGTAAAATTATGATCGTTGATGAATTTACAGGTCGTATTCTTGAAGGAAGAAGGTATTCTGAAGGTTTACATCAGGCAATTGAAGCAAAAGAGAATGTTAAAGTTGAAAGAGATACACAAACCTTTGCAACAATCACACTCCAAAATTATTTCAGATTGTATCGAAAACTCGCAGGTATGACAGGTACAGCTGATACTGAAGCGGCAGAATTCGAAAAGATATACAATTTAGAAGTTACGGTTATTCCTACAAATAGACCAATAGTTAGGGATGATCAGGAAGATTTAATTTTCAAAACTAAACGTGAAAAATATAATGCTTTGGTTGATGAGGTAAAAAGGTTGCAGCAGGAGGGTAGAGCTGTTCTTGTAGGTACAGCAAGTGTTGAGGTCTCTGAAGTTTTATCAAAAATGTTGAAACGCAACGGTATCAAGCACAATGTATTAAATGCTAAACACCACGCTAAAGAGGCTGAAATTGTATCTTTAGCTGGTCAGAAGGGCGCCATCACTATTGCGACTAATATGGCCGGTAGAGGTACTGATATCAAACTCGACCATGATGTTAAGAGTAAAGGTGGTTTGGCTATATTAGGCTCCGAAAGACATGATGCAAGGCGTATAGATAGACAGTTGCGCGGTAGAGCAGGACGACAGGGAGACCCCGGAAGTTCGATATTCTACATTTCACTCGAAGATGATTTGATGAGATTGTTCGGTGGTGAAAGGATTGCAAACGTTATGGCAAAATTAAAAATTCCAGAAGGTGAACCCATCCAACATTCCATGATTTCAAAATCTGTAGAAAGAGCTCAGAAAAAGGTTGAAGAAAATAACTTTGCTATTCGCAAAAGATTGCTTGAATACGATAACGTAATGAATCAGCAGCGTGAAGTTATCTACAACAGACGTAGAGCTGCATTAAGAGGTGAAAGGTTAAAGGGTGAACTCTTTGATTATATCGAAGATATAGTCACCGATTTGATAGAGGAATACAAACCTGATAAAAGAGTTAAAGAATTTAAAGATTCAATCAGAGCTCACTTGCTTTGTGAAGTGTATGTAACTGAGAAGGATTTCGAGAGTAATAACGATAACGAGCTGATAGAAAGAGTATCCAAAGCAGCAAAAGATTTTTATAAACGCAAGGAAGAAATGCTCGGAATTGAGTTTATGTCAAAATTGGAGAGGGTTGCAGTATTACAAACAATTGACGATAAATGGAGAGAACATCTTAGAGTAATGGATGACCTCAAAGAAGGTATTCACCTAAGGTCGTACGGACAAAAGGATCCATTACTGGAGTATAAGTCCGAAGCATACAAGCTTTTTGTTGATTTAGTACACGAAATTAATAAAGAGAGTGTTTATTTTGCGTTTAAGTATTTTCCACAAGTTGTTCAGCAGCAGGTTAGGGTCAGAAGGCCAATTAGTCCGGTTGCTACAGATACAACAGCTGATGGCATGCCAAGGGTAATGCAGAGAACCAATACTTCGACGATGAAGTTTGAGCACTCAAACCAAACACCTGCTTTCTTGCAAAATGTTCCGCAACAAGAGCAACCCACAGGACAGGCTACAACAGTAAGCCAAACGTTTAAGCGAAATGAACGAAAATTTGGACGTAATGACAACGTAAAGGTCAAATACAGAGATGGAAAAATTGTAGAAGCAAAATACAAAAAACTTGAATTTGATATACAAAATGATATGTGCGAAGTATTAGACTAAGAATTAAGTATTAGAGTGAATATTTATGAGATTTAAATATTCACTCTAAACAATATTTTTTGATATTTAAAGTAATTAACATTATTCCAAAATCAGAATTGTGGTATTCTTATGAAAGTCCTGCTTATTGATTGCATTAGTGAAAAATTAAATATTGATACTTACAAAGCAGTGGATAAACTTATAGAAGGTCTATCAAAATTTAATTTAGAAATTCAAAAGGTAAAAGTTCACGATTTAGACATTAAACCATGCTATGGCTGTACTTCTCAATCATCTTTCTCTTATGATACAAAGTGCCGTTGTGATGATGATATGAATAATTTATATCCATTATTTAGGGAATCTGAAATATGGATTTTTGCAACTCATATCAATACTAACGGATCTACTGAATATTTAAAAAATCTTTTAGACAGACTTGAGCCATTATTTCAACCTGCGTATATTTACGATAATGTCAACAGTGGCATTCCCGATATCAAAACTAATGGTAAAATAATGATGATTTCTTCTTACGAGATTGAAGCTGCAGGAATTGCACGAAATATTTCGGAATACATTGATTCATTAGGATTGCTTTTTTCGAAAGATATTGCAGAAAACATTCTTTTTGATGCGAATAGATTAGACAATACCAGATTAGAGATGATTTATAATGCAGGGCTTAAACTTGGCGAATATTCCGGAAATTGACGAAAAAGACAACTCGCTGATAATTGCAATAACTGGTGGAATTGCAAGCGGCAAAAGTGAAGTAGCCAAAATTATTTCTGAAATGGGATTTGTTGTAATATCAACAGATTATTTAGCAAAAAAAGTAATGTCTGATGATATGGATGTTATTAATCAAATAATTGCTTCATTTGGTACTGATAGCTTTATAGAAAATAAAGTTAATTCAAAATACTTGTCGGACCTTGTATTCAATTCAAGTGAAAAACTAAACCAACTTAATTCCATTGTTCATCCACCGGTTATCGAAATGATGATTCGTGAGATTGAATTTCAGATTTCAAAGGGATTTAACCCAGTTTTTGTAGAAAGTGCTTTGATTTATGAAGCAGGTCTTGATGAAGGGTTTGATTATATAGTCTGTGTTACTTCATCAAATGATAACAGAGTAAAGAGAGCAATTTCAAGAACGGGATTATCAAAAGAAGATATCTTGAAGAGAATGAAAGAACAAATTTCTCAGGATGAAAAGGTTAAATTAGCAGACTTTACTATTCAAAATGATGGAACTTTGGATGATTTAAAGAAATCTGTTGAATTCTTAATGCCCATTCTAACATCTTTACCTCCAAGGAACAATTACTCGTTTATCGAAGATGATTCTGAATAAGTGATTTTTACTTTCTCAACTTTAGTTTTTGTCCTTTTTAGAATTTCGAATACATAATTTTGATAGTTAATCAAGGAATGTAATTCCGGAATACTTTCTGTTTCGGTAATTATTAATCCTGCTATCGTCTCATAATTTTCACTTTCAGGAAGCTCCTCCGGCAATATTTCGTTCAATTCTCTGATATTAACATGCGCTGATACTATGAACACATTTTCTGCCAATAAATCAATGTCTTTTTCTTCCTCGTCGTGTTCATCGTTGATTTCTCCAACTATTTCTTCCAAAATATCTTCCATCGAAATAATTCCGGCAGTGCCGCCAAAATCATCAATAACAATAGCTAGCTGAATTTTCTGCTTTTGAAATTCCGGTAAAATTTCATCAATGAAATCATCTTCCTTGACACGAATAGTCTTTCTTATTAATTCCTTAGGTAATGAATCGATATCTGACTGAAGCATACCAACCATGTCTTTAGCGTGGAGAAGACCAATGATATTATCTAAATTTTTACTAAATACAGGATATCTTGAATAGCTTTCACTTCTTATTATTTCTATGATTTCAGACATACTCCAATCATCAGCAACTGCTTTAATATTACTTCGGGGTGTCATTACCTGCTTGACTGTGGTATCCTTAAAATCAAAAATGTTATCAATCAACTTACCTTCATTCTCTTCAATATTGCCGGCTTGAGTGTTAATTTCGATAATTTGTCTTATTTCTTCTTCAGAATTAAGCTGAGATTGCTCTAAAGACTTGCTTGTGACTAACTCTGTTATTTTAACGAAACCGGTTATAATTATTCTTATTGGTAACAAAAAATAGTGTAATATTAACAATGGGTATAATGATGCCAAAGCCATTCTATAACCCGCTCCACTTAGTAATATCCTTGGTAAAACATATGAGAAAAATACAAATATTGGTAGAATGATCAGAGTTAAAATAATAAATAATAAAAATGTACTATCAAATTGAATATAACTAATTATTTTTTCGTTTTTTGAAACTGAATATACTTCCAGACCCAATAACATAATGAAAAGATATCTTGTGATAACTATTGTTGGAATATAATTTTGAAAGTTTTCAGATATTCTAAATGTTAGATTGAACAAACGGGTATTCGAAAAAATTTCATTTTCTTCACAATGAGCTTTAAATTTACTCAATGATATTTCAGCAGAGTTAATAAAACTTGTAATGACTTGGATTATGGCAATATTGAGTAAATTGTAACTGAGATAGTCCATTTTTGTTATGATATTAAATTTGTAGATTTTAATTTAAAATTTGTTTCTAAGTGATAAGATAGATAAGACTGAAAAAAATTGTTTACTGTTATGAATTCTGTCTGATTTATTGATATGTCATTATTATGATCTTCGCTGCTACTAATTTGATACAACTTATCAACTAATATTTTTGACATTTTAAAATTTACCTCATTGCTCGAAAATGAACCGTCCATAATCATTGCACTTCCGATATCTATCGTAATTACTTTTTTTGTGCAGTTTGCGGACTCACTCATATCAAAGCCAAATCCCATTAAGTCAAAAAATCTAAACATAAAACTGATGTATATAGATTCCGGTCTATTATCCATTAAGTTAAGACCTATTAGAGAAGATTTAATTAGATCATAAAGCTCATTATTTGGATTTTTATTTAGTTGAGTCGAGTTAACTACCTCAGATATAATAAAGCTGCAAGTAAGATGTTTGTCATTTTTAATGATATTATATAACTTGGTTTCGATTTCAGAATTTGAAAGCAAGTACAGTTCAGTATTCGGTTTCATATAAAAATACAAGTTGCTTATAGAAAGAGGTTCGATTGAGGCACCAAATTTATTCCTGGAGTTTCGAGCACCTTTAGCTATTAAGGAAATTTTACCATAATCTTTAGAAAATACGGTTATAATTTTACTTGTATCGCCTTGTTTGCGGGCAGTAAGTATTACAGACTCAGTTTTTACAATCATAATTGAAAAAAAAGAAAAAAATATTGATAAATGTAAAAAAATATTTTGCAAATATACGAAAAGTTCTTACTTTTGTATTCTATTAAGTTTCCCAAGTAGCTCAGCTGGTTAGAGCATCTGACTGTTAATCAGAGGGTCGGGGGTTCAAGTCCCTCCTTGGGAGCACAAACAAGTAAAAGGCTGTGAAATAAATCACAGCCTTTTTTATTTAGTATTGGTGCGATCATACAGAATTTCAAAGTTCAAAAATCAATACACTCATTATCCACTAATTTCCACTGTCTTTCAAAACTTTTTGGACACAAATTGGACACATTGATAATACAGTAAAATTACAAAGTGATGATTTTACTTGATTATCTATAAATTTTTTATTAGTTTTGAAGATAAAAAAAATACTCAATATTATTTCTCTATTGTATGGATAACAAGGCTGACAAATTCGATAGATTTAGAAAATTGTCATCTAAAGAAAGAGCACTTTTTACTTACGGTGCAATTTTTTATGGTTTGCTTTTCATCATTATCAGTTTTACATACTCCGATGACAAGGACTCAATGATTCTTGCTTATGCCGGATTATTTCTAACTATAGTTGGTATTATAATGGCATATATAAATATCACAAGAAAAAAGAAGTTTCAAAATGAGCAACTTAACAAAATCTTTTATGACGTAGTAAAACAGAATGGTGGAAAAATTACATCATTTCAATTTGCAGTTGCCAGCAATCTTAACCCAAATGATGCAAAACAGTTTGTAGAATCTAAAGCTATGGAGTTTGGTGTAGTTTCTGAGGTTAACGATGAGGGAATTATATCTTATAGGTTTAATTAGGATCAGTATGAATTCAATATTTACATTTTTATCTATTCTATTGTTGGCTCTTGTATGCACAACAAACATGATACAAGCTAAGTCTGATGAAAAGCCAAGCGAAAAAAAATCTGGAAAATCTATGGTAGAAACCATTCTTGACAGTAATAAAATTTACCAACAAATTCAGAAAACCTATAAAAAATATACTCCTGAGATAAAAAAGATTTTTTTAAAACACATAGGTCCTGTAACTAAGCAAGCATTTGAAAATGACAGAGCAATGCGTTTGTTGTTCGATAAAAGTTATGATTTTATGCCTTTACCATTCAGACTTGCAATAGATAGAGCTGATTACATCAATTTCTGTATCAAAAACAAGCAAAAAATTGTCAAACTAATTCCTGAAAAGTAATTGAATTCCTAATCAAAACATTTTTCATTTACCAATATGCAAATCATCTTTTTTTTAGAAATAAAAGAATTATGTAATTAGTGATTCAATTATGTACAGGCTGTTATTAGAAATAATTAAATTAGCACAAAACCATAAAGTTGGCGGCATAACTGTAGTGTCGAGAATTTTTCCATTTTTCAAGTGTATTATCAAACCTACAAGCCCAAATTTATGATTGCAAACATATATAACTTTATCAGCTAATGGATCATCAATCAACTCTTCTTCAACTCTTATTGTTTTTACTCTCCAAAAAGCAATATCCCAATCTTCATCAGGATTCTTTTGAATCACAGTCCTCACAATTTTTTTGCCCTCAGTATTGGTAAATTCATATTTATCGCCAACATTCGAGCTATATTTGACTATAGTAAAAGGCTTGGATTCGTCTCCTTTCGCGTGAAAAAAGTCTTGAATTCCTTCGGAAGTAATTTTGAGTTTTGTATCAATAATCATCTTTAAATTGTTTTGATCTAAAGTGTCATAATTAATACCGTATTTCTGCTTATAAGCATCTAAAACCAAATCTTTAGAATTTTTTGGAAGATTCTGAGTTCCTAAAAATGTATCAATTTTATTCACTGTTTCAATATTGGTTGAGATATATCCTCTAAATCTTACAATACCATTATTATTCTCTGATATTGCAATCGAATCCTCCAATTCACTTCCATCCAAACCATCAATATTTAGATTTCTTAATTCAAAATATAATCCAAATTCATTGCCAATTTCTGTTAATTCGAGGTCGGTATTTCCACCAATTTCATTAGGACCTACAGTGGTTTCGCATGAAAATAAAAAAAGCAAAAAAACTATTAAACAAAAAATTCCGGTTTTCATAATATTTCTCCTTTTGTTAGAAAAGAATACTCTAACTTAAAAAATTTTATATTAATATCAAAACAATTTGTCAAATATTTATTGAATGAATAAATTATTTGTAGAATTAGTAATAATTTATTAAATTGATATTTCTAAATATAACTTTTAGAAGATTGTTGTGATAAATAACTTTTAGTCAACATCGAATGTAAAATCAAGGTAAGTAAGATGAAAAAATCTACAGTTATACTATTAGTATTTTTCTTTGTAATTATATCTAATATTCTAAAGTCAGAAATCATCCTTAATGTAATCCAACCAAAGTGGGCCAATGATTACTCGGAAACTTTTTACTTAATCAGCTCATTTGATCAGGAACATCTACTTTTACTTAACTTTGGAGATATAAATCATTTTTATTCAAATGATTTAGCTACCTTGTCCTTGATTAATTTTACTGATTGGGATACTGGTCTCAATGGAGAGTCAAGCAAGAATGGTGATGAAATTGTATTGTTTGGTTTTAATATTAATACTTTCAGTTTTCCTATTCAGGACTATCAAAGAGTTTATTATATAATATCTAAGGATACCTCAAACATAAGCATGGAAAATCCAGGATACGCAGTTCATGATTATGATGCAAAAGGCTCATTTGATGCCAATTTAATTTATTCTAATGTTAGTTCAACAGGGTATGGAATTAGTGTTGCAAAATATCACATGATAACATTTTCTTATAAGAATTGGAAAGAAATTCAGGAATACAGCAATGTTGATTACGATGCATTATGTGGGTATAATCACGCCGGAAAAGATTATATCCTTGCTGTAAATAAGGAAAATGAATTGGATATTCTCTCTACTTATGATGGTATTACATGGGATGTAGTTGGAAGCCCACGAAATTTTTTACCTTCTGACACAAATCAAGTAATTAAGTTCTTTGTAAGCAATTCAAATGATTATTATATTGTTACCGAAAAATCAATAATTTATTCAAAAGGTTCTGATAATAACTGGAATGCTATTAATTTTGAACCCAATACAATTAAAAACGCTGCATTAAGAAATTCGAATGAATTATATGTTTGTGGAAATAATGGATTGATTGCTCAGGTTAACTTATCAAATAATCAATATCAGTTGATTACAAATCCGATAAAATTTGATTTACTATCCATTCATTTTACAAATGAAAGTGAATGTTGGTTAGGTGGCAAAAGTAAAGAATTACTAAAATTGTCAATTGGAACTGGTGTTGAGAATCCAAGCATTGAATCGAACAAAACAAATATTATTATCCCAAATCCGGCTCAAGATTACATAATGTTAATTTTAGAAAAGGAACAAGTGAACGAAAACGAGACCTTTTCATATACTATATACGACATAAATGCAAAAATTATCAAATCTGGGTTGACAAAAGATAATAATCTTACACAAATAATTGATGTATCAGATCTTAGAGCAGGAGTATATCTTATTCAAATTAATAGCAAAACTTATAAATTTGCAAAAGAATAAGATTAGATTAAACATAAATAAAAAATCCTTTGTAAATTACATTTTACAAAGGATTTTTTTTGCGGAGCTGACGAGACTCGAACTCGCGGCCTTCTGCGTGACAGGCAGACGCTCTAACCAAACTGAGCTACAGCTCCAAATTTTATTTTTCGTGGACCCAAGGAGGATCGAACTCCTGACCTCTTGAATGCCATTCAAGCGCTCTCCCAGCTGAGCTATGGGCCCTTTCTGGTTTGAAGATTCCGTCCCGATTGGGAAATACAAAAGTAATACAATTTTAAATTCTGTGCAAGAAAAAAATATCAGTAAATCAAAATTTTTAAAATTTCGTTTGAATTATTTTTTTTCACCTTTACAAAGTAAATTCCGGTAGTTAGATTTTTAATATCAATGTTAACATCATTTCCATGGCCAATAGATAAGTTTTTACTGAGAATTTCAGAACCAACTAAATTAAATATACTGATTTGAGAGTTTGTAAAAATTTCATCTTTAAACTTGAGATTAAGATTTCCATCTTTAACTACAGCGATTGTATTTGAAACACCAGATTCTTTTAGTGTAAAAATATTTGATGGTAAATTGTTAGTATCAATATCAGTACTCAACTTTTCTGAGTTTTTTATAAGGTATATAAATTGCTCTTCAAAGTATGGTTTACGCCTATTTTTCGAATTATTATCATAAAATGCTTTTGTACTAACCAATAACGTATCTTTAACAAAACTTGAATAAGGGACATCAGCATAATACAAATTATCAAAAGAACTATTTAGATTTAAATTAGTAATTACTCCATTTGTTTCTGAGTGAATATATAATTCTGCAAAGTCAATTGGCTTAGAATAATTAATTTTAAAAATTACTCTTTGGTATTTATTTGTTGGATAAGTCATCATTTCTGAAATAACTACATCATAGTCAATCATAGCGTTATAAAAATCAGGTATCCCATAACCTTTTTCGTTATCAGGGTTTTCATAATTATTACTACTTTTGATAATCATATTTTTTATTTCATTACTCTTTAGTTCAGGGAAAGCAGATTTAATTAATGCAGCCCCACCACTCACCAAAGGAGTTGCAAGCGAAGTACCTTTCCCTTTGCTAAATGCGTCGAATTCAGTTGGACTTGGCACAGGAACATCATTGCCTGGTGCTAAAACATGAGGTTTAATTCTGTCCAAGCCGTCAGGTCCGCGAGATGAGAACTGTGTTACATTGAGTAAGCTGTCAATAGCACCTACTACTAAGCCATAATCAGAATCTGCAGGTGTATTCAAACTTTTTGGTTTAGGTCCGTTATTGCCTGCTGCTATCATAAACAGTATGCCTCTTTCTGAGGCATTCTTAACAGCTTTAGATGCTACGGGGAATTCTCCGTCAAGGTTGGTATAGTTGTATGAAATATCGGTACTGTCAAACCTGTAATAACCAAGTGATGCACTAATTATATCTACTCCTTGAGACTCAAGCCATTCAGTTCCTTCATAATACCAATCTTCTTCAATTTTTCGCTCATACGAAAGGTTCTCAGTCTTTGCAAGTGCCACTGATGCATTAGGTGAAGAACCCATGTAAGTGCCGGGTTGATTTGCCAATGCCAAAGCCAAACAAATTGTTCCATGATGGTCCTGTGAAGAGTGGTCAAATTGTTGATTATAGGTAATGTCGTCTCTAAATATAAAATCTCTTTCGGCAACAACATTTATGTTGCTCATACTTTTTATCTTTGATGGACGAAAACCTGTATCCAAAAAACCAATTAATACACTATCTCCTGTTATTCCGGATTGGTGAATTTTTGAAATGTTTAATGTTTTCAAGTAATATTCTGTCATTCCAAAATAACTGTCAGATTCATCATCGCTTAAATTTACTGATAATTTCTCAACTATTGATTTTGAATTTCTATCATGTGAATAATTTTCAAGTCCAAAATTCATACTTAAAAACTCGGATGATGTTGCTTGAACATGTTTAACGAACTTCATTTTTTTAATTTGATCTAATTTAACCTCATCCTCCAAAAAAATCACACAGTAATTCTCCCAACGTACTTTTGCTAAAATTACAGCACCTAATTTTTCAATTTCAGTAAGATAATAATTATTGACAGGAATATCCTGAAATGTTACACTTTCGAAACCATTACTTAACCTTCTTTTGATTGCTCTATCAGATAAAGTTTCCAATGCTTTATTATAAAGATCTGAACCTTTTTCAAAGACTCCAACACCTTTATCCTGAAAAAATACTCTATAAGTGTTGGGTGCTGATTCCACATAATAAATAATGAAATTAAATAAAAGGATATGAATTATAATTCGTAATATATGTTTAGACATGATACTTAAATATTTTTTACAAAATTACTTCAAAAAGTAACTTAATTTAGCTTTTTTTTATCAAATAACAAAATGTCAACAGTTTTAATCACGGGTAGCGGAAGGAGATTAGGAAGAGGATTAGCAATCGAATTTGCTAAATCTGGTTGGAATGTTATTGTTCACTATAATAAATCATCTGATAAAGCAATGGAAACAATGGAGTTATTAAAATCTTACGATGTTAACTCAATTTCATTTCAATCTGATGTAAGGGACATTAACAAATTCAGAGAGAAATTTCACCGAATTACATGTGAATTTGGGTATCCTGACGTATTAATTAACAATGCAGCCATCTATCCTAAACAACATAGTTTGCAGGAAACTGATTCTGAACTCTGGAATGAAGTAATTGATACAAATCTGAAAAGTTATTTTGAAATATCAAAAATCTTTAGCAAAAACGCATTAAGTAATTCTAAAATTATTAACATAGCTTCAATGGGTGCATTTAGAATATGGAAAGGTAGAATTCCATATAATATCTCAAAAGCAGGAGTTTTGCAATTAACAAAAGCTCTTGCATACGAGTTAGCACCAACAATAGCAGTTAATTCGGTTTCTCCGGGAAGCATTGAAATACCCGATGAACAACCTGATGAAGAGTTAGCATTGTCTGGTGCCAGAATTCCAATGAAAAGATTTGGTTCTGTTAAAGATGTATTTGATGCGGTTTATTTTTTTGCTACATGCAGTAATTACATTACAGGTCAAAATATTTCGGTTGATGGTGGTTATAATTTATAATTTTAAAGGAAATAAATATGGAATTCAGAAATCCCGAGAACGTAATAAAAGGTAAAATCGAAAAAGCTGCTAAAGCTTACGATAATAAAGAGTTTATCCATTCCAAAGATGGAAGATTAATAAGAATGATTTCAGAATATTCATACCCGGAACAGTATTTTAGAAAATATGGAATAAGGGGAACTGTAGTTTTCTATGGATCAGCCAGAACATTATCACTTGACGAATTTGAAACCAAGTTAAAAGATTTAAATGACCAATTGGCTCTCGCAGCTCCTGATGATAAAATCTTTGTTCAGGAAAAAATCGAAAATCACATGAAAACCTATGATATGACAAGGTGCTACAATGATGCAGTAATTCTTGCTGAAATGATATCTGAATGGTCAAAAACTTTGCCTGATCATCAAAAAATGCATATTTGTACTGGTGGAGGCCCAGGAATGATGGAAGCTGCAAATCGGGGAGCATGGAGGGCAAAATCACCGAATATTGGACTTAACATCAGTTTGCCCTTCGAACAGTATCCCAATAGCTATATCACACCGGAACTAAATTTTGAATTCCATTACTTCTTTATGAGGAAATTTTGGTTTGTCTATTACGCAAAAGGTATTGTTGCAATGCCAGGAGGTTTTGGTACCTTGGATGAGTTGATGGAAATTCTGACGCTTAAGCAAACTTATAAAGTTTCTAAGCCGTTACCGATTGTTCTTTATCATGAAAAGTTTTGGAAAAATCTTATTAATTTTGATTATTTGGTTGAAGTTGGTATGATAAACAAATCTGATTTAGAGCTATTTAGATATGCTAATACTCCGGATGAGGCTTTTGAATATTTGAAGGAAAATATTATACTTAATTCAAGGTAAGTAAATGAAATATATAATTATTGCAATAGTTTTAATTCAATCTTTTACCTTAGTAAATTCAGCTCATTTAAAATTTCATCCTGAAAATCCATCTAATGGTGATACTGTCAATGTGCTTTATTCAGTTAACAGTAGATTTGAAAAATTCTCTGAAGTTGATTTAATGCTGTATTATTTCAATGGCTTATCATCACTTCCAATAGGTCATGAAATTACTTTACAAAAAACACAAAATGGATTCGAAGGCAAGTTTGTACTTCCAGACAGCATTGTTTACACTATGATGAAAATTTTCCATGCAGGTAAAATATTTGATATTGTTGACAATAATAACGCAAAATATTGGGATATATTAACATACCACAATGATATACCTGTCAGGTATGCACACTTGAAAGCTGCACTATCCAGACTTGGAAGCATATCATCAAATATTGACAGAATACCTGATTTTTACGAAGCCATAAAGCATTTAGAGTCTGAGCTTTCATATTATCCTGACAACATTGCTGCAGAGCTAGGTTTGGCTACTACATTATTTGATATGAAGAAAATCAGCAAGGATGATTTTAATGATAAATTAGCAAAAATATCTGAATCAAATGTTGCTATAACTAATCACAGCGATGTCAAAGCAAAAATCAGGGCACTAACTTCAAGAAATTTAAATGATAAAGCACTTGAAGTTACTAAATTATACATTAGTAAATTCCCTTACTCAGAAATTGCTGAAGATAATCTGATTGCTGAAATTTCCGAAGCAGATAATTTCCAAAAATTTAGAGAAGCGTGTGATGATTATTTTAAAAAATTTAAGAATTCAACAAATCTGAACAGAATATTAACTGCTTACATAACTTCACATCTTCAAGCCAATAAGGTTCAGGATTTAATTAAGTTTATTGATTCCAACGACTTTGTACCTGTTAACAGCTATGGAAGAATTGCTAAGAGCATATTTGACTTTTACCTGAAATCCGGCAAACATAACGAACCCCAATTCAAGCAACTGGTGTATTCATTTATATCTAAAGGCGATACTAAACTTACGAGTTATAGAGATGTGAACTTCAATTCAAAACCATCTGCATACACAAAAGGCGAGTGGCTTGATATTTTGGATATCGAGCAAGCATCTTATCTTGAATCAAAAGCTGAAATTTTTAGTGAGTATGAACCAATAAATGCAATACCGTTGTATGAGCAGGCAGCTAAACTCTACAGAAGTATAGCCAATGAAGAATTTTTTGAAAACTATATAGCAATACTTAATAAATTCAATGAATTTCAAAAAGCATTACTAGTTGCTGAATATGCAATCATTAATTCTAAAAGCAGTGAGAAGATTCTGGAAGAACATGAAGAACTTTTCAAAAAAATATATTTCAGCAATGACTCAATTTACCAACTTTCTTTAGATAGTCTGTTGATAAAAAGTAAAATTGCCTATAATGACTTGTTGCAGAATGAATTTACAAATTTTGAACCATTACAATATTCTCTTGAGTCCGTCGAAGGAACTCTGATTAATTATAAAGACCTATCAGGAAAAATTGTTATAATGAATTTTGTATCAAGTTGGTGTGCTCCCTGTCAGGCTATGTTTCCTGCTTTAGAAAACCTGACTAAGTTGTTGGAAGATATTAATAATGTGGAAGTTGTAGCTGTTAACACTCTCGATAATCAGGTTTCCTCTAAAGATGATTTAAAAAGATTTATAGCCCAAAATAAGATAAATTTCCCTATAGTTCGGGATGTATATGATGCCTTGCCCATACAAATAGGCATTATCGGTTTACCTACAACCATTATTCTTGATAATGAATCCAAAGTCAGGTTTATTATAAGAGGTTTTACCAATAATGAAAGGTTTATTAACGATGTAATGCGAAGAGTTGAGTATTTACTAAAATGAGGATTTGTTAATGGATAGATGCAGTTGGTGCGTCAATAGTGAACTCGAAATTGATTACCATGATAATGAATGGGGAGTACCTTTACATGACGATGATAAGCTATTTGAATTTATTATACTTGATGGATTTCAAGCAGGATTGAGCTGGAAAACTATTTTGATGAAACGTGAGAACTTTAGATCAGCATTCGACAATTTTGACTACAGAATTATCAGCAATTATACACAAGATAAGTTAGATGTACTGATGCAGGATAAAGGTATAATCAGAAATAAACTTAAAATTGAGTCAGCTGTTACAAATGCTCGTTCTTTTATGGAAATCCAAGCAAAATTCGGCTCCTTTGATCAATACATCTGGCAATTCACTGACGGTAAAACAATCAAAAATTCCTGGTTAAATCATAAAGATATTCCAGTTAGCACAAAAGAGTCAGATGAAATGAGCAAGTCATTGAAAAAATATGGATTTAAATTCGTAGGTACAACCATTTGCTACGCATTTATGCAGGCAGCTGGTATGGTTAATGATCACACAGTCAATTGCTTTCGTTATAATCAATTATAACTCTATCTTTCAACTTTGTTCCTGATTGTTATTGTAACAGTTCTACTGTAGAATCGCCCTTCAGGTAGGTCATTATTATAAATAACTTCATCCTCACCAATTCCAATTGCATAAGCATCAGGTCTGCTCAGAGTTTTAACAGTTTCCTGAGCTCTGAGTTGTGACAGCTTTTTGTTGTAATTTTCATCTCCGGTTCTGTCTGTATAAGCTCTGATTTCTAATTCTGAGTTTGGTTTTAGCTTTTCTTTTATCAATTTTATTATTTTATCATTGATACTTTCAATTTTCGCTTTATCAAAATCGAATAAAATCAAACTAAATTTTTCAACCTCATAATCATCAATCTGTAAATTTTTCTTCTCTTGAATAGTAATAAGTTCAATTGGAATTTGATCTGATTTAGCTTCATAAGCAATATCATTCTTGGAGACAACTTTAAGTTGAAACCTGAAGGGTTTTGTTAGATCTTTGAAATTGCTTATTCTTTGTGATAACTTCCAATCAATGAGTTCTGTTATATCATTTGAATTTAAACTACTTAAGATAATCATCTCATGTGGAGTAAGAGTCTTAATTTCCCATGATTTTACTTGTGATTTATCGCCATAATTATTTAATAATCTGATTATAGGATAATTAGTTTTTCTATCCACATTTTCGATGTAGATCGGTTCAAATACTTTTGGATTATCTGAACTAATTTCAACTCTCCTGTTTTCAGCACTTTTGTCAATATCATCTTTTGGCAAAGATGCTTTTACCGGCAAATTACGGGTGATTATTTTAATTCTATCCTGTTTAATATTGAAATTGTCAACTAAATAACTTTTTATCACTTCAGCTCTTTTTAAGGATAAGTCTTTATTATTCAATTCACTGCCGATATCAGCATTGCAACCGGTAAGTGTAAGTTTTGAGTCCTTTAATTTGCTTAACCTGTCACCTATAATATTCAATATATTATGATAAATAGCCAATGTAGAATCTTTGTAGAGTGTGTTAATATTAAAATTAATGGCTTCATCTTTACTGATAATTTTATATCTTTCAGGTACCTTATACGAATTTTCATCAAAAAACACATAATTAAGTAATGGGTCTAAACGATTGGAAATATACTCTTCTACAACAATTTTAGGTACTTCGGTTTCGTTACCTTTATCATCTATACCAATAGCTTTTATTGAAATCTGAACTTTGGGTGAATCGTCCGGGATGAACAATGTATCTGTTCTTGTAATTTGCTCGATAATTTCACTTGAAGTTTCATTTTTTTCAAATAGTTCCTTACCTTCACTGTAAACACTTTTTGCTATAACTTCATTTTTTATAACAATGGTATCAATAATATACTTCCGTTTTAAATCCTTAATTTTAGATATTGACTTTTCTGGTGAGTATTTAATCGCAAAATTGAGCTTAAGACTATACACATTCCAATCAGAAGTTGAAATTATGTTTGTAATTGGATAATAGAAAGACAGTTCAGGAGCCAAATGAAAAGTATTTTTACTGTTTAATGGTAAATCATAAGCAATACCGAAATTAGCGCCGGACTGAAACATAGCACTTTGTGGAATATCTCCTGAATACTCATTTCTTGTGCGTTTTTTGGTGTCAACTCCATTTTCATCAACAAAGGTACCGGCACGTTCAGGTTTAGTTATTTCCTCAACTTGCGAAAAAGTAGAAGATATCAAATAGCTGGCTCTAATCCCAAGGTTTACCTGAAAATTATTAAAAACATAGTATGATAAAGTAGGCTCGAGTCCCAAATTTAGAAGTTTCGAATCAACTGAATGCTTAAATTCACCGTTAATTGGCCCTGATGGACTAATCAACACCTCATCTTCAAGCTTGGAAAGAACTGCACCATGCGTAATAAATCCGAGCCTGTTCGAAAGAAATAATGATTCAGATAATCGAAAATCCACTAAAAAACCATAATTAAATCCAAAGCCATCTCCGGATTCAAATCTTGGACAGCAGTTTGGAATACCCGGGAGCGAAGTAAAGTTGGCTGTGTGAATATTATAGTTTAATCCACCATAAACTCCATATTTAACATTTGTAGAATCACTTTGAGACATTAAAATGCTCAAAGAAATATTAAAAATGGAAACAAAAATAAATAGGTTTTTAAGTTTCATATCTTAAGGAAGTAATAAAGCAATATTCAAAATTAATATTTTTTTTTCTTAAATACAAGTACAAAAGTTCATAGTTTTTCCATTAAAAAGATTTAGTCAAAATTTAACTAAGAATGGCATAAATTTTGTAATAGTTCTCTTGGTTTTTTATAATAAATTCTAAATTTTGAAAATGATAAACAAAAATGATTATACAATCATCGGAATAGATGGTGGTGGAACAAAAACAAGAGGAATTATTTACAGTGAAGGTAGTATCAAAGCTGAATTGGTAGCAGGAACCACAAGAATAGGTGCAGTCGGTGTTGGAGAATCATGCGAGCGTACTTTGACTGTTATTACTGAACTATGCCAAAAAGCTAATATTGAAATTTCTGAAGTTGATGCTATTGTTGTTGGCTTAGCTGGTGTTTGGTTAGAAGAAGAAAAAATGAGATCCCAGAATTTAATACGTACATTAGCGCGAAGTCAGAAGACAATTATCAATGACTTACTCGTAACGAGTGATGCAGAAATTGCCTTAGAGGGAGCATTTGGCGGAAGAGATGGAATCATGACAATTGTTGGTACTGGCTCAATCGCGCTTGGAAAATTCCATGATAAGCTTTACAGATGCGGTGGCTGGGGCATTGAATTAGACGACGAAGGTTCGGGAGCCTGGATTGGTAGGGAAGGCCTTACAGCAGTAGTCAGAGCATTAGATGGAAGAGGTGAGCCTACAATTTTAGCAGATGAAATTGCTCAATTATACCCTACTATTAATTTAGACGAACCCAGAACAATTGTTAAGGCTTATGCTGAAAGAGCATTTGAATATCAAAATCTGACTCCTTATGTCATGAAATGTGCCGAAAATGGTGACAAGATATGCATGAGAATAATCACTGACTCAGCAAAGCACTTATCTGAGCTTCCTGATGCTATTATCAAAAATGTAGATAAATTTCCCGTAAATGTTGCACTTATGGGTGGAATAATTGATGCAAATACTATTCTGAGAAAACTTCTTGAGGAAGAAATTTCAAAAAATAGTAAGCTGAAGATTGTTAAACCAGCAGGCTCAGCTCTCGATGGAGCTATTTCTATAGGATTTGGAATGATTAAACAAGATATGGAAAACTAAAATCTGCATTTGCCTGACTTCCATGGACAATGTCTGCATTTATTCTTGCAGCAATAACCACGTTCCAAATGGTATTTAGCAGTAAATACCATATAGCCTGATTCATCATAATAAAAGTAAGGAGTATCTTGCTTTTCAGCTGGTTTATCTAATCTCTTATCAGAGGCATTGTCGAGCATCTGAAAAGTCCTCCTAATTTGCAAACTTCTTGGTAATCAATTTCAATTGTATCAATTCCTATACTGTGCAATACCTCATTCATTCTGTAAAATGATTTGTCCGATATCACTTTATCAGGTGATATTGAAAAAATATTAGGGAACATGTGATACATTTCAAACTGTGTTATTTTTAGTATATTATTGCTGCCAAAAATGTCATAAAGCTCAATTGGTCTATTGACAAAACCACCTTCATAAACAATTGCATACTTATCACCCACCGGTTGAAAAGCGCAATCTAAGTGTAAGATATTTGTAGCAGGGTTGCTTGATAACATCATCTCAAAAGCGATCACTTCATGATCTTTGAAAGTGTTTTTTATAAACTCATAACCTAAATAATTTGTTCTTTCTGTTATACCTACAAAAATTTTCCTGCCGTGAATTAAAACATCGCCGCCCTCAATTGTTGCACCCTCAGGAACTCTTACAATTCTATCATGTTGAATATCATTTATAATATATTCAATACCGTCCTGCTCGGGTTTACGATTTTCTTTTTTCATATTCGAAACAACAAATTTATCAGCAATCGCAAAGGCGATATCTCGTGCAAAAATCTGATCCTGATTTTTTATATTTTCCGGACGTAATACTTCTACATCATAACGAGCTATTACATTAGCCAGATTATCAACTTGTTTCTTTAGAATAGATTCAGGTGGTAATGACCCCTGTTTTAGATATTTTGAAATTTTGGGATTGTTTTCATGTACCTTATTTCCTCTATCATCTGCAATTCCAACTATCACTTTTTTTAACTTAGCTGTTTCAGAATTAATATTTATTTCAATCATAAAAAAGGTTTTTCATTTGTTGCTAATTCAATTCGGGTATTAACGCAAATTAGTTTGAATTATTATTTATTTTTGGTTAGTCGAAATTCAGACTATAAGTTATGTACATAGAATTTTTCGATTTCAAATTAAGTAATATATTCAAATTTAATTATTTTCATGAAAAAATATTAGTTTACAATTGGAATTTTCCGTAAATTTGAAAATATATTTAATTTATTTCGGACTTATTTTTATTATTATATTAAATTTTGATTTGGAGTAATTATGCTATCAAAAATTCAAGAGTATTTAGGAGAAAAATCTGAATATTTGCTAGGGTTTGACAACCCAAAGATTAATAAAGAAATGTTAAATTTGCCGGGAAACGATTTTGTAGATAGAATTTTTATCAATTCCGACAGAAACAACCGCACTATTGGTAATCTGACCTGGATGTATAATCATGGCAGATTAGCAGGTACCGGATATATGTCGATTCTTCCTGTTGATCAGGGTATTGAGCATTCTGCCGGAGCAAGTTTTGCTAAAAATCCGATTTATTTTGATGCCGAAAACATCGTTAAACTTGCAATAGAAGGTGGATGTAATGCTGTTGCTTCTACATTTGGAGTACTTGGAATAGTCGCCCGTAAGTATGCACACAAAATTCCATTTATGGTTAAAATCAATCATAACGAACTACTTACATACCCAAATAAATTTGATCAGGTTTTGTTTGGTAAAATTGAGCAGGCTTATGATATGGGAGCCGCTGCTATCGGAGCAACGATTTATTTTGGTTCTGATGAAAGTTCAAGACAAATTGTAGAAATTGCAGAAGCTTTTCAATTTGCTCATGAGTTAGGTATGGGAACAGTCCTTTGGTGTTATGTACGTAATAATGCTTTCAAGTCCGACAAAGATTATCATGTATCTGCCGACCTAACAGGTCAGGCTAATCACCTTGGTGTCACAATACAAGCCGATATTATTAAGCAAAAATTACCTGAAAATAACGGTGGCTATAATTCTTTGAATATGGGCAATTCAAGTTATGGTAAATTTGACAAACGCATCTATACAGAATTATCATCTGACCACCCAATCGATTTGACCAGATATCAGGTAGCCAATTGTTATATGGGTAAAATTGGATTGATTAATAGTGGTGGTGCTTCAGGAAACAATGATTTTTCGGAAGCTACAGCTACTGCGGTAATAAATAAAAGAGCAGGTGGGCAAGGTCTTATTTCAGGTAGAAAAGCTTTCCAAAGACCTATGGACGAAGGAGTTAAATTATTGAATACAATTCAAGACGTTTATTTATGTAAAGATATTGAAATAGCTTAACATTTTAATTAAATTGTTTTTAAAAGCTGCATGTTAAAGATATATGCAGCTTTTTTTTTGAATATTTCAAATATCAATTATTAATCCGGATAAATCCTTTGGATATATTTCCAAAAAATACTATTTTCGACAATATGAAATTACAAATCAATTATAAAAAATAGTAAATAACATGAAAAAAGTATTATTCCTTTTGTTGCTACTGTTCTTTTTGCCGATTTCAAATAATTCGATGGATTATTTTGAAGTCTAAAAAATATTATCAATACTAATATACATAAAAGATTTGTGTGAGAAAAAAAATTAAAAGGTATTAAACATTATACAATTTAATACCTTTTGAATAATTATAAATTCATTCAATGTTTTTATTAGTGACCAATTCCCCTGTATAAAATACCTTTGGATGTTATTTCAAATTTATCCAGCATATTTTTCCCGTCAACAACAACTTTTACCCCTTTATCAAATAACAATTCAGCGGAAAGCCCATTAAACTCATTATGATCAGTTGCAATCAAAATTGCATCACATTTATCCAATATTTCATCTAATGACTTAACATTACTCATTTCAGGGAAATAAGGGTCAAAAATAAATAAATTAGCTTGTTTTTCAAGTAAAATATTTCTAAGTTTTATTGAAGGGCTTTCTCTGATATCACCAACATTTGCTTTGTAAGAGAGCCCAAGTAATCCAATAGAAGTATTTTTGATCGGTTTTTCAATTATATTTAATGCATCTATAAGTTTCTCTATAGTATATTCAGGCATAGAATTGTTAATTTCACGCGCAAGTTTTAAAAATTTATGGTCAAATCCACTTTGCTTTGCTCGTTCAATTAAATAATAGGGGTCAACGGGGATACAGTGACCACCAACACCACAACTCGGAAAATGCGGCATAAATGCGAATGGCTTATTTGAAGCACCTTTAATTACTGAGATTAAATCAATTCCCAGAACATCAAAAGATTTTGCCAACTCATTTACAAAAGCTATGTTGATATCTCTAAAAGTATTTTCGATAATTTTTGTTGCCTCAGCAGTTTTGAGGTTTGGCATTTCATTGATTTCGTTACTTACAAACTCTCTGTAAAATTCTGCAAGTCTCCTTGTAGCTTCGGGTGAAGTCGAACCGATATTTCTGGGGATGTTATATACATTCCAGACGGGATCACCAGGATTAATCCTTTCAGGACAATGAGCAACATCAAAATCTGTTCCCGCCCTCATATCAGTCATTTTTTCGAGTATGGGAACAACTATTTCATCGCAAACCCCGGGATTAATTGTTGACTCAATTATCACACTTTGTCCTGTTTTTAGATATTTAGCTATAGTTTCAGTAGCACTCTTGACCGGACTAAGATCAGGAGTATAATCATTAAGCACAGGGGTTGGGACGCATACAATATAAATATCTGAATTTTCGATAATCTCAGAATTGCTCGAACATTTAAAATCAACAACCTTCAAATCGTCAGCACATTGTACATCATCAATCGGGCACAGTTTATTATTTATTTGAGCAACTTTATTCTGACTCTCATCGTATCCAACAACTTCATGGTCAGTAAGCTTTGCTATTGCGCATGCAAGTGGCAATCCTACATAACCTAATCCTAACACAGAAACTTTCATAAAAATTACCTAATAGTTTGTTATTCTACTGTCACACTTTTCGCCAAATTTCTTGGCTTGTCAATATCACAATTAAGGTTCAAAGCTATATAATAAGACAACAATTGAAGTGGAACCACTGTCAATAATGGAGTCAATAAAGGAATTGTCTCAGGAATATATATAACATGGTCAGAAACATCCCTAATCTTCTCATCCCCAATATTCGCAATTGTAATAACTTTACCTTTTCGTGCTCTTACTTCTTCAATATTTGAAAATACCTTTTCGTAAATCTCATCTTTGGTTGCTATAACAACAACAGGCATATTCTCGTCAATCAGAGCAATAGGTCCATGTTTCATTTCAGCTGCAGGATAACCCTCTGCATGAATATACGATATTTCCTTCAGTTTCAAAGCACCTTCGAGAGCAACCGGGAAATTATAACCCCTACCTAAGTATAAGAAATTTCTAGCATTTGAATACTTATTGGCAATAATCTTAATCTCGTCGGTTAATTCCAGAATCTGTTTTATTTTTTCAGGTATATTAATGAGTTCTTTAGCAATTAACTGACCTTCGTACTTAGATAACTTCTTCATTCTTCCAAGCATGAGAGCAATCAAACTAAGAACCGTAATTTGAGAGGTAAAAGCTTTTGTTGATGCCACTCCAATCTCAGGCCCGGCATGAATATAAATTCCACCATGGGTTTCTCTTGCAATCGAACTTCCTACAACATTCACTATACCCATAACAGTTGCACCTTTTTTCTTGGCTTCTTTAACAGCTGCCAGTGTATCAGCTGTTTCTCCACTCTGCGAAATCGAGAAGACTACATCATTTTTACCAATAATTGGATTTCTATATCTAAATTCTGAAGCATATTCAACCTCGACAGGTATTCCTGCCAAAGATTCAATCATATACTCTCCTACTAATCCTGAATGGTAAGATGTACCGCATGCAGTAATAATAATCCTATTGGCATCCCGTAAAGATTCCATTATTGTTCTAAGACCACCTAACTTTACGTCACCTTCATCAATAAGTAAGCGCCCTCTGAATGCATCAAAAATTGTTTCGGGTTGTTCGAAAATCTCCTTTAACATGAAATGGTCAAATCCACCTTTTTCAATATGTTCAAGGTCAAATTCAATTTCTTCAATTATTGGGGCTGCTTCTTCGTTGTCTATAGTTTTTATGTGGTAACCATCTTTGCTGATTGTACATATTTCATTATCGTTGAAATAAATAACCTGTTTTGTGTATTGAATCACTGCTGCTGCATCAGAAGCAATCAAATACTCATTGTTGCCTACACCTAGAAGCAAAGGTGAACCACGTCTGGCAGCAATTATCTTTTCAGGTTCGTGAGTTGATAATACAAGTAAACCAAATGTACCATCAACTTCACGAAGTGCCAATCGCACAGCACTTTCTAAGTCCTTTACTTTTTCGTAAATTGAGCCAATAAATACAGCAAGCACTTCAGTATCAGTATCAGAGTAGAAAGTATAGCCATCACTTTTCAACTTTGTTTTTAGCGAAGAATAATTTTCTATAATACCATTGTGTACAATGCTTATGGAATTAGAATTGTCATGATGAGGGTGAGCGTTAATATCGTTTGGAAATCCGTGGGTTGCCCACCTTGTATGAGCTATTCCAATAGTTGCACTTACTGCTGAATGATCAACCAAATTTTCGAGTTCAGATACCTTCCCCTTCTTTTTAATGGTTTTGATTCTATCATTTTCTATTATTGATAATCCCGCAGAGTCATATCCTCGATACTCCATACGCTTCAAACCATTCATCAAAATGCCTGAAACTCTTTTTTCACCTATATAACCAATAATTCCACACATAAATTTCTTCTCAAAAAACAATTTTAAAAAATGGATGCTTAAATTATTTGAATTTTATTTCAAAAAACAAAGACCACTAAGCATATAAAGACTAATAAATCTTAAACTTAGTGGTCAGTTAATAAATATTGTATGTAATTATTGTTGTTTTGCTATCAATTCCATAGCTTGTTGAATAGTTTTCTTAACGTGTTCTGCCGAATTATCAAACATTGACTTTTCTTCAGCATTTAATTTCAGCTCAATAATTTGCTCAATTCCATTTTTACCAAGCTTAATTGGTACCCCAACACAAACGTCAGAAATACCATATTCTCCTTCCAATAATACAGTACAAGGCAATACTCTTTTCTGGTCTTTAATAATTGCTTCAGCCATTTCTACCGCAGCAGTACCGGGAGCATAATACGCTGAACCTGTTTGAAGGTAATTAACAATTTCGATACCGCCATTTTTAGCTCTTTCAACAATTGAATCAAGCCTTTCTTTCGAAATTAAATCGGTTACGGGTATACCGGCTACGGTAGTAAATCTAGGAAGAGGAACCATAGTATCTCCATGACCTCCTAATAATTGAGCTTGAATATCTTTCATCGAATATCCTGTTTCCATAGAAATAAATGACCTGTAACGAGCTGTATCTAAAATGCCCGCCATCCCAATTACTTTGTGTTTAGGCAGACCGGTTACTTTTAATGTTACATAAGTCATTACATCAAGAGGATTTGAAACAACAATGAAATAAGCATTTGGTGAGTACTTGACAGCTTGAGTTGCACAAGATGATACGATAGCAGCATTCTTGACCAACAAGTCATCTCTTGTCATTCCGGGCTTACGAGCAAGTCCTGCAGTAATAATGACTATGTCAGAATTTGCGGTTTCTGAATAATCTGAAGTTCCATAAATTCGAGAATCAGATTGTAAAATCGGCATTGATTCATACATATCCAATGCTTTGCCTTTTGCAATACCATCAAGGATATCAACAAGATAAACTTCGTTGGCTAATTCTTTATTAGCCAGCATTTGGGCACTGGTTGCTCCAACATTTCCTGCACCGATAACGGTAACTTTCATTTTAAATATTCTCCAATATAAGTTACATAAAATAACAAAACACAAATTTTAAATTTGTTAAATTACAATTAATAAATATACGAAAAATTTTAAAATTTAAACTTAAAATATTATTGTTCATAATAAAAATATTGTTAAAATACAATAGGTTAGAAAAAATAAATATTTAAAAAAATATTTTTTAACTCGTAACTTATTTGTAAATTTGAATTCTTTAATAGTGAAAATTACAAAAAAGTTGTTTATATTAATTACAGGTTATAAAAATATGACTAAAGCTGATATTGTTGACGAAATTTCAAAATCAACAGGATTGACCAAAATCGAAACAAAAGCAGTAGTTGATGGTGTATTCAGTAGCATTATTAATGCTATTACATCAGGCAAGCGAATTGAATTAAGAGGATTTGGCGTTTTTAAACATAAAAGCCGTAAACCAAGAATGGCTCGTAATCCAAAGTCAGGTGAACTGGTTCCTTTAGAAACAAGATTTGTTCCTGTTTTCAAGCCATCACCCGAATTTTTGAATAAAGTAAATGAATCTTTAAAAACACAGGGTTAAGATAAATTGCTTCAATTACTCAATTATTTTTTGATTAATTGATTAGAATACCTTATATTTGCAAACTTGTTTTAAGCTAAATCATTAATTTTAATTGGAGTTCTGAAATGCCCTGCGGTAAAAAGAAAAAACGTCACAAAATGGCGACTCACAAGAGGAAAAAAAGACTTCGCAAGAATCGTCATAAAAAAAGGAAATAATTCTTTTTTAACTAAAAGCCACTTTAGCAATAAAGTGGCTTTTACATTTATATATACAATGATCTTTTAATGGAATTTAAAAGGTGTTGGTTTTTCACCGCTGTAATCATAAAATCCTTTTCCATTCTTGCGTCCATAGTGACCAGCAGCTACAACCTTTTTTAATAAAGGACAAGGACGATATTTTGAATCACCTAAATCATTATGCAGTACTTCCAGTATTGCCAAACATGTATCTAGGCCAATTAAATCAGCTAAAAATAATGGTCCCATCGGGTGAGCAAATCCAAGCTTAGCTACTTCATCAATACCATCAACAGTGCCTACATTTTCCATAAGTGCATATACTGCCTCATTAATAAATGGTAAAAGAATTCTATTTGATATAAATCCGGGATAATCATTTGATGTAACAGGAGTTTTTCCCAAATCCTTGCAAGTTGAAATTATTAATTCATAAACACCATTATTTGTATTAAGCCCGTTAATTACTTCAACTAACTTCATCATTGGAACAGGATTCATGAAGTGCATACCAATAACCTGCGATGGCCTGTTGGTCTGTGAAGCAATTTCAGTTATTGATATAGTTGAGGTATTACTTGCTAAAATTGCCTCAGGTTTGATCACCTCATCTAAATGTCTAAATATTTTAAATTTGATTTCTTTATTCTCAGTAGCTGCTTCAACAACTAAATCAGCATCTGAAGCTTCAGAAATATCAGTTGTGAGAGTAATTTTGGATAGTGAATTGGTCATGTTATCTTCAGTGATAATGCCCTTTTTTAGTTGTCTTTCCATATTGGATTTAATTGTATTAAATCCTTTATCAAGAGCAGCTTGATTTATATCACTCATAAATACCTTATAACCTGATTGTGCAAAAGTATGAGCTATACCATTACCCATAGTACCTGCACCAAGAACCAAAACTGTGTTAATTTTCATTATATTCCCCTAAAAAATTATTTATAAATAATTAATAAATGCTTGTAAAAAATATCTTTTAAATTGTAAAAAATTAATCTTTTCAAATATAATACATACTATTTTATTAGTATTGTTTTTTTTTAAACTGTTATTCAAATAATTGACACAAATATTGTAACAATATTGAGAGTTCTTCGTTTTACTTAAAAAAGAGAATTGGAGGTTGTCATGAAAAAGATATTATCAATTTTATCATTATCAATAGTATTAGTATCATTATATTCTTGTAGTTCTACTAATACAAATAATTATTTTGGTTACAACAACAAACCAGAATACAAAGAAACAAAACCCGCAGAGGAAGATTATAATTATGATAATTCATCGGGATGGGTAAATCCTATGGGTAGCAATTCAAATAATGTTACCAATGGGTTTGTTTATTCAGATAATTCTTACAGATATAATCCACCTGTTTTCGTTCCTGTAATAGTTCCATGGTGGAATCATTACCATGGTTGGGTGTCATATCCTTTCCCTGGTAGCCATATAACTATGATATATTCAAATTGCTGGGGCTTTGATTGGTATTCTCCATGGTACACCTATCACCCGTGGTATGGTTATTATTGGGGTCCGAGATATACCGGACATCACCATCACTGGTATCAACAACCTATTTACTCAAGAAGTGACCGTCCCGTTCAGAACAATACTTATAGAAGTTTTGGGAATAATCGCGGCTCATATTCATATACTTCTAGCAACAGAAATGTCACAACAAGTTCAGACAGAGGTAGAACCACCTCTGGTGTAACTAGCTCAGGTCGTATAGAAACTTCATCGCAGAGGGGAACAACTTCCAGCAGCAACAATATTTTTAGAACAAGCTCTAATCGGGTTATATCTTCGGATAATAGCGCCGGTGTCAGTTCCACTTCTTCTTCAAGAAGTGAATCTAAAACTTTTAAACCTGGCAACACCTCAAGTAGTAGTTCTGTAAGAACGCCTGAAAGAAATACATCTCCTGCCGGAAATGTTTTCAGAACTTCAAACAACGGTTATGACAACAATTCAAGCAGCGGTAGAGGATCATCATCTTCATCATCAGGTTCATCTTCAAATTCAAGGGGTCCAAGTTATGAGTCAGGATCATCCGGTAGTTCTTCCGGGAGCTCATCAGGAAGAGGTTCATCATCCGGCAGTAGCTCAGGAAGTTCATCAGGAAGAGGTTCTTCTTCCGGTAGTAGTTCAGGTAGTGGCAGAACGAGGTAACTTATGAAAAGATTGATTTTATTCTTAATATTTGCATATTCTAGCTTATACTCTCAGTATATCGAGGATGCTTTGAGATATTCTCATTCAAATGGGGTAATAACTCCAAGAGCTGCAGCTCTCAATGTTGCATTCCACGGAATATCTGATGATATAAGTTCATTATATTTCAATCCTGCCGGTTTGACATTAATCGGGAAATCTGAATTATCATTTGGTATTGGATTTACCAGAAATTCAATAGATGCTAATTATCTGAATGTTAATAGTTTACTTAATTCAAACAATGAATACGTAACTCATGCAGGTATAGCTATACCTGTAAAATTTGATGATACTAAAGCAGCAATCGCAATAGGATATTTCCTGGAAGATGATTATTCCAGCAATATACTTTTTAATGGTTTTAATGATAAAACTTCTTATATTGCGTCAGAAACCAACTTTGGTCCCCGTAATTTAAACGATAATTGGGCTTATAAGCTATATTTATCAGATAATGTAGGTACCGGAAATAACATTAGTTTTGCAACACCATATATGGATAGTCTTCACCAGAATAGTTTTATTGCAGAGAATGGTGGCCTTCATAACCTCAGTGGTGGTGCATCTTTTGATGTAAGTGAATTTGTTTCATTAGGATTTGGTTTAATTGGTAAGTGGGGAAATTATTCTTACAACAAAAATTTTACTGAATCGGATTTGTTAGGAAAATATGCTAACACGAATATTGAAGGCAGAGTATTTGACAGACTAAAATCCCAAGAAAACCTGATGCAAAGCGTATCCGGAATTAGTCTCTCAATCGGATTACAAGCTAGACTTGATAATTTTTTGAGATTTGGGATATCCATCAAATCTCCGACATGGTATCAAGTTGACGAAAAATTTGATGCAAATTACGAGGCATATTACAGATCCGGTCATAATCATGAATTCTACAAGTATAGTGGAAATAATTCATATAACCTCCGTACTCCATTTGTTTACAGTGCTGGCTTGTCAATTCACGGTGAAGGTCTCACATTTGCAGCAGGAGTGCAATATTCAGATGATACTCAACTCAAGTTTAGTGATGCTATACCTGAAGTAATGGCACTAAATAACAGAATTATGCTTGAGCTTGTGGGCAGAACTACCTGGGGATTTGGTTTAGAGTACGATATACCTTTGGTTCCAATTGTTGCCAGAGCGAGTTATTCACGAACAACTTCACCTTATCAGGTTGATATACCAAATGCCAACATTACTAATTTCTCAATTGGCGGGGGTATATATGTTGGTCAAAAAGTACGAATTGATGGTGTGTTTAGATTTGTTGACTATTCCGAGCAAAGGACAAACTTCAAAACTTCAGCTGATTTAGAAAATTATGCTAATTTTGTGATTAACCGAAGTCCTTTAAATATGAGCATTGGTGTTACATACCGCTATTAATAGTATAATTCAATTTATATGTATTTAGAAGGCTGTGATTCATTTCACAGCCTTTCGTTTTTTTTAGTGTCGGTAGATAGATTTGAACAATCTTCATGATGTTTATCTGTTAATTTTTTATTGAGTCTAGCATTAGATCAACTTTATAATTCTTTTGTCCAATTTGTATCCAAAAAGTATTGAAAAACAGTGGAAATTTGTGGATAATGAGTGTATGGATTTTTGAACTATGAAGGTCTATATGAATTCACCAATAATAACGAAGAAAGGCTGTGATTGATTTCACAGCCTTTCGCGTTTTTGAGTACCGGGAGAGGGATTTGAACCCCCGACACACGGATTATGATTCCGTTGCTCTAACCACCTGAGCTACCCCGGCAAAAAAACAGATTACAAAAATAATATATTTTTTTGTTTTAGCAAAATAAAAAAGCTACAAAATTTCCTTCTTCACAAAAATTCCATCAGCCTCAATACTAAAGCCTGTGATTGGATTATTCCAACCTGGTTCGATGTAAATCAACCTAAAACCTATAGAATCCATAAAATTAACAAGTTCTAAAAAGGTTTTCTCAGTATTGTATAATTCAAAAAAAGGTAATTCAAGTTTGAATCCAATAATTTTGTTTAATGAGTTTGTGGCACCTTTAATAATCTCTGATTCGTATCCTTGAGCATCAATTTTAATAAATAACTTAGATTTCTCATCAATGAAATCATCAATTATTGAATCAATTTTATAAATCTTTACTTTTTCTGTTCCGATGTATGCAGTTTCCGGCACAATTTCTGTTAGCTCAGAATTTACTTTCAATAGGGAAGAGCTTACAGAGTTTTTCGAAATATTTATGTCGAGTTCCTCATCGCTGTTTCCAAAGCCATAATTACATGTTAGCCAATTTTCATCAGAAACAGCTCTGTTCGTTAACACTTGAAATTCTGCATTCATCGGCTCGAATGAAACTATTTTGCCTTTATACCCAAAGTTCCTGAGAGAATGGGCATAATGACCAATATTTGCTCCGATATCAAAGAAAACATTTATACCCAAATGATTAATAACTTTAACTCTTTGTATATAATGTGGATTTTTATATCCCAAATACTTATAACTAAGTTGAGGGAAAAAATCTTTCACAAAGATTTTAACTTTGGTGTTGATATTCATTAATCTACTATTGATATTCCGAAAATTTCTTTAACTCATCTCTAAGCGATGCAGCTAACTCATAGTTTTCTTCCCGTATTGCTTTTTCAAGCTCAAGTTGAATTGATTCAAGCTTATTTTTACCAGAAGTCTTTTTTGATTTATCTTCTTTTTTGAAATATTGAGTATCACCTTCATTTCCAAAACTTGCTTCATCCGGAATCTCGTCTTGTGGTACAACACCTGTCTCATCAAGAATATCAGAAGATACGTATATTGGAACGCTGCATCTGACTGCAATTGCTATAGCATCACTTGGGCGACAATCAATTTCGATATCCAGTGTTTCGAAAATCAATTTTGCATAAAAAGTACCATCAACCATATCATTGATAAATACCTCGGATAAAGATATATCAAATTGATCTATGATATTTCGAACTAAATCGTGTGTCATTGGACGTGGCGGGACTACTCCTTCCATCTCTAGAGCAATAGCCTGTGCTTCGAAAGAGCCAATAATAATCGGTAATCTTCTATCACCATCCACTTCTTTTAATATTAATGCGTAAGCATTATTGCTTGCAGGTGATGCTGATAAGCCTAATACTAATAACTGAATTTTTTCCATTTAAAAAACAACTTACATTTTCTTAACAACAAATCTAAGACTTAATAATTTGCAAATTATTTTTAATTTATTCTTAATCAACTTTATTTTTGTTTCTTTGAATGAACTGTTTATTGAAACTAAATCATTATTAATACGTAATATTATCAAATAAATAAAGCAAAGAAAAGTCAATAATTTATGAGTTTATTCAGAGTAATATTAAGTGTAATATGTCCACCACTTGCAGTTTTGGATAAAGGGTGTGGTTCAATTGTGATAGTATTTTTGCTTACTTTAGCAGGTTGGATTCCAGGTGTTATTGGAGCATTAATTATTTTGAATAAAAACAGTTAAATTAGCTAAAAATTTTGGTATTATCGAAAAATATTCGTATTTTTATATTTCGTAAAAATACAGATTTTGTTTAAACGGAGTAGTAAATGATTACTAAAGAGCAAAAATTAGAAGCAATCAAAAATTTCGGCCAAAATAATGCAGATACCGGCAGGCCTGAAGTGCAGATTTCTATGCTTACTACAAGAATAAACCACCTAACAGGTCATCTTGATATGCATAAGAAAGATCACCACAGCCGTAGAGGTCTCATTAAGCTTGTTTCGAAAAGACGCAGGTTGCTCAGTTATCTTGCTAATAATGATATTGAACGCTATCGTCAGGTGATAGCTGCATTATCTTTAAGAAAGTAATTCTTAAAATATTAATTTTGGAACAAGCGGCGTTTAAGACGCCGTTTTTTTTATTTAAAATCAAAGAAGTTGATTAATTATGAATCATAAGAAAGTATCAATAAATTTCGAAGGTAAAGAGTACTCTCTTGAAGTCGGTAAATTTGCAAAGTTTGCAAATGGTGCTGTAATGGTTAAATGCGAAGATACAATGGTATTGGTTACTGCTGTTGCATCAGAAACGCCTAAACCTGATATTGATTTTCTTCCACTCCAGGTTGAATATCGTGAAAAGACCTCTGCCGTAGGTAAAATTCCTGGCGGTTTTCTTAAAAGAGAAGGCAGACCAACCGACAAAGAAGTATTATCTGCCAGACTTATTGACAGACCAATCAGGCCATTAATTCCAAAAGGGTGGACTTACGAAACACAAATTATTGCGAATGTTTTTTCTGCAGATCCTACTGTTGACCCTGATACTCTTGGTGCTGTTGGTGCTTCAGCAGCATTACTTATTTCAGATATTCCGTTCAACGGTCCTATTTCAGAAGTTAGAGTTGGAAGAATTGAAGGTGAATTTGTTGTTAATCCAAGTTATGATTTGTTAAAAAATTCTGATATTGATATTACAATTGCCGGTAGCGACAATGCAATTTTGATGGTTGAAGGTGAGTCTAAAGAAATCTCAGAGCAGGATTTTATTGCTGCTTTGGAATTTGGACATAACAAAATAAAAGAGCTTAACTCTTTGCAGAAAATGCTCCTCGAAGAAGGTATGCCTGTCAAACGAGAATTGATAATTGATGTTGTACCAGAAGGTATTGACGAAATCATTAAAAAAGAAATTCATGAAGAATTGCATGCCTACGTCCATACTGTAACAAATAAAGAGCAAAGAAGAGAACAAAGAGCAAATATTTTTGAAAAAGCACTTGCTAAAGTAATTGAAATATTTGGAGAAGTTGAAGAATGGGAAGGCAAACTCGAGAAAATTACTTCTACATATGTTAGCAAGTTGGAAAAATCTTATATGAGAAATATGATTCTCGATGATGGTGTTCGACTGGATGGTCGAAATACAACTCAAATAAGACCTATATCCTGCGAAGTTGGATTACTTCCACGTAGTCACGGTTCGGCACTATTTACCAGAGGCGAAACCCAAAGCTTAACATCACTTACTCTTGGAACTAACCGAGACGAACAAATGATTGAAGGTCTTCAGCCAATGTACACCGAAAGATTTCTCCTTCATTATAATTTTCCGCCATTCTCAACAGGTGAAGTTGGTAGAATGGGAGTCAGCAGAAGAGAAGTAGGGCACGGAAACCTTGCATGGAGAGCACTCAAAGGTATGATACCTGAAGCATCAGACTTTCCTTATACTATGAGAATTGTATCTGATATTTTAGAATCTAATGGTTCCTCCTCGATGGCAACAGTATGTGCTGGTACATTATCAATGTTCGATGCAGGCGTTCCTCTCAAAAAACCTGTAGCAGGTATAGCTATGGGCTTGATTAAAGAGGATGAAAGAGTAGCTGTATTGAGTGATATTCTGGGAGATGAAGATTTTCTTGGTGATATGGACTTCAAAGTCACAGGTACAGTTGATGGTATTACTGCCTGCCAAATGGACATAAAAATTGAAGGTCTATCTACAGATATCATGTCAATTGCACTCGAACAAGCTCGTGTTGGTAGATTACATATTCTTGAAATTATGAATCAAACTATAGACCAACCAAGAGAAGACATTTCACAGTTTGCTCCACGATTTACTTCTATAAAAATTCCACAGGATACTATCGGTGCCGTTATTGGACAGGGTGGTGAAACTATTCGCGGAATTTGTAAAGATTATAACGTTGAGATAAATATCGAAGATGATGGTACTGTACTTGTCGCTGCTACTACCAAAGAAGCAAGTGACCAGGCAATTGCTGTTATAAACGGACTTACAGCCAAGCCTCAGGAAGGTGAGATTTATACCGGCAAAATTAAAGAGATTCGTGAAGGATTAGGTGCTTTTGTTGAATTCCTGCCAAAGACTCAGGGATTGCTTCATATATCACAAATTGCTCATGAAAGAACTGAGAATGTTGGTGACATTTTAAGTGTTGGTGACAAGGTTGAGGTAAAACTCATTGAAATCTCAAAGGATGGAAAATATCGCCTTTCCAGAAAAGCATTACTGGAAAAACCTGCTCACCTGCCTGATGAAAAACCACGTAACAATGATGGCGATAATAGAGGTAGAAGTAGGGACCATCACCGTGGTAACAGATAATAAGAAATCAGTTGTCATAATAGGTGCTGGTATATCAGGTTTATCTGCTGCATACTATTTGACAAAAAATGGTTTGAACGTTACTGTTGTAGAAGCAACAAATTCAATAGGGGGCAGGCTTACTGCCCTTTTTGATTCTATATCTCAGGAAACTATTGACAATGGGCAGCATGCTCTGATGACTGCTTATCATACCTTTTTTGAAATCTTAGGTAGAGAAAAATTAACTGAGTTCATAAAGATTCAGAAATCTTTAAGAGTTAATTATTTAGATACATTAGGGGCTGCATCACTTCTTAACTGTGGATATTTACCAGGGAAAGCCGGGCAGTTAGCTGGCTTTCTCAATTTAAAAGGTATTAGTTTCAAATCCAAAATTGCAATAATCAAACTTTTACTAAAAATTTCACATATTGAAAACAGTAGTATTAGCAATACTTGTTATGAGTTTTTAAAAATACACAATCAATATGATGATGCAATCTCAAGATTCTGGGAGCCATTCATTATAGCTACAATGAACACAGAGCTTAAAGATGCTTCGGCAAAAATTTTAATAAATATTTTAAAGAAAGCATTTATCGAAGATACAGATAATTCCAGGTTGGCTTTTCCGAAGTATGATTTTCCACATTTGCTAAAAATTATTGAAAATAAAATTATTGAATTAGGTGGTGTAATTCAATATTCAAATAAAGTTAGCAAACTTTTAATTGATAGAAGTCAAGTAACGGGCATCTTTTTGAATAATGATGCTATCTTAAAAGCAGATTATTATGTATCTTCAGTTCAGGCGTTTTCTTTAAGTAAGATGTTTGATGATGATAATGTAAATTTCAAGTATTTGTCCAAATTTTCCTATTCACCAATTATTTCAGTTTATATTTGGTTGGATATAGAATTGTTTGATGTTGATTTTGTATCTGTTTTAAATTCTGATATTCAATGGATTTTTAATAGAAGAAAGATTTTGAACAAAGAGTATGAATACAAGTTTTCATACTCTTATTCAATTACAATAAGTGCGGCAAGTAAGTATGTTGGTATGGCTCATGAAAAGCTTATTGGTTTAATGACAGAAGAATTAATTAAGTTATTCCCGAATTTTGATAAAAGTCATTTGCTTCATTATAGGATTATAACTGAGAAATTTGCAACATTCAGACAAACTGTAGAAAACGAAAAATTGAGACCTAAGGCAGAAACCTCTTTAAATAATTTTTTTATCGCCGGTGATTGGACTGATACCGGCTTACCGGCAACGATTGAAAGTGGTGCTTTTAGCGGTAAAAGGGTTGCAGAAAAAATCATTACACTGACTAATCAATAAAAGTATTACACTAAAATTAATAAATTTTATTAAAACTCGTCTTAACTAAAATTGTTTATTTATCATTGATTCCAGGAAAATCCGGTGCTAAGAAATTTCCTTAAATCTAAGCTTCATCAGGCAACTATTACTCAGGCAGAGCTTTATTACGAAGGTAGCCTGACCATTGATGAAGAGTTGATGGAAGCAGCAGACCTTAAGCATTATGAAAAAGTTTCTGTTGTTAATATTAATAATGGTGAACGCTTCGAAACTTATGTTATCACTGGTGAACGTGGTACGGGAACTATTTGCCTGAATGGTGCAGCTGCACGTAAGGGTGCTGTTGGTGACAAAATTATAATCATGAGTTACTGTATGGTTGATAATGATAAAATTGACGAGCATTTGCCGACTGTTGTTTTGTTAGACTCCAAAAATAAAATTAAATCTATCACTGATTCAATACAAGCTACTAATAATGGAAAAAAATAAGTTTGCAGTAATAATACTTGCTGCCGGCAAAGGGAAAAGGATGAATAATCCTGATTTGCCAAAAGTATTAGCTGAAATTAATGGAAAACCCTTAATCTCGTTTGTTTTAAATCAAGTAGAAAAACTTAATCCTCAGAAAAAGGTTTTGGTTGTTGGGCACCAAAAAGAACTTGTAATTAATTATATTAAGGACTCCGAATTCGGGGGTGTTGATTTTACTTCACAGGACGAACAACTCGGTACCGGCCATGCTGTGATGCAAACATATAATCTACTCAAAGATTTCGATGGTGATGTATTGATTCTTGCAGGTGATGTACCTTTACTTAAGCACGAGTCATTAAAGAAGTTCATAAACATTCATAATGAAGTAAAATCTGAAATTTCTGTCTTGACAACTTTTGCTCCTAATCCCTCCGGATATGGTAGAATTGTAAGAGATACAGATCAAAATTTTATGAAAATTGTTGAGCATAAAGATGCTGATGAACAGATTCTAAATATAAATGAAATCAATAGCGGTATTTATATGATTAAAGCAAGTTTATTATATAGCTCACTAGAAATGATTACAAATAATAATGCACAAAAAGAATATTATCTTACAGATATAATCGAAATATTGAAAAATATTGGTAAATCAGTCTATGGAATTAATGCAGCACCCTTCGATGAGTTACAGGGTATCAATACTGTTGATGAACTAAACAGAGCTGCAGAATATTATAATTTTATAAATAAAAATTAAAATAATAGGAAAAAGAAAGATGTATAAGTTAGTTATAGTTAGACACGGCGAAAGTACATGGAATCAAGAGAATAGATTCACAGGTTGGGTTGATGTTGATTTGTCAACAAAAGGATTGAACGAAGCAGCCAAAGCAGCTGAAGCAATTAGGAATGCAGGGCTTACTTTTGATGTTGCCTACACTTCTGTCTTGAAAAGAGCAATTCGCACCTTGTGGATCGTTCTTGATAATCTTGACTTGTTATGGATTCCTGTGATTCGCAGTTGGAGATTAAACGAACGCCATTATGGTGCCCTGCAAGGTCTTAACAAATCCGAAACTGCTCAGAAATATGGCGAAGATCAGGTAAAAATTTGGCGTAGAAGTTACTCTACACCTCCACCATTTGTTGATGATACTCACGTACATTTTCCCGGAAATGACATTAAATATCAGAATATCGAAAAATCATTATTACCAAAGGGTGAATGCCTTGCTGATACGGTTGATAGAGTCATGCCTCTATGGAATGAAACTATCGTACCTGATATTAAATCAGGGAAAAAAGTAATAATTGCAGCTCATGGTAATTCACTTAGGGCTTTAATCAAACACCTCGACAACATGAGCGAAGATGAAATCCTTAATTTTAACATGCCAACAGGTGTACCTATGGTTTATGAATTAGATGAGAACTTAAAGCCAATTAAAAGGTATTTCTTAGGTGATGAAGACGAAATCAAAAAAGCTATGGAAGCTGTTGCCAATCAGGGTAAAGCAAAATAACTTTGAAACTAAATTAATGATAAGGCGAATTTCTATTCGCCTTTTTTTGTATTAACTACACCTAAACACTTATAATTTAACAAAATGCCATTTACATAACTTATCAGAAGCTACTTGAAAATTATTAATAAAATCATTACAATTAAAACTAATTATTTGCAATTATCCAAACAAATGAGTCAGCCAAATAATTAAAGAAAAGTACTGATATTTACTTGCTTAGGAGTTGGAATATTTTTATAGATATGAAATTATACTTGGAAATATAATAAATATTTCTTAATTTGGGGTGTGTTCTTTGTGGATATGTTGAAAAAGTTTTTTTTACCCTTTTAAAAGGGGAAAATAGATTTTTATTAAACTTACTTTGGAGGAATTATGTATTTTAAAAAGTACTTCGCTACAGAGCATCAGAGCATCAGAGCATCAGAGCTTAAAAGTATCACTAGCTTTAATTTTAATTATGACATTTAGTATAAGTGAAAGCGCTCTAGCTCAAAATGAAAATTGTTTTGGACAATCCTTCCTCGATAATTGCATACCAATATCAACAACTACAATAACAATAATGTGTCCGCCAGATAATATACCTGGGCCAGCTTGCATAATAACATACGATTATTGTTATTTACTTGTATATGACAATAACAATAGTGTAATTGAAAGAAAAATTAGGATTGGTGATATTAGTTATACTGGACCAGGTTGTTGGTGTATTAATATTTATGAAGAGATACTTAAATCTATTTTTAGTAAAACTGAATTGTTAGGTATTGATTCAGCTGGGTGCTATTTAAACTTTTCCGTAGAAACATACGCTTGCTCCGAAGTCATTTCAGGACCAGGTGAGCCAACTATGATAAGACAATGCGGTACAAGTGAACAATGCTGTAATCATTTTTTTAATGTATGCTATCAGCAATCTTGTTCAGGAACAAACTGTAATTTAAGATTGTCAAGTTTTGCTTATACTGAAATATATGAACCTATTACTGAATGCGCTATAAATTGCAATTCATTTTGTTCAGAATGGAATTTAAATTATTTAAGTCCTTTTGGTAAGCAAACAATTGAAAATGAAGATGATTCAAAAATGATTAAATTTCAAATTCATTATTTTAATGATTACTTAAATATTAATTGTGAAAATAACTTAATTCCTGATGTAAAAGTATATATTTATGATTTATTAGGAAATTTACAATTTTCAGATTCATTTTCAAACATAAATGGGAATTTTACATTAGATTTGAGCAAATACTCAGCAGGTGTTTATAATATTTTAATTCAATCAGGTAATAATCGCTATGCAAATAAATTTATTAAATATTAAAAAAAGTAATTTAATTGTTGCATTTGCTTTATTTTATATTCTATCACCATTTTCTTTAAGGTCCCAGGGTTTGTACTGGGACACACTACCTAATTCTGACCAAAGATATGAAATCAAAGAAATTAAATGTGTAAATTGCCAAACTTGTATAAAGCGAATGGTTGACATGAATCATGTTGGTGCAATCTTGGATCTAACTACAGATGGTGGCAATACTTGGAAAGTTATTTTTACTGATACTTCTTTTTTTCAAAATAACCCGTTTAAACTTTATATAGCCAATAATTACATGTCGTTTGATTTTATAGCACCTGGTACAATTATTTTGTCCAGGGATTCTGGCATTGTTTTTAAAAGTTACGATATGGGTAACAAATGGGTAGAAGAAATATATGATGATTCAATACTAAGATCATACAAAATGATTGACTCCGACAAAGGTTTTAAATTTGAGATTAAACGTAATTCTAAATTATTAAATATTTTTTATACATATAATTCCGGCAATATATGGAACAAACTTGATGTACCCGATAAAGTTAAATGGGATTTATTTTTAATCAAAGGTATCACACAAAATGGTGATATGTATTTTTTTACTCAAAATGAAGAAAATGGATTAGTTTTAAATTGGGTTCTTGACTCAGGTAAAACTTGGAAACATATACTCTATGGTAGCGTGCTTGAATTTAAAGATATATTATTCATTAATGATAAGATTGGCTATGCAGTACGACATGATAAAAATGATTCCGGCTTTATACAACAAGTAATATTAAAAACTACAAATTCCGGTGAAACGTGGTTCAATATTCTTGATTTGGATAATAAATACGGTGGTCTAAGTAAAATTACATCATTCGATGATAATCATTTATTAGTTACCGGTACTTATACAAATTGGATATTCAGAACTTCAGACGCCGGAATAACCTGGAATATGGACAGGATTACTGGCTATGATAGTATTAAAACACCAATTTCGATTAAAAATATTTTACTTTGTGACCAGAAAAACGGTTATATCTCTACATCAAAAAATATTTATAAGCTATCTAATATTGAAGTACCAACTTCAGTTGTCGAGAACTTTACATTGAGAGACAAAAAATTCGCTTTAAATTCGTTCATTAATTATATCAATGAATCAATCATATTACATATAGATTCTATGTCAAATAAACAAGTATATTTGATTCATATATATGATTTAACAGGAAGGCTGTTACATGAAATTAATCAATCGAATTTTCAAATTTATGGTAACGATTTGATAATAAGTAATATTGAATTAATGAAAGGGCAGTATAGTATTATTGTTCAAACATCAAATGAAACTAATTATTTCAGAGTATTAATTAGAGACTAAAATGAAAGTAAAATATTTATTTATTATTTTAATATTCGGATACTCTGATTTAGTAGCTTATGATTGGGAATTAATTCATGAAGCATATAAGAACTACTTTGAATACTCTTATGTAATTGATTCTTTAAGTTTTGGAGTTTATGGTTGGACAGCAAGCGGAGTTCCAAAATTCTATGTTACAAGTGATGGTGGTGCAACTTGGGACCAAACACTTACAGATGAAGAGTGTTTTCTTGATCCTGAAATTCGGGGTGGGGGTTTGACTCCCAGAGCATTTTCTAAATCGTCAAAATACAAATTCTATTTATCATGCGATGATGGTTTTATTCTTGCATCGCGTAACCAAGGACGTAACTGGTACAGAATTAAAACCAATCAATATGATGATTTTGTTTTTTTTGATATGTATAATGAAAAAATTGGAGTTACTGCGTCAAATTACTCAATTTATTTAACAGAAGACAGTTGTAAAACGTTTGATAAAATAAATTTAATAGTATTCAAGGATATAATTACATTCATTTTTCACGTTACTGTTCCTGATTCAAATTTAATATTGTTTAGTGCACAATCAGACAAATTAATGTCTAACCTACTTTTTAGATCTACTGATAGAGGAAAATCTTGGACATATAGCAAACTTCCTCTTTCAATTGGATATAATTTCAATAAAATAAATAAAGATACGATTTGGGCAGTATCACAAACTTATATTATGATTGATAACAACTATGTAATCCACAATACAATATTTTTATCAAGCAATGGTGGTATAACATGGTCATTAAAAATGAAAGATATTGGTGTCGTAGAATTCAGATTAGTATCAATAAGCTTTTTAGATAAAATGCATGGTATTGCTACTGGTTGGGGTGGTTTGATTTATATGACATTTGATGGTGGTGAAACCTGGACTAAATATAATAGAATTGAGAACAGAGTTATTCACGAAAAAATAAACACTGGTTTACGTAATTCTGCAACAACGGCATTTATTTTTTTAAGTAACGGATATATATTTAAATATGATAAGATTGCGTCTAATATTAAAGAAATTTATAATATAAATAAGTACTTAATCTATCCAAACCCCACAAGTGATTATATAAATATTACATTGCCTGAAAATATGTACTCTAACCCCACGCTAAAGCATGGGGTTGACAATGTAGTTGAAAATGTGCAGATATTTAATATGCTTGGCGTGGAAGTCATCAACTCTGTCAGCTACGCTGCCACCCCTCAAGATGGTAATGTGAGAATTGATGTATCACATCTACCGGCAGGTGTGTATTATGTGAGGATTGGCGATAAAGTAGAGAAGTTTGTGAAGATGTGAAAATAAAGAGATAGACATTTGTTTATATTGATTTAATTTAAACATTGATCTTTAAATTAAATAATACTATAATAGTTAATAATAATATTCGTAATATACTTTTTTATATAGAATATAATTTTTATTAAAAGGTAAAAAATGTCGGACAAATCAAAATTTTTGAATTCAGAAAACTTAGTAGAACACATTGACATTAAATCAATCAATACTGTTGAAATGGTTGAAGCAATGGGTAAGATGGCATTCCAGTCCAGAAACTTAAGCAGAGCAGCACAAATTTTTGACTTAATGATGAATGACAAATCGTGCATTTCGTATCTTACACTTGCGGGCTCTCTAATCAGTGCAGGATTGAAGCAGGTTATAGTTGATATGATTGAGAATAACATGTGTGACGCCATTGTTTCGACTGGAGCAAATATTGTTGACCAAGACTTTCTTGAAGCTCTTGGATTCCGTCATTATCAGGGTACTCCGTTCGTTGATGATAATGAACTACGGGAATTGATGATTGATAGAATTTATGATACTTATATTGATGAAGAGGATTTAAGAGTATGCGACATGACTGTAGCCGAGATAGCTAACTCGCTTCCTCCGGGTTCGTACAGTTCAAGAGAATTTATACGTGAAATGGGCAAATGGTTGGTACTTAACGACAAGGGTAAAGGTTCGATTATCAGAACTGCTTATGAAAAAGGAGTTCCAATATTTTGTCCTGCTTTTTCTGATTCATCAGCAGGATTTGGCTTGGTTCATCACCAATATCATGCAAACAAGGGCGAAGTTGTTGGAATTGACTCAGCAAAAGATTTCTTAGAGCTGACCAAAACTAAAATTCAAGTTGGAGATTCCGGAATTTTCATGATTGGTGGGGGTGTTCCAAAGAATTTTATTCAGGATGTAGTCGTTGCAGCTGAAGTGTTGGGTATCGAAGCAGATATGCACAAATATGCTGTTCAGATTACGGTTGCAGACGAAAGAGACGGAGCTCTATCAGGCTCAACACTCAAAGAAGCAAGTTCGTGGGGCAAGGTAGAGACAACTTACGAACAAATGGTATTTGCTGAAGCTACAATAGCAATGCCAATAATTGTAAGCTATGCTTATCACAAAAATAATTGGAAAGGCAGACCTGAAAGACGCTTTAATGATTTTTTAGATAATGCCTGATTGTTGATTATTAAAAACAATAATTCAAGAGACTTTCACATTTTTTGCTGGAAGTCTTTTTTTTTATTTATAAAATCACTAAATTTGCAGTTCATTTTTCTTTAATAATTTAAAAAGTATTAACATGAGTGATTCAGAAAAAATCATCGCTGCAATGAAATCTGCTGCTAAACCTGTATCTGCAGGAGAAATAGCAGAATTGTCCGGATTAGACAGAAAAGTTGTTGACAAAGAAATGAAAAAGCTAAAAGATTCTGGTGAAATTATATCACCAAAAAGATGTTACTGGGAGCCTAAATAATATATCAAAAAGCATACTAATGAATCTTTCGGCATAAATTCGGAAGGTTCATTAGTCGCTTAATATTTTTACTTCAACTCTTCTGTTGAGTTGCCTGCCTTCGTCAGTATCATTTGTTGAAACAGGCTTAGATCTACCATAACCTATTGATACAAGTCTGTTTTTATCAATACCTCCGGTTAGCAGATAACTCAACACACTTGATGCTCTATCATTTGATAGCTTGTTGTTGTATTCATCTCCACCTATATTATCGGTGTGTCCAGATATTTCAATTTTGATTTTTGGATTATGACTCAGGAATGATAATAATCTGTTCAATTCATAAAACGATTCTTGTCTTAAATCAAATTTCTTATAATCAAAGAATATATTATTTAATCTAAATGTTACACCAGATTCGACCGGAGTTAGATAAAGATTTTTTTCAATTTCCTTATACTCTGAATAGAGTGTCAGGTCAATGTTTTCGGATACAGAATAAAAACCTTCGTATGAAGCAAAGTAACTATACATCATACCATAGGGCAATACAATCTTGTATTCACCTGTGTTTGGGTCTGATATTGCGGTACCAAGTTCCTGATTGGTAATCAGATTGTAATATACTATGTTAGTACCTATAGGCTGATTATTCGCAGAATTATATACTTTTCCATAAAGTAATACTACAGGGTCGGGCTGAGATTCTTTTGTAAGTTTCAAACGAATTAAATCAGTACCTCCGAAAGTATTTTTATTAGTCATCATATATGCATAATCACCGGAAGCCGGTATTGTAAAATATGCTTCTGTCTGTGGTGAATTTATCGCGTCACCCAAATTGAGCGGTTTTGTCCAATTTGTCCAGGTTTCATCAATTCGTCTCGATATAAATACATCATACTCTCCATATCCGGGGTGTCCGTTGCTCGAGAAATATAATGTTCGGCCATCGGAAGCCAAATAGGGCGACATATCATCACCATAGGAGTTAATAATAGGTCCCAAATTCTTAGGTTTTGAATACTTTTCACCATCAAAAAATGATACATAAATATCATTCTCTCCATATCCTTCTTTTCTTTGTACAGAAGTAAGGAGTATTTTGTTATCTGCTGATAAAAACTGATTTTCGTAATACTGAGGATTATCATTATAATAATCAACTATTTGTACGGCTTTGGGAATACTCCAACCGTCTTTTGTTCTAACACTTTTTGAAAGGCCACCACCTGTAATTTTGGTGCCATCTTCACTATACTGATTCATCAAAAGAAGTGAGTTACCATCAGGTGAAACTGATACAACTGAGTTATTTCCATCATTATTGACAGGGTGACCTAATCTTTCTGCCTTTGACCAGGTTGTATCATTAATTTTGGCAGAGTAATAAACATCATCATAATGTTCTTTTCCAATATTCTCCGGGCTATGCTTTCTGACAAAATAAAGACCTTTGCCATCATGTGTAATTATTGGTAGGATTTCTGAATACTCAGTGTTAATCGCAGGACCCAAATTTGTCTTGGCGCTCTCACGAACAGGGTTTTCAACAACATTAATTTTTCCTTTATCAAAATAACGAAACTCGAGATTATCAACCTCAATCTTCATTGTATTATTTATACAAAACCCTATCTTATTTCCAAATGGCCTAGATGCTTCGGTTTCAAAAAATACTTCATCATTTATTAGAAACGTTAGGTGCTTGTTTTTTTGATGAATTTCCAATTTGTTGGTTAAATTTTCGGGATTAATGTAATCGAATTCAGTCCACTCCTGTATGGGAGCCCAGTGGCCGTTAATATTTTTGTAAATAGAAGCATAGCCATTGCTGGTTATGACAAAAAACAATAAATTAGATATATCTCTTGTGCCCCAAACCAAACCAAATCCGTGATTATCAACACCTGATACTTGTTTAAAATCAGCTTTGAGAAAGAAATCATATTCATAACAAGATGGAATTGCTTTGGTCAGAAATTTGAATTGATCATTTGTTGTAGCTTCTAAAATTAATTTGCCATCTGAAATCTGTGATGAAAAGTTGTCATTTGTTCCGACCCACCATCCCATCGAATTATCATCGAAACTATCAATGAAAATATCCTGAATTGCAAAAAAACTTAATGATAAAAATAATATGTATGCGTAAATACTCATTACCAAACGAATTATCTAAAAAAATATCTTGACAGAATTATACCTATTATATTTTAAAAAAAATATACTCAAAAATTACTTAGATACTTTGTTATGTATGATATAATTTAACTTGTAAATATAATGTAATGATATAATTAATTAATTTTACATCTTTTTCGTTATTACTTAAAAATGAAATTGAAATTAAAGGTAGAAGTATGAATTTTCAGTTATTTACTCTTAAAGCTCAGGAATCTATCAAAACAGCTACAGATATTGCTGATAGTTATGGTAATCAACAAATTGAACCTATTCATCTTTTGGCTGCATTTGTTCAAGAAAAAGACGGTTTGATACAGGATATAATAAAACGAATTGGTGGAAATCTTAACAATATTATCATTTCGGTTAATGACTATATGCAAAAGTTACCGAAGGTTGATGGAGCACTGAACCATTATTTATCCAATCAACTTAATGATTTATTTAATGCTTCACTTCAAGAAGCGAAAAGTATGAAAGATGAGTATGTTGGTATCGAACATATATTCTTAATGATGACCGATAAAAAGTATGATATTTCAAACATGCTGATTAAACAAGGAATTAATCGGGAAAGCATACTTAAAATACTACAAAGTATCAGGGGGAATAACAGGATAACAGACCAGAATGCTGAAGATAAGTATATGCAATTAAAAAGGTTCGGTCGTGACCTCACCGATTGGGCTCGCAGCGGAAAGTTAGACCCTGTAATTGGCAGAGAAGAAGAAATACGCAGGGTTTTGCAGGTTTTGTCAAGAAGGACTAAAAATAATCCTGTTTTGATAGGTGAGCCAGGGGTTGGAAAAACTGCAGTTGTTGAGGGTATTGCACAGAGGATTATTTCCGGAGATGTGCCGGAGACTTTAAAGTCAAGAAGTATTGTAGTATTAGATACAGCAACGCTTGTTGCCGGAACTTCATACCGAGGTCAGTTTGAAGAGAGACTTAAGTCATTGATTAAGGAGGTGTCAGATTCTGAAGGAGAAATCATTCTCTTTATTGATGAAATTCACACTTTAATTGGTGCAGGTGCAACAAGTGGTGCAATGGATGCAGCGAATATTCTTAAACCTGCTTTGGCTCGGGGAGAGTTGCACTGCATAGGTGCTACTACTCTTGACGAATATCAAAAACACATTGAGAAAGATGCTGCACTCGAACGCAGATTTCAAAAAGTACTGATTGATGAACCCGATGTCGAATCAACGATTTCTATACTAAGAGGTTTGAAAGAAAAGTATGAAGTGCATCATGGAGTCAGAATTACTGATGGTGCTATTGTTGCTGCATCGGAGTTGTCGAATCGTTACATTCCGGACAGGTTTTTACCAGATAAAGCAATTGATTTGATTGATGAAGCTGCAAGTAAACTCAGGATTGAAATTGACTCTATGCCCGATGAAATTGATGCTTTAGATAGAAGAATAAGGCAACTCGAAATTGAAAAACAAGCACTTTTAAGAGAGATAAAATTAACTTAACAGAGTAAATTCTATGAAGAAATTATTATTAGTAACTCTTATTAAATGATCTATTACACATTAATTCTTCAAAATAAATAAATCAAAAAAATATTTACTATCTCAAAATTATTGAAAATCAATTTATTTAATTTTATATTGCATATCTAAAAGATGCAATTTTAATTTTTTTATTTAAGAGGAATTTATGGTTTATTTTCTCAGAATGTTTTTTATTTTAACTATGATTATAGGTTTTGTATATGAAGGGTATTCATGTACAAACTTTTTGGTAACGAAGGGTGCATCCGTTGATGGCTCAACAATGATAACTTATAATGCTGATGCAGGCGGATTTATGGAGCCATTGGTTTATATGCCGGCAAAAAAATATGGTCCAAACGAATGGTTAGAGGTTTATGACTGGGATAGTGGTAAATATTTAGGTAAGATCAAACAAGCACAGGAAACTTATCTTGTGATTGGTAATATAAATGAATACCAGGTATCAATAGGTGAAACCACTTTTGGTGGTAGAAAAGAACTTCAGGATACAAACGGAATTATTGATTACGGAAGTCTGATAAGAATAACACTTCAACGCTCTAAAACAGCTCGCGAAGCTATAAAGATAATGGGAGAATTGGTTGCTGAGTATGGTTATTATTCATCTGGAGAATCTTTTTCAATAGCAGACGCTAATGAAGTATGGATTCTGGAAATGATAGGCAAAGGCGGCAAGGAGAAAGGTGCTGTTTGGGTAGCTGTTAAAATACCTGATGGATATGTTTCAGCCCACGCCAACCAAGCAAGAATCAGAAAATTTCCATTGAATGACCCTGAAAATTGTATATATTCTAAGGATATTATAACTTTTGCTCAAAAAAATGGATACTACGATCCTAAAAAAGATGGAGATTTTTCATTTGTAGATGTGTACTGCCCACTCGATCCAGGAGCATTATTGTTCTGCGAAGGTAGAGTTTGGAGTCTATTCAAAAGTGCAGCACCTTCAATGAACATATCACCTGATTACTGGAGAGCTGTAGAAGGTGCTGAACCATATCCATTATACATAAAGCCAGATAAGAAATTATCTGTCAAAGATGTTTTCGCTTTGTTCAGAGATCATTTCGACGGAACTGAATGGGATACAAAGAAAGGACCTGCGGCTGAGCCATTTGGTAATCCTGTAAGATGGAAGCCCCTCGTATTTAAAATTGAAGGTGATACCAATAGTTATGCCTGGGAACGTCCAATTTCTACTCAACAGACTGCATTTTCATTTGTTTCTCAGATGAGGTCGTGGTTGCCGAGAGAAATCGGTGGAATTTTTTGGTATGGTGTTGATGACAATTATACAACAGTTTATAGCCCTATTTATTGCTCAATTAGTGCACCTCCACCATCATCGCAGGGATATTCAATCAGTGAGTTCAGCATGAATTCTGCTTTTTGGGTATTCAATCTTGTTGCAAATCTTGCATATTCAAAATACTCCTATGCTCTTCAGGATATTCAAGCTGTGCAAAGTGAATTGGAGAATAAGTTTTTTGCTTTCCAACCTGCAGTTGAAATGGCTGCTTCCGAACTTTATAAGAAAGATAAAAACTTAGCTATCGAATATCTTACAGAATATTCGAACAATCAATTCGAAATAGTTGTTGACAGATGGAGAGATTTGTGGGAGTTTATGGTAATGAAATATAATGATGGTTATATTAATAATGTTAAAGAAGCTAACGGCCGTCATCCAAAAGGCGTTGGATACGGAAATGATTTCTTCAAGAAAGTGATAAAAGAAAGACCAAAATATTATGATTTGAAAATGCGTAAAAATATCAATGACTAATATTTTTATAAATTGATTTTGGTTTAAATAAATAACCCCCTCCAAGATTCTGAAGGGGGTTATTAGTATAAAAATAATAAAAATTGATTACTTGGCTGAAGAAATATCATTACTGATACAAAGTAATTTGATTCTTTTTGATGTTCTTATAACTTTTAAAAGTACATTACCAATTACATCTACATCATTAATAATATTCAGAATCAATACATTTCTCTTAAGACTGGTTGTAAGTTTTTTAATTCTCATTACTTGATTTTTATTTACTGCAGCAACCATCTCTTTTAATTTTAGCTCTTTACTTCTGATCTCATCTTCGGTTATATTGAAACTGTTTTTATGAACTTTGGTAGCAATCACCAAAAGCTCCTGCAAATACTCTGACAAATCTCTGATATCCTGCTTTTGTTCAGGGAACAACCTATGATGATTATTGTTAAGATAATTATAGTTTTGGTCGGTCAAAGTCAGAATTCTATCAGCAATGTCCTGACAATTAGAGATTATTGAAAGTATATCACTTTCGAAATCCTTGTCATTTTTCTCGGATTTGATAAAATCAACAGACTTTTTGATTAATGTATTGAGTTTTCTATTTACTTTTTTACTGTTTACTTTGGATTTTTTTAAGATCTTAATATCTTCTTCGATAAGTCCAAGATAACTATTAGTTGCAATAGAAACAGTATTCCCCAAGAAATTTGATGTTTCCTTTGTCAAAACTTTGATAGTAGGTGGTAGGCTAGCATCATTATCGCTTTCAATTTCACCCTCTTCAATTTCTGTTCTGTATTCATCAACATCCTGTTCGTTCTCTTTCTGTTTATGTAATTTGGAAGTTCTTAGTAAAACCACTGCAGTGAAAATTACCATACCTGCCAATCCATAGATTTCACCATAATATATTATGGCTGCTATTGCGGCAGATACTATTGCTGCCATAAATGCCGTAAAAAACCACCCTGAGATTACAGTAACTACACCGGCAACTCTATAAACTGCCGAATCTCTGCCCCATGCCTTATCAGGTAATGCTGCAGCCATTGCTACAATGAATGTTACATAAGTAGTTGATAAAGGTAATTTGAGTGATGTTGCAAAAGAAATTAATCCTGATGATACAATTAATATAACAGCCGCTCTTAATAGGTCAAATGCTGGTTCGTTACCATTATCATCAAGCTCAGGTTTATATTTGGAAATGTCAAATCTATTGTTGATGAAATTCTGAATCGCCTTTGGAGTGATTCTTTTTATGAAATTCATCATAGTAATTACCATTCTTACAATAGCCCTGGCAACCATATTAGAATCAAAATTCTCTTCACCTTCTGATTGTCTTCCAAGGTTTACAGATGTTTTAATTACAGAGCGAGTTTTCTTAGAAAAATACAATGTTAATACCATGACTCCACCTGCAAGCAGAAGCATCCAGGTTTCTGCCTGTACTACCAATGTAGCTAAATCAGCCATGTTAGCATTAGCTAGATCTCCGTAATTTAACCCTATAGTATATGCAGTAATACCTGCTAAAGTAGGCCCGATAAAGTTAACCAAATCATTTGCAGCAAACGCCATCGCTAAAGAAAACGTTCCTAGTAAAACTATGAATTTAAGCACATTGGCATTTTTAAAGAAGAATAATACTATTTGGAATACCAAGGTCCAAAATACCAAACTTGCTAATAAAAGAAGTGAAAGGTTTGCAAATATCCAGTCAGTAACTCCGAGCTCTATAAGAAAACGAGCACCTTTGGCACCTTTCATTAAAATAAAATATGACAAAATTGTAAGTGAAATTCCTGACCACAATGCACCATATTTTCTGAATCTTTGTTTGTAATCAAAAGTAAATATCAATCTGGAGATATATTGTACTAAAAATCCAAAAATGAATGCAAATGCAATTGATAACAATATGGCTGTAAAAATTTTGAATAAACTGGCAACATTAAGGTAGGTTGCTATCAATGATAGTGATTCACCGGCATTTGTAAGTTTAATGAATGTAATCATCAATGCACTTCCAAACATTCCGGCTACAACAGAAACTGTTGTTGATGTTGGTAAACCGAAAGTATTAAACAAATCAAGAAGCAATAAGTCATTAAACATGACTGCAACAAAAATTATCAGTACCTCAGCAAGTAAATAATATTGAGGATTGAAAATGCCGGTTTTGGCTACATCCATCATACCGCTTGAGAAAAGTACACCAATGAAAACACCTAGTGCGGCAACAAATAAAATTTTCTTGAAACTTGCAGCATGTGACCCAACTCCTGAATTCAGGAAGTTTACAGCATCGTTAGCTACGCCAACAGTAAGGTCTGTTACAGCTAACAAGCACAAAACAATCAAGATGATTATGTAATAATCCACTTTATTTTAATATAAGTTAAACAAAATTTTTTGGGAAAATAGTTATCAAATTCCAGCTCATAAATTGTTTTAACTTTTTACGAGTTTGAGGAATTCAACAGTTCTTTTGAAGTCAGTTTCAAGCTCGAATGTAAATAATTCAAGGTCAATTTGCTTAAATTCGGGGTAAGAAGTTTCTAATATTTTCCAGGAAGGTTCTTCTTCCAATCTTAAGAGTTTGAGCCCTTCATGGAAACTTGCACCCCAAACTTCAGCTAAAAGATCAGCTAATCTCACAAAAGCAACTAATTCTTTGTTTCGGTATAACTCTTGAATATTCTCATGGTATTTGATAATATCCTGTAACTCTGAAGGTAGTTTCCAAAGTTTTGCAATTTCTGAACCGACGAGTGTATGATTTGTTCCGAAGACAATTTCTTCTGCCTGATGGTCAGAATGATTTTCTTCTTCGACTAGCCGAATAACTTCTAGGTACTTATCAACGTCGAACTGAATCATTGCAAGTTTTCCGATGTCATGGAGTAATCCACCTAAAAATTCAACTTCTTTGAAAAATTTGCCGGTTTTAGTTGCCATCGACTTTGAGATCATTCCAACACAGGAAGAATGCCACCAAAAATCTTCGAGCAATGTGTTAATTGCCTTGTTTTTTGTAATAAAAAATTTTGAAAATATAGAGACGCCTATCACAATATTGGTTAAGCGATTAATTCCAAGGTGAAGAATTGCTTGATGGATTGAATTAACTTCCGATCTTAGTGCATATAATGGAGAGTTGGCAACTCTTAGGAGTTTTAATGTAAGTGGGGCATCAGTTTCTATTAATCCGGATACTGCTCTAATATCAACCTCATCCTTTTCAAGTAACTCCAAAATTTTTGTTACTACTGCTGGAAGAGTTGCAAATTCCTGCGTCTGTATAAATTCGTGCACACTCGACATTACTTATCGCTTCTATCTTTAATTCTTAATTTCTTAACAATTTGTATATTACACGTATTTGAACAAATTGAAGTATAAAAATAATAAAAAATATACCAATTTTAAAGAAATGATTAAAAAAGTTCCAAAAAAAAATACTTTTTTCTAATTTTTTAATATTTTATCAATATCAACTCTGATTATCATATTCGAAATATTTTTTGAGAAATATTCATTTTCGGAATATTTTAATTCTTTATGCTGAACTTTATAGTTTTTCCCTTTCGTTTTATTTGTAATCAGTTCTTTAAATTTCAATACTTGATTTGATAATTCATTATTATAATAACTAATGTTAACACTTATTGAACCATTCAATGAATTAATTAGATGATTAAAATATTCAATAGGGAAGTAGTCGCTATTCAGGAAAATGTTGTCAGGAATTATAAAGAAATAACTCTCAGTTTTTCTGTCTTCATTATGATGAGAATATAACTCTTTCAATTGTTGTCTGTTAATATTGATAGTTCTGTAATTATTTGTTTTATCGCCATTTGCAAGTTGACAAGTGTGAATAATTGTAACTGAATCAGATTTGTATAACTCCTCACCAAGATCGTCAAGTAATAAAATATCCCTGAATGGCACATTTTTATCTTTTATCTCAAAATTATGATGCGACTTTGCAAATAAACTTAAGTTCTGATTCTTTATTGATATTTTTTCACGAGAGTCAACGCTAACTTCAATTACAGGTGGTTTACAAAAATATTCATCTTCACTCAATTCAATGTTTGGTAAGAAATTTCCACTAAGTAATCTGCATCTGATAAAATCATTCTCTTGATATGGTTTTTGAAATTTTATTTGATTCTTACTTACTCCGTACGCCTCAAACATATTTAATATCATATTATTAATTTCAGATGAATCAATCACAATTGATTCATTAGGATAATCACTTAAGAATTTTGCAACTATCATCGGATACTCGTAAATTAGAGAATCAATAATATGATTACTTAAATTATTTGCACCAAATGATTTAACATTAAAGAAATAAAATGCAGGAAATATTTTGACCTTAGAATTCTTCTGCACCAATAAACTTGAAACTTGAGTCATCAAAGAAATTTCAGGTACAACATTTATATTCTTTTTGGGTCCATTATTTGATGGAGAAGAAATATATAAATCCAATTTCCCTTTGCCACCTGGTCTGTCTGATGAAAAAACAGCTCTTGAGTCGGACAAGACAACAAAATCTGATTCATTGTATTCAGTATTTATGTCTGCAATAGGGAAAGGGCGCGACCAGTGATTATTCCTTCTAACAGACATATAGATATCATATCCTCCGGGACCTTCGAATCCATCTGAACTAAAATACAAAGTATCCTCATTATGAAGGTAAGGTGTTATTTCGTTACCGGGTGAATTCAATTCTTCCAGTTTAAATGGGAGCCCCCAACTGCCGTTTTCATTTCTATATGACATCCATAAGTCTGTTGTTCCACTTTTTGAATCTTTGTCAGATGCAAAAATTAATATATCTCCTGCTTTTGAAATTGTTGGGTGAGAACAGAAACTTTGAACAGCAAAGCTGTCTAATAATAAGGGCTCTGTCCAAGAATTCTTAATAAAGTCGCTCTTAAAAATATTTAAAAAAGCTTGTTTTGAATATAAATTTGGTTTACTCAAATAAGCTTCTTTGTTATTGTGAAAAGTTATATATGATTGGTCATTACTTAAATTATTTAATGGAATTTTCGCCAATTTGGGATTTGAAAAACCACCTTCGGGATTGATTGTACATATATAAAATAAACTGTTACCTGTGCTATCTGAGTTGTAATATAATAAATTATTCGAATGGTCAAACGATGGTGCAAATTCATTTTTTGAAGTATTTAGAATAATAATATTACTCGGCTCAGTCCATCGGTTATTCGGTAAGACCAAATATGGTGTAATGAATAGAGACAAAGCTATTATTTTTAATATTCGCATTTTATTCATAAATCAAAAAATAAATTAAACAATCTTTAACAAATCTTTAAAATCACTTTCTTTGCCAAATAATACCAATACATCAGTTTCTATAAATACATAATCGGGCTTGATGACCCCAACTACGTCATACTTTTCTGTATTTTCAGAAAAAATTGTGTTTTTCTTCTTGAATTTTAATTGCTTCACAGTTACTAAATTTAAATTATACTCTTTCCTTAAATTTGCTTCAAGGAGCGTTTTCCCAACAAGATATTTTGGAGTATTAATTTCAAAAATACCAAAATCTTTAGAAATTTCAAAAGATTCCAAAAGACCTGGTATAAGCAATCTATTGACAAGATGTCTTGCAGCCTCTGCTTCAGGATAGAGCAAATCGGTAATATTCATTAGTTTAAGAAGTCTTTCATGAATTGGAGATATGACACGAGCATATATTTTCTGAACACCCAATTCCTGCAGAATGGCTACAGTGTTAAGAGATGCTTCGAAATCCTCTCCAATAGCAACGATTACAGCATCCATATCCTTTATTCCAAGACTAATGAGTGATTTTTCTTCAGTAGAATCCATTTGCACTGCAAGAGCTACTCTTTCTGCAGCATATTCTACTTTTTTGAGGTCCTTCTCAATCACCATTACTTCGGCACCTTCATCATTCAGATACAATGCTAAACTTATACCAAAGTTACCTAATCCAATAATACAAAATTTTTTGTTCATAACTATCCTATCATAATTTTTTCAGAAGGTAATCTAAACCTCGGTTCAGATTTAGGTTTGTATAGAGAAAGAAAGAATGTAAATACACCTATTCTGCCAACAAACATAAGTATAATCAAAATGTATTTTGAAAAATCTGTCAGACTTGGTGTTATTCCAATTGACAGCCCTACAGTTGAGATGGCTGATGTAGCTTCGAAAATGAGGTGTAGAGGTTCAATGTTTGGCTCTATCCATACAAGCATAGTAGTTCCAAATCCAAGAAACAACAGTGACGAAGTGATTACCATCAATGCCTGCTTTGAGTTTTCAGGGCTAATTTCCCGTTTGAACACTTCAATGCGTTCCTTACCCCGAATATAATTGAAAAGAGTAATTATTGCAACCGCAACAGTTGAAGTTTTTACTCCACCCCCTGTAGAGCCAGGGGATGCGCCAATCCACATGAGAATTATAAGAAACATAATTCCTGCATTGGATATGACGTCCATAGGTAATGCATTAAAGCCGGCAGTTCTTGATGTAACAGACAAAAATAATGAATGGAAAAATTGATCAATTAAGTTTGTATAAGAAAATAAAGTACTTTCGAATACTGAAAATACAATCATTCCACTAATAATTAATATTAATGTGGTGATTATTATAATTTTACTTGAAATTTTTATTTTTCTTCTATTCTGTTTTTTCCAAAAATTCCTAAAAACATCATTCAATGTAAAAAATCCTAAACCGCCTAAAACAATCAAAACCATAATTACTGAGATAAATGTATAATTCGATTGTATGTTTTGCTTCATTAATCCTTCAGAATAGACCGAAAATCCTGCATTGCAGAATGCAGAGATTGAATGAAATAAACAATCAAAAAAAACACCCTTGTTAAAGTTTATTAAGCTCCAATTGCTAATTGAAAGGTAAAGTAAAATTGCTCCAATAATTTCAATAAAGAATGTAAAAGCAAGGATTTTGAAAAGTAGATTTATTCCTTCATTTATATTTTCTTGTGATAAAATATCTTTCATCAAAACCTTTGCTCTCACGCTTAGGTTGCCTGAAACCATGATAGCAATAAATGAAGTTAACGTCATTAAACCAAGACCACCAACTTGTATCAATGTCCCAATTATCAATTTACCAAATATCGAAAATTGAGTAGCAGTATCAACAACAACTAACCCGGTAACGCATACTGCACTGACAGATGTAAATAGTGCATTTGTAAAACTGAGTGGTTGCTCTCCATAACTAACTGACCTTGGTAACAGCAAAAAGAATGTACCAATTGCAATTACTAAAATAAAACTAATCGTTAGTAAAGAGCCAGAGTTTAATTGAATCTTATTAATGTACCTGTTGTATCGGAGAGCTTTGATTAAGATTGATATTAATACAGCTAACTGAGTCAATGAAATTAATAGCAATGAGTATTCATTAATTGACATCTCAGGTAAAATAATTGCTAGCCAACTTAGAACAGAACTTGGAAAAATTTCTTCAGAAATAACCAAAATTACAATAAGAGATTCGGCAATTCTGGACCTTGCATATACTCGTTTATCTGGAACAATGAACCATCTTATTAGTTCCTGTAATACGAAAATTCCGAGAGTGATTTTACTGGTAATTAAAAAGAATCTATACCACTCATTAGTGAGATAAAAGCCACTTACAAAAATAAAACAAATTAGGGATATCAAGCCAATTCCAACTAAAATTAAGTCCAAAATATATTTGGTCTTATGGTATGTATTAGTGTGCATGCGAATTCTTGACATTTAAAATAATATTTTCAAGCTCCCAGCGGGGCTTAATTTTTAGAACATCTTCAAAAACCACAAAGGGTTCTGAATAAGTAAAAGGATAAGGTGTTCCAAATGAATATTTGCCATCACCATCAACATCACAGAACAACTCAGCAGTGTATTCTCCCGTTTCAATATTTTTGAAACTCCACTCATTGTTATTGCCTAATTCCTTGTAATAAATATCTTTACCACCTTTGCTCTTCAAAATCAATATTTTCGAAAAATCACAGATATCTACGTCAAATTGTACTTTCCCTGAAATACTACCCTTTGTTTTGTAATCTACTGTTTTGAAGTGCATTGTAATATTCGAGTCAATTGAATTTTCATTATTCGCACTTTTGATATTCTTCAACTTTGCTTCAATAATGTACCAGGTATTGTCTTTTAATTCTTTTTTTGTTAAAACTGAAATTTCTGATGAGTTGATAATAATTTCGGTGTCAACTTTTTCCTTTGATTCAGCATTTTTTATTGATATGTTAATTGAAGAATTCGTTGTATCCAATGCTCTGTCAAAAATAAAATCTAATTTGGGGCTTACTTTGATATATTCAGCGCTATCTTTCAAAGGTGTGTATAGTAATGTAATTTTGCCGGTATCAGTAATTGCGGAAGCTTTGAATCTCATTGTATTCAATGAATCAATTATTAGGTTGCCAATTGTATCGCGTATAGCATACTCTTTGCCGGTAATTGCTTTAATAATCCATGTTTTGTTAGTATCAAGTGATTCTTTAGTTAAAAGTTCAACTTTTGACTTGTTTTCCCAATGAATCCATGTTGCGATAATCGAGTTTTTTATACTATCAGGTGTAAATAATTCAAATGATTTCGAGCTTACAAAATTTGGATCAATTCTTTCACTGAACTTCAAAGAAATCCTATTGGAATATTCTGACGTGGCATCTATTAATGATGGTCCCATGTTGTCTATTGGGGGACCGAGTTTCAAAATTGTCGGCTCAGATTTAGCACCTTTCACTACCAAATCTGTTAGAGAAGAGGAATAATTATCACTCGGATCGTATAAAAAGTTTTTGAACTGGTCTTTAATCGAAAATATTCTGTATTTACCGTCTTTTAATGCAGTTATCCTAAATTCCCCGTTTGTACCGAGCTGAACTCTGTAATCTGGCTGTGTTTTTGAAGGATTTAATGTGTCAGGATTAATATTATCAAGTGAGTAACAGTAAATATAAGCTCCTTGCGGACTATTGTCATATACTTTGCCTGAAACAAATCCAGAGTCAATCTTATCTCCTGCAGAAAATATCAGTGAAAATGCTGTTTCTGGTTTATTGTTGTACAAATCTGAATACTCGGTTCCAAGACTTATTGAATAGGTAATTGAAGTATCCAAATCTTCAGGCAATTCAATTTCTAAGACCTTTCCACTCCAATCAAATGTTACGGGTACATTAGGAGAAATCGAAAAATTTTCCAATACCTTACTTTTATCCATGTATTTGTTAAATCTAAGCTTGACTAATCTATCGCTGAAATTTGTAGTTTTATTCTCAGGATAATATTCAGTTATAACCGGTGGGGTTGTGTCGGGGGGACCACCTGTAGGTGGTTGTGGATTCGCACAACTTCCAAGAAATAAAATAATTGAAGATATAATCAAAAAAAATGATATATTTGAATAATTCACTAACATGAAAAAATAAATAATTTGCTAAAAATAAAAAACTAAAATAACTATATTCGACATAATAATTATGATATTTTTAAACATCATCAAAACACTGATTGTATATATCAAAAAAAATTTTCAGCACTTAAAAATTATAAATGATAGAATTGATGCAAATCACACGTTCATGTTGGCTTCGGGAATAGCCTTCAATATTATCGTTTATATGCTTCCATTATTTTTGCTGGCGATTTATTTAGTTCAAAACTTCTTTGATATGGAAATGATTATTTCTACAATAGAAAACCTGATTAATTCATATATGCCGGATACAAAATCTAATTACGATTTTATACACAATGTGATGGATGAGTTGAAATTGATTACTCAGCACTCTGCATTATTTGGTTGGATTGGTTTGATTGGTTTATTGTACATTTCATCTACATTGGTCAGCTCAATACGTACAAGCTTGAATAAAATATTTGATATATCATCTGAGAGATTTTTTTTAATCTATTGGCTTAAGGATATTTTCCTGACTATAATAGTTTCTATATTGATACTTATATATTCTTATGCCTTACCTATAGTAAATTTTGTAATTGATTTAATCAATTCATTTACACCAATGATTTTCGAAGGTGTATTTTCTTGGGTTGTTCTGTCAACTGTTTCTGTCCTTACTTCATTTGTTCTGTTTATTTTTATATTTTATTTTGTTCCCAACAAAAAACCACCAAAGCGAGTTTCTTTAATGGCTACTGTAATCAGCGTAATCGGAATTGAGGCATCAAGATATATATTTACTTGGTACATCAGTTCGTTAAGCAATTACGGTAAGTTTTATGGCACTTATGCCGTCATAATTTCTATGGCAGTATGGATTTATTATTCAGCAGTGATAATATTGCTATCTGCTGAAATAAGTAAATATATATATGATTTAAAACTCAAAGCCAAATATAATGATTTATCAAATGCCAATTGAACCTAACAATTTCAAATAGTAGGTTTCAAAGCTATAGTTTTTAGTACATGAATAATTTGAAATAAAGTCTAAACCAAAATCAATATTTACAAAATCTATGGATTTTGTAGGGAATTTTGACTTGTAACAAAGATTTACACCAAAAATATATCCATAATCTTTTCTTTTAATATTTCCGTTATAAACGGAGTCCACCAATTTTTCAGAAAATTGAAAATCTCTGTTAAAATTGCTGACGTCAATTTCAAATTCAAAATTACGATCCATCTTCAACTTGAAAAAAGTACCAAAGCTCATTTCGTCGAAGTTATTATTATCAACAAATAGATTATTTTCATCTATCAAATCTGTATTCCCTGAAGTATAATATACACCATGGTTGCTAAGGTGTTTTGTCAACCCAAAAGATACTCCAAAATGTTTGTTTTCGTCAACTGATTGTGATAATGATAAGTTAGAATAAATAAACTGATTCACGTTTTGGTGATTTACAATGATTTGTGGCATCATGAAGTTATTGTTTTCAAATCTTTTTATGATGTTTAATTGATTTATGCTATAGTATTCTGTGTTTCTGAAATTTAAACTCAGAAAAACACCTGTCTCACTGGGGAAAACTTTCTCAACTTCAAAATAAATGGAATGATTAAAACTGTTGAGGTTTACAAAATCTTTGAAAATTCTTAAATATGGATTATAACCGATTCGCAGCACACCAATATCTGAGTACAAAATCAAATCTAAATATGGAGAGACCATTAAATTATTTAAGTGAGAGTTTTGTACATCATTTTCTCTGATAAAAAATTTCAATCCTGATGAACAGTCAAAATATGGATAATCAAATGGCTGGAATGAATAATTTGCTTCTATATTTGATTTAATGTAGTTGCCATTTTGATAGTTTAAGAAAAATACTTTTTCAAATTCAGACTTTAACTTAAAATTACTATTATCAGGTGTGTAATTAAACTTTAAATTAAGTTCAGTGATTAATGAATTTAATTTATTTTCAAATATATACGGATTGTCGCTATATCCATTTGAAATTGAAGGTTTAATAACAAACTCAGAAATAGCGAAAGTTTGTGAAAATGAAATTATCAAAGCTACTAAAATTGAATATTTCATAAAAAACATCATATCTCAAACCAATTAATGTATTTCATCCATTGCACTATCAACATCCATTCACTTTAAAAATAAAGCAAAAATAATTAAAGTTTATTGATTATTTTTGTTTCTTATTAAAATTGCAAAAATTAAAAATTAATTATTGATGCTCCAAGTCATTCAATATCAGAAAAAAGGAAATATCGTTGTAGCCGAACTCCCACCACCCAAATGTATTCCCGGAGGGATTTTGGTCAGAACACATTATTCATTAATTAGTGCCGGTACAGAGAAAAGTTCAGTTGCAAAAGCCCAATCGTCAATAATTGAAAGAGCAAAAAAACAACCAGAAGATGTGAAGCTTGTATTGGATTTTATTAAAAAAGAAGGCATATTCTCTACATATCAAAGAGTTAAATCGAAACTAGATTCGTATAAATCTTTGGGTTATAGTGCCTCTGGTGTTGTTATTGAGAGTAAAAGCAGCAATTTTAAAGTTGGTGATAGAGTCGCTGTTGCAGGAGCCGGATATGCAAACCATGCAGAATTAATCTCTGTACCAGAAAATTTGGCTGTCAAAGTTCCACAAGATTGTGACCTTAAGTCAGCAGCATATACAACAGTTGCTTCTATTGCATTACATGGAGTTAGGCAAGCCGATGTTAGAATCGGTGAAAAAGTTGCTGTAATCGGGCTTGGGTTAATAGGTCAAATTACTGTTCAACTCCTTAAAGCATCAGGTTGCAAGGTAATTGGAATAGATATTAATGAGTCTTTATTTGAAAGGGCAAAGTCCTCTGGTGCAGATATGACCTGTAAAAGTAATGATGAATCTAGAAATATAATTAAGTCATTTACTTCAGGCTTAGGATGTGATAGTGTTCTTATAACAGCAGGCACGAGTTCAAATCAACCAATTGAGTTTGCTCTTGATATATGTCGTAAAAAGGGTAAGGTTGTAATTGTAGGTGCTGTAGGTATGAATATACCACGTACACCTTTTTACATGAAAGAAATAGACTTAAAAATATCATGCTCTTATGGTCCCGGCAGATATGACACCTATTACGAAGAGAAAGGAATAGATTATCCTTTTGCTTATGTTAGATGGACAGAAAATAGGAATATGTCTTCTATACTTGAATTATTGGCTGATAAAAAGCTAAACTTTGAATTTTTGACCACTCATACATTCAATTTATTGCAAGCAGAATCAGCTTATAATTTGGTAACCGGAAAAGTAAGTGAACCATTTATTGGAATTTTACTTGAATATAGTACTGAAAAAGAATTAAAATATAATTATGTAAATTTAAGAAAAATTGAACCAGCAGACAATTTGAATGTTGGATTCATAGGCATGGGTGCTTTTGCAAGGAATTACTTGATTCCTGCGGTTAAAGAATATGGAGTAAAATTAACAGGTGTAGCTTCACAAAATCCCGTAAATGCTCGATCTTCTGCTGAAAATTTAGGATTTGATTTTTACTCTGCTGATGGTGATGATATTATTAATGATGATAGAGTAAATTTGGTGTTTGTTGCTTCGCGACATGATTCACACTTTGATTATGTTTTGAAATCTCTTAAGACCAATAAACCTGTATTTGTAGAAAAGCCATTAGCAATTAATCAATTACAATTAGATGAACTATCCCAAAGTATCCAATTAAACAATCATCGTCTGATGGTTGGTTTTAATAGACGGTTCAGCAAAACTTTCAAATTTATTAAAGATTTTATGGCTAACCGCTCAGAACCAATGGTGATTAGTTACAGAGTCAATGCAGGATTAATTCCAAAATCTCATTGGGTACAACAGATTGAGCAAGGAGGCAGAATAATTGGAGAAGTATGTCATTTTATTGATACAATGATTTACCTAACAGATAGTAAACCAACTATTGTATCTGCTATGGCAATTTCTTCAAGTAATAGTGAAATCAATGATGACGACAATATATCAATTAATATTCAATTTTCAGATGGTTCGATAGGAAATATAATTTATCATGCAAACGGAGATTCCTTGCTCCCTAAAGAGTATTGTGAAGTTCATTGTATGCGACAATCAGTAATAATGAACAATTTTGAGATTGTTACTACTTATGCCAATCAAAAAAGAAAAGATATCAAGTCGGATGGGAAAAAGGGAATTAATGAAGAGATAAAGCTGTTCCTTGATGCTGTAAAAAACGGTAAAGAAATGCCAATAAGTTTTGAAGATATATATTTAGTAACAAAGACTACATTTGCCGTTAATGAATCATTGAGAACAGGAAAGTTTATTCAAATATAATTTTATAATTTGGTGTAAAGAAATGAAATTCCAATTAATCAGGTTGAAAAATTTAGTTATTATAGCAATGGTTTTATTTAGTTCTTTTGCATTTTCCGAGAACCAGCAAGGGAATCTAAAAAAAATTATAAATTCTGAAAAGAGATTTCTTGCAAATTTGAGCGGAGCCTGGGAAAGGTCACTTGATATGCAAACCTGGACTCCTGTCAATATACCATGTTCTGAAAAATATGATGGCAAAATTATATACAAGAGAGCAGTAAAAATTCCTCAAGGAATGACAGATAACTATACCTGGCAAATTTATTTTTTAGGAATTGACCACCAAATTGAAATTTACTGGAATGAACAATTCATTGGCAGATATGTAGGGGCACTTACTCCATTTACAGTAAGAATCCCTGAAAAAGCTGTCAGAAATGACATAAATGAGATTAGATTTGTATTGCTTCCTGCAGAAGGTCGAATTAAGCAAATAAGAAATCAGACTCTTAACTCAAAGCAGTCTTTTACAGGATTAATACGTGACCTGATTTTAGTGGGAACTCCGCAATCATGGATTTCTGATATCAAGACCATTTACAAAATAAAAAATGACATCATTGACCTGAAAGTTGACGTAAGTATTACCTCGTCTGAAATAAAGAATTTAGTCAAAAGACTTAATTTAACAGATTCATTGAATATTAAAACTAAAGATAAAATATTGCTTTCATTACAGGCAGACCTAAAGAAAAAAAATGGCGAGATTGTTGCAACCACAAACTCCAAGCAACTAACCATTGAAAGTGATCGTACAGCGATAGAAAGTTTAAGTTTGGGGATTACGAACGCTATACTTTGGACACCTGATAATCCTGAATTATATGATTTACAAATAAAAATAAAACGTAATGATTTGGTAATTGATGATCTAACAACCTCTATTGGATTTAGGAGTATTGTAGCATCAACTTCGGGTGAGAATTCAAAGCTGCTTATAAATGGAGAAACACTGAAAATTAAGGGTGTCAGCTACATAGAAGATTTTTTAGGGTCTGGACAAACACTAACTGAGTACCAAATAAAGCAAGATATTGAGTTGATCAAGAAACTTGGAGCAAACGTAATAAGAGCAAAATATAATCCTCCTGATCCATTATTTGTAAAGTATTGTGATATTTACGGTTTGCTTTTGATGGTAGAGTTACCCTTGTATGAAGTTCCCGCTGCAGTAACCAATCTTGATGAAGTTAAAATTCACATGCAGAATCTTGCCAAGCAATATATAACAAATTATAGTAACTCGCCAAGTGTATTTGCTTGGGGTATTGGTGCAGGTGTCGATGAAGATGACAAGCATTATAACTCTTATTGTGAATCTTTATTAAAATTATTCTCAAAAGAATCAGATAAGCTTAAATATAAAATTGTACCTCACAATTGTGAAAATGTATATTCAGAAGGTTTTGATTTTATTGGATATCATGATTTGAGAAAAAATATTGACTTGTCTATCATCAATTCCGAATTCGTAAGGCTCAAATCATTAATTGGAAATAAGCCTTTGTTTATGGCTTATGGTTCGGAAATACAAATTAATAATCATAATGGGTATTCTGATCCACTCTCATTAGAGTATCAAGCATATAATATTCTAAACAGCTATAAAATTGTTGAGAAAAACAATGGTGTTGGATCAGTTTTGAACAGTTTCAATGATTATCTGCAAAATAAACCTTCTATGACAACTGATAATCCAGATAAATATGTCAATACATCAGGATTAGTTGACAGAAAACGTAATGAAAGATTATCTTTTGCTACTATGCAGGCTTTGTTTAATAATGAAAAAGAGCCACTGTTAAATGCCGGAAGTTTTGCTTTTGGTGTCCCTGTGATTTATCTAGTGTTGGGGATTATTTTAGCTATTGTTTTGGTATTGCTAACCAATAGGTTCAGAAGGTTCAGAGAGTATATGTTTAGGTCATTGTTAAGGCCTTATAATTTCTATGCTGATATCCGCGATCAGCGAATTATCTCAAGTATGCAAACTATACTTTTGGGTGTGATAATATCTTTTACTGTTGGCATTTACTTGTCATCAATTTTACATTTTTTTAAAAATAGTGAAGTTCTTGAATATCTGTTGATGATAATTGTACCGTCAAACTCGTTGAAAGAAACTTTATTTGAATTGATTTGGATGCCTGAGTTGTCGCTTTTCATTATTGCTTTAATTAGTTTGATTTTAGCTTTTCTGACCGGTTGGTTGATAAGAATGATTGCGATTCTGACTCAAGTAAGAGTATTTTGGAGTGATTGCATAACAATTTCTATTTGGGCAGCATTGCCTACCGTCTTATTATTGCCGATCTCTTTTGTATTGATGAGATTGCTTATCATGTCACCCGGTTCTTCCTGGTTTTTCTTGTTTTTGTATTTTGTAACAGCTATCTGGACAATTTTAAGGTTACTAAAATCAATTTCAGTAGTTTTTGATACAAGAACCTCAAGAGTTTATACTATAGGCGGAATTATATTTGCTCTGTTCCTGTTGATACCTTTAGGGTATCTTCATATCAAGTACTCATTCTTTGATTTTTGGACATATTACTCTAATATATTTTTAAACTAACCATTAAATCTGATTATGCACTATATTTTAGAAGAATTGAATATTTTCCGAAAGGGGAAAGTCAGAGAAGTCTATGAACTTGACAACTATATGTTGTTTGTAGCATCCGACAGGATATCTGCATTTGATGTAATAATGGACCAACCAATACCTAATAAAGGTAAACTACTTACAGCGATATCTGAATATTGGTTTTTGAGTACTAAAGATATTATTAATAATCATTTTGTAACATCAAATCCGCTGAATTATCCTATAAACTCCATAGAAACTAAACACCATGAGATGTTGAAAGGAAGGTCTATGCTTGTTAGAAAAGCAAAACCCCTGCCTGTAGAGTTTGTTGTAAGAGGATATGTCGCCGGAAGTGGTTGGAAAGAGTACAAATCAAATAAATCAATTTGTGGAGTGCAATTACCTGATGGTTTGGTTGAGTACTCAAAATTACCAAAGCCCATTTTTACTCCTGCTACAAAAGCAGACAGTGGACATGATGAAAATATTGACTTTGATACAGCATCTAACATTATTGGTCTTGAAACAGCTGAATATTTGCGTCAAAAGTCAATTGATTTATATGAATTTGCCTATAATAAAATGTATGAAAAGGGTATTATTCTCGCTGATACAAAGTTCGAGTTTGGCTACCTGGAGTCAGGCGAAATTATCTTGATTGACGAAGCACTTACTCCTGACTCTTCAAGATTTTGGCTTGCTGAAAACTATCAACCTGATATAACTCCTACAAATTTTGACAAACAGATTTTAAGGGATTATTTAGAAAGTCTGACCTGGAACAAACAATATCCACCACCACATTTACCTGATGAAATAATTACTAAAACTTTAGATAAGTATATCCAAGCTTATAAAATTATAACAGGTAAGGATTGGGTTGAGTAAATGAAGAGTACTTCAATTTCTTTAGAAAATCAAGCCGTAAGTTATATAGATTGGAAATTATTAGGCATTGTGCTTGGTCTTTTAATTATAGGGCTTGTTTCACTATTCAGTGCAACAGGTGCTTCAGGAATGGAAGATTCATTCAATAGACAAATTATTTCAATAGGATTTGGAGTTTTTGGTGCTTTAGTCCTAACATTTTTGCCCCCTAATATCATGAGATATACTTCAATCTTATTCTATACCGGTTCAATTTTACTTCTTCTTGCTGTACTGTTCGTAGGAGAGGAAATATATGGAACTAGAGGTTGGATAAGGTTTGGTGGAATGTCGCTACAACCGGCTGAGCTTTCCAAATTTGGTGTGATTACAATGTTAGGGTATTTCTTATCCTCTAAAGGAACAGATATCACTAATATTAGAGATTTTAGCATATCAGCGATAATTATTCTTATACCATTTTCATTGGTGTTTTTACAACCTGATCATGGTACATCATCAGTCTTGGCAGCATTATTTTTGGGTATTCTGTTCTGGAGCGGATTTAGCCAATTTGCTTTGTACTTTCTTATTTCAATACCTTTTATTATTATTTTTTCACTTAAAGGATTTTGGTTTAGTGTTTCCGGAGTAGTAATCTTTACTGCTATTACTTTATTCTTTAAAAATAAAGTAATTTACAAAGTGTTGTTAATTCTGTTTTTTTTAGGAATATCATATATAGCACCAAATATTTACGAAAATCTTAAAGATCATCAAAAAGCCAGAATTGAGACATTTTTGAATCCCGGAGCAGACCCAAGAGGTCAGGGGTACAATGTTATTCAATCAATGATGGCAGTTGGAAGTGGTGGATTAACCGGCAAAGGACTTATGCAAGGTACACAAACTCAATTAAGATATATACCAATGCAGTGGACTGATTTTATATTTTCAGTACCTGCTGAAGAATTTGGTTTTGTGGGAAGTTCTGCTCTGGTGCTGCTTTTTGGATTTTTATTATTACGAACTTTAAACATAGCCTACGAAGCAGATGACAGGTTTTACAGTGTAGCATCCTTTGGTATTTTTTCTGTTTTTTTATATCATATACTTATTAATATTGGTATGGTATTAGGATTAGTGCCTGTAATGGGTATTCCATTACCATTCCTCAGCTATGGTGGTACGTCTATGATTGTTAACTTTGCATTTGTTGGATTTTTGCTTAACTCATACCGGAATTACAGAAGAAAGAGATTAGTTTAGATTTTATCATAAAATAATACAATAATCGTATATAATTTTTTTAAATAAATATGGATTTGAAAATGACCAACATTACTCTTGAAAGTACCGAAAAATGTCAAATTCTCATTTTGAATGGGCAGTTCACCGGCGGACCTGAGACAGACGAACTTAATGATAAGTTTGAATTTATTACACAAACTCCAAGACCCTCTCTAATCATGGATTTTAGTAACACTACATATTTAAGTTCAATTGTAATTGGTTTATTGGTCAAAATGCATGCTAGATTTGCAGAAAAGGATGGTAAGCTAATTATCTCAGGATTAAATTCCACTTTAAGAAGTGTTTTGAAAATGACCAAAGTTGATACTGTTTTGCATATTGTCGAAACATTAGAAGAAGCAAAGTCAAAGTTTTAATATATTATTTATTCAACTTTAAGGGATATTTATGAATAGGATTATTCTATTAGTGATTTTAGTGGTATTTTCAATCAATATTGCTCATACGCAAAGTTCAAAAAGAGTATTCGAAAAAGAAAACTATTCTATTGGAATAGGACCCCTTTTAGCTTATAAAATGGGTGTTAATGCTGCAGATCCACCTCAGGGTATAAAAAATGGGTTAGGACTAGCTGCAATGCCTGATTTTGGATTATCATTTTATTTGCCTCTCAATCCTGATGATAAAATGGGTTTGTTAGTTGATGCTGCCTATGCAAATTATGCATATTTGCAAAAGTTCGACAACTCCAATACCGAATGGACTGACAGATTTAATTATATTTCACTGACTCCTCAATTTTATATATCAGGTTTTGTAGTTGGGCTCAATATTGGTATCCCTTTAGGTGGAGAAAGAGTTTATGAAAACCGAACTAATGAAATCCCAACCAGCTCTTTAGCAACCATGTTTGAATTCAAGTTAGGAGGAAATTTTACACTTAACGAGTCGGAAATGGGAAGACTAAATTTCTTCATTAATGCCGGTTATCAAATAAACGGGCAATATACTGATGAACTAAATCTTGGCTCTATTAACTATCATCCTGCTTCATTGCAACTTGGTCTTAGTTACATATTTAATATGGAATAAATCAATAGATTTTTATTAATTAAAATAAAAATCCTGTACACAATTTGTGTGCAGGTTTTTTTTTGATTTGAGTAAAAAAAATACTCATAAATTACTTAGATTGTCTATTAAATTACCTCAAACTATTCATTAATATTAATAATGTAATAGTAATAAAAATCATTAAATAACCTTATAACAACTACTTATAATTAAATTATTTGCGTGATAAAAAAGCTCCAATAATTAACCAATGATTAATAAATATTAATGCAAGGTTTCAAATTACTCAAAAAAAATATGTGTAACGGATTTGTTTGTTCACCGTCTTTGTGTTATGTTTGTATTAAATAAAATATTATAATTAACTAAACATTTTATGTGCTTATGAAAATTAAATTACTTGTTTTATTAATAATCTTTATTAGTATTTTAGAAAATGGATTTTCACAAAACTTAATTATCAATCAATTTCCTATAGCCGGAAATACTTTGAAATTGAGTGAACTATGGAATATATCTTTAATCAATGTTTCAGGGACTAATCAATCAGTATTTTTCAAAGTAAGCGTGACAGAAAAAACTCTTGGCAACGTTCTGAATGCTACTTCTTCACCGGTTCTGATTAATAACGGGAGTCGTAATTTGCAAGGCAGATTTCTCGAACCAATAAGTTATGATATTAGAAATGATGGAGTTACTTTATCAGTTCGACGAACCGGGTCTCTTCCTGATGGTGAATATACAATTTGCATTGAGGCGTTGAATAGTAATACTCAAGAAATATTAGCTTCAGCATGTCAGGAACACACTGTATCTACAGCACTTGCTCCTATCCTTTTTTCACCTTATGATGCAAGCGACGTGTATGATAATATTATTGTTTGGTCATGGTTTATGCAACCTGAGTTGAGTTCGGGCGAAAAAGTTGTTTGTGATTTAGTAGTAGTAGAATTATTTGATGGTCAGACTCCTGAAGAGGCTCTCAAAGTAAACCCTCCAGTTATCGTTAGACCAAATTTAACAACAGCTCAATGGCAAACAAATTTTGCAACACGTAACTTAATTGCCGGTAGAACTTATGTTTGGAAAGTAATTGCTAAAGCTGGGGAAAAAGTTATTAACGAAAGTGAAATTTGGAGATTTAAATTTAACGAACCTGTTGAAGATGATTTTATGAATAGTTTTGTCTCTACAGAGTCAAACTACGAACCTCAAGCAGAAACATCACATACAGAAGAAAAAAAACTTACTCTTGGTGGCAAGGCAAGGCTTACTGTTGAAAATTCAAATAATAGAGCTTTGCTGTCAAGAACCCCTCAAACATTTGCAAGAATTGAGGCTGAGCCTGATCTAAATCTATTTGGTGTTCCTATGGGATTAAATTTTATTCTAACAACCGAAGAAAATGATTCAAAATACAATGTCAATCGTGCTGTATTTGGAATTGCAGAAGGCCAGAAAGACGTCAAGTTTGCAATCGGTCAGCGTGTTAACGAAATGATTGAAAGTCTGGAAAATCTTAAAGACTCTGCATTTGTGCTTGAATTAAAAGAAATGAATTATGCTGATTCGGTAGCACTGGAAAACAAAATCGAGGAACTTCGCAAAATTCAGGTGTCTGATATAGAGTCAAACATGGAAACACTAAAAATGATGGATGTAATTAGTCCGGAAATGGAGATAATGAGCCAGTTTCCTGCGTTTGGAATTGGTAAAGTTACCCCTAATTTTTCTGAATTATTCATGGGTAGTGTTGCAATCAACGGAGGATTAATTGAGTATAATCCCGGGAATTTCTATGTAGGAGGTACTGTTGGTAAACTGCAAAGTGACTTTAATATGTCGGCTTTAGCAGGTAATGAATTTTTGAACACAAATTTTACTGAAACACCTGAGTTTTTCAAAAATATTTATGTAGGAAGATTAGGATATGGAAAAAGAACTGGCAACCATGCTATTCTTTCCGTACTCTATGCTTCTGATGACGAGCAAAGCCGATTGCTTGGCAACCTTATTGACAGCACCGGTACAGTATTACAACCAGAAAATAATTATAACATAGGTTTTTCAACCCGTATAGCCGATAATGATTTGGGACTTTCCTTCGAAGGTGAAGCCAACGCATCTGTTTTTAATTCCAACTTAAATGGTGGCAGTGTTGTTAATCCGGAGGTACCATCATTTTTTACGGGAATTTTTGGAGATGAAATAAAAAGCGGAACTCTGGCTGATTTCTCCTATGCAGCAAGAGCTGCATATCAAATTGATGGTGAAAGCCGCCTAAATGCCGGACTCAGATTTGTTGGACCGGGATATCGTTCTGTTGGTGTCGCTAATCTTCGTACAGACATTATGCAGTACGACATCAGATATAATCATTTCTTGCTCGAGAGAAAAATTTCTGTGAGTGCTTTTTTATCTAATGAGCAGGCAGGTTATGTTTTGGCTGACTTGGGCAATTCAAACATGAATAAAATTGGAGCAAGAGCAGAATTCAGATTTAAAGATTTACCTGTATTTCAGATAAATTATATTGGTAATCTTCAGAAAATCTCATCGCAATTTGAAGAAGAAGCCAAAGATAATGGTATTCATCAGCTGTTAATGAATTTGTCTCATAGTTACCAGCACAGACAAACAAGATTTATAAGCTTCTTATCATATAATTATCAAAGAGGAACATCAAAAGATAGCTTAGCAGATTTTACTACTCATATCCTGATGTTTAATCAACGAGTATCATTCAGAAAAGCCATAGCCATTGGTTTGATGGGTAGTTATACAAGTACCCAGTCTTTGGCAGAGCCTGAGTTAAAGCCGGTCTATACAATAGACATTTCTTTTATTCACACTCCTGCAGACTGGATGTCTAATTCGATCGGAATAAATGTCAATGACTCAGAATCCGGTAGTGTAAGGTCGTTTTACTTTAACAGTCGTTTGAGACTATTTGACAAAATTGAAACAGACTTAAGATTAGACTCACGCACATTTTCGAATGAGCTCAACCCTAAAGCTGCATTCAACGAAACAGTAGCAAGATTGATAGCATATTATTTAATTTAACATTTTTTATAGGAGTTTATTATGAAAAGAGGAATATACTTTCTTATTTTCTTCTTAATGATTTTTGTTGCTAAGAGTGAGATCAAACTCATTCAGATTAAAGTGCAGGATGCACCAGACTCGAGGTCAAATTTTAGCCCTTCACCTTTATATGAAGAATTGCCGTATGATGATCAAACTAGTTATGTTTTACCTGTCAAGAATAAGAGAATTGAAGGTTATAGAATGCCGTTCATAAAAAACTTTGGACACGAAGTTTTATTGGTTGGACCTTTTTTAGATGTATGTGGTGATATCCAAATATTAGATGCAAACAATAATGTAAAAGCAACAATTAGGTCTTCTTCTTTTGTTTCAAAGGGTAGGCGTAACTTTTGGTTTGCTAATGAATGGAAGGCAAAAAAAGAAGGTTATGTTCATTTTAGAATTACAAAAAATATTCTAAATTCTATAACAACAAAGAATTTTAAAATTAAAGTTGGTCCAATTGATGCTTTGGATATGATAGAAGGCAAAATTGTTGAGAGATTTCAGATTCAAGCCATGTTATTTACATCAACACCTGCTCCGAGACGTGAGATGGTAAGCGATGGAAGAATAAGAACAGTTAAAAATACTTTCGAACCAAATACAGAATACGCAATGAAGATTAAACTTAGAGGTGGAGTATTAAGAACTGATAAGTTTGGCTTTGTTCTTATTGGAAGTACAAAATCATTGCTTTACAACTTTTCAAAATCAAGACTCGGTAATTGTATTGGAAATTTTTCAATTACAAGTGGACCTGTTACAACTAAACTTATAGAAACAAATGATGCAATTGAAATAAAAGTAAAAGCTCAAACCAATATACCTAGATTCAGAAGTAGTGAATCAAATGGATATTTGATAGGATTACATGATGATAATATTGGTAATCTGACAAAAGTAACAATCAATGAGGGTTCGGGGCCTACTTTTGGGCAATCTGTTTCAAAGCGTGAGCTACCTGATAGTTGGGGACCTTATATTTATGCAAGGTTAATGAGTGATGTTTATACTTTTGGACAATATACCGACTTAGGCCAAATTGAGTCGGGAACCTGTGCAACAAATAATTTTGGCTCAGGTGGCCCAACAAATGTTCGAATAGTAGGAGGAAGCTCAGGTTCTCAGGTTAGCAATTCTTCAGATGCAACCATATTAGATCTTTCCTATCAGAATGCTTTAATTTATGAACAGAATGACCAAAATATTTCTGATGAATTCCCCGGACTAAATATGAATGTTTGCAGACAGGCAAATGATCCAAATCCAAAAATCACAAACATACCATCTCTTAGAGCAGTTGTAACTGCACCTTCTGATTTTAATTTTGTAGGTTCAATTGAAATAAAGTTTATTCAAAATGGTAGGCAAGTTGACAGCGGAACAATTAGCAATGTAAATGCTGGACAATCTGCTTTCGTTGAATTCAGAAGGCCAGAAAGCCGTCTTTGTATAACTAACCCACCTTCAAATGCTAATATTTGCAAAAGATGTGGTAATGGTTTCCAAACTATCAGGCATTGGGATGATGAGGGTACTGAAATTCAATTGTTTCAAAGTGGTGCTTTTATCGGATCTATTACAATTCCAAGTGAAGACTAATTTTTTTTAAATTAATAATGGAGTTATTATGATAAACATTTGTAAAATGTACGGCAGATTTTTAACAATATACAGCTTGCTGGTTTTTTCTTTTGCTGTTAATTCTTTTTCTCAACCTTCCAAAGAGTTCAAAAGAACCTTCAAGAATGGTGCAACTTTTGTTGAATCAAAGAAAATTCCAGGGTTATCTCAAGCATTTGTGGTTACAACAAATTATGATAATGGGAGAGTTCTAAAAACTGAAGAATGGAGGTTTGGAAAAAGAAATGGAATGACAAGGGTTTTTAATAGAGACGGTAGTATCTTTAGAGAGATTAAATTCAAAGATAATTTTGTATTAGATTACAAGGCTTATAAAAGTGGAAAAATTGAAACTCAAATTTCTGAAGATAGAAATACGATTTTTAATAAGGGAAAGAGGGTTAATGTAAGATGGAATAAATACTATGAAATTTGGAGTGGAGAATATATTGTCTCTTTCGACAGCAAGTCACTAATCAATTACTTGTTAAACTTTGTAGTTCCCGAAGAAGCAACTGAGGTTTTAGGCGATATCAGTGATTTTTTTGATAAAGCACCGGGTGCAGGGCAAGGTGGTAAGGATGATATACTTACCTGTGGTAACGGCTCGTCAGTGTTTAGCGATAATAATCTTGATCTGAATAGTTTAAATAGTCAGGGTAGACAATCAGCAACATTACAGAATACAAAACTGGGTAATAGAAAAACTTCTGGTACCAATGTAACAAGATTAAATAACTTTGGTTCAAATTCTGGAAGTTCGACAAATAATCCATCAGTTTTAAATATTATAAATACATGTTCTAATAATTATAGGAGTGCAGGAGCTGGTAGTGGTGGAGTAGGCGGAATGAGCACTGGCAGAAATAATGATATTAATAATGCAAGAGGTACTCTTGATAATATGATTAGCGGTTGTAGAAGCAACAGGGGTAGAAGCAATCTGATTGCTTCAGATCCTACAACCATGTTCAAGTCACTTCAGGTTGCACAGGCTTTGGAGGCAGAGGCAGCAGCAACTCAAATCGTGAATCTTAGCGGTAGTGCAATAACTGAAAGTGCTTCAACTATAACCGAAGTAACTACTCGTAGCGCATTAATGAACGCAACTGAGGGTGCTGCAGTCAGAACTGGTGCAGGTGCAGCTTTGAGAGGTTTTACTCTTGTCGCTGTTTCAAATGCTATCGCAGGAGTAGCAACAGCAGCTGTTACGGGATGGATAATCGGTACAGCAATCAACGAATCTGTTGTAGGTGAAGCTATTGAAGAAGCAGTTGCACAGTGGCAGGAATCTAACGATGAAGAATACCAAAAAGCTGTTGCCGAAGCTGATAAGGCCCAAAAAGCTGCCGAAGCTAGAGCTGAAGCAAAAAAACAGGAAGAAAGCAATAATGCACCTTCTAGTTCTGGCCCTGCTGTTAGTACTCCTACACCTGAAGGTATTGGAGCTGGAGATCCATGCGAAAGAGCTGAAAGGTTTAAAGCTTATTGTGATGCTACTCAATGGAGAGATTTAAGATGTGAAGATTTTATCCGAATGATAAAGGGTTGTGCAGGTGATGTTAGAGAAATATATGTAAACCCTGAAGGTGGTGGTGTTACTGACGTTGGTTGCTCTTCATCAGGTGACCCGGCCAGAATAAGAGAAGCAGAGTGCAAAAGAAGAGGATTAATTTCTATGCCAGGTGGAAGTGGCGGTGGAATGTGCGCAAGTAAAAAAGTTGAACCGGTAATGGGTGGACCTGATCCAAGAGTTATAAACCCTACTAGAGGTGACTTTAGTTTACTTAGTTCGGGTATGAGTAATGTTAGGTTGATTGATGATTCACAATCAAAATCTTCTGTTTTGAATTCCAAGAAACCCACACTGGTTGTTTTCACTGATCCTGATTGTGGTTTTTGTAATAGTTTATCATCAAAAATAACATCAAAAAATGTTTCAAATGCATTAAGTGGGTATGATATTCATTTAGTTGATGCAAATATGTCACCCAAATTATTACAAGAATTTAATATAAAAGCAGTTCCTTCATTCTTTGTTGCCAAGTCAGGCAAACAATCAACTGTAGTAGCAGGTGATGTTACCGAACAACAGTTAGTCAACTATCTAAATGATAATAAAAGTGGCCAGTCAAAATAGTAAGTAAGCAACATTTGCTTATTAAGAATCAATATCATTAGGGGCTGCATTTGGCGGCCCCTAATTGGTTTTCTAGACATCTACAATTGTGACACCTGCACCACCTTCAACCAACTCACCAAGTCTAAAACTTTTGACATTATGCTGATACTTTAAAAAATCATGAATTGCCTGTTTAAGAGCTCCTGTACCTTTCCCGTGAACTATTGTTACCTGAGCAACATTATTAACTAATGCGTCTTGTATAAATTCATCAATTTTTCTGATGCATTCTTCCGCTCTCTGGCCTCGAACGTCTATTCTTGTTCTTACATCATATTTAATATAATCTGCAGTGTCTTTTTTGATAGTTTTTTCGTGTTTGGTTTTCTTAAGTTGTTTTAAGGGTAATCGGAATTTGAATCCACCGAACTCAACCAAAGCCATTTTATCCTCTTCGTCAACAACTATTACGATGCCTTTGGTATTATTCTCTGTCATGATAACAGCATCACCGGCCTGTAATTGTTCAGGAGCATCTTCTTTTTCCATTCCTTTGGAAATCTTTTTAACCTCGTTAATTATTTTTTCTTTTTCGCTTTGATAATCATTTTTGATATCAGCAATTTTTCTTTTTTCTTCCTTAATTTCCCTAATTGTGTTTTCTATGAGCGAATTGGCATTGCTTACAATTGTTTCAGCTTCGTGCTTTGCTTTATTGATTAAATCCTTCTTTTTATCTTTGATTTCATTTAGCTTTAATTGATAATCACTGTTAAGTTTTTTGAATTTTATTTTTTCTTGCTCGGCTTCGTTGCGTAAATTTTCAGCTTCGGACTTATACTTCTGCAACGTGGAAATGCTGGATTCTAGTTCAGTTTGTCTATCACCAAGATAACTTTTAGCTCTTTCCAACACCAGTTCAGATAGCCCGATACTAGATGCCAGTGCAAATGCATAAGAATTACCGGGTATGCCTGACAAAAACTTATAAGTAGGTTTTAGTTTAATACTATCGAACTCAAGTGAAGCATTATTGATTTCTTCTCTGTTGAGTGCATAAGTTTTAAGAGACGATTGATGCGTAGTAGCTATAAAAAATAATTTCAAATTGATAAAACTATCTAGTATTCCACATGCAAGTGCAGCACCTTCCTGTGGATCAGTACCGGAACAAATTTCGTCAATCAGCACAAGTGACTTATTATCGCAATTATCGAGAATATTCTTAATTTGCAATACCTGAGAGCTGAATGTTGATAAATTATGCTCAATTGACTGGTGATCGCCAATTGATGCAAATACTGTTCTGTAATTAGTCTTGCAAAATCCTAATGGGAAAATGCCTGATAATGCTAATATTATGTTTAATCCGATAGATTTTAATGCTACAGTTTTACCACCGGCATTAGGACCTGATATCAAATGTCCACGTTTATTATCTTCAAATTCAATAGTAAGGGGTATGATAGATTTATGATTTCCGGACTGCATCAGAATCGGATGTCTGACGTCCTTCAGATAAATATAATTTTTATCGCTTATAACGGGCTTAATTCCACCATAATTGACTGAATATTTTGCTTTAGCATAAAGTCCATCAAACCTTTTCATGACTGTAAGAGAATTAATAAGCTGCGTAAAATGTGCGCCAATCTCAGATGTAAGGTTTGATAAAATTCGATAAATTTCTCGTGATTCTTCATTAGCAAGTATTGAAAGTTCATTATTCATTTCAATAATTTCAGATGGCTCCAGAAATACAGTAGCCCCAGTTTGAGAAATTCCATGAATTATCCCAGGGATTACACGTTTATTCTCTGATTTAATAGGTAATACAAATCTACCTTCCCTTATAGAATAAAAGTCTTCTCTTACTAACTCTTCATCCACAACTTTTCGAAGAATTTTTTCAAGTCTTGCTCTAAGTTTTGCTGATTTATATTTAATTTCACTTCTTATCCTCGACAATTCCTTACTTGCATTATCTCTTACTTGGCCTGAGTCATCAATAGCATCTGTGATGTGTTTTTCAAGGATTTTATTGTCAAAAAGCAAACATGCCATTAAGTAAAGGGAGGGAGTGGTCTCTTGTCTGTCAACAAAGAATTGTTTGAATAATCTGAATACTCGCAATGTGTCAAATACAGACAATATTTCAAGAGATGAAAGGACTGCATTCTCAACTTTACTTTTATGAATCTTGTGCGAAATGTCACTTAAACCTTCAAAAGGTATGTTTTCACCTCTTATTACCAAAGTTCTTAATTCGTCAATTAAATTATGTTCTTGCTTCAGAAATTCCAAATTATCAGTTGGTAAGCTGCTTAAAACATAATTTTTCCCCAGCTCGGAATAAGACATTTTTGATATAAAATCAAGCACACCATAAAATTCTAATTGTTTTAAAGACTCGTTTAAAATACCGGAATTGAAAATATCTTGTTGCTGGATAAAAACATCATCTGTATAGAAATATTCTTCCATAAAAAATTATTCGGCTCCAAGTAATGATTTAACTAATTGCTGCACTTTGTTGCCATCAGCTTTGCCTGTAAGTGCTTTCATTGAAGGTCCCATTACTTTGCCAAAATCCTTACTTCCAACTGCTCCAGTCTGAGTAATTATGCCTTTAATTACTTCCGCAACTTCTTCATCGCTTAATTGTTTGGGCAAAAACTCCTGAATAATTTTCAATTCGGACTCTTCCTGTTCTTTCATTTCCGTTCTTCCTGCTTGCTCATACATGGTAATAGCGTCCTTACGCTTTTTTGCCAATGCATTCAAAATTTTAATTTCATCATCAGAATTCATTTCTCTAGCAGCTCCACTTTTGGCAAATTCAATTATTGCCGCTCTAACCGACCTAAGTGTTTCCAGTCTTAATTTATCAGAGCTTTTCATGGCTGCTTTCATCTCTTCATTAATTTTTTGTTCAAGATTCATTTTGTCACCTAAATAATTTTAATTATCAAAAACATTAATTAGATAGTCAAATGCTAAAAATATTGTAAAAGAGTACAAAATCATATTTAAATAGTCAAAAAAAAGAGTCTGCTAATATAATCAGCAGACTCATTCATTAAGTTACTTGTAATTATGAAATCAATTTATGATTATGTAAGTTGGACCAATATATCTCTTACCCTTAGCTCTTTTTTGAGATGGGGGAGGGGATTTAGGGTCAACTTTATCCGATTCGATAATCTTCATCCTTGCTGGATCAATTCCATAAGTAACAAAAAAATCATAAATTGCATTAGCCCGCTCTTTTGTTAATTTTAAATTATCCTTTGGATTATCTTCATCATCAGGATATGATTTTATTGAAAACTTGATTTCAGGATTATTTTTCATAGTATTAGCCAAAGCATCCAACAGTTTCCCTGATCCATATTTCAATTTCGATTTATTGACTTCGAATGGAGGGACAGAAATTGGAATTTGTGTATTGCTTGCTTTAGGTTTCATATTAAGGTCGCGAGAAATTTCAAGATATTTATCAGTGTTAGGTATGGATACTGATAAATTTTCAAACAAATACTCATCAGACTTAAAGTCAATTGAATATGTATTGCCCGGAATCAATCCTGTGATATAATAGTAGCCTTCCTCTGATTTGCTGCTTTTGGTTTGATTAACTTTCTTTCCGGTATTGTCATAAACCAAAATCTCAACACCAACAGGTTGTTTACTAATGGCATCAAAAATGTTGCCTTTTAGTGCAACAACAACTTTTGTCCATTGACTAAATGCAAATCCCAATGAAGTTAACATTATAATCGTAACCAAAAGTAAAGTAATTATATTTTTATATCTCATCAATTATTTTCCTCCTTTTTTCTTTTTAGCCGGTGTTGTCTTTACTGGTGCCGCACTTGGATGGTACAACATTCTAACACTTCCATCAGCACAACCAAGAATAATATTACTTAAATCACTTGTTAGATCAACAGACCAGATCTCTGAATCTATCGGCATTTCAAAAAGGTTCTGTCCAGAAATCACATCCCATAGTTTTACTTTTTTGTCTAAACTTGCACTTACCAAAGTAACATTATCTCCGGCAAACGAAATATCCTGAATAAGTTCATCATGAGCTTTAATCGTATTTACTAATCTTCCCTCGGGCATAGTCCATATATTGATTACACCACTTTGGTCGCATGATGCCAACACTCTGCTGTCGAAACTAAACAGAACCGATAATACGGGTGCTTCGTGACCATTTAAAATCTGTAAAGCATTTCCTGAATTCAAGTCAGTTGACCAAATTCTGATTGTTTTGTCATCACTGCATGATGCTAGTAATTTTCCGTCATAACTGTATGCAACATTGTTTGTTGGTAGTGTATGTCCGCGTAGTGTTTTAATTTCAGTTCCCAAATTGACATCCCACAACTTAACAGTTTTATCAAAGCTAGTACTTGCCACAAAAGTAGAATTGTCGTCCTGGCTGTAGTAAACACCAATCACCTGATCTGTATGCCCTGTTAATATTTTCGATTCCTTGCATTTCTCTATATCCCAAATTCGTACTGTCATATCACTCGAACCACTTGCAATAAATTTGTCATTTCCCGAAAATGATAGGTTATTTACTTGTCCTAAGTGACCCTTGAGAGTACACACTTCTTTACCATCAGGTAAACTCCATATCTTAATGGTTTCGTCCAGACTGCATGTTGCTACCTGAGTATTATTTTCGTTTACGAATACTCCAAGTACTTCATCGCCATGATTACCAATAACTTTTATATCATATTTATAATCCTGGCTTAATGCAATGTTACTCACCAAAAACATGATAATCAGATAGGTTGTTAACGAACTAAATAATTTCATTTTGTTTCTCCTAATTCTTAAAAATGGTATTTTTATTTTCTATTAATTAATAATTCTTTTACATCAGAAAGTAATTCTTTTAATTCTTCTAAATCAGATTTGGAAAACTTTGCAATATCAGCATCAGAATTAACATTTAATTTATCAGTCGTAATTGAAGAATTTTCAATTTTATTTTCATTAATAGCTTCGTCTAAAATATCAAACGAAGAAAGATCTATTTCGTTAATTTTTGTTTTAGCTACCTTTAATGAAATTTTATCATCACGTAATAATTTCTTTATAGCTTTGATGACTGCTAGATCTTTACCAGAGTACACTCTGTTGCCAGCTCTGTTTTTTCTTGGCTTTATATTAGTGAATTCCTTTTCCCAGTAACGCAGTATATGTTGCTCTTCGTCAACAATTTTACTAACATCACTTATCGAGTAATAGAGTTTTTGCATAGTCAAATTTAAATGTTTTGTAAATTGTGTTTTATAATATTCCAAATATAATACGTATAAACAATAAAAAAAACAGATAAAATTAAAATTTTATTTATTGAGGTAAATTTTGTATTTTTGTAATTTGTATTAAACCACATTTGTGAGGTTAGAGTTGGCAAAATATGTAGTTAATCCTGTTAAAGTGAGAATGAAAGAATCAAGCAAAGGTTCGATTTATCAATCAATTGTTGCTATGGGATTTCGTTCACGACAAATCAACGATTACATCAAACAGGAATTAAACGAAAGAATGGCTGATATAGTTCCTACTCCTGATGATTCAGATACTGTTAATTTTGACCAGATATCTATAAGCAGGGAATTTGACAGAATTCCAAAGCCCACTTTTTTAGCTATGAAAGAAATTTTTGACGAAAAGCTAAAATTTGTTCTTCCTGAAAAAACAAATACAACAACTAACGAAGATTAATTGCTGTCCTAAACATTTATTTTTAAAAAACCTGAGAAAGCTTCTCAGGTTTTTTTATAACTTATTAAGTTGATCCTTTGCTAATTCGAATTCAGAGTCAATCCTGATAGCCCACTCAAGCATTTTCTTAGCGTCTTCAATCATTCCTGATTCTTTAAAGCACATACCTGCTCCATAGCAAGCATAACTGTTGTTAGGGTTCATACTCAAAGCTGTAGTATATAACGAATGAGCTGATTCAATATCATTTGTTGCAAACAATAAATCTCCCGTCAATACTAAAATGTCATCTAAATTATTGCCTAAGTCACTTATAAATTTATCATCTTTCCAATTATCCATCAAACCTGATATTATTTCTAAAGCTTCGGTATTTTGAGATTGAGCCGCTTTAAGAATCACTTCAAGATATTTTGTATCCGGGTGTCCGAAATGAAGTTTCTTTACAGTATCGAGTATTTCTTCTGCAGCATAATTTTCATTTTTGTTGATAAGAATCAAAGCAATTCTGTGAAGTGCAAGCAATCGGTATCTTTCTGATATCTTGCCTTTTGCAGATTGCATATACAAATTTACTGCATTATCGAAATCTTGCGAAATGAAAGAATGCTCTGCTGTGCCAAATACTATGCTGTCGTCAACAACATCACCAAAGAAATTCTCAGCTGTTACAGACATTTTCGTATTATATAAGTAATCAAGCCTCCTTAATACCTTGATAGTAGTGCTGTACCAATTCCACTTAGTTCTTGCATAAGCTGATGCTATTGCACCCATACTCTTGACATTTGAAGGGTTTGTGTAGAAATATAGCAAACCATCTATTAACTCACTCAATGATGGCTCGAGAATCTCTACATTTCCAATAAATTCTTTGCCATCATACTCTAATCCGGCAAATCTTTTTTCTGAACTGATAAAATATGTAAATGCCTCTTCAAGGAAATCATCAGATGCTCCACCTCTTGTTGCTATTACTGGTAATCCGCATGCCATTGCTTCGAGAAGGGATATTCCAAATGATGTGTTACGGTAGGGGGCAACTATAATGTCGCATGCCCGGTACAATGAAGCCATCTGTTCTTCAGATAATGTATCTTCGATCACTGTAATTTCTGCTGAATTGTATTGCCATTTATTATTTGAGAAATTGCCATTAAACTTCAAATTGTTTTTATTCGGCAGTCCTTTTATAATTAACGCAACATCATCATCTTTTGTAAATGAACTTGAAAATGCTTCTATTACTAAATCAACACCTTTTGTCTCAGATAAATCACCGACGAATAAAAACTTGAACTTTTTATTACAATTCAAATTATACTTATCGCCATACGGTGTAAATAAGTCTGGATTTATACCAGGAGAGATTACCTGTACTTTATTAAACTCAATTCCTGAATTTATCATTGAATTTCTGGAATAAAACGAAGTTGTCCAGATTTCATCTGCATTATTGATTACTTTGTAAACCTCTTTTGTAAGAAGACTATAGTTCCAATCTTGAAGAATAATCCATTTTGCTCCTTTTGGTGGGTCTGATTTTGGATTTTCATGATGTCTTATCCAAGCATATGGTAGCTTTGCTATCTCTTTCGAAACCTCTGGTTTTCTTCTAATATCATTATCAATTAATAATGAGTTCGTATCATTTTTATCAAAATTAACATCATCTGCCTCGAATGGTACAATAGTAACATTAGCAACGCCTGACTCTATCAAATTTGTACATATAGCTCTATTAACCAAAGCGTTGCTATTATAAACAAATTGTGAACCTTCCCAAACAATATTCAGAGCTGGTTGATTGCCAATTTTGCCAATATTCTTATGGTATGTTTTTTCTTGTGATGCTTCTTTGAAATTTGTCCTCAATTCATGATTAGAATCATAATTTATATGGGACTCGGTTAAGGAATCCTTAAAGTCTATATTTATAATTTCCTGAAGTAATTTACCGCCCTCATTACTGATATCAGATTTTTTATCTTCAAATTTCTTACTTGATTCAATAATCTCAGGAGAATAATCCATAACTTCGCTTAATAAGTTATAATCAAGCTTTTCCGGATGTTTCTCTGTTATTAATACTTCATTAAACAAATCATAATCAAAATCAAGGTCCTGGTCGTCATCATTGCCAAAGTCAATTCCACTGAATCTGTCTTCTTTAGAATATTCTGATAAGTTATTATCTTCTTTAACATTATCAGCTTTAATAATGCAATTATAATCATCCCATGAACTTGAGTCTGAATACTCAAAACCTGTAATTGTAAAATTTAGTTTTGTTAAGATATTTGTAATTTCTGTTTTGTCAATCAGTGAGTTGATAGATTGAGAATTGCTGAACAAAATTTGATTTATATCAAGAATGGAAAGTTTATTCTTTTTGTACTGCTCAAGAAGGTTTACTAAATCGAAAAAATGTATTATCAACAATCCATTAGGAATAAGAACTCTTTTGATGTCAGTAATTATATTGAAAATAGATGTATATGACGCTTTATGCAGAGAATTTTTGATGACTATTTCATTGAATGAATTACTCTGAAATTTTGAGATATCATCTATTGAGGCACATTTGTAACCACTGACATTCTCATAAGAATTACTTAAATATAATTTTTGAAAATTACTTGATTCAGTCATTTTATTTCCATAATTTTAAATAGCTTAGACAAAACGAATACTATTTGTCAAATTCATCTAACAAATAAAATGCCAAATTCTTTAAATTTATTGATTTTAATTACTTAATTTATATGATAGTGATATTAAAAATTAAAGATTTGATTAGAGGTTTTGATTTATTAATTCCTGATATACTTCAGAAATCTTTTCAGCATGATTTTTAATGTCGAAGTATTCGAGAGCTCTTTTTCTTCCATTCATAGCAAATTCATCTCTAAGAATGTCATTATCTATAAGTTTGGAAATTGCACTTGCCAAATCTAAAGGTGACTTTTCAGGAACTAATAATCCGGTATGGTTTGTAACGGCCTCGCGTATTCCAGTTGTATTAGTACCAATGACAGCAGTCCCGCAAGACATAGCTTCAAAAATTACTCTTCCCATACCTTCAGTCCCTTCATGCGAAGGGAGTATAAGCACGTCAGCTGCTTGCATATACATTTGGATGTTTTTCTTAAAACCAGTTAATTCAATTAAGCTATCCAATCTGTTTAATTCAATTAAATCTGTCATTTCAGACAAAAAATCCTGATCAGTTGCCATACCTAGCATCAGAAATTTGATGTTTTTTTTATTAACAGGATTTGAATTATATATCTTTACAGCATTGATTATATCCAAAATACCTTTCCCGGGTTTGAACTGACCTACAAATATTACAAGGTGCTTATCAATATCTAATTTAAGATTTGATTTTGCTTCTCTCTTTTCAAGAGGTCTGAACAATTCTGTGTCAACTCCGTTATATACTGTAGTATATTTTTTATTTAAATTTTTGAAATTATTAAATCGGAGTCTAACATCGTCTGAAATGCCAATTACTTTATCAGCTAAAGCAAATGATAATGAATCTGTCTCAACTTTTCTGGTAAGTCTTACATGCCATACTAATTTTGTTTTACATAGCTTTGATGCTAAGCCACCAATAATTGAGTCACGTTCATGATCAGGATGGACTATTGAGATATTATTATCTTTAATGATTTTTTTGATTTGATAAATGTTATGTATTTGTGTGAATAAATGTTTAGGTTTCAATGATTTAAGCGGTACAACAAAAGTTTTGCAGTTGTAGCTTTCCAATTCCTTGCTTAATTCACCAATTTCAGGTACAATTGCAAATGGCTTGTAAATAGATCGGTCAAGATTAATGATAAGATTTAACATGCTTTTTTGTCCACCCATCTCAAGAGTAGGGAAATGGCTCATAAATAGAATATTAATCATGACAGGCTTATATTATATGACAATACAAGAATACTAAGCATATTTTCTTAATATTTGAATCAAGACCTTGAAATCCTTTGGATAATCAGCAGTTAAAGATAATTTATGATCATCGGGATGTTCGAACTCTATAGAGTAAGAATGTAAACTAAGTCTTTTAATTATTGGTACTTCAGACTCATTTTTTCTTAGATTGAATTTTCTTTTAATTGATGACAAATAAAATTCTTCAACTCCTGAGTATATATTATCAACTAATAAAGGAAATCCGATTGTAGAGCAATGAACTCGTATTTGATGCTGCCTTCCAGTCACGATTTGACATTCAAGCAGTGATGCAAGCCTATATTTTTCGAGTGGCTTGATTAATGTAAGAGCATATTTCCCCCGTGCAGAGGGTATCATTTTTGCCTTACCTGTAGGATTTGATAGAATCGGTATATCAACTTCGAGATATTCCTTGCTGAATGAACCTCTTACAACTGCATGGTAAATTTTCTTGTTGGCATGCTCCATAAACTGTTGGTTTAAAAATCTATGTGCATCTTCATCTTTTGCAAACAGAATTAAACCACTTGTTTCTTTATCAATTCTGTGGACAACAAAAATTTTGTCATAAACCGATTCAAGGACTCTTATAAGACTGGGAGAAGTTCGGTCGTATCTGTCAGGCAAAGTAAGGAATCCAGCAGGTTTATTTATTGCAACAATCCTATCATCTTCATAAACAATTTCAATTCCGCTGTTTTTTAGAATATCAGAATGCATATTTACCTGAGGCCGAATCATAAGTGTTGGACATTAGCATTGCAATTGTCATAGGACCAACTCCGCCGGGAACAGGTGTAATTGCTGCGGCTTTGTGAGATACTTCCTGATAATCTACATCACCAACTATTTTGTAACCTTTTTCTGTACCGGCATCATCAATTCTATTAATACCAACATCTATAATTACAACTCCATCTTTAACCATATCCGCTTTAACAAAATTGGCGACTCCGATAGCGGCAACTATAATATCTGCTTGTTTGGTATAATATGATATGTCTTCTGCTTGCGAATGACAAAGCGTTACAATGGCATTGGCATTTTGATTTTTTTGCAACATCAGATTAGCTATAGGTTTGCCAACAATATTACTCCTTCCGATTACAACTGCGTGTTTTCCTTTCAGAGAAATGTTGTAATGATTAAATAATTCCATTATTCCTGCTGGAGTACAAGGAACAAATCCGGGTAATCCAAGCATTAAATTACCGGCATTGACCGGATGAAATCCATCTACATCCTTTGATGGAGATATTGCATTAATAACTCTGTTTTCATTTATTTGCTTAGGTAATGGAAGTTGTACTAAAATTCCGTGTATTGAACTATCATTATTCCACTGGGCTATGATTCCCAGCGCTTCATGCTCATTAACATCATCAGGTAATCTTTTTATTAGTGAATGAAATCCCAATTGCTGACATGCCTTGAATTTCATATTTACATAAATTTCTGATGCAGGGTTATTGCCGACGAGCAAAAGTGCTAATCCAGGCTTAATCCCTCTTTCCCGGCTTAATATTTCCGTTTTTACTTTGATATCATTTCTGATTTTTTCAGCTACTAACTTGCCATCAATAATGATTGCCATTTTAATCTCAAAATGTGAATTTTTACAAAGTTCAAATATAATAAATATCCATTTGATATTACTGTTTTTTGAAAATAAAAAGCTCTCAAATTTCTTTGAGAGCTTGTAAATATGTTTAGTTAAATTTCTCTTAACAAAATTGACTGAAGTTTTTTAAACTCTAATGATTTTATATGATTAAACCACATTTGTTGTATTGTTTAGAATACTTGGTTCAAAAGTAATTTCGTTTAGGTTCTAAACCAAATAAAATTATTTTTTTGTAACAATTATTGTTGTTGTAACATTTGTAAGTTATTATATGTCAATTATATGTAAAAAATTATAATTTGCTTCAAAAACTACATTTCTGGGCATTAAAACATCTTAATAATTACCGAATTTATGCAGATTATTATGTCTGATTAAATCAATTTTCACCGGTTTCATTTTTTGAAACTCTTTGAACAATCATTTCAGCTAAAGCTGCCAATAATGCAAGGACCAAAAATAATTGCCAAAGTTCTGTTCCAATTCTTGCACGCTTAATTACTGAGCGAATATCATCTAATGAAGATATATAAAAATGAGGTAAATCTCCAAATCTTGACTTTAATTCTTTCTCGATAATATCTAAAGACGGAAGAGTAAAATTTGATTCAGAAGGATGGAGATTTGCAGAAATTTGAGCAACATATTTCTTATTTTCATTAAAAATTGTATAAACTCCTGGAATTCTCAGCTTATCTATATTCAGAGAATTCCCCTGTGGTAATTGTACAGCCTGGTAAAATGATTCATTCCCATTCGGGTCAATTATAATAAAATTTATTCCGTTTTCTTTAGATGGGAGCTTATAAATGACTGAATTACCAATGTTAACATTCATACTTAAATCTTCTGTTGAACTAAGATAAAGTATTGAGCGATAGATTAATGATGGGAATAGACCTGTAAAAGAAAAGTTACTCATATTTGCATCAGGACTTACAGCAAAATAAAGAATTTTACCATTTACAAATTTTGCTTCAGAAAGAAATGCACCACCATTCATTGTTATAAGTGAACGAGCACTCTGTGCAGGATAAGCTTCTATTATTTTAGGTGTCTCAATCTGATTAATTTTCCCTCCCTTGTCTTCAAAAACACCTTCAAAAATAGGGTGGTCAAAGTCAATATTCATAAAACTAGCAGGTTCATCAGAAGTAAACTTCATCTGCTTCACAGCACCTATGCCGGATTCTGTCAGAAACTTCGAAAATTCTTCATTGATTTCATCAGTTGGGAAAAGCAGTAGGGTACCACCATCTTTCAAGTACTTTGATAGCCTGCTTAAGTTTGAAGATGATAGTTTTGTGCTGTTAATTATCACTACATCATAATTAGTAAGATTTTCTGATGATAGTTGCTCTTTACTTATATCTTTAATGTTTGTTCTAAGCTCGTTTTCAGCTAAATTGGAAGTAGCCAATTTCAAAAATGGATTGCTTTCAACAGTTAATATTCTGGGTTTTGGAGGTATTGAAAATCCATAATACCGTTTGTTGTCATAATCAAATATATCACTCTCCAGCTCGATTGATGCTTTTATATTACCATCTATGTTAGGTATAGCTGAGATTAAAATATTCTTGGTTTCACCTGAATTTAAATCAGAACTTCTCTGTGATACAGAATTTCCATTAAAGCTCATGCCAATAACTACGTCACTGATAGTATTTTTTGACGAATTTTTAATAAAAGTTTCTGTTTCAACAAGTTTTTCTTTTTGGAAAATTCTTGACACAACTTTTAAAGAGTCAACGGAAACATTTTGTAAATCTGCTTTAGAATCATTGCCGATGCCAATGAAAGCAATATTCGAAACATTGATATCTAATTTTAAAGTGTCATTGTTTAGTATTTCAAAAATATTCTGCTGAGCATCACTAATTATAAAAATTTCTCTGTTTAAATTATTTGCATCATCAACTACTGCAGATGCCCGCCGCAAAGCATTATTTAAATTTCCTGTCTCTAAAGAAATCTTAATTTTTGACAGTTTTTCTTTTATATTATCAAAATTTTTTGTAAATGTTGATGTCTGTTTATTATCATCAACAAAGGGAATGAGAGCAACTTCATCTCCTTCATTGAGTGAGGATAAAATTTGATTGACTTGTAATTTTGCCTGTGTGTACCTATTGCCGTATTCATCGCTGATATCCATACTAAAAGAATTATCAAGCAATATTACTATGCTCGACTTTGAATATGATTCAAAAAATGGTAATGAACCCGGTATGGTTGGCCTTGCAAATGCCAAAACTACAAATATAATTATTAATGTTCTCAGAATGAGCAATAATATTTGCTTTAACTTGAGTTTCTTAATTTTAGTTTTTTGGAGTTCTTTCAGAAACTTCAATGAAGAAAACTCCACAGTTCTAAGCTTCCTTAGATTAAGCAGGTGAAGTAGTACAGGAATTGAGGCTGCGATTAAGCCGATTAAAACTAATGGATTAAGAAAATTCATACTATTTTAATGTGATTGTCTTGCTATAAATATATTTTAGACGTATAAAATTACTAATAATGTAATTCAAAATTATTAATAATCTGCAAGAAAATACCTATACTTAGATTGACGATATTATTTGCTTATAAAGTTGTTAGTTTTTAATGCAATAATTGTATATCCACCAAAAAATTCATACATTTGTAAATTGTTTAATTCAGAAATAAAAAAGCAATATGTATAAGTATATTGTATCCATTTTCTTATTGATTTTTGTAAACATCTTGCAAGCTCAGGATGCAATCAAAATTTTGAGTTATGATTATTCAAATTACCCAATAATTAAAAATAAACTCTTTGTATTTGATAATAATGGTATTCCTGTTCTCAATTTGAATACAGGTAATATTGCTGTTAGAGATAATGGATTAGTTCAAAGCAAAATTCATTCTTTTAACTGCATTTCCTCTGATATTCATGACAGCAATTCTATTACAATTGTTTTTGACTTAGGTCTGGATAACAGTTTTCATAATCCAACAAATTTCGATTTAGGCAAACAGATTGCTAGTAGAATTTTAGCAGTTTCTGATTCACTTAAAACTGAAATTTCACTTTCATCTTTCGATTATAGAAGTTTTTTGAATAGAGATTTTACTTTTTCATACCATAAAATAATTCAGGAGATAAATTCTTATAAGGCAGCTAAGGGATCTTTGTTCGATGCTGCTTTTTTATCCGAGCCTGCAGGCGCATTTAAAATTAACTCTAGAGCTGTACATAACAAATCTATAATTTTAATTACTGATGGTGGGGGTAAATACGATGAAAATGCACTCTCACAGAAGATTGCTGAATCTGGTGCGAAAGTATATGTTATTTCACTGAGAAAAGGTATTCCTCAAACACTGGAGAGCATAGTACAAAGTTCAGGTGGATGGAATTTTGAAATAAATAACACATCACAAATTAATTCTGTGGTTTATTCAGTTTTGGCTATGTCTAAGGGCTATATACCATGCGAGCTTAGTTGGGAAATGGATTATACCTGTGTTGATTCACATTTTGTAGAAATACTTGTTCCTTCAAAAACTCTGAATGATGGTTTTAATTTTGTCTTTAACAGTTTTGCAAAATCATATCTAACCAGCGATCCGCAATTTTTAGGGTTTAGCTCGGTTGATGTAGGTACAAAAAAACAGCTTAGTCTAGTGGTAACTGCTCAAAATAGAGATATTTTCATAAAAGAAATGAAAATTAATGAACCGTTTAAGATTATCAAAGGAAATGTAAACAATTTCCTATTAGCGAAAGATAATTTTATTGAAGTTACGGTTGAATATACGCCAACTCAACAAGCAATTGTATTTTCTCAGCTTGACATAATTTCAGATGCATGTGGTACAATGCCTGTTTATATTACGGGAGGATTCCCGAATACAAAACCCACAGAGAAAACGGTAAAGATCTTACATCCTAATGGTGGGGAGCATTTGATAATCGGTGATGTGTCTTTTGTGAAATGGCTTGGACTATTACCAAAGGACGTAATTCAACTGGAATATTCAACAGATAATGGCTTAACATGGAAACCTCTAGCTACTAACGTTACCGGACTTCAACGTGATTGGATTGTACCTGATACACCCAGTGATTCATGTTTGGTTAAGATAATTCAGTTATGGCCAAACAATGTTGGATTTACGATGGACTTATTACATAATGCTGATGTAAATACAGCTTTTTTTAATAATGCCGGGGATTTAGTACTTACTGCAAGTGCAGATACTACAGCGGTTGTTTGGGTAGCAAATACAGGTGTCAAAAAATTCACAATAAGAGGTCATAATAAACCAATACATTGGGCTGTTTTTGACCCTTTGGATAAATATTTAGTAACTTCATCTTATGATTCAACCGTAAAGGTATGGGATGTCAATAATGGTTCACTTGTTAAAGATTTAGGATTATTTATCTCCAAAGTGGAATCAGTGAATTTTAGTAAATCTGGTCAATACTTAGTAACATCTGATTTCGCTGGTTATTCCACTGTTTTTGACAGAGATTTTAACGAAGTGAAAAGAGTTAAATCGAATGAATTTGGGCCATCTTGGTACACAGAATTTAATCCAGTTGATGAAGATTACTTTATAACTGCAAATGGAGATGGTAAAGCTAAAGTTTGGAAATGGAAAGATTATACACCCGGCTCTAACCCAGAAAAAGTATTTGCTACTGAAAGTATTCTTTGCTCACACGTAACTTACAACAGTGATGCTACAAAAATTTCTGCCACTACCAGCTCAGGTAATCCTAAGAAATTATACGTTTGGAATGCTTCTGACAATTCAAAGTCTTCGTTTGATTTAAGAGATACTTTGTATTCTATTTCTCATAATTCTGATACTTCAGAAAATAACTCGATAAATTATTCTTCATTCTTCTACCATCCTGATTTGGCAAAAGAAGTACTTCTTACAACCAGCACAGACGAAACAGCTAGATTATGGGATGCTTCTGACGGTACACCTGCAAGAATTAATGACTTTATAACAGATAATATTTTTAGAGAACATAAAAACTCTGTTACAACAGCTGTTTTCGATAGATTTGGTACCCGACTACTTACTGCAAGTTGGGATTCTACAGCAAAGATATGGAATCTAAACCAGAAAGAACTGCAGCAGGATGTGTCAGATTCCGTATTTTCAATTGCTTATGCAAAAGGATCAGGGCCACTTATCGATATGGGTACAGTTTTTATTGATGAGATTAAAGACACAATCATACCTTCTGTTTTCATTAACGAGTCTGACTTTGCATATAATATTATTAATTTTAAATTTTCTGGGTTGAATGCCGGTGATTTTGAACTTCTTACAGATTTGAATTTACCAGTATTAATTGAGAGGAATGGGCGTTTACCATTTGAGATTAGGTTTAAACCAAAAGAAGTCGGCTTTCGGACAGCTGAAATGGAGTTTGAATTACCCGCAGGTGTTGTAGTAAAAACAACTATCAATGGAATTTGTGACAGTACTTCTCTCAGACTTGATTATAAATTATATGATTTTGGTAAAGTTAGAGTAGGAGACTTTAAAGACACTACAATTTCTATGGTGATGACAAATATTTCAGGTGATGTGATTTCATTAGACAGTATCAAAATGGTAGGTTCGTACAGAAGCGAGTTCACATATCAACAAAGTATTGGCAAACAACTTGCAGCCGGAGAATCAATTCCTGTAACTTTCAGGCTTACACCACAGTCAATTTCAAGAAAAAATGCACAATATGAAATCAATTATAAAGGTAAAGGTTCGCCGCGGTGGGTAAATTTATTCGGAGAGGGAATTGAGGGAAGTGCAGACTCATTAAGAATTTATATTAAAGATGTAGAAGCGTTCCCCGGGGATATTGTGAAAGTACCAATTTACGTTGGTAGTGTCGGGCAATTGGGGCTATCAGACTTTTTACAAGGATTTTCAACAAGTTTAAGGTTTAATAAGACATTGCTCGAACCTTTAAATGGTTTCACAACATCTGAGATTATTGGTGGTGAGAGGATTTTAGGAATTGATTTGCCAAATACTTTTTCTGGTGATTCAATACTGCACACACTTGAATTTAAAGCATTATGGGGTAATGATACAATATCACCATTGATTTTGGAATATTCTGTACCAAGAGGAAGCGGCAAAATAAATATCACAGAAAATTCTGCGTATTTTAAGCTCAAAGGTGTTTGTTTGACAGATGGCAAGCTGCGTTTATTTATGCCTGGTGATGGGCTAAACTTGTCGCCATTAGTTCCAAACCCAGCTTCCTTTTCTGCTAAATTGGATTTCAATTTAATCGAGAATGGAATAACCAAAATTTCAATTTTTGATGTTCTTGGTATAGAGAGAAAATTAATAGTCAATGAATATCTTGTTCGTGGTCAACATTCAGTTGAATTCGATGTGTCTGATTTACCAAACGGCAAATATTTTTATTTGTTAAAAACACATTCTGATATTGTGAAAAAAGAGTTTATAATTAATCGTTAAAAATAAAAGTATAGATTTAGGGGAATAAATGATACAGTCTGTAAGAGGTACAAAAGATACATTACCTTCGGAAATTTCTAAATGGCATTTTATTGAAGAGAAAATTAGGGAAGTAACTAAAACTTATGGTTACAAAGAGCTGAGAACACCAATTTTTGAAAAAACTGAGGTATTTTCGAGGTCAATTGGAGAAAACACAGATATTGTCAATAAAGAAATGTACACTTTCACGGACAAAGGTGGTGAGTCTGTTACTTTGAGACCAGAGCAAACAGCTGCTTTGATTAGAAGTGTTGTTCAAAATAATCTGACTCATGATATTTCAAATTTGAGGCTTTATTATATTGGACCCTACTTTAGATACGAAAGACCACAAAAGGGTAGATTGAGGCAGTTCCACCAATTTGGTGCGGAGTGCATTTCTTCACCTAATCCTGAAGCTGATGTAGAGATTATACTTATGGCGAATAAGCTAATAAACAGACTAGGAATCAATCAATACACATTAGAGATTAATTCTTTGGGCAATGATGCCTCAAGAGCTACCTTTCGTAAAGAACTTACGCAATATCTGAACTCGCACCGGGAAAAACTATCAGTTGAGAGCCAGAACAGATTACTGACGAATCCTTTGAGGGTCCTTGATTCAAAAGATTCAAACGATAGAAAAGTAATTGAAAATGCACCAAATATTCTTGATTCTTTGGATGAGGAGTCAAAAAAACACTTTGAAAGTGTTATTAAATTGCTGGATACCGCAAAGCTTGATTATAAAATTGAGCCTAATTTAGTAAGAGGTCTTGACTATTATTGCCATACAGTTTTTGAGTTCAAAAGCAACTCCTTGGGTGCTCAAGATGCATTTGGTGGCGGTGGAAGATACGATAAGTTGATTGAACAGATGGGAGGGAAACCTACTCCAGCTGTTGGATTTGCCATGGGTATTGAAAGGTTAATATTAATTTTGGATTCTATCGAAGATAATGTTGATTTGAGTGACAAAACAGATATTTACGTTGTTTGCAATGATGAAAAATTGTTTGGTGTTTCGCTCCAAATAACCGAGAAATTAAGAGAAAAAAATTATAAAGTTGTTAGTGACCTTAATAGGCGTTCATTCAAGTCACAAATGAGAGAAGCAGACAAATTCTCTTCAAAATTCTGCATAATTGTGGGTGATGATGAGTATTCAAGAAATTCTGTAATAGTAAAAAATATGCAAACAAGTGAACAGGCAGAAATTGCTATAGATTTGCTCAATACCATTACATTTAAATAATATATGCGATTCTTTTCGGATAAAAGAACGATAAATATATTAATAAGTTCACTTGCTAAATGGCAGGTAAAGATGATATTTGCTTTGCTTGCCTTTATTATTATCATTACTGTTATACTATTCACTCAGTCATTAGTTGATGAGTTAATTCTTAGAGAAAAGCGAACAGTTGAATTATTTGCTAAACTTACCGAAGACTTTTTGGATGCTGTCGAAAAGCCAGGAAGTGCAACTGATACAGATATTTATTTGTTTTTTTGGGAAGAAATTCAACAGAATATGATTAAGTTCCCAATTATAATTACTCACGAGAATGGTGAGCCCTATGAACCCTTTGATGATTGGTCAATAAATCTGCATCTAGATCCTGAACTAAATGTTAACGAGCAAAGAAAAATTGTAAAAGATATGATTTTACAAATGAGTGAAACTTACCAACCGATCTTGATGGTAGATAAAGATGGTAAGGTAATAAGTAAGGTTTACTATACACATTCCGAGTTAGTGAACAAGTTGAGGTTTTTTCCTTTTATTGCTCTAGTTGTAATTGGAATTTTTGTTGTAATAGGATATATTTCATTCAGTTCTTCACGCGACAACGAGCAATCAAAGGTATGGGTAGGTATGTCAAAAGAAGCAGCGCACCAATTAGGTACTCCGCTATCAAGCTTGCTTGCATGGTTGGAAATAATTAAATTTAGTGCTGATGACCCAAATGCTGTACAGGAAACTGCTTCGGAAATGGAAAAGGATATTCAGAGACTTAACACTATCGCTACAAGGTTTTCGAAAATCGGCTCGACTCCTGAAAAAGAATTGGTAAACATCTCAAAACTGATTGATAACGTCTGTAATTACTTCGACAAAAGACTACCACATTTAGGGAAGAAGATTGAAATTGTCAGGTCTCTTGACGATAGAATGTTTGCTGAGGTGAATGTTGATTTGTTCGCATGGGTAATTGAAAATTTACTAAAGAATGGTGCCGAAGCTATAGAAGAAAAAACGGGTCAGATTTATATTTTCATGAGAGTTCACCCCAAAAAGAAAATTTTTATTTTTGTGAAAGATACCGGCAAAGGTATGACCCAAAAGTTAAAAAGACAAATTTTTAATCCCGGTTTTACAACCAAAAAACGAGGTTGGGGTTTAGGTCTTAGTCTTTGCAAAAGGATTATTGAAGAGTACCATGATGGCAAAATATATGTTAAGGAGACTAACATTGGAAAAGGTACTACATTTGCTATCGAAATACCACTAAAACATGAAGAAGCACAAATCAGCTGAAAACTATGGTATATATTATCGGAAATAAAGTAAGAAATTCGGCAAATCCTATGTGGAGTGAAGGTAAGCCCTATGTAAGAGAAAGTATTTATGAGATTAAAGATAGTAAATTACCGCCTGTAAATTATGACAGACATACTTTTAGTCCACACTCCATAACACACTGCGAATCAAGTAAGCACATCAATAATTCAGGAAATACAATTGATGTGTTGTTCGAAAATAAACCTGATATTTTTTTTGGTGATTGTTTAGTATTAAAATTTAAAAACGAATTATCTGAAATAAATAATTATAACTGCATTAAAATAATTACACTTGGGGAACTAAAGGATAAACTTTCAGCTTTTGAGGTAATTCCTCGAAAAATTTTAATAACTGTGGAGAATTATCCTGAAAATTCTGATGGTTATCATTCTGAAGAATTTATAGTTGTTTTGAATGAAGAAGCAGCTGAATATTTAGTGAATGTTTGTGATATTAATTTATTTGGAACAACCTGGAAATCAACGGACTATCAACCTGGCAAACTAGAAAGACCAATTCACGAAATAATTTTTCGTAAAGCGGTTATCTTTGAATTGTTAACACTTAATCACGTTCCTGAGGGAATTTATTTTTTTTCAGGAATACCACTTTATGTCGAATTTATGATTGAATGTCCTGTTACTCCTATTCTAATAAAACGGTAACGATTTGAAGCTATGTTAAGTGATAAACGAAAAATATTTGAAGAAATCCGTAGAAAAGCAGAAAGTCTGCTCGATGGCAGAGAGCAACTTAATACCCTGCCTTTAGGTAGTGAATTGAAAGATCTATTACACGAAGTTGAAGTATATCAAATAGAGTTGGAACTGCAGCATAATGAGTTGCTCAAAGCTCGCAATGAATTAGAAATTTCCAGAAACGAGTATTTAGAATTATATGATTTTGCTCCAGTAGGATATTTATCTATAGATGAAAATCTTAAAATAAGAGGAATAAACCAGAATGGTTGTCTTATCTTTAACAAAAATAAAAGTCAACTAGTTGGCACCAACATAACAAAGTTGATTGAAAGTTCATCACAGGATGATTTCTACTTGTTTATTCAAGAATTAAAGGATTCTAAAAATAAGTCCAGCGCTAAGATTCAGCTAAAAGGTTTTGAAATACCCAAATATTACATGATTGAAGGACTTATCAGCGATAAAGAATTGTCGGGTGAGAGTATCAGGATTTCTATTACAGATATTAGTACATCTGTTGAATACGAAAACCAAATTATTTCTCAAAAGAAAAATCTTGAATTAGTATATAATCACATACCGATCGCATTAATAGGTGTTGATGAATCACTAAAAGTAAATCTTTGGAATCCGAAAGCTTCTGAATTAACAGGTATTTCTAATCTGAATGCAATTGAGAAAAGAATTGATGATTTGATTAAAGTATGCGATAATTCAGGTCATTCTTTCTATAAATTGCTGAACAATGGAAAAAATACTGAAATTTGCATTGAAAATCAATCTGGAAGCAATAGGTTTGTAAACTTTAGGTCTGATCCAATATATGATGTTAATAAAAATACGGTTGGGTATATCATTACCCTCGAAGATATAACTGATGAAAGACTTATAAGACAAGATCTGATTCAAAGTGAAATCAGATTTAGAAGCATAATCGAAAAAACCCCAATTGGTATGTGCATTACTGATAAAAATGGCTTTTATGAGTATGTCAATCCTGCGTATTGTGAAATATATAAATTTACTAGAGAAGAATTAATTAACCAACACTTTACTATAGTTGTTGCAGACGAAATTAAAGAATTTTTCAAAAATCTGCATGACCGATTTATTGATGAAGGTGAACATGTAGAAGTAAGAGGTGAATGGGAAGTATTTGACAAAAATGGTGCTAAATTGAACATTATTGCAGATGCAGCCAGAATTATTGGTTCAGATGGAGATCCAAGAAAAGTAACATTTGTTATTGATATCACCGAAATGAAAAACACTGAAACACGACTTAGAAAGGCTATGGAAATTGCTGAAAATGCAAATAAAGCCAAAAGCGAATTTTTGGCTAATATGAGTCATGAAATACGTACACCCTTGAATGCTATTTTGGGATTTACAGATTTATTGAAATCCAATATTTATAGTAATGAAAAAAAAGATTACTACTTGGATGGTATTTCAGTCGCAGCCAATAATTTACTAATGTTGATAAATGATATTTTGGATCTTTCTAAAATTGAAGCAGGCAAGATTATAATTAATAAATCAAAAATAAATATTATTGATTTATGTGAAGAAGTTTACAAAATATTCGAGATCATCGTAACGCAAAAAAATATTTCTCTTGAAATTAATGTAGATGACAGCGTTCCCGATATATTATTAATTGATGAAATAAGATTAAGGCAGATACTGTTTAATTTAGTGGGTAATGCTGTTAAATTCACAGAACAGGGCAAAGTAGCAATAAATGTTAATTTTTCTCCATCAGAAACTGGTTTTGGCATTTTAACAGTAGAAGTTACCGATACAGGAATAGGAATTTCATCATCCCAAATAATCTCCATATTTGAACCTTTCGTACAATCTGAAGGTCAAAATACAAGAAAGTACGGTGGAACAGGATTAGGTTTACCAATTACAAAAAGACTACTTGAAATGATGGATGGTTCTATTAGTGTAGTAAGTAAAGAAGGATTTGGTAGCAATTTTACTGTAACTTTTGAGAAGGTTGAATATAAGTTTGATGGTAATTATATAAATGGTAATAGTCTATGCCAAGAAAAAAATGATTTAGTTCGAAAAGATATTCTAATCTATTCTTCCAATAATAATAATCCTTTTTTTGCTAATCTGGAAAAAAATAATTCAAACATTTTATTCTTTGATAGAATTATTGACAATGACCTTAAAATAATTGAATTCAAAATTGACTTGGCTATTGTTGAAATTATTGATTTTAATAGTTTGTTTATTGAAAATTTAATTAAATTAGAGAATATTTGTAAGCAAAAAAATATCAAAATTATTGGCATATCTGTTTTTGAAAAAGAGCAAATTCCATTAGAAATCAGGCTATTAATTGACTATTACATAAATCTAAAGGATGATTTTTCAAAGGCAAATAAACAAATTCTTGACATTTGGTTAGAAGAAAACAAAATTCAACAATTTAATAGAGTAAATATTGATTTTGTCGAATTGAAAAATATATTATCCGCTGACACATTATATCAAGTTAGCAATGAATGTATGGACTTACTTAATCAATCCAAACAAACTTTAAAGTTGGCTAAGTCAACATTAATCATTGATAATATTTCGAAATTTACAGACCAAATATTGATAATCGCTAAGAAGTGTGAATTGCATGTACTGTTTGCATTAGGAGCTTATTTAGATGATTTCACTAAAAAGATTGATATCATGAATATAATGATAACGCTTGATCTGATTGAAGTTTTTTATACAAAAATTCAATTGAACAATGATAAATGATTTTCGTAAAATTTATCAAATTCTGAAACAGCTTTCTCTACAGAAATTGATTTAATCCCCTTATCTCCTTGGTCTGCTCTAACTACATGATAAACGTCTGACAATGGATAGAACTTCGAATAAAAGTTATCCAGACCAGAATAAAGTGCGAAAATTGGCTTATTAAAAGCAGCAGCAATATGAACAATTGCAGTATCTGGTGTAAAAATAAAATCAGACTTGGCTACCAAACTGACAATGTCTTTGATATTTCTTGAGTGGAAGATATGAATATTTTTCATTTTGTTATTCAACTCAATGGCTATTTCCAGTTCAGAAGGTCCGAAACATAATACTATTTCCTTCTTTATACAAATTTTCTCAAAAAATCCTATCCAGCTTGAGTTATCCCACATTTTATGCTCACTCGAACCTGAAATGTTAAGTAAAATGAAATTCTTCAGACTCCGGGTGCTAAGGTACTCATTAATATATTGCTCAGATTCAGGATCAGTAAACAATTCTGGTTTTGGTACAATTATCGGCTTAATAAAACCAAGAGGTAAAAGTGAGTTAATGCCTAACATAACATGATGCAAATTTTCTGGATTTACTGGTAGGGTAATGAATTTACTTCCTTTAGTTTGATTCTCTGAATATACAACTTTATTCTGAGCATTAACCAACCAGGCAATTATTTTACTTTCACGTGATTGATGATCCTTTGGGTCAATCCAGTAATAATATTTGTTGAGTTTTAGATTGTAAATTGTTTTTATCAAAGCTGCCGGTGTTTTCTTAATAACAATAATCTTGTCAATGTATGGATTGTTTTTGATAATTGAGTAATTACTTGGTCCTGCATAAACATGAAGAATGCTATTTGGAAATAAATCTTTAATTATTTTGAAAATTGGAGTAGTCAAAACCATATCACCAATTCTGCCTAGCTGAATTATGCCAATTTTATTTCTTATCATTAATTAACTCTTCAAATGCTGAAAGTACTTTTTCAACTTCAATATTAGATAATTTATCAGTATTTGTGACTAAATACTTAGTTGGAGAATTGAATGCATACCAGGGTAAACCGGTATCTGTCGAGCCTGTATATAAGTGAAGACTTACACAAGGTATATTAAAAGCTGATGCAAGGTGTACAACAGATGTATCAGGTGTAAGCAAATAATCGCAGGTTGCTATATATGAAGCAAATTGAACAAATGAGCTGCTTTTAGGTGATTTTACAGCTATTGTTTTTTGAATTATTTCTTCAGCTTCTAAATCATAATCATTGGTATAAAAAAGTACTATACTAAAATCCTTGTGTTTCATATTAAATTGAGTTATGAAAGAAATTAGATTTTCATTCCCCCAAAATTTTGCTCTACTAGAGCCTGATAAATTTATTCCTAAGATTTTTCCTGACACATGAATTTTTTCAAATGCTCTTTCCAATTCAATTCTAGAAATTCGAAATTCAAGTTTCAGTTCATTACTTTTGGGACTTACTCCAAATGCTGATAACATTTTAGAAATTCTTTCAACTATGTGTACTTTATTTTTATCAGGCAAATTGACCAGGTGGGAATATGATAATCTGTTAGTTTTATCAAAGCCTATCGCATATAATGGATTGACCAACTTTATCAAAAAAGAAGATGTAGTTGAAGGATTATCAAATAAATCAATAATTATATCATAATTATTAGATTTTAGCTTTCTTAGGAGTAAAAATTGGTTGATAATACTCTTTTCGAAAACGAACACATTGTTTACATATGAATCAATTGCTCTAATTGCTGAAACATTTTTGTTGGAAAGTAATACATCTATGCAGATATCAGGATAAAAATGCCTGAAAATCCTAAAAAAAGGTGTAGAAACAATCAAATCTCCGATACGGTCGTGTCTAAGTATCAATACTCTGCTATCAGTTGTTAGACCAAAAATATTCTCAGTACCATTAACTGAAATTGGAGAGTCTTCTCTTACCAAAAATGTATCAATCCAATTCTTTAATCTATATTCAAGTCTTTTTAGAAATGGATCAGATTTATGAGAGTTGTTTTTCAACTTGATAAATCACTCCTCTTTCTTTTAAATAATTAAATACAAAATCTACTGCAACATCGTTACTACCAACAAATTCCGGTGGATTAATGCCAATATTTGAATATATATTATTTACTAATAAATTTATAGCTGCTGTACCTGAATAACCAGTAGTACGAGCCATAGACGAAATATTAGTTTCTGGGTCGTAGTAATCAATCAAATTATATGTATATTTAACATTTTGGTGATTCTCAGTACCTTCGAATATTATTCTCATTACTGTAAACTCAATCTCGCGATCTTGTAGTTTCCATTTATCAATCAAAAACTGTGAGATAAAATCTATAGCTTTTATACTGCATTCACCGATTTTTATGTACTCATCAGAAAATAAACCTAAATTTTTAAGCATTTTAATTAAGTCAATATGCCCAGGATATCTGAGTGTTTTTTCTATCTTGTTTGGAATAGAATTAGTGAATAATAATGAGCGAAGACCATCTGTATTAAAAGCCTCAAGTGTTCCTATTCCATCAAAATTTAAAAATTCACTGTCAGTCAGTGCTTCTTTTACAATAATCTCATTATTAATTACAAATCTTGCTGGTCTGGTATACTCTTCTATCACATCAATGGGTGAAAACGGTGCTTTGTATTGAAAAGGAAGATTTCTCTCCTTAGGTAATCCACCAACATAACATTTATAATCTTTGACATTCATCTTTCTGTCATGAAAGCCTACTAACATGTTGGGGATTCCCGGAGCAACACCAAAATCCACGATTGCAGTTACACCTTTTGATTTTGCTAATTCATCGAGCATGAAGCAATCTTCAGGAAAAAAAGATATATCTACAACGTTTTTGCCAGCCTCTATGATGGTTTTTAGAGTATTGAAACCCATAAAACCCGGTACTGCTGATAATACAAAATCATAATTATCTACAATATCACTAACTAATTCAGATTTTGAGAAATCAATTTGAATCTGTTCGACAGAATATCCGTCCAGCTTTTTAAGGTTATTAACATTTATGTCAGCACAAGCAACTTCATGATTTTTTGATAAATCTTTTGCCATTGCACTGCCTACCATTCCACATCCTAAAACAATTATTTTTGACATTTTTAATCCTGAACTAGTTTGCTGAATAAAAGTAATTATTTATAAATACAGAAATATATGATAGAATCATTATTGAATATAGTCCGACTGCTAAGCTTCCAAATTTAAAGAATCTCTCGTTATAATACTGAGTATTGTATAGTACAAAAAATACAAAAGGTAAAATCGGTATTAAATATCTTCCTTGAAATCCGAATACCTGATACGAACCTACAGGGGAACCCATAATTAAATATCCTCCAATAACCATCAACATCATTGAGATACCAAATATAAATGTGCTGTATCTTATTTTGTTAGATAATTCAATCTTTTTGTTTGAATCAAACAAAGATACAGTAATTAATGCTATCGCATGAAGAGTTAATACTAATTTTGAGGGTATGGCGTATGCATAGCCAAATCTTCCTAACGATCCATATAGCCATTCACTTCCCTGAGATAGAATATTAAAAAATAAATGCTTAACCAATGAAAATGGATGCTCCAAGTGGAAACTGATATTCTTTCCTGTATTGAATAAAAAGTCATTCTGTAATGGAGCACCGCCAACTAATCCTGATGAGTTCAGCAAATTGTTCCATGTCCAACTTGGAAGAAAATAAAAAATTATAAGAGAAAATAATATTAACCAAAAATAATACGATTTATCAAATTTTGAAGGACTGATAATCAAAATTATAAAAGGAATCAAAAAGTAACCATCTTTAGCGAATCGGTGAAAAATAGCAATAATTAAAAAGATTATAACATTGTAAATACTAATTTTCTGATCGACTGTAGCAAAATAAATAACTAATGCAACTAATAAATAAGACAATGAAATAGCCATCATATCGTAAGTAACGGATGATGCCTGATACAAAGCCATAGGGCTCAATGAGAGCAACATCAGAACATTTTTGAATATTGGAATAATCCTGATTGAAAGAAAAATGATGATTATATAGAATATCAATCCAGAAATCCTTGCGGACCATAGAGCAGACATAGGATTATCATTAAATACGTTGCCAATATTAATACCTATGGCATAGGGCAAATAGGGGATAGGGTTGATTGAGTAATTTGGATGATTATAAAATTCTCTGTCCTTCTCATTAAGTTCTATTTTTGCAAAATTATCAATTGATTCTTTTTTGATTTTTGCACCACTAAAAAAGTTAATGCCCTGGTATGATGATATTGTTCTAAGTATGCTTTTGGGAAGGTAATAGCCAATATTGTCACCCTTCTTTTCAGGTAAAAATTTTCCCTCACTTTTAGCGTAAGCATTATAAAAATGTCTGTCTTCGTCATTAGATTGGGCTGGAGGATTAAGTAAAGCAAATAATACTCCAAAAAGTAATGCAACTAGTAAAAATACATATTCAGCATGGATAACCAAGTTAAATTGGTGATTATTTTTCTTTTTCATATTAGTTGCCGTTTGAATAATTAAATAGCCATAATGCATCTTTATTCTGGGGTTGCTTCTTTAATGCAAATGCTGTATAGACGCGTATTGAGTCTTTATTTCCCGTTTTGTAAAATGCTCTTGCCAATCCTAATGCCGCTTCAACATCATTTTTATTACGTCTCAAGGCAATACGGTAATGAAACAAGGCAGAGTCAGCCATATTTTTATTTAAATAAAACCATCCTAAGTTTTTGTTTAATGTCAGATTTTCTTTAGAATGCTGAAAGGCTCTCAAATGTAGGTTTAATGCAGAGATAGTGTCTCCCTTTGCAAGAAGTTTCAAACTTTTATTAATGGATGCATTTGCCAACAATTCTGATGCAGGGATTTCTATGGAGTTAACAACTCCACCTTTTCCTTTTTCAAGGGCCGCTTCGTTATTAATTATGCATGAATCCATATCACCTTTGAGAAAATAATAGTAACCGACCATCATTTGCAATCTTGCATGATATGGATGTAAATTGAATTGCTCGATTATTTTTTCCCCTGCAATTTCCAATAATTCTTGTTTCTGTGGTGAATCAGGCATTTTTGATGCTGAATCTAATTGCATCATTGGTTCATGCCATGAATTATTGTATGATACTGATGGTAGTATAGTCAAACCCAAAATAATAAAAAGTCCAATTATATACCATAGTATCGGTTCTATATTTGATTTCATTCTTACTGATGTATATATAAATTATTAAATAAATATTTGCAATAATACAAACTTTTAAAATATGTAAATTTCTTGACTTTTCAAAAATTATATATATTCAAAGGAAAATCAAAATGAAAACAAAAAAGACCGACTTAATGAATAAATCTGTCTTTGAATGATAGATTTAAAAAAGATTAGTCCATCCAGCTTTTATAATAGTTTTCATCATTAGCATCCAAAACATTCAACGTCGGATTAAGTGGTTCGAATGTATCGAGCATTAGAGCATATTCATGTGTGAATTTTGCTCCGACACTTTCTTCAGTTTTTCCCGGCTGAGGACCATGTGGTATACCCATTGGGTGTAATGTAATTGATCCTTCTCCGACACCTTTTCTGCTCATGAATTCACCTTCTATATAATACAGCATTTCGGCACTGTCAATATTTGAATGGTAATATGGAGCAGGGATAGCTTGTTCGTGCCAATCGAAAGGTCTGGGATTGAAATTACATAATACAAAATGTTGAGTAGTATAAAGAAGGTGCACCGGTGGAGGAAGATGAATCCTACCTACTTTTGGGTTATAGTCTTTTATATTAAATGAGAATGGATAAAGAAAACCATCCCAACCTACCACATCAAAGGGATGTTCGGGAATAATATATTCAAATAACCTATGACCGGCTTTGATAATAAGGCTGAATTTGCCTTTTTCATCTATAGCATCCATATATTCAGGAATTTTGAAATCCCTCTCCTCGAATGGAGCATGCTCTTCCAACTGACCGTACTCATTTTTATAGTGTTTTGGAATTTCAAATGCTGTATCTGATTCAACAACAACAATTTTATTATCATCGAAATCATCAAAGTGCATTTGATAAATTGTTCCTTGAGGTATAACTATTTGGTCTCCAGGTTCAAAAAACAATTTTCCATAATCTGATAATAAAACACCGCTACCCCTATGAACAAAAATAAATTCATGAGCAAAAGAGTTCTTATAAAAATAATCAGGATTTTTATTTGGTTTAGCAGCAAGAACTACACAATGTGAATTGTGAAGGTATGCAATTCTCGAACTGAAGAAATCTCCATCTTTTTTCAATTTATCTGTGTAGAAATGGTAATGCTTTAGGGGTGCTTCGTTCCAAACACGATAATTTACCTTGTCAAGTTCATTTATTTCAATAGTCCTTGTTGGCATATGAATGTGGTACTTGTTTGAGTAAATCCCAGAAAATCCTTTAGAGCTAACCAATTCCTCCTTGTAAAGAGTACCATCAGCTTTATACATTGTAGTGTGCTTCTTCTTTGGTATTTTCCCTAGTCTATGGTAAAATGGCATAAATTCTCCCAATTTAAATTAATTAATGTCTGGTATAATATCTAAGTAGTTGTATTGTTTTTTCTTGTAGTCAATTTCAGCAGCAAAATGTTTAATACCGTTTGTAACTATCATATATTTTACTGTTAAAATCGAATTATACATAGCAATTTGATTGAAGGCTGATTTGTTAAGATCTTTGAGTGGTGTTTTGCACTCTACAATTAAAATAGGGGATAGTTTTTTGTCGAAATAAACAATATCACACCTTTTATTGCTTTCATGTATTTTTAGGGTATGTTCGAGTTTTAATCTGCTAATGGCTAACTTTTTGTGCTCAACTAAATAGTTCACAAAATTTTGTCTAACCCACTCTTCAGGAGTCAGAGCTACAAATTTCTTCCTGACAATATCATAAATCTCATATTTATCAGTATTTTTTTTAATAATTTTAAGTTCGCTGAATGGTAAATTAAGTGGTGGAAAATTCATAATTTGGTTAGTGTTCAGATGGACAAGCAAAACAGTTAAGATAAGGATTTTCAGGTTTTGGTATTTTAATAATTCTTTCAACTAAAATGGCAGGGGATATACCCCATTTTTTTTTTATTTGTGTAACTTTCCCGTTAATTTTTACCCATTCACCATCTTGAAAATTGTCTTTGTCAGCATTTTCGAAAATTATATATATGCTTACAGGTTTAGCATGTGTAATACAGCAAGTCACAAAATATCGCTGAATCAATAGCTCATTATCAATCAAACCCCAGCTACTGTCTCTACTGATGTAACCGATTGTGCTAATTAGCCTATCCTGCTTATCGGTGTAATAATACGATAATATATCATCTAAACCCATATAGAGATAATCATCAATTTTGGTATATTCAGCGTCAAATACTTGAGGAATACCCTTCAGTTCTTGAGCTGAACTATAAGAGAAAGAATAAAAGAAAATTATAACAACTATTAAATGATAGTACTTCAATAATGAATTAATAATATTTGTAAAACAAAATAAATGTGACGAAAATCCATTGATTTTCAATATATAATAAATTACCAACTATTACCGAGTTTGATCTTTACTTCCCAGTTTTTTGCATCTTGAGAGTTGGCTAATACGTTGTTGTTTGAAGCTTTTGAAAGCTGTACTACAAAGTTTGACCAGAAAGGATTACTTAGGAATTCTGATGCGGGAATATCTATAGTAATCTGATTATTGCTTGATAGGTCCGACACTGTCCCGCCTATAGTCCAACTGATTCCACCATACAACTGTCCGGATAGTCTTAGTGTGGCATCTTCCAAATTCATTGATCCACCTTGGAAATCAAATTCAGCACTTTGAATCACTCCTGTTCCCATAAGTAAGTCACTGAGAGCCTTTGTAGCAAAATTTGAAACTCCCGATGCAAACCCTTCATTGAGAAGAGATGTGTTAATATTGCCTGTATTGCCAACTTTGGTTCTGCCAGTTACTAACAGATACAGAGCATCTTCGTTAATCTGCTCTTGCGAACCAGATGCTTCCTCACCGTCAATAAAGTAAGTGAATTTTACCTTAGGGTCTTCTTTATATCCTGTTATAAACATTTTAACAATAAATTGTTTTCTGCCATTATTGTCGCTCATAGTGCCAATATGAGTTGCTGACAAGTCAAGTGATGGATTTTCGATACTTCCGGTTGGAAATGTAATTTTGCCACCAGTTGTAAATTGCTTCCATGACTTTATTGTTGACTGGTCTTTAACTATAACTTCACCAAATAACTTTCCGTCAATCCATTCTCTTTTCTTTTCATATCTTAATGTTTGTGATCTATCGGGAGTAGCAATTACTGCGTACATTGAACCAATGAGGTTCATATCCATTTCTACAATGAACTGTCCTAGTATTTTTGCACTTAAATTGTAATTTATCAAGTCAGCAATACTGGGTGCTAAGCCCTGATCATTATTTTTCTTTGTTTCAAGGGTATCTCTTTTTGTGGTACTCTGAATTCTGACTTTATTACCGATTGTTTGATATGTTAAATATGTTCTTACTGCTTGTCTTTTTTGTTCTAAAGGCATTTTTAAATGAGCGAAAATTATATTTGCATTGCCATCCAAATTTGGTTTTTCCAATGTACCATAAAATCTCAGAGGATTTTCACCGGTAGTCAATATAAAATCTCCATATAAGTCCGGCATTGTAACCATGGTAGCATCGCTCATCGCTAACAATCTGTCAGCACTGATAGTTAAATCGAGCTCGCCAATGTCGAATCCTAATAATTCGATAGTGCCTGTTACCTCAGCTTTACCAATTCTGCCAAACCTAACATCTTCAGGAATATTTCTTAATGATACTTTTTTAAGTGTAATTTTATCTTTGTTAAAATCTATATTCAGGTCTGCATTGTAGTAAATGTTAGTATTCTCAATTTTCAATCTGCATTTTTCTGATTGGGCAGAACCGCTGTAACTAAGTCCCTTATCCAATGATCCTTCAACAATAATTGTGGCATCGGTATAGCCACTTAGTTCGCTGAGACCAGGAGCAAAAGGAAGCAATAAATCCATTGGTAGACCCATAGCTTTTAATCTTATATCCAAGGTCTTTGTACTGTCAAAAAAGGGATATTCATTACTTAATCCAAGATAAATCGGTAAATAATTTACATCAATATTGAGCGTTTTTTTATTATTAAGAAATGGTGTAGTTATATCAAAAAAACCATGCATATATGTTTGATTATGTATAAGCCTGCCATTAAGTTGACCAATTTTATAGTTGTTAAAAACGATGCTATCGGATTGAATTGAGGTGATAACTCTGGGTTTATCCAAAGAGCCATTGACTCTGACTTTAACAGTATCAACATTGACAATCATCCCCGGAAATCTTTTGTTAAATTCAGGAATACTATTCTGCATATATTCAGTCACCGGAATATGATACAGCTCGAGTACCAAGTCCTTTGCTATATCATCTTTGATTAAACCGCTCAATTTTATACTTTCACCATTCTCACGGGAAAAATTAAAATTTTTGACATCTATGGTACCTTCTGACAGATGAAGATTTAAATTTTCTAAAGATTTCCAAAAGAAAAAATTCTCATAACCAAACCTTGTACTATCAGAGTTAATCACTAATAAAGAGTCCGATATTGAGATATTACCAAGTGTATGAAAATTTAAGATCTTATTCAGATTAAAGTCAATAAAGTAATTTACTACATCATCTGCAAATTTTACATTAATTTTTGAGGAATCAAATGATACATCATTAAATTTAAAATCAGCGTGCTTATCGAAATTTAACTCAAATAAGTCAATTTTAGCTGTTGAATCTATAAGTGATGTTTTAAGTTCACCGCTGAAAGACAATCCTGTGGTTTGTAGTCTGAATTGCTTTGAATTTACTTCAAAAAAAACCAATTTAAGAGAATCAATTATAATTCTGCTTGAGTTGTCTGTTGTTTTGATGCTAGTATTTAATTCTATGTCACTATATAAGCTGATTGAATCTAGAAAGATATTAACAGGGGATATATCACTTACCTTTAACTTAAGTACAGCATCCATCTGAGGGAATTTCGACATATTGGGCATTGATATTTTTAGGCTATCAACTGACTCAATACTTGTAGGGTTGAATGAATAGATTTTGTCCAAAATATATGAAGCTGTATGTTGCCCCTGATATATAACAGTATTAATTAATTCATCAAGGTTGAATTTTCCGCTAAGATTAAAGTCAAATAAATCCGAGTTTATTATTAATTCCTTCTGCGCATTATCTTCCTGGTTAATTTTTATATCCATTTTGAAAGGGAAAAATGCTCTATCATCAAAACTTAACCCTGTTACATAACTCGAAAAATCACCTTTTAAACTATCAAGACTTAAACCATGAATTTTGACTCCGAAATTTGCAGTGAAATAATTTGGAAGTGTTTGAATATTCAGCAGCTTCTTTAAATTTACTGATTCAAAGTTAAAAATAAGGTCAAAATCAGGCTGTTCAATGTTATCAATTCCAATAGAACCTGTTATGTCAATAAATTCATCATCATTGTAAGTGTTACTATCAAGACTATCTAAGCTAGTATTTGGTTTAAATCTGAGGGTGTCGAGCCTAACAATTCTTTCTTTGATATTAATATTTGTAATAAGTTCATCAAACTTAATATCCTGATATGAAGAAGAATTTAATTTTGCTATCAAAAAAGCCTCAAGATTGTCTGTATCTGTTCCTACACCTTTGAAATACAATGTACCGTTAATATTTGACTGTAATTCTGGATTATGCAGTACTTTAGCCAAATTTAATGAATTTGTATTAACCTCAGCGAAGTACCTCATTTTTTCATAAGCATAGTTAATACCGGCTTTTGCAACTATTTGACCAAGATTACTGGAAATATCAAAATCAGTATATACACTATCTAAAAAGCCCTTGACATATAGCCTTTTGCTGAGAGCAGAACCAAAATCAGGTATTGCATCCAATTCCAAATTCGAAAGTACTTTGATAATATCAGTTCTTGTAAAATTTGAATTATCAAGTGAAAATTCATAAATGAAGTTATCAATATCTAATAGATTTTTGAGATTACCAACAATATTGATGTCAGAATTACCGGTCTGAAGCTTAAGTCTTTCAACATTCAAATTATTCAGGTTACCGTAAGCATCAATCTTAATATCGGCTGAATTGCCGAATTTAATAGGTATTGAAGCAAACTTTTGGATAACCGAATCTTGAATGTTATAGCCTTTGGCCGACATTTTAAACTCAGCTTTTGCAATATCCGGTTCGTTAATTGTATCAAAAACGTTAAAGTTTCTCATCTCAACATTGATGTCAAGGTCTGTTTCATTAACTTTTGAATAAAAATCTTTTACGGATATTATATTCGGACTCACTAATAATTTTGCTGATAAATTTTGAAATCTTAACCTTGAATATTCTTCAAGTCCTGTAAGATTATGAATTTGTGCTTGATAATAATTCTTATTCAATTTTATGTCTGCACTCAATACCATATTGAAGTTATTCAAACTTATATGGTCGTAGTCCATCATTGAATAATTGATATAAGGTAATGTAGAATCATAACGCAAAAACTCAGCATTCCTAAATTCTATTTTCTTTGCCAGAAATTCCCAATTAGGAATACCGCTACTTGTTGTATCTTTGCTTGGATAAGCAATTTTGTCATAATTCCATAATGAATCAACTGAGTTGCGAAGTAGTCGGATTTTTGGATTAATAAAAATGATTTTATTTATCTTAACTTTTTGGTTAATCACAGACCTGATATTGAAATTCAATATTAATTCTCTTACATTTGCTAGTGTATCCCCATCAGCAATTAATCTGACTCCGTATAGTTTTAGTCCGTCCAAGTTTAAAAAAGTTAAATCATCAATCTCAACTGTTGCTATTAATTCATTATTAATCAGTGCAGTAATTTGTTTAAGCGCAAAATTTCTAAAAAATCTAAACTGGGATAATATGATGATTGATATGCTAAATACAAAGACTGCTAAAAGTAGATACAATAGAATTTTCCTAAAAGTGCCTCTTTTGGACTTTTTATTTGAACCATCTGCGATATTGTCTAACGAGTTTTCTTCCATTCAGCTTGAATAAATCTTTGCAAAAGTACTATGTTAATGACGAATTACTTGATAAATTTCTTAATTATAATAAAAACATGTCAAAAATTGTTCCATAATTCAGGAAAAACATGCAAATTTGTAATTTAAAAATATACATTATGAAAAAAGTATGTATTCGAAGATAAACTCAGCTTCAATCATTGGTATTGACGCATTTAATGTTGAAATAGAGACTCATTTGGATAATCAATTACCGGCTTTTTCGGTTGTTGGTTTGCCTGATTCTGCAGTTAAAGAATCTAGAGAAAGAGTTACAGCGGCAATCAAGAATTCAAATTTCGTCTTCCCCAATAAGAAAATAACAGTTAATCTAGCACCAGCAGATGTAAGAAAAGAGGGAAGCGGATTTGATTTGCCTATAGCGCTGGGTATTCTAGCTGCTTCAGGGAATTTTGATTATGTAAAGTCAAATGATGTTATGGCAATGGGTGAGCTTTCTCTTGAAGGTATGTTACGACCAATTCACGGTGCTTTATCTATAGCACTGGAAGCAAGAGAAAAAGGCTTTTCAAAATTGCTTATGCCTGAAGAGAACGCCGGTGAAGCTGCTATGGTTAAAGGTATTATGGTTATACCTGTAAATTCTCTCAGACAAGCAGTTGAGTTTTTAAATGATGAAATTGACATTGAACCGCATTTTACGGATATACATAAATATTTTGAAAATGATGATATTGAGCATTATCTTGATATGAAGGATGTAAAAGGGCAGGAAATTGTAAAACGAGCAATGGAGGTGTCGGCTGCAGGTGGTCATAATTTGCTTATGATTGGACCCCCGGGCTCGGGTAAAACTATGCTTGCTAAAAGGATTACCACAATATTGCCACCGCTTACACTTGAAGAGTCACTCGAAACTACAAAGATTCATTCTGTTACAGGATTTTTGACAAATGACACTCCTTTGGTTAAATTGAGACCATTCCGCTCACCACATCATACCATATCCGATGCAGCATTGGTTGGTGGAGGTATGAACAGAATCAAACCCGGAGAAATTTCGCTTGCTCATCACGGTGTTTTGTTCTTGGATGAATTACCTGAATTTGCAAGAAATGTTCTTGAGGTGTTGCGCCAACCTCTTGAGGATAAAAAGATTGTTATTTCTCGTACAAAAACGTCAGTTGAATACCCTGCTAATTTTATGATGCTTTGTTCAATGAACCCTTGCCCATGTGGCAATTTCGGAGATCCTACAAAACAATGCAGTTGTACCCCTCAAAAGATTCAAAACTACTTAAGCAAGATTTCCGGTCCATTATTAGACCGTATTGACCTTCATGTAGAAGTACCTGCTGTAAAGTATCAGGAACTTTCATCAAAACGTGAAGGTGAGAACAGTAAGTCAATCCGAAGCAGAGTCATTAAAGCCAGAGAAATTCAATTAAAAAGATTTCAGGGATCATTTTCATTCAAAAATGCTGACATGAGTTCTCAAGAAATTAAGGAGTATTGTGATTTGGATAATTCATCACAAGAACTGCTAAAACTTGCAATGTCAAGGTTAGGCTTGTCTGCAAGAGCATACGACAGAATTCTTAAAGTTGCAAGGACGATTGCAGATTTATCAAATTCTGAGAAGATAAGCACGTCACATATAAGCGAAGCTATTCAATATAGAAGTTTAGATAGGGAATATTGGAAATGATTATGAATTATTTAAAAAATCCTTCAAAAATTGTGAAGTTCAAGTATTTATTGATTATTTTACTTTTTTCTCCAATTGTTTCAAAATCAGCTGAGACTTTGCTCTGGAGGGTTAGTAGCGAAAAGGGTGTAGTTTATATGTTGGGTTCGATTCATCTTGCCGATAGCTCATTATACCCGCTACATCCTGCAATTGAAAGTTCTTTTGAGGAGTCTGATGCTTTGGTCCTCGAAATTGTCATAGATAAAATTTCTCCTATGGAAATAATGAATTATCTTACTTTCAAAGATGAGAGAACCCTGGAATCTGAATTGGAACCAGGGCTTTTTAAAAAGATTGCCCAAAAATTTGAAGCAAATAATATCCCAAGATTCTTGTATAACAAGTTCAAACCATGGTTTGCTGTTATGTATCTTCAATCAGATTCATACAAAAGTTCAGGATTTTCAGCTGCAGAAGGTATTGATATGTATTTTCTTGATAAAGCCCGAAAGAATAACAAGGAAGTTATGGAAATTGAATCTCTTAAATCTCAAATGGAGCTGATGGATGAGCTTGGAGAATTTACAGGAGATTATTTACAATTTATGGTTGATGAGCTTGATTCATCAGATGATGCAATTAAAGAAATTATAAACGCTTGGAAATCAGGTGACGATAAAACCATTGAGAAATTATCCAATCATGGTAGCGAAAATAAGGAGTTCGCTCTTGTAATGGAAAAACTTAATTATAAACGTAATGAAAAAATGGTTGAAAAGATTATTGACTATTTAAATCAGGATAAAACATACTTTGTAGTGGTGGGTGCTGCTCATTTGATAGGAGAAAGGGGAGTAATTAACCTACTGAAGAATAATGGTTACAAAATTAAAAGGTTTTAATATATGAATTTAAAAAATAAAGTTGCATTAGTGACAGGAGCATCTGCAGGTATTGGTAAAGCTATTGCTACAAAATTTGCAGAGCATTGTTGTAATTTGATAATAACAGCCAGAAGAGTTAACTTGATTGATGAATTGAGCAAAGAACTAACGGCTAAATATGGAGTTCGAGTCATTACCATCGAAAATGATATCAGGAATTTCGAAAATGTAAAAATTGCATTTGACTCCATTCCGGATGAGTTAAAAAAAATTGATATTTTAGTTAATAATGCTGGCTTGGCAAGGGGTTTGAGTACTATTCAAGACGGAGACATAAATGATTGGGAAGAGATGATTGATACCAATATGAAAGGTCTTTTGTATATATCAAGATTAGTTCTTCCTATAATGGTAGCAAAAAGTAGTGGCATGGTCATCAATATTTCTTCAATTGCCGGAAGAGCCGCCTACCCAAAAGGTAATGTATATTGTGCCACCAAGAGTGCTGTAAGAACAATTTCTGAAGCTATGGCAATTGATTTGAATGGGACAGGAGTAAGAGTTTGCAACATTGACCCTGGTATGGTCGAAACTGAATTTTCTTTGGTAAGATTCCATGGTGATTCAGAAAAGGCAGAGAATGTTTATAAACAGTTTACTCCGCTTATAGGTGAAGATATTGCAGATATTGCCTTGTTCGTTGCTACAAGACCCGGACATGTCATGATTCAAGACATTATGGTAACACCTACTGATCAAGCTACCGCAATGGTAGTAAACAGAAAATAAAATTTTGCTATAATCAGAAAAAGTATTACTTTTGTACTCTTAGCATAATGCTAATCGGAGAGGTGGCAGAGTGGCTGAATGCACCGGTTTGCTAAACCGACGTAGTGGTAACATCCGCTACCGAGGGTTCGAATCCCTCCCTCTCCGCAATTGTAAGCTCAGCAGCACAAATAAAGCTTACTCTTATAAAATAGCCGCACAACAGCCCCAGCAATTAATAACGAAGAATCTATTCATATTTGTAATTCCTATTCATTTCTTTTTTTAAAATAAATAATCAAAGCTATCTTGTACTAGGATCAGAGCATGCAAAAAAACTTGGTTTATTTTTGTAATGCAAAGTTAGTGGTTTTTTTGTCATATTTTGTACTCTCGGGTTAATTATTATATTCAAAATTAGCAAAAATTTACTATTAAAATAATTTATAGAGAATTTCAATTTGCATTAGAAACAAAGTTTATTTAATTTTGTATTGATAATTAGTAAATATTAGAAAAAATCTATAGGTCGGGACCGTATTTTCATGCATTCCTGTCTAAATGACAGGTTGTAATTTTTAATTTATCTTATACGGAGGTTTCATTATGAAACAACTAAAATCAAGAGCTTTGCTCTTATCGCTCGTGGCAATACTTTTTGCCGCTACTACTGCTGACTCTTTTGCTCAACTCTCTCTGGAAGTGGTATGGGAGAAGCCACAAGCTGGGGTTATTGATGCAAAATTCTCACCTGACGGCAAGTTTATTTATTGTGCTATTGGTGCTGACATCAAAAAACTTGATGTTGCGACAGGTGAGTTTGTAGCAACTTTTGATAAAGGGGGATTAACCGAAGCCAGTCTATATCTCGAAATTTCACCTGACGGCAAAAAACTTTTAAATTGCCGACCTGGTGGTGTTTATTTATGGGACACGGAACAGATGAAATTGGATAGGAGGATTACTTCAGAAGTATTAGTTGACGGTAAATCTTTTTATCTTAGTTCTTTTGCTCCGGATAGCAGACATATACTGATTACGCTTTACACGGGACACCCTTTCCCACAAAAACCAACTAACGAAATTCTTCTTTTTGATTTACTTGAAAACAAAGTAATTAAAAAAATTCCTTACGATAGGATTGAACAATTACACTATTCAAAAGATGGCAAATACTTCATTACGGGTACTAAGTATGAAGGCAAACCTAAAGTAACCCTTTGGGATGCAAATACATTAAAGCCAATAAGAGATTACGAAGTACCTGAAGGTAACGATGACGGTTTCAGAAAAATACAATTATCTGACAATAATTTGCTGATAGGTCTTGCAACTCATAATTCTAATATTGTAAAAATATTAGAAACTGAAACAGGTAATGTTGTGAAAACGAGTGACGTTAGTCAAATTGGTTTAAATTTTTGTCTTCTCTCAAACGATTATTATTTGATTTATCAAGAAGTTGACATTACTAATTATGGTATATATTTTTATCAATATCCCGACATTTATCAAAGTAGTTTAATGAGGGATGGATCAAGAATAATAATTTCTATTAAGTCAGATGATGATAAAATAGTTATTTTTCAAGAAACTTATCAAAGCATAGCATTATTAAAAAGTTCAACAACGTCAGTTCCAAAGAATCAATTAGGTCATTTTATTATTAAAGTAGAACCAGAAAAAATAACCGTAAATTTTGAAAATGCTGACACAGTCAGAATTTTAGATATGAAAGGTGATGTACTTTTAGACCAGAAAGTAAACGAACCAAACATTACTATACCAAATACTTTTATAGCAGGTACTTACATCTTTGTTGTAAAATCAGGTGGTAGGGAATATTCTCAAAAATTTCAGGTATTAAGGTAA
>JANJTB010000032.1 GCA_024711295.1 bacterium | reverse complement strand
CATCGACGGCAAGGTTTGGCACCTCGATGTCGGCTCATCGCATCCTGGGGCTGGAGAAGGTCCCAAGGGTTTGGCTGTTCGCCAATTAAAGCGGTACGTGAGCTGGGTTCAGAACGTCGTGAGACAGTTCGGTCCCTATCCAGTGTGGGCGTAAGATACTTGAGGGGACCCGCTCTTAGTACGAGAGGACCGGAGTGAGCGGACCGACGGTGTATCTGTTGTCACGCCAGTGGCATTGCAGAGTAGCCATGTCCGCAAAGGATAAGTTCTGAAAGCATCTCAAGAACGAAACCTACCCCAAGATTAGGTATCTCTAAGGATCCAAGTAGATGACTTGGTTGATAGGCTTCAGGTGTAAGTGTAGTAATACATTCAGCCGAGAAGTACTAATAATCCGTGGGCTTTCCGAATTTCTTTGGTTGTTATACCAAAGCCGTTTAGCTTGTATTTTTATATCATACTCTTTTTATGTCTTAAAACAACTTTATATATATTTTGCTTGGTGGCTATACCGCGGAGGGTACACCTCTTCCCATTCCGAACAGAGTAGTTAAGCTCCGCTGGGCTGATGGTACTGCTAGGGCAGCCTTGTGGGAGAGTAAGTCGTCGCCAAGCTGTTTTTTAAAAAAAAGTCTGATACTTCTGTGTCAGACTTTTTTTTTGTATTTATGTGAATTGATATCATCAATTTCGATATTATTGTTTTTATTATAACATAATAACTAATTAATTTTCTTATTTCTTATTGTTATTCCCACAAAAATGATTACTTTTGTAATTGTCTTTTTATACGAAAGTTAAATACTTTTTTATATTAGCTACATATTAAAATTGAAATCAATTCATTAATTTATATAATTGTTTTTAAATAAAAAAACTTAAGGTGTTTAGATGGAAAAAATAAATGTTATTATAATCGGTGCTGCCGGTAGAGATTTTCACAACTTCAATACTATGTACCGCAAAAATCCTCTATATAATGTAGTAGCTTTTACTGCAGCTCAAATTCCTGATATAGATGGTCGTAAATACCCTGCAGCTTTAGCAGGTGAATTATACCCACAAGGTATTCCAATATTTGATGAAGCTGACCTCGAAAAACTTATCGCCCAGTACAATGTTGCAGAATGTGTGTTGTCATATAGTGATTTACCTTACGATACCGTTATGCATATCGGTTCGAGAGTTATGGCTGCCGGTGCTAAATTCTCAATGATGGGAACTACTCCTACCATGATTGAATCATCAAAGCCTGTAATTTCAATTTGTGCTGTTCGTACCGGTTGCGGCAAAAGCCAGACTACTCGCGAAGTAGTTCGCCAGTTAATGTCAATGGGTAAAAAAGTTGTATCTGTTCGTCATCCTATGCCTTACGGTGATTTAGAAGCACAAAAAGTTCAACGTTTTGCAACAATCGAAGATTTGACCAAGCACAAATGCACAATCGAAGAAATGGAAGAATACGAACCGCATATAGCTATGGGTAGTGTTATCTATGCTGGTGTGGACTACGAAGCAATTCTTCGTGAAGCAGAAAAAGAAGCTGATGTCATAATTTGGGATGGTGGAAATAATGATATGTCTTTCTACAAGCCTGATCTCTTGATTGTCGTTGTTGATCCACTACGTCCAGGACACGAAATCGGTTACTATCCGGGTGAAGTAAACCTTCGCACTGCTGATGTAGTAGTTGTAAACAAAATTGACTCTGCTTATCCAGAAGATATCGAAGAAGTTCTTGATAATGTTCGTGAATATAATCCAAATGCTCAGATTATTCTTGCTGCGTCATCAATTATTGTTGACGAACCAAAATTAATCAAGGGCAAACGCGTACTTGTTGTTGAAGATGGTCCTACTCTTACTCATGGTGAAATGGATCAGGGTGCCGGTATGGTCGCTGCACGCAGATACGGAGCGGCTGATTATATAGACCCACGACCTTACACTGTTGGCAAACTTACCGAAACTTTCGAAAAATATCCTGAAATCGGTATTTTGTTACCCGCTATGGGCTACGGTAATGAGCAAATGAAAGACCTCGAAACAACTATAAACAATACCGAATGTGATTCTGTTGTTATTGGTACACCAATTAATCTTGCAAGATTTATCAAAATCAACAAACCATACACACGCGTAAATTATGAACTGACTGAAATATCTGCCCCAAGAATCGGCGAAATTTTACGTGACATGGATAAATTGAAATAATTTGTTAGTTTTTAGATTATAATAAAATGGGCTTTATTTTTATAAATAAAGTCCATTTGTTTTTGTTTGGTGGATTTGTAGGATTTAATTAATTTTTGTAGAATAATTTACTGATTTTAGAATGCGTATAGAAGTAAATTCAAAACCTCAAACTAAATATTTCAACCAATCTAAACTATTAAATTTCTACCTTCGTTTAATAATTTATGAGTTGATTTTAGTTTAAAATATTCATTATATTTCATTAAGAATGGAAAATTTAAATAAGAATAAATGGAAGATAATATTGAGAATATTGAAATCATTGTAAAGCATTGGAGTAATTCTTCAGATAATGATTACAATACTATGCAAAACCTAATAAAATCAGGTGATTTCAATTGGGCTTTGTTTTTAGGTCATTTGGTAATTGAAAAATTATTGAAAGCACACTTTGCTAAAAACAATCACAAACATCCAATATTTACACATGATTTGCTTAGACTTGCCTCAAAAGCCGGCTTGAATATTAGCAAAGAATATGAAGAATGGCTTGACGATATTACAACATTTAACATCAATACAAGATATGACAATTACAAGCAGAATTTCTACAATCTTTGTACAAAAGAATTTGCTGAAATTTGGATATTAAGAATAGTAGAATTAAGGCAATGGTTAATAAAGACATTATAGATACAGCAAAAGAATATGTTCTGAATATTCCTGACTATTTAGGGATTAGGAAAGCATTTCTTTTTGGGTCTTTTGCAAAAGGCACAGAACAGGAAGATAGTGATATTGATATAGCAATAGTACTTGAGAATATGTCCGATTTCTTCGTAACTCAAAAACAATTGATGAGATTAAGGAGATTGATTGACCTACGTATCGAACCACATCCTATTTCGGCAAAAGATTTCAACTCACAAAATCCTTTCGCCTGTGAAATCGAAAAGACCGGAATAGAAATTAAGATTTAAATTTGAAATGCCCATTATTTTAAATGATGTTGGGCATTTTATTTTGTTTAAAATGAATCAAAAGGGTTGTTCACTTTCGAAATACTTGCAGTTGAAATATGAGTGTATATTTGAGTTGTCCGAATGTCTTTATGACCTAATATTTCTTGAATTATCCTTATATCTGTACCCTGCTCTACCAGATGAGTAGCATAGCTATGCCTTAAAGAATGGACTGTAATATTTTTCCTGTTATTGCATTTCTGCAATGCTTTTTTTAATATTTGTTGTATACTTCTTGCTGAATATTCATCTTTGGATTGCCCTTGAAACAAATGTCCTTCAGGTTTGTGTATTTTGTAATAATCTCTTAATAAATCCAATAGTTTAGGAGAAAGTTGTACAAGTCTGTCCTTTTTACCTTTTCCTTGTACAATTTTAATTAGCATCCGTTTAGAATCAATGTCATTAATTTTAAGATTTATACACTCGCTTATCCTAAGTCCGCATGAATAGATAAGAGATATAATAGTTTTATGTTTTAGATTATCAATAGAATCAAGTACTTGTTTTACTTCTTCAATACTTAGAACGTCAGGTAATGTTGATTTTCGTTTGATTCTCTTTAGGTAATCATTTTTTAGAATCCTGCCAAGCACCAACTCGGAATAGAGCTTAAGAGCCATAATTGAATTTTTGATATAACTGTAAGACTTATCATAAGCACTCAAGTATTCTACATATTTAAAGAGTAAATCTTTATCGAGATGCACCCCGCTATAGTTCCATTTTTTAAATTGAATGAGAGCATTATTATAGCTCAGGATAGTACTTTCGCTATAATTACGAATATTGAGGATTTTGCGAAACAGCAATAATTGTTCATCATTCATTCTTATAATTCCATTTTTTATCTGGTTATACGAATGTTGTAAAAAAATATTTTATAATTAGTTCAACTTTTCATATTTTAGAATATTATTTATTGAGAGTTCGTAGATAAATGAGTTGGCGGTAATTTGAAGAAACGATTAACAACGAAAAACATTCAAGAAAATGAAGCTATAAGTAACTGTAAGATAGAATAAGAATTGAAATATCCTTTACTACGCTAAGTAGAAAGGACGATTGTTAATATTAAAAAATTAGAAAATGATACAGTTACAGATGATTGACAAAACAAAGTCAATAGCTCAAAATGATAAAAATATTTCTGCCGTATTTATGTACGGGTCATTTACCAAAAATGAAGGGGACAAATATTCAGATATTGAATTCTACATCTTCTTGAAGGATAAAGAAAAATTTTCCGCTGAAAATTGGGTAAGCCAAATTCATCCTTTGGCATTATATTTTACCAACGAGTTTGGAAGTGAAGTTGCCATTTTTGAAAATATGATAAGGGGGGAGTTTCATTTTTTGAAAAACGACCAAATGGAAGTTATCAAATCGTGGGACGGATTGGTAGAGTTTAGCGACTTTGACAAGATGATTTTAGTAGATAAAGAAGATTTATTGACTAACACGCTCAAAGAAATAAAAACTAAAGTACCTGATCGAACAACAAATGAAAATATCCTGTGGTTGAGCCAATCATTGTTGAATGTTTTACTTACAACAAGCAACTTAATTAAACGACAAGAATTTGCTCACGCTTACCAAAGCTTATCAAATGTTCAAAAATATTTACTTTGGTTAATAAGAATTGAAACATACCAAACCAAACATTGGGAAAGTCCAACAAAAAGCTTGGAAAATGACATAGATCCAGATTGGTATTCGTTATTTCAGCAGACAACATCAGAATTAGATCCGACAGATATTAAAACAGCTTTCAAGAAGACATTAACATTGACTGAAAAACTTTTTGATAATCTTGGAGTTGAAGCAAAATTAAAGGGGGTATTAAGGAGAATTGAATAAATAAACTACCGCCAACATTGTATAAGCGTAATGCGGGCGAAGTGGCTAAAATTTAGTATTTTGCCATCTATCAAAGTTCGTGTTGGCGGACAGTGTATTGCTCCGAAAACCCGCACTACGCTTATACTTGACCGTTAGCGGGCAGCTTAACAAAAAAAACAGACAAAAATGAATATCAAAGAACTTAAAAAAAGAGAAGACTTTTCTAACGAAGACAAACTTAATAGAATCTATTCGCAATTTGGCGAACTTCTTAACGAATTAAAGAAAAAAGAGTTGAGCCAAGACGTTTACAAATTAATAAACGAAAGTGTTGATATATTAAATTTATCAACTTTTAATGGTGCTCAATTGACTAAACTTTTAAAACAAAAACAAACAGCAATTTTGAAACAAGTAGAAAAAGAACACAAAATAGTGCCTAAAAATTACTACAGAGATTTATGGATGGTAGTGGGAATGAGTGTATTTGGCCTACCAATTGGTGTTGCTTTTGGACTTAGTATCGGCAACATAGGACTTTTAGCTATTGGACTTCCAATCGGAATGGGGATCGGAATTGCAGTTGGAATGTCGATGGACAAAAAAGCAATGAATGAGGGACGACAACTTAATATTGAGATTAAGAATTGATTGACATAAAGAAAGCCGACCCGCTAACAGCCGTTTTGCAAAAGCGGGGGTTTCGTGCTTCTATGACAGTGAAGTGCTAAATTCAAGCTTTGTGCATCTATTGAAGTTTAGTGCTGAAAATCCCCGCCTTCGCAAAGCGGCAAAACGTTACTGGCAAGTGTAGAACGACACAACAATGACAATAAACACGGACATATTAGAAAGAAATTTTTTAGCATTTTCTGACTTCATTAAGAATCAGGACGGACAACCGTTTAAAACATTCGCAGACTCAAAATTCATTGACGACCTAGAAAATTACAAATACAGCGTTTTCAATGAAGCAAGAGAGAAATTAGGAAACAAATGGTGGAAACCTGAAGATATTGGAACAGGAAAAATACAAAAGGCGGTTAGTTCTGCCATTCAGACGAGAGTAACCCATAACTACCAAATGGTTGACAACAATCTCGTTGATTGGAGAAAGAAAGATGATTTCAACAAGCTACCAAAGAAAAAATCTCTTGAAAGTTTACTTTTCGACTTCTACAAAAGCAAACAAAAAGACAGTGACTGTTTTCAAGATTTTATAGACGAAGGACTTTCCTATCAATTTATTGCTTACTTGTATTTCATTAAAGACTATCAACGGTTTATGCCAATTTCACAAAGCCGATTTGATGCGATTTTTGAGATTTTAGGTGTGGACGATTACAAAACAAGTGGCAACGCTTCTTGGGAAAATTACGCTTCATACTTGGACTTAATTAAACAAACAAGAGATTTTTTAAGAACATAAGACATAAATGAAAAACCCAGGTAAGATACTTGTTATTTTAAGGATAATTTTGTAGATTTTCAAAAAAAAAATAAAAAATGGCAATTCAAAAATCAAAACACAAAATAACAGTAGAAGACAGAAAAATTATTTTGTCAAATTTTAAAATCAATATGTTGAGTATAGTATTTTTTTCGGTTTTGATGATTACGCCGTTTCTATATTTTTTAACCAAAATACCTCTAAATTTGATAATTATCTTCGCATTGTTCCCCATTCTGGTAATAGCTCTTATCACGATACTTCCTTTATTATATCGAAACAAACACATTTATATAGGTACTATTTCTAAAAAAATTAAAGAAAATACACTCCAAAATGGCACATTATACTACGTTTATTTAGATGATACTTTGTTTTATTTTGATAGGGAAAAAAATTTATATGACACGCTTAAAATTGGACAAAAAGTAGAATTTCACTGTCTTAGCCGAAAAAAAATCTTTTATCATGTAGTTTTATCATAAAAAAAAATTGGCTTGCCAATGCACAAGGCAACCGCACATGAGAATAAAACAGAATACAAAAATGAAAAACGTAGTTAAAATACTTATTATTACAGGAATAATTTTCGGATTACTCAATATTCAGTCGGTTTGGCGTGAATATAAATATCAACAAGTGGTTACTACCGCAAAAGCCAATGTATTGTCGGTTGAAATAAAGCCGTTTTCAGGAAAAGCGTTAGCAAGTATCCAATACAAACTTGTGTACCAACACGACCAATACTGGATACAATCTCTTATTCTACAACAGAAGAATACTCTGTAAAAAGCCCTTTACCTTCCATAGAAGAACTAAATGACATTGATTTTTATGTGCATTATGTGCCAAAATCCATACAAAGTGAAACCGATTTTTTTGATCATTTTCACATTAATAACGATGCTATTTACAAAGCGGAGTATAGATTTTCGTTTTTCGTCAATATGCTATTTTGTTATGTTGTAGCTTTATTTTTCAGAACAAAAAAAACAATAAAATAACAGCAGAATACAAGTCGTTTTAACTGTATTAATAAAACCAAATTCAAACGATTGAAATTGAAAAATAACTTACCCCCAAAAAAAACATTACGCAAACACAGCCTGCAGGTAACCGCAAATAAGCGCAAGCGACAAACGTACATATCGTGGTGTCGCCTGCGCCTATTTGCAAAACGTTGGCAGCAAGTGTATTAAGACAGCGACACGACAAACAAACGAGTAACAAAAACAGAAAAAAGTAAACCATTTTGACAGGTGACCAAAGACATAGAAACGATATTATAAACGGACAACGAGTAAGCCGACACTCATTGCCGACCCTATGTTTTTTATTTTTTTCCCACCCGCATTTTTTAAAAACAATTTTAAGCCAGCCCGCAAGTGGCACATTTGGCTGCCCCAACGCACGGGCGACCGCTTCGCAGCCAAAAGAGCCTTCATTTTGCCTACGCACCCAAGCCCACCCACCACCCTTGATAACTCGTTAACAAGAATAGCGTGGAACTGATAATTAAACGAAACGAAAAATGTATTTTTAAACTTTTAAAATTGAAGACTAAAACATAATGGAAGATAAAAAAGAACCAAAAGAAGGATATAAAAATAGAAATTATTTTTCATATAACATCACTCAAACCACCATCACCCGCCTTACTTCAATCTGAGTAAAGTGCATTTTTTACTTTTTTTGCAAATTTTAAAATATTCATATATCCCCTCCTCTTTTTTTTTAATAATAATCAAATTAATTTGCTTAAGTTTGTAAACTCATATAATAGATTATACATAATGAGTTGTCTATTGCATGCGAAATATGTAGGTTTTTTATTAACTTTTGTGCGAGGGTAGAATGAAAAAATTAGTAGCAGAATTTATCGGAACCTTATGGTTGGTACTTGGAGGATGTGGAAGCGCTGTATTAGCAGCAGCATATCCTGAATTAGGTATTGGATTTACCGGTGTTGCTATTGCTTTTGGTTTGACTGTTTTGACAATGGCTTATGCAATAGGGCACATTTCGGGCTGTCACCTCAACCCGGCTGTATCTGTAGGGTTATGGATAGGTGGCCGTTTTGATAAAAAAGATCTTATACCCTACATAGTTGCTCAAGTATTAGGTGGTATTGCAGGTGCAGGAATTCTATTTATTATTGCGAGTGGTAAACCCGGTTTCGAACTCGGGGGATTTGCTGCAAATGGTTATGGCGAACATTCACCGGGTGGTTATGGTATGATGGCTGCTTTGCTTACTGAAATTGTAATGACTTTTATGTTTTTGATAATAATTTTGGGAGCTACCCACAAAAAAGCAACAGCAGGTTTTGCAGGATTAGCAATCGGTCTTGGATTAACTCTAATTCATCTAATAAGCATTCCTGTTACCAACACTTCTGTTAATCCTGCAAGAAGTATTAGTCAGGCATTATTTGCACAGGGCTGGGCACTCGAACAATTATGGCTTTTTATTTTGGCGCCAGTTATTGGAGCGGCATTAGCAGGTTTTGTATATAAAATTATTTCTCCTGATAATGAATAGTTATGCTTTTTGAAGCTAAGCAATTAAATTATCAATAAGTACCGACCTTTTTTTGCAGAATATTTATCAAAAATATCAATACTCAGGGCTATATCTAAGGATAAGCCCTATTTTTTTGTTTTATGTAAAATAATTTGCTTAATTTTGTATTATCATCATAGTTTGATGTGTATAAATAGAGATTATTTACTGACTCGTGGAATCGGATGCTGACTCTTAAATATTATAACAATTTACTTAAACCAAAGTATTTGTTGCAATTTATTTATGATGTTATCAAAACAGGTAAGCTGTCGGAGCTGACTTCGTTTGTAATATGGGAGATTTCTTACAGACTCGGCTTTTATAAAAATTCACTTCTTAAATTTAATAATCACCAATCATTTGTTAACCTTAAATCTTACAATAGTATATCAGGTCATCATTGGTTGAATCTATCCAAGCATAAGTGGGATATATTTTTCTCACATAATCAAATGATATTAGGTAATACAATTGAATCACCAAACAAATTGTATCTTTCCGAAAATGGAGAGATAACTGAAATTTATGAATTTTCTAATCCCATTGAAGCTATTTATGCTGATAAATTTTCAATTTTTGTTTGCATCAAGGGTGCAATGTTCAAAGTAAATGATGAGTTGAAAGTTAAGGAGGTGCTTCAGTTTTCTACCAAAGAGAGCATATTTCGACATAATTCAGGATTTACCATTGATGAAGCCGGTACCCTGTTTGTTGGTGAATATGCAAATGTTTGGAAAAATAACTCTTGGCAATTTGTTGCATATCTCTATTATAGCCGTGATGGTGGTGATTCATGGATAAAGAGCGATTTTCTTGAAAACGAGGGTATCAATAAACATATTCATTTAGTGTGGTGGAGCAAACTTTTAAAATTACTTGTACTTACAGATGGTGACAACAAAAAGAAACTTTGGGTAAATAAGTCACAAAATTATAGTTCTGTTTCAGAAACGCAGGATGCAGGTTGGTACGACTGTACTATCAATCATATACAAAGGGGTGGTTATACTGCAGCAGTTGAAGTGGATGAATGCATTTTATTTGGCTCTGATTATCAGGGAGGTACAAATTGTTTGATTTCGACAAAGGATATGAAGAATTTTGATTTGCAAATTATTCCAAATCCCTACAGAGGGAGTTACTTCCACGAAATGGTGACTTTGGTAACAGGCAAAAGAAAGTTGATAATTGCAAATTTAAAATGTATTTTTTCAAGCAAAAATAAAAGCTTATTAATGACATCGCTGGATGATGGTAATTCCTGGTTTAAAATAATAGAGTATGACGGCACTAATACTAAAATCAGAATTCTCAATAATTCAGATATGTTGAATGACACTCTTTTTATGAGAATTGATTTCGAAGGTGATATTTATAAATCTGATGTTTATAAAATAGAATTAGAGCATCTTATATCTTTTATAAGTTCTTTAAGAAATTAATCTGATTTATTATTGTTGAATGTAGGTGATAAATATCCTTAATTCATTTGCTTAGATCTATATTAATTCGCTTTATAATTGTTTTTATATTACAAAATTGAAGGAACTTGTGAAAATGCATCTAAAAGTTTTGCTGTTTTTGCTGATTGTCAGCTCTCTGTTTGGATATTTGGAATGGGGGGGTGGCAATAGTTCGTTTCTATTTGAGGCGGAGTATCTTGTTATATCAAAAATATTTACCGAACCTCAATCTGCTCTGCATCCTGTTATTATACTTCCTCTAATTGGACAAATTTTGTTGATCATAGCTTTGATCAGCAAATCTACGAATAAATTTATAACTTATACAGGTATAATTTTTTTATCCCTTTTAATTGGCTTTATGTTTTTAATTGGTCTGATGTCCCTAAATCTAAAGATAATAATTTCAACATTACCATTTATGATAATTTCGACATTTACTATATACAAAAATGAAAATAAAAAAATGAAATTAAATTATCACGACTTAGCTAATAAGTGAATGAATTTTGTTAGTTTTGCATTGTCAGGGAGTAACAATATTTTGACTTTTTATAATAATTAATATAAGGTGTGTGATGGACCATAAACAGTGGTACGAAGCATTATTCGAAGACTATGCAGAGAAATACGAAAATGAAATTTTTACTCATGGTACATTAGGTGAGTGTGACTTTATCGAGCAGGAACTTGCTTATGTTAAAGCAATGAAAATTCTGGATGTTGGTTGTGGAACAGGGCGTCATAGCATCGAAATGACGAGGCGGGGATACAATATTCAGGGTATTGATTTATCAGAATCTATGTTGAGGAGAGCTAAACAAAAAGCTGAGGCAAATTCTCTTAATATTAGGTTTACACGGTGCGATGCCCGCAATCTATCATTCAATCAGGAATTTGATGTAGCAATTATGCTGTGCGAGGGTGGATTTCCTCTGATGGAAACCGATGAAATGAACTTCGAAATTCTCAGTAGTGTTTCAAATTCACTGAAGAAAAAATCCAAATTTATTTTTACAACACTTAATGGGTTATTCCCTTTATTTCATTCAATTAATAAATTTCATGAATCCGGTAAAGTTGAAGGAAATGCAACTTACGATAGTAAGAACTTTGACCTTATGACTTTCAGGGACTTCAATACAACAAAATTTATTGACGATAACGGTAAAGAGAAAATTCTTGAATGTAATGAAAGATACTATGTGCCAAGTGAAATAAGCTGGTTGATGAAATCTTTGGGATTCTCAAAAATTGACATTTATGGTGCAAAAATTGGCGCTTATTCAAGAAATGATAAACTGACTACAGAAGATTTTGAAATGCTTGTAATCGCCGAAAGGTATTAGAAAGAAACATCTGAAATTTATTAGGATGTTTACTCAACATAAACATAAGTAACAAAACAGCCGATCTGTCGTATATTTAATTTTAAATAAAAAAATACTTCAATAAAAATTTTGATAAATGATCAAAGTTGAAGTATTTTATTTACTATATATTATAATTAGGGGATATTTCATGGGAAAAATTTTTCAATTTGGAGAGATAGTTGATGGGTACAATATACCTGTTCTTAACGAACGAGAAATAAGAGCAGGCGCAGGAATTCTCTTTGTATTAATGTTTATTGCTATTAGCCAGGCAGGTGGGCATCATAGTTTTACATTATTGAAATATTCAATAATAATTTTTTTGACCGATATTTCAATCCGTGTATTTATAAATCCTAAGTATGCGCCATCGTTGATTTTAGGTCGTTGGATTGTGCGCAATCAGGTTCCTGAATATGTGGGTGCAAAGCAAAAGAAATTTGCATGGATTATCGGAATTATTCTTGGATTAATTATGCTTGTTTTGCAGGTAATCGTGAATTCATTCAGCCCGATAACAGGAATGATATGCCTGATTTGCTTGATATTTCTCTTTTTTGAAGCTGCATTTGGTATATGTATAGGGTGTAAATTATACTCCCTAGTTTATAAAGATAAAGCGCAGTATTGTCCAGGCGAAGTTTGCGAAATTAAAGATCGTCATCCCATACAGTTTATTGACTTAAAACAAGTTCTGATACTTCTTGGATTTGTTGCATACATTGTATTACTTGTAGTTTTATTAAATAATGTTTTGATACAGCCACCGTATGACTTATTTGGAATAACTGAAGGTATGAAGTAAAAAAGGAAAGTTATTTCTGATTGATGAAATTTTAAAATTAATTTTCTTGATAACAAATATTGCTTATTATGATCAGAAGAGCTGAAATATCTGATACTGAAGAAATAATTAAGGTATGGCAGGAATCCTCAAAATTAGCTCATTCCTTTTTGGAACCTGATTTTTTTGTTGAAGAAGTAGGATTGATTAGAAATGTGTATTTACCAAAAGCAGCTACATGGGTTTTTGAGATTAGCGACAATTCTATTGTTGGATTTATATCTATGTTGGAAAATGAGGTTGGTGCCTTATTTGTAAAGCCGGATTATCAGAGTCAGGGCCTTGGAAGGATGCTTTTAAATTTTGTCAAAGATAATTATAAAGATTTATATTTAGAAGTTTTTAAAAAAAACATTGATGCTTATCAATTTTACAGTAAATATGGCTTCACTCCTGTTAGTGAACGAATACATGTAAGTACAAATCAGTTGCTGGTAAAAATGAGACTAAGTTCAGAAGAATATAATACTTGTGAATAATTCGAAAAATAGTCTTATACTCAAATAACAATTGAGTTTTAAAATCAATAATTTTGCAAAATAAGTTTGAAATACTTAATTTTGTGAAATTCTACAGCAAATTTTCTGGAGATAATTATGAAATGGTCAAAAATACTAATTGTAATTGTGGGTTCAATTGCTGCATTGCTTGTACTTATCTTAATCATAGCTTTATTTTTACCTCAAGAATACTCTGCTGAAAAAGAAATTATTATCAATCGCAGTAAAATTGAAGTATTTAACTACGTGAAATATTTAAAAAATCAAGACTATTTCAGTTTTTGGGCAAATATGGACACAAAAATGATAAAGTCTTATTCAGGTATAGATGCTCAGCCCGGCTTTGTATCTAGGTGGGAAAGCAATAATGAAAAAGTAGGTGTTGGTGAGCAGGAAATTATTAAAATTACAGAAGGAGAGAGGATTGATTACGAACTTAGATTTTTTGAACCTTTCGAGGCAAAAGAACCTGCATATATGATAACTGAAACTGTAACAGATAATCAAACAAAAGTAAAATGGGGTTTTATGGGAAAATTTGCGTATCCAACCAACTTTATGTTTATATTTATGGATATGGAACAAATGATAGGGAATGATTTAGAAAAAGGTTTAAAAACACTTAAGGGAATTCTGGAAAGTGAAAAGTAGTGATTTATGGATTAGTGAACTTGAGTTGCTTCACAATGTAATATTAAAAACAGGGTTAGTTCCTGAGAAGAAATGGGGTGGAACCGTTTTTACTTATCAAGGCAAAAATGTAGTTAGCTATGGTGGTTTCAAAGAGTATTTTTGTCTATGGTTTTTCAATGGTGTTTTTCTCGTAGATAATGAGAAAGTTCTTATAAATGCTCAGGAGGGTAAAACAAAAGCTTTACGACAGTGGCGATTTAGTTCAATTGATGAAGTTAACGAAAAATTAATTATGAAGTATGTTATGGAGGCAATTGAAAATGAAAAAAATGGAATAGTATGGAAACCACAGAAAACTCAAAAATTTGAAATTCCTTCACTACTTAATGAAGCACTAAAGAGGGACAATGTCTTACACTCTGCCTTTGACAAACTTACCCAAGCACGAAAGAATGAATTTATTGAGTATTTAGAATCAGCAAAAAGAGAATCAACCAAGCTGGAACGACTCAAGAAAATCATTCCAATGATAATTGGGGGTAAGGGACTCAATGATAAGTATAAATAGTTTTTTTGATAATTTTAAATCAATAATAATAATTTTGGGAAAATCTATGCAATATTACACTTATTTTATATTATTGACAGTATTAATATCAAGTATTTCTTGTACAAGCAATAATTCACTAGATCCAAAAGAACCTTCAAAGAAACCATTTTGTTGGGTAGTAGGCCAATGTGATTCAACCAACTTTGCCCCTATATTATTTTCTGAAGACGGAGGTGTATCATGGCAAAGAAAAGGAATGAATCAAATTGTGTTAGAGGACATTAATTTAACTGACGTATGGGCAGTAAATGAAAATACTATTTGGGCAATTGGAGATAAGTCTTCAATTTTTAAATCAACTGATAAAGGAAACACGTGGAAAAGAATTAACTTAGGCGATATCGTTAGTGATATCAATTTTATGAATATTTTTGTCTTTGATAAATCAAAGATATGGGTTAGTGGAGATAAAGGTACAATTGTACATTCCTCTGATAATGGAATTAACTGGGTAAATCTATGTGAAGATAGATTTGTTGATTATGCATTTCAAGGTGTTTGTGCAATAACTAAGGATGTTGTTTATGCCGTCGGTGGACATCAGGAACATGATGATGGATTTATTATACGAACATTGGATGGGGGAAAATCCTGGGAAGTTATTAATCCTGCCCAGAACTTTAATATCAATAGATGGATAGGAGCTGCATCCAACAAAAATACGATTTTAATTTATGGTAGTAAGTCACATTATATCTTAAGTAGTGACAATGGGCATTCATGGAAGAACGACTCTATACCAAGTATTGGCGGTGGAGGGGGTGCACCAGATATTAATAATTTGAAATTACTTGATTACCAAACTTGGTGGTGTGCAATGGACTTGAATACAATTGCATATACCTTTGATTCTGGTAAAAGTTGGACTATTCAAGAGTCTGGTACGAGTGGTTGCTTCATGCTGGGTATTGATAACCTTGATGGCAAAACTTGTGTATCTGTCGGGAGTCCCTTTTCAATGCCAATAGTTAGTAAGATTGTTCATACTACAAATAAAGGATTAACCTGGAATGAGACATACTCATTCAACGGATTTTTATCCAAGGTGTCATTTATAAGGGACTAGAAAAATTTCTAATAATATATTAGGTGCAACAGTACTTCACCTTTTGAGTTAATTTCTACAGCAGGAAAAGGTACTTTGACTAATGTCAAACCATCAAGTATTGTTTTTAGTATTGTTGATTCTGTTCTAATTTTAGTCCAGTCAATATCAAGCGATATAAGTATTCTTCTGTAACGTTCGGTTTTTGGTAAATCAACTCCATGGTAAGTTGATTCATTAGTGAACTCACCATACATTCCACCGGCACCATATCCTACTGCGAAATTCAGCCACTCAGGTATATTATTGTTGTTATGAATTGCATTAATTGGCAAACTTAACCAGTATGTATGAGCATTATAATCCTTGAAAATTCCATCTATAAAAGAGGTGCCAAGCATTCCATTTGCAGACTCTGAATACTTAGACTTCCAATATGTAAATTTGTATTTAACAAGCTGATTATCAAACAATAGTTGTTGAGATATTACGATACCGGAACCTAAGGTATTTGCTATTATATCTCCCCAGGAAAAGCCATACCCTTCATGGATGCCATCCATTATTTCGATTGGTGCCTGCATTATAAAACCTAAACTACCACCATAAATTAGCGACTCTAAGTTGTTCATACCCATCATTTTAAGTCCGTGATATCCAATAAAGCTGTAGGTATATGCTCCAAATGCGTGTCCAAACTTATCAACCTGTAAATATCCTGAATTATCATTATAGAAATGAAATGGGACGATATCTTTGTCTTTGTACCAGGTTTTACCCATTATATACATTGATATTGCATAATATGTACTAACTGCCATTACAGCGGTACATATATTGCTTGAAGAAATTGAGCTTGTATCATTTTTACTGATATTATTTTCTTTTGAAGATACCTGACCACTTAATATCAAGTTTACTAAAATTAGTAAAATTGAATTTTTAAGTGTATTTTTTATGAGCTCCATTAATATCAGAGAGATTTTTTAGTTGATAAATCAAATAATAATATCAACTTCGGTAGGCTGATTGATAACCTACCGAAGATAAAATAAGATAAACATTATTTTCTATATTTTGAAATGAATTCTTCAACTTCGGGAATTCCACCTTGAAGAACAAGATAACCATTAGAAGGTTCTCGTTCGGTAATTTCACCATTCACAGGTGTAAGCATGATTTGCTTAACTTCATTAAGGTCACTTGTTTGTCCCAAAGCCCAGCAGAGTTTCATATATGCAACTTCGGGCAGCATGTTTGCAGTTGGAACAACTCCTAACTCCATCATTTCACGTCCGGTTTCGTACACGTACATTTGCACATAGCCCCATAGAGTTTGGACGGTCATATATACAGCTACACCTGCTTCTTTAGCTCTTTTTAAAGCAGGATATAATGGTTTATTAACATGTCCCAAACCTGTACCTGCAATTACAATACCTTTGTAGCCTTTTTCGACCATTGAATCAATCATGTCAGGCATCATATTAGGATAGTAATACACCATTCCCACACGTTCTTCGAAATATGGTAAAAGCTTGAAATCCTTGTCGCTTCTGCGCTTATGATAATCGTTCCTAAGTGGAGTAATTTTTTCTCTGTTTATCATTGCAAGAGGAATATCACCTAATGTACGAAATGTTGAGCGGTAAGATGAGTGCATTTTTCGCACGCGGGTACCTCTGTGCAATAATCCGTACATGTCGGATGTCGGACCAAACATACAAACCTGAACTTCTGCAATATCAGATTCTGCAGCAGCTTTAACTGAGTGTATCAGGTTAAGAGCAGCATCAGATGATGGTCTGTCTGAAGAGCGTTGCGAACCTACCATAACAATAGGTACGGGTGAATTCTGAATCATGAATGATAAAATTGCTGCGGTGTGATGCATGGTATCTGTTCCATGACCTATTACAATCCCCTGCACGCCACTTTCAATTTCAGCCGCAATTGCTTTTGCTGTTCCAATCCATTGTTCAGGCCCCATGTTTTCACTGAATACACCATATAGCTTAACTGTTTCCAAATTGCAATAATCTGCAAGTTCAGGTACTGAGCCGTATAGTTCACCTGGCGAAAATGCCGGTATAACTGCTCCGGTACGGTAGTCTAATCTGCTTGCTATAGTGCCGCCCGTTCCGAATAATTTAACCCTTGGCTTATGTTTGTCGTAAGGAAAATCTTTTTCAGGAATTTTGTAATTTGCTACTTTTCTTCCTTTTACTGTGATATTGGATATTTTCTCTGCTCTGATACCTATATTATAGCCCGTACTCATTTTGACAACAAGGTGCAGTTTATCAGCAGTTTCAGATCTTGGAAGTATGATTCCTGAATAAAATGAGCCATCATTTGTGCTAACATCGACATCACTCCAAACTAATGCGTTGAATTTCTTCAATACTTCGAGTGTTATTTCGCTATATCCTTTGAATAATTCTTTTTCATCCATTTTAGTTGGCTCCACTTAATTTTTCTTCAATCATTTTCTTGACAACATTTACATCAGCCCTTCCACGCAGTTCATTCATAACCATACCTAAGAATAAGTCCGCTTTTTTATCAGGATTATACATTTCTATTCTTTTTAAGACTATTAATTCGGCATTAATTCTGCCAGTAATCTCTTCATTTGTGCATGGTCTCGGGAATAGAGCTTCTACTATTCTTCCTTCTTTTGCAAAGTCAAGTAAAATGTAAAAAATAGCTTCCTTAAGAATTTTGTTTGAAGCCAATGCACTAAAAATTGTATTAAAAACTTCATTTGTCAGAACAGGTCTAAATCCCATCCTTTTTAGTCTTTTGGGGTACTGAATTATTGCCGTTGCTGCAACCTTAGGATTGATTTTTAGCTCGCTCACTGCAAAGTCGAATATTTGTGCAAACTTTGAAACAGCTAAATCGGGAACTAAATCTGCTGGTACACCCATTGATGTGTATCTTTCTTCTCTTTTCCATATCTGCTCGGGCATTTGATTGCGTATGGCAAGTAACCTCTCTGATGTTATGGGCACAGGAGGTAAATCTGTGTCGGGGTACATTCTTTCAGGTCCGGGTAAGATTCTCTCAAATCCGTTTGTGCCGTCTCTTAGAGCCTGCCTTGTTTCTGATGGAATGCCTATAGTAGCTTCTTTGCAACGAATGATAATCTCCTTGGCACCGGTCTCGGCGTCCTGATCTGCTCCCCAAACTACTATTGCAACATCATCACTTGTGCATCCAAGATGTTTGCGGATTGCATGCCATTCAGATGAAGAAATATTTTCGCTTCTGCTGTCTGAGTGTATAATATTTGGAAGTGTTGTCAAACATGCAATTACTCTGACTCTGTCAGAAATTTCTTTTGAGAAATAGGTATCTGTCTGAGTTTGCCATTTAAGGTAACCAGCAAAACCTTTTACAATTACACAATTGACTTTACCACCATTTTTGACACTGTTACCGATAGGTGAGTAGTGAGTTTTTCTTAACAACTTGGTTACATCTTTGTACTCAGCACTAAAAGTATCCGGTGTAATTCCTTTTTCCTTTAATGATTCACGAAGACGAAGCAGATTCCACTGTCTCATTGCCTCATTATAAGTCAATAATGGAATTCTTTTAATATTTGGAACACCTTTAATTTCAATTCTAGTTCCTCCTGTTACAGAAACATTTACGTCCTCACGTCCTGCACCAATACCTGTTCTAACTTTACCAGTACTTCTTACTAATCTCCTAAGGATATTATTGACTTCTGCTACTTCTTGAGGTGTCTTCATTTCGGGATATGTAACAGTTTCAATTAATGGCATACCCAAACGGTCAGTAATATAAATCCTTTTGTGACCGACATCACTTACCTCCCTACAAGAATCTTCTTCGATTGACATTTGAATTAAATTAATAAATCTGTCTTTGTAGGGTATTTTTCCACCTACACAAGTAATAGCCGTTCTTTGAAAACCGGTGGGTATAGAGCCGTCAAGATATTGCTTTCTGGCAATATGTAACTCATCAACAATGTATGCATTAAACAACATACCTACTTCGAGAGCAATGTCGAGTGCCTGATCATTAATTATGAACGGAGGCGTATCATCCATTTCATAAGTACAAACTGTATCGTAATGAATTCTGTAAATAATATCTTTTTTCGTCTTGAATTCCATGAGAGCTGTACCGTCGTACTCGCCTAATTCGGAAAGTGTGGGACGCATGTGTCTCAAAATTTCAGCATTGTAATTGCTTTGGTATTTTCCTGCGGGGCAATGACAGAAGAGCTTTTTTTCAGTAAGCAATTGCTGATGTACCTCAAGTCCGGATTTAAAGCCGACTCTGGCGTAATCCTCGGGTGTCATTTCCTCGAATGGTTTGAAAATAAAATCATACTCAGCCATAAAGGACCCTTATCAATCAAATTAATTATGATGTACCAAATAAAATTGTTAAAATTAATTTCTCATTTTATGAAAATTAATATTTTCAAAATTACAAAAATTTCATAACTTTTTGTCATTATTAATTAATAATATCATTTTTGAAGGTAAATTTGATGTATGATTTTTCAGCTTTCACTAATGTAATTTGAATTTAAGAAATCTTTCAGACTGATTAACTGCTTTTTATTAATTACTGTCAGCAGGTCTTCATCAGACACCTCAATTAACTTCTTTATTGATCCAAATTCTCTAAGTAAATTATCTGCAGTTTTTTTTCCTATTCCTTTTATAGAATTTATGTCAGATTTGATTGTTCTTTTGCTTCTTAATTCTCTGTGGAAGGTAATTGCAACTCTATGAGCTTCATCACGAAGTTTCTGAATAAGCTTGAGGCTGCTTGATGTTCTGGGCAAATGTATTGGTTCGCTTTCACCGGGTAAAAACACTTCTTCAAGTCGTTTTGCCAGACCGATAATTGATACCATATCGAATATACCTAATTGCTTAAGCACTGAGACAGCCGATGATAATTGTCCTTTGCCTCCGTCAACAATTATCAAGTCAGGAAGTGCTTTATTTTCGTCAAGCAATCTTCTGTACCTTCTCTCAACAGCTTCGCGCATTGCTGCAAAGTCATCATTATGCAAGACTGTTCTGTTTTTGAACTTGCGGTATTCTGATTTTTTGGGCATACCATCTTCGAAATATACCATCGAAGAAACCAAATCTGTGCCTTGAAGGTGAGAGTTATCAAAACACTCAATTATTCTTGGCGGTTTTGATAACCTTAGGTCTCTTTGCAAAGATAATACTGGCCTTGGCAGAGTTTGCTCTCTTTTTTCCATCGCCAGGTTATATTCTCTGATCATAAACTCAGCATTAGAGTTTGCCATTTCAATTATTCGCTTTTTATCACCAATTTTGGGAATTTGAATATCTAAAGATTTACCTCTCAATTTACCTAACCAATCTGAAATGTATTCTAAATCTTCCGGTTCAGTAGGGAGCAAAATCTCATATGGTATGAAATCAGTTTCGAGATACCACCTTTCAATGGTCCTTTGAATTATTGACTCCAGTTCTAAATTTGATGCGTTATTAATAATAAAATGACGCTTACCGATTAATTTACCTTCTCGTACCTTCAAAACCAAAGAGCATGCAACATCATCAATTTTTGATATACCGAATACATCTCTATCTGTGAGTTCTGCAGATATTATTTTTTGCTTTGAAGTATATTCTTTAAGAAGTAGATATCTGTTTCTTACAACAGCAGCTTTTTCAAACTCCAGATTTTCTGATAATTCATGCATTTGATCTTCAAGCAATTTTTCTACTTCCCTTGTCTGACCTTGTAGAATTTTTTGTGCCTTTAAAATATTATCGTTATATTCAGTTGCAGAAATTAATCCTTCGCATGGTCCTTCACATTTTTTAATATGATAGTCGAGGCATATTTTGTGTTTTCGTTGCTCAATAGTTTGGAAAGTTATGTTCAAATCACAACTTCTTATCTGAAATAAATTGCGAATTATCCTGAGCATGTTTTTGACTTGTCTTACATCTGTATAGGGTCCAAAATATTTAGAGCCATCACGAACAACTTCCCTAGTTTGAAATACCCTTGGATATATTTCATTGGTAATTCTTATAAATGGATAAGTCTTACCATCTTTGAGTAAAATATTGTACTTAGGTTTATGTTTCTTTATTAAATTATCTTCCAGCAGAAATGCTTCAGTTTCTGAATCAACAATAATATATTCAAATGAATCTATTTGAGTTATTAGAATTCGGGTTTTTGCATCATGACTTTTACCTGACTGGAAATATGATTTTACCCTATTTCTTAAATTCTTTGCCTTACCGACATAGATTACTTTTTTTAAAGAATTATAATAAATGTATATACCGGGCTTTGTCGGTAGATTTATTACTTTGTGTCGGAATTCTTCACCAGGATAGTTATTTTCTTTTTCTATTGTCATTCTAAGAAATTAAGTATTATTTGATTTATCGTTTTTCATTTCTAAGCTTGATTCTTTCGTAATAATAATTGCTCCATTTCGACCATTCGGGTTCTTTTTCAGCGTTAGATACTGTAAGAATGTACTGAAGCAAAAATTCAATATGTTGAAAAGCAGCATCGTAATTAATCAGCAAATTTAAATCATCAAATGGACTATGGTAATAATTTGTCATGTAGTTAAAAAGCAATTCCAAAGCAGAACTACGCGAAATATTTTTGTAATCTGTGCCATCCATTGTCATAACTGAAGGAACGCCTGCACTTGCAAACACAATTTGATCAGAGCGATTAAAACTTTCAATTTCGGTAAATTCTTGCGGGAAGTTCTCAATATACAAGCCCATATCGTTGCAGCTTATATCCAAATATTCACCTAATTCCGAAAGATTTGCTCCAATTCCAACAACTGATTTAAAATTATCAATAAATGCTATACCGTCAATATTTATATTTGCAATTGTTTTGTATAAAGGAAAAACAGGATTAGTAACATAGTGTATGGATCCTAATAAACCTTTCTCTTCAGCCGTCGTTAGCATAAAAATTATACTTCGCTTTGGCTTAGTTTCCATAAGTGAAATAATTCTGGCTAGCTCCAGAACTGCCGCAACACCCATTGAATTATCCAATAGTCCGTTATAAATGGAGTCTCCACTAATTGTTTTCGATACTCCCAAATGGTCATAATGTGCTGTAATGATGAGGTAAGAATCACGTAGTTTGTTGTCGCTTCCTTCAATATATCCTATTATATTTGATGAGGTAAAGCTCCTGTCTTTAAATAATCCCTTGAATGTCATTTCAGTTTTTAACTCGAAGCTCTTAAGCTTATTTTTTCTGTAATTGACTGATAAAGAATCGTACGAAATTGATTCAGCTTCAAATATTCTCTTAGCAATTTTTGGATTGATGATTACAGTTAAAATTTCAGATGGGGAGTATGCAAGTGAAATCTCCGAAGAATTATACTCGTTTTTAAGATATTCCCAATATTCATCAGAGAAGTCATCATCATTTGGTATAATTATACACGCTCTAGCGCCCATCGAAAGGGCAATTTGTCTTTTGATGTCAATTTGTGAATATTTGGTGCTGATCTTACCATTGAAGAAACTTTCATCATCTGATTTTGGTTCGCCGCTCAGAATTATAACAATTTTATTCTGTACATTTATATTCCTGTAGTCGTTGAAATCAAACTCGGGGGCTATGATTCCAAATCCTGCAAATACAAGCCGGGTTGGCTTTAATATCGAAGAATTTGTACCTGATTTGTGAATCAAAAAGTCTGAGTTAAAAGATGGTTTAATTGTATCAACCTCAGAGTAAAATTCAATTTTTGAATCTCTTAAGACTCTTAATTCATGAAGAGGTACATTTTGATGGTATGAATTCAAGCCTGCAGGATTCTTTAGGCCTATAGCTGTGAATTGAGAAGATAAATAATCAGCAGCCAGCAATCCACCTTTTTGTCCGGTACCTCTACCCATATAATCGTCGCTGCTTAAAATACTAATATGCTTACGAAACAGTTCTCTGTTAATCAAATCTGAGTAAACCGTTTGTATGCAACTGTAAAATATTAAAACCAGAGCTGCTGTTATTTTAAGATTTTGCAAAATATATTTATGCTAAAAAATGTTATCTAATTTCTCATGAAAAGTAAAAGTATTAATTTTCACTTTTCATGACAAAATACGCATTGTACCTTTAAATATTTTTGTAAATTACTGATGAATTTATTTCACCTTATTTGGTAATATTAATCTTGCTGAATTTGCGAACACCGTGACAATCTGAGCAAAGCCGGTTTTCAATATTTAAATTTTTACCACCAGGGTGTTGAAATGGCAAGTCAAGCCCACGCGTAACTTCAGTTTGTTCAGGAGATTTTTGAGAAATTATTGTATGGCAAACATTACAATCATGCGAAATAGTCTTTTTCCCATCCAGCGATTTGTGCTTACCATCGTGACATCTAAAACATCCATCAGAATAAAGATGACCCAGGTTGTTTGGATAATGCTTCCAATTTACCTTCATTTCGGGGAAATAATTTCTTAGGTAAATCCTGTTGATATTCTCAATACTCTTTTTAATTTCTTCAGGTTTGCTTTTTGCTACTTCGGGATAGTTCTTTTTATAGAAATTGTTTATGTAAGAAGAAATTTCATCATATGAGTTTTCTCTGTTTATTGAATAAGACTCCAGAACCTGAACAGCAAGATTCTTGATATATGGTAATTCTTTGCTTATCCTGTTATTCGACATATATTTATTTACTTCTTTGTAAGGGATATTATATATATGCGATGGCCTATTGTGGCAGTCGATACAGTCCATCTTTCGTAGTTTATTAAATTCAACATTATCTTTTTTATAATTAAAGCCATCTTTTATATATATAGTGGTATCACCTGTTTCTTTGGAAACGACATGTATATAAGGTATTTCTTGTCTTTTTGAATCTGTAGCAAGATAATGAATATCATTAGCAATATTCATGTGCCAATGAATACCAGAAAAACTACCGCTCTCTGGTGTACCTCCACCGGTTTTGACTAACATAGTCAGTTCAGTTTCAGAATTACCTTCATCAGACTGGAAAAAATCATATACAATTTTTTTCTCATCATTAAAATGTGAAGGCCAATGGCACTGTTCACAGGTGCCTTGTGCAGGGCGAAGATGCTCTACAGGTGTAGGTATGGGCTTTGAATACAAGTTAAATGCTGATGAAATAAGTTGCCAGCTGCCGGAAATTTTAGCTTTTACAAACCAATCTGCACCTGAGCCTATATGACACTGCACGCATCCTACCCTTGAATGCGGAGAGTCTTGATATGCTGTGTACTCAGGATGCATTACTTTGTGACATACTTCACCGCAAAACTCATCAGATTCGGTATAATGGAATGCCTGAAATGAACCGATTGTAGTTAGTAATAATAGGAATACTCCAAGAATTGACCCTATTATAACCGATTTTTGAACTTTGGGGCTATTAAAATCAATTACCGGTAAAATTTTGTCGCTTGATTCCATCATTTTCTTTTTCTTGTGATGCCATAGTGCTCCGAAGAAAATTAATACTAATCCACCAATCAGGAACGACGGTAAAAAAATAAATGTGATTATTCCTACGTAAGGATTTGCAAATCCAATGGCAAAGTCAAACATCATCAACACTATTACACAAATAAAAGATACTATGGATAATATAGAGCCCAGAATAGTAAGTGGATTATAAAATACAACAGGTAGAATGGTATTTGAATGTTTTTTTGCTATAGCAAGTCGTTCCTCTTCTTCGATCTGTGCTTCATCGAATTCTATCCATCCTTTGGAGATAGCAATATAAAATTAACTGACCTTCTTTCCGGTTGTACCTAAATATAGATGCAAAATAAAAAATATGGTCAGGATATAACCGAATATTGTGTGTGTCAATGAGATTACCCAAATATCCGACACCTGGAAAAATGATTTGTCAATTACATCAGGCACAAGCATCAATATACCGGTTAGTATCATCAGAGGCAGTACAAAATACATCAACTTTGCATTGATTATTTGTCTAACAATACTAAACTTATTTTTTTCAGGATTGTTTTGAGTACGCTGTTTAAGAAATATATTCCATAAATAATATTTATATTCAGCTTTGAGATGTTTGAAGAAATGTTCGTGCTTTGCAAAATAATGTCTGATATTCCCACTAAGTATATTAGCAGCAAAAAATATCAAATATGCAATTGTAATGGAGATGCCGGAGAAAATGTGCAATTTCAAGGAGAAGTTAAGTGATAACAGACCAAAATGCAAGCTAGTCCCGGATAATAACAGCAACAGAAAAAGTAATCCGTTAATAATGTGCCAGATTCTTGTCCATAAAGGGTATATTGTTATTTTTTTCATTTCTTCACCTTTGCTTTATTAAAATACCATCTTACATACGAATGGATTAAAATTCCTGTTACCAACAAACCCAGAAATATTAAACTCAGATAATCAAGAATAATATTTTTTGTTATGCCAATATAATTCGAATTTCCTTTTGTATTGCCTTTAATAATTCCTGACTGACTAACAGATTCATTCTTTTGGTAATTAAATAATATTGACTTTAGTTCAACTGATTTGCTGTGACATCCCTGGCAGTCTTTCACACTTTTATTTAGTGGAAGAATATTATGTGATAAATAAGGTTCGGTATAACTTGAATGGCAATCATAGCAGCTTACGCTTGCAAAGTGTTCTTTTAGTCTGGGTAGCCAATCGTGTGCATCTGTAAGAGTAATGAATTTGTTTTTTTCGAAATTAGATTCATCTGTGTGACACGAAATGCAATTGACTATTCCTGATTTCTCGGAAAATTCTTTGCTTAAAAAGTTGTTTTTATATACTTCATCAGTAATTTGTAAATTTTTTCCTCCATGCTCAAAATGACAACTTGTGCAACCTGCTGCATTTGTGTTTCCTTTTAATTGAGCAGTGCCATGAATACTGTTCTGATACTCCTGCGCTATATGAACATGACATTTTCCGCAATAAGAAAAGGAATTCTTGGGGTTTAGTCTTGCTTCGGTATCTTCATTCTTTCTAATATTATGGAAGCCATGGCAGTCAGTACATACAGCTGCGTGTTCCTTGCCTTTTATTCTCAAACCAGCATGCCTGGAATGCTCGTTGCTTACTTTTTTGATAACATCAGGGTTGTCTGTATTTGTATTATGACAATGAATACAAACATCATTCTGATTGTTTTTTCTGGTCTTATAATCTGTTATCCAACCTTCTGTTATTTGATGTTTGTGGCAATAATTGCAATCAGGTGCATTTTCTGAATTGATATTTTGCAAAGCCTTGAAATGCTCACTCTTGATATATTCATTTTTTATTTCTGTATGGCAGGTTCCACAATTATTAATGGCATTTACACCCGACAAATTGGAATTTTTGCTTTTGACTGCACTTACATCATGATATCCGTGGCAATTTTTACAGTTATCCTGAAGTGGGGCATTACTCATCCAAGGATGAAAAGTATGTTTTTTTTCAACTCCTTTATGACAGGATTTACAATCTACAGGTTCAATTTTAGCTTTATGAGGTATATCGTCGGGATTAAATCCTTTGTGGCAGGATATGCAATTTAACTTTTTATGAGCTGAAAATATGAATTTGGAATTATCTAACCAAAGTGATATCTTTTTTCTGCCTTTTTCCATTGTCATTTCAGGGTCACTATGACACATCAGGCAATCATCATTTGTTTGAGAATTACTGCTAATTTGAAATACTAACAGGTAAGTCAGAACAGCTAAGATTAACTTCATATTTTGCTCCAGGAATTTTAAATTGCACTACATAATTCTTCTAAATTCAATTGATTTTTAAAAAATACGGAGCAGCTATCATATTGTGATTACTGCTCCGATAAATTAATTATTAATATCAAATATACATGCTGAGTATCGAATACATTATGACAAACACCAGCAATAAACCGAACAACAATGCAGTCCAGCCAAATATAATTATTACGGTTTTCAATTTAGAACTTGGCTCTGAAACGAATAATTCATCCAGTTTGCCCTCCGCTTCTAATCTCTCGTATTCTTCGGGTCGGTCCATTTTGAACTCTTCAAGTTCATAGCTTCCGGAGAAAATTACAGTGTCCATGGGGAACTTTTCAGGACGAAAATGTGTATTAAAGAAATGCACCGTAAAGATGAACCCTGAAGCAAGCAGTGCTTCGTCGCTATGAATAATTGTAGCTACGTTAATAAACTCACCCGGTAAGAAATTAGTGAAAAATTCTGGGAACCATAGAGTCAATCCTGTTGATCCGATTACGAATATTCCCCAGAACACCGCAAAGTAGTCAAATTTTTCCCAATATGTCCACCTGCCATAGTTTGGTCTAGGTCCTTTGCCGATAAACCACTTCAATGATCCCACTAAATCATGCCAGTCCTTTTTGTTTGGTATCATTGTGTCCGGTCCAAAAAGCATTGATTTCCAAGAATCATATTCTTTGCGTTTGTTGTAGATTAAATCATATATGTGAGTAAAGAATACTCCAAACAGCAGTACAGCAGCAATTCGATGTATGAAACCGGCAACTTCAGGACCGCCAATCAATCTAACTGAGTATTGTGCCCATGCAGCATAAGAGAATTTAAGCATCATTCCTGTAGATGCAAGAGTTAAGAAACTGACAACCATTACAACATGCAAAACTCTGCTTATATAGTTGAATCTCATCACTCTTTTACCTGTATGGCCTCCGGCCGCTTTCAAAGCTTTGATTTCTTTACGCATTTTAAGTGATTTTGGCAACCATAATAGTGTATGTAGCCAAGATACAATAAATGTACCCAGCAATAATCCTGTCATACCCCAGAATGTTATGAATAATAACGGGTATCTATCAGGATCGTGGTGCGTTGCATGAGCCAGGTATCTTGTGAATCCCAAATTTGCATTTGGATGGCAACTCGAACAAGTTGATACGATATTTTTTCTTGATAAAGTTGACTCAATGTTGTCTGTTGGCAAAATAGAGTGAGCGCTATGACAGTCATGACACTTTGCTGCTTTTGCCATTCCGAGTTTACTTGCTTTTCCATGATAAGTGTCAAAATAAGTGTTACTGATTGTTTCGTGACATTTACCACATGTTTCCATAATTGACATTCGGAACTCATCTTTCGATGGGTCAGAAACAGTGTGAGCAACATGGCAATTATTACATGTAGGTAATTCCTTATCAGTCTTTGAAACAAGTTTGGAATGAATACTTTTGTTGTAAATTTCCTGAATTCCCCAGTGACATTTACCACAAGTTGTAGCAATATTATCCTTATGAGTAGATGAATTTGGGTCTTTGTGATCCGACTCAAGGTGTGCTGAGTGGCAATCAGTACAATTTGCAGTTACAGTAAGGCCGCTTTTATTCAGTCCTTTACCATGAACTGATTCTGTATAATTTTCAATTATATGATTTATTCCCTGACCTTCCAGTCTGACAGCTGCCTTCATTCCGTCACGGTGACATTGTGAACATAGTTTAGGGATATTCATTGCGAATATTTTTGATTCAGGATTACTTTTTGGTAAAACGTCGTGTTTACCATGGCAGGTAATACATCCGGGAGCATCTTTATCGCCTTTTTTGTTCAATTTACCATGTGCTCCTTTGAAATAGTTGTCCTTAACTTTGTCGTGACAACTTCCGCAACTTACCTTTTTGGTGATTGTCTCGCAAGACCTGATTTTTGATGGTCGCACTTCAATATGACATTTGCTGCATGCTAAATCTTTATGCACTGATAAGTCAAGTTGGTGAATATCAACATGTAGTGATCTGCCATCTTTGGAAGATTTAATGTTTTCTTTCTGGTGGCAATTCAAACATTCCTTTTTCGCAAGTCCGACATCATAAAAGCTTTTTCTGGCTTTATGTGGTTGGTGGCAGTCAACACAAGCTGGTAATACATGCAATTCCTTTTCCCACATTTTGCCATCAATTATCTTTTTGTGTACATCTTCAATCTTAGCATGACATTTTGTACAGGTTGATGCTATTTTATTCCTGGATATCGAAGACCTTTTGTCAGTGTGTGGCAATATTAAATGTGCAGAGTGGCACGAAACACATGTTGCCGTAACCACTAATCCTTTTTTAAATAAACCTTCGCCATGAATACTCTCAGTATAATTTTCAATTATATGGCTTTGAGGGATATTTCTTTGTAATTGCACAGGGGAACCTTCTCTGTGACACTTACCGCACAGATACGGCACCTTCAGTGGCGAAACCGGTGAATTGTCGCTTTTTACAGCAACTATTTGGTGTGTTCCATGGCATACTCCACAGGTGGGTGTCAGTGGATCACCTTTTCTACGCGATACACCATGTAAACTTGTGTTGTAATCATTTTGCTCATTGGGGTGACATTTGCCGCAAGTTGCAGGCTTAAGATCATCATCATGAGGTAAGTCAACTCCATTCAGGTCCGAATGGCAATCTACGCATTTAACACTTGCATGTACAGATGATAATTGATGCTTGGGATTGACATACATTGATACTGTTTTACCGTACTTGGTTCCCTTAAGTGATTTATCATCGTGGCAGTTCATACAATCGTCATTCTCTTCTGGCATTTTTGTTATATTGCTTGCCGAAAGAATCATGGTCAGACTTGCATAGACAATAAATACCCCAACTAGAGCATATACTGATCTAATTAAAATCCTTGATTTCTTCATAGAGTTTTTAATCTCCATTAATATTTTAAAGTATGTTTAAAATTTTAATGCAAATTAATACAAATTTTTTTAAAATTCAAACTTCAGAGTGAAAAAAAAATGGTATTAAAGCTATAATTATCAAATATTTATTTGAATGACGCAATATTGCGACAATTGATGTCAAATATGATAATTGGTTGTCAAATTCTTTGTAATCTTATTAGAATTAGTTGTTAGTAAATAACAACTGATATCTATCTCAGAAGAGAATTAGTTAAAACAAAAAGCTCTGATTCTTTTAGTAAATCAGAGCTTCAAAAACGAAAGCTGAAATATAATAATTTGTTATTGTGCTAATTTCTTAATAGGTATTGAGAATGAAAAAGTTGAACCTTTACCAGTAGTACTTCTTACCCATACTTTCCCGTTATGAGCATCAAGCAGTTTCTTTACTATCCATAAACCGAGCCCTGTAGATGATTCTCCTTGAGTTGGTTTAGCGCTAAGTCGGGCACCGCGTTGGAAAGCATATTTCAAATCATCTTCTGTAAGACCTAAACCATTATCACTAACCTCTACTACAACATCATCATTTTCCTTATATGTTTTAATCTTAACAGTTCCATTGTTGGAAGTGAACTTAATAGCGTTAGAAATTAAGTTGTCAATAACTTCATCAATTCTTTGCGGATCAATTTCAACATCTGGCAAAGATTTGTCGTATTCAGACATCATTGTAATGGATTTGTTTTTAGCAGCAATATGATTTCTGTGGAACACGTCCTGTGCAACCTGATTGATGTCACAACTTTCGAAGTTAAGGGTAAGTTTATTTGATTCAAGGGCTAATATTCTTGATACTTCCTGAGATAAAGCAACAATTTTACCTGTAGTATTTGCAATGTCGTTAATGATTTCCTGCTGTTCGGTGGCTGACAAATCATAAGAAGTAAGCAGTTCGACCAAACTTTTTATAAGAGCAGCAGGATTTTTGATGTCATGTATTATAACAGCGAACAAATCATCTTTTTGCTGTTGCAACTCTTCTAATTCATTTTTATGGCTTGATAACTTGGTCATGCTGATTTGTAAATCTTTATTTTGCATTGCGAGTTGTTGGCTACGCGCAGCCATTGCGTCAATTTGCCCTCTCAATGAAGCAATTTCAGCTCTTAATCTGCTGTTTTCAACCTGCAAAATTTCGTAATCAGATTTGCTAACCACATTCTTAATCATTGAATAGTCGATTTTTGCAGATTTGCCCGACGAATTTTCAACAGTTTTGTTCAGCTTATTTAATTTTACGAGCAAAAAGATAAAACCGACAATAAATATTACTAAAAGTGATGATAAAATTATGTTAAGCAATGAAAAATCTGAGCCACTTTTAAATTTATTTTTATCAACAGAAGGTTTGCTTATCAAACCTAGCATAGAATTTACCTGATTTGAAAGGGAGTCTTTTTGTCGGTATAACAAACTTTTCTCATTATCAACTTCAATCTTTATTTCTACGGGTACTGCTGCCCACTTCCTTTGGAGGTCGAATGCAGAGATTCTCAAAAAATAAATATCATCTTTTAGATTTTTAAATATGACTTGTGTAACACCCAATGTTTTGATTGCTGAGTCAACTCCATTTTTGAAAGTGGTCTGGAATAGAAATGCAGTTTTTGGAGCATCATTTGGAGCTTTCAGTTTGAAATTAACAACAATTGAATCATTCTCGGAAGCAACTACTTTGTTATTAGTCAACAAAAATGGTTTACCTCCGACACTTACGCTTTCAACAACAACTAACCTGCTGTTATCAATGGGCTGAGAAAATGAAGCATAAGTAATCAGTAACAATAACAGAGTAAAAAAACTTATTATTTTAGGTCTCATTTGACTCTCATTTACTTTTTTATTAAAAATCAAGACATAGCAATCAATATAAAACAAATATCGTAATAAAAATGCTTTTAGCTTAGGTTTTTTTCAATTTTGCATCTATTATTACATGAATTTACAAATTTTTGTAATAAATAACTTCTTAGGGCAAATTAATCGATATTTTTGATGTAAAAAAGCTCCATTTCATTTAATTCGAGGGCAACAAGATTTCCTAGTCCCTGCACTTTTTTATTATATACACAACCACCATCTAAGTAGATTAAATCATTTTTAAGTGAATTTATAATCTTGTCAATATCATAAGGTGTGTGCCCTACGATTAGCCTTCGTTCATCGATTTTCGAGGTATCGCAATAGGCATTACGAATTGTCTGCATTTTCAGAGTATCATGCAAAGGGTTGCTTATATCAAAGTTCAATCCTGCATGAGTTATAACAAAATCATTAACCAAAAGGTAAGGAACTGTTGAATTTATCAGTTCAATATATACTTCGTCAATAAATCCGGGATTATAAACTTCAAAACTATCAAGAGTCTCTTTACCTCCATTTCTGAACCACTTTTTTAACGCTTGTGGGCTGTTGATTGAGTCAAGAAACATTTGTTCATGATTGCCCCTTATAATGTCCACTTTGTTGCCATTAGCTATCAATTCGAGAACAAAATCTAATGTTTCTTTCGACTTCAGGCCTTTGTCCATCAAGTCTCCAAGAAAAATTATACGGTCTTTCGAACTGATATTACAACTGCTCTCAAGCAACTTTCTTAATGTATCCGAGCATCCGTGAATGTCACCTACTACTATTGTTCTATCTGTCATAATAAAAATACATCAGCTGTGTGTCGATTTATATTAGTACTAAAATAACTAATTATTACATTGTTAAAGACTTAAAAATAATAAAATTATATTATTTACATAATCTTTAATTATAGTTGATGAAAAGTAATTAAAAACTTTTACCATTTTTTTTCGTTTCTATATTATTATTTAATTACAATATTTGGAGAATTATTTGATGTCAGGAATCAAAATATTTAAATATTCTATTTTGATGAGTATTGGATTGATGACATTGTTTAGCACACAGTTAATTAGTTCCGAAAAGTTCAAACCTATTAGTTTTACGCGTGACTCACTAGAAAATGGATTAGTGGTTATTTATCACATAGACAAAAGTGCCCCAGTTGTCTCAACAATAATGCATTACAAAGTCGGTTCGAAAGATGAAAACCCTTCTTTGACAGGGTTTGCTCATTTCTTTGAGCATTTGATGTTCGAAGCAACTGATAAGATACCACGTTCTGAACTTGATGAAATGATTCAGTCTGCCGGGGGTAGATTTAATGCACACACTGCATTTGATGAGACTGTGTATTATATTGATGTTCCATCAAATCAACTACCTCTTGCGTTATGGATTGAGTCTCAGAGAATTCGAAAATTAAAGGTAGATGAAATTGGAGTAGAAACACAAAGAGGTGTAATACAGGAAGAACGTAAGCAAAGAACAGAAAATCAACCTTACGGAATGGCTTTTGATAAGATTATGGCCAATCTTTTCCCAAGTGGTTCATATAGCTGGACACCTATCGGGTCAAAAGAACATATTGCAAATGCCACACTCGAGCAATTTAAAAAGTTCTATGATAATTTTTATCAGCCCAACAATGCCACGCTTGTTATATCAGGAGATTTCGACATTGCTACTGCAAGAAAGTACGTTGATTCATACTTTGCCAAAATTCCCGGTTCACCGATGCCCAAGCGTGAGAAGTTTGTAGATGCAGACCTCAAACAAGAAGTAAGAGATGTAATTAAAGATAAATTAGCACAATTGCCCGCTGTATTTGTCGGCTACAAAGGACCATCAATGCTGGACTCAATGTATTATGCTACACAGGTTTTGAATGCTGTTTTATCTTCAGGTGAAAGCTCAAGACTATACAAAAAACTTATTGATGAAACTCAGGAAGCTGTTTCTGCAAGTATTGAGATGGTTCCTATGGAAAAATCTGGTATGTTCCTATTTGTCGGAATCAGTGGACCTGGAAAGAGTATAGGAAATGTAGAGTCACTATTCTACAAAGAAATTGAAAATTTGATAAAAAATGGTATTACCGACGAGGAACTTACAAAAGCAAAAAATATATTCGAAGCAGAATTTGTTGAATCAAAGAAGTCAGCTTCATCAAAAGCAAGAACTCTGGCATCGTATCAGAGTTATTATGGTCAGCCTGATTTGATTAATTCAGAGCTTGATAAATATCTTACTGTTTCAAAGCTTGATGTAGTAAATGCAGCCAAGAGATTTCTTGATACAAAAAATAAATTAGTGCTTGTTTTCGAACCTGCTTTAAGTAATTAAATTAGAAGGACAATTCTGAAATGAAATACATAATATCTTTAACTTTAATTTTATTTAGTTTTGTGAGAATGAATTCTCAGGATATCAATCCTGACGAAAAACCGCTTCCACTTAAGGAAGCAGGAAGTTTCAAATTCCCTGATTATACCGTACAGACATTGTCAAATGGTCTCAAAGTTTTTATAATTGAAGATAATGAACAACCAACTGTCGCTTATAGGTTAATGATAGGTGGTGGTACTAGTGTTGAAGGTCCTAAATCTGGTATCGCAGAAATTACTGCCTCAATGCTTACAAAAGGTACTAAATCAAAATCTGCTGCCCAGATAGCTTCCCAGATGGATGGAGTAGGTGCTACACTTGCCAGTAGCGCTTCGACTGATTATTATATCATTTATGCTGATGGATTAAAAAAACACTCCAAACTAATAATTGAGTCACTTGCTGATGTTTTGCTTAATCCTACTTTCCCTGAGGATGAGTTTCTAAAAATGCAGCAACAGATTATTGCTGGATTGCAATACGAAAAATCTGATGCAGGAGCAATTGCCCAGCAGCTTGCTAGAATAGCAGCTTTTGGTAAAGAACATCCTTATTCTGCCAGAAAAACTGAAGAATCTGTGAATTCTATAAAAGTCAGCGATCTAAAGGAATTTCATTCTGCATGGGCAAAACCAAATAATGCTACAATTGCAGTAGTTGGTGATGTAAAAGCAAAAGAAGTAATTGCTGAACTTGAGAAATATTTTAAGAATTGGAAAAAAAGCGACGTACCAGCAATCAAAATTCCTAATATTAACACTATGCCAAAAGGTGTTTATTTTGTTAATAGAAAAGGAGCAGTGCAGACCTCTTTGATTGTTACGTCTGTAGGTGTTCCTTTAAACAATATAGATTATGATAACTTAAGAATGGCAACAAATTTAATTGGTGGTGATAATGGCCGATTATTCCAAACATTACGTGAAAAATATTCTTTTACTTATTCCCCTTACGCATTTCTTACTCAAAATAAATTTGCAAACAGATTCGCTGCCGTTGCTGATGTAGGTGCTGAGAAAACTGACTCTTCTTTGATTGTAATTATGAATGAACTCAAAGATTTAGCTTCGAATACACCTTCGAAGGAAGAATTGCTAAGAGTAAAAACTTCTTTTTTGGGTGCATACGCAATGAGTTTTGAGAATAGTATGTCTGTGGCAGCCAGAATTCAAACAGATGACTTTAACGGCATCAAGATATCTGAAACAAAAAATTACAGCAAGAAAATTGAATCAATTAATCCATCTGATATTACAAGTGCCGTTAAATCTTTCATTAGTTCAGATAACGTCAGGATTATTGCTGTTGGAGACCCAGCTATTGCTCCTTCACTCGAAAAGTACGGTCAGGTATATTATTACGATTTAGATCTCAATCCTCTGAGTGGTGCTGATGCAAAGATTGAAAAAATCTCTATGAGTCCGAAAGAATTGATTGCAAAATATGAAAAAGCCTTGGGCGGCTCTGAGAATATTTCAAAAATCAGGTCTATCAATGCATCGAGTATGGCAGAGCTTAATGCCGGCGGGCAGAGATTTGAAGGAGAGGTACTGAATCAGAAAAAAACTCCTAACAAAGTTTATAACTACTCTGATTTTGGAGTCTTCAACAGTCAGGCATGGGTAGATGGAGAAAATTGCTGGACAGGTATGAAAGGTATGGAGGCAACAATGCAATATGGTGATTCAAAAGCAAAAATGATGTTCGAAGCTGAATTGTTCCCTGTACTTGCTCTTGAGAAATACGATTTCAAATTAGAAGTTCTTGGTACACAAGCAGGTATGATTTTGATGAATGTTACTGACAAATCAGGTGCTCTGAGTACTTATTATTTTAATAAAGATAGTTTTCTTCTCGAGAAAATTGATTTATATCTTAACTCACCTGACGGTAAACAGGAAATATGGTCACAGGTTTCAGCAGATTATGCTGAATTCGAAGGTGTCAAATTGCCAAAGTTGCAAAAGACTATTTCTCCGAATTTTGTGATTACTCTTAAGACAAATTATACTATCAATCCCGAAATTGATGATGCAGTTTTCAAACCTGCGATGTAATTTTTTTATGAAAAGCCCACTTATTGAAAGTGGGCTTTTCTTTTTCATTTACCATCTGAATGTATATCCAATTTGATAAAAAATAGGAACAGAAGGTATTTGCTCCAATCAAAATCCAAGGCCTAGTTGAGTATGAAATCCGTAAAAATTACATACCAAAATTGGTCCAAAACAATAATAAATATGATTATCTTTAAAATTGTCATCGATAAATTCCTTGTTATTTTGAATTTTCACTTCGAAATCTTTGAATATTAATTTTCTAAATAATCTCTATACCCGGTCAAAAGCTCTAATTCTACCCAAAAAAAAAGCTCCTGAAATAAAATCAGGAGCTTCTCAAAAAAAAATCGGATTATCAGAGTCTTTCGAAACGAGCCTGGAAAAATCTCAAGTATTTTGGTTCGTAAACCATTTTGAGACCTTTTGCTTTTTCTCTATGGTGATAGAGTTCTTCGACCCAGTATGCCACGACATCAAAATGTGCCTGAGTATATACTCTGCGTGGGATGGTTAATCTTACCAATTCGAGCTTAGGTTTGTGATTTTCACCTGTCTTTACATCTCTGCCTGCCGAAACAATTCCACGTTCCATAGCTCGTACTCCTGATTCAACATACAGATCAGCAGCTAAAGTTTGAGCGGGGTATTCTTCCTGAGGAATCTGAGGGTAAAATCTTTTAGCATCTAAGAAAATTGCATGTCCACCAACTGGTTTGATGAATGGAATATCAGCTTTTTCGAGTAATTTACCAAGGTATTCAACCTGTCTTACTCTTGAGGAAATGTTTTGATCCTGTACTGATTCCTCGAGACCAATAGCCATAGCTTCCATATCACGACCTGCCAGTCCACCATAGGTATGCAAACCTTCGTAAACGACTACCATATTACGCAATTCTTCAAAAATATCCCAATCATTTACTGCAACAAATCCACCGATATTAACTAATAGGTCTTTTTTGCCACTCATAGTAGCACCATCAGTATAAGATGCCATTTCTAAAAGAATTTCTGCAACTGACTTATTTGCATACCCTTCTTCTCTTTGCTGAATAAAATAAGCATTTTCGACACCACGTGTAGCATCAAGCATTACTTTGATTCCATGTTTATCTGCCAAAGCTTTTACTTGTTTCATGTTTTCCATCGAAACGGGTTGTCCACCAGCCATATTAACAGTTACTGCAAGGCAAATATAAGGTATTTTATCTGCACCTACTCTATTGATTAAATCTTCAAATTTCTGAAGATCAATATTTCCTTTGAAAGGATGTAAACTCTGTGAATCGTGAGCTTCGTCAATAATCACATCAACAAAAGTAGCTCCTGCCTTCTCCTGATGGAATCTTGTAGTAGTAAAGTACATATTACCGGGAACATAATCGCCTGGTTTGATCATAGCTTGTGATAATAGATGCTCTGCACCACGTCCCTGATGAGTAGGTACAAGATACTTGTATCCATAATACTTTTGAACAGCAGCTTCTAATCTGTAGAAGTTTTTTGAGCCGGCATAGGCTTCGTCGCCCATCATCATACCGGCCCATTGAGCATCACTCATGGCATTTGTACCACTATCAGTTAAAAAATCAATATATACATCTTCGGAGCGTAACAAAAATGTGTTAAAACCTGCTTCTTTTATTGCGTGTTTTCTTTCTTCAAGCGTAGTCATCTTGAGTGGTTCAACAACTTTTATCTTGTATGGCTCTGCCCAAGGGATGTATTTTCCTGACATCATCTAATTCCTTATTTTTTTTAAAAAATCATTATTAAAATTAAATTTTTAAATTTGCATTCATAAAACTATTCAAATATATGGAATTATGTTTTTTTGAACAAATATTTTGACTAAACCGTCAATATTCATTATTTTTATATTTTATAAATTTAGACTCTGTTAAATAGATTTGTCAATCAATAAAATTATATCAAGTTTAACTAAAATCAGCATTTTGATAATTGCCATAACTTATGTTTTGGGATTGTCATCTTGTACCGAATCAGCCAGACAATCACGTGACCCAAGACTGAATCTTGACTCTATTGCTTCATCAATGCCAAAATCTGATACCCTATTCTTTATTAATAAAGAAATATCCGACACAAATAAAGAGCTAAGGTATTATTACTCTTGTAATTATCCCGAATTGATACATTTCGAAAATGAAATTTTGAAAAGAAAAGTTAATTATACAATAGTTAATCAAATTCGTGATGTGATAGATATGTTTGTTATGGGACAGGAAATCGAAAATTCGGATTCATCAAAAGCACGACTACCCGAAGATTATGATTTATGGGAGAGTAAAAACAGTTACTTATTTATCAACTATGAAATTATAAATAACTCTACAAGTATGATGAGTATGATTTTCAATGTTGAGCATTATATGGCATTTAATGCGCACCCAATATCATATCACCGGACTCTTAATATTGACATGAACAACGGTGAGCCTGTTGATTTGCAACGTTATACCTATTATATTCAGGATAGTATGTTGCTTGAAAATATTTCGCAAAAATCTTTTCAAAAAATTAACAAGCTCAAAGTTTCCGACTCTAACTGGATAGTAAATGGTACTTTGCCGGTTTGGGAAAATTTCAGGAACTTTAATATCAAAAACGACAGTCTTGTACTTACGTTTGATGTTTACCAGGTAGCTCCTTATGCTGTGGGACCTGTAAGGATTGGAATTGCTTGGAAAGAGTTGGTAAATGATTCCTCAGATAAGCCAATAAAATAAAATTAAACTATTTTCAAAATCAAACGTAATAAGTTAAAATTTACAATATATTACTTGAGGAGTTTGTTAATGCTTAAATTATTCTATTTTATTGCAATATCATTTTTTATCTTTGTTGTTTCTCAACAAGATGCTGATGCTCAATTATTTACAAAGTACAAAGCTAAAGCCGGTTTTGTAAAAGTTGAAGAATATGCAAAAGTTACAGGCGGAATGAGTAACCCCAAACTTCAGGTTATAGGTACTACTAATCAAACAATTCCATTCGAACAGCTCGAAATTACAATAGAATTTGACCCTGCTCAAGGCACTTCTTCAGGCTGGCTCTATGTTGTAGTTGATGCTTCTGATACAACAAAAAGTGCAGCGTATTTTGCAATTAAACCGATAATCGGTGATTACCTTATTTTCGAAATACCGGGATTAGATTTTGGTGGTATGGGGCTTGAAATTGAAGAAGGTGCTTATATCAGTGATTATAATTGGATGGATAGCGATTTGATGGCTGCAAAGTTGCTCGCTGATGCTGATTTTATGACATTTTATAATGAAAATAAACCATTTACTCAGGTTTTTGTTGGATTATTTGTAGGTATTAATCCTGCTGATCCTGAGTCAGGGATTAGTCCTGTTTGGGGAATCAGTCTTGCTAACGATGATTATCAAAAATTCTGCACAGTTCATGCTGTAAATGGTCAAACGTTTTGCTCGCCGGTTATATCAGGCGTAGAAAATTATTCGAATCTCGACTTTGAGGTTTATCCTAATCCTGCAAGTGATTTTCTAAATGTAAATGTCACAACAAATACCGATGGCTCAGAAATTAGTATATTTGATATATACGGCAGGTTGATAATATCGCAACAAACTAATGAAGGTAACAATCAAATTAACATTAGCGATTTATCCTCAGGTGTTTATAATATCAAAGTTGGAAATAAATTTTCAAAATTCATTAAACAGTAAAGCAAATTGTACTCAATAAATTATAACAAAGTAATTGTAAAAACCTTTCAAGGTCTCGAAGATGTCCTTGCCTCAGAAATTGAGAAAATTGGAGGCAGGGACATTGAGGTTCTTAATAGAGCCGTATTATTCTCCGGAAATAAAGAGTCTGTTTATGCAGCTAATGTTAAACTTCGGACTGCACTTAGGGTACTTATACCCATATCCGATTTTGATGTTTTTAACGAGAATGACCTGTACAAGCATACAAAATCATTTCCATGGCAAGATTTGATTACACCTTCATCAACAATAGCAGTTGATAGCTTTATTAGTAATTCTCCATTCAACCATACAAATTACGTTGCCCTGAAAGTGAAAGATGCAATAGTTGACAAAATGCGTGAGCACTACAATTCACGTCCGTCGGTTGATGTAGAGAATCCGGTGCTGAGAGTTAATGTACACATTTTTAAAAATAACTGTACTCTTTCACTCGATACATCAGGATATTCCTTGCATAAGCGTGGTTACCGACAGGCACAGACCGATGCTCCTTTGAATGAATGCCTGGCTGCAGGAATGATTTTGATGAGTGGCTGGGAAAATGGAATTGATTTTTATGACTTGATGTGTGGAAGTGGCACTTTTACCACTGAAGCATTCTCGATAGCTTCGAATACTGCACCCAACATCCATGGTAATTTTAGCTTTTTAAAATGGAAGGATTACGAACCTGACCTGTTTAAAAAAGTAATTGACGATGCTAAAAAGTCTATTGTTGATGTTAAATCAAGATTTTTTACTTCCGATATTTCTGCAAAAGCTGTGGCTGTAACAAAGACAAACATGAGAAATCCTGATATGCGAAAAAAAGTTCACATCTCACAAAAGGATTTTTTCGAAACACTGCCGCAAGCCAAAAGTGGAATGATCATGCTTAACCCACCCTACGGTGAAAGAATTTCGCTCGATGACAACAAGGATTTTTATAAAAGAATAGGTGATAAGCTTAAATTTGATTATCCTGACTTCAACTGCTGGATTCTTAGCGGTAATCCTGAATCTGTAAAATTCATTGGACTTAAACCATCAAAGAAAATTAATCTGTTAAATGGTAAAATAGAATGTAAGTTTAACAGATACGACCTTTATACAGGTTCGAGAAAGGAAAATATGAGCTTTGATAAATTTCAATAAATTTATCCCATAATTAGCATCCTGAATGTTACATCTAAAAGAATAAAAATTTAAGATAATAATTATGGGATTATTAATTATTTTTCGAAATATCTTTTGATTGAGTCAACTACCTCATCACAATCTGCATTTGTAAGATGATCTCCCATCGGAAGACTCAATAACAAAGAATCCCATTTAACTGCATTCATATAATGAGTTTCCTGGTTGATATAACTGTAAGCGTTTAGTTTAGGTAAACTAATCGGATAGTGTATTCCGGTATCGATATCATTTTCTTTCAAATATTTTGCTAAATTATCCCGATTTTGCAGTCTCAAAACAAATAAATGAAAGACATGAAAAACGTCATTCATTATTTTTGGAGTCTCAATTCCTGTGATATTCGAAAGTGTAGTATTGTAATAGTATGCAGCTTCGTTTCGAATATGATTCCACTTTTCGAGATGGGGTAATTTTGCAAATAAAATTGAAGCCTGAATGGCATCAAGCCTTGAGTTACGACCTTCAAATTCATGCAAATATTTCTCTTTTGACCCATGGTTTGATATCATTCTGCATCTGAAAGCAATTTCGTCATTATATGTAACTATCGCTCCACCATCACCATAAGCACCTAAATTTTTTCCGGGGTAAAAACTAAAACAAGCTACATCGCCGAATGTACCGACTCTTTTGTTTTTATATTTTGCACCATGAGCTTGTGCAGCATCTTCTATAACTTTGAGTTTGTATTCAGCTGCAATTGACAGAATCTCATCCATCATACAGGGTTGTCCATATAGGTGTACTGCTATGATAGCTGATGTATCCTTACTTATTTGTTTCCTCAAATCCTCAATATCTAAAGTATAATATTCGTTATTGTCGCAAAACCTGACTTTGTGACCTGCCCTGGTGACTGCTTCTGATGTTGCGATAAATGAATTTGCAGGTACAATGATTTCCGAACCTTTAGGCAATCGAAGCGATTCAATTGCAATTTCGAGAGCATCAGTACCATTTGCAACCCCTATGCAATGATTTACACCAACATATTCTGCAAATGCCTCTTCGAACAGTTTTACATATTTACCTCCAACAAATGCAGTATCTTCTATCACTGAATTTATAGCATTATTGATTTCACCTTTTATTGAAAGGTATTGCTTTTTTAAATCCAAAAATTTAACCATTTGTTTTTTTACTCTTTTTGTGAATAATTGTCGAATACAAAATTATGAAGACGATTCAACTTCTCTATTTCGAACTTCTCAGAACATTTTAAATAACAGCAATTATCTGTATAAGCAACAATTGATAAATTAAAAATATCTAAAGAATTGTAAATAATGTTTATCATTTTGCTAACATTATATCCAGTAAATGCTAATAAAGATATAGAATTAACGCTAAAACTTATATTGTCGGTAATATTTAACAATGGTGCCGGATTTTCTTTCAGATAAACTTTAATCACCTCTTCAGAAGCAATTTTTAGATATATTTTGTTGCCAGAATTTCTTAATAAATTATAAATTCTTTCGCAAGTTGAAAAGCCGTTCTCTGTTGAATCAGGGAAAATTTTTAATTCATAGCAATTATCAATCAAGATTAGTGAATTGATTGAAGGGGTGACAAGTTTATCACTGCCAAGTATCAACGTATTAAGCGAATTATCATGACTGAAGGTATTCATCACTCTAAGAGGAATATTTGCTGAAATTGCAGGTTTGATAGTATCAGGATGCAATACTTTAGCTCCAAGGTAGGACAAAATTCGTATCTCATCATAACTCATGGACTTAATGGTTTTAGAGCTTGTCACTATTCTGGGATCTGCACTCAAAACACCTGATACATCAGTCCAAATTTGTATTTCTTCAATATTATGGCCCATCTTGTTAAGAAAAAAACCAAACAGAGATGCTGAATAATCAGAACCCCCTCTTCCTAATAAACTAACTTTGCCTTTATTGCAAGAGCCAAGAAAACCCTGAGTAATAAACACATTCTTGGTTTCAAAAATATGAGATTTCGATACAAATCTCTCATAGGTTAGCTGGTAGTCAACTTTCGATTCTTTATAATTGTTATCTGTTGCAATTAATTCCCTTGAATCTAATAATTGGGAGGGTACTCCTTTTGATTGTAATAATTCAAAAAGTATTCTGCTTGATAAAATTTCTCCGTAAGATACCACAGATGATATGTTATATGAAGTCAATTCACCAAGATTATTATAAGCCGTAATTCTATTGTTAATGTCATTAAAAATTGAATTAACAAAATTATCAAGATTTATGTTATCTTCAAAAAGTTTATTTACGATATCCAAATGCTTATTTTTGACTTCTGACAGGATTTTAAATGACTGCTCAAGATTCTTGATAGATTGATTGGTTGCCTCTAATAGCTTATCTGTTGTTCCGGTAACAGCTGACAAAACTACCACACATTTTCCATCAGTATTGGATATTATAGCATCAAAAACTTTTAAAAATGCATTAGGACTACCAACAGAAGTTCCACCAAATTTTAGTATTTTCAAAGGATTATGCCTAAAAATCTATAAATGTAGATAAGTGTTCAGCATCTTTGAGATGAACAAGTAACTCATCATTGACTAAATCATGAACTGCTTTTTTAGCATCAGCTATACTTACATTATGCTTGTATGCAAAATGCCAAATGTCAATAGGCTCAAGTGATATTTCCATAGCTAATAGTTGAGGTAAAGTCATAGGTTGTTTATTCATAAAAATAGTTTTGGCAGACTCTACAAAAAGTTCTGACTCTTTATCAGCTAAATGTGCAGGTGCAAAATAGTAATTTGTTTGTGTTACTAGGTCGCAAATTGGAAAACCTCTGTATCCATTCCTTTTCAGTAAAGGTAAAAATGATAGGGAAATAATATAAGGGGAGTTAAGTTCATCATCCCACAGGTCTGTCCAAACATCAATATCATTTTCCTTAAGCCACTCAAAGAAAATGACTTCCTTGCCAGGTAACTTGAACAAAGTATCATTTGAGTAAAAATCAGCTAAAAATTGGGCTTGACTTTGTTCAATTTCGTCATAAATAAAATCTGGTATTTCAAGTATATGATTTACAGGTAAATTACTTTGATACCATTTATTAAAATCTATTTCGTTCATTTCTTTCGGATAAATGTAAAATTTATTATATTCAAAAATAACTTCAAATATCGAGAAAACGAAATTTTGAACAAAATAGAAATAAATTGAAAATATTTTTTGAAATATATAAAAAATAATTTGGCTATTAAACAAAAAATATTTACTTTTGTAAGCTCTATTAAGGGGCAGATACCGAAGCGGCCAAACGGGGCAGACTGTAAATCTGCTGGGTGCATCCCTACGGAGGTTCGAATCCTTCTCTGCCCACTTATATTTGCAAAGATATAAATGGTGAACTTTGACAATCAATGCGGGAGTAGCTCAATTGGTAGAGCATCAGCCTTCCAAGCTGAGGGTTGCGGGTTCGAGTCTCGTCTCCCGCTCTGATGAGTCGGTCGGCATTAGGCATTAAGCATAATCAGGGGGAACTTGATTGTGCAATTTGTAATTTGAAATAATCGAAATTGCAGAATGCTGATGTAGCTCAGCTGGTAGAGCACGTCCTTGGTAAGGACGAGGTCACGGGTTCAAGTCCCGTCATCAGCTCGCTCAAATAGTGATGTTAATACGAGTGTAGCTCAATTGGTAGAGTAGTGGTCTCCAAAACCATTGGTTGCGGGTTCGAGTCCTGCCACTCGTGCAACAGAAGCGGTATTACAAATTATGGTGATGCCTTTTTTTTCTAAAAACATAACTGTATATCATGGTTGCTAAGATAAAGAAATTTTCTAACGAAGTAGTGGCAGAAATGAAAAAAGTCTCCTGGCCTAGCAGAGACCAGTTGAGAGAATCAACAGTTGTTGTGATTGTAGTTACCGGAATCATTACCGGATTTACCTTCATAATTGATGAGTTGATGACTGTGCTAATAAAATCAATTTTTTAATTGTTACGGACAAAAAATAATTTCTAATGGCAGAAGCAGAAAACATATCGCAGTACGAAAGTCACGAGCCTAAGTGGTACGCTATCAGAACTTTTACTTCGCACGAAGCTAAAGTAAAGCAGAATATCGAAGCTGAGGCTAAGCGTTTACACCTCGAGGATAAAATTCTGGAAGTTATTATTCCTCAGGAAACTGTTTTCGAAGTTAGAAATGGTAAGCGTCGCACACGTGTAAAAAATTTCTTGCCCGGATACATTATTATCCATGCCATCCTTGACAGAAAAACCAAAGACGTAATCTCACAAATTCCTTCTATAGTCAGTTTTGTTGGACGTCGGAACGAGCCCGTTCCATTACAGCTGAGCGAAATAGAAAGAATTATCGGTAGAGTAGAAGAACGAAAAGACATTGCAACCGTCGAAACAACCTTTGCTGTCGGCGACCCAATCAGAGTAATCGAAGGTCCTTTCAATACATTTAACGGTACAGTTAAAGAAGTAAATTACGAAAAACAAAAGCTGAAAGTTGAAGTCGGCATCTTAGGAAGAAAAACTCCGGTAGAGTTAGATTTTAACCAAGTTGAGCTAGAGATATAATTATAAATTTAAATAGTTGAATTATCATGGCAAAAAAAGTATTAGGTTCATTCAAATTACAGCTCAAAGCGGGCGAAGCTACTATGGCTCCTCCTGTTGGTCCTGCATTTGGTCAGAGAGGTTTGAATGGTATGGAATTCGTCAAGCAGTTTAATGCTAAGACTGCCAAACAACAGGGAACAATTTTTCCTGTTTTAGTTACATTCTTCAGTGACAAATCTTTTACATTTATCATAAAATCTCCGCCTGCAGCCGTGTTACTCAAACAAGCATCGGGCATTAAGAGTGGTTCGAAAGAATCAAATAAAGTAAAAGTTGGTACTGTTACAAGAAAACAACTCGAAGAAATTGTAGAAATCAAAAAAGAAGACCTAAATGCTTTTGATAAAGAAGCAGCAGTAAGTATGATTGCAGGTACTGCAAGAAGTATCGGTCTTGTTGTTGAAGGTTAAGAAATTTATTACATTTAAATATTGAATTAAAATGAAGAAAGTTGGTAAAAGATACGCAGCATTAGTAAAAAGTTATGACATTGACGCTCAGTACGAAATTGCTGAAGCTATTAATATCGTAAAGAAAAATGCTGTAGCAAAATTCGACGAATCTTTCGAAATTGCTATCAATTTAGGCGTTGACCCCCGCAAAGCCGACCAGATGGTACGTGGTACTGTATCATTACCTCATGGTACCGGTAAAGATGTAAGAGTATTGGTACTTGCAAAAACACCAAAAGATCAGGAAGCGTTAGAAGCCGGTGCAGACTATGCAGGGCTTGACGAATACATCGAAAAAATTAAAGGCGGATGGGCTGATGTTGATGTTGTGGTAGCAACTCCTGATGTTATGGGCGAAGTTGGTAAACTCGGAAGGATTTTGGGTCCACGTGGTTTGATGCCTAACCCTAAAGTCGGTACAGTTACTTTTGATATAGCTAAAACTGTTAAAGAATTAAAAGCAGGTAAAATTGAATATCGTGTTGACAAAACAGGTAATATTCATGCTGCAATAGGTAAATGCTCATTTACTGCAGACAAATTACTCGATAATGCTAATATTTTCTTTAGCAGCATTGTAAAGGCTAAACCATCTACAGCTAAAGGTAAATATATCAAAAATGTAGTGTTTAGCTCAACAATGAGCCCTGCAGTAATTGTAAAAGACGGTTCATTCAAAATAGACTGATTTTTCTAACGACTATTACGCACATTACATTTGCAAGCTTCTACTTTTGCTGCTCGCGAAAGTTGCGAATGAGTGTTTAAAATAAATTAAAAATGGTTATATAATGATAACAAGAGAAAGAAAACAAGATATAGTGAACGAACTAGTAGGATTGCTAGATAATGCTTCCGGCGTTTACCTTGTTGATTTTTCCAAAATGACAGTTGCCGAAACATACAAGTTCCGTACAGAAGTACACGCAAAGAATCTTGTATATAGAGTTGCAAAGAATACTCTTATCGAACGTGCCGTTGAGCAAATAGGTAAGTATAGTATTCCTTCAGCGAATTTGTTCGGTCAGACAGGATTAGTAATCAGCTATGATGATCCAACAGCACCTGCAAAAGTCATTAAGGAATTTTTCGACAAAGGTGAAAAGCCACGCTTAAAAGCGGCATTTATCGAAGGTCAGTTCTATGATGGTTCTGAACTTAAGACTATCGCTTCGCTTCCAACTCGCGCCGAAATGGTTGCAGGTATCCTCGGTAGCCTTGATGCTCCGGTATCAGGTATCGTGGGTGCAATCAATTCATTGATGCGTGATGTAGCGTCAGTAATCGAAGAAGTCGCCAAAAAACAAAACAATGCGGCTTAGTTTATTTAATTAATTTGTAAATTATTATTTTGAGAGATATAAAATGTCAGAAAAAGTAGAAAAATTAGTAGAAGAAATTTCTTCATTAACATTAGTAGAAGCTGCTGAATTAAAGAAAGCACTTGAAGAAAAATTTGGCGTAACTGCTGCTGCACCTATGATGATGGGCGGTATGATGCCTGCTGCTGCTGCTGCTGAAGCACCTGCGGCTGAAGAACAAACAGAATTCGATGTTGAATTAACTGACATCGGTGGTAACAAATTGAATGTTATCAAAGTTGTTCGCGAAATTACAGGTATTGGCTTGAAAGAAGCTAAAGACTTAGTAGAAGCTGCTCCTAAAGTTGTTAAAGAAGCTGCCGGTAAAGACGAAGCTAACGACATTAAGAAGAAACTTGAAGAAGCAGGCGCTAAAGTTACACTTAAGTAATTTTGGTTTATACTTACAATCGGGGAAGGCGGCTAAAACCGCCAGCCCCTTTTGTTGTTTTTAGATTTTACGCTCACATTAACGAAACTTATTTTACCTAAATTTTGTTTAGTCAAATTTGCAATTTACAAAATTTATTAATGATAAAAAAACACAATTTAAGGGATTTTATGACTTTTCTTTCAAGTTCAAAGACAAGTCATAAAATCTTTTTTTTATATTCCATGCATTTACAGGAGGTGCTCCGTGGATAACGGCATTAACCCGGAAGAATTAGAAAATGTCAGCACCAGTGCTTTGTTGGACAACTACAAAGACCACAACAGCGGTGAATTAAGACTTCTTGAATCTGACGACGGAATTGTTCGGCTTAGAAGGCGTATCAATTTCTCAAGGTCAAAAGCTACTTCGGATTATCCCGATTTACTTAGTATTCAATTGGATTCATATAGAGAGTTTTTGCAAGAGGACGTTACTCCTTCAAAAAGGCTTAACGTAGGTTTGCAAGCAGCATTCAATATCAATTTCCCAATTGAAGATGCTTCCTCGATATTCCAGTTGGATTTTATTGAATATTCTATCGAAAAACCAAAATATAGTGAAGACGAATGTCGCGAGCGTGAGCTTACATTTGCAAAACCATTGAAAGCTAAGCTCAGACTATCCAGCAAAGCAGAAAAAGGTTCTGAAGATTACATCGAAGCAGTTGAGCAGGAAGTTTACCTTGGTAATATACCTGCTATGACTCCAAGAGGCACATTTATTATTAATGGTGCCGAGCGTGTTATTGTAAGCCAGATTCACAGATCGCCCGGTGTGTTCTTTGATGATGCGATGCACCCGAATGGAACCAGAATTTATACTGCCAGAATTATTCCTTTCCGTGGATCATGGATCGAGTTTACAACAGACATTCATGATGTTATGTATGCATACATTGACAGAAAGAAAAAATTCCCGGTTACTACATTACTAAGAGCTATTGGATTCTCTTCGGATGAAGATATACTTCAATTGTTTGATTTAGCAGAAGATGTTGAATCATCAAAAATTGATGAGAGCTTCATTGACAGAAGAATAGCCTCTGACGTTGTTGATATGAATACAGGTGAAATTATCGCCAACCGTGATATGGTAATTACTCGTGAATTTCTGGAGCAAATCCAGGCAACTGAAATATTACCTTTGCGTGTATTTAAAGAATATGACCCTACTGAAGAGCCTGTAATTGCAAAGACCTTGACAAAAGATACTGCACGTAATCGTGAAGATGCGTTAGAAGTGATTTACCGCCAGTTGCGTTCGAGCGAACCACCGGATATCGAAACTGCCGAAGGTTTGTTGGATAAATTGTTCTTCAATCCAAAGAGATATGATTTAGGTCTGGTAGGTAGATTTAGAATTAATGAGAAATTAAGTTTAAAAATTCCTATTGAAGAAACTACATTAACTACCGAAGATTTTGTATCTATCATCAAGCATTTGATTTATTTACATGATAACAAAATTAGCGGTGATGACATTGACCACCTTGGTAATCGTCGTGTTCGCTCAGTAGGTGAGCAGTTAAATGCTCAATTTAATGTAGGTTTGTCACGTATGGCAAGAACAATCCGAGAGAGATTAAGTATTCACGATGGTGAAAATCTTACTCCTTCGGAATTGGTAAATGCTCGTACTATAAGCTCAGTGGTTAATCAATTCTTTGGCACAAACCAACTTTCTCAGTTCATGGACCAAACAAATCCATTATCTGAATTAACCCACAAGCGCCGTACTTCTGCACTTGGTCCCGGTGGTCTTACAAGGGAAAGAGCAGGTTTCGAAGTGCGTGACGTTCACTATACTCATTATGGAAGATTGTGTCCAATCGAAACACCCGAAGGTCCGAACATTGGTCTTATATCTTCTCTTGCTATGCATGCACGTATCAATTACCTTGGCTTTATCGAAACTCCTTATCGTAAAGTTGTTAATGGTAAAGTTACTGATACAATTGAATATTTGCCAGCTGATAAGGAAGACGGATTGATTATTGTTCCAGCGTCAACACCTGTTGACCAAGACAATAATTTGATTGGTGAAAAACTTAGAGCACGCCGTTCAGGTGACTTTGTGCTTGTTGACGCTACTCAAGTAGATTATATCGATATTTCTACCGACCAAATCACAAGCCCTGCGTCTTCATTAATTCCATTCTTAGAGCATGACGATGCGAATAGAGCTCTTATGGGCTCGAACATGCAACGTCAAGCAGTACCATTACTTAAGGCATATTCTCCTATAGTAGGTACAGGCATGGAAGCTAAAGTTGCCAAAGATTCAAGAACTTTGATTTTAGCAGAAAGAAATGGAACTGTAGAGTACGTATGTGCTGACTTTATTACTGTAAGATACGATGATACCCGTTCTGAAGATGAAAAATTAGTTACATTTGATTACAGAGATGTTGTAACATACAAATTGATGAAGTTCTTCCGTACAAATCAGGATACAAGTATCAATCAAAGACCTATTGTCAAGAAAGGACAGAGAGTTATCAAAGGTCAACCACTTGCTGATGGCGCTTCTACTGATAGAGGCGAATTAGCTTTGGGTCAGAATGTTTTGGTAGCATTCATGCCTTGGAGAGGTTATAACTTTGAGGATGCGATTATCATCTCACGCAGAATGGTTGCAGAAGATATTTTTACTTCAATTCACATTGAAGAATTTACACTTCAGGTGCGCGATACAAAACGCGGTGAGGAAGAATTTACCAGAGAAATTCCAAACGTCAGTGAAGAAGCTACAAAAGACCTTGACGAAAGTGGTATAGTTCGTGTTGGTGCTAAAATTAACGAGGGTGATATTCTTATTGGTAAGATTACTCCTAAAGGAGAAACCGATCCTACTCCTGAAGAAAAACTACTCCGTGCAATTTTTGGTGATAAAGCAGGTGATGTTAAAGATGTTTCTCTTAAGGCAACACCCGGCTTGAAAGGAGTAGTAATCAATACTAAGCTCTTTACCCGTAGATTGCTAACTATGGACAAAGATACAAGAGCACAAGAGAAGAAGCGTCAAGATCAAATTGCAAAGCTTGAAAAAGATACTTTAAAAGCTTTGGATAACGACTGTGTTAACAGAATGGCTAATCTGCTTGACGGAGAAAAAATATTAGGTTTAAGACTTAACAACGGAGTTTCAGTATTCAGAGCAGGCAGCAAAATAACATCCAAAGATATTTTTGCCAAATATGAAGAAGGAATTCTCAAACCTGACCTGTTGGATGTTGAACAGGCAATATTAGCTGATAACGACAAAAACTCTAAACTTATTACAATTATAAACAATTATTTAGCAAAACGTAACGACGACAAGAGCAATTACAGAGCTGAAAAGAATAAACTCGCTGCCGGTGATGAATTGCAACCCGGAATTCTACAGATGGCAAAAGTTTATGTAGCTAAGAAACGTAAACTTCAGGTTGGTGATAAAATGGCTGGTCGCCATGGTAACAAGGGTATCGTATCCAAGATAGTTAATCCTGAAGACATGCCTTACTTACCTGATGGTACACCCGTAGATATAGTTTTAAATCCTTTAGGTGTACCTTCCCGTATGAACTTAGGTCAGCTTTACGAAACAGCTTTGGGATGGGCCGGTTTGAAACTGGGTACATACTTTGCAACACCAATTTTTGATGGTGCTACATGGGATCAAGTAGGTGACTATCTCGAGAGAGCTGGTTTACCTCGAAGCGGAAAAACCGTACTCTATGATGGCAGATCAGGTGATAAATTTGATGAAGAGGTAACAGTAGGTGTTATTTATATGCTTAAACTTGCTCACCTTGTGGCGGATAAATTGCATGCTCGTTCTATAGGACCGTACAGCTTAATCACACAGCAGCCGCTAGGTGGTAAAGCCCAGTTCGGTGGTCAAAGATTAGGAGAGATGGAAGTGTGGGCACTCGAAGCTTACGGTGCTGCTCATACACTACAAGAAATGCTTACAATGAAAAGTGATGATGTTCAGGGACGTGCAAAAATGTACGAAGCTATTGTAAAGGGTGAAAATATGCCTGATCCTAATATTCCTGAATCATTTAATGTTCTTGTACGTGAACTTCAAGGTTTGTGCCTTGATATTCATATCGAGTAATAATCTTCATGCTTTGCCGCCGGGTTTTTGCCCGGTATGATTGTTTAATAATTAAGTAAATAATATAAAAACTCATAGATAAAGGAGTATTTCCATGCAATCAATGTCAATTCCGAGGAGAGGATTTACTAAAATATCCATAAAAATCGCCTCGCCGGATGATATACTAAATCGTTCACACGGTGAAGTTACAAAACCTGAAACGATTAATTACAGGTCATTCCGCCCGGAAAAAGACGGCTTGTTCTGCGAGAAAATATTTGGTCCTATTCGCGACTGGGAATGCGCTTGCGGAAAATACAAAAGAATCAGATATAAAGGTATAGTTTGTGACAGATGTGGTGTAGAGGTGACTCAAAAATCAGTTCGTCGTGAAAGAATGGGGCATATTATGCTTGCTGTACCTGTTGTTCATATTTGGTTTCTAAGAACTTTACCAAGTAAAATCAGCTCTATTCTTGGTATGCCTACCAAGGATATTGAAAGAATTGTATATTACGAATCATATATAGTAGTTCAACCCGGCAGAACCGGACTTCAAACAAAAGATTTATTGACTGAAGAGCAATATCTTGATGTTCTTGACAGCTTACCAAAAGATGACCATCTTTTAGATGATGAAGATCCTAATAAGTTCATCGCATTGATTGGTGGAGAAGCTATCAAAGAAATGCTCAAGAGAGTTAATCCAGAAAAACAATATATAGAATTAAAAGAAGCGCTTAAAGTCGAAACTTCACAGCAAAAGAAAGCTGACTTACTGAAGAGACTTCGTGTCTTGGATGCATTCAAAAACAGTGTTAAAGGTAACTATCCCAACGAACCAAGCTGGATGGTGCTAGATGTAATTCCTGTTACTCCACCTGACTTGAGGCCTTTGGTTCCGCTTGAAGGTGGAAGGTTTGCTACCTCTGACTTGAATGACCTTTACAGACGTGTTATTATTCGTAATAACCGATTGAAAAGACTTATTGATATCAAGGCACCTGAAGTTATCTTGCGTAACGAAAAGAGAATGCTTCAGGAAGCTGTCGATGCTTTATTCGACAATAGCAGACGTTCGGTTAGAAGTGAATCTCAAAGAGCTTTGAAATCTTTGGCTGATACTTTAAAAGGTAAAACAGGCCGCTTCCGTCAAAACTTGCTCGGTAAACGTGTTGACTATTCGGGGCGTTCAGTAATCGTTGTTGGTCCAGAGTTAAGAATTCATGAATGTGGGCTTCCTAAAGATATGGCTGTTGAATTATTTAAGCCATTCATTATCAGAAGGCTTATCGAAAGAGGCCATGTCAAGACCGTTAAGAGTGCCAAAAAAATGGTTGAAAGGAAAACAAATGAGGTATGGGATATCCTTGAGAAAGTAATTGACGGACATCCAGTAATGCTCAACAGAGCTCCAACTCTTCACAGACTTGGTATTCAGGCATTTCAACCAAGATTGATTGAAGGTAAAGCTATACAGTTGCACCCTCTTGTGTGTACAGCATTCAACGCTGACTTTGACGGTGACCAGATGGCAGTGCATGTGCCTATTAGTTATGAAGCTCAGCTCGAAGCTATGCTCTTGATGCTTGCTCCTCATAATATCATGCATACACAAAATGGTGACCCTATCACTGTGCCTTCACAGGACATGGTTCTGGGTGTGTATTATCTAACTAAACAAAAATCCGGATGCCTGGGTGAAGGTAAGGTATTTTCGAGTGTTGATGAGCTAACGATAGCTTATGACCAGAAAAAAGTTGAATTACACGCTAAAATTAAAGTCAGAATCAATGGTGAGTTAATTGAAACTACTGTTGGTAGAGTAATTCTTAATAAAATTGTTCCTGAAGAGTTAGGCTATATTAATGAATTGCTTACTAAGAACAGATTACGTCAAATCATTGGTATTTGTTTCCGACATGCAGGACTTGCCAAAACGGTAGAATTCCTGGATGAAATGAAAGATTTAGGGTTTACTTATGCTACTAAGGGTGGTCTGTCCGTAAGTATTCATGATGTTGTAATTCCAGATCTGAAACGTAATATTATTTTGAACGCTCAGGGCAAAGTTGATAAGATTGAAGAAGCTTATCGTAACGGTGTTATCAGCTCAGGCGAGAGATACAACAAAATCATTGATACCTGGTCAACAGCTACAAACGTAGTGGCAGACAAGCTTTATTCCGAAATGCAAAAAGACAAGCAGGGATTCAATACTTTCTGGATGATGCTTGACTCTAAAGCCAGAGGTTCTAAAGAGCAAATTCGTCAGCTTGCAGGTATGCGTGGTCTTATGGCTAAGCCTAAAAAATCTTTGTCCGGCTCCACTGGTGAATTAATCGAGAACCCGATTATTTCAAACTTTAAAGAAGGTCTTTCGATTCTTGAATATTTTATTTCTACACACGGTGCTAGAAAAGGTCTTGCAGATACTGCGTTAAAAACAGCTGATGCAGGTTACTTAACACGTCGTTTGCATGATGTTGCTCAAGACGTTATTATTTCTGAACCGGACTGCGGTACTATCCGTGGCGTAGAAATGACTGCTTTAAAAGATGGGGAAGAAGTAAAAGAGCCTTTAGCAGAAAGAATTGTTGGTCGTACTGCATTAAGAGACATCGTTGATCCGCTGACAGATGAGTTAATTCTCAAAGGCAGTGAAATTATTGATGAAAGTATTACAGGTAAAATTGAAACAACTTCTATTGAGTCCGTGCTAATTCGTTCGGTATTGACTTGCGAATCAAGACGTGGTGTTTGTGCTAAATGTTATGGAAGAAACTTAGCGACAGGAAAGATGGTTGATATCGGTGAAGCTGTAGGAACTATTGCTTCACAGTCAATCGGTGAACCCGGTACACAGCTTACTCTTCGTACGTTCCACACCGGTGGTACTGCGGCATTGGTTGCATCTCAATCTTCAGTAGTTGCTAAATTTGAAGGTGTAATCAGCTTCGAGAACATTCGAACAATAAGTTATGAAGGTGACGAGGGAACAGTAACAATTGCTGTAAGCCGAAGTGGTACGATACATATTTATGATCCGGACAGCAACAGGTCATTAACAAAATATGATGTTACTTATGGAGCTGTGCTTTCTGTTTATGATGGTAAACATGTTAAGAAAGGTGATACTATTTATGAATGGGATCCATACAATGCTACTATCATAACTGAATTTGCAGGAAGGATCAGATACCGTGACCTTCTACAAAATGTTACTTATCGTGAAGTAAACGATGAGCAAACAGGTCACATCACTAAGATTGTAATTGATTCAAAAGACAGAACAAAGATTCCTACCATAGAAATTATTGATGATGCAGGTATGGTTCTTAAGTCATACAATATTCCATCAAGAGCTCAGTTGAGAGTTGACGATAATGATATGGTTGGTGTTGGTTCTTCTTTGGTTAAGATACCACGTGACTTAGGACGTACAAGAGATATCACGGGAGGTTTGCCTCGAGTAACCGAGTTGTTCGAAGCCAGGTCTCCACAAAATCCTGCAATTGTTTCTGACATTGACGGTAATGTTTCTTTCGACAAGATGAAGCGTGGCCAAAGAGTGATTGTTGTTACTTCACAGGATGAGAAAACAAGAATTGAGTATAGTGTGCCTGTTGGACGCTACATTTTAGTTCAAGAGGGTGACTTTGTGAGAACAGGTGACAGATTAACCGAAGGTTCAATAAATCCGCATGACATTTTGAGAATAAAAGGTGCTAACGCTGTTCAGGAATATCTTGTAAATGAAATCCAGGAAGTTTACCGTATGCAGGGTGTGAAGATTAACGACAAGCATATTGAAGTAATCGTCCGCCAAATGCTTCAAAAAGTAAGAATTATTGAATCAGGTGATTCTTCATTGTTAGAAAATGATAATGTTGACCGTCAGAAATTCAATGATGAAAATAACCTTATCAAAAATATGGTTGTAATCAGCGACAAGGGTGATACAAAATTCAGCGAAGGCTATTTAGTATCCAAAAAGAAAGTAAGAGAAATTAATAATGAAATGAAGAAAAAAGGTTTGAGAATTGCTGAATTTGTTCCTGCAGAGCCTGCAATCGGTGAATCTATTCTTTTAGGTATTACTCAAGCATCACTTACTACCGAAAGTTGGTTATCAGCTGCATCATTCCAGGAAACTACCAGAGTATTATCTGAAGCATCAGTTGCTGCTAAAGTTGATAATTTAGAAGGGTTGAAAGAGAATATCATCCTCGGTCAGTTGATTCCTGCCGGTACCGGATTACGTTCCTATCAGGAGATGACAGTTACAACAGATGTAGGAAATATTTTTGGTAAAAATAATTTTGAAAAACAACAAGATTCAAAAGCTGAAAGTACTCCTCTGGATATGGAAGAAGAGATGGAAGCTAGCAATATCACGTTGTAGTTTTTCAAATCGCACTAACAAACAAAAACCTTCTTAAGTTAAGCTTAGGAAGGTTTTTTGTTTTTCGATTGTTCATTAGAATGATTTTTTCTTATATTTAAATTTTTTAATTCATAAAATCTTAAAAAAAAGTCGTAAGCCTGAGAAAATTTATTGTTTAACTTTAGATGTCATATTGAAATTATTTATTGTTGTAATGTAGTCAATTACAAAGAAAATTTCATTCGTATATTTATGATTTGTATCGCATTAATTTTTGTGAGTGCAAATTCCTTAAAATCTCAGACTGATACCAGCGATATTCTTTTAATGGTGCCTAATCAGTTATCATACGGCCTCGACAAGCAATTAAATATTTATACATTTAATTTACTTTTAAATTATACTACTAGCAGTAATTTTGGTAATTTCCTTGTTAATCAAAAATATATTGGAACAGCTTATCGCTCAGCTGAAATCATTCTTCAGGATGATGAATTTCTCCGATTGAATTATGATTACAGAGTTTTAGATTATTTGTCAATTCTTAGTGAGAGCGATGCTGTAATAGTCAGTAATTTAGGTTCAAACGAGCTTAACCAACTCCGAAGATTAAACCTATTGGCAGGTGCCAGGGCAAATATATCAGAAAATCTAAATGTCGATATTTTGGGTGGTATCGAAGATAATACTCAAATGTCAATAAACAGTATAGGGACAATATTTAAAATCAAAGGATTAATGAATCATTATGATGTCGAAGGTTATAAATTTAATGGTAAGCTTGACGGTGAGGTATTGTCATTAAATCTTGGTAGAACTAATAAAAATGTTAATTTTTCAGGAAGTATAGATAAATCTTATGATGAAACAAATAGTTTGACAGCAAATTTCAGCTATAAATATCTAGACAGATTTAATGCGCTAAGGCGTGAGCAACAATATATAATTGACAATGGACTTAATTTTGATTATTCACTTGAGTCAAGATTTAATGATATGGTTGTAAGTGATATAAATTTGAGATTTGGTGTCAGCAATGATTTAAACGGTATGGTGCGATTGCATTTCTCGAACAATAATATCAGCAGGTCTTTCAAAGAGTATGTCCCGAATGATACAAGGACTTCAATCCAGCAAAACAGAGAGCAGTTAAGAATTACAGTAGCACCTGAACTTGAATACAGAAGTGAAAAGTTGAATCAATATTTTAGCTTTTCATACTCTTATGACAGTGATATTAATACAGTATCAAAAATTAATTCAATTAGCGATGCAGAATTGAATATTTTAAGAGCGAGATCTTTTGATCTCGATAATATCACGTCAGACTTTAGAATTTTGTCGCGCACATCAATTTTATTTACCAGAAATGATACTCTCAATATTTCTGGAATATCTTCAATAACAAGATTTGATACACCAAGTTCAAATAACAATTCTGACAGGGATAATTTTCTAGGAATCATCAATGTTAATTACAGCAGACGCATGTCGGATATGCTTAATTTTAGATTAGATGCAGAATCTCAGTTTAACCATCAGGTTAATTTGAAAGCCTCACGAAGTGCTTCAAACTTTTGGATGAGAAGTATTAAATTAGCTCCCGGTGTAATTATTCAAACAAAAAACTTTTTTATGCGTCCACAACCTTATGTCTTGGCTAATTATACTGTTTATGATTTTGAAGGAGTTGCCCCGGGTATTCGCAGTTTTAGTCTAAGGCAGATTGGTTATAATGATTCTCTGACCATTTTTATTGATAAAAATATATATTTAGGCACGAGAATTGATTTGATTTATAAAGAGACAGGTATTTTACTTTGGAGTGATTTTAAAGAAACACCGGTAAATGGAAACCTGAAGTTTTTTTCTAAGTTCTTTGTTGGAATCAGTGATGAAAAATATAATGCAGCTATTGGTTTTAGGTACTTTAATTTAACGCAAAAGAATTTCAAAGCAACAACGTTTATAAATTCTGATTACAAAACAGAGTCTTATGCTCCCGAAGTTGTAGTAAGCGCTGATTTAGGAAAGTTTGGAAAGATATTACTGAATGGCTGGTACGAATTTCAAATTATTAATGATACCGGCAGAAATGAAATTCCAAACATAATAATAAATACATTTATTAATCTTTGAGTTTTGTTGATGAATGAACTGATATTCAATTCTGAAAGTAAGCTAAGAAGCGACAAGTCTTCACTTGCACTTGTAGAGCCAATATTAGAGAACTTACGTCAGATTTTAGGAATTAAAGATGAGAATTTTTATAATGTAATGATCGCAGTTACCGAAGCTGTGAATAATGCTATTAATCATGGCAACAAGCTTAATCCGTCAAAAAAAGTTGACTTTGTAGTTCAAGCAGACAACAATACAATATTTGTAAAAGTAAAAGACGAAGGTGCCGGCTTTGACCCGACACAAGTTGCTGATTGCCTCGAACCTGAGAACCTGCTAAAATCGAGTGGAAGAGGAATCTTCATAATTCGTGAATTGATGAGCACGGTTAATATTGAATCAAATGCACATGGTACGACAATAGAAATGTTCTATACTTATAATGATAATTAATTACCTGCTCTAACTCCAAGAATACATTCCCGGCTTGCACCTGTGACTGAGGGAATATTTCCTGATAATCCTAGTTTGTTTAATAATCCTAAAAATGCAAAACAAACCGCTTCTTTAGAATCAATTCCTATACCTAATGCATTACCTTGTATAATATCAACGTTTTTCATGTAGTGGCTTAATAATTCCAAAAGAAAAATATTGTGAGCCCCTCCTCCTGTTACAACTATCTTATTAACCGATAATTTATTTTGAATAATATTATGGGCTATACTTTTAGCTGTAAAATGCGATAGGGTGCAAAGAACATCCTCGGGCTCGAATTCATCAGAAAAATACTTATTAAAAAACATAACATTGAAAATCTCTCTTCCTGTAGATTTAGGGTAAGGTTTACTGATATAATCAAATTGCATTAGCTCGTCCAATATTTTGGAGATCAATTTGCCTTTTCGGGCGGTATTACCGAAATTATCAAACTCTTTGTTAAAGTATTTTCGCATAGCTATATCAATCAAAACATTTCCGGGTCCTGTATCAAATCCAATTACTCTTTCCTTTAGTCCTGAAGAAGGTAGATATGTCATATTTGATATTCCACCGATATTTAGTGCTACAACATCCAAATCCTTTTCACTTAGGAAATAATAATCAAAAATCGGTACAAGAGGAGCACCCTGACCTCCTAAAGCCATATCGGCAGTTCTAAAATTACCATATACCGGAATGCCTGATAATTGGTTCAATACGGATAAATCACATAATTGAAACGTAGAGGTAATTTTTCTGGTACCGATTGTTTTTTTGTATGGTTGGTGCCAAACTGTCTGGCCATGAACAGATAGCCCGGTGATATCTGCTTTGAAAATGCCTGACTCAAATAGTGCTTTATCTACACATTCTGAATAAACCATAGCTATAGCAAAATTAAGCTGTGATACTTTGTAGATATTCGCCGGAGCTGCTATTAAATCCAGAACTTCCTTCTTTAAATCTGGCGGATATTCATAAGTATTAAAGTATTTTTCTCTGAAAGTAAATGTTGACCCATCATAGTTGAAATCAACTATTGCCAGGTCAATACCATCCAGTGAAGTACCTGTCATTATTCCAATGAATGTATGAGTTTGACTCACGCAGAAGCTTCTTTCTTAGTTTTGATTATTGAGAATATAATTGATAGCGCTAAAATTGATAATACTATAACCAACGAAAGTGTAGAATTGATATGATAGAAATCAGAAACAATCATCTTTACACCAATATACGACAGGATTACTCCTAATCCATAATGCAAATAGGAGAACATGTTCATAGAATTTGCTAATAAGAAATATAAAGCTCGTAACCCAAGTATAGCAAAAATATTTGAGGTATATAGAATTATTGGATCTCGGGATATACCAAAAATAGCCGGGATTGAATCTACAGCAAATACTAAATCTGTAAGTTCAATGACAGCTATACATGCCAATAATGGCGTAGCAAATGTTTTACCATTGATTTTTGTGAGAAACTTACCACCTTCATACTTCTCCGATACTGGCATTATTTTTTTTATTAATTTAAATGTCCAATTCTCAGAAAAGTCGGAATCTTCTTCATTTTTCGAAAAAGTCTTAATACCTGCAAACAACAAGATAATTCCAAATAATATCAATATAGGATTCAGCTCAACCAGCTTTCCTAAAATATTCATTTCAGGCAAATATGTAAGTTCAATCAGCCAAATGCCGGTAAAAATGAAGATTGCCCTAAATAAAATTGCTCCGATTATACCCCAATAAAGAACTTTATGCTGAAACTCACCCGGAACTTTGAAAAATGAAAAAACTAATACAAATACAAATAGATTATCAACAGATAAGGACTTCTCAACAAAATATGCTGCCAAATACTGTGATGTTTTTTGCCAACCATAATTGGCATAAATGAAATAAGAAAAAGCCAGTGCAATAACAATCCAAACAATAGTCCAGATCAATGCCTCCTTCGAGCTTACCTTGTGAGGATTTTTATTGAATACACCCAAATCGAGCAAAAGCATTATCACTACAATTACACCAAAAACCGCAAGAAGCAAATTTTCATCCATCGTAATCTAAAATCCAAATAAATAGAAAATGTAACAAATAACAGAGTGATAACGGAAATGGCTTAATTATAATCTAAACTAAAAGGACTAAGTCCGGTTAAGTTCCGAACTCAGTCCTTGTAAATCACTTTTTATTAACTGTCCAACTTTTTGGGGTCAGATCAATTTCCAGCCCCCCCCCAATTATACTTAGTAACTCATCTCGTTTAGTTTAACTTTGCCTCTAAACACCCAATAAATGCTGATTGTATAAGCCAATACAAATGGTATCCCTATTAATGCCATAGTAAACATTACTTCAAGAGTTTTGCGAGATGACGCTGAATTGAAAGCAGTCAAGCTATATTCTGGATCAATTGTAGATGGTACAAAATTTGGAAACATACCCAATGCAAACAGTCCAAGCAATGCTAGAATGCTAAAACTTGATGATAAAAATGCTAAATGTTCCCTCTTTTTATAAATTTCTCTTGGGATATTTGCAATAGCCAACATATTCAAAAGTGCCAACAGGAAGTATTCAGGATTCTGACGGAAAACTACAACCATGTGTTCCAGATAAATAAGCGTGTACATTGTGACAGTGATATAACAAATTACAAAAAAAATGATAGTATTATTTATCCAGGTTCTGATTTGATCCTGTAACTCACCTTCAGTTTTCATTGCAGCATAAATTGAGCCATGCATCATGAATAGTGCTACCGTAGTAACTCCCAACATTAAGGAGTATGGATTGATAAGACTCATAAAACTGATGTAGGCTTCTTTGTCTGCTCCTACAGGTATTCCTTGAATTATGTTGCCGAGTGCAATACCAAATAATAGAGAAATCAGGATACTGGAGATGCTGAATGCAATATCCCAGTTTTGCCTCCATCTTACTGACTCTCCCTTACTCCTGAATTCGATAGCAACAGCTCTGAATATAATTCCAACCAGAATAAGCATAATAGCGGGATAGAAAGCTGAGAATACTGTGGCATAAACATGTGGGAATGCTGCAAAAATAGCTCCCCCGCCTGTAACGAGCCACACTTCGTTACCATCCCAAACAGGTCCTATTGAGTTTATCATTAATCTGCGGTTTGTATCCCCTTTTACAAAAAGATGTAAAGCACCTACTCCTAAGTCAAATCCATCAAGAACGGCATAACCTGCTAAAAGTACTCCTACAAGAACAAACCATATAGTATTTAAATCTAATCCTTCGTACATTTTTTCCTCCTATGCCTCTATGAATTGCTTGGTTGATGTTTCAATATTTTTATGTTCGGGTCCCACTTTGATTTTTTTATCCAATAGGAAAATGAATAATATAAAAAGTAATATATAAATTAAAGTAAAGAGAATTAGAGAAAAAAGAACATTCTCAGCTGATACTACTTTTGACAATCCATCGCTGGTTCTCATCAAATTATATACTATCCAGGGTTGCCTTCCAACTTCTGCAGATATCCAGCCTACTTGATTTGCTATGTGAGGTAGTACAACAGAGAAAATTGAAAGCTGCATGAACCACTTATAACTAAACAATTTTCCTTGCCATAACAGAAATAAAGCAAGTATAGAATATGCTATAAAAAACATCCCTATAGCAACCATTAAATGATAGGTCTGGAACACAATGTTAACCGGTGGACGGTCTTTTCTGTCAAACTCGTTTAGTCCTTTTACAGGCTTAGCATTATCGTAGTACATGAGGAATGAGAGCATTCCGGGAATTTTTATACCGATAACTTTTTCTTCATCATCAAAAACCCATCCTGCTAAGTAAAGGTCTCCCGGGGCTGTATTATAATGACCTTCGAATGCAGCCAGCTTGGCAGGTTGATATTCTCCTACCTGAACAGCACTGCTGTGTCCGGTAAACAATTGAAGAAAAGAAGCCATTGCCAAAAATAGCAAAGCAATTTTGAATGATGCTTTGGCCATATCCAAATGCTTATTCTTGATAATATAGTATGCACTGACACTTATCACAAGAAAAGCACCGGTAATCCAGGCACCTCCAATTGTGTGCGAGAGGCGCTCAACTGAAGAAGGGTTAAAAACCATAGCCCAGAAATCAGTTATTTCTGCTCTTGCCATCAGACCTTCTCCAACAATTTTATATCCAGCAGGTGTTTGCATCCATGAATTTGCAACAACAATCCATACTGCGCTTAGATGTGCTCCAAGGGCTACCATAATTGTTGAAAAAAAGTGCATTTTAGGACCAACTTTATCCCAACCAAATACCAGAATAGCAAGAAACCCTGATTCTAAGAAAAAAGCAAAAATACCCTCTGCAGCCAAAGCACTCCCAAATACATCGCCTACAAATCTGGAATATGTGGACCAATTTGTACCGAACTCAAATTCCATTACTATCCCTGTTGCGACACCCATTGCAAATGTAAGTGCAAAAATCTTTACCCAAAATCTTGTCATGTTGTGATACATAGGGTTTTTTGTTTTAAGATACATTCCCTCCATAAATATCAATAGTATTCCAATTCCAATACTCATTGGAGGATATATATAATGGAACATAATCGTAAATGCGAATTGTATCCTTGACAATAATTCTACATCCATCTATATTAACCTTATATTATTTTCAATACCTGAAATATATCAATAAGTGACGATTATATTGATTAAATATGGGTAGAAGTGACAGAAAAAAATATGTTTCAGTCATTAATAAGTTACTAATAATTCAGATTACGTTAGATTCTGAATAATTAGCTTTGACTAATAAATATTAATAGCAAATCTAAACTACTGAAAAATCACAAAATAATACGATTTTTATTTGTTGTGACATAATAATTTATTATTTTTGTAACTGAAAGTACGTATTATGTGAAAAACATAACAAATAATTGATAAAAAGATAACAAAGAAATGTAAGGCGGAGAAAAAAATGCCATCAATACTTGAAAACTTTAATCATTTAGTCAGCAAATTGGATTTTGCCTCTACTGATGCCAAGTCGCAGGATAAAATAATAATTCAGGTAGGCTCTGCAACATGTGAAAATGCTGCCGGCGCCGAACTTGTGCGTAATGAATTCAACAAACTCATTGCAGCATCAGGACGAAATGATATATTAATCAAGCAAACCGGTTGTACAGGAAGATGCTCGCAAGAGCCTATTGTAGGTGTATTTGCACCTGATCACTTCCCGGTGAAGTATCAAAAAGTTACCATTGACAAGGTTGCAGAGATATTTCAAAAACATATTATTGGAAACAAACCGGTTCCAAGTCTAATGTTAGACAAGAGAACCGAAATACTTTATGAGCATGTAGTAACATTCTGCGAAACTAACTATGAAAAGCGCCCTGACCACATTGACCTCAGAGAATTATTCATTGAGAAGTTGATTAATCACGGGTTTCACTCTGACTCGATAAGAGTTCTAAGTGGGGGTAATATTGGCTTGTCAAAATTCGAAGATGATGATAAACATGCGGTAATGATAGTATTTCCCGAAAATGTAATCTATAGGTACGAAACTGAAGAAGCTATGGATGAGATTATCGAAAGTCACCTGATGAATAAAATCGTATGTGACAAGTATCTTATCGAAACTGAGCAGCTGACTGAAGATTATATGAGATTTTACGGAGATGTATCATTTTTTAATAAACAATCGCGAATAACACTCAGGAATTGTGGAATTTTAGACCCAGAAAATATTGCAGATTACATACATGCACAAGGGTATAAAGCTCTCGCAACTCTTCTAGACAAAGGTGACAAGAACTTTATTATTGACGAAATTCTAAAATCAGGTCTGAGAGGCAGGGGTGGTGGTGGATTCCCTACTGGATTTAAATGGCGAAATACCGCAACCTTGAGCAATGATCCAGTTAAATACGTAATTTGTAATGCAGACGAGGGTGATCCTGGTGCATTTATGGATAGAAGCGCACTCGAAGGTGATCCTTTTTCTATCATAGAAGGTATGACTATCGGTGCTTATGCTATGGGATGTACAAAGGGATATTTTTATATTCGTGCTGAATATCCATTAGCTATCGAAAGAATTGAAAAAGCTTTAAAATTGGCAAGAGAACATAACTTATTAGGGAAAAATATACTTGGATCAGACTTCAGTTTTGATATGGAAATACGGCTTGGTGCCGGTGCATTTGTCTGTGGCGAAGAAACTGCTCTGATTCACTCCATTGAGGGTAAAAGAGGTCAGCCAAGAATTCGTCCGCCATATCCATCTTTATCAGGATTATGGGGGCATCCAACATGTATCAATAATGTCGAAACATGGGCAAATGTTCCTGCTATTATGTTATATGGATCTGAGTGGTTCAACAGAATTGGTACAAAAGGAAGTAAAGGAACGAAGGTTTTTGCTCTTGCCGGAAAAGTAAAGAATACAGGATTGATAGAAGTACCAATGGGCACTACACTCAGAGAAGTAATTTATGATATTGGCGGAGGTATTTTTAATGATAAGGAACTAAAAGCAATCCAAACCGGAGGTCCATCAGGTGGTTGCATTCCTGCACATAGGGTAGATACACCTATTGATTATGAGACACTGAAAGAAATCGGTTCGATGATGGGTTCAGGAGGTATGATTGTTCTTGATGATACCGATTGTATGGTTCAGACTGCAAAATTCTTCCTTGAATTTACCAAAGATGAGTCTTGCGGTAAGTGTTTGCCTTGCAGAGAAGGTACCTTCAGAATGCTCGAAATTTTGGAAAGAATTACTAATGGTAATGCTGAACCCGATGCATTGGAAAAGCTTGAAAGACTTGGCAAAATTATCAGAAGTACTTCGCTTTGCGGCTTAGGTCAGACTGCGCCAAACCCTGTACTAAGTATGATTGCCAACTTCAAGGAGGAATTCGAAACTCATATCAAAGAGCATAGATGTCCGACTCAGAAGTGCCAGAAACTTATCAGCTTCTATATTATTCCGGATAAATGTACCGGTTGTACGGTATGTGCCCGCAGATGTCCGGTATCTTGTATAACCGGCGCACGTAAACAGGTACATGAAATTATACAACAGGATTGTATTAAATGCGGTGAGTGCTTCAATTCCTGTAAATTTGATGCAATTGAGAAAATTTAAATATAGGAGATAAAAAATGAAATATATAAATGCAATAATAGATGATATAAATGTATCTGTTGAAGAAGGTAAAACAATTATGGAAGCGGCTGATAGTATTGGTGCTCATGTACCAAGGTTATGCTATCATCCTTTCTTATCTACGGAAGGTTCGTGCAGAATTTGCTCTGTCAAGGTTGAGGGATTTGGAAATCTTTTGCCTGCCTGTGCAACAAAAATTCAAGAAGGTATGAAAGTTACAACGAACTCTCCTGAAATTAGAGAAACTCGACGAGATTTAGTTGAATTGCTTCTGGATAATCACCCGCGTGCTTGTCTAACCTGTGAAAGAGATGGAAATTGTGAGCTTCAAAATTTGTCTTACAAACTTGGTGTACGTCATAGAGTATTTGATGGTGCTCGAAAAAGATTTCCAATCGACTTTTCGAATGTATCAGTAGTTAGAGATGCTGAGAAATGTATTTTATGCCGCAGATGTGTAAGAGTATGTTCTGAAATTCAGGGTGTTCACAACCTAAGTCAGATGTTTAGAGGTGTCAACACTGTAGTAACCCCTGCATTCCAGGCTCCTATGGATGAATCTGTCTGTATAAAGTGTGGCCAGTGTATAAATGTTTGTCCAACTGCTGCATTTATCGAAAAGAATGATACTGATGTTGTATGGGAAGCCCTAAAGGACAGAAATAAGTTTGTGGTTGTTCAAACTGCTCCTGCAATCAGGGCTGCAATTGGTGAAGGTTGGGATATACCTCATGGAACACATGTCACAGGAAAAACGGTAGCTGCTCTTCGAAGAATAGGCTTCGATGCAGTTTTTGATACAGATTTTACTGCTGATCTTACAATTATGGAAGAAAGCCACGAATTTATTCAAAGAATTAAAAGTGGTGAAGGGTTGCCATTGATTACTTCTTGTTCTCCTGGTTGGATAAATTTTGTTGAGCATTTCTACCCTGAATTATTGCCAAATGTTTCAACATGTAAGTCTCCAATGCAAATGTTATCTACTTTGAGCAAAACTTATTATGCAGAGAAAACAGGCAAGGATCCTAAAGATATATTCATGGTTGCCATTATGCCTTGTGTTGCTAAAAAGTTTGAAGCAAAGCGACCTGAACATCAGGCTGAAGCGGGATATCCATATACTGATGCAGTACTTACTACCAGAGAATTAATATGGATGCTCAAAGCATACGGTGTTGATTTCCCGAATTTACCCGATGAAGATTTTGATAATCCTATGGGTATTGCCTCAGGTGCTGGTGATATTTTTGGTTCAACCGGTGGCGTAATGGAAGCTGCACTTCGTACCTCTTACGAACTGATTACCGGTGAATCTATTGAAAACCTTGAGTTTAAAAATGTTCGTGCAATTGAAGGACTAAAAGAAGCAACAATAGATATTAAGGGTACTCAAATCAATGTTGCGGTTGCTAATGGGTTAAATAATGCCAAGACAATTCTCGAAAAAGTTAAAAAAGGTGATAAGCAGTACCATTTGATCGAGATAATGGCATGTCCGGGTGGTTGTGTTGCCGGTGGTGGTCAACCATTGAGCCATGTAGAAAAATACATTTATCCTTTAGATAAAGAAATAATCAAACTTCGTCAGCAGGCTTTATACAATATTGACTCAGGTAAGACTCTGCGTAAATCTCATGAAAATCCTGCTATTAAACAAATTTATAATGAATATTTAGAAAAGCCTGGAAGCCATATCTCTCATGAGTTATTGCATACCAGCTATCAGGCAAAATCACCAAGGGGGATAAAATAATGTGTTGCGAAGTAAAATATACACTCGAAAACGATATAATTGAATATATTGAAGAATGTAAAAAAGAAGAACATCCTGAATCATACCTTATTGCAGTGCTTCATAAAGTTCAGGGAAGATATGGTTTTTTGTCAGAGATTCATATTGATGAAGTCGCTCATATCCTCGAAGTCCCGACTGCAACTGTATATGGAGTAGCAACTTTTTACCATTACTTCAAGCTAAAACCTCGTGGCAAATACTCAGTATCTGTCTGCTTAGGCACAGCTTGTTTTGTTAAAGGTGCTGATTCTGTACTTGGAGCTTTCAAGAGTGAGCTCGGTATAGAAATGGGTGAAACAACCAGTGATGGCTTATTTTCAATCGAAGGTACCAGATGTATTGGTGTGTGTGCTTTAGCACCTGTTGTAACTATCAACGAACGAGTATTCAGTAATGTATCACCAGGTCAGGTACCAAAAATTCTTCACGATATTAAGGATACTGACTAAAATTTTTGATGTAGTTAATTGACATAAGGTAGTGGCTCTTGATTTATTTCGGGAGTCACTTTTTATTGATAAATCTTGCTAAATCTTCCTTCCAGTTTGGGAACTTACCAATATATGTACTTAACAGCTCATTCGACATTGATGAATTGAGAGGACGTTTTGCAGGCAAATTGAAGGTATTAATTGATACTGGGTTTATGGAAACTTCAAGCTTGTATAAATTCGCAATTTCTTTAGCCCAATCAAATCGGCTTGCCAAACCACTTGCAGTTAGATGAAACAATCCAGACAGCCTAAGATCAAGAGCTTTTAAAGTTGCCTGAGCTATAAGATCAACAGAAGTTGGTATTGAGTATTCATCATTAGATATATTTAGCTCAGCACTTTTGGATGCCCATTCTGTGAATTTATGGATGAAATTTTGTTTACCATTACCATATACCCAACTAAGTCTAAAAATCAGATAATCATCCAAAACTTCTTTTATGGCAATCTCACCTTCCAATTTACTTCTACCATATTCATTTACGGGGTTTTCTTTATCCGATTCTACATATAATTTCCCTTTAGTACCGTCAAACACGTAGTCAGTGCTATAGTGAACAAAAAATGCACCGAATTCTTTTGCCACTAATGCAATGTTTTTAGTGCCTATCTTATTTGCTGAGTAGGCAGGAGCATTGTTAGTTTCTGCATCATCTACAAGGTTATATGCTGCACAATTAAGTATTACAGTTGGTTTCTCAGACTTAACATAAATGCGGACTTGTTCTTTATCGCTAATATCGCAATGGTCTATGTCAACTCCATAAAACCTTGTTCTATTCTTTTCAAAAATCTCTTTAAAACAGCTTCCTAACTGTCCTTTATCACCAAATATCAAGAACTTCATAATTCTCCAAATATTAAAAAATTATTTCTTATATACTGAACTCCAGTAATCCCTCAGAAAGTCTAGCTTTTTCTCTGCCCATTTCAAATTTTCCAGATACCACCTAACTGTTGATTCAATACCTTCTTGAAAATGTACTTTAGGTTTCCAACCCAACTCATTTGTGATTTTATCATAATTCAGAGAATATCTGAAATCATGACCGGGCCTATCTTGAACATATTCAATGGAACTATCATCTTTTCCGAGAAGGTTTAATATTTTCTTAACCACGTCAATATTTTTTTGTTCCTGCCCGCTTCCGATATTATAAATGCTTCCCGGGTCTGCTTTTTCAAGCAAGGTCATCACTGCTTCTGCACAGTCCGAAACATAAAGCCACTCTCTTACGTTTAATCCTTGTCCATAGACGGGTATTTTTTCATTATTCAGTGATTTAAGTATAACTACAGGTACAAGTTTCTCAGGGAATTGCCATGGTCCGTAATTATTTGACGGTCTGGCAGTCACTACGGGTACCCCATAAGTACGGTAATACGCTCTGCCAAGCATATCTGCACTTGTTTTACTTACACTGTAAGGGGAATTTGGTTCGAGAGGAGTATTTTCAAAAAATGAGCCTGTTTCTCCAAGTTCTCCATATACTTCATCAGTAGCTATATTAATAAATTTTTGGATCCCATATTTTTTTGAAGCATCCAATAGAACATGTGTACCAAATACATTCGTTTTCATAAAAGGAGAAGCATCAAGAATACTCCTGTCAACATGTGTCTCGGCTGCCCAGTGTACCACAGCATCCGGATTCTCAATTTTGAAAATGTTGTCAACTTCTTCTGAGTTCGACACATCTGTGTTATAAAATTTAAAATTTCCATTAACTGATTTCAGCCTTTCAAGGTCACCTGCATAGGTCAGGCAATCAACGACTACGACATCGTAACCTTTTGCAACAGCTTGTCGTACAAATTCACTTCCTATAAAGCCTGCAGTACCAGTTGTAAGCAGTTTCATTATTTCCTCTCTTTCAAAATCTTCAAACAGTAATTTTTGTATTCGCAATTTGGAAGATTATTTACGACTATTTCAAAAGTGTTTTCATCTATAAAGTTCATGATTAATGCAATTTCTTCCAAACATGCAATTTTTAGACCTTGACGCTTTTCGATTGCTTGAATAAAATTAGCTGCATCAAGCAAAGCTTCGGGTGTTCCGGTATCCAGCCAGGCAACACCTCTGCCAATTTGTTGAACATTGAGTTCTGAATTTTGCAAATAACATTTTTGGAGGTCAGTAATTTCCAGTTCCCCACGTTGACTGGGTTTTAATTCTTTTGAAAATAAAGAAGCTCTGTTATCAAAAATATATAGTCCGGGTATCGCAAAGTTTGATTTAGGTATATTAGGCTTTTCTTCTATACTGATTACTTTGTTTTCTTTATCAAACTCAACTACACCGTAATCTTGTGGATTATCAACTTTATAAGCAAACACTGTTCCACCGGAATTTTCGTTTAAACCTTTTCTCAGAAAATCTAATTTACCATAAAAAAGATTATCTCCAAGGATTAAGCAAGACTGATCATTGGCAATGAATTCTTCACCTAGGATAAAAGCTTGTGGAAGTCCGGCAGGATTTTGCTGAACTATATAACTCAGATTTATTCCCCATTGAGAGCCATCACCAAGAAGCTTTTGAAAATTTGGTGTATCATCCGGGGTAGAAATAATCAAGATGTCTTTTATTCCTGCCAGCATAAGTGTTGATAACGGATAATAAACCATCGGTTTGTCGTAAACAGGTTGTAACTGTTTGCTGAATACATAAGTCATTGGATAAAGCCGTGTTCCCTTGCCACCTGCTAAGATTATTCCTTTAGTTGATTTCATGATTATGCCTCAAACTTAAACAATTTAGATTCTGACAATTTAGACCACGAACCAAGACTATGTCCATTTTTGTCTTTGTCTTTAATTATTAATTTTCCTGAATTAATTGTTTTATGCAATAGTTCAAAAACCTCAGTATCACACAAGTCCCAGCTAATATCATTAGCTAAAGGAGAAATTCCGGTTTCACAATCAGGATTCCACTGCCCGGTGCAAAAGTATTCAATTAGTGTATCTTCGGGTAAGAATACTCCGTGGGCAATTCCAACCGGAGCATAAACCCATTCACCTGTGTTATGACTAAAAGAATTTCTAGTATCGTATGCAATTATTTTGCCATAGGTAGGTGAATCTACCCTTATATCCAGTAACAAATCAATCATCCGACCGCTAATGCAACGAACTAATTTTGCCATAAAAGGATTCCATTGAAAATGTAAGCCTCGGATAGTGCCGGCTTTGGAAAATGATTCGTTCATTTGAGTGAAGTTTTTATTTCTCAAATCGGTGGTATCGGAATGAGTGTCAAAATCATTTTTACGATAGCTCTCTGCAAAAAATCCGCGTTCGTCATCAAATCTTTGATATTTGATGACTTTGCATCCCTTAATGGCTAAATTTTTAACTTCTATAATTTTCATTTTAATCCAAAATATTTTTCAATAATATCAATCACTCTTACGGCAGTATTCCCATCCCAATAGACAGGTATTTTGCTTTCTTTCCATTGGTTATTCATTGCTTTATGAGAATAATAAAGAAGCTTTTCCATATCAAAGCCAACCAATTCATTTGACCCTTCAGTTATAGTAACAGGTCTTTCTGTATTTTCTCTTACAGTAATGCAAGGTATTTTTAGTGCTGTAGTTTCTTCCTGAACTCCACCACTATCAGTAATTACAAATTTTGAATTAGACATTAATTTCTGAAATTCCAAATATCCAAGTGGCTCTGTGAGTAACAGATTTGGGGAATCATCTATAAGGTGGCCAAGTCCGAAAGTTTTAATATTCTTTATTGTGCGAGGATGAATAGGAAATACAATCTTGATATCTTTTTGCAAAATATTAAATGTTTTAAGGATATTCTCAAGGTTTAGAGGGTTGTCAACATTTGATGGTCTGTGCAAAGTAATTGCAGCATAATCATTACTTTCAATATTTAGTTTTTCGAGAATATTGGTTTTATTTGCTTTAGGCAAAAAATGAAAAAGTGTATCAATCATTATGTTCCCAACAAAGAAAATCTTGTCTGTAGCAATACCCTCTTTTAGTAAATTTTCAGTTCCATCAGCCGATGGTGTAAGAAGCAAATCAGCAATAGAATCAGTTACTAACCTATTGATTTCCTCAGGCATTGATCTGTCATAACTCCTTAATCCCGCTTCCATGTGAATTACTTTTATCCCTAATTTACTTGCAACCAGTGAACAAGCCATGGTAGAATTTACATCTCCTACTACAAGTATGGCATCAGGTTTGACTTCATTGCAGATATCATCAAATCTTTCCATAATTTTTGCAACCTGTTTTGCCTGCGAATCAGATCCTACTTCTAAATTCACTGAAGGCCTTGGGATTTCAAGCTCATTAAAGAATAAATCCGACATTTTTTCATCGTAGTGCTGACCTGTATGAACAAGTATGGGCTCTATTAGGTTGCTTCCGTTCATTTGCTTCATAATAGGAGCAATTTTCATGAAATTTGGTCTTGCTCCAACTACGTTAATAATTTTATACATTCTTACATTCCAATTTCTTTTCAATTTTTTGAAGGCTTTTTTCCATGTCCGGACCCAGAAATCCATCTATGAACAAGCCAAAGATTCTATGTACCGGATTCCAGCCATGTTCGCCATAGTCCGTCCATTTTACGGTAGTTATACCATTATCAAACATTATTTCAAATTTACTGCTTTTACTAACAGAATTATTCTGAAAAGCTAAATCCATTTTGATAAGTTTGTGCTTTATAAGATTATCAATCTTTAATACTCCCTGTCCCATGGCTTCACCATTCCATTCAACAGAACTAAGACCACCGAGAGAATCATTCTTATATTTATATTGCAATGTGGAATCCAATGACTTGCTTATATAAAACCAATCATCCATGTTGTTGATGTTAGAGATGTAATCAAATACATATTCTGGAGCACATTTATAATCATGAGTCCGGATAATTTTATATTCTCCGGGAAGGAATAACCCTACTATGAAAATCAAAAACAGTGTAGCAAAAAATGCTAAAAGCCCTTTCTTAATAAAATTCATTTTCTACATTTGTACAAATAAAATATGCAATTTAACAACATCAGACGAAATTTTGCGTCATTTTTTTTAATTATTTCATTCTCAACATAATTTAAAACGTGATTGGTTAGTTTATGTATTCACCAATATTCATCAAAATCATTGTACTTATATTGCTATTAGCCGGATTATCAGCTTATTCTCAGAATGTTAATGACCAAAAATTTCGGCTTGCCGAGAGTTTTGAACAAAATGGTGATCTTCAGGGGGCATTAAGATTATATTCCGAATTAATGCAGGACGAGCCAAAAGTAGAAGTTTTTTTTGACGGCTATGTCAGAGTAATGAAAGCTCTCAACAATTATGGTGATTTGCTTAAAGTCGTAAGAGAAAGGCTTCCTGCAAATGAATCATTAGAAATGCTTGACTTGTATGCAGAATTATGCTGGAGAACTGGCAACCCTGATGAATCAAATAAAACCTGGACTAAAATTTTATCAAAATTCGAAAGCAGCATCAATACCTATTTTACTGTTTCACAAACACAAATAAATCTTAGATTGTTCGAAAAAGCTATTTCTACACTTAAGCTTGGGAAAAGCTATTTCAAAAACAATTATGGATTTTCTGACCCTTTGATTAAACTTTACATAGCAATAGGTGACTATAGAAGTGGAACTGGAGAAATATTTAGTCTTTTGTCTTATGATTACAATTTACCGCAGGCTCAAGGTCGTCTTTTTGCACTTATGATTAATGATGAAGCTCGGGAGTATATTGGTGATGAACTGAAACGACTATCATCCGGTAATAGCGATAATATTATTTACCAGGAAGCATTTTCATGGTATTTACGTACTACGGGAAAACTTGCTGATGCACTTGATTTAATTGTTAAGATTGATAAATTAAAAAACTCAAATGGTTTGGAAATACTTAACTTCGCAAATTCTACATCCCGAGATGGTGATTATGAAACTGCAATTAAAGCATTTAACAAGATAATTGAAATGGGTAAGAAAAATCCTTATTCGCCTTCAGCACTTTTTGGACTCACCAGAACTATGGAAGAAAAAATGAGAGTTGAAAAGGGCAAAATAAATAAGAAAGAGATACAGGAAATTGTTGATTCTTACGAAAAGATTATATCAGATTATCCTAAAACTGCCAATTCTGCCGATTCTCGTATCCGGCTTGCTGAAATATATGAAACATATTATATGGATTACGATAAGGCAATAAATGAGCTCGAGAAGCTTATTTCTGAATTTCCACGTTCGCAGTATAGTGTTGCAGCTTATATAGAGCTTGGTTCAATTTTTCTTCAGAAAGATGAACTTGAAGATGCTGAAAAGTCTTTCAATAAAGTTAACGAGTTGATAAGATTCGCATCACCCGAGCAAAAAGATAAAGTTAAGTATCATCAGGCACTCATTATTTACTTCTCTGGTAATATCGAAAAATCCAAAACTGTGTTTGAATCATTATCTCTAAATCCTGATACCGACATAGCAAATGATGTTCTTCAAAAATTATTTTTAATCAAGTCAGGAGAACAGTACGTAGCAGCATTGCAATTATATGCCAAAGCAGAATTCAGAGAGTATCAAAAGAATTATTCAGAAGCTATAAAGATTTTGGATGAAGTATCCTCATTAGCTGAATCTACTCCGCTCTCTGAGCAAGCACTTCAGAAGGCAGCAGAAATTGAATACCGAACAGGAAAATATTCTTCATCTAGAGAGTTCTTAATAAAACTCTCTCAAAAATTTCCTGCTTCAAGACAGGCAGATAAATATACAATGATGACAGCAGACTCTTACTTTGCAGAAGAAAACAACGGAGAAGCTTTAAAATTCTATACTGAGTTAATAACAAAATATCCGGAATCAATTTATTTGCAAGAAGCGAGAAAAAAAATTAGAATTATAAGAAAAGATAAGATTTAATTCTAAGTTTTAAAATACGATTACAATAGTCGTATTTAATTACCGTCAATAATCTGTATTTATTGACAATCACAGTATAACATGCTCAAGCTCTCAAAAAAAGCCGAATATGCAATATTGGCTATGCAATTTCTTGCTGAGAATCCGGGGAACAAGCTAAATGCAAAAGAAATAGCAAGTTCTTTGGGGTTATCTTTTGAGTTTTTGTCAAAAACTATGCAATCTTTGATGAAATCAGGCTTAGTTGATTCTGTTCAAGGTGTGAAAGGGGGTTATAGTATTACTAAATCCTCTGGTGATATATCTTTGATGGAAATAATTAATGCTACTGACGAAAAAATTGGAATAGTTGATTGTATGAATAATAATGATGAAGAATGTTCTAGATATCAGCATTGTTCGATAAAGAATCCTATGTCAAAGATTCAAAAATTGATAGACGATGTCTTCATAAATACATCAATAGCCGACTTAGTGCATGATATTCGTATCTCAAAACACACAAACGGCTTTTCAAAGAATTTAATTGAAATAAAAAAAATTGTTTAAAAGGTAAATTTAAAAATGGCTGAAGAAGTAAAAGACAATGACCAATTGCTCATTGAAGAGCTTGCAAATCAGGAATATAAATACGGTTTTGTTACGGATATCGAGCAAGAATATGCACCTAAGGGGCTAAATGAGGATATTATCAGATTTATTTCTGCAAAAAAGAATGAGCCTGAGTTCATGCTTAACTGGCGTCTAAAAGCCTATAAATTCTGGTTGAATATGAAAGACCCCTTGTGGGCAAAAGTTAACTTTCCTCAAATTGATTATCAGGATTCTTATTATTATGCGGCTCCTAAAAAGCAAGGCAACAAACAAACACTTGAGGATGTTGATCCTGAAATTCTGAAAACTTATGAGAAACTCGGGATACCGCTTACCGAGCAAAAAAGACTTCAGGGAATTGCAGTAGATGCGGTTATGGATAGCGTTTCAGTAGCTACAACTTTTAAAGACAAATTAAGTGAGATGGGTATAATATTTTGCCCTATAAGCGAAGCAGTGCATAGTCACCCTGACTTGGTAGAAAAGTACCTTGGTTCAGTTGTACCTATGACAGATAATTATTATGCAGCGCTTAATTCAGCTGTTTTTAGTGATGGGTCATTTGTTTATATTCCTAAAGGTGTCAGATGTCCGATGGAACTATCTACATACTTCAGAATAAATGCTCAATCAACAGGACAGTTTGAAAGAACATTAATAATTGCTGACGAAGGTAGTTATGTAAGCTATCTCGAAGGTTGTACTGCTCCTATGAGGGACGAAAATCAACTTCATGCTGCTGTTGTTGAGCTTGTTGCTCACAAAAATGCCGAAATTAAGTATTCGACAGTACAAAATTGGTATCCTGGCGACAAAGACGGAAAGGGTGGTATTTATAACTTTGTTACTAAGCGTGGTATTTGCGAAGGTGATAACTCCAAAATAAGCTGGACACAGGTCGAGACCGGCTCATCAATTACCTGGAAATACCCGAGTTGTGTCCTTAAAGGAGACAATTCTGTAGGTGAGTTTTACTCCGTAGCAATGACAAATAATCTTCAACAGGCAGATACAGGCACCAAAATGATTCATCTTGGCAAAAATACAAGAAGTCGTATTGTTTCGAAGGGTATCTCTGCAGGAAAAAGTGACAACAGCTACCGTGGTCTAGTCAACATTACCAAAAATGCAGATAATGCACGTAATTTTTCTCAATGTGATTCATTATTGCTTGGTGATAAATGTGGTGCTCACACTTTTCCCTACTTAGAAATTAAAAACAAATCTGCAACTGTAGAGCACGAGGCGACTACTTCCAAAATCTCTGAAGATATCATTTTTTATCTGAATCAAAGGGGTATTGCCACCGAAGACGCTATTGCATTAATTGTGAATGGTTATGCAAAAGAAGTACTTAATCAGTTACCAATGGAATTTGCAGTAGAAGCTCAAAAATTGCTTGCGATTAGTCTCGAAGGCAGTGTCGGATAATAAAATTAATAAATTTGATAATTATTATAATTTAGGAAATAGAAAATAAAATGGCTTTATTAAGTATTGAAAATTTAAAAGCAAATATTAACGGTACTGAGATTCTGCATGGTCTGAATCTTACTGTTAACGCCGGCGAAGTTCATGCAATTATGGGTCCGAACGGCTCGGGTAAAAGTACTCTTGCGTCAGTCCTGGCTGGAAAAGAAGATTACGAAGTAACAGAAGGCAAAGTGGAATTTGATGGAAAGGATTTGCTCGACATGAGTCCTGAAGACCGAGCTCGTGAGGGATTATTCCTGGCATTTCAATATCCTGTAGAAATCCCCGGTGTATCAAATGCGAATTTTATTAAAACATCAGTCAATGAAATTAGGAAGTATCGTGGCATTGAACCTCTTGATGCAATGGATTTTCTTCAATTGATGCGGGAAAAAGCAAAACTTGTAGAAATTGAGCAATCATTTTTGAGTCGTTCTGTCAATGAGGGCTTTTCGGGTGGCGAGAAAAAGCGAAACGAAATTTTCCAGATGGCAATGCTCGAACCAAAATTGGCTATCCTTGATGAAACTGACTCAGGATTGGATATTGATGCTCTTAGAATTGTTTCCGGTGGTGTAAACAAACTTAGAAATCCAAACAACGCTTTTGTTGTTATTACTCACTACCAAAGACTTCTTAACTATATAGTTCCCGATTTTGTTCACGTTTTGGTTGATGGAAAAATTGTTAAAACTGGTGGAAAAGAATTGGCTCTTAAACTCGAAGAACAAGGTTATGACTGGGTCAAAGACCATATAGATGAATTATAAGAAATTGATTGGAATTAATTTAAATGGAAAACACAACTATTAAATATGATTTTAAAGAGTACGTAAAATCACAATTCGAAAAACTTCAAAGCACATTAAATGGAAGTGTTGGGAGTGAGTTGAATTTGTTAAGGAAAAATGCTTTTGACAAGTTTTTTTTGTCAGGATTACCTACTTTAAAATCTGAGAATTGGAAATATACAAATCTTGCATTTTTAAATAAACTATCATTTACTGACAGTTATTCAAATGTTGATTTAAGCAAATTAGAAACAAGTAAATTGTTTTACAATAGTCTTAAGTCACATAAAATATATTTGATTAACGGAAAATTAGATGAAAATCTTTCATCTAATTTTAACTCAGTCAATGGATTAAAAATCGAGTATTTTGAAAATATTTCAATCAATGGTGTCGGTGATTATGCTAATTATTATGGTAAATTGACATCGATGTCAGAGCATCCTTTTGCAAATATTAATACTGCTCTTGCTGATAATTTACTTGTAGTAAACATTAGCCCGGGAGTAATAATTGAAGATATATTGCAAATCATCAATATTAATATCTCTAACGAAGGTGCTTTGCTTACAAATCCAAGAATTTTAGTAATCTCAGGAAAGTCATCATCAGCAAAGATTGTTGAAAATAATTATACTCTTGGAGATTTCCCAGTAGTCAGAAATTTGGTAAAAGAATTTTATCTTGAGGAAAATGCTCATCTTAACTATTATAAAATACAAGATGATAGCAATAATTCTCATTTATTTGACTTTACACATGCCGAGCAAAAAAGAGATTCTCATTTAGACGAAGCAGCTATTTCAATTAATGGAAAATTCGTTCGCAACGATTTACGCTCTACTCTTGATGGTGAAAATATTGAATCTCATTATTATGGGATTTTTATTGTAGGTGCAAACGACTTTGTTGATAATCATACTTTTGTTGACCATGCCAAACCTAACTCATACAGCAATGAGAATTATCGTGGTGTTGCATTCGACAAGGGTACAGGAGTATTTAACGGAAAAATAATGGTTAGGCGGGATGCACAAAAGACAAATGCTTATCAATCTAACAAAAATGTATTGCTGAGTGATAGTGCTACCATAAATACAAAACCTGAACTTGAGATTTACGCTGATGATGTTAAATGTAGTCATGGGGCGACATCAGGTAGTATTGACAAAACATCAATGTTTTATCTCCGTCAGCGTGGTATCGAAAAGAAAGTGGCGGAACGATTGCTATTATTTGCGTTTGTAAATGAAGTAGTTAACGAAATAAAAATTGAACAATTACGCGAACTGATTGATTTGAGAATTGAAGAGAAACTATTGAATATCTAGTAATAACGGATTATTATGTTTAGAGTAAATGAAATTAGAAAAGACTTCCCTGTATTGTCACAATCAGTACATGGTAAGCCATTGATATACTTGGATAATGCTGCTACTACTCAAAAACCATTAAAAGTAATTGAAGCAATGAATGAGTATTACCGCGAGTACAATAGTAATATTCACAGAGGTGTTCATAAGCTAAGCCAACTATCAACAACTGCTTACGAAAATGCCCGTTCGGTTGTTAAAGAATATATTTCTGCTTCAAGTACTGAAGAGATTATTTTTACGAGGGGTGCTACCGAGGCAATTAATTTGGTTGCTGCTACTTTAGGAAAAAGCCTCAATGAAGGTGATGAAGTAATCATTTCTCACATGGAGCACCATGCTAATATCGTACCTTGGCAAATGATCAGGCAAGAAAAGGGAATAATTCTGAAGGTTATACCTATCAATGATGATGGTGAGATTATCTTTGAGGAGTATGAGAAACTGATTAGTTCCAAAACCAAAGTTGTATCAATTGTTCATATTTCAAATACTCTTGGTACGATTAACCCTATTGAACAAATCATTTCCAAAGCAAAAGAATTTAATGCTTTGACTTTGATTGACGCCTCACAATCAATACATCATTCTCATATTGATGTAAAAAAACTAGATTGTGATTTTTTAGTTTTTTCAGGTCATAAAATTTATGCTCCAACCGGTATCGGTGTTCTTTACGGCAAGAAAAAGATATTGGACAAGTTACCTCCTTACCAGACAGGGGGAGATATGATTCGTTCAGTAACTTTCGAAAAAACTCTTTTTAATGATTTGCCATATAAATTCGAAGCCGGTACGCCAAATATTGCAGGCGCAATTGGTCTTGCAGAAGCGCTTAATTATATACGCAGCATAGGTTTAGACGCAATAATTGATTATGAAAAGGAATTACTTAATTATGCAACCGAGAAATTGTCGGAAATAACTGAGCTTAGGATAATTGGTACGGCAAAGAGTAAAGCTGCAGTTGTATCTTTTGTTTTGCGTGATATACACCCTCATGATATTGGTACAATGGTAGATATGGATGGGGTAGCAATTCGCACAGGGCATCATTGTACTGAGCCACTTATGCGAAGATTCAACGTCCCTGCGACATCAAGGGCATCCTTCTCTTTTTACAATACTACAGATGAGATAAACGTTTTACATAATTCTTTGATAAAAGTTATTAATATGTTTAAATAGCACCAAGATGCACGAGTTAAAAGAACTATATCAGCAGGTCATTCTCGACCACAACAAGAATCCCAGAAACTTCGGACCTTTGCCTCAATATACTAATTATGCAGCAGGTCACAATCCCTTATGCGGCGATCAGGTAGATGTATATGCTGTTGTTGAGGATGGAATTATCAAAGAATTAAAATTCAGTGGTTCGGGTTGTGCTATTTCGAAAGCATCCGCCTCGATTATGACCACGCTTGTTGTAGGTAAGTCTGTCGAAGAAGCTAAGACACTTTTTGATGAATTTCATAGAATTGTAACAGCAGATTTCGACGATAAAGTTGAGACACTTGAACTCGGAAAAATGGCAGTTTTTTGTGGTGTAAGAGAATTTCCGGCGCGTGTTAAATGTGCCAGTTTAGCTTGGCATACCATGGTGAGTGCCTTAGAGAGCTCACAAAATAATGAAGTAACTGATAATAATTTGAATTAATAATGAGCGATAATATTTCACCCCTAGAGCTTGAAGATAAAATTGTTGACAAAATCAGAACAGTTTTTGACCCTGAAATACCTGTAAATATCTATGACTTAGGTCTTATATATGATATTAGTATAACTGCTCAGAACGAAGCTGTTGTGCTAATGACTCTTACTTCACCTGCATGTCCGGAAGCCGGACAGCTCCCAGGAATGGTCGAAACAGCAATTAAAGAAATTCAAGAAATTACGGACGTAAAAGTAATACTTACTTTCAATCCACCCTGGGATAAGTCAATGATGAGCGATGCTGCAGCTCTGGAATTAGGATTATTTTAATATTAATAAATTGAATCTATGGCTATTAAATTTTACGATTTGAAGGTTAGAAACATTAAAAAAGAAACAGCAGATGCTGTTTCTGTAACATTTGACATCCCCGAAGATTTGAAGGAAACATTTGATTATAAACATGGTCAATATGTAACAGTCAGAGTTCCTGTTAATTCTGACGATAATCGTCGGGCGTATTCAATATCTTCGAGCCCTATATTTGACAAAAGAATCACCATCACTGTCAAAAAGGTTGATGATGGCATAGTATCCAAATATTTAAATGAAACCTTAAAAATTGGTGATATCTTACAAGTTATGCCTCCATTGGGTAATTTTACTATTGAGCTAAATCAAAATAATCAAAAAACATATTTTTTGGTTGGTGGAGGTAGCGGAATAACACCTTTGATGTCAATTTTAAAATCTGTTCTTTCTGTAGAGCCATTGAGCAGAATATTTCTTCTTTATCAGAACAGATACGAAGAAACTATTATTTTTGCTGATGAATTAAAGCAATTATCATCTGAATATTCTGATAGGTTTACTTTGGTAAACTGTTTGAGCATCCCAACTGAAAACTGGCAGGGTGCAAAAGGAAGAATTGACAAAGAATTTATAAGTGGGTATTTGAGAAACAATCTAAAAGATGATGTATTCAAAGCTGAATTTTTCCTTTGTGGACCTGATGGTCTGATGACTGAAGCAGAATTGGCTTTAAAGGATACAAAAGTAGCTTCTTATCAAATTCACAAAGAAGTATTTACGGTTGCTCTTGATAATACAGAAAAAGTTCAGGACAATATTATTTTACAATCATCTGACTCGGACATTGTAACCCGTAAAGTTAAGATTATACTTTACAGTGAGGAATTGGAATTTGAAGTATCGCCCGATGATACTGTCCTTACAGCTGCCCTAAGTGAGGGGCACGACCCACCATTTAGTTGCCAGATTGGTGCCTGTTCAACTTGCAGAGCAAAACTAATATCCGGAAAAGTATTTATGGATGAGCGCGATTCTCTTACAGATGATGAAATTGAAGAAGGATATGTACTGACTTGCCAGGCACATCCTTTGACTGATGATGTTGTAATAGACTATGACTAAACTAAAAGTTTAAAAAAAAATGGGTAATTTCTTAAAGATATTACCCATTTTTTTATTAAAATCAAAATTGTTAAACAATTGAATCAACAACATCCATAGCGCATTTAATTCCATCAGCTGCAGAGCTTACTATACCTCCTGCTAAGCCTGAGCCTTCACCGGCAAAGTAAAGGTTTTCGAATCCTGCGCATAGCATTCCATCTCTGACGAGTTGAATTGGTGAACTTGTACGACTTTCGAGTCCCATCATTGTTCCTTCTTCAAATCCCCAAATTTTATGCATAAAATCTTTTAGAGCTAATGCCATAGAATCAGTAATTTTTTGTGGGAAAAGCTCTCTAAAATCAGCGGTCATTAACTCGAATGGATAAGAGTGCTTTCCGAAGGACGCCGTAGTACGTCCCTTTAAAAAGTCTGATACTTTGACAGCAGGTGCATTATAACTATTTGAAAATTCATAGAATTTGCGCTCTAATGTAAGTAACCAGTCTAAAGATTCAAGTGGTTCAAGTTCTCTTCCTGCTAAGTCAGCAATATTGATACCTGCAACTATTGCAGAATTTGCGAAAGGATAATTCCTTTTATAATTGCTCATACCATTCACTATATTCAGTCCTGCTATTGGCGGAGCAGGAACTACCTTGCCGCCCGGACACATACAGAATGAATATACAGAGAACATTTGGTCAAAGTTATAAGTCAATGAATAATCAGCGGCTTTTACACCCGGTAATGATGGAGTACGCCATTTTGCTCTGTTTATTATTTCCTGATAGTGCTCAACCCTGGTTCCGATGGCAAAATTCTTAGTAATAAACTGAACACCATTATTAATCAACATTCTGTAAGTATCATAAGAACTATGACCAACTGCAACTATAAAATAGTCTGCATCAATCACACCTTGCTCAGTCTCTGCTGAAACTGCTCTACCATTTTTGAACTTTATATCCAATAACTTGTTATTGAAAATAAGATTTCCACCCCGATCAATAAATTCTTGACGTAAATTCTTGACAACCTTCGTCAATATATTGCTACCAAGGTGTGGTTTAGCCAGATAGAGTATTTCTTCAGGTGCACCTGCTTTTACATATTGTTCGAAGATAAATCTCTTTTCGCGCATTATTGATTTGGTGCGTGAAGTAAGTTTACCATCAGAAAAAGTACCAGCACCACCCTCACCATAGGCGTAATTACTTCTTTCATTCAAAACGCCGGTTCTCTCGAACTCTTTTAGGTCTTTAGTTCTTTGGTAAACATCTGGACCCATTTCGACTAATGTGACATCGAGTCCACCCATCAAACATACGTAAGCAGCAAAAAAACCTGCAGGTCCCGAGCCAATTACCAGTACTTTCTTAGTAGTTCTTTTAAAAGGAACTTTTATTGAAGATATATCAGGCTCCGTACCTCCTTTTATCTCAGGAGAGATGACAGTAAGGCGCACCAGCCAGTGAATTTCCATTGGATTTCTGCCATCGAGACTTTGCTTTTCGATTACATAATCAAAATCTCTTACACGGCAAATCTTACGGATAACGTTTTTTAGGTCATCCGGACCATAATCGGTCTTCATTTTTAGTTCTAAGGTTCTAAATCCCATGATAACTACTCTAATTAATTTTTACTTAACACAATTGGTTTATTAATTTTACAAATTTTCATTTTATTTATTTGATAAAATTTTAAACAGATTAGTAAAATATTTATTTTAAAAAAAATACAATTTGTTGTTATTTAGCAATTTTTTTTATTTGCTTAAATAATTCAATAACTTCATCACTTAATTTTTCAGGAATTTGTATAATTAATTTAATATACAAATCGCCCTTAACATCTTTATGCTTATAATCGGGCATACCCATACCCTTTAATTTAAGTACTTTTCCAGATCTTGAGTTAGGTGCAATGTTTACCTGCAGTTTACCTGACAATGTTGATACTGCAGCTTTACCACCCAAAACTGCATCTAGATAATTTACCTCAATATCACAATATAAATCATTGGCAACTCTCTTAAAAACCGGATGCTCTTTTACTCTAACCGTTATTAGAAGGTCTCCCTTACCGGAGCCGTCATAATTAGGCATACCTTTGCCGGATATTTTCATTACAAGACCATCAGATGTACCGGGTTTGATTTTTATTTCGAGCTTTTCACCATTAATATTAAGTACTTTATTTATTCCAGAATAAGCTTCTTCGAGCGATACTTCAACTTCAGTCTTAAAATTTTCACCTTTCTGTTTCGAAGTTGATTGTTTGGCAGATTTTGATGAAGAACCAAAACCTCCTCCAAATATTCTTTCAAAAAAGTCTGATATACCGGCACCCTCACCAAATACATCACCAACCCTTTGTCTGGTGCCTGTACTTTTTCTACCGGCACCCTGGTTGAAATAATCGCTCCAGTTAAAATCATCGTAAGAGCCGCCTGTTTCACGATGTTTGTTCCAGTTCGCACCTAAACGGTCATACTTTGCACGTTTATCTGCATCACTCAAAACAGTATATGCCTCACTTATCTGCTTGAATTTCTTTTCAGCATCTGGACTTTTGTTCGAATCAGGATGATATTCCTTAGCAAGCTTTCGGTAAGCTTTTTTAATCTCCTCCGCTGATGCTGATTTACTAACACCAAGTGTGCTATAATAATCCTGAAACTCCAATTCTTCGAAATCCTATTGTATTAGATAACATACAAGTATTATTAAACGTAATTATAAGTAAGTTATTTAATGTTTATACTAAAAATGTAAAAATATTTGAATTATGCAATACTCAAAAATGAGTTTTCGCTTCCGAATCTGTTTATTAATTGAGAACGAATTATACTATTTTGGGGTAACTTTAAATTTGCATCTTTTTCGATAGTATCAATCACTGTATTTTTAGCATGAGAGATAACCTCAGCATCGTTAATCAAATCAATATATTTAAATTCTGGCATTCCTGATTGTCTTGTACCCAAAATATCACCAGGACCTCTTAATCTAAGATCAACTTCGGCGATTTTAAATCCGTCGCTTGTTTCTTCCATGGTCTTTAGACGAATAATTGCAGCAGTTCGCTCTTCGGTTTCACTATTCCCATGCTTCATATTGTATTTGAATTTATCTTTTGTCATCAGAAAGCAGTAAGACTGGTCTGTTCCTCTTCCAACACGACCTCTCAACTGATGCAACTGAGATAATCCAAATCTCTCGGCATCTTCAATTATCATTATACTTGCGTTCGGGATATCTATTCCGACTTCGATTACAGTGGTGGCTATAAGAATATCATATTCCTTATTAAGAAATGAATTCATGGCTTCTTCTTTCTCGTACCAAAACATTTGTCCATGAAGTAATCCACACTTCAAATCCGGAAAGACTTCAGTTTTGAGGTATTCATAATGCTCGGTTGCTGCTTTTAACTCAAGTTTTTCTGATTTTTCTACTAAAGGATAGACAATGTATGCCTGCCGTCCTGAATTCACTTCATTTCTCAAAAAAGAATTTATTTGCTCACGGTTACTGTCAAAGGCTACTTTTGTAATAATAGGTTTTCGATTTTTTGGCATTGTTTTAATAATTGAAACATCCAAGTCACCATAAGCTGTCATGGTAAGTGTTCTCGGTATTGGAGTAGCTGACATTACTAATACATGTGGTGTAACAGGTTTTCCTTCGTGAGATTTTTTACTCAGCTTAATCAGGTTTCCTCTTTGTTCAACACCAAATCGATGTTGTTCGTCAATAACAACTAATGCCAGGTTGTTGTATTCAATATTGGATTGGAATAGTGCATGCGTACCAACAACTATTCTGGCTGAGCCGTCTACAATATCCTGAAGTATTTGGTTTCGTATTCTGTTCTTTTGTCCACCAACAAGCTGCACAATTTTAATATTATATGGTTCGAGGTATTTTGAAATACTTTTGAAGTGCTGCTCAGCTAGGATCTCTGTAGGTGCCATAAAGGCGCATTGATACCCTGAATCAACTACCATTAGTATCAGTAGCAATGAAACGATAGTTTTTCCAGAGCCAACATCCCCTTGAAGTAAACGGTTCATTGGACAACCCGATTTCATGTCCGCGGCAGCATCCCAAAGGAATTTTTTTTGGTCAGCAGTAAGTTCGAATGGTAGCGTATCGTATAATTGACGTGCCAGGCTGCTTTTAGGATCAATCAATACTCCATTTTCTCTAACCTTCACCGATTTTCTGCTCAATTCAACTTTCATCAAAAAATAGAATATTTCTTCAAACTTAATCCTGTATCTTGCATAATTAAGTGCATCATTGTCAGTTGGAAAGTGTAAATTGCTGATTGCTGACTTTATATCTTGAAGTTTACTAATTTCAATAATATGATTTGGTAAGGTCTCATTTATGAATTTCAAATCCGAAGCGATGAGGTTTTTTATTATCATTCTCATTACCTTGAGATTGATATGTGCAGCTGCCATCTTTTCGCTTATTCTATACTTTGGTAATATACCGCCTGCTTTATAAACCTGTTCATCTTCTTCATCTAGGATATCAATCTCAGGATGGCTATATGTTATGGAATTATATTTATCTTGTTGTGGCTTACCAGAAACTGATAATACCATTCCCTCTTTATAGATTGACTTGAAGATGTTTATTCTGTTCCAAAATAAGATGTTGGCTGAGGTTCCGCTACCATCGTTCAGGATAATTTTTAAAAGCTTCTTTCTACCGGCAAAGTTATGTTCACTAATTGAAATTATTCTTCCAATAATAGTTACTTCCGGTGTTAGTACAAAATCAGCTATAGAATTTTCTGACTCAATATTTTCAAGTTTTTTAAGAGTTAATAGTGCATGACGAATAGAACTTGCACCAGTTCTATCTATGTAGGCTCTTGGAAAGTAAGTCAATAAATCAAAAGTGTTGCGAATGCCTTCATTGATGAATGCTTCTGCTCTTTTAGGACCAACACCTTTGATGTATTGCAGTTTATCGAGCAGATTCCTCTTTTCAGTTTCGATATGTGAGCTTATCTCAGTCAAGAATTAATTGATTTAATGGAATTAATTCTTTAAAAGAGTAATATTATATTCAACTTTGTTTTGTGAGAGTAATAGTATTGTGCTTACCTTTCCGCTAATTGATGTTTTATCTTCACTCAGCACACCTTCGAATTTATCAAAATCTGTGCTTGAGAAATTAATTTTAACTACTCCTCCCTCGTATGTGCCTGTTATATTACCTTTGTTGGTTGAAGACTCACTTGTAGATGAGCTTCCTGAAACAATCTTATGGAATATGTACAAATCACCTGTGCCTGATATTTTACCTTTGGATTCTGTTATTACTACAGTGCATCTTACTGTATCATATCCTTGAATAAGCTCAGTAGACCATGTACCATTTAAGTCTGAATTTTCAGGGTTTACCGGGTTATCGTCAGAGCAAGAAAACAAAAATAAAATTGGAAGCAGTAAAAGCAAATAAACTATTTTTTTCATTATTTTATCCCTTTAATTATTAAATTTTGAAATTTACATTTTATAAAGTTAAAAATAACAAAAAAAATAAACATACAGTAGTTTTAATGCTTACAGGTAATTATTTTTCCAACAAATCATAAAGTGCATCGAAGTCGGCCACAAAGTTGACATTCATAAATTTAATGTTATCTTCATTAAATCTGAATTTTGTACCAATAATAATCAAGCCGTCAGGTAGGTATGTACTTAACTTCTCAATTTCGGTAAGAAGCATTGATTCGTTGGAAGGAAAAATAACACTCATTGCCACAGCATTAGCATTTGTGGCTTTAGCGGCAAATGCAATTTCTTCGGCAGGCAAGTCCACACCCAAATAAATTGGAACCCACCCCATCGAGGCGAGAAGTACACTTGCAATCAATGCACCGGTTTCGTGGCGTTGACCCGAAGGAGTACAAACAATAATTCTTCGCGCCAGATTATCCCTTGACTCAATTTCGCGCATTCTAATTAGTATGCTTGTGATTATTGAGGTTGCAAAATGTTCATGGGAAATTCTCAGCTCACCAGATTTCCACATATTGCCAATCTTCTCTACTAAAGGTATCATAAAATTGAAAATAAATCCGGGCTTGGAGTTATTTACAAGAAAATCTCCAATTTTCTTCCTTAATGTCGCCTCATCAAACTTCTTAATTGAATCAATAATTACCTTTAGTGCGTCATCATTAAGTAAAGAAGGAATTTCACCATCAGAATAAATTAGCTTTCTAAGTTCATCATTACTTAATGAGTGAATGTTGCCGATTTTGTGCCCTGCCCGAGTTGCTTCGGCAAGCAATTTTAGTTTTTCAATATCTTTATCTGAATATAACCTTCGGTTTGTCTCAGTTCTATCAGGTGTAAGAATATTAAAACGATTTTCCCAGGCTCTGATGATATTCTTGCTGAGTCCTGTTTTCTTTGATGTTAAATCAATTGAATATTTTAGTGCATTTTTCATAATTCAAAAATAATAAATTTATACAAAATAAATGAATAAAATTATTGTTGTAAAGAAATTGTATAAATAATTGTATAAAAATAATTATTATCAGAAAAATAATCTAAAATAAATATAAAATGAAATTGTCTATATTGCTGTATTAATGAGATGTTTTAAATTTTTCAATTGTAAATTAGATATTATACAAAATCAATACAAACAATTTACAAACATAATAATGAGGTTCTCATGACATTGTATAAATTTTTCGCTATAGTTGCATTGTTTGTCTCTTTTTTGAGCAGCCATGCCTTTTCAAACAATGCTAAAGTTCAAATAATTCATAATTCTGCTGATAAACTAGCAGATAAGGTAGATATTTATGTAAATGGAACTTTAGAGTTTGACGACTTTGGTTTCAGAGAGGCAACTCCATTTATTGAATTACCTTCTCAGACTGATATTTTTGTTGCAATACAACCATCAAACAGCACGAATGCAGAAAATCCATTAGCGTTGTTTAAGTTCAATCTTGAACCTAATGTTTCCTATACTGTTATTGCATCCGGAATTGTAAGCGACTCTGGTTACGAACCTACTATTCCTTTTGATTTAATTGTTTATCCCAATTCCAGAGATATTGCCACAGACCCAAATTTTGTAGATATAAATGTTTTTCATGGTTCCACAGACGCGCCAAAAGTTGATGTTGTCGAAAGTGGAGTAGGAGCAGGAACCATTATTAATGACTTGGGTTATGGGCAATTCTCTGGATATTTATCGTTACCAGCTGAAGACTATATTATTGATATTAGAGACGAAACTGGTGAAACTATTGTGGCAAGGTATAGTGTTCCATTGAAAACTTTGAAAGCCGGTGGTACTGCTTTGAATGTTTTTGCAAGCGGTTTCTTAAATCCCGGAGTTAATAGTGATGGTCAGTCATTTGGATTATTTGCAGCTGCTGCTGATGGTACAGTTATCGAAATACCATTGTATAATGAAGAAGTCTCTAAAGCAAAGGTACAAATAATCCACAATTCAGCAGACAAAGCAGCTCAACAAGTTGACATTTATGTTAATGGAATTTTGGCATTTGATAATTTTGAGTTCAGAAAGGCTACACCATATACTGAATTACCTTCCGGTGTTGATTTGGAAATCGCTATTCAACCGTCAGATAGTGAGAGCGCTGAGAATCCATTAGCTTTGTTTGTTGTAAATTTAGAACCAGACACTTACACTGTAATAGCATCAGGAATAGTTAGCCAGAATGGTTATGAGCCAAGAGTTCCGTTTAATCTTCACATGTTTAAGGGTAGTGTTGAAAGCTCTGAAAGTCCTAATAATGTAGTTGTGAATGTGTTCCATGGTGCAACTGATGCTCCGGACGTAGATGTTGTCGAAACTGGTATAGGAGCCGGCACTTTGATTGATAATCTCGGCTTTGGTGAATTTTCGGGCAATTTAAGCCTTCCTGTCAATAATTATGTAATTGAAGTAAGAGACGAAACCGGTACTGCAACAGTTGCAACCTATGAGGTTCCATTGCAAAACTTAAATGCAGGTGGCTTGGGAATAAACGTATTTGCCAGTGGTTTTTTGAATCCTGCAAACAATAGTGAAGGTGATGATTTTGGGTTATATGCAGCTTTGCCAGACGGAACAGTTCTTATGCTGCAATCTGTTACAGCTAATGTTGAAGACGATTTCTCATTAAATCAAATCAATGTTTATCCTAATCCGGCTAATGATAATGTTAATATAGAAATTAATACAGAATTGGATTATCTAAACATGGATTTGTTTGATCAAACTGGATTAAAAATTAGGAATTTATATAACGGAAAAATGAATAGTGATGTAAGGAATTTACCGGTAAGCTTAAGTGGTTTGTCATCAGGAGTTTATTATGTTAGAATTGATACCGGTAAAAAAACTATTTTTAAAGCTATAAATGTTATCAAATAATTTCATTTCCCTGTATCCATAATACACATTAGGGAGGCACTGAACATGCCTCCCTTTTATTTTGTATTAATTTTAATTACCTACATAGTCCAATTTGATAGTAAAATGTCGTAAATATTTTGCTTCGTGAACTATTTTCATGCCTCTGAGCTTGCTTCTATTCTGGTATGTTTCGATACATGCTTCCGCCACGTAATCAGTATGTGCCTGTGTGTAAACCCTTCTTGGTATTGCCATACGCACTAATTCCATTGGTGGTGCTAGAGGGTTTCCGGCAGCGTCTTCTTTACCAAACATTAATGAGCCAATTTCGACAGAGCGAACGCCCGAAACCAGATAAAGCTCGCATAGTACGCTCTGACCAGGGAACTGGTGTGGTGGAATATGTGGAGCAAATCTTTTTGCATCAAGATAAACAGCATGTCCACCTGTAGGTTGTAAAATCGGTACTCCGGCTTCGAGAAGCTTATTACCTAAGTACTGAATTTGACCAATTCGCAGTTCCAGATAACTTTCTTCGAGTACTTCTACAAATCCCTGAGCCAAAGCTTCAAGGTCGCGGCGTGTCATTCCGCCATAGGTCAAAAATCCTTCTGTTATAATTAGCAATACTTTTGCCTGTTCTGCAAGCTCATCATTATTTAATGCAAGGAAGCCTCCGGTATTAGATAATCCGTCTTTTTTCGCTGACATTGTAGCACCATCTGCGTAGGAAAACATTTCCTGTGCAATTTCTTTAATTGTTTTATTTTGATAACCGGGCTCTCTTTTCTTAATGAAGTAAGCATTCTCTGCAAATCTGCAAGCGTCAAGTATGAGTGGAATACCAAACTCTTTGAGTACTGATTTAGTATCTCTTATGTTTTGCATTGAGACTGGTTGACCGCCGGCTGTATTGTTGGTAACAGTTAGCATGCACAAAGGAATATTCTGAGGTCCTCTTTCTAGAATTAATTTTCTTAATTTCTCGACGTCCATATTACCTTTGAAGTCTGCTTCAATCTCCGGTTGCATACCTACGTCAACTAAGTTATCAACTGCATCAGCCCCTGCGTATTCGATATTACCTCTGGTAGTGTCGAAATGAGAATTTGAGGGTATTGTTATTCCTGGTTTTGCGACTAACGTGAATAAGATTTTTTCGGCTGCTCTACCTTGATGGGTAGGTATAATATTTTTAAAACCTGTTATTTCTTTTACAATATTCTCGAATTTGTAATAACTGCGACTTCCTGCATAAGCTTCGTCACCGTCCATTAATCCTGCCCATTGTTTGCTGCTCATTGCAGTTGTTCCGCTATCTGTCAGCAAGTCAATTGTTACATGCTCTGATCTTAGAAAAAATGGGTTATAAAAAGCATCTTTTAAATATTTTTCACGCTGCTCACGTGTAGTAATCGGAATTTCTTCAACGGTTTTTATCTTGAATGGTTCGATTAAAGTTTTCATTATTAATGCTCAAATAAAATGTACGTTATTGTTAATTATCTACTTACGAAAGTAACAAATTTTGAGCAATAATTAAAGATATGATTAATTAATTATGAAAATCATGAAAAATTTTACTTAGGATAGAATTGATTTCATCTTTATGTTTTCTATTAATATAAGCCTTTGTGTAAGCTTTTTGATTCTTTTTATAGAATTTCACACCCCAACTTTTTTGTCCGATATCACTGTCCCATTCAAACCGGTCGAAATCACTCCATTTGCAAATCATATCCCTTAGCATAAAACCATCTGTGCCTATGAAAAGAGTATTACCCTGGTCTAATCTTGAAGGGAAATATGCAAATCCAAAACCATATCCAACCCCTTTGCTCATCAATGAAAAATCGCCTGAAATTATACCAGCGCTTATGCTCAATAGTCCAACAATTGAACCAAATGCTATCATTCCATACTTAAAATATTTTACTTTGGGACTACTTCCTCTTAGAACAATTTTTTCATTTATTTTGCCGATTTGAGACTGTTGTTTCTGGGCAATTTTTCTACCTGCAAAGTTGATTGTTTCAGTAACTAATACCGATAATGCCGGAGCATATAAGCTTTCAAAATTAAAGCCAAAATACATCTTTCTTTTTCTAAAGTATAATTTTTGATTAAATAGTAAGCTCCACATTAAAATATAAATATGGAGCCTAGCTAATAATTACATGTTTATTCGGGTAGGTTACGGTGTGTGCCGTCACATAAAGCACCCTTTTGAGAATGCTTACAACCACAAACTGAATAAATTTTCTTTTCGCTTATGATCAATTCTTTGGGGTTGAATCCTGAACCTTTATGAGAACCATCACAAAAGGGTTGATTGGATGATTTGCCACAGGCACACCACCAATAAGAACCTGGTTCTAATTCTAATTTGTAAGAGTGTCTTTGTACAATAATCGGTAATTCCATTTTTCCTGCCTTTTTATTTATAAATCAATATTATTACATTCTTTCCGGTGCCGAAATTCCAAGTATTTTTAGACCATTGCTTAACACATTCCTGGTAGCCAAAGCTAATGATAATCTGGCATTTGCTAAATTATGCTCAGTGCCGATAATCCTGCAATTGTGGTAAAATACATGGAATAATCCTGCTAAATCTCTCAAATACTCAGTAAGTATCTGTGCTTCGAATTTATTCGCCGAAGCTCTTATGGTTTCGGGAAATAAGAATATTTTTTTAATAAGGTTTTGTTCTTCTTCGCTGTTTAGTAAAGATAAATCGACATTTTTTAAATCAATCTCACCAGCTTTATCAAAAATTGAACAAATGCGAGCATGAGCATACTGAAGATAAAATACCGGATTTTTGTCACTTTGCTCACGAGCCAACGACAAGTCAAACTCAAGATGTGTGCCAATACCACGCATCAAAAGGAAAAACCTTACAACATCTTCACCAACTTCTTCAAGTAGGTCGTCAAGTGTATATGACTTCCCGGTTCTTTTACTCATTTTAACAAGTTCGCCATTCTCTGTTAAGCTTACGAATTGGTGTATCAACACTTTAACTTTATCCGGTTCATAGCCCAATGCTTTTACACCTGCTATTACATCCGGTACAGTTGCGATATGGTCGGCACCGAATACATCAACAATGAGGTCGTATCCACGGCGGAATTTTTCCCTGTGATATGCTATATCCGGTAGTCTGTAAGTCGGTTCACCGCTTGACTTAACAATTACTCTATCGTTCTCAAGCCCCATTTCAGATAATTTAAGCCATAGAGCGCCATCTTTTTCGTATGCTAAACCAAGGTTTTTGAATATTTGAATTACTTCTTCAATTTTTCCATCTTTATACAACGAGTCTTCATTATAAAAAATGTCTTGGGATATTTGCATGCGTTGAAGTGTTTGTTTAATTTTTGCAAAACACCATTCCTCGCCTTTTTTCCTGCATAATTCTAAAACTTCTTTTTCTTCGCCCTTGAGTTCGATTGGGAATTCTTTTTTTAAGTCTTCAGCGATAAGTTTAATATATTCACCGTGATATCCGTCCTCAGGAAAGTCATAATCAGGATTTTCGATCTGCATATATCTGGCAAAAATTGATTTTGCCAAATTATTCATCTGATTTCCGGCATTATTGAAATAGTACTCACGTGTGACGTTAAATCCAAGCCATTGATACAAATTAGCTACTGTATCTCCTATAACTGCATTTCTGCCATGTCCTAAATGTAAAAGTCCGGTAGGGTTGGCACTGACATATTCAACATTTACATTCTTTCCGGTACCGATATTTTGTCTGCCGTAATTTACACCCAGTTCAAGTATTTTAGATAAAGAACTGTTAATGAAAGATTTATTGAATTTGAAATTAATGAAACCCGGACCTGCTATTTCGATATTTTCAATTACTTGTGAGTCACTCTGAATATTTTCGATGATTTCTTCGGCAATTAAGCGGGGTGGCTTGCCTAATGGCTTAGCTAACTGCATTGCAACATTAACTGAAATATCACCATGTTGCAGATTTTTTGGAGTATCACAAATAATTTCTAAAGGAATTTCAGGATATAACTTATTTAGTGTATTTTCAAGTATTAAAATTACTTTTTCTTTTAACATCTTAATCAAGAACCTTATCTTTTATCATTTGAAGAAATTGTTTATCCGTAATTTTTTTGAGCTCACCTTCATTATTTAATCCAAAAAAACTTCCGTCACCCCAGAGCTTTTCCAATTTGTAATAATTACGAGTATCTTTGAGAAAGACATGGACAACAACATCAAAAAAATCCAATAATACCCAATCTTTAGCACCTAAACCCTCTATTCTTGGTGGTATCAGGCCCATATTACGGAATGAACGGTCAATGTTGGAAACTACTGCCTCTACTTGTGGTTCAGAATCGCATGAGCAAATCACAAAAAAATCTGCTGGTGCATATTCTAATTTTGATAGGTTAATTAATACTATGTCTGTTGCAAGTTTATCATCGGCAAGCCTAGCGCACAATGTGGCTAAACCTTTTGTTGAGCGTGGCTTAACATATTTAGACAAAATTTTTATATCCGATTAAATTACACATATTAATTATATTAAAACGAAATGAAACTGCTTTTCATTTAATAATTCAATCCTTTATGAAAAATGTACTGTATTTGCCAACGTTAATTGTATAAAATCCGCTTTTTAGTTTACTGACATTTAGTCTCAAAATCTTATTATCATTAAGATTTTCAGTCATTAATAGATCACCCATTAGATTAAAGATAGAAACTTGAGTGCTATGAATGTATAAATTGCTTAAGTCAATATTAATAAAATCAGTTACAGGGTTAGGGTATAATATCAAATCCGATTTTTCAATTTCTACATTGGTTGGGGTTTTAAGAGTAACCTTTTTCAATATTCCGGTGCGAAAACTTGCTAGCATTAATGAACGGTCATCTATAAATTCAGAAGCTATGACTCCCATATCAAATTCATCAGGGGCAAAAATTCTGCTCCATTTATCACCTCCGTCAAATGTGTAATACAAGTTGGAGCTACCGTGTGCTATGCCAAATTTATCGTTTCTAAACTTGACTCTATTTAGTGTAAAGTGAATATTTGTTGAATCACTGATTAAGTCAATCCATTGGTTGCTTTGCAAATCGAATCTGCTTAACCATTCATATTGATTTTTGACGGGTCTGTCTGAATCATATTCTTTGAATCCGCATACATACAAAGTGCCATCTTTCTTAATAAAAATGTCATTTACTGTTGCCGCACTCATCGGAATCTTACTGTGGGTATTCCAACTTGCACCATTATCAGTTGATTTTAAAATAATATTGTCCAGTCGGACAGCATTTTTTGTTTGAATAATTCCCAATAAATATAGATTATTAATTCCTGAAAATATTGCCTTTCTGTAAATTAGGTCAAATAATGACGTGTCAATATATTTATGGGGTAGGGGAGTGATAACATTCCATTTATCATTCAAGTTTGTTGAGAGCATTACATTTTTTTCAGAGCATGTCAGAAGCTGATTTGAATTATTCTCAATAAAATTAAAATTACTGTTTTGAGAAGCAATTGTATCATTTATAAATTTGCCTGATTCATAATCAGGTGTACTGATTATTCCCTTTGTTTTCGAAATGAATATCTTTGAATCTACAATACAGGTGCCTCTGCTAAAAGGACTTCTACTGTCATAGTCATAAATTCTGACTATAGGACCAAAAGAATCTTGATATATCTTGTAAGGAGTTGTATCGTAAGCAACCGTAGTAAAACTCCTTCCGAAGTTGGTACTAATAAGTAAATAATCTTCCGCGTTATCGTAATTGACTGTGAGGTATAAGTTGCCACCAGAATAATTGATAGTTCGGATAAAGATACCGGCATTAGAATTGAAATAGGATCTTAAGTCAATTAAACTATCCGTGACAATTTCATCAGATAGTAAATTGATGTATGCGGTCATGAAAATCAAAGAAATATATAAAATTCTCATATCCTATCTTTTTAATTAGACTTGAATAATAAATTAATTTATCTCAAATATGGACGTTAAAATTATAAAATATTTCTTATATAACCTTAAACATTTAAAATGCTAATTCGTTAAACAACTAAAAATTGATAATTTTTAAATAAATGGGGTTTTATGAGACTATTTACTATTTTAACTGCGTTGTTTTTTGTAATGATTTCAGGGCTATTTGCGCAAAAAATGACTCCACAAAAGGGTGGAAATTGCTTTACTCTAGACATACCGGCCTATATGACAAAGACTTTCAATCTAAATGATGTTGCCTCGCTTCAATATCACAATATTCACAAGGAAGCTTATACAATTGTCATTGAGGATAACAAGGAGCACTTAGAATTTTTGGGTATTAAATTTGTTGATGCCGACGATTTTCTCAAAAATTTTATTGAGAGTTACATGGTGGATGCAGAAAACCGAAAAACAAAATCGCTCAGCTCATTCGAAGAAAACTCTAACAAGCATGCTCAACTCGAAATGACATGGGATCAAGAAGGTAACAGATTTTATATGCTTGTAACGGTTGTTGAATCAAAAACACATTTTTACAAAATACTATGCTGGACTCTTGATGAGTACAAAGATTCTCTGAAACCTGATTTTTTGAAAATCGCAAAATCTTTAAAAGAATAATTAAGGACTCATTACTTTTTTATAGAGTTTTTCTTATTCCCAAGATTCCAATAATTTGTTAAGTCTGCGAAATAGATCGTCCGGAGTGGGTTTCCCTTGCATATTATAAAAAATGACTATAGTTCTGTCTAAAGTTTTGTGGCGCATCATTACAGAAGTATAACCGGGAAGCCCACCATTGTGACCCCACATGTCAGTACCTAAGTATGTGAATATTCCTTGTGCATATTTTGCATTATTACCTTGTAGATTTGTACCCTCAAACCTTTGGGTTTGTAAAGAATCTGAAATCAATCCGCCATCAATCAGAAGTGTAACCCACTTTCTAACGTCATTAATATCAGAAATTATTGCTCCGGCACCGCTACACCATGATAAATCAAATGATTCAGAAACATCATCATCGAATTTCAATGTATCAGTATAGTTAGCATAACCATGCACATAATGTTGTGATGGCATCTTGTTATCAGATGGGAAATAAGTGTTGCTCAAACCATATTTATCGAAAATCTTGTTTTTTAGCACATTCCTGAGCTTGTCATTATCTAATTTCTCAACTATCCCTTCAAGTAAAACTGTATTCGTGTTACTGTATTTGATACCACTACCGGGCTCGAAGTAAAAGTTATATTTTTTTGCAATATCAAGATATTCTTCTATTGTCCATTTGTGTAGGGGGTTATTTTCAATAATATTTGCAAATTCAGAGCTTTCTGTATAATTGTAAATACCGCTGCTCATGTCGCAGAGCATTTTTACAGTTATCAAATCTGATTTCGGGAAATCAGGATAATACTTGCTCAGTTTATCATACAAAGATATTTTTTTCTCATCAACAAGTTGAAGAATTCTTGTGATAACAAATGATTTAGTATTGCTGCCAATTCTAAAAAGCAAATCAGAAGTCATTGGTGTCGAGTTTTCTTTATTAGCCAAACCATGACCTTTAAGGTAGTTCAATCTATGTTTTTTGTCCCAAACACCAACAAGCATACCCGGTAGTTTTGTATTTGAAATAACAGAGTCACAAATTCTGTCAATTTCCTGCTCAAGTTTTATGTCGTTTAATGGGGTAGAAATCCCGTCATCACTGCATGAGCTCAAAAATTGGAAAAAAGTAAATACTAAAACAGATACTAAAAGTTTTAATTTCATAAATATCTCTTTTCATTACATATCTAAGGCAAAATACAAATTTAATTGATTTTTAATCCAATAACAAATCAAATTTCTTAATGACATATTATCATAAAGTTATCTAACTGAATCAACATAATTTATTAATCTTAAAATGATAGTTTTAAATCTTGACAAATTTTGAAATTTGATTCCCAATTGTTATAAAGTAAAAACCGTTAGGTAAATCTGTGATGTTTAAATTTAATGTATCATCTAGAATATTGGTCGTACTGGCAAGTCCGCTCACATCGGTACCCAGAGTATTAAAAATTCTGATACTTTCCTGATTTATCTCTGTTTTATCAAATAAGGAATTAAATTGAATTGTCAAGACGTCGCTTGCCGGATTTGGTGATATAATAAATTCTTTGGTATCATCAATTATGTTAGATAATTTGGGTTTTAACATTATTATTTTATCCATAGAATTAGCAAACTTTGATGAACCTCTGCCATCTCTGTTGCTAGTACCCAAAAAAACTCTACCATCGGGAGAAACACATACATCACGTAATCGACCATACTCATTTTGAAAATACTCATTTCTCTGAATAACAGAATCTCCATTTTCATTAAGTTTTGTAACAATTAATGTTTCTGATTTTAGAGATGTAATTAACAATGAATTATTCCACTCAGGAAATAAATTATGATTGTAATAATCAATTCCTGCAATTGCCATTGTTGATGTCGGATTAATTGGAATGATAGGTTCAACAACACTATTCTTTTGGCAAAAATCAATTTCCTGAGCAGTGTTACACATGCCTTCGACAAAAGGCCAGCCATAATTTCGACCTTTGTAGATTAGATTAATCTCGTCGTTGGTCGAAGCTCCATGCTCACTGGTGTAAATTTTGTCACCTACAAAGACTAAGCCTTGTTGATTTCGGTGACCGTAACTCCAAATATATGAATCCTCGAATGGATTATCCAGCGGGATAGAACCGTCAAGCTCGGCTCTACAAAGTTTTCCGTTTACATTCCTGAGGTCTTGGGCCAATTCTTTAATAGCTGCATCTCCAATTGTGAACCAAAGCTTAAGGTTATTATCGATATGAAGTCTTGATCCGTTATGATTCCACCAACCTTTCATATTGTCAATTATTGTAGTAGGGCTAATAAGTCTATTGCCATCATAAGTAAATCTGACGATTTTGATTCTGGTATTTTCATTATTACTGCCGGTATTATAAACAACATAGGCATATGGATTACTATCAAAATTAGGGTGTAAAGCCAATCCCATCAACCCACGTTCACCATCTTCAAATACTTCACTAATTGTTATCAAATTAATTATGTCGCCATTTTCAGGATTTATCCTGCTAATTGTGCCTCCTCTTTCGGTAATCCACAAATGGTTATCCGGTCCCCACAAGACTTCCCAAACTGTGCGCAGATTATCTGCTACGATTTTTGATTCGAACTCTATGGCGTTTGAACTGCTGACAACTGCTATTAATAATAATGTATATATTATCGAATTGCGAAACATAATCATGATGACCTCAAAAAAAGGAATAGAAATTTGCTGTAACTAATCTAACGATAAGCGTTAATTAATATTATTATTAAGCAAATAATTTAAGTGTTATTTCAATTATTAATCATACTTTTGTAAGCTTTATAAAGTAATTGTGAAAAAGATGGAAAAGAACTTCAGAAGTATTAGCCCGGAAGATACAAGAAAGATTGGTGAATACTTAGCTTCGCTTATGGATTTAGGAGATATAGTAACATTTGAGGGAGATTTGGGTACCGGAAAAACTGAATTGATTAAAGGTATATGTAATTTTTTTGATGTTGAAGAAATTGTTACGAGCCCTACTTTTACTCTTCAAAACAGTTATTATGGAAAATTTGATGGTAATGAATTTGGCATTTATCATATAGACCTATACCGAATTGAAGATCCAAAAGAGCTTATAAATATTGGATTTGATGAAGTTATGGCTGATAATGAAGCAATTAAGCTTATTGAGTGGCCTGATAAAGCAGGTGACGGTAGAATTATTCCAAAAATAAAAGTCAGAATCACCACAGATGATTCTGACGAAAATGTGAGATATGTTGAAATTATTACCTGATTACTGCTCCGGTCATCATATTAATTCTAAGATTATTATCTTCAGGATTCATATCAGTATATAGAGTTTGGATAGTGGCAGAAAGTAACTGAATGGTAATATTATTATTGCCTTTATACTCGTTGATTAAATCCACAGCTTCTTTCGAAATTACTTCATCACCTGCATAGTGTGCCACAAATGCATTAATACCGATTGGTGCAAACTGAGCCGCTACAGACTCCTGCAAACTGAACTGACTTACAAGTATATCTTCGACGAAATCAGACAAGTCATTCTTTAAATAGTTATAGGCATATACCTGAAAATCTGACCCAATTGACTGGTAATCAACATTGTCAATCAACTCGGTGCTTATATTCATTTGTTCGCTGTTTATTACTTCTACTGTTCGAATCGGAACAGGGTATGTAACAAGTGAGCCGGTTTCGATATCATAAATGAAATTTTTATCGTAATTGGCAGATACAATATCATTAGCATGGAAATGACCTGTAAAGACGAAATTTAGACCATTTTTAGCAAATTCCTCTGAGATGGAACGATAATCGTCAATCACATAATCAGTAGTTACGGGATTACTTTTTTGTCCGGTAAAATGCTCTAATACCCCATGATGATTCATTCCAATCATCAACTTTCCTTTAGACTTTCCCTCTTTGATTCTGTCGTAAATCCAATTAAGAGTAGCGTTGTTAAACTTTCCTCCAACAGTATGTCTATCTGTATTCTCATTATATCTGCATGCATCCATCGCAATAATCCATAATCCTTCGATAGGCTCGGCAACATAACTAAGAGAATTTTCATCTTTATACAGAGCTTCATTATATCCAAAGTCGGCATAAATCTGTCTAAATTCTGCAGGAGTAACTGATTCAACATTTTCGACATTAACACCAATATAAGATTTGCTTTCAGGATTGGCAACATCATGATTCCCAGGAATAACATACACTTTTTTCCCTGAATTTTTCAATTCACGAATATTGTCAGCGAACTTTTGGTGTGATAACTTTTCTCCATCTTTTGTTAAATCGCCCGGTATTAATACAATTTGCGAATTAATTGATTTAACTCTACTTATTGCTGATTTGAGAATGGCTTCGCTTTCCATAAGCATTTTTCTGGATCCACGCAGATTATTCTCTAATGCGTCACCTTCCGCAAATAATTCCGGAGCGAAGTAGTGTGGGTCGCTAAAAACGGAAATCTTAAAATTCAGCTTGTTTTCCTGATTTACAGGAGTGCTATCCTCACTGCACCCGCCGGTAATAAGCAGAATCAGAGCCATGCTGAAAATTATCCCAATATATCTATTATAAACCATCTATTTACCTCCATAAATTATAAGTCATTTAATTCTTCGAAACTAATATCCATTAGTAAATAATTATTCCATTCTTTATAGTCAAAATGCCACCATTCATAGGGATAAACAGTAAAACCGAAGTGTGACATCACATTTATTAACAAATCTCTGTTGTATTTTGCAATCGGTGGAATATCTGAATAATAAGGATTTGCCTTTTCGCTAAAGTCATCAAAAGGCGTAGGCATGTCTACAATATTCCCTGTTTTTTTGTCGATAAGTGTCAGATCAACTGCACAAGCTCTGTTATGACGAGAGCCTGTCCTTGGTGATGCTACAAAATTAGAGTCAGGATAAACCTCAAAAAACTTAAGAGATGCTGAATAAGGTCTATAGGCATCATAAATTAAGAGCTCATATCCGATTTTATTCAGTGAATCCTGTACTTTCAATAATGCTTCTGCTGCAGGTTTCCTAAGATATGCTTTAGGAGATGAATATATTACTTCTCCAGTAAAATTATCCTTTGTGGCATATCTTATATCTAATTTTATGCCTTCAATAATCTCTTCCAAGTCAATTAGAAAGTTATTATGACTTGTTATAATACTATTATAATAATCTGTAAGATTTGATACAATCTCTAGATTGTAAGGGTTACTTTTCTCATTAAACTTATTCTCTGAGAAAGAAATGTAAGTAAAAGCAAAAAATATCAGACCAAATAGGAATCTTCTCTTAATCATCTTTTAGTTTAAAGTTTTTTTGAAATCATTATATCGGGTTGTAAATACGTTACTTTCTGAAGGATTCCCGAGTTTAGCATCCTGAATGAGCTTATCCAAAGCATCAATTCTTTTTTGGTCTAGCGGATGGGTTGAGAATAATTCTTCAAGTGAGCTGTTACTGCCTTGTTGTCCTTGGATTTTTTCGAAAAAGAATTTTCCTGCACCCGGATACCATCTGGTAGCCTGTAAATATTTGAAAGAAAATTCATCAGCTTCGTATTCATCTTCACGGCTATTATAAAGAAAACCCAAGCCTGAAGCTAAATTAGCTGCAATTTCTTCAATCTGTGATGGGTTCTGACCGAGTAATAATCCTAGCAGGAATTGTGCTCCATAAGCTTTAGTCATACGTTTGGTGGCATGTCTTCTTTCTGCATGAGCAACTTCATGAGCCAGTATTGCTGCAAGTGTAGCTTCATTATCTATGTATTTCAAAAGACCTTTGTATACATGTATATATCCGCCAGGTAATGCAAAAGCATTGATAGTTTCGGTATTAATTAGAGTAATTTTATAGTTAAATTCATTCCGGTATTTTACAAGAGGCGACTGAATAATCTCATCCATAATTTGCTGGACGTATGCAGTTGCCTGCTGATTATTATAAACTGGATAGTTCTGCTGGTCTTTTCGCATTTCAGTTACAACTTGCTGACCTAATTGGACATCGTCGGAAATGCTAAAAAGATTTAAATCTCCAATACTTGCTCCGTCACTGCATCCACTACTAAAACTAACACCCAAAATTATAAAAAACAGGATTATTTTTGACTTTATGCTTTTAAAAGTTAACATAACTTTACTCATAGTTTGATAAAACAACTTAATTCTTGACGGTTGAGTATTATTTTTGTTAAACAATTTGAAATATTTTATTAATTGGAGCACTTGAACGTCATAATCTTTTTTAAGAAATATTTAGACGAAATACCTGAAATGAAAGGAAAATACATAGTTTATATCATTATTGCTGTTATAATGTTGATGAGTGGAGCAGCTTATTGGATACAGACAAATGCAAGAGCAAAAATTACTCCTCAAATTATGGAACAATTAATTATTCCTTACCAAAGAGCAATTTCAGCACGTGATTATACTAAAGCTTACAACGAATTTACTTCAAACGATTACAAAAGCAAATTTACATTGGAGCAATACCTTAATGCACAGGATTCGAATTTTGCTATTTATGGTAGTCTGGATGATTTGAAACCAGTTTCGGGAGTTTTTTTGAAAGAGACAGCCACAGGTAATAAAATAATTTTTAAGGCAACATTTGCCTACATCGGCAGTAAAAAACACCAAAGAATTATTGTAGATGTTATCAATGAAAAGGGAAAGTTCAGACTATATAACACTTACAACAGTTACGTTTCGATGGGTGGACTTTTGCCGGTAATTTACTGATATATAATTTGTTTTTTTAATGCAAAATTAAAAAATTAACAACTTTATCAGTCTTTTATTATTATGTTTGCAGATTGTAAAAGGTACAAAAAAAATGTCAATTTTCGAAGATTTTCATAAAAGACGCAATAGCGGTAATGAAGCTGTAAATAATCAGGATTATTTACCATATAAGCGTTTTTTTAACTTAGATACAAATGCATATTCCGAAGGTGAAGTTCCCATAAAGTATAAAGAATTAATGGGTTTGGTAGGCTCTATGGTTCTAAGATGCAATGATTGTATTCTCTACCATGTTGAAAAATCTCATCAAGCAGGTGCCACAAAAAATGAAATCAACGAATCCATGAATATCGCAATGGTTATAGGTGGTTCTATAGTTATTCCTCATCTTAGGTTTGCATTAGAAGCTTACAATGAATTGGTATCAAAATCATGACAAATAATTACCATATTTCAGGTTATATGATTTCTTTGCGTGAGCAACTTCGCAAGCTTCGCATTGAATTATTATTCCTGTTGAATCAATGGTATGTTCTAAAAAGTGTAGTTTATCCTGAAGTTAAGCATAAATATAGGAATATTTTTGGTGATTTAATACTTGAGCTTGATGAGAAGAAAATCACTGCAAACCAGATGAATACAAGGGTAAGAGATATTATTCATTCTTTGAACTCACACAGGAAAATTTCCAAAAGTTATGTTGTAAATACTTATAATATGAGCTTCAAGAGTTCTGAAATAAATGTCATTTCAGATGATTTTGATTTGTTTGATGCTGTTTCAAAGGAGTTTAGTGCAAACTCCAAATATGATTGTACGGTAAATAATGAATATGAAACTGCTCAGTTATACAGACAGATTGTAAAAAAAGTTCATCCAGACTTGAATGGAGAAAATGAAACTTTTAACAAATATTGGAATAATATTCTTGACTCATACCAAACTTCGAATCTCACTCGGCTCAGATTATTTCATAAATTGATATGTGAAGAAATTCCTGATAATTTCATTGACAACAAAATTGAAGAGAATTTTTTAAAAATGGAAATACGCGAATTTGAAAAATCTATCAGAATGGAAAAGTTAATTTTGTCGCGAGTTAAAGCTGAAGAGCCTTTCTGTTACGAGGGACTGCTTGATGATAACAACTGGATTAAGTACAAGCGTAATATGCTTGCAAAAGAAATCAAACTAACTGATCAGGTAATTGAAAGAAACAAATCTTTATTAAAAAATATTTTAGATAAACATCAGGACTATGTCACATCTTGATAAAATTATATCTTAGCTTTAACACTTCTCAAAAACCAACCAACTATTGATAGTGGAATAATCGGCAAAATTCTTCTGAAAATGATATTTGTAACCCCGGCAATTACAACCGATCTTCTTTCAAACATAGCATTAATACCTGTTTCTGCTACCTCAGCGGCAGTCATCATAGGTTTCCCTTTAAATGCAGGAAACCGTTTTCCGGATAACGCAACTTCGAAGAAATTGGTATCCGTTGGCCCGGGATGCAGACTTGTTACAACTACACCATAATGTTTAAGTTCATGATGTAACGCTTTCGAAAAATTAAGTACGTAAGATTTGGATGCTGAATAAGCACCAAAAAATGGTATTGGTTGAAAAGCTGCCGTAGATGATACATTTAGAATAAATCCATTTTGCCTGTCAATCATGTCTTTGGCAAATAATCTGCATAAAGTAGTAAGTGAAACAGAGTTTAAAACCAGCATCTCTTCAAGTAAATTATGATCGAACTCGTCTGTTCGGCCAAAAAGTCCAAATCCTGCATTATTTACTAATATATCAATAATATGACCTGCATCACTGACATCACGGTAAAGTTTAGCTGCTGTGCCGGCTATTGATAAATCAACTTCGAAAATATCAACATTTACATATTTCGAAAGTTCATTTTTGATGTCATTCATTTTTTGTAAGTTACGGCTTGCTAAGACCAGATCAATACCTTTTTTACTCAAATTTATTGCAATCTCTTTGCCAATTCCGGATGTTGCACCTGTAATTAAAGCTTTCATTCATTATTCCAATTTGTCTTTATTCAGCAGTATTGACGGATGATTCAACTTAAAATTAAAACAAAACTGCCCTTTTAAAAAAAGGGCAGTTCCAGAAAAAAAACATCAATAAAAAAGTAATATCTATTTTAACAAACCAAGTTCTTTACCTGTGACAAGAAAAGCATCAAGGATTTTATCAAGATGTATTTTTTGATGTGAAGACATGTAGCTGGTACGCATCATACTCATATTTGGAGGAACTCCGGGTGGAATAAATGCATTAACAAAAATTCCTCTGTCGAAAAGTTTTCGCCATGTCATAAAAGCAGCTTCTACCTGACCAACCACAACACCAACAATAGCAGTTCTGCTATCCAAAACATTGAATCCCAAATCAGAGAATCCCTTGCGCATATAGTCGGCGTTTGCAATCAATTTATCAACAAGTTCAGGTTCTTTTTCCAATATATCCAAGGCTGCGAGTGCAGAGGCACACGAAGCTGGAGTTGGAGAAGCCGAAAAAATTATGGCGGGTGAATTATGTTTCAAGAAATTAATTACTCTTTCAGGACCAGCAACAAATCCACCAAGAGATGCAAATGTTTTTGAAAAAGTTCCCATAGTAAGGTCCACTTCACTAGTCATATTCCAGTGGCTTGCAGTACCTCTTCCACCAACACCTATTACTCCTGTTGAGTGCGCGTCATCAATTAATACTCTAGCGCCATACTTCTTGGCAACTTTTACTAAATCAGGTAAATTTACAATTTCTCCCGAAACAGAAAATACGCCATCAGAAACGACTAGCTTTCCTGCTTTATCGGGTATGCTTTTCAATACATTTTCTAAATCTTCCATATCATTATGTTTGTAACGCTTGAATTCGGCAAATCCACCTTTTGCAAGCATAGCACCATTCATGATACAGGCATGATTTTCCTTGTCGGAGATAATATAATCACCCCGCAAAACTAATGCAGAAATTACCCCTAAAGCTGTCTGATAACCTGTGCTAAATAATAAAACAGACTCAACACCCAAAAACTTGGCAAGTCTGTGTTCGAGTTCGATATGCAAATCCAGTGTACCTGTGAGGTATCTCGATCCTGAGCATCCGGTTCCATACTTCTCAATAGCTTTGAATGCGGCTTCTTTTACAAGTGGGTGAGCAGTTAGACCAAGATAATTGTTTGAGCCCGCCATTATCATTTCTTTGCCCTCTACAACAACTACAGGACCCTCATTTTCTTCTATTGGATGAAAATAAGGATACAATCCTGCCTCTTTAACTTCATCGGCTCTTGTAAATGAATAACACTTTTCGAATAAATCCACTTAAATCTCCATCAATTCAATGTATGTTGTGAAATTTCACATAAAAAAAGAAAATTAGCAAAATGCAAGTATGCAAAATAATAATTTATAAACTAATAATAGCAAAGAAATTATAGTTTAATTAATTTTTTATGGTATCCAAATAAATTTTTTTATATCAACAGCATCACCTACAAAAGTGACACCTTCGCTCTCAAGTAATTGTCGCATCATTCCCGGCTGGGGAAAATATCTGCTACCTGATAACTCACCATTGCGATTTACCACTCGATGATAAGGCATGTTTAGATTGTATCTGTCTGCATTTAAAGCCCAACCTACCATTCTGGCTGATGATTTCATACCCAAATGCTCAGCAATTGCACCATAAGTGGTAACCCTTCCGTAAGGGATTCTTGCTACTACATCATAAACTGATTTAAAAAAATCTGTACCTGTTGTGCTTTTCATCTTTGATAATGAGCTGATATTTATAAAAAAAGTGCTAAGATCTCTTAGCACTTACTTTTATGTTTGTAGCGGGACTAGGACTCGAACCTAGAACCTTCGGGTTATGAGCCCGACGAGCTACCAATTGCTCCATCCCGCGATGTTTGGATTACAAAAATAAGCATTTTTTTTGAATTGACAAAACAATTTATTAATTTGTTGTTAAGTTATTTGACAAATTTCAAATTTTTATTATGAATCTTACCAGAGAACAATCAATTGCACTCCTTAATGACAGACATATTTCTGTTACTGCTAATGCCGGAAGTGGTAAAACAAGTGTTTTAGTTGAAAAATATATTGATATTTTAGTTAAGTCAAAAAGAAATCCATCAGATTCTATTCGCTCTATTGTTGCACTTACTTTTACCAGGCAAGCTGCTGCTGACATGAAAGTTAAGATAATCAAGAAAATTAATATGATGATACAATCTGACTTAGGCAAAAATCTGTTAAAATTTAAAAAATTGCGTGAGTATATTTCATCTGCAAAAGTATCAACAATTCACAGCTTTTGTAACAGCTTACTTCGTGATTATCCAATCGAAGCCGGTATTTCTCCCTTATTTAGAGAAATGGATGAATTCGAATCAAAGACTATTTCGAGTTTTGTAATTGAAACTGAATTTGAAAGGCTTGCCGAACTTTTAATAAACGAAGATAATGATGAATTGATTGATGAAAATGCAAGAGACTTTGATCAGCTAATCAGAGTTTTGCCAATAAATACATTACGGGAGTATATATCGGAATTAATCAAAGAGCCTGTAAACTTAGGCAATATTAATCAATTCTATTCAAAAACAGATACTGAAATAATAAACTTCTTTGAAAATCAATTTATAACCAGCTTTTTTGATGAGCTTGGTAAATTCCTAGATGATCTGATGCAGATTTACAGTGTTGATGGTGATTACAAGAATTTAGAAAAAGCCCGAAATAGTTTAAATGAGATAAAACTGGAAGCGAAAAATAAGGAAAAGTCTTCTATAAACAGTATCTTAGATAAATTAACAAATTTGAGGGCTATCAAGGATTCCAAACCTTTTCTGCTTAACAAGATCGCAAAAGACTATCCAAATATGCCTGATATTGCTGAATCTCTGAAAGAATTTATAAAGAAAAGCGAATTAACTTTCTTTGGATTAAATTATACTAAGGAATTTATAGATACTTCCAGAAAATTTATTGCCCTTGTCAATAGGATAAATGAAAAGTTTTGGGAAGAAAAACATGAATTATCTGCATATAGTTTTGATGACTTGTTGATTTTAACAAATAACTTACTTGAGAATAATGAAGTACGTGATAAAATTTTAAAAGATATTGATTTTCTGTTGGTTGATGAATTCCAGGATACTAATCAAATCCAATATGACTTAATATCAAAACTTTGTCCAAATTTATTCACTGATAACACAGGTTCAGCATCTCCCAAATTATTTATTGTAGGTGATGCCAAGCAGTCTATATATGGATTTCGTTCTGCTGATGTTAGTGTTTTTCTTCAGGCAGAAGAGGATATCAAAAACTCGAACGGAAAGTTATTCAATCATGGTAAATTAAGTAATAATGTTGAGATTTCCGGTAATAAAATAACTCTTGATGGTGATGAAACTTTAGGTCAGGTTTCTTTGGCTGACACTTTCAGATTACTGCCCGGAGTTGCTTTATTCACAAATTATGTTTGTAACAGATTATTTAATAAAATTTCAAAAGAAATTAAATATGAGAGCTTGATTTGTGGAAGAAATCCAATTTCAGAGCTTTATGATGGTAGCTCAGTAGATAATATTAATGGAAGTATAAGTTTTATTTTAGCAGAAAAGAAATCAAAATCTAAAAAAAATGGAAATACTGTTGAACAGGTTGAAAGTAACAATGTTGAAGATAATCCAAAAACCGAAGCCGAGCTTGTTGCAAATTATCTGAACTTACTTTTTGTTGGTAAAACTGAGATTAAAATCATTAATGATGGTATAGAAAGAATTCCGAATTATAAGGACGTTGCAATTCTTGTCAGAAGAAAAGATTCAATCAATAAGATTACTAAGCACTTAATTCAACATCAAATACCATACTCTGTAGTATCGGGATCAGGATTTTTTAAAACACAGGAGGTTATTGATTTTATTTCATTACTCTCAGTATGTCTTAACCAAGCAGATGATATCAATTTTGCAGGTGTTCTAAAATCTCCATTCTTTGGTTTTAACGACTCTGAATTACTGGAGATTTCTTTGTGTGCTGGTAATTATTTATTTGAAAAGTTCTTAAATTACCAACCGGAGATCCCAGAATCCTTAGTTTTGCTCGAAAGGGCTAAATCTCTGTTAACTGAGATAATTAAATTATCGAACCGTTTTTCAATATCAGAATTGATTGTCAGAATCATCGAAATTACTGATTATTATGCAGTTATAAATCAATTTGAAGCAAAAGAACAAATTAAATCCAACATCAAACAGCTTATTAATCATGCATCTGAATTTGAAAGTAAAGGATATAACAGTCTTAGTGATTTCTTGGAACGTGTAAAAATCTTGTCTGAAGATTCAAATGAGGCAGAAGCAGCGTTCGTTACAGGTGATAATGTAGTTAAGCTGATGACAATTCATGCATCGAAAGGGTTAGAATTTCCTATTGTCATTTTATTTGATACAAATTATAAAGCCAAAACCCCAAATCATTTATTAAAGACAAAGGACATGGGGATTGCTTTTAATTACAAAACTCTGAAAGAAGAGGAGGGGAGTTACACATATAAATCAGTAAAAACATTACCCGAGATAATAATAAGAAATTCAATAGTTTTAAAAAATCTACAAGAAGAAATTCGACTTTTATACGTTGCCATGACAAGAGCAAAAGATCACCTAATAATTGGCGGTACTATTGATGTTAATCCTAATAATTTAAAGAGAACTATTAAGTCAGGTTGTTTCTTGGATTTATTTGATGATGCTTTATTTAATCATCTAACTGAAAGCACAGAAAATTATCAATATAACAGTAATCTAAAGTTTACTCAAAAACCATCTCTGAAATTAACTCAGAATTGTGAAATTTATACACAAAATCATAGTATTTTCGAAAAAGTTGTAGATTCGAAAGTTCCAAAACCTTCATCCGAATCAACCGACATGCCTAAGCAAATTATTGATAGTGTTGTTTCGGCTGGTAATAAATTTGATGTTGTTTCTGCTTCAAAAGTTAGTACATATAAGTCAAACCTTGATGTATTTATTGACAGATATGTTTTAGGTATGCCTGATTTCGAGAAAAATCATCTTGATGGAACTTCCTCTGATGAAACCCTTGATTTTGAATTTTCTGGGGCTGAGTATGGAAGCGTTGTCCATCGCTTATTCGAGAATGTCAATATTTGGTTGGATAGTTTTGTTGCAGGTGATGAGAGTGAATTAAAGAACTTCATTGAGAAGACTCTGTTCGAAATGAGCATTAATCTAAATGATGAATTGCTTATACAAATTCTTGAAGAATGTAGAAATGTTGTTACTAATAAGCGGTTCAGCGAATACTCAAAATATTTCAAATATTCTGAATTCGAAAAAAGCGTTAATATTCCATTTAATGGCTCACTTCTGACTGGTAGTATAGATATGCTACTCAAAAGTGAAGACGAGAAAATTATCGAAGTTTGGGATTGGAAAACAAACCATATCACGAGTTTAGATGACAGAGATAAACTTGTTCTGCATTATTTGCCTCAAATTAAGTTTTACCTCTATATTGTATCGTTGATGTACCCCACAAAAGATAATTATTCAGGAAGATTATTCTTTACAAAGCTTGCCGATACAGAAGATGCTGATGTTGAAATCAAAATGTCGAAAGATGATATTAATGATTTTGAGAATTTACTAAGTAAATATATAGAGGAGATGAAGCAGATGTAATAACTTATTAAGTAAATAATTTACGTTGAATAATTAAATAATTTATTATATTTGTAAATAAATATTTGAAATCTCTTTGAGGGCTAAAAGCATGCTTCCAAAATTTCTTTCATTTTTGCTGATTGCTATTTCAGCATTTTACTTTACTTCGTGCACGAGTATCAGGGAACCTAAAATTCACATGGCAAATTTAGAATCATATTTGCCGATATTGCCGGTACATGTTGTAAGAGCAGATGATTCAAGCAGAATTGACTTTTCTGCCTCTGTCTCAACAAGCAATAACCTCACTTTGATTGCCAAACAGACAAATGATGTCAATAACACACGACTAACATTGAATAATACCATAGTTGATGCTCAGATTGACTATGTTTTAGCTAATTAATACGCTGTATTTCTTGCTGCAGATGCTGCAATAGGGGATAGATCCGGATTGTTCGGAGGAATTGTGGGAATTGGATTGATAAAAAGGGTAAATAAATTAGCCGGTAGATTTGATGTTGGCTACAGACTACACTTCAATCACATAGAAGCTGATTACTCTTATCATTACGGCGGAATAATTTCAGATTACTTAGTACGTGATTATATTAATGGTTATCAGTTCTCCAGAGGCTTGTTCGGTTCATTTACAATAAATACACTTAATCAGGACAGATTTTACAATTTTTTTCTAAGAGCAGCTTACTCCACAAACACTTTGCTAACAATTAAAGATGATATAAACAACCAATATGTTTATCCCGGTGTTGTTATGCACAATTTCAACCTTTCAGGTGGGGTTACATTAGATATTTTGCCAGGAATATATGCTATTTTAGGATTACACTATAATTATGTTCCTCCAGGTAGAGAGTTCGCCGAACAAAACATATTTTTACCATTTATAAGGTTGCATTATGCTATGAGTACTCCAAAAATATTTCCTAGATGATATAAAATTTTAAAAAAAGTAAAGCAATGAAACTCATTTTCATACTAATATATTTATCAATTGTGTTTTTGCTAAATTCCTGTATAGCAGATAAATTGGTTATTCATCAAGCAGAATTTACTACACCAACTGCCAGCTTGCCAGTTAATGTAGTTAGACCCGGTGACTCAAATAGAGTGGACTTAGCTATTGGGTTATCCTATAATAAGGATAAATCAATTAACCTAAATACTGATAATTATGTTCAACAAGCTGAAATGAATTTTATTAATAGCAATGTCAATATTACACTGGATTATTTGGTTGATAACAAATATTCGATTTTTACTGGTTTAGAATCAGCATTATATGAATCTTATTTACTATCTGGGATACTTGGACTTGGCTACATTAAAAAAAATGGAGATTATGGATTAAGGTTTGATGTCGGAATTAGTCTGAGTGGTAATCATTCAAAAGCATTAGTTTCTTATGATTATACTGGGTTTAATGGAACAAAATATCGGGTTTCAGAGAATATTGACAAAAAAGCTGTATCATATAATTATTTCGCAGGAGTAGTGTGTAATTTTATTAATTACAAAAATTTTAATCCATTTATCAGATTAGGCTATATTAACAAAAATCTGTTTTATGTTGGTGTAAGCGATGATTCATTCAATATTGAAAGTATTAGTGCCAGAAATCATGGATTTATGCTTGGAGCAGGTACGGTTATTGAATTAAATGATGTTGTTTATTCCGTAGTCGGAATTAATTGTAATTATACATTTGCTAAGCCCTACTTAGATAATACATTAATTATATTACCATTTATCAGATTTCACTTTTCTTACTGATAATTATGTTAAGTTTACGATTTTAAATTTAAAAATCTCTTCTTCCCATACTTTCGAATTTTGTAAATCAAAAAATCTTTGCTTTTTTTATTAACGTTTTTATATTCAGAGTCATTCTTTAGCAAATCTGAGTTATAGAAATTAATAAGTGAACTTCTAATTGTGTCTGTATTATGTATTTCATTTTGTATAAAATACCGTACTGAGTTGTAATAAATTCCACTTGTTTCGCAATCAAAATCCGATAGTTCATGAAACGAATTGTCTTTTTTCAGATAAAAATTATGATATAATTTCCCGTTTGGTTTAATAGTATATAACTGCAAAGCTGAAATATCCTTAAAACTAATTAAGTCATTATCTTTAAAGTGTCTGTTGTAATATATGGTTAGCAACCATAATTTTGAATTTAAACATAAATATTCTGAAACAAACATATTAACTAAAAGAAATTCCCTTTTGCTCAGGTCGTAATTGAATGACTGAATGTTACTTTCTTTGTCATAATAAGTCAATGGAAGACCTTTTGATATTATTGAGTCTGAGAATTTTATTGAAACATTAACTGTGTCGTATTTCATTAGCACATTTTGTTTGGTATGATACTCCTTCCTGTTATTACAAGATAACAGAATTACAATAGCTGTAACTATATATAAGATTTTTATCATGATGACTATCTCACAAATAGTATCGGACCGAGAAATTCCATCCAAAATGCATATCCGATAACCGACCCTGTAATGCCTCCTGTGAAAAAGGATGAGCGGTGACTTGCAGGTATATAATAAAACACAACTTTGCTGCAAACATATAAACCAACTAATCCTGTTAAAATTGGCACTGTACCTTCCCACAAGCCAAAATGCCTTGAAATTCTAACTTCATCACCTCCAAAGTATGATGTATTAAAAAGAAACCCCTCGGCGAGCGGTAAGAATAAAATCATTACTTCCCTTGACCAAAAAAGGGAAAAATAAGCTAATAAATAATCAAATTTGCTAAACGTATCTGTGTTAATTTTCTTACGTATTACAAGTATAATAAATGCTAATGTGCCAAATGCGATAGTTTGAAGTGGACCACAGACAGATATTATCATTGGAGCAAAATCGAGTTCATCATAAAGTTTTGAATATAATTCCTTTGAAGGATAATTCAAATTATTTTGGATTTCAAATTTATTGTTTTTGTATATTTCATCAATTCTATCATAAAGATTATCTATATTATATGTAATTCTGTCATGGTATAATTTAGGTTCTAAATTAAAATAACATGCAGCTGCATAATGCCCCAGTTCATGAGTGACAGTACCAATTATTGTCATAAGTACAAAACAAAATATTGTTAATGCAAATATCCTTGAATTAAATGATTTGTAATAAAATTTAATAGAGTTCAATTTATTTATAATATATGTATTGAAAAATATAAGCATCAAAAATAATTAATTAAATCTAAAATCAAATCGAAAAGTATTCCAAATGAATAATAGAATAAAAAAAAGGAGAGAATAATCAAAATTATATACTGTGATAAAAATAATTTTGAGAAAAAAATATATAAATAGAAAAAAAATTTGGTAAATAATTGAGTTTTTGTTACTTTTGTAAGCTCTATCACAGTAAAGTGTACGAAAGTATTAAATTTTGGAGATGTAAGCGTGCCAACTATAAGTCAGTTAGTTCGTAAAGGCAGAAAAAAATTAGAATATAAAAGTAAGTCGGCTGCACTCGATTCATGCCCTCAGAGAAGAGGTGTATGTACCAGAGTATATACCACTACACCTAAAAAACCAAACTCAGCATTGAGAAAAGTGGCTCGTGTAAGACTTACATCAGGATTTGAGGTAACAGCATATATCCCTGGCGAAGGTCACAACCTGCAAGAGCACTCAATCGTATTCGTAAGAGGCGGAAGAGTGAAAGACTTGCCGGGTGTAAGATATCATATCGTACGCGGAACTGCTGATACTCAAGGTGTAGATGGCAGAAAACAGGGCCGTTCAAAATACGGTTCTAAGCGTCCAAAGCCCGGACAGGCAACAGGACCTGCAGCTAAAGGTAAGAAAAAATAATCATAATAATTAGATAGAAATGAGAAAAAGAAGAGCAGAAAAAAGACCAGTTGTTTTAGATCCGATTTACAATGATTATGTTGTAGCGAAATTTGTAAACAACATTATGTACGAAGGCAAAAAGAATACTGCCCGTAAAATTATATATGATGCCTTCGATATCATTAAAGAAAAAACTAACGAAGAGCCATTAGAAATTTTCAAAAAAGCGATGTCGAATGTAGCTCCACTCGTGGAAGTACGCTCACGTCGTGTTGGTGGTGCAACATATCAGGTGCCTGTGGATGTTCGTGAAGAACGCCGTCTTGCTCTTGCTATTCGTTGGATTAAGAATTATGCTAAATCACGTCGTGACAAAAACATGTCAACTAAATTAGCTGCTGAAATCTTAGCTGCTTCTAAAGGCGAAGGTTCTGCTGTTAAGAAACGTGAAGATACACACAAAATGGCTGAAGCTAACAAAGCTTTTGCTCATTTTAAATGGTAAAAATTGTTTTTATTATGTTCTTTGAAATTTGTAAACCTGACTTGAGATGACTCGTCAAGTAGAAATATCGAAATTTCGCAACATCGGAATTATGGCTCACATAGATGCCGGTAAAACAACGACTACTGAAAGAATCTTGTTTTATTCCGGATACTTGCACAAAATGGGTGCTGTTGATGATGGAACTGCTTTCATGGATTACATGGATCAGGAGAAAGAGCGCGGAATTACGATCATGTCGGCGGCAACAACATGTATGTGGAAAGATTATCAGATTAATTTGATAGATACTCCCGGACACGTTGATTTCACTGCCGAAGTGCAAAGATCTCTTAGAGTACTTGATGGAGCTATCGCATTGTTTTGCGGAGTGGGCGGCGTCGAACCACAGTCAGAAACGGTATGGCATCAGGCAGACCAATATCATGTTCCAAGAATTGCATTTGTCAATAAGATGGACCGAATTGGTGCTGACTTCGAAAGAGTTCTCGGTATGATGAGAACACGTTTGAATGCCAAACCTGTGGCTGTAGAATTCCCAATGGGCGCTGAAGACAGATTCGAAGGTGTGGTGGATTTGATAAGAATGAAATCCTTACGCTTTGATATCGAAACACTCGGCTTGGAATACACTGAATCTGAAATACCTGCTGCTTTTGTTGAAAAAGCGCAGGAATATCGCAATATTATGCTCGAAAATTTAGCTGATATTGATGATAGTATATTCGAAAAGTTCCTTGCTGGCGACGATATATCCGAATCTGAAATTAAAGCAGCCCTGCGTAAAGGAACTGTGGAAAATAAATTTGTTCCCGTTCTATGTGGTTCATCACTCAGAAACATTGGCGTACAACCGTTGATGAATGCTGTGATTGACTATCTACCCTCACCCCTCGAAATAAAGTATTTCCCCGGATTTGATGTTAAGGACAGTGAAAAACTCATTGAACGCCAACCAAGCGACACTGAGCCATTTTCCGGACTTGCATTCAAATTGATTACTGATCCTTTTATCGGTAAATTAACATTTGTCAGAATTTATTCTGGTAGTTTGAAAGTTGGACAATCAATCCAAAATTCTACTGCCGACAAGAAAGAAAAAATTCTTAAAATTATGAAGATTTATGCTAATAAAAGAGATGAAATTCAAGAAGCTTTTGCCGGCGATATTGTTACAATACCCGGATTGAAGTTTACCCGAACAGGAGATACTCTTTGCGATACCAATAATCCTCTCTTATATGAAAAGATTAATTTTCTTGAACCTGTAATTAATCAGGCTATCGAAGCTAAAACAATTGCAGATCAGGATAAATTGAATGAAGCGTTACAAAAAATTTCTGATGAAGATCCTACTTTTAGGTTCAGTGCAGATAGTGAAAGTGGCCAAACAATTATAAGCGGAGTGGGTGAGCTTCATTTAGAAATTATCGTTGACAGACTTAATCGTGAATTTAAGGTACCTGCAAGAGTAGGTAAGCCCCAAGTTTCGTACAGAGAATCTGTCAGCAGCTCGGTAATAGAAGAAAGCATATTCGAAAGACAGTTAGCAAACAAGAATCAATATGGTCATATCAAGATTGAAGTAATGCCTTCAGAGAGAAATGAAGGACTTATAGTTGAAAATCTTGTTAAGAAATCTAAGATTCCCGAAAATTTTGTTACTGCTTTGGAGCAAGGTGTTCGAGAAGCTTTGAATATCGGACCAAATGGCTATCCGATGATAGATGTTAAAGTCAGGATACTCGAAACAAACTATATTCAGGATACAACAACGGAAATTGGATGTAAAATTGCAGCTTCGACAGCAGTCAAAGATGCCTGTAGAAAAGCTGAACCAATAATGCTTGAGCCAATTTTCAGAGTTGATATCACTTCCCCCGAAGAATATGTCGGTGATATCATTGCCGATATTAACTCGAGAAGAGGTAGGGTTGAAGGAATTGAAAGTGTACTTACCATGCAGGTCATAAAAGCTATGGCTCCATTATCAGAATTGTTTGGTTATGTTACACAGTTAAGAAGTAAAAGTCAGGGACGTGCTGTTTATACGATGACGTTTTCACACTACGAACCTGCTGTCATTAAAAGTTATTATTAAGAAATTAAATTATTTTTTTATTTAAAACTAGTTATTAAATAGGAGCGATGTACTAATGGCTAAAGAAAAATTTGATCGCAGTAAGCCGCACGTGAACGTTGGTACAATTGGTCACGTGGATCATGGTAAAACTACTTTAACTGCCGCAATTACAATGGCTTTGTCAAAAAAATTAGGCGGTGAAAAGAGAACATTTGACTCAATTGACAATGCACCGGAAGAAAAAGCAAGAGGAATCACGATTGCTACAGCTCACGTAGAGTATCAGACTGAAAATCGTCACTATGCTCACGTTGATTGCCCCGGTCACGCTGACTATATTAAAAATATGATTACTGGTGCTGCTCAGATGGATGGTGCTATCCTCGTATGTGCTGCAACTGACGGACCAATGCCACAAACTCGTGAACACATTCTTCTTGCACGCCAAGTTGGTGTACCTAGAATCGTTGTGTTTATGAACAAAGTTGACATCGCTGACCCTGAATTATTAGAATTAGTTGAAATGGAATTACGTGATTTATTATCATCATATAACTTCCCAGGCGACGAAATTCCGATAATCAAAGGATCTGCTTTACATGCATTAGATGCAGGTGCTGCAGATGCTCCTATTGATGATGAAAGATATCAGTGTATTTGGGACTTAATGTCTGCAGTTGATACTTATATCCCAACTCCTGTTCGTGAAGTTGACAAACCATTCTTAATGCCAGTTGAAGACGTATTCTCAATCACAGGTCGTGGTACAGTAGGTACTGGTAGAATCGAACGCGGTATCATTAAAGTTAACGAAGAAGTTGAAATCGTAGGTTTTGGCTTACAAAAGAAAACAACTTGTACAGGCGTTGAAATGTTCCGTAAGTTACTTGACGAAGGTCAGGCTGGTGACAACGTTGGTTTGTTATTACGCGGTGTAGATAAAAATGAATTGGAACGCGGTATGGTTATTTCCAAACCAGGTTCTATCAAACCTCACTACAAATTTACAGCTCAGGTTTACGTATTGAAGAAAGAAGAAGGCGGACGTCATACTCCATTCTTTAACGGCTACCGTCCACAGTTCTATTTCAGAACAACTGACGTAACCGGTTCGATGACATTACCTGGTGGTGTAGAAATGGTTATGCCCGGTGACAACCTTGATGCAATCGAAATTGAACTTATCACTCCAGTCGCTATGGAAGAAGGTTTGAGATTCGCTATTCGTGAAGGTGGCCGTACAGTAGGCGCCGGTGTAGTAGTTAAAATTGTTGAATAAGAAATTCGGGATCGTATAAATCTCAAGGAAAATAAAGTGGCAACACAAAGAATACGAATAAAATTAAAATCATACGATCATAACCTTATTGACAAATCATCTGAAAGAATTGTCAGAACTGTTAAGCAAACGGGAGCGGTAGTTTCAGGACCGGTCCCTTTGCCAACCAGAAGATCGGTTTACACTGTTAACCGTTCTCCACACGTTGACAAGAAATCACGTGAGCAGTTCGAAACAAGAGTTCACAAAAGATTAATTGATATTTTCAGCTCTACTCAGAAGACTATTGATGCATTAATGCGTCTTGAATTACCTGCTGGTGTAGATGTTGAAGTGAAGGTTTAAGGAGACTAACAATGGAAAAAGCAATTTTAGGTAAAAAGGTCGGAATGACCAGCATCTATGATGATAAAGGTGTAGCTGTTCCTGTTACTATAGTTGAAGCAGGACCTTGTCCTGTAGTCAACATAAGAACAATGGAAAAAGACGGTTATAGCGCTATCCAGTTAGGTTTCGAAACTATTCGCGAAAATAAAGTTATCAAACCTGTAGCAGGTCAATTTAAGAAAGTAGGTATCGCTCCGTGCAGACACCTCAAAGAATTCAGAAATTTGGCTAAAAGCTACGAGATTGGATCTGAAGTGACTGTTGCAGAATTTACAACAGGTGATAAAGTAAAGGTTAGTACAACAAGCAAAGGGCGTGGCTTCCAGGGCGTTATTAAACGTCACCACTTTGGCGGAGTCGGTATGCAGACACATGGTCAGAGCGATCGTCAACGTCACCCTGGTTCAGTCGGTTCTTCTTCTTATCCTTCAAGAGTATTTAAAGGTTTAAGAATGGCAGGTCGTATGGGCGGAAAAAGAACTTCCGTAAGAAACATTCAAATATTTGACATTATTCCGGAAAGAAATTTAATATTACTGAAAGGTAGTGTTCCGGGACCAAAGAATACTTTGTTGGAAATTGTTAAGGTATAGGACAGTAACATGCAAGTAGATTTATATTCAAAAGATGGCAAAGTGATTGGCACTACAGATTTACCGGATGATATTTTCGGTATTGAGCCAAATGAACATGCTATGCATCAAGCAGTGGTTGCCTACCTTGCTCACAGAAGACAAGGTAATGCAAAAACAAAAATCCGCTCAGAAGTATCCGGCGGTGGTAAAAAACCATGGAGACAAAAGGGCAGAGGTACTGCTAGAGCAGGTTCGTCACGTTCACCTGTTTGGGTTGGTGGCGGTACTGTTCACGGTCCTAAACCACATGATTACATTTACAAGTTGCCAAAGAAAGTAAGTCGTTTAGCCAGAAAATCTGCATACTCTATGAGAGTATCCGAAAACAACCTGGTTGTTATTGACGATTTTACGTTCGATGCCATCAAAACAAAACAAATGGCAGGTGTACTTAGCAATTTAGCACTTAACCAATTCAAGACTTTAGTATTATTACCTGATGTTGACAATAACGTTTTTATGTCAGGAAGAAATATTAAAAACTTAACAATTCAACCTGCAGATAAAATATCTACTTATGATATTTTAAATCATAGAAAAATTGTTATCCTGAAGGGTGCTATTAATAAAATACAAAATACGTTTGGCAATTAAAAAACGGTTTGGATAAAATGATACAGTTAATCAAAAAACCTATTATTACAGAAAAAGCAATGAATCTTGCACAGCAAAGACAATATGTCTTTGAAGTGCATCCGGATGCTAATAAAATTCAAATCAAACAGGCAATTCAAGAAATGTTTGATGTGGATGTAACAAGTGTGCGTACTGTAAATATTAAAGGTAAGAACAAAATACGTATGACCAGACGCGGACTAATGCGTGGCAAAACAGCTTCTAAAAAGAAAGCTTACGTAACTTTGAAAGAAGGTCAACAAATTGAGATAGTATCAGGTGTCGGTGGAGACACAGAATAAATTTATTATCAATTTTGAATAAGTTTTAGAAAATGGCTATAAGAACATTAAAACCGATTACACCCGGTACAAGGTTTTACTCAGTAAGTGAATTCAACGAAATCACTACTGATAAACCATACAAGAAATTAACTGCACCACTCAAAAAGTCTGGTGGCAGAAACAATACCGGAAGAATTACTTCAAGACATAGAGGTGGCGGACACAAGCGTCGTTACAGGGTTATAGATTTCAAACGCGATAAGCATGGAATCCCTGCTACTGTAAAGACAATTGAATACGATCCTAACCGTAATGCCCGTATTGCTCTTGTTGAGTATCAGGATGGTGAATACAGATATATTCTTGCTCCTGCTAAAATCAAAGTTGGTGAAGTAGTAATATCCGGACCTGATTCAGAATACAAAGATGGTAACGCATTACCATTAAAAAATATTCCAGTAGGTTTGTTCGTACACAATGTTGAACTTAAGCCCGGAAAGGGCGGCCAAATGGCTCGTTCAGCAGGCGCATCAGTACAGTTGGTTGCTAATGAAGGAAAATTTGCTACTTTGAAGTTACCATCAGGTGAAATCAGAATGGTTCCAAATATTTGCTATGCAACATTAGGTACTGTAGGTAACGCTGACTACGAAAATATACTCTGGGGTAAAGCCGGACGTTTGCGCTGGTTTGGTATTCGTCCACAAACACGTGGTATGGCGATGAACCCGATAGATCACCCGATGGGTGGTGGTGAAGGTGCGTCAAAATCCGGTGGTGGCCGTCAACATCCAAGATCACCATGGGGCAAGTATGCAAAAGGCTTGAAGACACGTAAGAAAAAAGAATCAGACAGATTAATTATTAGAAACAGAAAGTCAAAATAGTCAAGGAATAAAATAGAATGTCTCGTTCGTTAAAAAAAGGCATCTTTGTAAATTTTAAGTTAATAAGAAAAATCGAAGCGCTTAATGAAGCAAAGAAAAAACAGGTTGTAAAAACTTGGGCTCGTGCTTGCACAATTACTCCTGATTTCGTAGGCCATACAATAGCCGTACATAACGGTAAGAATTTTATTCCTGTATACGTAACCGAAAATATGGTTGGTCATAAGTTTGGTGAATTTGCACCGACCAGAGTTTACAGAGGTCATGCAGGTCACAGAAAAGAACAGCGTTCAGCGAAAAAGTGATAATTAGTGGAGAATTAAGATAAATGGAAGCTAAAGCTTTAAAAAGATATATACCATCATCACCTGTCAAAATGAGACTGGTAATTGATATGATTCGTGGCAAAAATGCTGCCGAAGCGCTTAACATGCTTAGATTTTCACCTAAGCACGCATCGAAAGTAGCTGAAATGGTATTGCGTTCTGCAATTGCTAATCTAAATGTGAAAGCTGAACAACAAGAATTGTCATTCAACGAAGATGAGATTTACGTAAAAACAGCTTTTGTTGACGGTGGACCTGCAGCTAAAAGAATTTTACCTGCACCTATGGGTAGAGCATATAGAATCAAAAAACGCTCAAACCACTTAACTATAGTTGTAGCAACTCCTGAAGAGGGTGCAGTAATTGATAACGATAATTCAAGCAAGGAGCAATAAAAGTGGGACAAAAAACTAATCCTATTGGTCTAAGATTAGGTATTAACCGTAGTTGGGATGCTAATTGGTTTGACGAAAGAAATGTAGCTGAAAAATTAGCCGAAGACTTCAAAGTCCGCAATTACATCCGTAACAGAAAGAAAAAAGCCGGTATTGCCCGCATTCTTATCGAAAGAACTGCGAAGCAAATGAGAATTACCATCAATACTTCTCGTCCCGGTGTAATTATTGGACGTTCCGGAAAAGATATTACTCAACTTGAAGAAGAATTAAAGAAACTTACCGGTAAGGATGTCAAAATTCTTATCAGCGAAATTAAAAGACCTGAATTAGATGCATTATTAGTTGCTGAAAATATTGCTCAACAGCTCGAAGGTAGAATTTCATTCAGAAGAGCAATGAAAATGGCAGTGTCATCTACAATGAGAATGGGTGCACAAGGTATTCGTATTATGTGCTCAGGACGTCTCGGTGGTGCTGAAATGGCAAGAACTGAACAATATAAAGAAGGTCGTATTCCATTGCATACTTTAAGAGCTGACATCGATTATGGTACAGCTGAAGCACTTACAATTTACGGTATTATCGGAATTAAAGTGTGGATATGCAAAGGTGAAGTAATCGGTAAGCAACAGTAATTTAGAAAAGAATTAAAAGAAAACGGAAGTTAAGTTATGTTATCTCCTAAAAGAGTCAAAAGACGCAAAACGTTTCGTGGCAGAATGACCGGAAAGGCATTCAGAGGATCAACTGTATCCTTTGGTTCGTATGCTCTTAAGGCATTAGAGCCACACTGGATTACTAATCGTCAAATAGAAGCTGCCCGTATTGCTATCAACAGATACCTCAAACGTGACGGTAAAGTATGGATAAGAATTTTCCCTGATAAACCATATACCAAAAAGCCTTTGGAAACTCGTATGGGTAAAGGTAAAGGTAGCCCTGAAGGTTGGGTTGCTGTAGTTCGTCCAGGTAGAATTTTATTTGAAGTTGACGGTGTTAGCAGAGAATTGGCAGAAGAAGCATTAAGATTAGCTTCTCACAAATTACCAATAAAAACAAAATTTGTATCACGTATAGATTTGGTTTATAATGAAACCACGTAAAGCAAAAGATTTAAGAGAACTTACTGATGAAGAGCTGAACATTTTGCTCAACGAGTCAGTCGAAACACTTTCCAAGCAGACATTTCAACATGCTTTGAAACAGTTACATGATACATCTTATTTGAGTATTCTTAAACAAGATATTGCAAGAATTAATACCATTTTAAATGAACGTTCAAGAGCAAAGCAAAATGGATAATAATACAGAAATTTTGAATAACCAGGCAGAAGTTGCCAAATCAGCAAAAACAACCAAGAAAAGAGTTATGGTTGGTAAAGTTGTCTCCAACAAAGCTGACAAAACAATAATTGTTGCTTCCGAAAGACAGGTTATTCACCCTCTTTATAAGAAATATTTTAAGAGAACCAAAAAGGTTATGGCTCACGATGAAGAAAACACCTGCAAAATCGGTGATTTAGTTAAAATCATTGAATCCAGACCTTTGAGCGCCCGTAAGCGTTGGAATTTGGTAGAAGTTTTAGAACGAGCCAAGTAATCATAGGAGATTAATAAAATGGTACAAGAAGAATCTAATTTGACAGTTGCCGACAATTCAGGTGCTAAAAGAGTAAGAGTTATCCGAGTGCTTGGCGGTCATGGTAAAAAATATGCATCATTGGGTGATTTAGTCGTTGTAACAGTAAAAGCTGCTATTCCGAATGGAGCTGTTAAGAAAGGTCAGGTTGTTAAAGCAGTTATTGTTCGCACAGCGAAAGAAGTTGGTCGCCGTGATGGTTCGTATATCCGATTTGATGATAATGCTGCGGTAATCCTTAATGATAAAGGTGAACCAAGAGGTACGCGTATATTCGGACCGGTTGCCCGTGAATTACGCGAAAAGAATTACATGAAGATTGTTTCACTTGCTCCGGAAGTTATTTAAGGAGATTATCATGAAATTAAAAATTAAAAAAAATGATATAGTCGAAGTTTTATCAGGTGACGACAAAGGTAAATCCGGAAGAGTGTTGCTTGTTGACCCCAAAAAGATGACAGTTTTGGTTGAAGGTGTTAATATTCATGTTAAGCACGAAAAGCCAAATCAAAGGAATCAGGAAGGCGGCCGTATATCAAAAGAATTCCCTATTCATTACTCTAATGTATTACTTGTTGACTCTGACAAAAAAGCTACGAGAGTTGGCTTTAAAAAAGAGAAAAAAGGCAATGATACAGTTACAGTAAGATATTCAAAAAACAATAATAAAGTAATTTAAAAATATTTTTAGTGATATTTAAAAATGGCAAAACAAAAAGTACAGCAACAAACAGGTAAAGCAGGTTCGAAAAAAGGAGAATTTGCTCCGGAGGGTAAGCGTCTTGAAGAAGTTAAAGATGCAGGAAAACCACCCGTCCCGAGACTTGCAGAATACTATAAAAGTACTGTTGTACCTGCTATGATGGACAAATTCCAATTCAAATCAGTAATGCAGGTGCCTAAGTTACAGAAAATTTGCCTTAATATGGGCGTTGGTATGGCTACACAGGACTTAAAGACCTTACAAAATGCAGTCAACGAATTAGAGTTGATTAGCGGTCAAAGACCTGTTATCAGAAAAGCAAAGAAAGCGATTTCTAACTTTAAACTTCGCCAGGGTATGCCTATCGGCTGTATGGTTACTTTACGCGGTGCAAGAATGTATGAATTTCTAGATAGATTCATTAACATTGCATCACCTCGTATCCGTGACTTCCGTGGATTTCCCGACAAAAGTTTTGACGGTAGAGGAAACTACACAGTAGGTATTAAAGAGCAGATTATTTTCCCGGAAATAGATGTTGATAAAGTAAACAGAATAACCGGACTTGATATTACTTTTGTAATGAAATCTGAATCTGATGAGCATTCATATGCAATGTTGTCAGAATTTGGTTTTCCATTCCGCAAAAAAAGTTAAATAAAGTAGTAGAGAAAAATTTATGTCTAAAACATCAGTAACTGCACGTAACGAGAAGCGTAGAAGATTGGCAGCAAAGTATGCCGAAAAACGTGAATATCTGAAATCAATCGGAGATTACGAAAACTTGCAAAAGTTGCCGCGTAATAGTGCTCCAACAAGATTGAGAAGCAGATGTACACTAACAGGCAAAGGTAAAGGCGTGTACAAGAAATTCGGTTTGTGCAGAAATGTTTTTCGTCAGATGGCGTTGGAAGGTAAAATTCCCGGCGTTCGTAAGGCTAGTTGGTAAATAATTAATAATGGTAAGCTAAATTATGCCAGTAACAGATCAAATATCAGACTTTTTGACCAGAGTTCGCAATGCCGGCAAGGCAGGGCACAAAACAGTTGATTCTCCTTATTCAAAAATTCAACACCATATCGGTGAAATTTTGAAAGACCAGGGTTTTATTACTGATGTCGAAAAAATTGATGAAGGACCTCAAGGAATCATAAGAGTTACCTTGAGATATTACAAAAGGAAACCTGCGATTAAGAAGATTGTCAGGGTGAGTAAGCCAGGTAGAAGGGTTTACTCTACAGTAGAAGGATTGCCTCGCGTATATAACGGCTTGGGTATTGCTATTATTTCTACATCTAAGGGTGTAATGACTGCTAAGCAAGCTCGCAAATACAACGTTGGTGGTGAAGTTTTATGTACAGTTTGGTAATTTCAAAGGAGCTTAAAAGTGTCTAGGATTGGTAAAAAACCTATAACAGTTCCTGACAAGGTTAAAGTCAGTTTAAATGATGGTGTTGTGGTAGCAAAAGGTCCATTGGGCGAATTGCAATACAAAGTACCTGAAGCAATAACTGTAGTTATGGAAAATAATACAATAACATTCAGCCGAGGCAGCGAAGAAAGACATATCCGAGCTTTGCACGGATTGTCGAGAGCTCTGACAGCTAATATAATTGAAGGTGTTTCAAAAGGTTTCGAGAAGAATCTTATTATAGAAGGTGTAGGTTACAGAGCAGAATTACGTAACGGAAGATTGTTTATGTCACTTGGATTTTCACATCCGGTGCTGATTATTCCACCACAGGGTATAGAATTCGAAGTACCTACTGCTACAACTATCAAAATCAAAGGTATAGACAAACAGTTAGTTGGTTTGTTTGCTGCTAAGATACGACAAATTCGTCCACCTGAGCCTTACAAAGGAAAAGGTGTCAGATATCAAAACGAGTATATTCGTCGTAAAGCCGGCAAGACTGCATCTAAGTAATTTATAAATATCTTAATAAGAAGATAATAAGTAGTGAGAAATATAAAATGAAAGTACAGTATTTAAAAGCTAAACGCAGAGAAAAACGCAAATTGCATGTACGTTCTAAAATAAACGGAACAGCTGAGCGTCCACGTCTAACTGTATTTAAAAGCTTAGGTCATATTTATGTTCAGATTATCAATGATGTTGACGGCAAAACTATTGCCTCTGCATCAACAATAGATAAAGATTTAAGAAACTCTCTGAAAGAAGGTATGACAAAGACTGCAAAGAGTGAATTAGTTGGCAAGACTATTGCCAAAAGAGCCCTCGAAGCAAATATTACAAGAGTTGCTTTTGATAGAAACGGTTATATCTACCATGGTAGAGTGAAAGCTCTGGCAGATGCCGCTCGTCAAGGTGGGTTAGAGTTTTAATTACTTAAGGAGAATATAATAAAGTGGCAAATTTTAAAGTATCAGAACTTGACCTAAAAGATAAGCTTGTTTATGTCGGTAGAACAGCTAAGGTTGTAAAAGGCGGCAGAAGGTTTAATTTCTCTGCTCTTGTAGTAGTCGGTGATGGTCATGGTCATGTCGGTTACGGTTTAGGTAAAGCAAGCGAAGTTGTTGATGCAGTTACAAAAGCAACCGAAGCTGCAAAGAAAAATATTGTAAAAGTACGTCTGAGCAATAATACTATTCCACACGATGTAGTTGGCAAATTCGGTGCTTCGAAAGTATTGGTACGCCCTGCAACTGCCGGTACCGGTGTGATTGCATCCGGTGGTATTCGTGCGGTATTGGAATTAGCAGGTGTTCAGGACGTTTTGACTAAAAGTCTTGGTTCATCAAATCCGCATAACACTGTAAAAGCTACCGTCGTTGCACTAAGTGCTCTTGAAGATGCTACAAGTGTTGCCGAAAGAAGAGGAATTACTGTAGAGAAAGTACTACACGGCTAAAATCATTCATTAGCAAAACTATAAGGTGAAATAAAATGGGTAAACTTAAAATTACTCAAACAAAAAGCGTAATTAAAAGAGTGCATAAGCAAAAGAAAACTATCGAGGCTCTCGGCTTGGGAAGACCAAGTTACAGCAACGTATTGCCTGATAATCCTCAGACAAGAGGTATGATTGAAGTTGTTAAGCATTTAGTTACAGTTGAAGAAGTTTCAGAATAAATTAAGATAATAAAATGAAGCATATTGGTAATTTATCATACGCCGAAGGTGCAAAGAAAAAAGCAAAACGTATAGGTCGCGGTCCTGGTTCAGGTCATGGCGGCACATCTACACGTGGACATAAAGGTCAAAAATCACGTTCGGGCGCTAAAATCTCTAGATTCAAAGAAGGCGGTCAGATGCCTATTAACAGAAGATTACCAAAATTTGGTTTCTTCAATAGGTTCAGAGTTGAATACCAGACTGTTAACTTGTCAAGAATACAAGAATTGATTGATAATAATTCAATTACTAATAATGTTGATTTCGATACATTATTAAATCTTGGCGTAATCAAAAAGAGAGATTTACCTCTTAAAATATTAGGCAATGGTGAAATCAAATCTGCTGTAAGTATATCAGCACACAGTTTTTCATCAACAGCAAAAGAAAAGATTGAGTCAGTCGGAGGGACCGTAACTATAAATGAGTAAATTCCTACAGACATTTCAGAACATATTCAAGATTGAAGAATTAAAAGACCGAATTCTGTTTACCCTTGGAATATTAATAGTCGTACGAATCGGTTCGCATATTACACTCCCTGGTGTAGATGTGAGTGTATTAAAAATGTCGATAGCTGCACAAGATTCGAATACACTTTTTGGTTTGTTTGACTTGTTTGTGGGCGGTGCATTTTCGAATGCCGCAATTTTTGCTCTGGGCATTATGCCATATATTACAGCTTCAATCATTTTTCAGCTCGCCGGTGTAGTAATACCCGAGATACAAAAAATCCAAAAGGATGGAGAAGAGGGCAGAAGAAAAATTAATCAATACACCAGAATTCTTACTGTGTTTATCTCTATGTTACAGGGATGGGGTATTGCGATCAAACTTGGTGCCCAAACAGGTGGAGGTTTACCTGTAGTACCTGAAACAGGATTTTGGTTTACATCATCTGCGATAATTTTATTATCTGCAGGTACAGTATTTATGATGTGGTTAGGCGAACAAATTACTGAGCGAGGTATTGGAAATGGTATATCACTCATTATCATGATTGGTATCATCGCCAGACTTCCTGCCGCATTATTTAACGAATGGAACTTAATTATGTCAGGCTCAAGATTGTGGCCCGTCGAATTAGTGGTTATTGCATTACTTGTTGTTATTATCGGTGCTATTGTCCTTGTTACTCAGGGGGCCCGAAGGATACCCGTTCAGTATGCAAAACGCCAAGTTGGTAATAAAGTATTTGGTGGCACTACACAGTATATACCTCTTAGAGTTAATACTGCAGGGGTTATGCCTATCATTTTTGCTCAATCATTAATGTTCATTCCAAATACAATTGCAACCTTCTTCCCCGAAAGTCCATTTTTTAATACAGTAGCGAGATTATTCGACTATCAGTCATTCTTTTATGCTGCAGTATATTTTCTGATGATTGTATTCTTCACGTATTTTTATACTGCAATCATATTTAATCCGAAAGATATTGCTGACAATATGAAAAAACAGGGTGGATTTATTCCCGGCATACGCCCAGGAAGTCATACCTCTGAATATATTGAAGCAATCTTGACAAGAATTACTTTACCAGGCTCTGTTTTCTTAGGTATTGTAGCAGTATTACCTACTTTTGTGACTTACTTCTTCAACGTTGACATGAACTTTGCATCATTCTTCGGTGGAACAAGTTTACTGATTATGGTCGGTGTTGCTTTAGATACTTTACAGCAGATTGAGTCACACTTATTGATGCGTCATTATGACGGATTTATGAAAAGTGGTAAGATTAAAGGTAGAGCAGGAATTGGTGGTTTTTAATTTTAGGATACAGTGGTAGATGGCAAAGCAAGATTTAATAAGAGTTGATGGAATAATAGACGAGACATTGCCTAATACCCAGTTCATTGTCAAATTAGAAAATGGGCATAAAATATTAGCCCATATATCTGGAAAAATGAGAATGAACTTCATAAAGATTTTACAAGGCGATAAGGTAACAGTCGAATTGTCACCTTACGACCTGACCAAAGGAAGAATAGTTTACAGATTTAAATAGTGAGTAAGCCATGAAAGTTCAGGCATCTGTTAAGAAAAGAAATCCAGATGATAAAATAGTACGCCGCAAGGGTAAAGTTTATATCATCAACAAAAAGAATCCACGTTTCAAACAGAGACAAGGTTAATTAAAGGAGTATAATTGTGGCTCGTATTGCCGGTATAGACTTACCAAAAAATAAAAGGGGAGTAATTGGACTCACCTATATATTTGGAGTTGGTAGAACAACATCAGAAAAAGTTCTCAACCAAGCAGGTATCGATTTATCAAAACGTGTAGCCGAATGGTCTGATGATGAAGTAGCCAGAATACGTCAAGTGCTCGATAATTATAAAACTGAAGGTCAGCTTAGAAGCGAAATTCAGATGAATATTAAGAGATTGATGGATATTGGTTGTTATCGTGGACTTCGTCACAGAAGAGGTCTTCCTGTCAGAGGTCAGAGAACTCGTACAAATGCCCGTACCCGTAAGGGTCGTAAGAAAACAGTTGCAGGAAAGAAAAAAGCAACTAAATAATCTCTTAGAGATAATTTGTAAATTTAATTTAGGTAAAACAGCGTGGCAAAGAAGAAAATTAAAAAGAAAGTCGTTTCTGATATTCATGGAAAAGCTTTTATCAGAGCTACTTTTAATAATGTGCAGGTCACGATAACAGATATGTATGGTAATACTTTGTGCTGGTCTTCAGCCGGAAAGAACGGTTTTAGGGGTTCAAAGAAAAATACACCCTATGCAGCTCAGGTATCTGCTGAAAAATCTGCAAAAGAAGCTTACGATATGGGATTGCGTAAGGTTGATGTTATGGTTAAGGGACCAGGTTCGGGGCGTGAAGCTGCTATCAGAGCATTATCACAGGCTGGCCTTGAAATCCACAGCATAATTGATCGCACACCTATCCCACATAACGGTTGTCGTCCGCCAAAAAGAAGAAGAGTATAATTCTGGTGGCATTTATTAAATTGTTCACTAAAATTTAGATTGAAATTAATATATGAACACTCAAATGCAAATGCCCGATAGGGTAATAATCGAAGAAACTTCTGCCGAATCACACGGTAGGTTTATCATGCAACCTTTGGAACCCGGATTTGGTGTTACTATTGGTAATACACTGAGAAGAATATTGCTTTCTTCGATACCCGGTACTGCTATCATCGGCGTTAAGATTTCTGATGTATTGCACGAATTCCAAACTATTCAAGGTGTAGTTGAGGATACTTCCGAAATTATCCTTAATTTAAAAGGTGTTAGAATAAAAACATCTGACAAAAAACTTACTAAAGTTATGATTCAGCTTAAAGGTCCCGGTACCTGGACAGCTAAAGATATTCAGGATGCTGCTCCATCACTCGAAGTTATGGATCCAAGCCATCACATAGCTACTTTGGCAGATAATGCTGAGTTTGATGTTGAGTTAAGAATTGGAAAAGGTAAAGGATATGTTCCTGCTGAGGAACAAGTAATAACCGATTTTCCGATTGGTATGCTTCCAATAGATTCAATTTATACTCCTATCGTGAATGTAGTTTATAATATTGAACCATATCGAGTTGGTCAACGCACAGACTACGAAAGACTAGTTCTTGATGTTAAGACAGATGGCACTATATCTGCACAGGAAGCTGTACATGCTTCTGCTAAAATTATGAACGACCACATTAAGTACTTCATTAATTTTGAGCAATTCGAAGAAGAAGCACCTGTTCAGGAAGTAGTTGAAGAAGAAGTGAAAGTTGCTGAAAGAAACAGATTGAGAAAAATACTCCTTACACCGGTTGAAGAACTTGAATTGTCTGTAAGAGCTCATAACTGTCTGAAAGCAGCTAACATTAAAACTTTATCTGAATTAGTCCAGTTGCAAGAATCTGAATTACTTAAATTCCGCAATTTTGGTAGAAAATCATTAGCTGAGCTTACTGAAGTTGTACTTCTTAATGGATTGGAATTTGGTATGAGTGTTGAACAGTACCTAAAAGAAGATAAACCTGCTCCTGAAGCATTAATTGATTAAATGAATTGTTTTATTGAAAAAGAGTTCCAAAAATGAGACACTTAGTATCCGGAAGAAAATTAAAAAGGACAAGTAGCCATCGTAAAGCGCTTTTAGCAAATTTGGCTACCGAACTTCTCAGACATAAAAGTATTAAAACTACTGAAGCGAAGGCTAAAGAATTAAGACCTTACGTCGAAGCAATCATTACAAGAGCTAAAAATGCTTTACTGAGAGAAAAGCAGGGCTTATTACCGGAAAAGCAAACTATGGATGTTCACAGCAGAAGAGTTGTTGGACGTGTTATCAGAGTTAAAGATGTTTTGCAAGAATTATTCGATTCTATTGCACCTGCAGTTATTGATAGAAATGGTGGTTATACCCGAGTTATCAAAACAGGCTTTAGAAAAGGTGATGCATCTAAAACTGCTATTATAGAATTAGTTGATTTTTCTGCTCCTCAAGATGGCTCCTATGCAATCAAAAAGAAAAAGAAAGCAGTAAAAACTACTGAGTCAAAACCTAAAGCAGCAAAAGAGGCAAACCCGAAAAAAGAAGAAAAAGTTGTCGAAACAGTTGAAGAAATGGCAACTCCTGTAATTTTTGATGAAGTTATTGAAGTAGCTGAAGAATCAGTTACAATTGTTGATTCAACTGTTGAAGAAACCGTTGCAGAAACAGTTAATAATGATGAAGTAGCTGAAGAATCTGCACCAACAAATGATAGTGAAGCTGCTGAAGAGAACAAAGCTTAGATTTGTTTGTATATAAAAATCTCAGGAGCCGACCAAATATGCTCTTATTCATTGAAAAGACATAATTTTGGTCGGCTTCTTTAATGAATATGATAATAAATGCAAATAATATTGTTAAATCATTTCAAATAAGTGGTCAATTGAAAACACTTGTTTTGAAAGGTTTAGATTTTCAGGTTCAAAATGGTGATTTTGTCTCATTGGTTGGGCCATCAGGTGTTGGAAAAAGCACGTTATTGTATTTATTAGGTACTTTGGATCTACCGGATTCAGGTGATATCACCATTGAAACTAATGATAAAATACACAGAATAACTGAAATGCCTGATTCTGAACTTGCAAAAATAAGGAATAATGCATTAGGGTTTGTTTTCCAATTTCACCAACTTTTACCTGAGTTTACTGCTCTCGAAAATGTTATAATGCCAGCCTTGATACAAGGTAAGCCCAAAAGAGATGCTATTGAAAAAGCTAAAATGCTTGTTGAACGTGTTGGAATGTCACACAGACTAAATCACAAACCTTTGGAATTATCAGGTGGTGAGCAACAGCGTATAGCAATAGCACGTTCTTTGATAAATAATCCGCAAATTATTCTGGCAGACGAGCCAACCGGAAATCTTGACGCCGCTAATTCAAGACAAGTTTTAGAACTCATTTCTGAATTGCGCAATGAATTCAACTTGACTTGTATAGTAGCTACACATAGCACAGAAGTAGCAAATTATTCCGACAGAATCTGTACTATGAGTGATGGAAAAATTGTAACGGATATAAAAAAGAATTAAAAATGAATATAATTTCTAAATATCAAATAAATTTAAAAGATATGTAAGAAATATTTTTGTCAATTTAAACAAATCTATTATTTTTGTATTTCTATATTTGACCATTTGATAAAATAAGTAATGGCAAAAAAGAAATTAAATCAGGAGATAAATTAAATGAATGTTCGCCGTGTTTATGAGTCAACCATTATTATTAATGCCGCTTTGGAAGATAATGACATTGATGCAGTAATTGCTAAAATTTCGACTTATGTCGAAAACCATGGTGGCGTAATTCTTGAGACTGATAAGTGGGGACGCAAAAGATTAGCTTATCCAATCAACAAAAAGTACAATGGATATTATGTTCATATAGTATTCGAGTCATTACCGGTAAATATTCCGGTTATCGAAAGATTCTTTGTGCTCGAAGATACTGTATTGAGACACTTAACTCTTGTATTACCTGATAAATTGCGCGAGTATCGCAGAGAAAAAGCAATGGCTGAAGGTAAAGAGTTTGGAACGAACTTAATTTCAGGTACTGATACGGTAACTAAAGTAGAGCCGGAAGCTGCACCAGTTGCAGAGCCAGTTGCTGTTGCAGAAGAAAATTAATTAGCTGCCGTTAACCCAAATTAGAATATTATACAGGAATAAATAATTATGAAAGTAATTTTAAGAAAAGATTTATTGAATCTCGGTAATATGGGTGAGATTGTCAATGTAAAGGATGGCTACGCTCGTAACTACCTAATTCCAAGAGATTATGCTTATTATGCATCCGAAAGTGCAGTAAAAAGACTCGAAATCGAAAAACAATACAGAAATAAAAGACTTGCCAAAGAAAAAGCTGCTGCTGAAAGTATTGCTGCAAATCTATCTGAAGTACAAGTTAGTATTGCTATGAAAGTAGGTGAAGAAGGCAAGTTGTATGGCTCAGTTACTCCTACCATGATTGCTCAGGAATTGTCTGCAAAGGGTTATGAAATTGATAAAAGACATATCGTTATTGAAGATTCTATTCGTACCCTTGGAGTTTTTGATGCCAAAATTAAGCTTCATCCTGAAGTTTCAACCAACATCAAAGTTTGGGTAATTAGCGAAGAAGAATAGTTCATTCTATTTTTTTTAAAGTATTAATCATAGTAGAGATTCTCTGATAATTGAGGTCTCTACTATTTTTATTTGTTCCTGATCCAAAGATAGTTATAATTTTTAAATTTATAAGCAAAAAAAGCGTTATTTTTGTAGTTTGTATAATTTGATACTAAGTTAACGAATTGATAGAAAAATGGACAACCACCGACGAGAAGTATTTACTTGACCTGAAAATTTTTGAGGCAAAATCGAGGAAGAGGATCAATCCCAAAAATGGCATGGAGTCATACTTCACTGTTTTGGAATCTCAGGATTGGGTTAATATTATTCCTGTCACAAAAGATAATAAAATTGTAATGGTCGAACAATACAGACACGGTACAGATTCTGTTACTATTGAACTACCGGGGGGTATGGTAGAGCATGGAGAAGATTATGCAGATGCTGCAGTACGTGAGTGTATTGAAGAAACCGGTTACAAAGGTATCGGGTTACCTGTTAGATTAGGTCAAGTCAGGCCAAACCCTGCATTTCTTACAAATAAATGTACTACTTTTTTATGGAATGATTGTGAACTATTTAATGAACAAAATCTTGACCATAATGAAGTTATAAACATTAAATTGTTTACTATTGATGAGATAAAGAAAATGATTGACTCCGGCATTATCAATCATTCAATAATACTGAATGCCTTTATGTTCTATTTTATGTATAAAGCAATAATTTAACGGCATAGTGAATGGGTAAAATAATTTCGATAGCTAATCAAAAAGGTGGTGTTGGCAAGACCACTACTTCTATTAATTTGGCAGCATCATTGGCTGCTTCTGAGTATAAAGTTTTGCTGGTTGATATAGACCCCCAGGCGAATTCATCTGCAGGGGTAGGAATTGATGCTAAGAGGTCGGACAAAACAATATATGAAGTACTGGTAGGAAAAGAGGAAATTCGTGATTGTATTATCAAAACCGAGATGCCGAACCTCTCATTGATACCTTCACATATTAATCTTGTTGGTGCCGAAATTGAGATGGTTAGTGTTAAGCACAGAGAGTTAATTCTTAAAAAAGTTTTGAATGAAGTACGTGATGAATATGATTTTGTTGTTATTGACTGCCCTCCATCTCTAGGTCTGTTGACTCTTAATTCACTATCTGCCTCAGACACTGTGCTGATACCTGTTCAGTGCGAGTATTATGCTTTGGAAGGATTGGGACAATTGTTGAATACTATTTCGATTGTTCAATACCAATTAAATCACGATTTGGATATCGAAGGAGTGCTTCTTACGATGTTTGATTCAAGACTTAGGCTTTCGAATCAGGTTGTTGAAGAGGTAAAAAAGCACTTTGGAAAGAAAGTATTCAAAACCTTGATTGCAAGGAATGTAAGATTATCTGAAGCACCAAGCCATGGCAAACCGGTTATTCTGTATGATGCATTATGCTCGGGCTCACAAAACTACTTGGAATTAGCAAAGGAAGTGATTGAAAATAATTATTCAATACTGAGAAAATAAATGTCGAAAGTTAATAAATCAAAAACAGGTCTTGGGAAAGGTTTAGGAGCATTGATTCAATCTGTTGATTTCTCTCCTGAGAAAGGTTTCACCGTAGGTGGAAATGAAGGTTCTATAACTGCAGGGATGGTTGCCGAAATAGAAATTTCCAGTATCAGAATTAATCCTTACCAGCCACGTCAGGATTTTGACGAAGAAGCATTGGAAGGCCTTAAGAAATCTATATTAAGACATGGTGTTATATCGCCTATTACTGTGCGTAAATCAATTAACGGCTATGAACTTATTGCCGGAGAGAGAAGGCTGAGAGCAAGTACAGCTGCAGGATTGGAAAAGATACCCGCATTTGTAATGGATGTTGATACTCCTTACGAGATGTTGGAATTAGCTCTAATTGAAAATATCCAAAGAGAAAATCTTAATCCGATTGAAACAGCTCACGGTTATAAACGTCTTATTGAAGAACATAATTATACTCAGGAACAACTTGCTGCTACAATAGGAAAAGACCGTTCTACTGTGACAAATTTCCTTAGGTTGCTTAAGTTACCCGATACTATACAAGAATCTTTAAGGTCGAAAGAAATTACTGTAGGGCATGCCAGAGCTCTATTATCGCTAAATGATGTTACTAAGATTATTTGGGCTGGTAATGAAATTGTCGAGAAGCAACTGTCTGTTCGTGATACCGAAAATCTCGTTAAACAGATTGAATCTCAGGGCTCGATTTCCGATAAGAAAAGCCAGAATAAGAAGCCAAAAGAAATCATTAGTTCTGAAGTAAAGGCAGTTTTGGAAGACAGGGCAAATACTCTTCGGCATGCATTTGGAACACAGGTTAGGATAGCTCCAAAAACTAAAGAAAGCGGCACAATTGAATTTGAGTTTTATTCTGCTGACGACCTTGAGAGATTATTGGAATTATTTGCTTATATAGAAAAGAGAATATCGTAATGGAAATTCATATTGTTCATTCCAGTTTCGCAAGAGTAAGATATGCAGATACAGACCGTATGGGGTATCTGTATAATGGCAATTATTTAGCGTTTTTCGAAGTTGGTAGAACAGAAATCATGAGAGCTAATGGTCTTAAGTACAAGGACCTCGAAGATGAAGGGTACTTATTGCCTCTCAGAGATGCCTATGCAAGATATTTGTCTCCTGCTTATTATGACGATTACTTAGAAATCAGAACTACTTTAAATTATACCGGTGGTGCTTTGCTCAAGTTTGATTATGAAATTTTACGGGATGGAGAAAAAATATCGGAAGGTTATACTACTCATGTATTCGTAACAAAAGATTCACGTAGTCCGGTTAAGCCACCCAAAATTTTTTTAGACACTGTAACGTCTAAAACAAATCGTGAATTACCTTAAAGATTAATAAAAATGAATATGAAAAAAATTATCATAGCATTCTTATTGTTTATTGCATCAAGCACTATGATATTTGCAGTTGATACACCCTTTAGTTTCCTCAGGTATATATCCAGTGCAAGGTCTGCAGGATTATCAAATGCATTTATGACTGTTACTGACGACCCGACAGCATTGTATTTTAACCCTGCAACAATTTCAACAGTCGAAAACAGACAGGCATCAGTAACATTCCTTAAGCACGTTTTGGATATCAATTCAGGTAATATTAATTACATCCACGAGCTCGAAGGTAGTGGTACACTTGCAGCGAATATAGGATTCACTAGTTATGGCAGTTTTGATTATGCCGACTACTTAGGTAATAGAAACAGAGGCTCATTCGGAGCTAATGATTTGACTTTCGGTGTCAGCTATTCAGATGAGCTCGATTCTAATTTGTACTATGGTGTAACACTTAAGTATATTTTTGTGGGTATTGAGCAGGTATCTACTTCTGCTATAGCGGTAGATGCGGGTATTCTATATAAATTGAAAGATGGCAGGACAAACCTTGGAGTGTCAGTATTACATGCAGGAACGCAAATTACTAAGATATCAGACCAGAATGAATCATTGCCGCTTGATGTTAGAATCGGTGTAAATCACAGATTGAGGGGGTTACCATTATTGGTGAATTTTGCCTTCCATCATCTAGCTGATAAAACAGATGGATTTTTTGATAAATTTAAAAGTTTTACTGTCGGTGGTGAGCTTTATTTAGGTAAAATAATCCAGCTTAGAGTTGGTTATGATAATCAAATAAGGACGCTTATCGCACCTGAATCTGATAAAGGTTTGTCGGGTTTTTCTGGTGGATTGGGATTGTTGTTCGAAGATTATAATTTTGATTACGGATTTTCGAGATATGGTTCAAATGCAAACATGCACAGGTTCTCTTTAAGTATGAATATTAATAAACTAATCAAATAATTTTTTGTAGAATTGTTATGAATAAATTTCTCGTTTTAATTGTTTTGTTCGTATGTAGCTTGGGTCATTTACAACTAATTGGCCAGCAACCTCAAAATCTTGATGCTCAGAAGCAACAGTTGGCAAATATCAAGCCGACTGTATATGCAACAGACTTAGTTTTTGCATTTCAAATGCTCTCGACAATCGAGCTTAAGGCAACCGAAGTAGATGCTTTATTGGAAGTAAAGACAGCTTTAAAGCCCTATATCGAGAAAATTCAGAAAGATAATATTCCTTTGGCAAATCCGGTGATATTCGAAATATCATCTCCATTGGCATATAATTTATTGCAATTTCTCGAACGTGGAAGACTTACGGGTGCTGATGCAGAAAAATATAAAAGATTTAAAGATGGAATAACTGAGGCAGCTAAAAAAGCTCAGGAAGAACTATTAAATAAAAAATAAAAAATGAATCCACAAGAGTCAGAACAAAAAATTGTCCTTAAATTAGAATCAATTCTAAAAGATACCAAAGGTATGGTCTCTCCGGCTGATTTATCCGCTGAGACAGGATTTCCCTTGCGCCAAATTAATGACGCATTGGGAAGATTAATCGAGCTATACAAAGCACGTGTATCTATGGATAATGAGACAGGGCGTCTGATATTCAAATTTGATTACCCACTAAAGAAGCGTGGCTCCAAATCAGCAAAAGAAATTTTTGCCATAGTTTCTGAGTTTTTATGGAAGGTATTCAAAGTTGTTTATAAGGCTTCTATAGGCATTGTTTTGGTATTCTATACTGTAATTTTTGTGCTGATTTTGCTTGCTTTGATGTTTGCCGGAAGGAGTAATGATAACGACTCCAAAGGTTTTGACATCGGACCGGTTATTGGCGGATTATTCAGAGGATTGATGGATGCTTTCACTATGCACATGTGGATGCAATCATTTTCGTACACTACAGACCCCTATGGTAACAGGTATAAATATTATCCAAAAGAAGAGAATAAGGGTAGAGGCTTCATTCAGTCAGTCTATAGTTTTGTATTTGGTCCGGAGCGTCCTGAGTACGACCCACTCGATGACCACAAAGAAGCAGCAGCATTTATACGAAAGAACAATGGGAAAATAACAGCTGGACATATCGTTGCTCTAACAGGTGTTAGTTATGATGAAGCTGAAGCTAGGTTGGCAGAATATGCATCAAGATTCAACGGAGAGCTTTTTGTAAATGATGAAGGCATTGTTGTTGGTGATTTTTATGATATGCTCAATAAACAAAGCGAATTACTCAAAGGTGGCAAAATTGTATTCTACGAAGATGAAGTAGAAGCTCCTTATGAGTTTACTGGTAATTCAACCGGTAAAAATGTGGGTATCGTCGCCATGAATATATTTAACTTAATTATGGCATTTGTACTTACAAATATCTTTAGCGGTTCGATGCAAATTGGTTTGCAAGATGAGTTCGGTAATCCTGTAACAACAGATTTTTTGGTAAGTCCATTTTTATCAATAGGTCTGGGATATTTTCCTCTAATTTTTTCCTTACTGTTCTTTATTATTCCGGCAGTTAGATATTTTACTGTGAAGAAAAAGAATAAGAAAAGAGATTTGAATATCATAAGAAAAAAAATGATTGGTGCCTTTGTTCGTAACCATGCTGTTAATGTACGACTTGATGATATCATCAGGATGGCTAATATTAATGATGACCAAATCAAATATGTAAAAAGTGTTTTAGAAAAATTAGTAATTGAACTTAAGGGTGAAATTACGATAGATACTCAAGGAAACCCAATATATACTTTTCCGAGATTATCAAAAGAATTGGGAATAAATTAAATGTAAAAATAGGGCTCTATCAATTAATATTGAAAGAGCCCTAAACTATTATATCTGAACAACTTAATTATTCTTTTACTCTATCCATGTATGCACCATTAGAAGTATCAACCCTGATTAAATCACCTTCGTTGATAAACAATGGAACATTAACCAGTGCACCTGTCTCTACAGTAGCTGGTTTTACAACATTGGTTGCTGTATCACCTTTTACTCCTGGTTCAGTATGTACAATTCTTAAAGATACTGATGGAGGCATTTCTAATCCTAATACTATATCTCCTTCAAAATTGATGAAAACATCCTGGTTTTCTTTAAGAAACTTCACAGATTCTCCAACTGTTTCTTCATTTACAGGAATTTGGTCGTAAGTTTCCTGATCCATGAAATATAAGGTATTTCCATCTCTATATAAGAATTGAAATTGCTTTTTATCAACTCTTACAAACTCTATTGATTCGCCTGACCTGAATCTGTTCTCAAGCAATTTACCTGAGCGGGTATTTCGCATTTTTACCTGATAAAATGCTCTCAAATTACCAGGTGTTCTGTGTTGTGACTCGAGTACCTGACAAAGTTCATTATTAAATCTGATAAATGCGCCCGGTCTAAGATCTGCTGTAGTTCCCATTAAATTCTATAAAATATTAATAATAATTTAAAAATAAATATTAGAGATGATTAAGCTCTTTTTTTATTGTATATTTAATATTTCCTTTGCTCTTGCGAGTGCAAAATCTATATTACTGCAGATGTTTTTTTCGTCTATCTTATTTAGGAATCCGCTTTGTTCCAATGCTCTGTAAGGTTGGGCATGCATACCGGAAAATACTATTTCGATTCCCTTTTTTCGTGATTCATCGTATATCTCTTCAAGAAAATGTATACCTGTAGCGTCTATAGCAGGTACGTTTCGCATCCTGATAATTCTTATCCTAGGTGGCTTAGAAACTCTATCCAAAGTCTCCCGAAATTTAGTAGCTGCACCAAAAAAGAATGGTCCATTTATTTCATATATATCAACATCATTTGGGACATCTCTTTTGTCAATGCTCATTTCATCTATAGGTTCATCGGATTCGTTCATTTCTCGTGTAATAACACCAATATTTGTAACAAGAGCCATGCGCCTCATAAATAGTAATACAGCCATCAGCATTCCAATTTGCAACGCTAATGTAAGGTCGAATACTATGGTCAGAAAGAATGTAGTGAGCATCACAACAGCATCACTTTTTGGAATTTTTCTTAAACTCTTAAATTCCTTCCACTCAAACATGTTAAATGATACTACTATTAATACTGCGGCTAAAACCGACATTGGTATTAGTTTTGCAAATGAGCCGAACAGTAGCATAATCAGTAATAATACAATTGAATGGATTATGCCGGAAATTGGTGTACGTCCACCATTCTTTATATTTGTAATAGTTCTTGCTATTGCGCCTGTTGCTGGTATTCCGCCAAAAAGTCCTGATGCAATATTGGCTGTACCCTGTGCAACAAGTTCCATGTTTGAACGGTGCCTACCACCAATTATTCCATCAGCTACTACCGCAGATAAAAGTGACTCAATTGCACCAAGGAGTGCAATGGTTGTAGCAGGTGCGATAAGTTGTTTGATAGTGTCCAAATTAATTGCCATTAAGCTTGGCTTGGGAAGTGTGTTAGGAATTTCTCCAAATCTTGATTCTATAGTTTCTATAGGTATATTGAAAATTAATACAGATATTGTACTGACGACAATCACAATAAATGAACCCGGTAGTTTGAACTTATATTTGTTCCAAAGCAACATAAAAATTAGTGCTACTGAACCAAGTACCAGAGCAGAAGGATTGAAATTACCAACATTCGAATAGTAAGACAAAAATTTCTCAGCGAAATCTGCAGGCAGGTCAACAATTCCAAACCCAAAGAAATCATTCAATTGAGTTATGAAAATCAGTACGGCTATCCCTGACGTAAAGCCAACAATTACAGGATACGGAATAAATTTTATTATTGAACCTAATTTGGAAACGCCCATTAAAATCATTATCACTCCTGCCATTACGGTAGAAATGATTAAACCGTCGAGACCATACTTTTGAATAATATCATAAACAATTACTACGAATGCTCCTGTGGGACCTCCGATTTGTACTTTACTACCCCCTAAAGCAGAAATGATAAATCCTGCTATGATAGCAGTTATTAGACCTTTTTCAGGAGCAACCCCTGAAGCTATCCCGAAAGCTATTGCTAATGGTAGGGCTACAATACCAACAATTACACCAGCACCTAAATCAGAGTAAAAATTTTGCTTGTTGTAACCTTGTAAAGTTGTGAATAATTTTGGCTTAAATTGATTTCCGCTGAAATAAGATATATCCATATTTACAATAATCTTTGTGAAATTGAATCATTTTCTAATCCAAAAGTAACAAAAAAAAGCTACGGTTATCCTGCAGCTTCTTAATAAATTTCATTTTTGGTCTTCAACGTCATTCAGTTACTTTATCGGTTTTAAGAATTTTTTCTGCAACGGGCATTATTTCAACAGCTTTTTTTAACTGATTAGATGCTGAATTAAAAATTCGATATTTCTCATTATTCGACCAAATCATTCCTGCAATTATTGACTTGATTGATAAGTATATTAAATCCTTATCTTTATTAAATTTCTCATCATTCCAATCAATTTTTCTGGCATTTGTAAGCTGTTTCAAATTATTTAGAACAGAGTCGTTTAGGTTGAATCCTTTATAAAACTCGTTATAATCAGAATAGTTTGATCTGATTTCGTCTCCATTAATTATCAGGTAATCTAATGCAGCTTTAATTAGTAAATTGTGTTCAACCAGTTTTAGAGAAAAGTCGTTAAAAGTATTTTCATCAACATAATAATCCGGTGTGATTCCGCCGCCACCGCGAATAGGACGCCCTGATTTACTGTAATATGTTGGTATTGAATCTCCATGGCCCGCTTCGGCAACCTCTGAATTATAAGAGAACCCCATACCATCTTTTAATATTATTCTTTCTTCGAGTCGCTTATTTTTAATAGGTTTAGGTTTAACAGTATCTTTATGGATACTTCTGCCTGATGGCGTGAAATATCTTGCAACAGTCAGCCATAATTCTGAGCCGTCAGAAAGCTTTATCGGATTTTGAACAACACCTTTTCCGTAGGATGTTTTACCGACCACCAACCCTCTGTCGAGGTCCTGAATTGCTCCTGCAAAAATTTCGGGGGCTGATATAGTACTGCTGTCAATCAAAATTACAACTGGTAGATTTTCGAACTTTCCATTAGGAGATGATTTGTACCGGATGTTATACTTAGGGTCTTTACCTTTGGTAATAATAATATCTTCACCTTCGGGAATAAACTCATCAGCAACCATATATGTCTGGTCAACCAATCCTCCGGGATTACCTCTCAAATCAATTATCAGACTTTGCATACCACGTTCGTTCAGCATCATTAATGAATCTAATACTTCATAATATGTAGAATTCATGAACCTGTTAACTGCAAGATATCCAATATTAGTACCATCGATGATATAAGAAGCATCTACACTCTGGATTGGTAATTTAACTTTTTTGAGCCTTAAGTTCTTTACTAATTTTGAGTTTGTCTTGAGTATTTCAAATGTCATAATTTCATTTTTATCACCTTTGAAATAACTGTCAATTACCTTTAAATCAACACCTACAACATTGCTACCATTGATTTTAATAATCTTATCACCAATAGTCAAACCGCCAATGTCGGCAGGAGAATTTTGAGCAATAGAAAAAATCTGAAGTGTGTCATTTAACAAAATTGAATGAAATCCTACGCCATAGTAGCTCCCAGCCCTGCGATTAGAAATTTCTTCGAGTTCCTCGTTCGTAAAATAATAAGAATAAGGGTCAAGTTCTTTGAGTAATCCCCTAATTGCTGCATCAACTAATCTTTTTGATTCTACATTATCCACATGGCTTCCGCTGGCAGCTTTGATTACCTGATTAATTTTATCAATTTGTAATTTTGTATCATCCTGTTGCTGAGATAACAAAACAACAATACTGCTAAAATAAGCAGTAAAATAAAAGATTATATTTAGATAATTCCGATGCATAGGAAGTTTAGTAAATTCAATATATAGACGAAAAATTGATATGTTTAATTTTATTCATTATACGTATAATAAAATGAATTGTTAAGAATAATAAGGAAATATTATCAATGAAACAAAAAAGATTTCCTTTCAGAAGAATTGAGTTATGAAATAAATTATATATGTAAAAATATTATTTTTTTAATTCAATTAAATTCAATATTTTTAAAAAAGTTTAAAAAACATTAGGAGTAAGTATGTCAAATTTACATGATGCGTTTCAAAAAGATGCGCAAGATGATATTCTTCAATTGGTTAGCTTCAATATTGGCGAAGAGGAATTCGGTGTTGATATTCTTAAAGTCCAGGAGATAATTAGGCTAGTTGAGATTACTCGCGTACCAAATGCTCCAGATTTTGTTGAGGGAGTAATAAACTTACGCGGTAAGGTTATACCTGTAATTGATTTACGTAAGAGATTAGGCCTTTCGAGTATTGCCGCAAATTCTGATACACGAATCGTTGTTGTAGAGATTGATACTAAAATAATTGGCTTTCTTGTTGATTGTGTAAACGAAGTGCTCAGAATTTCAAAAAGCATTACAGAGCCTCCTCCGGCAATTATAGCCGGAATTGATGCCGATTATATTACAGCAATCGGAAAGCTCGAAGACAGGATTTTAATTCTTCTTGACTTAGAAAAAATTCTTACTACAACAGATAGAAATGAATTAAATTCTCTGGATGAAGTTGCTTAAAAAATGAATTTTACTACACTCAAGTTTATTTCTGAAAGGTTAACGAAATCGAATAAAAGAAAGAAGTTTCTTAATTTTACTCTCTATGTTTCATTGTTCAGCGTTATGCTCGGTTGTATGGCGCTGATTTTGTCGTTGGCAATTCTTGATGGCTTTGATAAAAGTCTTCACGATAATGCTGTAAAATTTACCTCTCATATTACCATTAACTCTCTTAATAGAGAACCACTTCCTGATATTTACGGAACAATAAGTAAACTTAAAAATGAGTTCCCGCAAATTAAAGCCGTTGAACCAGTTTGCGAAAGAGAGGGATTAGTTAAATCTAAGTCACTCACCGAAGGTGTATCTGTAAGAGGTATTTACCCTGAATTGAATTTGTCAGGTTTGAAAGATTTCATTACTACAGGCGAATTTAAATTTAGTGATTCCATGGCACGCGAAATAATTATCAGTGATAGACTTGCACGAAAACTGGAAGTTGCACTTGGTGATGAAATTGTGGTAATTACAATCAAAAGCTCTACTTTCAATAATATTCCAGAGCCACGGATTGATAAGTTTAAGATTGTTGCTACTTACAATAGTGGTATGGTCCAATACGATGATATCCTGATTTTTGTTCCTTACGACAGGGCACTTAAATTGTTCGAGATGCCTATGTATTCAGCATCCAACTATCAGATAATGCTTTCCGATATGCACCAATCACCTTTACTTGTTGATTCGATCGAAGCATTTCTTAGATACCCATATTTTGGATTGACGGTTTTTAACTATCACAGCTCAATTTTTTCATGGATAGAAATACAGAAAAAACCCATACCATTGGTGCTTGGCTTGATATCTATTGTTGCCGTTCTTAATATTATAACTTCGTTATTGATTACAATAGTTGAAAAAACTTCAACAATTGGCATTCTTAGGGCGCTTGGACTCAATAGGGGTAAGATAATTCGAATATTTTTATATAAAGGGCTAAGTATTGGTCTAAAAGGTACACTTAGCGGTCTATTTCTTGCTTATTTATTCTGTTATTTTCAGCAAAAATATGGATTTATTCGTCTAAAGGGAGAAATATATTTTCTTGATGTATTACCTGTTGAAATTGTAGCTGAGCATTATATTATTGTTGGTTTGCTATCAATGGCACTAACAATTATAGCAACAATTATTCCTGCAATGACCGCATCAAAAATTGCACCTCTAAAAGCGATACAATTCAAATAGTAAATGTTTTTTTTTCTCAAAAAAAAATATTATCTTTGTAGTCAATTTAAAATGCAAATTAAAATATTTATTATTTGTCAGGTGTATAAATGAAAAGAACTTATCAGCCAAGTAAGCGCAAACGTGCGAATAAGCACGGCTTTCGTGCTCGTATGGCTACAAAGAACGGTAGAAAAGTTTTAGCTCGTCGTCGTGCTAAGGGCAGACACAGACTTACAGTAAGCGACCAGTAGAATTTATTAAGTCTTGAGGGTGGTAACTTTTATCAGGTAACTGATAGTGTTCCGCCCGTTTTTTTTGTATTTTATTTACGGGCTTCATCGTTGAGCAAAGTAAAGCCACTTAAAGGATTTAATTCATTCAGTTTCTTGTTCAAGACAGGAAAAAAGTTTTATGAAGATAATGCTTTAGGTGTTTTTCTGTTTGATTTTGACAAGTATGAAGCTACAAACTTTACAAAGTCAATAGATTCGGAATTTTTTTATTTAGGAGTATCTGTAAGTAAAAAGAACGCAAAAAAAGCAGTTGTCCGAAACCGAATCAAAAGATTGCTAAGAGAAGCTGTAAAAAAAATATTTCAAGAAAGATACACTCAATGTGAACATCATCTAAGATTTGGGATAATTGTATGGAGAGCAGGAGTGAGTCACCCCGCACAGATTAAATTATCTGATGTTTATCCTGCCCTTGTTCAGATTTTTGATAATGTAGATAGATTCTATAAATCCAAAAAGATAAAAGCACAATGAAATACATACTCATGGGCATTATAAAATTCTATCAAATGGCGATATCGCCAATTTTGCCTCAGTCTTGTCGCTTTTATCCAACTTGTTCACATTACGCTTACGGCTCTATCGAACGTTTTGGTTTTTTCAAAGGTTCGTGGCTTGCTATTAAGAGAATAAGCAGGTGTCACCCTTTTAATCCCGGTGGATTTGACCCGATACCTGAAAAAAATGATAATAATCAATAATTTGAAAAAATGATATGGATAAACGTACACTAATTGGCTATGTCTTGATATTTGTTGTTGTTGTGGGCTGGATGCTTTGGCAACAGTCAACGATTGAACCTCCTAAAAAACAAGATATTAAAGCTAAAAAGCAAGATACAACCTTGCAAACGGCTTCGGTTGATACTTCGACAGTTTTGAAAAAAGAACTCAAGCCTGCAGATTCGTCAGGGATTAATCCTAAATACGGAGCAACTTTTTCTAAGTTCTCAGAAGGTAGTGAAAAAATTATCACGGTTGAGAATGACTTGTTGGTTGCAAAAATTTCTAACAAAGGTGGTGCAGTTAAATACTGGAAACTTAAGAAATTCAAAAAGTGGGATGGAAAACCTTCAGAATTAATTTGGAGTGACAAAGGTGAAGCATTTATGACATTTACTACATACGAAGGTGTCAGAATTGATTCACGTGATTTATTTTTTGAATTTGATAATTTTAATCAGGATTATATTAAAATTTCAAAAGGGGATTCGGTTTCGTTTTCTCTTGTACTCGAAATACAGCCAGGAAAATATATCCGCAGAACCTACAAGTTCTTTGGTAATCAGTATGTTTATGACAACAAAATCGAAACTCGCAATATAGATGACATTATACCCTCGAACAGAGGATATAATTTGGAATGGCAAGATGGTTTGAGATATCAGGAAGGTAATAGTGTTGATGAGTCGAGTGATGCTCATGCTGTGGCTCAGCTAAATGGCAATGTTGCAGAACTGAATGCTGATGCTGACGAACCTGTCGAATCTAAAGAAACAGGTATTATTGATTATATCGGCATAAAAACAAAGTATTTTGGTATGGCTATTATACCTCAACCCTGGCAAGCATTTGATGGCACAGCTGATTTGTATGGTTGGAATAAAAAGGTCAGAAATCAAGGACTCATCGAAAGATATTCGGTTTCATACAGAGTACCTGTAAAACAGGGAAGTGATGTTCAGGAATTCAGAATTTATATCGGACCTCTTGATTATGATGTTGTAAGCCAATATAAAATTGAAGCAATGGTAAACTTAGGCTGGAAGTATGGTATTCGTCAAATTGCCGAATATTTTATGAGACCTATTTTATCGTTTATACACAAATTTGTGCCTAATTATGGTTTAGCAATAATTTTCTTTTCAATTTTAATGAAAATATTGCTGCACCCGCTTTCTATTCAACAAATGCGTTCTGCACAGAAGATGCAGCTTTTAGCTCCTGAAATGACAAGACTAAGAGAAAAACATAAAGATGATCAAATGAAACAGCAACAAGCAATTATGGGCTTGTATTCTGAATACGGTATTAATCCGGCAGGCGGGTGTTTGCCTATGCTGCTTCAGATGCCTATTCTTATAGCCTTGTGGCAGTTGCTTAGATCAGCTATTGATTTACGTCAAGCAAATTTCATTTTTTGGATTAATGATCTATCTGTACCGGACAAAATTATTGATTTTGGATTTCCGATATTAGGACTTACTCATATTTCAGGATTAGCTCTTGCAATGGGTATTACAATGTTTTTCCAACAGAAATTGACAATCACTGACCCAAGACAAAAAACTCTTATTTACATGATGCCTGTTATGTTTACTCTTATGTTTTCGTACTTCCCATCAGGTTTGAATTTGTACTATTTCATGTTTAACCTCTTGAGTATTGGGCAGCAGCTTTATATGAATAAATATTCAAAGAACCGACCAACACTTGAATCATTACGAAAAGCACCCAAAAAAGAAGGTTGGCTTCAGAAAAAAATGAAAGAAGCTCAGGAAATTGCAAATGCCCGTGGAACTTCTTTGCCAGGCAAACAAGGTAATTATTCTAATAATCCTAAAAACGATAATTACAAAAAAACTAAGCCTCAAAACAAAAAACCAAGATAAAAATAATTATATTAATGATAATAAAAAGGGATTTCAATTTATGAAATTCCTTTTTTATTATAATGTTAATCAACAACCTTATAACCTGAACTCTCTATTTCATTTTTTAGCTTAGCCATATCAAATGTGCCGCTTACATAAGCAGCATTTTCTTCAAGCTTAACAATAAATGAATCAATACCATTTATCTTTTTTGCTGCATCAGCAACTGTTGCCACGCAATGATTACAAGTCATACCCTCGATTTTTATTTTAATATCTGCATGATTTGTTACCTCTTTTTTCAGAAATTTATCTGAGACGGATTTAAAATATTTCCTATATAATGACGCTGCAATCATAATTGCGAAAATAATTCCAATTATCATTTTTAAGTCATCACTTAAAAACATATCTCCGTGATTATGTGATGAATGATTATGTGTTATTGAATCTTCACCAAAAACCATATAAAAGTAATCAAGAAGATAACCCATAATAATGGAAAGTATAGAAATTGAAATCAAATAAATAACTACTATATCCTTCCCCAGAGACCTGCTGATAATTGTAATGCTTGCAGCATTGGTAGCAGGTCCTACTGCTAAGAATACAAATGCAACACCTGGGCTGAATCCTTTCATTATCAGAGACATTGCTATTGGTATCGAAGCAGTTGCACATACGTACATAGGAATGCCAATTGCAATCATCAGCAACATTCCCCATATACCGGAATTAATACCGCTATCGGCAAAATAATCATCAGGAATAAAATATGATATCAAACCTGCTATTATTACACCTACTATGAATTGAGCTGAAATATCATCCAAAAATTCTACAAAAGCGTAATTCAGAGTTTGTTTTAATTTATTAGGAATTGGTTCTTTAGTTGCTAGATTAGAGGTTTTATGTGATAATTGATTAAGTCCTATAAATTTGGGCTTACTGTTTAATTGAGAATCAGATTTATCAAAAAGTTTTACAGCCATTCCGCCAACAATTCCAGTTATCAGAGCAGACAGAGGCCTGAATATTGCAAAAAGCGGTCCCATCATTCCATAAGTGGCGATCATTGAATCAATCCCTGTTTGTGGAGTCGAAATCAGAAACGAAACAGTAGCACCCTTTGATGCACCATTCTTCGACATGTAAACTGCTGTTGGTACTACTCCGCACGAGCATAGTGGCAGCGGTATTCCAAACAATGATGCCTTGAGCAATGATACAAAATTATTCTTACCCACATGCTTTATTATCAAGTCTTTGCTGACAAACATGTTAAGCAATGCAACGAAAATCAATCCCAGAATTATATAGGGAGCCATTTCGAGAAACATATAAATAGTTTCATTAAATACGCCAATTATAAAATCTATCATGATACTAAATTTCCACAAAATAATTATAAATACTTTTACTTAATTATCTTATCATTTTAGTTTATAATAAGCAAAGATTTCTTATTTTTAAAGTTTAACTTTTTTCACAAAAATGATAATATTTCAATAATTAAAAGGATAATACAAATTATGCATCAGTTAAAAACGTTTTATGTAATACTTTTGTTTTGTATTACATTTATAGCAGCACAAACCATGCTTCAATCTCAAACATCTCTTCCGACCAGAGACAAAATTGCAGACAAGTACAAATGGAATTTACAGGATATTTTCAAATCAAATGCAGATTGGGCAAAAGAATTTGAATCACTGGAAAAAGACATTAAGAAATTTAATGACTTTAGAGGAAAAATATCCAAATCATCAAAAGAACTTCTTAATTACCTTGAATATTCAAATTTAATAGGACAAAGATTTTCAAGAGCTTATTTATATACTGCACTTGGCAAAGACACAGACCTAAACAACAGTGAATTTCAGGTTATGTTCGAAAAAATGCAAAAACTTGCAGCTGAGTATTCTGCACTTACATCATTCGCTACACCGGAAATATTGACAATCAGCGAAGGGGATTTTGAAAAGTTCCTTAAATCTGAACCAAAACTTAAAGATTTTGAACACGACCTACGTGGAACATTCAAAATGAAAAAGCATACTCTAAGCGCAGAAGAAGAGTCACTACTGGCAAAATTATCTCCTATTTCTCAAATTCCCAATACAACATATTCTATACTTAACGATGCAGAATTACCATTCCCAACAATTAAACTTGCTGACGGGAGTGAAGTTAAATTGTCACATGGCAGATATAGAGCTGCATTATATTCATTGGACAGAGAATACAGAAAGGCTGTTTACAAGGGTACATACGAGCCTTACGAAAAACTGAAGGGAACTTATGCAACTCTTTATAATGGTAGATTAAAAACAAGAATTATTAACTCAGAAATAAGAAAATACTCAAGCCCAATCGAAGCATCTTTGTATGGAAACGATATTCCTGTATCTGTATATGATAATTTGGTGAATGTTGTTAATGAAAATTTAAAGACATTGCATCGCTGGGCAAATATTAAAAAGCGCGCTCTTAAACTTGATGAGCTTCATCCTTACGATACTTATGTTACATTGTTTCCTGCTACTCAAAAAGAATACACTTACGATGAAGCAATAGAGATTTCATTGAAAGCTCTTGCACCTTTGGGCAAAGATTATATTGATGCTCTGAAATTCAGCTTCGAAAATCGTTGGATAGATGTGTATGAAACAAAAGGAAAGCGAAGCGGTGCATATTCAAATAGTTCGGGGGCAGGTCCTCATCCATTTATATTGTTGAACTGGAATAATACACTTGATGATGTATTTACATTAGTTCATGAAATAGGCCATAATATGCATTCATATTTTTCGGAGAAAAATCAGCCTTATCAATACACCGGTTACTCAATCTTTGTCGCTGAAGTTGCTTCAATCACAAATGAAGCTCTTTTGCTGGATTATTTAGTAGAAAATGCTTCCTCGAAGGAAGAAAAGATGGCTTTGATTGAGAAATTCCTAATTGGTGCACAAGCTACATTTTTCCGGCAGACCAGATTTGCAGAATTTGAAAAGATAACTCATGATCGTGGTAAGAGTGGCGAGGTCTTTACAGCTGAATCTCTCACAAAATTATTTGCAGAAGGGTATCAAAAATACTGGGGATCTGAAATGGTAACTGATTATGAAGAAGGTTTGTCATGGGCAAGAGTTCACCATCTGGTAAATTATAATTTTTATGTTTATCAGTATGCAACCGGTTTTGCTGCAGCTCAAGCACTGGCAAGCCAAATTAAATCAGAAGGCAAACCTGCAATTGACAGATATCTTAAATTCTTGAGTTCCGGCTCATCAGACTATCCAATTAACGTTTTGAAAAAAGCAGGGGTTGATATGAGTACCAAACTACCAATCGAACAAACAATTGCCAGAATCAACAAATACCTCGATGAACTTGAAAAGTTGATGAGGGAATAATAAATTCAATAGACTTTTTTAATGAAAGCCTTTCTTAATGGGAAGGCTTTTTTTTATAATTGTCTAATCCTGCTTAAACCATTTTTCTGAGGATTACTCTTGGTACGTAGAGTATAAATATATGCCAATACTTGAGCAACAGATTTGAAAAGTGTTTCAGGAATTTCCTGCTCAATTTCGCATGCTTTATATAGTGCTCGTGCAAGTGGTGGGTCTTCAATAATCGGAATATTATTTTCTGTTGCTATTTCCCTGATTTTTAGTGCTAGATAGTCAACACCTTTTGCAACCACTTTTGGAGCAGTCATTTGACCTTGCTGATAGCTTAGCGCAATAGCATAATGTGTAGGGTTAGTGATTACAACATCTGCGGTTTTAACATTTTGCAGCATAATTTTTCTGATCCTGCTAAGCATCAGACTTCTGATTTTTGACTTTACCTTTGGGTCACCTTCTGATTGTTTGCTTTCCTCTTTTACCTCTGTTTTGGTCATTTTCATATCTTCGCCAAATTTCCATCTTTGATAAATGAAATCTGCTACTGCTATAACAACATACACTGCTCCCATTTTTAATAGGATTTCCAATGCTGTTTGACCCATCAAAACACCAATTTCTGTAAATGGCTTTTCCATAATACTGAGCAATATATCCAATTTGGTAGCAAGCACTGACCATACAATTAATCCGAGTACAAATACTTTTGCAAAGTTTTTCACTAACTCAAACATAGTGTTTGAAGAAAAGAATATTCGTCTGAGTCCGGGTAGTGGATTAAAAATTTTCTTAAAATTCAAGCCCTCAGTAAATTTCTTTTTTGCAAAATGTAGTCCAACTTGTGAAATTTCAGAACTGAGTATTACTGCAACTATTATCAACATAATTGGAATGACGGATATTCCGATAAATTGAACAATTTGAGAAAAGAAAGGTGGCACGGTAGAGTCTGTTAAATTAACTTTGTGTAAGTTGTAGAAAATTTCTCTTGAAAAGACTCGAAAATTATCTATTGTGTAAGAACCAAGCAAAAAGGTTGAGGAGCCTCCAACCAATAAAACACTGGCAGTTGTAATATCCATACTTTTCGAAACTTGACCCTTGTCTCTGGATTCAACTAACTTTTTCGGGGTGGCTTTCTCGGTTTTCTCTTGTCCATCCTGATTTTCTGCCATTACAAAACTCTCCCAGGGTAAAGAGTCATTATAATTTGTAATGTATTGCTCTGAAATGACTCAAGTGCCCATTTAATAACGTAAACCAACAAAGGGACAATTGAAAACAATACCAATAAACCAACTGCGATTTTTACTTGAAAGCTGAGAATGAATATATTAGTTTGTGGTGCTACTCTGGCAAGGAGAGCTAATGAAAAGTTCGTGCAAAAAAGTGCAATAAGTACTGGTGAAGCGAACTTCAGAGCTAATATGAATACAGTAACCACCATTTTTATCAATAATTGTATTGTGGCATCGCTAATGGCAAATGTGCTAAGTGGTACTGCCCTAAATGAAGCATACAAAGCCTCTATCAACTGGTTTGGACCATTGATGATAAAGAAAATCATAAGAGCTATTAGATCCTTAATCTCACCAACAAGTGTAGGTGTCATTGAACTCGGGTCAAAGAGCATTGAAGTGTTATAGCCCATTTCCATGTCTATTACGCCACCGGCAAATCTGGCAGCAAAAAATACAGCACTTGCACTGTACCCGATTAATACACCAAAAAAGAATTCTTTGAGAGCAATAACACTGATATTTAATAACTCAAATTCAATCTTTGGTTGTGATTCCCAAAATGAAGTTGTCATTATTAATGCCATCAGTGCGGCAAAAAAAATCTTAAGGTGAGGTTTTATGACTGTGGATTTAAAAACTGGTGCTGAAGCCAACATTCCTAAAATCCTGATAAATATCAAAGCACCTATCAGAAATTTTGAACTGTATAATTCTATAGCACCGGAGTCTATCATTACTTGCTCTACATCCCTGCAATATAGTTCATTATCTCAATTGTAAATTTCTTCATAACACTTATCATATTGGGTAGAATAAGTATCAATACAATAAACACAGCCAATAGTTTTGGTACGAAAGTCAGAGTTTGCTCTGAAATTGATGTTGCTGCCTGAAATATCGATATCAGAAGACCAATAATAAGTGAAACCAAAAGCAATGGGCCTACTAATAGAATTACATGATAAAATGCATCTCTGGCTATTTGAATGACAAATTGATCTGTCATATTTTTAAATGTCCTAATTAGTAATACTTTTCATTAATGAATCTACAATCAAGTACCAACCATCTACTAATATGAAAAGAAGTATCTTGATTGGCAAGGAAATCAGCTGTGGCGGTAAAAGAAACATACCTAGCGACATAAGTGTACTGGCTATTATCATATCCAAAACCAAAAATGGAATAAAAAGCATAAATCCAATCTGAAACGCTACTCTGATTTCGCTTAGAGAGAATGCAGGTATTAATGCCCAAATAGATACTTCCTCTGGTGTAGCTGGTTTTTCGTCACCACTCAATTTGATAAATAAACCTAAATCTTCTTCTCTGACGTGCTTCAGCATAAACTTTTTGAAAGGTTGTACTATATTATCAACTGCCTGTGATTGGGTAATTTCTTCGCGTAAATAGGGCTGAATACCTTGCTCATTAGCTTCGTTAAATACAGGTTGCATGACAAAAAATGTCAAAAATAGCGCAAGCCCTGTTATTAATTGTGCAGGCGGTTGGTTTGTTGTACCCATTGCTTGCTTTAAGAACTGGAACACTATTATGATTCTTGTAAAGCTTGTCATCATTACCAAAATTGATGGAGCAAGCGTAAGAACAGTCATTACAGCAAGTATCTGCAAGCTCAAAACAAAATCTTTTTCCCCATTATTGAGCCCGTCAACATTTATTGAAATGTTTGGTACAGGTACTGAAGTTCCGGATTGCGATAGAGTGGGCTCTGCTGCAAAAACAAATAGAATAATCAAGATTAAAAATTTATAAATCATGTAATGTGTATTTCTTTTCCTATAAATGATATAGTGTTTATTACAAGCAATGTGCCATAGATTAATTGCTTGACAAACAGGCGTTTAAATCATTGAAAAATATAGAATTGTCGGTAACTCAAGAAATTAGTTTTTAACTAATAATATGAACAATATTGTTCACATGTACAATAAGATCCCTTAATAACCACCACATGATAATTAAGGGATTGCCTGATATGAGGCACTAGAAATTTTATAAAACCAATATTCATAACATTGCAATGAATGAATTTGGCTAGATATTTGTTATGTTGGTGCACCGCACCAACATCATGATATCTGTTTATAAATATATCAGTGTAAAAATAATAATTCGCGATACTTAGGCAATTGCCAGAATTTATCATCTACAATCATCTCGAGTTTATCAGCGTGAAATCTTATGGTTTCGAATATGGGCTTGATTTTACTGTCAAAAATTGTGGCTTTTTCTGATAAATCACTAATTTTTGATAACTCACGACGGTAATCATCAAGTAATTCAAGATGTTTTATCATACCTTCGAGGTGGCTCGAAATTTTCAACAATTGATTTTTATGGGTCTCTGACTCATTTGATAATCCAAGCTCTTTCAGCCCCTGAACATTCTGGATGAGGTCATTTTGATAATTTACAACAGCAGGAATGATAAGTGTTTGAGCAATTTCATCAACCAGGATAGCTTCAATTTCAAGTTTGTTGACATATTCTTCTATGGCAACATTGTATCTTGCAATTACTTCATGAGGTTTGAATATGTTATTTCTTTCAAAAATCTTAATATTTTTATCACTCAAAAATGCTTTTAATGCTTCAGGTGTAGATTTCAGATTAGGTAAACCTCTCTTTTCTGCTTCTTCTACCCATTCTTTTTCGTAATTGTCACCATTGAAAAGAATTGGTGTCAATTCATTGTAAATACTCTTTAGTTCAGATTTGATGATATTATTAAGTTCATTTACCAAGACAGAATCTGAAGAACCTTCAAATTCCTGCAGTTTTAATTCAATATTACTATAAAATTCTTTTAATTGGTCAGCAACTATTACATTGAGTACTGTCATCGGAAGGGATACATTGACACTTGAACCCGGAGCACGGAATTCGAATTTATTACCTGTAAATGGAAATGGTGATGTTCTGTTTCTATCTGTTGAGTGTTGTTTTTGGAAGGGAACTAAAAGGAAATCAAGACTGTTTTCTTCCAAATGGTCAATTTCATCAAGGTCAGTATCATTAAGGAATGCTTCGAGTGCTCTTTCCATATTATCACCAATAAAAGCAGAAATAATCGCGGGTGGAGCTTCGTTGGCACCTAACCTATGGTCATTACCTGCACTGGCGATACTTGCTCGGAGCAAATCAGCATTCTTATACACTGCTGCCAATGTGTTAATGAAAAATGTCAAGAAAAGCAAATTCTTATGAGGATTGTCACCCGGGTCTAATAAGTTAACACCTGTATCAGTAGCAAGCGACCAATTATTGTGCTTGCCTGAACCGTTAATTCCTTGGAACGGTTTTTCATGAATTAATACTCGCAGACCATGTCGAATGGCAACCTTATCAATTTTATCCATTAATAACAGGTTATGATCAGCGGCAATATTTGCAAATTCAAAATGAGGAGCACATTCAAACTGATTAGGTGCTACTTCGTTGTGTCGTGTTTTTATTGGTATTCCTAATCTCAATGCCTCTTGTTCGAACTCAATGATAAAATTATACACCCTTTCAGGAATAGCACCAAAATAATGATCTGCCAATTGTTGCCCTCTTGCTGAGCCATTACCGTAAAGTGTCCTACCGCATAAAACTAAATCAGGCCTGGCATTGAATAATGATTCATCAACCACAAAATATTCCTGTTCCCAACCTAATGTAGGCAGTACTTTATTTATGCTGCCATCAAACAGTTTACATACTTTAGTGGAAATTTCGTTGATAAGTTTCATAGATTTGAGAAGTGGGGCTTTGAGGTCGAGTGATTCGCCGGAGTAAGATATCAATATTGCTGGTACGCAGAGTGTTCTTCCATATCTTGTTCTCCTTATAAATATTGGAGAAGTAGGGTCCCACACAGTATAGCTTCTTGCTTCGTGCGTTGTTCGCAATCCACCGGTTGGGAAACTCGAGCCATCTGGCTCCTGAATAGTTAACTCCCTTCCGGAAAGTTTTTCGATTGCTCTCCAGTTCTTGTCAAACTGAAAAAAAGTGTCATGTTTTTCAGAGGTTTTACCTGTCAGTGGTTGGAACCAATGTGTATAATGAGTAACTTGATGGTCAATAGCCCAGTTCTTTAGCCCTAGGGCAATGATATCAGCTGTTTCTTTGTCCAGCGGGATGTAATTTTCTATGCAATGATTGAGTTTTTCGAGTATTTCTATGGGCAAATATTTTTTCTTGGCTTCGGGACCAAAAACAAATTCATTGAAATAGTCTGAAACAGGTTTCTCCATCAATGGCATGCTCATTACATCAGTAGATTTCTTAGTATTAATACTTTGCAAACTACGCATTCTGACAGTCATCTAAGTAACTCCAAAAAAAAATGAATTGATATATACTAATTGTATTAAAAATAAAAAACAAGCACGTATTTTTAGTATAATTCGTGCAAATAATTTTTCCACATTTTCTAAGAATTTTGGTCAATTTTGTGAGGTATAAAGAAATTAACTTTTGTACCGATTCCCAGCTCAGACTCAACAACAATTTTACCTTTATGCAATTCTGCAACATGTTGCATTATCATAGTGCCAATTCCACTGCCACCGGTTTTTGTTCCTGTAGTGAAATAAGGAGTCAACATTTTTTTCTTTATTTCATCATCCATTCCAGGTCCATTATCTTCAATAGTTATTATTACAAAGTCAACATTAGATTTAGCTCTCAATGTAATTTTGCCATCTTTTTCTTTTATTGCTTTAATGCCATTCTCAGCAGCATTCCTCACTGCTCTGATTAATTTGGCTTTATCGCAATTGATTATTAAATTTGTTTTTTCGATTTCAAAAGTTATATTAGGAAACATGAGCTCATCAAATTCATTACGAACTGATGTGAATAATTCGAATAATGAAGTTTGTTCGAGGTTTAGATTTTCATTTCTTCCAACAGTAACAATATCCCGAACCCTTTGCATGAGTAAACTTACTTGAAATATTATTCTTTTTTGTCTGGATTTGTTATTTTCACTGATTGCAATATCTAAATGTTCGGCATTGAGTTTTATTGTTGATAAATTAGTCTGCATATCGTGTGCTAACTGTGCCCAGTTCGAGAGTCTCTTTCTTTCTAATTGTTCGGTAATATCAATTGCTGACAACACAACACCTCTGAACATACCGGTAAGGTTTCTTAGTGCAATTACTTTACAAAACCATTCAGTTTCGGAGTCGTTTATTTTAATAGAAATTTTTTTTGTAAAATTTTCTCTACTTTCGACTCCTCTATCAATTAAGTCTGCAAATTGCATAGTTTTTTCACTTCTGGCATAAAATCTGAAGAATTTGCGTTTTGGAGTACTTTCGTTTATCTCAAGAAATTCTTTGGCTAATCCATTTAATTGTGTAACTCTACCATTAGAGTCAACAACAAAAAGTAGTCCTACAGTTGGTAACTCCAAAATTTCTTTAGCAACCCTGCGCTGATGACGATAAAGCTGAATAAACACCATCAATAGCAGAATTAACAAAATAATAATTGCATAATTGCGAAATTCATAAACAAACTTATCCAAAATCCAATTTGAATTCTCAGCCATTGTGAACTTAATGCCACCTAAGTCATTATATACTATAAAAGTTTCGTCAAAATTAGTGCATTTTATCTTATTGGTTGGCTCATCTGAGAAAATTCTCTTTGGCAACTTTGTTATGACATTGGCTATTAAATTGTGTTCTTTGTCAAATACTGCAATAGCATTTGTTAACAGCAAAATTGAAAGTCCGTCGTTATTTAATAAGTAAAATGGCTCCGAAGTGCTGTTTGATAATGGTGACTCAAATATCTGTTCTTTTTTGCCTTCACCAATTAATTTAATAACATTCAAAAAATATGTATCTTCCATGTAATTAATATATTTTACAAATATTTCGGTATTGGTCTTATAAAAAGTAATCAAGTTGATATCTGAATCAATCCAAAAGCTGTGACTTATTGTGCCAGAATTTTTATCAATAATTTGTATAAACGATTGGCCTGGAGCAGGTGAAGTAACATATACCAATTCAGTCCCGATATCTACCCACTTATACTTTTTTTGGAGGGGCAAGTTAGTTAGAAACAAGAACTCATTTTTATGATTGTAGAAATTTACTGTTATACTATTATCACTTTCCTGGACAGTTGCATAATGAGATAAGTTCAATCCGGATTCATTGTCAAGCTCAAGTAATGCTCCATTTATTTGCGTGAGCATTTCAACTGTGCTGACTTTATTTTTATTTTCGTAGCTGACTGAAATTAAACTCTCACCAATACTCACTAAATATTTCTCTTTGTCTACTAAAGGGATAATTTTAATTTTATCCAATGCTTCAGGTATTAGTAGGGTATGTATTAAATCTTTGCCTATTATATCACCTTCAGGTGTCATTATCAACAAATATATATTCTTCGATTCAAGAATGATATTGATAATGTTGTCGCCAAATTTTGCAGAAGAAACCAACTTAGAGTTTTCGAGAACAAATCCCTTTGTTAAAGAGTCGTTTTTAAAAATATCTACTTTTTCGTAATTTCCAGTAAATATGTAATTAAAATATATCTCTCTAAGACTATTATTATGTTTATCATAGATAATATAAGGATTAGAGCTGTGCAGTTGCTTTAGATTTTCAACCTTATATCTGTAAACTTCTTGTGAAAAAACAGAAATTGATAGTACAAAAAAGAAAGTTATGATTAAAAAGCTTTTCATTTATTCAACCTGAGAAACACAAAATACACCAATACCTTCGGACCTGCCAACAAATCCCATTTTTTCGTTTGTACCGGCTTTGATATTAACCCTTGATGCTTCTAATCCGCAAATTTTAGCAACATTGTCTCTTATTTGACTTTTATAATCTTTTAATTTTGGTTTTTCGAGCTGTATCAGTACGTCAATATTGATAATTCTATAACCATGTTTGGATATTAATGAAATTGTGTGAGCCAATAATTGCATACTGTCAGCATTTTTATACTGGTCATCGGAATCCGGGAAATGCTCTCCAATATCGCCTAATCCAACTGCGCCCAGTAAACTGTCAATTATGGCATGAGCAAGCGCATCTCCGTCACTGTGTGCTATCATACCGAAATTGTCGGATATTAGTACTCCACCCAATATCATTTTTTTGCCATCAACGAGCCTATGTACATCATAACCAAAGCCAACCATAATAATCTTTTTGTAATTTGGAACTTATGTAATACTCAAATATATTTAATTATGGAATAAGAGTAATTATTTATTTACGTTAATATATAAAAAAAGGAACTTACTATAATTTATAAAGTAAGTTCCTTCGCACTACATTGTTCAAATATTAGTTATTGAGTAATTCTTCAATTTTTGGAGTAATTGCTTCAGGATCAGTTTGTGTTCCAATTCTATCAACAACTTTACCATCTTTGTCAATCAAAAATTTTGCAAAATTCCATTTAATCGCCTGCGAACCTAAAATGCCTTTTGCCTGAGCTTTCATATAAGTGTATAATGGATGAGCGTTATCACCATTCACGTCAATCTTCGAAAACATCGGGAATGTAACACCAAATGATGTTTCACAAAATGATTTAATATCTTCTTCTGTTCCTGGTTCCTGACCACCAAATTGGTTACAAGGAAATCCTAAAACCACAAATCCACGATCTTTATATTTTTCATAAATTTTCTGTAAGCCTGAGTATTGTTTTGTGTAACCACATTTAGAAGCTACATTAACAATTAACATTACCTTACCTTTGTACTCTGATAGAGATACATCTTTACCCTCAATGTCCTTAACTGTAAAATCATAAACTGAACCGGTAGCCATATTTTCTTCCGCATTAGTTGAACAAGCCAATATTCCAAAGATTACCAAAAAAGCCGATAATCTGATTAAATTTGTAGCCTTTACCATTTCAATCATATTCCTTAAAATACTAAAAAACAATAGATGTATAATGCTGTAATTTATTTTTATAAAGATAGAAATTGTCGAATCTTGTTTACCTGGTTTTCTAAAGAAAATTTACTTAAGTTTTCAATTGATTGGATTTTATCTTTAATCAAATCAGGGTTTTTGGCTAACAGGTTAATCAAATCAATTATATTATCGAAATTATAAAAAAAAGAACTGTATCCGAAATCTTCATTTACAGCGAAATCGTCAAGGATCAACATTGGTATTTTATAAGTAAATGAAAGGTTAAATGTTCCGCTGATTTTTGTTTTGAGATAAGATTTAAAATCAGGTACCATAGGGTGAATTAATGGCATTAGCAGATCAGAGCTTGAAGTGATTTCCGCAAATTTTTGAGGAGGGATAAATTCATCAAAAAATACAAACCTATTCATAACTCCAAGTTCCGATGCTTGAGAGATGAAATCAGCGCTAGAACTGTTTTTATGCTTTGCATTGCCAAGAATTACAAACTTAACTCTTTTATCAAGCAATTTATTTGATGATAACTTAAGTAAAAAAAGATAATCTCTGCGCCTATATTCAAAATTTCCGGGGATACAAATTCTGAATGTATCGTCAATGTTCTGCTTTAGAAAATTATATGGACTGTAAATTGTATATAATGAACTTAACTGATTTCTGGGATAATTATTTGGTATGTGATTTAGAATGTAATCGTTCAATACGAAATATTTCTTTACATACCAGCTTATTAATTTTTGGGAGTTGCTGTTTGATAATTTTTCTACTCCGTGGATAATTCCTGCATAATTGAATCTTTTTCCAAGTAAAATCAACAATTCAAGCACTAAATTGTTTGAACAAGTATTAAATATAATTAAATCAGGAGTAATTTGACGTATCAATTTCCTGATTTTTAGTAGTGAAGGTAAATAATCTATTCTTTTATGTGGTATATCAAAAAAATTGAGACTCCTAAGCATTTTATAGTCATTAAATCTGCTATTCATATTCTCGGATGCGATGATATGAATATCATATCCTAAATAAGAGAATATTTGACATTGAGAGTAAATACACTCATCATGCGAACCGGCAATTTCAATTAATACTACGCTCTTATTTTTCATTGATGGTTTTGTGGATTCTCGAACTATTTACAAAAATACATACAATTCTGGTAACAGTGATTTTTTGCTTGTAATTTCTTATAAATTTTGAAGGTTATCAAAATAAAAAAAAAATTGTGTATTTGATATAAACATTTTAATATATTTGTAAAAAAATAATTAGATGTTGGATTATAAATATATTCCAATCTTAAAAAATACAATATTTGAATTTATACAAAATCAATTTCAGTTGAAGGTTGCATGAATAACTGGGAAAAATTTGAAAAGAATTTAGCTGAATTGAAAGCCAATCCTGATATGGACAAGGTTGATATTTTGCTTGAAGAAATCAATATTTACAGATTTGAATTAGAAGCTCAAAATGAAGAGTTAAAAAGAACGAACTTGATTCTTTATGAATCTCAGCGTAAATACGAAGATTTATTTAATTCTATTCCAATATCAAATATTCTGATTGATTCGGACCTCAAAATTAAGCTTTATAATATCCAAACTGTAATTCTCTTACAGGCAGAAAGATTCACACTTAAAGGTGAAGATTTTACAAAATTTATTTCTCCGGACTTTCAGGACGCTTTTTATTTTTCTATAAATGGCTTAGATGAAAATAATCCTTCGGTTTCGATGGAATTGTTTCTTACTGCTTATCTCGGCAGAAAAATTCCTTCGACTGCAAGCATTCGGCTTAGTAAGGACATTAATGGCAATATCGAGTATATCATTTCCCTTATTGACCAAACTAACAGAAGAAAACTTGAATTAGAATTAATCGAAAGTAAAAGTATTTATGATAGTCTTGCGTCCACGTTACCTTTTGGTATTATCCGTACTGATAAAAATTCTGTAATTCTTGACTCAAATAAATTTTTCTCTGAATTATTCCATAGTGATTACAGTTCAATTATTGGTAAACCAATCAGAGAAATTGTTTCGAACGATATAGCAGATAGAATCGAATCTAATAATGCTTTCATACTAAGAACCGGAAAAACCATCACAGAAATAAGTGATTATTTTGATCCCCTCACAAGAGAAAGAAAATACCTAGAGATAAATGAAATACCTATTCTAGACTTGCTGGGTAATGTATCAGGGATTCAAATTTTAATAAAGGATGTTTCCGAATTCAAAAAGTCAGAGCAAGTATTAAAAGACAGTGAGTACAAGTTTAGGAAATTGGTCGAAGATAGTTCAGACTTGTTCTTGATAAGTGACGGAAATGCAAACTTTTTCTATGTAGGTGCAAATTCTGAATCAATAACCGGGTATTCTCCGGAAGAGGCATTAAAATTAAAGATATATGACCATATTCACAATGATTACCAGGATATAATTAAAAATGCTTATATGGAGTCATTTAACAATAAGGGTATGACTATATCTACAGAAGGTGTATTCAGGCATAAAGACGGAACTTGGAAATGGCTTGAATTAAAAATTACCAATTGTATGGATGATCCCCTGATAAAGGGTATAATTACAAATATCAGAGATATTTCAGACAAAAAAGAAACCTGGAAAATAATAACTGAAGCTGAAAACAGATACCGAACTTTGTTTGAATTTTTACCAAATGGATTGCTTCTTATTGACCCAAAAACAAAAAAAGCAATTGATTTCAATAACGCTGCTTACATAAATCTTGGTTATTCTGCAGAAGAGTTTGCAAGCATGACAATTAATCAATATGATATTGTCGAAACTGAAGAAGTTACAAGAAAGAGAATTAAAAAAATTATCGAAACCGGAGGTGATGATTTTGAAACCAGACACCGTCGTAAAGATGGATCTTCGGTAGAGGTGTTGGTAAAAGTCAGAAGTATAAATATTAACAGTCAAACATTAATGATGGTTATGTATCAGGATATTTCTGAGCTGAGAGCCATTTTGAAAGAAAAGGAAGAGTCGGAACTAAAGTTTCAGGCTGTTGTTGAGAATGCATTAGATGGCATTTATTTACTCAAAGGTAAGCACTTTATTTATGTAAATGATGCTATTTCAAGAATTACAGGTTATACCAGAGATGAAATTTTGAGCCAAGAATTTGATGTTGACAGGCTTTTGATTGGTAATTCAAAAGATTTTGTCAACGAAAGAATTCAAATGCGAGAAAGTGGTTCGGAGAATAGTAATAATTACGAAGTTGAGATAATCAACAAAGAAAATGAGAAGCGAATAATTGATATATCAACCAAGACATATACTCTTAATGATGTTGTACTTTCGATAGGTATAATGAGAGATATAACTGAAAGAAAACTTATCGAAAATGAACTTAAATCTGCAAAAGATGCAGCTCTAAAATCTGTTGAAATTACTAATACTATTTTGAATAACCTTGGACATGAGTTAAGGACTCCACTGAATGGTATCCTCGGCTTTACTAAGATTTTGATGATGGAACTTGATGACCCTGAGCTTCTTGAGATGACTAAGCTGATAACTTTTTCCGGACAAAGATTAAAAAGAACTTTGGAAGCATTGCTAACACTCAGTGAAATTGAATCAGATAAGTATAATTTGATTTTAGATCAAGTTAATTTAACTCATTTTCTTTCGATGTATGATAATTTTACAATTGATTTGCTGCAGGATAAACCGATAGAATATTCATTGGATCTTAGCGAAGAAGATATTGTAATAAGTTCTGATGAGTTTATACTCCATCAAATTTTATATAATATTTTAGACAATTCATATAAATTTACTGATAATGGATTCGTTAAGATGAAACTCAGTAAAGAATTTGTAGAAAACAAAAATAAAGCTATAATAGAAATATGCGATTCAGGTATAGGTATTGAAGAGGATAAAATAGAAGTTATCTTTTTGCCATTCAGACAGGGTAGCGAGGGCGTAAGCAGAAAATTTGAAGGTATTGGACTTGGGCTAACAATAGTTCAAAAAATTATACAAAAACTAAACGGAAAACTGGAAATATTTAGCGAAGTTGGTAAGGGTACAAATATAAGATTATTATTTGATTGTGAGTAAGTATGTAATTATTTCTTATTTTTGTATTTTTTACAAGAAACCAATTCATTATTTTTGATATGGAACAGCTCGTTAATTTCATTAAAATGAGTTCTGAACAGACTGTGTTGACTGATTCTGAGATTGAACTTGTTGCTCATAGGTTTAAGATTTTATCTGAACCTTCACGTCTCAAAATATTACGATCACTATTTGATGGTGAAAAGAATGTTACAGAAATAATCTACAATACCGGGCTATTACAGGCAAATGTTTCCAAGCAACTGAGTTTGCTACAAAAAAACGGAATTGTTGCATGCAGACCTGATGGACTACTTCGATATTATAAATTGACTGATTTAACAATTATTCAAATTTGCAGCGCCGTTTGCGTTAGAGGTTGATAATTAATATAGTAAACAAAATATTATCACTTTTAGGTTTGGTTTACATTCTTGTAAGTTCAATTGTAATGTCCTTAGTTGCAATAATTGCTATGCTCATCTTTGGTAAGCAAGTGTTTCATAAATTGGCTCGAATCTGGGCTAAACAAATTTTGTGGGCTTTTAGAATTAAGCTTGATGTAGTTGGTAATGAAAATTTATCATTAAGTGAGTCTTATATATTTTGCTCAAATCATTCGAGTATGCTTGATATACCTGTACTTCAAGCTGGTTTAAAGCATGGATTCAGAATTATTTACAAAAAAGAACTCGAAAAAATTCCCATCTTTGGGTGGGGGCTCAAATTATCTCCCTATATTTCGATTCTAAGACAGAATGCGCGTGATTCTATGGCAGGTATCGAGACTGCTGTAGAGGCAATCTCAACAGGTGAGTCTGTAGTTATTTTTCCTGAGGGCACCAGATCTAATGATGGTAAATTACAGGCTTTCAAGAGGGGTGCATTTTTATTGGCAGCACGAAGCAAGAAACCAATTGTCCCGGTAACAATTATAGGGTCATCTAAATTATTACCTAATAAGAAATTCTTGTCAGGTCCGGGTAAAATCAAAATCATCATTAATAATCCAATAATATATACAGGTGAGGGCAAGCAGGACGAGATGAAACTAATGGAAAAAATTCATAATATTATCAGTTTTAATTTGCAATAATGATCTTCAAAAAAATAAAAAGCCGTCTGAAAATTAATCCAGACGGCTTTTTTGCAATTAGCATTCAGACTATTTAATTATAGTTAGTCGGGATGAAACAGTTGAGTTTTGAGTTTGAACATTAAGCAGATATGTACCTGATACCAATTTACTCAAATCCACAGTATAAATGTGCACACCTGACTCGAGATATGATGGTGTGTTTTCGAGAGTTAATAAATTTCTTCCGAGCAAATCAACTACATTTATTTTTACATTACTTACGGGTGAGTTACATCTGAAAGTAAGTGTAGCAAAATTACCTGCAGGATTTGGTACTATTGATGTTATATTTATTGCACCCTCGTTGTCAATGATGTCATTTTGGACTTTCGAAATTGGCATATCCAGTATCATTGAACCAGATGATAATACTTCTGCATTTATATCATATGTTGTAAACTCCAACTTGCCATTCTCCTCAGGTACACCCGAGATAGTTACAAATATCGGTCTAACAGTTTCCTTAGGTTCAATACCCAATACTCCATCAGCTGCGCTTGATATTAAGTATGAGCCGTCATCTTGCTTACGTGGCAGTAAATATGCAGGCTCACCTGTCATGCTTGCCGGACCAACAGCCAGAATTTGCATTCCTGCTTGAGGTTTAAGACCAATAGCTGCAACATTCTGGTTGTATCCATTGAGATTATTGAAGTAGATGGCATAAGTTTTAACAGATGCCGGTTTAGTCTGAATATCAATATCCATCTTGTCGGGAGCTGCGTCAGGAACTTTTGCGATAAATTCGATAGGGTCTGTGAAATTCAACTCTTCACTTCCTTCAATTTTGTAAATAAACCTTACATTTATTCCAAATTGCATTATTGATTTAGAATTGTTGAATGTTAGATTTATCGCGGCACTTTTGCCTCTTGTTACATTTAATGGGACATAAGCAACATTGCCTTCGATAAATCCTGGAGAACCTTCGTAAGTCAGTGAGTTGAGTGGAACAACCGGAGAAATCAATTCTATTCCGGTAATTGTTACATTATTCTCTTCGTTATCAGGACTGATTATCCAAAAATCCCCTTTATTTGCACTTTCCATTATTACACCGGTATAATCGGGTTGATTGCTTTGGAAATTTGCCTCTCTGGCGAGTTTTGATTTGAGTTTACCGATATTAATATCAGAAATGTCAGTGTCCCATGGGAAAAATGTAGGTTTGCGAATTACAGTATAAGTAATCACTGTATCACAAGTAATGCATTCGCAATCTGTAAATGCATACCTGATCTTAAACATTAAAGTATCCCTGCAGGATTTTGCACCGCTGAAAGGAGGGAATAGCATGCTCAGACTTAGATTGGCGCCATTCTTCCAGCTGATACACTCACCAGGTCCCCAAACGGCTTCTCTGCTGAATATTGTTAGCAATTGAGGTCCAGCTGCAGGTGTAGGTGCAAGGCTACCTCCGGTTATATCGCCGAATATTCTTGTCCATGCACCAGGTGCATTCGGGCATACTTTTCGTAATTGTGCACTAACAATCGTAGCTGTGAATTTCTGTATATTCGAAGGTCCGGCAGACAATCCGAAACTTAAAGCTACAAATCCTGTGGAGCTGTTGGTTGTTATTGTAGGGTTATCAAACTTACTGTTGAATTTCTCGCAGCATTTTTTGCTTGGTGGTTCATTATCGCAAGGTGGTACATCTAAATATATACTGTCTCTACAATGTTCGTTACCGCAAATCAGGGTATAGTGAATCACGATAGGATTATTGCTGGAATTATAATTAAATGTTGTGCTGATATTCCAGGGGCTGGATGATAATGCAAATGATGCAGGGGAGAATGTTCCATCAGGCGAACTTATCAGTAGAGTTGCAGGAGAACAGCTTGATGCGTTCAAACTAATGTTGTAGTTTTGTGTACCGTCAGGATTCAGTGTACCACATTCAATCTTGAAAGCTTCTACTTTAATACAAGGAGTCGGAGGTTTGACTGTATCAATAGTTGCGCATGCAAACGGTGATTCAAGCTGACCTGCCAACTGGAATGATGGAATGCTGGACTGAATCAAGTGCTTTGTCCATCCGCTTACAGCAAATGTATTGCATGATACATCTTTAGGTTTGGCTGCTGATGAAATTGTAGCATCAAAATCAATAGTAGCACCTCCTGAGCCTATAGCACTTGATCCAAAATATGCACCAAGATTCTTTTGCCCTAAAGCCCATGAGGTTGAAGCCCAGGAGCCAGCACTGCCACAACCATTTGTGAATGCTGCTCCAGGTGCACCAGTGGGTGTCAGTACATTTACATTAGCCAATGCAGGTGCCGTATTATTCCAGAAAGAAGCAACTGTAGGTGTAGCTGAACTTAAGGCACTATAACTGATATCAAACTGACTGCCCCTTGAAGCACAGGAAACTAAAATTTTGGAATCAGCTGGGCTGTTGTCCAAAGGCAACAAGTCAACAAAAGTGACATGTCGTAGTGCAGCAGTTCCTGATGAATTCATCTTAAGTCTGTAATTTACAGTTGAACCTGCAGATGTTGTTGTCGAAGTGCTGTATCCGGTATCAGAAGGTTTCTTGATTCCTTTTTGCAAATTATACCCTACAACGCCTGTCACAAGAATATTTTCAACGTTGGAATTTGTGATCGATGAGCCAAGTGTTCCTCCTGATAATGTGAAAGAGTTGGGTATATTTCCTAATGCTGATGTATCTCTTACTTTTACATCAATTTCGATGAAATAGTATGGAATTCCGCCAGTACCGTACATTCCACATGAGGTGTAGAATATATTTTGACAAGTAGCCGGTATTGTATCAATTTGTGCAGTTATTGTGTTTGTTGATGAATTGTATGATAGATTGACACCCGTCCATGGATTCGAAGGTGTGCTTGTACATGGGGTATTCCAGCTATTGCTTATATAAAATGATGGATTACCGACATATTCCAGGTTAGGGTCAAGAACATCAGTGAGTGTAGAACCTGTAATAGCCTGACCACCTGTATTCTGGATTCTTAGCCTATATCTGAAAGTTGAACCGGGTTGATAATCTGTTTGCTTATTGCATACTTCCTTCCATAAACAAGGTTTAGGAGCGGGAGTGTCTATAATAAAGGAATTACATGCGATAATCGGGCTTTGTCCGGTGATATTAACTGTAACACAATTTGTTACTGTAGTTCCAATTACGCTATTTTGGGGAATTGTAAATCCAATATAAACATAACCGCATTGTCCTGGATTTAATGTACCCGAGATGTTTGCAATTCCACTGCTTATATTGGCAGTAAGATTCCAAACTGTACCTATGCTGAAGTTTGTTAAAGCGGTGGGTAATGTGTCAAGTGCATTAACTGTGATTGGTGTTGTTCCAGTATTGCAAATGTAAATCAAATACTGCCCGGCACATCCAGGTTGGCGATTTGTATAAACCCATTTACTTACCGAACCGCTTGTAATAATTTTCTTCTCAACACAAGTAGTGTTACTTTGTACTGAAAAATTACTGCATGGCTGATTTGCAGATCCTAGACTACCGCTTAGTGTAGCTGAGTTGGTTATTTGTGAGCCATTGGGGAAAAGTGATACAGGGTAATATACAACAAATTGACAGCATGCAGTATTATATGCCTGTGTAGCGCTCATATTGCCTACATTCCATGTAATTACATTACCAGTCTGAGTTGCCCCGCAGGTCGAGCTTACTAACTGTGCACCTGCCGGCAATGTATCTCTTACAATACCATTAACTAAATTAAGTTGACCGGTGGTACCAACTGCTTTGTAAACACATATTTGATATGTAATTGTATCGTTTGCTGTCAGATACTGACAATTTCCACCCTGCCATGCAACACCGAGAGGATATTTGTTTATCCCCCATGGATTTGTTGCCAAAGCAGATGTGCTGACAAATGGTGTGCAAAATTCGTAATTCTTACCGTTTAATGTACCGAGCAAACACACATTATTCCTTGCTGTGGTACCGGGACATGTTATTCCGTTCTGGAATGCTGCTGAAATCGTGAACGATCCCGTACATCCTGATGGAAGACTTGCCCAGTTTACAGAAAATGTCCCTCCTGAAGAATTGATTGCTGGAGCGGTGACTGTAGGGGTTCCGCAGGCAGAAGTAATGGAATGTCCCAAAAATAATAAGGAGCCGGGTAATGCATCCGTTATGGTGACATTTGTGGCACCTGCGGGAATGGTAAAATATATCGTGTAGCTAAATGGCTGGCCTATTGCGATGCTGGTGTCACTTACTACTTTCTTGAGGATAAATCCTTCTTGTTGCGATTCCGCAACCCATGATTGTGAATAACTATTTGTATTAAGTATTATCATTAACAAAAAAACTGATAACAAATAATACAACTTAGTCAATCTACAAAAGTGTAGACTATGGTTCATTTAAATCTCCCTGTAAACAATTAACATAAGTGAATTAAGTAATTTATTCTTATGTAATAAATAGGTTCATTATTTTATTATGACTAATAATAAAAATAATTATTTTATTATTGAAAATTAGGTAACTTAAAAAATCAGTTTATGAGAATTATGTGATAATAATTTAATGTTCAGAATATTCACAACAATAATATAAAATAACAAACCAATTATATCTATTCTATAGTATTAATCATAAATTAAGTAATCCTATTATTTTCAAAATTTGAATAATGATACTTAATGAATTAATTTTTTAGTTAAATTTGCAAGTGTTTCAGATAAAGTTCGCAAAAAAAGATAATAATTGATAACCTGCCAATAATATGTTGTATTATCTGATTGATTTGAAATTTAATTATTGCTGTTCATACTTTAAAGTTATTGTTAATTATAATTATATTGTTGTTCAACTAAATGTTTGGAGTATATATTATGAAACTTGGTGCCTTTTCAATTAGTCTTTCAGTAAAAGACATACATAAATCAAAGGAGTTCTACGAAAAGTTAGGTTTTACCTACAAAGGTGGAACTATCGAGCATAATTGGGTAGTTTTAAAAAATGAGAGTGCCGTCATTGGTCTGTTTCAGGGAATGTTCGAGGGCAATATCATTACATTTAATCCGGGCTGGGATGGTAATGCTCAGAACATTGAAGATTTCGATGATGTGAGAGAAATTCAGAAACAATTAAAAAGTTTGGGAATTGATCTGTCTAGAGAAGCTGATGAAAGCACTTCAGGACCGGAGTATATCACACTAACTGATCCTGACGGTAATAATATTCTTATAGACCAGCATAGATAGTATTGCAGCAAACTGTGTCTAAAAAAAAATAAATAATTTAAGATATCTCTATACTTAAGTCTTTTTCATCAGGTCAGTAGTGCTTAATATTTATTTCATTAATATACATAGTATGAAGTAGTAAAAAAGGTAGATTTTAGAGTTAACTCTGTTGAAGAATAAATTTCAATATTTTAATTTCAAATATTTGAAATTTTGTAAGATAACAGTTTTCTTTAAATATATTTATATAAGTTTCTAACAAAAGATATTTTAAAATATAAGCTATAACTTTTTACTAATTTTTGAATGAAATAATAAATAAAAAACCCTGACATAGTCAGGGTTTTTAAGTATTTTATGTACAGAAGGCGGGAGTCGAACCCGCACGGGTGTTGAGCCCACTGGATTTTGAGTCCAGCGCGTCTGCCAATTCCGCCACTTCTGCATAAGAATGTACTATTGACATTTACTTAGACTACAAAAGTAATTATTTTTTTGATAGTGACAAAATTAATTATCAGTTCTTCGAAATATAGTGTTTGGCGTGGCTGTCAATTTGATAGACAATGATTTTTCCGCCACCAAGTTGTGGAACTATGTTCTTTTTGATAAGATTATTTTGTTCGAGCCAGGATAAGTTGAGTGAAATTTCCTGGTCTGAGTAAGAATTTAACTGGTCGTGGATTTCGTAAACTTCTACTGCACCCTGTTCGAGCAACCTGAGGATATCATAATCACATTGATTTAGCTTAATAGATTTTTCAATTTTAGTATTACCATTCTTAATGTGATGATTATTAGTTTGCCTTCCGTTGTTGCTTCCGGGTTTTCTGTTAGTTTTGTGTTTATGCTTAAATTTCTTTAAATTTGTGTTTTTTTCCACATTTATCACTACTATTATGCGTTTAAATAAAATTATTTACAAAATTATGAGTTGATTAGCTTAATAAATTGGGATTTTTATGCTTAATTGAAAAATGTATTCATTTTTTCGATTTAAAAATACAAAAAAAATATAAACAAAAAAAGAAATTTATGAAAAATGTTACAGTTTTTTGCGGTTCAAGTAATAATGTTGACTCTAAGTATCTTAATGATGCATGTTTTTTAGGACAAAAATTAGCTCTGTTCGGTTGCAATATTATTTTTGGAGGAGGCAAAGTAGGTAGTATGGGCGCACTTGCCGAAGGTGCTTTATCTAATAATTGTAATGTGATTGGTATCATACCCGACTTTATGATCGAAAAAGAACTTGCTCATCCTGATATCAAGCAAATGATTGTAGTAAAAAGCATGCACGAGCGCCAGCTCTTGATGATTAATAAATCTGATGTTATTGTGGTTCTCCCCGGTGGTAACGGAACGATGGCTGAGCTGTTTGAAGCTATAACCTGGAACAAATTAGGTATAATTTCAAAGAAAATACTTATTCATAACAAAGATGGATATTACAACTCTTTGTTAGAGTTCATTGACAAAGCAATTCATGAGAAATTTATGAAAACCGAAGATAAAAATATTTGCTTGGTATTTGATGATATTTCGAGTATTATTACTTATATTTACAATCTTGAACATAGCATTTTTGAATTAGATTTGGCGTAGAAAAGTATGAAAAAAATCATATCAATTATTCTAATTTACTCATTAATGGGTTTTTCGACTGCAGCAATTGCTCAGGATTATGTGTGGGAACCTTTAAGTCCTATCAAAGGTGGTTTTGGTGACGTTAGTATCGGAAGCCCTGGTTTTGGAGTTGGTGCAGGTTTCAGATACATGTTTGTTGGCTTGGGGCTTGGACTTGTTGGTCTTACCTCAGAGTCGCCTGCTTATGCTTTGCAATATCCTCCCGGACTAAGCCTGAACAGAAATCAACCATTACCAAACGGCTATGAGGAAGAGAAATTTCTTTCGATGATGATTAACGGTGATATTATTTTTTACTTTGATTTGCACGAGAAGGTAAGTTTTAATTTATCTGCCGGATATTATTCCAGGAATGATTCCATTCTTGCAAAAAATATTGTCTCTGGCTCAAGATATATCTATCGTAATCAGGTCGAGTCCGGAATGTGTTTCGGGCTGGGTGCAGAATATGTACTTCATGATAATTTTAATATTGGAGCTGTATATCATTCTGAAAGAGGTTTGTTGTTCAGACTTACATATATTTGGTTTTAATTTTTTAAGACTGGAAATGAATAAATTAAATGTAATTTTGGTTATGATTGCTGTATTGCTTTTATTATCTTCATGTGAAGATAATAAAGTCAGAATCGCAATCTCTAAGGGAATTGGTTCGGCAAATTATGAGATGTATGGTCGATTTATACAAAACATTGATAAGGAAATCGAAGTAGTTAACCTACATGGTCTTAGCGTTGAGGCGGCTCTTTTGGAATTAAAATCATGCAGTGGCTTAGTTCTATCAGGCGGACCAGACGTTCATCCGGTACACTATGGTAAAGATTATGATACATCCAGATGCAGCATTGACCTCTATAGGGATAGTTTAGAATTTGCTCTAATCAAAGAATCTGACAAGATGAATTTACCAACTCTTGCAATTTGCAGGGGTGCTCAAATCATCAATGTTGCTTACGGTGGAACTCTGATTGTAGATATACCTGAGGACACAGATTCTGAGATACCACATCAAATTCCAAATGAAGATACTTATCATGACATAAATATATATGACGGAAGCAAACTGTCAAAAATTTCTGATTCTCAATATGGTGTTGTGAATTCGAATCATCACCAATCAGTAGATAAACTTGCAGAAATTTTTAAGGTAAATGCAATTACAAATGATGGGATAATCGAGGGATTCGAGTTTAAAAATAAAAGCAATAGATTTTTCATGGCAGTTCAATGGCATCCTGAAAGAATGGAGAATGATTCAAGACTTTCTTATCCACTGGCTGAATCATTTGTTGATGCTGCGAAAAGGTACAAAAAGGAGAAGTAATGAATCGGAAAATTGTGATTTCGGGTGGAACCGGTGCGGTAGGATCAGCATTAACTGCTTTGTTAATTAAAAATGGTTATGAAGTACATATTCTTACAAGGAATTCTACAAAATACACTAATTCCCAAAATATTATTTATCATACGGTTAATACAAGTAATGTTCAGGATACCATCAAAATTTTTGAGGGATCATATTCTGTTGTTAATCTTGCAGGAGCAGGTGTAGCAGATAAGAGGTGGAGCGAAACTTATAAAAATGAGATTTATAATAGTCGAATAATTATGACAAAACATCTTGTTGATTCCGTTAATGGGATGGAAAACCCTCCTCATAGTTTTATTTCTGCATCGGCAATTGGTATTTATGGTGATAGGGGAGATGAACGACTCAATGAACACTCTCATATTGCAGATTCATTCCTTGCCAAAGTTTGCAGGGACTGGGAAGCTGAAGCGGACAAAGTGAAAAGTAATGTCAGAGTTGTTAAAGGAAGAATTGGAATAGTATTGGATAAAAAGACAGGTGCATTGCCTAAGCTTGCATTGCCTGTAAAATTATTTGTTGGTGGACCTATAGGTAGTGGAAAACAATGGATGTCTTGGATTCATATTGAGGACCTTGCCGAAATGTTCTTGTGGGCGATAGAAAACGATGAAACAGAAGGGATATACAATTTTGTTTCACCTAATGCCGTTACCATGAAAGAATTTGCATCTACTCTGGCAAAAGTACTTCATCGTCCTGCCATATTCAAGGTTCCGGCTATAGTAATAAAGTTGATACTTGGTGAATCTTCAGCTGTGGTTTTAGCAAGTCAACAAGTACACCCGACAGAATCTATGCATCTTGGATTTAAATTTAAGTATGAGAATCTTAAGGATGCTCTTGATAATATTTTGAATTAAGTATTTTTTGAATATATTATTTTCATTTAACGAATTAATTATTTATTTTTATAGTTACTAATTAGTTAAATTTTGACTAATTTAAAAAAAAATGCAATTTTGCAATGTTACTTTTTAAAGTTTAAATCGTCAATTATATGCAACTTGAAGATTTTAGAATAAATGTTTTACCATTAAAGGAAAAGTTATTCAGATATGCTAGAAAAATGCTTCAGGACTATGATGAGGCAGAAGATTTAGTACAGGAAGTATTTCTCAAATTATGGGTTAATCGCGAAGAATTAAGCCGAAAGTCAAGTGTAGAAGCATTTGCAATGACGATGACTAAGAATTTGTGTATTGATAGATTTAGGTCGAAGCAATACCAAACATCAAACACCGGACTGGACGCAAGCGAGATTGAATTACATGACCACGGAATAACGCCGGACCTGAAAACTGAACAACTTGAAGCTGTCGAACTTGTAAAAAGAGTTATGAATACTTTGCCAGATACTTTGAGGCAAGTAGTAGAGTACCGAGATATCGAAGGGCTTAGTTATCAGGAAATTGCTGACTTGATGGGAATGAACATTAACACTTTAAAAGTAAATTTGTCGAGAGCAAGAAAGAAAATAAGAGAAAAATTAAGTTCAAATTATAATTTCAACTACAATGGATAAGTTAAACTACGATATAAAGGATTTAATTGAAAGGTATTATGAATGCGAAACTACCGAGGATGAAGAGAATGTTCTGCGTGAATATTTTAGGGGTGATGTTGAAAAGGAATTTGAATATTTAAAACCACAATTTGCTTATTTAGATTCGGAATCTGCTAATTATACTCCTCTTGATGATAGTTTCGACGATTATGTAATACTTTCGATTAATAACTACGAATCATCTCAAAAATTAAAGAAGATGAGCAGAAAAGGTATATATTATGCTGCTGCAGCAAGTGTTGTAGCATTATTCGGCATTTTCTACCTGATGTTCCGAAATGATGGCAGCTACAAGACCGATGATTACACAGCTACGGTTGACGCTTTCATACTGATTTCTGAAAAAATGGATTTAGCTACAGCTGAAGTCCAAAAACTTGAATCATTCAAGACAAGCAACGAGGAATTCGATCCTTTTGAATTGCTTGAACAATACGGTGAAAAAATTATTAATAAATAGGATATTTTATGCAAGCTTTTATCTACATATTTTCATTTATGTTTTTATTACTTACCTCGGCTTTTGCTCAGAACAGGAATGTCGAAAGTCTTTTGTCGAAATACAAAGATAAAGAAGGCATAAAAGTTGTTTCGATGAGTGATCCAGGTGTTTTCATTGCTGAAAGAGAGTCTGCTCAAAATGCAGAAGCAGTAAAGAGTATTCTTGATGGAATCAAAACAATCAAAACTATTTCTTTTAAAACAACTGGTGCGAAATCCAATGAAGTTGGAAAAAATTTCTCTGTTGAATTGGAAAAATTTAATCCTGGAGATGGTTTCTCAGAAATTATGTCCTTGACTGAGGGTAAGTCTAAAATTAAGTCATTAATTCGTAAAAATGGCGACAAGGTGTCTGAGTTTATCATGATTGTTGCCGGTGAAAGTGAATCAACACTGATTTGGCTTAACGGTGATATCAATCTAAAAAATGTTAGAGAAATTGGAAAAATCTTAAAGAATTTCAAGTAAGATCTTTAAAATTATGAAATCAAAGAGGCTGCTCATTTATGAACAGCCTCTTTTTTTGAATTCCAATGGAATTAAACACTTAAAAGTTAACAAATGATCTTGCAATATTAATTATTTAATTAAAAGGTCAATGCTGTATGCAGTCCTTTGGGTTTGCAAATCAATAACTTCAATTTCTCCAAATTGTTCAAAACCATCCGGACATACGACAAGCTGTTCGGAAAGACTGAAACTGATTTTGTTCCATACTTTAGGTGTAAGTTTGTTATCATTTTTTTGGAACTTCATGTCATTTTTGCTTTTATAGAAGTATCTTTCTCGAATAATAAGGTTCCAATCTTGGTTTTCAAATTTAGAATGTGTAAATCCGGCCTCAAGTTCGAGAGTATATTCACCAGCTCCGTTTGGAATAAATGTAAACGAGTCTGATTTGCGGCTCATACCGTCACTAAAAACAGATTTTCCTGTATTATCATAAATATTAAATGCTAAATCTGTGTTTTTGTTAAAATCATCATCACTCATTTCTATTTTGATGTTGTATTTTGATATTTCACTGCTAATTTTGATTTTACGCTTATATATACTTGAACCTTGATGAGCAACCTTCTCTGATTTTTCATATCCAAGAATACTTCCTTTAAGATCATACATAAAAAGATTTTGGGATAAGTTAATCAAGCTGAAATCACCTTTTGGTTTTTCACCATTTTCGATGTTTAATTTGTTTATTACTTTTGGTTCAGAGTCGAACATGAAAAATTGAACTGTGATGTCGCAATAGCTGTCGTTTAGTGAGAGATAATTAGTAGAAGGCATTAATTCCCAAATCCCGTATTGCAATTCATTGGTTGGAATTTGGAAGATGATTTCTTTTCTTAAATTCTCATCGGTAGATGCTTGAGTTTTGAAGTTTTTACCGTCAGGTTTAAATAAATAAGATATGATGTTAAAAGGTTTACCCTCAACAGGAGAAATTGAAATAAAAGCCGATGATGCACCTATTGGTGGCTCAATGTATATTCTGCGAACATCGCCAACATTGATACGCTCATTCTTAAAGACTTGTTTATATAAGTTTTCCTGTGTGAAATTATATGGTATGACTATGTTAGCGTACACTTCAAATTCACCTATATTGTTGCCGACTTCACCTTTGGGTTTTGCAAGAATTCTGCCGGAGTATAGTCCCGGCTTTTTAATTTTTGTACTGTCAAAAATTAATGAAAATGACGCTGAATTTTCTCCCCTTATGTAGATTTCATCTTTATCTGTACGTAGCCAGGGTGAGTCGGAGCTAAGAACAAAAGCTCTATAAAAGTTATGTTTTGTTTCAGCTGGTAGTTTGTCATAAAAAACGGCTCTAACATTTACATTCTGCTTCTCGCTTCCAGCGGGATAGTAACCGCCTGATTTCCAAAATGCTGTATTACCCTTTTTATTACTGTAAAAAGAATTATCGGTTCTGATTTCGTATCCTGCCGCTTTTTCGTATTCTTTTCTTTGACTTAGTGACTTAAGATGCAGAAATGCAGCTGGAATATTAACAAGCCCAAATCCCTGGTCTGCATAGGAATAATCAGGCAATAGTGAAGCTGTATATTTAAGAGCTTTTTTTATCATTGCTCCATCAACCTGTAAGTTATTATGTTCGGCAGCGCTGAATAGTAGAGCAGCAGCTCCGGCAACCTGCGGACAAGACATGCTTGTACCCCAAAATGCGTCACCTTTTTCAAATGCCGGAACTGAAGAGGATGCTCCCCCGGGTGCAATAACATCTGGTTTGTTTGACTCACCACCACGAGAACTGAAATTTGTAATCCATGGCTTATTCCTTTGTGAGCCGTAGAGATTTTTGAGAACATCAACCGGGAGCATTGCCCCAACTGATAAAATATTTTCAGCACCAGCCGGATTCCCGGTAGAGTTCAAACCAGGTCCGTTATTACCATTTGATGTGACTACAATTATATTTGGATTATCAAGAGTAAATTTATTAAGGAATTTTTCTATTTCACTAGTACCCGGCTGTTCAGAGCCAATACCATAACTCATAGAAAAAACTCCGTATTTTATCCCTGATTCTTTCAGAAACTGTACTCCATACTGATAAGCTTTTTTCTTGGCTTCTGTTGTTGTAGCTCCGCCTGATAACAGATTTGAACCAATCTTTATTGATACTATGTAAGCACCGGGGGCAATACCATTATTACCTTGGGCATTATAAATCTCATATCCGCAGGCAATACCCCCACAATGTGTACCATGTGATCCATCACAAGTGTTTATTGTCACTTTTTTTGAATCAGGATGTATGTTTGCCGACATCACAACAAGTGGTCTTTTGCCTTTTTCACCATTATAAAAGTTAAAATAATCTAAGTTGTATTTGTATGTAAACCTTGGAGTTTCTTCGTCTATATGTCCGTCACCGTCTTCATCAACATAGTAAACCCATTGCTTAGAATTGAGTTCAGGCTTTATTATACCTTTGAAACTTTTTATTAATTCATCTGTCATAGTTATTTTGAAGGCAACTATTGCAAATTTATCGTTACTGCGGGAATTTGAGTTTAAGTCTTTAACTGGTGAGTTTTTGAAGTTCTTATTTTCATCAATGATACCGTAATGGTATTTCCCGTCTTCAGGTTTATACTTTAGATTTTCATATCCCGAAATCATTATACCGTCTGCAGATAAATATTCTACATTATTATTTTTTACATATTCAGCTTCTTTTAGATTGAATTCTAACTGTCCAGAATAATCCTGCATATCTATTACCTTTGGCTTTCCGGTGCTGGTTTTTATCATTCCGGGAATTGATGGATCAACTGAATTGTCCAAAATAAAAATTACAACGTTTCTACCGTCAGCTTCCGGATTTTGCTTTATGAAATCATAAGCACCCATTGCTTTGGTATCAAGAAAAGGAAATGTGTTGTCCTGGGCGTTTATTACTGTTGTATATACCAAAAGGACAATTGCTGATATCAGGTAATTTCTCATATTATTCAATAAAATTAAAAAAGTCAATAAAATATTATTTATAAAACCTTATAAAGTTGCTTAATCATTTTCGGATTCGAAATCGTAATCTTCGTCGTATGAATAGTCTTTTTTTTGTCTTGTTGCTTTTTTGCAAACCTGCGCATAATCACAATAATTACATGAGGTTGAATTTTCGGTTAATTCAAATTTTGCATCTGCAATTTTATTAATAATGTCAGACACATTCATAAGTGATTGTTCAATTAATGCATTCTGCTTGTTGTAAGTAATCGCATCGGGGTTCTCTTTATTGGCATCTTTTAGAAGTACCTCTTTAAAAAATGTTAGACTATCTTTTTTTGGCTCATCGTCCTTTTGTTTTAAAATAAAGAAACCGACCCCGTGCAAAGTTGCATCAACATTGTAATGTTCTTTCAGGATCTTTTTGATTGCAATTGAATACAATGGTGCCTGAAAGTTATCACCTTTTTCAATTCTTGAATCACTAAATGAGCTCTTTGAAGAAGTTTTGTAATCAACTACCTGAAAAAATATTTGGTTTGGATTATTATCCTCAAATATTAAATCTACTCTGTCAACCTTACCCTTTAATTTTACTCCGTTATCAAGCTTAATGAAAGGTATCTGTCTACTATTTTTTTTAATTCCAAAGCCAAGTTCAAAAAATACCGGATAATGATTATGAAGTTTAAGAGAATTTTCAAGAAACATTTCGATTGTGCCTCTGAGATATTTGTCACCTAAAATTTCTCTTTTAGAAAGTTGGATAATTGGAGAGCTCAGCATGATATCATCAAACTCATTTAAAATAATCTCTTTCAACTTTATCTTCAAAGCACTTAAATCCATCTTGAAAATATTTACAGGTTTAAAGTCAGGGAAATCTTCGTTTGATTTCTCGCTATGGATTATGTAATCAAAGTCACTTTTTTGAAGTTCTGAATAGAATTTATATAATGCAGTATGCATTAGATTGCCATATTCTAAGGGTTGGATAGTAATGTCGGTTTTCTGTAACTCTTTAATATTTAATATTTTATTGGCAAAATACTTATAACCGCAAGTATTAAATAATTCAAAGTCAGAAGCTGAGAAAACTTTTTCCTTTTCATCCTTTAGCTTTTGCTCTGTTTGATTGCTCCTGACACCAAAATAATCGCTTGATAGTGATCTTTCAGCAGAAATTCTAAAATATTCAGGAATTAAATTTTTGTATTCAGAGATGCTTGATTTTTCAAAAAATTGCTTACCAAAATATTCAGCTAAATCAGGCTTTGTAGATAAAGATTTATACCAAGTAAATTCTTTGTTGTCAGAATTTAAATTCTCATTATGAAGACTTATTATCTTTAAATTACTTACTTTTAATAGTGATTCGATGAATGGTGAATATGTTGATTCTACAGTATCTCTAAATTTTGAGTAGCTCAGAAATATTTTTTTATCACTATTATAAGTATGTAAACCATTTGTTAGAAATCTGTAAAATTGTATTTGCTCAGAATGTAAATGTCTTGATTCACTATCAGGCATTTCTTTTCCTAAGAAAGAATCAGGATGATATGGCTCTGGGAACTGACCATCATTCAAACCACACAAAATAGTAACTTTGAAGGGGATTTCTCGGATTTGCTCTATTGCTGTGATACTTACACCGTAATTAAGTCTTTCTCTTGTTTGGTATTTTGATGCAGCCACCAACAATTTAAGCTTCTCAATATAAAGGCTCAAACGTTGTGTTTTTATCCCTCTCTCTTTCATTATAAATATCATTTCACTGATTACTGCCATGAATTGCGACAATGCTCTTGAATATTTCTCGACTGATTCTATCTCAATGTCTCGTTCAATAACAGTTTTATTTTTACAAGATTCTGCAGTTTCTGAGTAGATTTCTCTAATTTTGTCGGGAATTCTAAAATTCTTAATTATATCATTAACAATTAAATTTTTGAAGTCATCGGGTGAAATATGAGCTTGCCCTTCAGGCATCTTGCTAAAGAAAAGCTCTAAATCTCTGTAAGCCTTATTATAATTATCGTATCTGATTTTTAAATAATAATCATCATCTGTATCAATATTTTTGCTGATTATTGATTCAAGATACTTTATTCCGTTAGTGAATCGCTTTATCCAATTTTCCTTACCTATCCTTTTGCTGCTGCTTAATAATCTCAATTCATTTGCAACTTTCAAAAAATTAGGAAAATCAATTTTGTGATTTTCTGTATTAAAGTCCAGAAAATAATTTCTAAAGCAATTCAAAACTTCATTCGACCTGTACTGGTTAGCCAAGGTTTCCAATACATTGAATATTGCAATTATTACTGGAGACTCTGATAAAAGATATCTCTCAGAGAAATTTGCAGGTATTCGCTCAAGGTAAAATTTTTCTCTCAAATACTTACTGAACTTCTCATTATTTTTGGTTGCTATTGCAATTTCGTATGGTTTGTAATTTCTATTGACAATTAAATGTTTGACAAGTTTAGTTATTTGCGTTACTTCTTCATCAAAATCAACAAATTCAAAAATGTTAATTAAGTTGTCTGAGTTGTTAAATTCATACCTTTGCTCTTTTTCTGTGTTAAAAAGCCATCTTTTTAGGAAAGATGATACAGGATAATTATTTGTGTCCTTATTAAGATAATCAATGCTTGATTCCTCATCCTCTGTGTAATATGAACTAAATCCAGCTGTATTCAATGTAAGCTTTGTATCTTTAAGATTTCCGAACAAAGGTCCGTTACTCTCTGAAAAGTCCAAATGAATTGACATCGGTATGCTGCTTGCTGCAAATTTTGATAAAAGCTGTGTTTCAGGTTCTTTGAACTCACTGAAGCCATACACCATAATTTGTTTTACTGAAGGTACAATTTCATTAAGATGCTTATCAAAACAATTTGTATGAACATCATCACCGTTTAGATTATTTTCATCATAGAATGCAACAAGTTTTCTTAAAATCTCTGGTGGATCAAGGTATTTGCCTTCAAGTAATTTCTCATATTCTTTTAGAATCTTAGTTAAATCTGAAAACTTTTTGGAGTCTCTAAGCTCAATTTCTCCATCTTTGTCTTTTTCTAAGTCAATTATCATTCCTTCAGAATTTATTCCATCTTCTCTGAGCCCAAATAGAATACTATAAATCTTGTTTGTAAGCTGGTAGCTTATTTGATTGTTCTTTTGACTTTTATAAAATTCAAGCTCTGCTTTTTTGATAGCTTCTTCCATGAGCGAAATTCTGTATTCTTCTGAAATAAACCTGTATTTAAATCCTTTGAATACTGATTGAAAAAGCATTTCTGCAAACTTATCGAATGTAATAATTGTAACTTTGGGGCATGGCTTTTTATTGGCTCCGAAATACTCCTCATAAATATTATATTTCAGAAATCTTGTCAAACGTCCTGTGGGTACAATCAGAATGTATTTGTCAATATCTTTTAATCTTATTCCTAAATTAAATAACTCATCTGCCGAAGTTGGGTATTTTCCTTTTTGATAAGTATTGTTGTAAATAACAAGAGCCATTGATTTTCCGCCAAATAAAGTAATTCACGAATTTTTAAAAATACTAAATTTAGTGTTAATTTTATAATAATTCACTAAGAATATAAAAAAAATAATGCAAATTATAATCTTTTAATAAATTATTCGTAATTTTGTAAGAGATGAAAAAGATTTTATTAAATATTATTTCTGTTTCTTTAATCTTAATGCTCGGTTTTATGGCATTTGGTATTGAATTACACTTTCATACCTGTGGCAAAACCGGTAGTAAAACAGTTGAAATAATTGAAACTCCTGAATGTTCGTGTGAGCACCTACCTGTGGAGGTAGAATCTTCTTGCTGTTCTTCAGAAGAACATAACTGTTCGTCTAATAATGATTTAAGGACCGAAAAATTAAATGATACTGAGTATTTTACAAATTTAGGTTGCTGTCAGGATGAAATTCTGCTTATTGCAATCAATGATGCGTTTGTAAATCACTCCCCAAAATCTTATTTTTCAGCGAATAACGCTTTTACATTAATTCGCAATTTCTTTTTAATCAATTATAGCTTTGATTCAAAAGCAAATACTTTTTTTCAGCAACTGGTCAGAGAAAAATCTCCCCCTGAGCAATTTACCAGTATTATAAGATTCCTTCATCATTCTTCAAATCCGGAATTACCTGACTCTATTCTGTAATTTGACTATATACAGTCAATACTTAACAATATTTTTCTTAGAAAATATTTTTTAAATTATTCTTACAGGATAGAAAATGAAATCAATAATTTTAATAATATCATTAATGCTTGCTCTAAATTTTGCAGATGCTTCTGCAGCCCAAATTAAGGGAAAGGTTAGCGGCGTGGATGAAAACGGAAATTCAATTCCGCTTAATAAAGCAACAATTATCTGGCAGGGCACTACCAAAGGTACCCTAAGTGATAAAAATGGCAATTTTGAATTGCAAAGAATCAAGGAAAGTAACGCTATCATTATTAGCTATGTCGGTTATAAAACAGATACAATCAAGGTAGATAGTAATAAAGATTTTGTCGAAATATCACTCAAGAGTGGCTTTGAAACTGACGAAGTAAAAGTTGTCGCTGATGCTCCTGCACAGACAATTTCAAAAGCCTCGACAGTTAATACTGTTACAATCACAGAGAGAGGATTGCAAAAAGCTGCATGTTGCAATTTAGCTGAGAGTTTTGTTACAAATGCAGCAGCAGAAGTTGAATATTCCGATGCCTTAAGTGGTGCTCGTCAAATCAAACTTCTTGGACTAAAAGGTACTTACACTCAGTTATTATTCGAAAATTTACCTTCTATGCGAGGGCTTGCAACTTCATTTGGTCTTGGATATCTGCCGGGTCCCTGGATGGAATCAATTTCCGTTTCGAAAGGTACATCATCAGTAGTAAATGGTTTTGAATCAATAACGGGACAAATTAACGTTGAGATGAAAAAGCCTGAACATAATGAGCCAACACATTTAAATTTCTATGGTGACCATCTTGGTAGAGTCGAAGGCAACAGTTACGGAACATATAAGATAAATGACAATCTAAGCACTATGATGCTTATGCATGCCAGTACGCATCAGATGTATCATGACCTCAACAATGACAACTTTATTGATCATCCCGCATTTACTGTCGCTAATGTAGTTAACAGGTGGAAGTACCATGGTGAAGATATGGAGTCCGTGAATGGCGTGCATTTTGTTTATGAAGATAGAAAAGCTGGCCAAAGAGACTTCATTTTCGATAGAAATCCTAATTCTTACGGTATGGACATCCAGACTACAAGGGTTAATCTATTTACTAAAAACGGATTTTTCTTTAGTCCTGAATCCAAGTCGTCTATAGGTACAATTGTAAGTTTTACCCATCATAATCAAAAATCCTTTTATGGTATAAATAATTTTGATGCTCAGCAAAACTCATTTTATACCAATCTGTTATATTCTAAAGAATTTGATGGAATTGCTGAAGAACATAATCACGATCATGGCGAAGAGGAAAGCAGTGAGGTAGAGGTACCAATCTGGCATAAACTTACTACAGGATTCAGCTTTCAATATGATAATTATTTCCACACTTTAAACTCGCAGTACAACATTATAAATGAACTGGTTCCGGGTGTTTTTGCGGAGTACTCATTTATAGGTATTAAAGATTTAGTCATCACTTCGGGTTTGAGAGTAGATAATCATAATATATATGGAGCATTTGTTACTCCGAGATTTCATGTCAAATACAATCCTGATGAGTTCACTACTTTCAGATTGTCTGCAGGTAAGGGCTCAAGGACTCCTTATGCTATAGCTGAAAACTCATTTGTACTTGCAAGCTCAAGGCAGATTGAGTTTCTTGATGATTTAGAAAGAGAAGAGGCTGCCGCTTTTGGTGCATCAGTAACTTCAGAGTTCGAAGTCGCCGGTATTTATTTTACATTTAATACTGATTTTTACCATACTCAATTCATTAATCAGCTAATAGTTGATATGGACAGATCAACGCGTCATATTTATTTTTATAATCTCGAGGGGGAGTCATTTTCTAACAGTCTTCAGGTTGATTTAATAGCTGAGCTAACCGAAAACTTTACTGTTACTACAGCATATCGTTTTAACGAAGTAAAAATGACATTTAACGGTGAGTTGATGGATAAGCCTTTTCAAAGTTTTCATAAGGGCTTTCTAAACTTAGCATACAACACAGACGCTAATGACTGGTCAGTTGACTTTACTGTTGAGTATAATGGAAGCGGCAGAATTCCTGCTACACATCATAATCCAAGCGAATATAGATTACCCGAAAGGTTCGATCCTTTTGCTATGTATCATGCACACATCACTAAAAGGTTTGAAAAATTTGAAATTTACTTAGGTGCAGAAAATCTCTTTGACTTTGTACAGGGGAATCCTATCCTTGCTGCAAATGACCCATTTGGTAACTATTTCGACAGCTCAATGATTTGGGGACCAGTGATTGGCCGTAAAGTTTACATCGGCGCCAGATATAATATTAAGTAATTTTAGAATATGGAGAATTAAAAAATGAAAAGAATAGTTTTGATAATCGCTTTTTTAGTAATAATTATTCCTTCAATGGTATTATTAGCGAGTGATAATATTCAAAAAGCTGAAATAAAAACATCAGCAGTGTGTGAGCATTGCAAAGAGCATATCGAAGATGCACTGAACAAGGTAGATGGTGTATTAAAATCTAATCTTGAAGTTGAGACAAAAATTGCTACTGTTGAGTTTGACAGTAATAAAACTACTTTGGATGAACTTAGGAAAGCTATTTCGAAAGCTGGTTATCATGCAGACGACGTAAAACGAGATGCAAGAGCATACAAAAGACTGCCAAAATGTTGTAAAGCTGATTAATTTTTATTTGTACTTTTAACAGAAAAGAAAATGGCTGTCACCTTTTGGGACAGCCATTTTCTTTTTAAAAAATTATCAAAACTAGTTATTAAAAAATGGTGATGGTTGAACTTGACCAAATCCATTAATAACTAACTCAGGAATTTCGTTATTTGTTGTTTTGATACTGATTCTTGCATTTAGATTACCACTTCTTGTAGGTTTGACTTTTGCAATCAAATCTATTTCCTGTCCTGGTTTTAGAACTACATTTTTAACCAAATTGAGCTTTAATTCAGGTAAATTGGTTTGAAAATCGGATAGAGTAATGTTCCCTTCTGAAGTGTTTTTGATTTTTAGTTTGGCATCAGACTCAACACCAACTTGTAAGTCTTTAAACGGCAAGTAGTTGGTCGGACTGACCGTGAGCGGTAAAACAACTTCGGCAATAAGCATATAGTTGAAGTATTGCTTTGTAGGATCATTAGATTCTATTGCAATTTGCTTATGCATTTTGCCAGAATTTCCTTGAATACTTAGTGAGACTTCAACTGTTGTTGTTTCACCGGGCTTCAATTCACTTTTATTAAGTGGGGCAGTAGTACAACCACAAGTAGGTTTAAGTCTTGAAATTTTTAATACTTCGTTACCAGCATTTTTTATTACCATGTTGTATTTGAGCGGGCTCTGTTTAGGAGTAACTTTACCCCAATTTTTTGTATCTCCGCCAACAATTTCAAGCTTAGGTTGCGAGTAAAGTGTAAGGGATAGCGAAATTAATACAAGAAAATATTTTAACATTTTGACTACCATTTTAATACCTCTAAAACAAATCTGTAAAAATTAACATTTTGATTCTATAAACGATTTTTTTTAGTACAATATTGCTTTTATTCGTTAATTATGATTATTGGATAAAACATTTTTATTACTTTTAAGACTATTTAATTTCGAAAAAGTTACATACATTTTTATTAAAGGTGATATACCATTAAATATATGACTCAATATCGTGAATTGATTGCTGATAGCAGATTTATTCTCAGAATTATATTGAATTTTATGATAATTTCTGCCACATCAGGTATAATGCTCGTTGCTCAAGATTATAAAGCAAGGATTATTTCATCTGTACCCCACGATTCCAAGTTTATAAATTATGGACCATGTTTTCTTAATGATACTTTACAAATTAAATTTTTCATAAAGAACGAGGGTGCAAAATCGCTTTTAATGACCGAAGGTATTCCGACAATTTATTTGGGATTGAGCCCTAATGATGCTACTTTGAATCAATTTACTCTATTCCGAAGATTTACTCCATTACCTAAAACTTATTTACCGGATGAATCTGATACACTCAGAATTAATTTCCTGGCCGGTGATACCCTAGTTTCACGGACCGGATGGCACGAAGCCTTGCTCGGATTATCGTTGGTACCAAGTGATAATCCAGGTTCGGGACCAATATCTAAAATTGATACTTTTTTCTTGAGAGTCAAAAAAACTCCATACTTCGTTGCAGCTTATGATGATGTAATTTCATTTGACTCAGTATACATTAATCCGAATATAAAACTTGAAAGAAAGTGGCGTGTTAAGAATGTATGGAATGAGGATCAACCAATTATTAATTTAGAAAAAAGATTGATTACTCAACCTGTTACAAACAGCGAGTTTTTTGTAGATGATATACCATCGGGTATTGATATTTATCCTGACAGTACAATCATTGTCAATGTAGCATATCATCCCCTTAACAGGGGAAGGGATTCTATGTTCCTTAAATTGAATTATTACCCTTTACGTAGTATCTTCCCTGACTCTATTGATTTTGCATGGGCTGCGCTAAGGGGAATAGGTGTCGAACAGGATTTACGTATTACCAATTCTGATTTTAATTGGAATATTGATACCATTGATTTAGGTAATGTTAATGTCTCGGACTCCTTAATTTTTAATGTACAAATTAAAAATTTTGGCAACATGCCTTTTGGGTTAATTGACCAATCAATTTTAAATTGGAGTGATAATAATGTTAATAACAATTTCAAGATATTGTCAAAGTTCCAGCGTAGTGGTAATCACTTAGCACTTGACGCCACTGATTCATTGAGAATTGTATTCAAACCTCAAGGGCAGGGCATTTATCTGGCCCGATTGAAATTTGAGAGCGACATATTTAATAGGAACATTTCTGGAGTTCAACCAGATAAGAGATATGTCTATTATTATATAAAAGCAAATGTTATAAGCCCTTCAATTGTAACAAATTTCAAAGAAGTTGATTTTGGAAACATTGTTGTAAACAGCTCTTGCTTGTCACAAAGGGATACTACTATTACAGTTTATAACGCCGGCAATACTGATTTGATAATCTCAAACATTCATTTCAACCCTGATTATCCAAATAATTATTTCTATGTGAATGAAAGTCAGTTCATAGTACCACCATCGGGAAGTAAGCAAATTACTGTAAGTTTTTATGGTCTCTCAGGTGATTTCGACAGTTTTGAGTCAGTTATGATTTTCGAAACCAATCAGACAGGTAACCGTAAATATTATGAAATACTATTAAAAGCAAAAAGTGTTCCGCCGATATCTGCTTATCTGTCAATTCCTGCAGGATTAAAATCAAAACCCGGTACCAATATCGAAGTACCTTTGATACTTCAAGGGGTTGACAAAACACCTGTTCAATTAGCAAGACACTTTAAAACCTCAATAGTTTATAATCGCACACTGATTGAGTTTGTCGGTACTAGAACCATTGGCACTGCTTTGGAAGGTGCTTTTAACCGTGGGGATTTATTCGAAAATCCTCTAAATAATGAACTTTACTTAGATTTTAGCTCTCCTTCGAACAATTATTTTATGAACAAAGATACTCTACTTGTGTTAAAGTTTAAAACATACTTAGGGAATTCGCCTGCAACCGAAATCTCAATAGTTGAACCAAAATTCAGTGATGGCGTTTGTGAAGATATTTTTACCTTAAATACAAGTAACGGTTCTTATTATACAGACTCAGTATGTGGAGTGGAGTTGAAGGCTTTACCCCAATCAAACGGCAAATTTGAGTTTATTGTAATTCAGGAAAGCATTGATTCTGATTATAAACTGCTATTTCAATTACCTTATGAAACAAATGTAGAACTCATTATTTTCGATACATTTGGAAATAAAATCAGTGATATTGTAAATTCCAGATTTGGTTCAGGTATTTATGAGTATAGGGCTGATATATCTTTTATGAAAACAGGTACTTACTTTGCTGTTTTAAGGACACCGGCGTATCAATCTATCAAACCTGTGGTGATAGTAAGATGATAAAAAACCTGATTTTATTTGTATTAGTTATACTTGGGGTTTTATTCTCATCTTATAAGGTATATCCTCAGGGATTTAATTGGAAAATTGATTCAAGAATGCCACACAGCATTCCTGATTTATATTTTGGTATAAATGCTACTTATGGATTATTGAATCAATACGGTCCTTTTAACTTAAGAGAAGATTTTATTGAATGTTGCAGCTTTGATGAAGGCAATGGTCATAGCACAGAATTCGGTCTTTCAGCTGAATACTGGTATGATGGATTAACTGCGTTTAACTTCACTGTGGGCTATAAGAATCAAAAATCTGATTTTGTAATCCAAAGCGAGTTACCAACAAGAAACGGTAGTTTTATTACAAATTATGAATTTGTTTCGACTATTAACTATTTATCTTTAAATTTTGGTGCAAAGCACCGAATTTATAATTCTCACTTTTCCGTTGGTGGTGGCATTGGAATCAATTATTTAATAAACAGTTCCGGAAAATATACAGAACAAGCTATTAGTGATAATGTACCGTTCGAAAAACGTATTTTATATGGTGGTAATATCAATGAACTTAATTCATTAATTGTAAATCCCTATCTTTTTGTGGGTTATGATGTACAGCTTACTTATGGATATTATGTTTCACCATACATTAATCTTGCGTATACTGTCAACAGTCTCGTAGACGAAGAATCCTGGAGAGTACTGTCATTAAGATTTGGTTTAAGACTTTTCCGATTCTTCAATATTTGAGTAATTAGATAAAAACTTGAAAATTAATGAATTACATATCAGCAATTTCCGTAATCACGAATTAAGTACTCTTAAGTTTGGTAATGACCTCAATCTTATCAGGGGTTTGAATGGTTCAGGCAAAACCACTATTCTGGAAGCAATCAGTGTGTGTGCATTATCAAAAACATTTCAGCCTACTCAGGATGTTGGATTGATTAAAGCAAAATCAACATCATATTCATTGAAATTGACTGCTAAGTCAGACCTTGATATAGATTATAAGATAAGTGTAGATTACAGGTCAAACGGTAGAAAAATATTCAATAGTTCTTATGGTGATAACTTATTGCCAAAAGAAGTAATTGGCGTGATTCCTTTAGTCATATTAACACCAGACAATAAAAATATTACATTCGGTTCACCAGGCGACAGGAGGCAATTCCTTGATACAATATTATCTCAATCAAGCAAGAAGTATGTTGATGATGCTTTGCGTAACAAAAAGCTATTAAAGCAAAGAAACGCCTTACTTAGTCAGGCAGCAAAAAGCGGTAATATAGATGAAAACTTACTTCAAATAATTACCGAACAGTTTATCAAATGTTCTGCTGACATTATTGCAAAAAGAATTAAATTTATATACGAGTTTAAACCTTATTTTATTGATACATACAGCTATATCGCTGATATTCCGGAAGCTCCTGATATTGTATATTTACCTGATAGTATCAGAGATAATGCTGTTGATGATGTTGGACAAATTACAGAAATACTTAATGAGCGGTATCAAAAAATCAACAGAATTGAAAAAATAAGGGGTGCAACATTATTCGGACCTCAACGCGATGATTTACTTTTTACTATTAATGGTTTGAAATCAAAGGATTCAGCAAGTCAAGGACAGCATAAAACATTGTTGATTTCTATTAAGTTGGCAGAGTTTACTTTTTTGAACGAAATTCTTAACGAAACTCCAGTTTTACTTTTTGATGACATTTTTTCAGAGTTGGATATAGAAAGGAGTAACAAAGTATTTTCGAGAGTCATAGAAAATAAGTCTCAAACAATTATTACAATGACAAACTCCGAAAGGCTAATGGGAAGTTTCAGTTCGAAGGCCGTTTTTTTTGATATTACTGAAGGCAAGGTGCAATACAATGATGAATAACTATAATTCCCGCGCATTATCAGACGCAATAAATGAACTTGTTTCAAAACTTGGCTGGGAAGAAAAGCTTGTTTTGTCTCAAATAATTATAAATTGGAAGTCCATAATCGGCGAAAATATGTTCGATGTTGTAACACCAAAAAATCTTGAAGATGGAGTTTTGCATTTAACTACAGAGTCGTCTGTTTGGCGCTCTGAATTATTAATAAGGAAAAACCAAATTGTTGATAAAATAAATGGTTTTATTGGTAAAGAAAGCATAAAAGACCTGATTATTCGCTAAATTTTTCGTAAATTTGTAAGTTTAATATTTACTAAAATTCCAAAACATATATATGAGCGATTCAAACGAAATCCTTAGCGGTGATTTATTGGAAAATCATGAAAATTTAGCTTCGAACAACCCCGATAACGGCAATCAATACAGTGAAGGTAGTATTACAGTACTAGAAGGTCTCGATCCTGTAAGGAAACGACCTGCAATGTATATTGGTGATGTTGGTGAACGTGGTCTCCACCATTTGATTCAGGAAGTAGTGGATAACTCTATAGATGAGGCACTTGCTGGGTATTGTAAGAACATTATTGTTACCTTGCATAGTGATGGCGGTTGCAGTGTTGAGGATGACGGACGTGGTATTCCGACTGGTCCTCACCCTGTTAAGAAAATATCTACACTTGAAGTTGTAATGTGTACTCTTCATGCCGGCGGCAAATTCGACAAACAGACTTACAAAGTATCCGGTGGCTTGCATGGTGTGGGTGTTTCGTGTGTGAATGCTCTTTCAGAGTATTTTGAAGCAACTGTGCAACGCGAAGGTAAAATGTTCAGGCAAATTTACAAAGAAGGAGTTCCGCAAGGCGATGTTGCAGTAATAGGTGATTCAGAAAAAACAGGTACAAGAATTTATTTCAAGCCGGATCCTACAATATTCAAAAATGTAGTATTTAAATTTGATAAGGTTGCCGAAAGATTAAGAGAACTTGCATTTTTGAATAACGAGGTAACAATCACCTTTAATGATGAAGTTGAAAATATTTCGGAAACTTATCATTACGCTCACGGATTGGTAGATTTCATTAATTACGTTGACATAGATAGCAAAATACTTGTAAATCCTGTTCTTATTACCGGTTCTGATGTTTCTGAAAATGGAACTGAAACTGTTGTAGATATATGCTTCCAATATACAGGTGGATATACAGAAAACTTACTTTCGTACGTTAACAATATCAATACAGTTGAGGGTGGTACTCACGTAACAGGTTTTAGATCAGCCCTGACTCGTACCTTGAATGCTTATGCTAATAGTCAAAATCAAAATAAAAAAACAAATAGTAAAGTAACGCTTACCGGAGATGACTTTAGAGAAGGATTGACAGCTATAATATCTGTGAAGGTAGCTGAGCCTCAGTTCGAAGGACAGACAAAAACTAAGCTTGGAAATGGTGACGTTGAAGGTATTGTTCGCTCAATTGTAAATGACAAACTTTCTCAATTTTTAGATTCGAGTCCAAACGAAGCAAAGAAAATTTTGGAGAAAGCTACTGTAGCAGCTCAGGCTCGTATTGCAGCAAAGAATTCAAGAGATCTTATACGAAGAAAAAATTCACTCGAAACATCTACATTACCAGGAAAACTTGCTGATTGCTCTTTAGATTCACCTCAGGATACAGAGATATTTATTGTCGAGGGTGATTCAGCGGGTGGCTCAGCTAAACAAGGTCGTGACAGAAGGTTTCAAGCTATTTTACCCTTAAAAGGTAAAATTTTGAATGTTCAGAAGTCTGGACCTGCTAAAGCACTAGAAAACGAAGAAGTTAAAACTATTATCACGGCACTTGGCTGTGGTTTTGGGGATTTTTTCGATATTTCCAGGTTGAGATACGGTAAAATAATATTGATGGCGGATGCTGATGTTGATGGTTCGCATATTCGCACACTATTGCTTACCTTATTCTTCAACTACATGAAAGATTTGATAATTGAAGGAAATCTTTTTATTGCTCAACCTCCGTTATACAAAATTAAAAAGGGTAAACAAGAATTATACGCTTTCAACGATAGTGAAAGAGATGAAGTAATCGAAAGATTCAGAAAAGAGTCACCAAAGTCAAAAATTGTAGTAGAGCCCGAAGAAGGCGAAATTGAATTACCTGCAGACAATGTAGTTATCGAAGAAGCTCGTAAGGACGGTATAGTGATTTCAAGATTCAAAGGTCTTGGTGAAATGAATCCTGAACAACTTTGGGAGACTACAATGGACCCTGAAAGAAGAACTATCCTTCAGGTTTCTTTAGGTGAGGCAGCACAGGCAGCCAGAGTTTTTGCTACTTTAATGGGTGATAAAGTTGAACCAAGACGCGAGTTCATCGAAAGAAATGCTCAGTATGTTAAAAACCTTGATGTTTAATTATAGGTTCCATTATGAATATTAAAATATATATTTTTATTGTTCTTGCATTGTTGCTGTTATCTTTTGATAATTTAAATTCACAGACCTCATCCGATAAAACTGCGGATACATTTCTTAATCATCTGAGTAATGATAATGGTCAGGGAATGTATGATATGTTTTCTGAAGATGTCAAGAAAAAGTTAACTCTTGAACAAACATCAACAATTTGGAAGCAAATGACTGGACTTTTTGGACAGTTTGTTGGTATGAGTCCTATTCAAACAAGTGAATATAATGGAGTAGTCCTTTGCATTTCGAATTTGACGTTCGAGAAAGGAATAATCGAAGCAAGGATTTCTATAGACAAAGAAGGTAAAATCAGTGGCTTTTTCATTACACCAAAGCAGGAAGAGACTAAATATACAATACCTGAATATGCTGATACCACTAAGTTTGTAGAGTCTCTAATCAAGTTCGGTTCCGAAGAATTTATTCTCAATGGAGTTCTATCATTACCAAAAAGCAGCAAAAAAACTCCTGTGCTGATTTTAGTTCATGGTTCAGGTCCGCACGATATGGATGAAACCATTGGTCCAAACAAACCTTTTAAAGATTTGGCTTGGGGGCTTGCAAGCAATGGTATTGCTGTTATGAGATACAACAAAAGAACTAAACAGCATCCAGAAAAATTAACTGAAAAATTTTTGGAGCTTGATGTTTATGATGAAGTTATTAATGATGCAGTTTATGCAGTAAATTTCCTGATTGCAAATGCTGATGCTTACAACATAGACAAGACGCAGATTTATGTGCTTGGTCATAGTCTTGGTGGTACTCTGGTACCAAGGATTGCAGAAAAATGCAATTCTCTAAAAGGAATAATCAGCATGGCTGGTATGACAAGAAAATTGCAGAATGTATTGCTTGAGCAGTACAACTATTTATATTCACTTGATGGCGAAATTTCTGATGATGAAAAAAAGAGTATTTCAGAACTCGAGCAACAAATCAAAAATATGCTTTCATCAGACCTGACAGTAAACACACCACCCGATTCATTACCTTTGTCAATGCCCGGTAAATATTGGTTGACTTTCAGAGACATTGACCCTGCTTCAGAAATTCTGAAGTTTGAAGGTAAAATTCTTATTTTACAAGGGTTGAGAGATTATCAGGTAACTATTGAAGACTACGAAATCTGGAGAAATGCATTGAAAGCCAAAAAGAATTCAAAGTTGATTTCTTACGAAGATTTAAATCATTTGATGCAAGTAGGTAAAGGAAAGAGCAAACCTGAAGAATATTATGTGCCTACAAAAATTGATAAGAGAATAATTTTGGATATCACTTCATGGATAAAAGAATAATATCTTAATTATTAATTCATTAACTTAAAAAAGAAGAAAGCCCGATAAATATAAATTTATCGGGCTAATTTATATACTTTTAAAATTATGTGTTAGATTGAATCTTTCAATTTGAGAACTAAATCACAAATACGATTTGAGTATCCAAATTCATTGTCATACCAACCAACAATCTTAACCAATGTGCCACGAGCCTGGGTCAATCCTGAATCAAAAATACATGAATGCGGATTACCTACAATATCTGATGATACTAAAGGCTCGTCAGAATATTCAAGGATACCTTTCATAGGTCCTTCAGCAGCTTTCTTCATTGCTTCGTTAATTTCCTGAGCAGTTACTTCTCTCGACAATACAGCAGTTAAATCAGTGAGAGAACCATCAGGAATAGGAATTCTTACAGCATAACCGTTTAATTTTCCTTTCATCTCTGGTAGTACTTCTGCAACCGCTTTTGCGGCACCTGTAGTTGTTGGCACAGCATTAGCTGCTGCGGCACGCGCTCTGCGTAAATCACTGTGAGGTAAATCCAAAATTCTCTGATCGTTAGTATAAGCGTGAACTGTTGTCATAAAACCTGATTCTAATCCAAATTCATCGTTAAGAACTTTTACCATCGGTGCGAGGCAATTAGTTGTGCATGAAGCATTTGAAAGAAGCTTTTCGTCACCTTTAAGAACAAAATCATTAACGCCTAATACAACTGTTGCATCGAGTGGTTCTTTTGATGGAGCAGTCAGAACTACTTTTTTTGCTCCTGATGTTTCAAGATGTTTGAGCAGTTGTTCACGTTTAGTATATACACCAGTTGATTCGATTACAATATCCACATTTCTCCATGGAATATTTGCTATTTCTTTTTCAGCAGATACCGGAATGATTCTTCCGTTAACGATGATATTATTACCTTCGGTTTTTATTTCGCCTTTAAACTTACCATGAACTGAGTCATATTTAAATAAATGTGCAAGTGTAGATGCACCTGTCAGGTCATTAATGCCTACAAATTCTACATCTGCATTTCTGTTTATTAATTCGCGGAAGACTAATCTGCCGATTCTTCCGAAACCGTTTATCGCAACTTTTAGTGCCATTATTATTTAACCTTTATAATTATTTAGATGAAACATAAAATCACCATTTAATAAAAGACGTTTTTGATGAAAAAAAATGATAATTACAATATATTTTTTGTATTTGTAATATTCTTAATAATTAATTGCTTAACTTTTTATATTTTTGTTAATTGAAAATTAATAATTTTGTGAAATAATTATCATTAAAAGGTTTGTAATGGAACTTAAAAATTTGAATAGCTTTATCGCGCTTGCTAAGCAAAAAACTATCAAAAGGATAGCTGTTGCTGCTGCTGAAGACGAGCCGGTACTGTTGGCAATTATAGATGCTTACAAAAATGGTATAGCTGAGCCTTTACTTATTGGGAATAAAGAAAAAATCAAACATATATCTGACAATCTATCTTTAGATATCTCAAAATTTGATATTATTGATGAAAAAGACCCTGCCAAATCAGCACGTTTGGCAGTACAATCAGTAAGAGATAATTCAGCTCAAATATTAATGAAAGGTTTAGTTAATACTGCTGATTACTTAAGGGCGATACTTAACAAAGAGCATGGTCTTAGACAGGGTGAGCTGCTTTCGCATATCGGATTTTTCGAAAGTCTGTATTACCACAAGGTAATTGCACTTACTGATGCTGCCCAGAACTTAGCTCCGGATATCAGCGAAAAAGTTGCCATTATAAATAACTCTGTAGAATTGTTTCACAGATTAGGTGTGAATAATCCCAAAGTTGCACTTGTAGCGGCTATAGAGGGCGTCAATCCTAAAATGCCTGCTACTACAGACGCTGCTATTATCACTATGATGAATAAAAGAAAGCAAATTAAAGGTTGTATTATTGACGGTCCTTTGGCATTCGACAATGCCGTCAGTAAAGAAGCTGCAGAGCACAAGGGAATCAATAGTGAGGTAGCAGGTGACGCAGACTTGATTGTTGCCCCAAATATCGAAGTTGGAAACGCTTTATACAAGAGCTTTACATATTTTGGTGGTGCATTGGTTGCTGCGATAATTTTAGGAGCTTCTGTACCAGTAGTACTCACCTCACGGGCTGATTCTGATAAGAGTAAACTACTCTCGATAGCTTTGGCAGCATCGTATTAAAATTACATGAATGGAGAAAATATGAAGATATTAGCAATAAATCCCGGTTCTACATCAACAAAAATTGCAGTGTTCGAGGATTTAAACCTAAAGTATGACAAAACTTTGCGTCACAGTGTCGAAGAATTAGAGCCGTTTAATTCAATTATTGATCAGTATCAGTTTCGCAGAGATGTTATCATGAACTTTTTGAAAGAAATGAATGATACACCCGATACTATTGATGTTTTTGTAGGTAGAGGCGGTTTGGTAAAGCCAATACCCGGTGGAGTTTACAGAGTTAATGATGCATTATTGCGCGACCTGAGAGTTGGTATTATGGGTGAGCATGCATCAAATTTAGGTGGTATTTTAGCAAACGAAATTGCCCGAAGTGCTAAAAAGCAAAATTGTTCATTTATTGTTGACCCGGTAGTAGTTGACGAACTCGATGACATTGCGAGATATTCAGGCAGACCGGAATTGCCCAGAGTCAGTATTTTTCATGCCTTGAATCAAAAAGCTGTTGCCAGAAGATTTGCAAGAGAAAATAACCTTAAATATGAAGATTTATCGCTGATAGTTGTTCATCTTGGGGGTGGAATCACAGTCGGTGCTCACAAAAACGGAAGAGTTATAGATGTAAATAACGGTCTTGATGGTGATGGGCCATTTTCTCCGGAAAGAACGGGCTCTTTGCCTGCAGGGGCGCTGACCAAGTTGTGTTTTTCCGGTAAATATCAGTATCATGAAGTAAAGAAAATGATTACAGGTGCAGGTGGTATGGTTGCTTACCTAGGTACCAATAACGGCTCTGAAATTGAAAAAAGAATTGATAATGATGACCAAAAAGCAAAGATGGTTTATTCGGCTATGGCTTATCAAGTTTCAAAAGAGATTGGTTCTTGTGCTAGTGTACTTTATGGAAAAGTTGATGCTATACTTTTGACAGGTGGATTGGCTTATTCAGACATTTTAACCAAATGGATTGCAAAAAGAGTTGAATTTATCGCTCCGGTCAAAGTTTATCCCGGCGAGGATGAGCTTCAGGCACTGTGCGAAGGTGTATATTATGGTTTGAAAGGTGAGGTACCTATCAAGGACTATGTATAGTCATAGTGCGAATTATGATTTACTAAAGGGCATAAACTTCATGAGGTTAATGCCCATTTTAATAATATTCTGTCTCTTTCTTAAAAGGTAGAACAATAACGAATTTACTTCCCTCATCTTTCGATGATATTACATTTATATATCCATCCATTTTTGAGCAAAAGTCTTTACAGATTAATAACCCCAAACCTGTACCTTTTTCATTATTTGTGCCCACACCAACAAGCCTTCTGCCTGGCTGAAATAGTCTGGCTATTTCTTCTTCTGTCATACCAACACCAGTATCTGAAATGTTAAATTCAACAAAAGCACCTGGTGTGTCACAATTACATTCAATGATAACTCTACCTCCACCAGGGGTAAATTTGATTGCATTAGTAACAAGATTTCTAATTATTGTACTGAACATATTGGCATCAGTGACAAATTCAAAATCCTTAGGGATTTTATTAATTACTCTGATGTTTTTACTTTTTGCTGATGGCAATAAAATGCTAATAACATTTGATGTAATTTCGAATGGATTACTTCTCTCATAAAAAACATTTATTAGGTTACGCTGAGATCTCGACCATAGCAACAAATTTTCTAAAAGCTTTTGAGCAGCTTCTGTTGAAATAATTAAATCATTTACAAAGTCAATCTTTTCTTCTTCAGGTAAGCTATTGAAATTATCCCTGAGCATAGTAGCAATAAGCTGCATGGTGCTTATGGGATTTTTCAAGTCGTGTGCCACAATCGAAAAAAGTAAATCTTTGTTGATATTTAGCTCTTTTAATTCGATAGCTTGAGAATTAATCAGGGCATTTTTTTGTTCAAGTTCTTTATTCTTTTTGAATTGCTCATCTTGCTTGAAATAGAAAACAGCTGCAAACAGTAACACAATAATGATAATTATTACTAGTATAGTAATCTTGTAAAAATTCAGATCCTGTTCATGATTTAATTCTTTTTCCCTGCCTTCATTCAAGTATTGATTTTGAATATTAGTAATTTGTTGGCTTGTCTTATATCCAATTATGGAATCTTTCAATTCTTCATATTTGGATAAATATTTATAAGCATTTTCATAATCTCTTTTGTACTGATAAATCTGATTTAGTATTTGTGAACTATTAATTATGTATTGAGCAACATTGTATTTATTGCTTAATTCATACGCTTGGTTTGCAATAGCAAGGGCAGAATCCGGTTCATTCTTTGTCAAATAAAGTCTGGCTAGGTTGATAAGTGTGATGGCTTTATCCGGATTGTATTCGTATCTATCATATATTTCTTTGGATTTATTGAAGTAGTGCAAAGCTAAGTCTATGTTGTTTGCTATATAGAAAACAGCTAAAATATTGTAGTTACTGGCTAATGTCAAGCTATTTGAATCAATATCACTCATTATCTTATTTGATAAATTAGCATAATAAATCATACTGTCAATGACTTTGTATTCAAAGAAAACAGCGGATTTACGGTTATAGCACCTTGCAATCATTTCTTGATTGTTCAGCGAAGAGTATTCTGTAATTGACTTGTCTAAGTATTCTAATGCTAAATCGAAATTAGCAGTTGCTCGGTTACTTTCACCCAAAAACCTTAATATCTCAGGGTATAATTCTTTTAATTTATATTTTTCAGATAATTTGAGTGCTTGAAGAAGGTTATTATATGATGCAGAATAATTCCCAGTTTGATGATAATAAGAACCTAAATAATAATGGAACTTACATTTACTTTCATAATCATTTAATTCGAGAGATAATTGAATACCCTTCTCAACAATATCAGGTAGGTTTGATAAATTCAGATTTCTGTCTTTTTCGATAATCTTAAGTATTGAGTCAAGTTTCTGTCGATTGCTGTTCGGGAATAAAGGCTGTACAACAATAAAAAATATTGTTGTAAAAAGAGCTAAAATTTGTATGTTCTTAGCGATTTGCAAATATTAAGATAATTGTGTCAAAATATGAAATGCAAATATAACTAATAGGTAGTTAAAAATACATTAAGAAAATTGTTTAAGACCTATCCGGCAGCCAAAGTAATTGTAGAATTATAATTAATCGGGTTTTTTGGCTTAAACGTTTCATCAGAAACGTAGAAATCTCCTTTTTTTCTAAGAGCATCTTCTACATATTCGAATGTAGATAAAACTGTTGGTTTACCGTTAATTATAGCGACATCATGTTCGTAGTGAGCTGATGGTTTTTTGTCTTTTGTAACAACAGTCCATTTATCGCTCAAAGTATAAACTTCGTGGGTACCGAGATTAATCATTGGCTCAATTGCAATAACGAGTCCGTTTTTAAGCAAAGGTCCAACTCTTTTCTTACCAAAGTTAGGAACTTGAGGTGCCTCGTGCATTTTTCTGCCTAAGCCATGCCCAACCAACTCTCGTACAACACCATAACCGTTTCTTTCACAATGATACTGAACGGCATGGCTTATGTCTCCAATTCTATTGAACTGTTTAGCCTCGTTGATTCCAAGAATAAGTGATTCGAATGTAACTTTCATGAGTCTTTTTTTCTCTTCGCTAACTTCACCTATCGCAAACGTATAGGCATGGTCGCCATAATAACCGTTTTTCCACACACCACAGTCAACAGATACTATATCACCTTCTTGCAACGGCTTGTTGTTGGGAATGCCATGCACTACCTGCTCATTAACTGATGTGCACAGAGTATTTGGAAATCCATACAGACCTAAAAATCCCGGTTTGCCTCCATTATCTCTTATGAAAGTCTCTGCAATTTTATCCAATTCAAGTGTTGTTATACCGGGCTTGATGTGCTCAGCTATAAGTCCAAGTGTTTTAGATACAATTTGTGCTGATTGTCTGATTAATTCTATTTCAGAGGGTTTTTTTAAATCTATCATTCCAAATATTCTGCTTAGTAAATTCATAGATACCAAAGTGCAAAAGTACTAAAAAATATATTAATTAATATTTTGCAAAGTAATTAAATTTTCTCAAAAATCACCAAAATATTTTGTAACTGTTAACAATTAATATACTTAATTATTTTCGATAAGAATAATAATCTACTACATAAACCAAGATTACAAATTCTGTATGATATTCATTTTTAAGTTTAATAAATGCTTCTTTATCAATATAATTTACTCTAAAATATAAAGTAAATCAAAAAAAATAGTTATTTTTAAATTATTTCCAAATAGCAATATATTAAAACCAAACAAATAAATTTATGGACAAAAGTAAAGAATTATTTTCAGAGCTTGAAGTAACTGTCGAAACAGCTAAAGAGCTTGGACTAACAGAAAAAGAATACACTTTGATATTAGAAATTCTGGGTCGCACCCCCACATATACTGAATTAGGTGTTTACAGCGTAATGTGGAGTGAGCACTGCTCATACAAAAATTCCATCAAACAACTTAAAACACTCCCTCGTTCTGGCGGAAGATTGCTTGTTGAGGCAGGAGAAGAGAATGCAGGATTGGTTGATATTGGTCATGGTTATGCTATTGCATTCAAGATCGAAAGCCATAATCATCCTTCAGCTATCGAACCTTTTCAGGGAGCTGCTACAGGTGTAGGTGGGATTTTAAGAGATATTTTCACTATGGGTGCAAGGCCCATTGCTGCACTTAACTCACTAAGGTTTGGTGAACTTGATAATTCAAGAACAAAATATCTTTTATCGGGTGTTGTTCATGGTATCAGCCATTATGGTAATTGTTTTGGTGTACCAACTGTTGGTGGTGAAATATATTTTGATAATTGCTATAATGATAATCCTCTTGTTAATGCTATGGCAGTTGGCATTGTAAAGACCGACAAAACTGCTTCTGCAGCTTCATCAGGGGTAGGTAACCCTGTTATGATATTAGGGTCTTCAACCGGCAGAGACGGAATTCATGGTGCCTCTTTACTTGCATCAAGAGAGTTTGACGAAAAAACTGCCGACATGAGACCAACAGTCCAAGTGGGTGATCCTTTTGCCGAGAAACTTTTACTTGAAGCTACTATTGAATTGATAGAAGCAGGTGTGATTGCTGGTATTCAGGATATGGGTGCTGCAGGTATTTCTTGTTCAACGACCGAGATGAGTGCACGTAACAAGCTTGGTATGGATATTAATCTTGATGTTGTACCATTGCGCGAACAAGATATGAGTGCCTATGAGATTATGCTCTCAGAATCTCAGGAGAGAATGTTGGCGGTTATTCATCATGACAAAGTAGATAAAGCAGTTGAAATATGCAATAAGTGGGATGTGCCAATAACCAAGATAGGTACTGTAACTGATGATGGTATTATCCATATTACTCGTCACGGGAAAAAAGTTGTAGAACTCGATGCTGATTATTTAGTATTAGGTGGTGGCGCACCTCAATACGACAGAGAGTTTAAAGAACCTGAATACTTGAAAGAGACATCTGCTTACGATACTGATTCCGTCGCTAAACATACACCTGTTGTTGGAGATTTCTTAGAACTAATCAAATCTCCCACAATTGCATCCAAAAGATGGATTTATGAGCAGTACGACTCACAAGTAAGGACTAACACCGTCAGCATCAAAGGAGATGCAGCGGTTGTGAGAATTAAAGAAATTCCCGGAAAGGCTATTGCTGTAAAAACTGATTGTAATAGCAGATACACATATCTCAATCCGTATAATGGTGCAGCTGCCGCGGTTGCTGAAGCTGCACGAAATGTTGTCTGTACAGGTGCCAAACCTGTTGCAATAACTAATTGTCTTAACTTTGGAAATCCTTATGATCCGGAGGTTTATTATCAGTTCCGCGAAGCTATAAAAGGTATGGGTGATGCTTGTAGAAAATTTGATACTCCTGTTACCGGTGGAAATGTTAGTTTCCACAATGAATCGCAGAAATTTGCAGTTTATCCTACACCTACAATTGGTATGTTAGGCATAATTGAGGATGTAAACAAAATAATGACCTATGATTTCAAAAATGATGGTGATGTCATTGCAATGGTTGGCTTTGAAAATTGTGAACTTGGAGGCTCTGAATATCTTAAACACTTTGCAGGAAAAATCACTGGTAAAGCGCCGGTAATGAATTTAGATAATGAGAAAAATTTGCAGGATAATTTGCTGGAATTAATTGATAAATGTTTAATTAAGTCTGCTCATGATATCAGCGAAGGTGGTCTGGCCATTTGTCTTGCAGAGAAATCAATTGCATCTGGGAAAGGGTGTAAAGTTCTTCTTACAGAAAATACGGTAGGCAGAATATTTGGTGAGTCTCAAAGCAGAGTAATCGTTACTTTTGATGCATCTAATCAGAATGTAATTGAAAACTTGTGCAAAAAATCTAATCTGCCTATTGAAATTATTGGTAATGTTGGAGGAGAAAGTTTAGTGATTGATGGTTATTTAGACATGCCTGTCAATGAGATAAGGGAGATTTATGAAAATGCTATTTCAAACATTATGACAAATTAAAGGAAATTAAAAATGAATTATTGGATTAAAATTATTGTAATATTGATAGTATTTTCTATCGTGTCATGTGGTAACGAAGCTCCAAAACCGGAAAATCCCAAAGATGTATTTATACTCGCAAATACTAGTTCGTTAAAAGTAAATGATGCTAAATATACAGTTAATTATTCTTTTAAATCAGATAGAGAAACTTTTGCTTCAAAGCTGGACATTTCACTTAAAAGAGACAATAATGCAAAATTGAAATTCAAAGTTAGATTTAAAACTGACGGTGGTGAAGGGCTTTACGACGGTAAAAAGTATTATTTTAAAGATGACGCAGGGAAAAAAGTATTTGTCTCGGGTGATCAAATCCAACCTGAAATGTTCATTTCAAATAATTGGATAATCAATGCAATTTATATGATTATGCTTGATGAAGATTATTCAGAAGACATAAAAAACAGAAAAGACGAACTTGTATACCTGGCTGATGCCAAATATGGTGAATTCAATACTACTGTAATTCAAAGTATTTTACCGGTTACCGAAAATAAAGTAATGACTAAAATTACTTCTTATTTTGACAAGAAAAGCAATTTACCAGTAAAAGAAGTTCGTAGCCAAACACTTGATAAACAATTCATAACTCAAACTTTTGAAATTTCTGGTCTGAAATTGAACGAAGGAATTGATGACTCAGAATTTGTAATGACTATCCCTGAAGGTTATACAAGCGAAGTTATTCAACCCGAATCTGAGCCTGAGAGCAAATCTTCAGGTGCGGCTGCACCCGACTTTAATCTAAAGGATATTAACGGTAACAATGTTTCTTTGTCAGGATTGAAAGGTAAAGTTGTTGTTTTGGATTTTTGGGGTACTTGGTGTCACTGGTGTGTAAAAGCAATGCCCAAGCTTCAAAATGTTCATGAGCATTTCAAAGGTAAAGATGTGGTAGTGCTCGGAATTAGCTGTAATGAACGTGCAAATGCCGATCCCAAAAAATTTATGGCAGACAACAAGGTAACATATAATTCAGTTGTTTTAGGTGATAAAGTTGCTGCTGAATATGGTGTAAACGGTTTCCCGACTCTTTTTGTAATAGACAAGGAAGGGAAAATCATTACTAGCAAATCCGGATTTTCTGAAACATTGGATGAAGATTTAATAAGCATCATAAACAAAAATTTATAGAAAAAATAGTGTACGGAGAAAAAAATGTACGGTAAAATGAAAGAATTTCTTGCTAATGAGCTGAATTCATTAGAAGAACAAAAATTATACAAACATGAAAGAATTATTGAGTCTGCTCAGGGTGCTGAGATTGTTGTAAACGGAAAAAAGGTTCTTAATTTCTGTGCAAACAATTATCTTGGTTTGTCATCACATCCAGAGTTGATAAAAGCAGCTCACGAGATGATAGACCACCGTGGCTTTGGATTGTCATCCGTAAGGTTTATTTGCGGCACTCAAGACATCCATAAAGAGTTGGAGCGTAAGGTATCTGAGTTTTTGGGTACTGAAGACACAATCTTATTCGCAGCGGCATTCGATGCGAATGGCGCTGTGTTTGAGCCCCTTTTTGGGCCCGAAGATGCCATCATTACAGATGCTCTCAACCATGCATCGATTATAGACGGTATTCGTTTGTCGAAGGCACAGAGATGGGTTTATAAGCATGGTGATATGAGGGATATTGAAGAACTCGACCAGGCTTCGGGCAAAGAACTTAAAGGACTTGAAAGATGCTTGAAGGAAGCAAATGAAAAAGGTTGCAGATTCAAGGTGATTGCTACAGACGGAGTATTCTCAATGGATGGTGATATTGCAAAACTTGATGAGATTTGTGATTTAGCCGAAAAATATGACGCATTGGTTATGGTTGATGAATGCCATGCATCCGGATTTATGGGCAAGACTGGTCGTGGCACTCATGAATATCGCGGTGTAATGGGTAGAATTGATATTATTACCACTACTTTTGGTAAAGCTCTTGGGGGTGCTCTCGGCGGTTGTATTTCCGGAAGAAAAGAGATTATTAATTGGATGCGCAACAAAGCCAGACCTTATCTATTCTCTAATTCACTCGCGCCTGCTATTGTAGGTGCTACTATCAAGTGCTTGGATATTCTGTCTGCCAGTACCGAGCTTCGTGACAAGCTGGAGAGAAATACCAAAAGATTTAGAAAAGAAATGACTGATGCTGGTTTCGATATCATTCCCGGTGATCACCCTATTACACCTATAATGTTCGGCAAATACGAAAATTGCTCGGCTTTGGCTGTTGAATTTGCTAACAGAATGCTTCAGGAGGGTATTTATGTCATTGCCTTCTCATTCCCTGTAGTGCCTAGGGGTAAGGATAGAATTCGCGTGCAGATTTCGGCTGCTCATGATGATGCTCACCTCGACAAAGCAATTGCTGCATTTATTAAGGTTGGCAAAGAATTGAAAATGATTTAGTTCTATGTTTTTTTTGATGATAAAGTTAGAACTAAATAGTTTAAACAGCACCTCATTGTGTGAATTAATAATGTGGTGCTGTTTTTAATTTTGAATATTCCGGATGTTAATTTTGTACCTGTTGTGAGAAAGAAAGTATAGATAATAGTGAATTTATACTTACCCGTTATATCCCTCAATAATTGAAATAATTGCCTTTGATGTGGTGTAAATTTCATCTTCGGTAGAGAAAAATGAAGGGCTTATTCTCAATGTTCCGGAGGGATAAGTTTTCAGATGTTGATGTATTATGGGGGCGCAATGTAATCCACTGCGAATTGCAATATCAAATGAATTTTGAAGTATGTAATTGACATCATCATTGGGTATATTGTCTATTGTGAAACTTACAATAGTACCTGAGCTACTCTCTGAATTATAATAAAATTTAATATTTTGAAGATGTTCAAGTTCATTTATAAAAGTCTGTGTGAGATTTTTCTTATGAGCAATAATGTTTTCTAATCCAACCTTATTTATCCAGTCCAGACCTGTGCTCAAAGCTACCAATGCAGGAATGTTCATAGTCCCGGATTCATATTTATATGGGAATTCATCCGGTTGAGTAAGTAAATGGCTCATTGCTCCTGTTCCACCAAGTTTGAACGGGCTAAGGTTAAGCTCTTTTTTGAATAATAATCCACCACTGCCCTGTAATCCGTACAAGGACTTATGAGCTGTAAAAACATAGATGTCCGGCATGAACTTACGAAAGTCAATAATCATATTACCTGATGCCTGTGAACCGTCAACCAGTAGTTTTACTCCTTTTTTACGTGCTATTTCAGATATTTTCGCTACGTCCTGAACAGTACCTGTAACATTCGAGCAATGATTTACACAAATCAATGAGGTCCTTGAGTTTACAGATTTTTCGATATTCTCGGGAAGAACAAATCCGGTGGCATCGCATGATACTGTGATAATACTGATTTTTCCTTTATTTTCTAAATTCTTCAGAGGTCTAATCAGAGAATTGTGCTCTGTTGAAGTGATTATTACTTCTGTACCTGTTAAGTCCAAGCCATTTACAGCAAGGTTGAGAGATTCAGTACTACCTGAATTGAATACCACATAGTACGAGTCGTCAGCATGAAAGAATTTACTTACCTTTTGTCGTAAATCATTTACAATATTTTTTTCGCCCATTATTACACCAGACCTGCCGAAATTGACAGGGGGTAATGATAAATACTCATTGATAGAGTTCACAACTTCAATGGGCTTAGGGTAACTTGTGGATGCGTTGTTTAGGTAAATCATAATCAATTAGAATAAGATTTGCCTTCAGCCGCAGCTTCATAGAGTGCAGTATTCGCCAAATCGAGATAAATTAAATCTTTAAATACTCCTGGATGTTTCTTATACCCTTTGAATGTTTCGGCTAATTCGAAAGATTTTGCTTCGAAAAATGCTTGAATCATAATACTGTGCTCAGTTAATTTTTTTCTTTTAAAGTCTGCCATTTCCTGAATTACAAATGCTAGATTTTCCATTGCCTGATCACGCTGGTTGTTCATCATATCAAGGCCATCGTTGTAGTAACTTGTAATAAGTTTACGAAATTCATCAAATCTGAAATTAGTAAGCTCATTGATAAGATTAAATTTTGTGAATTCACCCGGTTGAGAAATTGTCTGCCATCCATCTGCATTATTCGAAGCTGCCATAGTAGCAATCAATTTTGCTTGATTGTAGATATTTGTACCGTCGAGCTCATTGTAGGTATCTAAATCAAATCCAATAATAAGAAGCATATAAAAATCAATCAAAGTTGTAAAAGGGTCGTATCTTTGGGGATTGAATGAATGATTTGCACCAAGGTTATACTCAAAAGCCCAATTCTTATCGAGCAAACGCAATGCCACGGACTGTCCGCCATCAGTTCCGTCAATATAGCGTTTTGAAGCTATGAACACTTGTGCAGAATACATGTTTCGATTGCCACCGGATAGAGCAATGTTAATTTCTACAGGTATTTTGGGCCCTTCCCATTCTAAACTTGTAAACCTTTGGTTGTTGATATATCTTTGCAAATCAGCTGCTAATGAATTGACACTGACTCGATTTTCGGGGGCAAGTTGTGCTGTATTGATTGATACTAAAGCTTCGATTTCCTGCGATTTGGCTTTATAAGCCAATCCAGCTAATAAAATAATTATAAAAATTGTAGTTTTTTTCATAAAATTCACTTTAATTTTTAATATGATAAAAAATATTTCTAATTTTGAATTACTTGATAATACAAGCTTAATTTTTATGACGTATAAAAATGTAATTATGGTAACAGTTTTTTTGATTACTGCCGTAAATAGTGCATTTACACAATTTTACGGCTTGTCAAATTATTATACTGTAAGGCATACTATTGGTGATAGTTACCTTGATGATGTATCTTTTTTAAATCCTTCATCCTATCCAAGTTCTTATAATATGATTAATGTCGGAGTTAAGCCAGGCAGATTCGGAATGAGCGAACTTAACTCATTACATGCTTTCGCTGTAATAAGTATTGATTCAACTTGGTCATTGGGTTTAAATATTTCAGGTATAGGAGGAGAGCTTTACAACGAATTCAGCCCTGAAATAGGTATTCGATGGAACGTTAATGAGAATATCAATATTGGTGCATCAGGAGAGTTTAACAGAGTGACTGTTAAGAATTATAACTCATATAACATTCCAACTTTTAATCTCGGCGGAATTGTTAAATTGACTAATGAACTGAATGCAGGTATGTATATTCGCAATTTACTTAGAAACTACTCAGGTGATATTGACAAAACTGTATATCAGGAGGGTAGCTTCGGATTATCTTATTCTGCAGATGAAGACTTGACAATTAATGCTGATGCTGTTGTTGTAATTAATTCATTTAACTCATTTAACGTTGGTATTAAGTATGATTTTGACGAAAATTTTACTTCGAGATTAGCAGTATCAACTAATCCGGGTGTTGTAAACTTAGGAGTTTTATGTAAAGTATCGGATGCCTTTAGCTTCGTACTATCAATGGATTATGACATTACGTTAGGTATCACACCCGAGATAGCTCTGATTTATAGAATTTGAATGAAAATTAGTTGACTCTAAATTATGAATGAATTTTAATTGTGTAAGTGAAAAAAAAATATTACCTTGTGTCAGTTTTTTTACACACTTTTTGAAAAGGTTTTTTTGCTTATTGTAAATTTGTTACATAATTGGATAAATAAATGTTATCAGCAGTAATATCAGGAGCATTGATAGGATTTGTTTTGGCAATGCCCCCGGGACCTATAGCGATGGCTAATATCAGGCTCGCCCTAGAAAAACACCGCAAGGACTGCGTTTATTTCTCAATCGGAACAGCATTGATGGACTTGTTTTACTGCCTGATTGCAATCACGGCAGCATCTGCAATTCATTCAGCAATAAGTGATTACTTTGACTCATTCCCTGTTGTGTCTTTAATCTTTCAATTCTTGGTAGTATTTTGCTTGATTTTTTTTGGTATTCAGCAATTCAATTCAAGAAAGAAAATTATTGACACAGATGATTTACCCAAATCACCGACTTTTCTTCAAACTTTGAAAAATAAAGGACCTTTATTTTTGGGGATTTCTCTGGCATTTACCAATTTAGCAAATCCTACATTTTTTCCTTCGCTTACTGTAATGTCTGCTTGGGTACAAAAAGTCGAACTTTTTCCTAATGACTTGTATATGAATTTGATTTTTTCGTTGGGATTTGGAATCGGTAATTTTCTTTGGTTATACATTTTGGCTATGATTATACTTCGAAATAAGCATAAATTGTCAGAAAATTCTATTTACAGGATAAAACAATTTGCAGGTGTTACTTTTATAGGTTTTGGTGGTTTAATCGGTTACAGAGTTGTAATGTTCACAAATTGGACATCTGTGTTCAAATTTGCATTTGCATTTTGATTATTCTTCAAGAAGTAATTCAATTTTATTTGTTAATGTTTTTGACTCGGTAGGGTTGATTTTATATCTGATAACTCCATATTTATCAATCAATATTACTGTTGGAATACCGCTAATACAAAATAAAGTTTTCAAGTCTGGGTTGAGTTTACCATTCTCGGCATGAAGCCAAGACATTTCCTTTTCTTTGATAAAATTTATAAGTTTTTCGTTTTCATCATTGATACTTACACCCAATAGTGCAAAATTATCATTGTACTTAAACTGTTTCTGTACAGCTTTAATGACCGGAACAGAATTTATGCAGTATGGACACCATGTAGCCCAAAATTCAATCATCACAATCTTAGATCGAAATTTCTTCAGTTCAAATCGTTGACCATCAATAAGTTCCGTAACAAAATTTGGTGCTGTACTTCCAATTTCACAACCTATTGGGGATTTATCCTTGGTATAATCAGCGTCAACGGAAATTGGATGATCATTTGTACAAGAAAATACCAAAGAGATTAATATCGCAAATATGATGAATTGTATTGTTGTCAATTGCTTTTCATTACTTTTTTGTAAAAAATACCATCACGATTAGATAATTTCAAAACATAAAGTCCTTGTTTCAGATTACTGAGGTTTAAACTTATTCCATCGAACTGTTCCGTTGTGATTTTGTTACCGAGTAAATCAAAAATCTCAATATCAATAATGTTCTGACCGATTATACTTACAAAATCATTTGTCGGATTTGGGTAAATAAAAATATGATTATCATCAGATTTTGTATCAACTGACGTTGTAATATATTTTGATTTGTAAATACCATCTCCATAAACTGAAGCATAAACAATAATACCATTATCATTTGAAGGATAATCAGGGACAGCAACTTTACGAATGAAGGAGCTATTAGGCAAACCATCTTTAGAAATCTCCCAATAGTCTCCGCCTGTTCCGCTTATTAAAACTCCTTTGTCACCTCCTGCCGCTGCACAGAACTTTGGATTAGAAGGATGAAATTGAATATCATATACTGAAGCATCAATATTTGTAACTCTTCTCCAACTTAAACCATAATCGTTACTTAAGAATACACCCATACCTACAATTTTTCCGGTTGGGGATACTGAATCACAGCCGATAAGTACAGTTTCTTCTTCAAGAGGGGATGCCTGAATGGAGAGTACACGATAATTTTCTATTCCGACTGATGCATCATTCCATACATTGCCGCCATCTTTTGATACTAAAACTTTGCTTTTTGATACATTATCAGCAGCTAAATATATTATATTTGAATTTTTGGGGGAAACTGAAATATCACGAGTATTGACTTGAACTTGCTCTGATAAATTACAATCTACAAAATAATTGTCTGTCTTTCTGAAACCGGAATTTGAGTTTATTGCTGCAGCTACAATTGTTTCATTCGTTGCATTGCTTTGCTTGGCAAATCTTACTATTTGAGATGTTGATTCGCATCTTTTAGTTTCTTCATCCCAGTTAGAGCCATTATTAGATGAGTAAAAAACCCTTCCCAAATTTTGCTTTCTGGCTGATACCAGCAAAACTTCGGAGTTGTTTGATTCATAAATATCAAATACTGAATAATCAGCTAGCATTGGCGTAGAGAAGGATTTTCCACCATCATTGCTAATTTGAAAGCCGTATCCAAAGAACAAAAATGGAATATTATTGGTTGTAAAATCTGTTGGCTCGGCATCCGATCCAACATACAACTTATCTTTATTCTTTGATGAAAACTTCAAAAAGTTTACGTAACTAAGCGTTCCTGGTACTTTTTCCCATACCTGCGATTCAAGTGAACTTACTGATAGTAAGAGAAATAATACAAGTGCAATTAATTTTAAGATGATTATTTTATTGATTTTCATGACAATCCACTTATCAATTTATGATTATATTCGTCTAAAAAATTGTAATTAAATATTTTGTAAATTTAACAAAAATTGCTGATATATCAGCTTTTTTGAATAGATTTAGATTATAAGAGCTCTTTTTTTTCATGAAATCCAAAAAAATACTAGAAATCATATCTTCCGGAGAGTCAACAAGCGTTGAGTTTAAGAGAAAATCTACAACTCCCGAAAAGTTAGCAAAGGAAATAGCTGCTATAGCAAATACAGCCGGGGGGTATCTATTTGTTGGTGTCGATGATAATGGTACAATTTATGGAATTAAAAGCGAGAAATCTGAAGCTGATATTGTAGAGCAAGCTTGTAATTTTTATATCGAACCACCTATAGAACCGTTAATTTACATAGCTACCATTAATGACAAAGATATATTGATACTTACAATACCAAACAGTTTAAATAAACCCCATAGAGCTAAAAGTAGTGATCTTGAAGAATCAAGCTCAAAGGTGTATATCCGCCTTGGTGAAAAGTCAGTTGAAGCTAGCAAGGAAATGACAAGATTAATGCGTCAGCAGGCAGAGGACAAACCTGTTAAACTAAGTATCGGATACAATGAAAAACGACTGTTTAACTATTTAGAAAAGTACGAACGAGCAACAGTAAAAGATTTTGCTCATTTGGTAAATATTTCTGCCAGAAGAGCAGAAAGACTATTGATAAGATTGGTTAGAGCCGGAGTCTTATCAATTCACAATGATACAAATCATGATTATTTTACATTGAAATAAGTATATCATTCAATATTGAATATTCTTTGTCCTTTCTCATAAATTCCACACTCATCAGTTGCCTCGACATTGATAATATGTACACCTTTTTTTAAATCCGATGGAATTCTAAAGCCCCATAAATGGTAAGAGTCATTTTTGTCTTTGTACCAATATGGCATTATTCTGAAGTCTTTCCAATGAGAGTTTTTCTGGAACTGGATAATTCTTTCATAGTAAGGGTCAATTGTTACTACAGGCGTTAATTCGAACCAATGACCATTATCAATATTTGCTTTAACTATAGTTTTGGAGCTGCCACCAAACACATTTACATATATCGAATCTTTACGGTTTGCAAAATGGATGTTCATTGTTGAATCTCTTTCATCATTTGAATAAGTCCATATACTCAAATTTGAGTTTGAATATTTATCCAATGAATTGAATGTAAGTTTGTAGCTATTATTGTAAAAGTCAGCTATCCAGTATCCTTTTGGTGAGCCATCACCCATCATTGATTGCGGAACTCCAAAAATATCATAAACACCATCCCACCAGCTGCCGCATGTCGCTCCACAAATAATGTGATGATGGGTACTGCTCGAATTTTTCCACCCAAGTCTTTTATCAATAAATAACTGCTGGTTGGTATGAGTATGACCGGAAAAAGATACAGTATAATCTCTGTTCTCCAGTAAATCAAAAAGTTTTTCTTTATCTTTGATTTGCTCAACAGGTATATGCATACAAATTGCAATTAATTTATCTTTTGGAACATGTGACAGATCGTTCTTGATAAATTTCAACTGATTATCACCTAACTCAGCATGATATTTCTTGTTGCCGTCGTAATGGATATTAAACAATACCAGAAAATGAACATTTCCGTAATTGAATGAGTAATAAGACGGACCTAAATATTTGTTCCAGCTATCATCAGTATTTTCACGATTAATTGCATCAAAATTAATATCATGATTCCCAGGTAAATAATACCAATTCAATCCAGTTTTAGAAATAGAATTGACTAATTTTGGTATTAATGTTAGCTTATCGTAAACTATATCACCCAACATTATTCCAAAATCAGGATTTTGGTTCATAACATGGATCAGCGAGGAGTTAGCAAAATAATTTATTTCAGTTTCGCTGCTAACCTGAGAATCACCCAAAAGAGCTACTTTAAAGTTTTCTTTTTCAAAATCATCTTTAATCAAAGGAAAATATATTGTATCAACTTGCTTTCCATTTTTAGAATACCCTTCGTATTCTTTGACAGGAGATCCGCTATTTGAATATACATAATAAAAGTAATTATTGCCAAGTTCTGTTTGGTGAAATTTGTATCCATTTGGTTTAATTACAAATACAACGTCACCTTCTTCAACGTTAATGTTAAATTTTCCATTATGTTTACATTTTACAACATCTCTTCCATTCGAAACCAAAGCACCTAGACCCGGTTCATTATTGTTGTAACTCTTATCGTTATTTAGATCAACGAAGCACTTGCCTGTAAGTACGATGGAGTAAATATCCAAATATGCAAGAAACAAAAGTATAATCGTTAAAAGAAGTAATTTTTTCATATTAATTTAAATTATAATTATGATTCATTTTTTTGTAAAAGCACGATTAATAATTAAGGATATTTATAAAAAAAACTGTCTGATACTTATTATTATCAGACAGTCTAATTTAGAAAATACAATTAATTTACCATTTCAGCAAATTCACTTCATCTACATAGATAGTTTGCTTACTTCTGAAAAGAGCAAGAATTATTGCTAAGCCGATAGCAGCTTCGGCAGCTGCAACAGACATTACAAAAAATACAAAAATTTGACCTGATACATCACCCAAAAAAGAGGAGAAAGACACGAGGGTCAGATTTACTGCATTGAGCATCAGCTCTATAGACATAAATATTATAATTGCATTTCTTCTGGTTATTACACCAATAGAGCCAATGATAAAAATTACTGCCGAAATAATTAAATAATATTCTAATGGAATTGATTGCAACATTCTTTACCTCAATTTAATTTTCTTTTTGCTAAAACAATTGCACCGACAATAGCTGCCGTGAGCAAAATTCCTATCGCTTCGACAGGGAATATATATTTAGTATAAAGCTCATTACCCAAGAATTGAGCTGTACCGATATTAGCAGCGATTTCTTTGTTGAATCCGGCTACCGAAACGTTTGTTACATAAATTGTTCCCAGCATGACCAACAAGGCTGCACCCAGGAAAATACCAATCACTTGTCGTGGATTGACTTTGTATTTTAATTTTTCTTCATCACCAAGATTGAGAAGCATTATTACAAATATCACAAGGACCATTATTGCACCGGCATAAACAAGCACTTGGAGTGCTGCAATAAATTGTGCACTCAAGGTTAGGTACAAGCCGGCAAGCATAAAGAAATGAAATACTAATCCCATGGCAGACCTGATGGGATGCTTACTCGTTATAGTCACCAAAGCAGATGCTATGGCAAGTATAGATAAAACTGCAAATAATACTACTGATAGTGTCACGATATTTTATCTGATTTGTTAATAACTACAAACAACAAAAATAATGAAAATATAAATAATCTTCAATTTAATTTTTCAAAATTTGAATTTCTTTTATTCCGACTACTTTTTGAATATTCTCAATTAGCAGTTCTGCAAACTCAAACTTATCAAAAACTAGTACTTGAGTCATCTTAACATCTGATTCAATTTCTTCAACAGAAATTTCCAATATTTCTATTTCATCCATAGACAAAATCATTGTATTGATTTGCTCCAGTAAAGTAATTTTATTCGGAACCAAAATAACAAGCTTGAATTCTAACTTACCTTTTTCGTCAGGTTTGATATTTGAGGGTATTCTTAATGTGTTGTCAATTTCAGAATCTGCATTGCTCTGCATATCTGCAGACATTTTGGGTTGATACTCTTTTTCTCTGTTTTCGTTTACTACCCTTAGTCCATTTCGAACCTTCATTCTTAAAAATTCAAAAGCTTTATCCAAAGATAATTCTTGCTTTGCTAAAGCAACAAAAAATTCTTCAGCAGTATCGAATTTAACTGATTTATGAAGCATCTCAAACTCTGCTTCAGTTATTCGAACTTCAAATTCTTTGCTTTTCTCAATCCAAATTTCTTTACCTTCATCTTCAAGTTTTCTTTGTTTATCCTTAAGATACTTGTTGATATTCTGCCGAGCTTTTGAGGTAACAACATATCTAAGCCAATCCTCCGTTGGCATTTGCTTTTTTGATGTTAGGATTTCTATCTGATCACCGCTTTGCAATTTGTAATCTATGGCTACAAGTTTGCCGTTTACTTTGGCTCCAATAAAGTGGTTGCCTATTTCGGAATGTATATCAAATGCAAAATCTAATGGTGTTGAATCTTTTGGCAAAGTACGGAATTCATTTTTGGGGGTATAAACATATATTTCATCAAAAAATAAATTCTTTCTGAAGTTATCAATAAGCTCTTCGTTTGAACCTGATTTAGCATTCTCAAATATTTCTCTTACTTCAGTTATCCAATCTAAGATTTGCTTACGTTCCAATATTGATTGCTGGTCAACCTTGCCACCTTTGTATCTGAAATGAGCTGCAAATCCTTGCTCAGCAAGCTCGTGCATAGTATTTGTACGGATTTGTAATTCAACAATTTTTTTGTCATGGCCTACAATTGCTGAGTGAATTGACTGATATCCGTTTTTTTTAGGGACATTTATATAATCTTTGAAAGTTTCAGGAACCGGTTGATAAATGCCAGCTATAACACCATAAACATAAAAACAAATATTTGGTTCATCAGAGTCAAGTAAAATCCTTATTGCAAACAAATCATAAAGTTCGTCCATGGGCTTACCGCGAGCTATCATTTTATTGTGTATTGAGTAAATGTGCTTGGGTCTGCCTGATATTTGAAATTTAATTTTCAACTTTTTCAAAATTTCATCTTTTTCCAATCTCTCGCTAATCGGAGTGATTATATCCTGAATATATTTCTCACGTTCTTCACGTGTGGACTTCAAATCAGATTTAATTGTATTATATGATGAGGGATTTATATATTTAAAAGATAAATCCTCGAGCTCCCATTTAATGTTTCTAAGTCCAAATCTATTGGCGAATGGTGCATATATATCTAAAGTTTCCTGAGCTAATTTCTTCTGGCTGGATTCTTTCAGATATTCCAATGTTCGCATATTATGCAGTCTGTCAGCTAATTTGATGAGTATAATTCTTATATCTTTGAATAGCGAAAGCAATAACTTACGATAATTATCTGCCTGATTGGCAATATCATCATTTTTGTTTTCTATATGCTCAATTTTATGAATACCATCTACTATATCTGCAATATCATTACCAAACTCAGAACGAATATCTTTTAGCTTAAAATTATCACCTTCGTCTAACACATCATGTAATAATGCAGATATTACAGATACATCGTCAAGTGGGATTTCGCTCATTACAATTCTGGCAACCTCAAGCGGATGTGTATAATAAGGCTCACCTGATTTTCGAAGTTTATTCTCATGAGCATCGAGGCACATCATATATGCTCTGCGGATTTTTGCTTCATTGTATTGCTTGAGGTATGTTTTGCACTCTTTTAGTAATAGGTTTAGGTCAGATTCGGGGTTGAGTGTGATCTGTTCCGGCTGATAGTTTTTCTTTATGCTGTTAAACTGGAAATTAAACATTATAATTTTGTATCAATGAAATGCTTAAATAATTCAATCCAAGTCTTGTAATCGTGTTTGTAATTTTCGTCGTAAATTTCTACCTGATACCGAATATTTTTATCGGCTAAAATTCTACCCATATTCTCTGTATGATATGGTATTTCTCCTTCACCTCTGCCACATGCCAAATAAATATGACGTCGTGAATAAATGTAAGATAGCCAATAGCTGTCATTTAGATTAGGTAAATAGTGAACAGGTGAATTATAATAACAATTCTCGTCGAAGTAATCTTTTGTTATAGTACTTAGGTCGTAGGTACCGCTTATTCCAATTGTACCGAAGAATAAATCAGGACGGCGAAAAAAAGTGTTTACCGCTAAATATGCTCCAAATCCTGCACCTGCTGTAACAATGGGGACTGCACCACCACAGTTCATAAAAACATATTCAACAAGTTCTTCTTCAACAAATTTATTGAAGTTGTAAAGAAATTCGGATTTTGCTTTTGGGGAGACTTCAGCGTCGTACCAGTATTCTGAATCCAATGTATCAATTGAGAAAACCTTACATTTTCCAATTTTTACAAGGTTTTCGACGGCAGCAAGACCACCGTTTTGCTCGAATTCAATGCTTTTGCCATTAAGAGCAGGAAAAATTAATATCACCAATCCATAGTGACCATAAATATTTATTTTAATATCTCTTTTGAGAAAACTACTCTGTATGATATTAACTTTTGTTTCCATTTATTTTTTGAATAAGTACTTAATTATAATCTGCAAAATTATAAAAAATTTGGACATAATGGTAATTTTGAATCAAAGAAAAATAAAATGCTACCTGAGATTATTTCTAATCTGATTTTATCAGAAATTGACATATTACGAGCTCCTTCTCTATTACCAAAAATTAACTCGTCGCTTAGAAGCTCCCATTTGAGATTTTCTGAACTTATCTTAGAACTTGTCTGAGGTATAAGTGATAGTAATTCACCCTTGTATGATTGATATTCAAAGCTATGACTTATTGAAATGCCGTAACGGTTATTTTCGTATATACATAAATTCATAATTTTTGAATATCTTGAAAACACACTCCAATTATTCAGAGTATGCTCCATATCACCTCCGTGAATGCCGGTAATCAATAAATTGGTACGACCATTTTTATTACACCAAATCAGAATTTTCTCAAAATCATTGGTATCCTGATCGTCAATTTTTATTATCTGAACTTGTTTATCGTTATGCCCAAACTTAACTTCATTGATTGAGTCCATATCACCGATAATAATATCAGGGTTTACATCCATTTCGAACAGTTGATTTGCTGCACCGTCTGCTGCAACAATTTCAATTTCTTTTACTATTTCAAAAAAATCATTTTTGGGCAAGATACCATTCAAGCAGATGACAAAATCAAACTTTTTGTTGAATGACAATATTTTGTAAAATTGTGACATAATTAAGTTGTTAGGTTTTTTATTCTTTCAAAGATAAGTATTTTTTATTTGATTTTAAGAATTATTTAAGCATCCTGGCAAATTCAAGTGTAATATTATCACTCACAAAGTATCCTTTGTTGGTAAGTATTACTTTATTATCAAAATATCGAATTAAATTATCGGACTCCATCATTTTAATTTTCTTACTTATGTTGTTTGCCAACTCAATTCCATAATCATTCTGAAATTTAGTTAAATCTAGTCCTTGAGCTCTGAGTCCCAAATATATTGCTTCGAATGCTTTTTGCTCTAATGTAAGTGTTTCCTTACCTTCAGTAGGTAATGAATTATCAGTCAGCAGTTTAAAATATGTGTCATTATTTCTGTAATTCCAGTAACGTGAACCGTTTAAGTACCCGTGGGCAGAAGGTCCAAAACCAAAGTATTCCTCGCTTGACCAGTATTTCAAGTTGTGCCTGCAATATTTCTTATTTTTTGCATAATTGGAGATCTCGTACTGCTCGAATCCTGCACCAGTAAGCAATTTATGAGTGCTACTGTATAATTCGAAGTCCAGGTCTTCTTCAATTATTTTTACTTGACCGGATATATAATTTTCGTACAAGGGTGTACCTGGCTCATAAATCAAACTATAAGCAGAGATATGCTCAGTTTCTAATGATATGGCACTTTCAAGGTTATATTTCCAGTCTTCGATTGTTTGCCCTGGAAGTGCAAACATCAAGTCTATACTGATATTCTCGAATCCTGTATCCCTTGCAATTTGTATTGCATTCGATACATCATCGGGTTTGTGTATTCTCTCAAGAAAAACTAAATCCTTATCCAAAAATGACTGTACTCCAAAGGATATCCTATTAATCCCAAGTTCCTTGTAAGCTTTGAAATGCTTTACATCAATTGTGCCCGGGTTACATTCCATAGTCATTTCACTATCACTCTCGAAACTGAAATGCTTGTGTAATGATTCGAAAACTTGAGAGATATGATGAGGTTTCATCAGTGAAGGAGTGCCTCCGCCAATAAATAAAGTGTCAGCTTTCACAGGTGAACTGAATTCATCTGTCCTCAGTGAAATTTCATTTGTAAGGTGTCTGATAAACTTATTTCGTGAATTCAGATTCTCAATAGAATAAAAATCACAATAAGAGCATTTGTGTATGCAATAGGGAAAGTGGATATATATTCCGTAGTTTATCATCTATTAACCAAAAAAATATCCTGTATAATCCTATTTTGAGTTTTGAAAATACAGGATATGTTGTTTTTATACAATTTCATTAATCATATCTTTCGAAATGAATCTGCTTACGCTTGTAACCCATATTCATCAGATTATTTCTTGCCTCGGTTACCATATCACGCCATCCGCAAATGTAGTACTCCACAGGTGGTAATTCTTTGAATAGTTCTTTGTAAACATCATGAAGGTAGCCTCTTCTACCGTCCCATTGGTCTGAAGTTTCACGTGATAATACAGGGATGAATGTAAAATCGTCGCGTTTCGACAGCTCTTCCATCTCTTCTACGTAAATCAAATCACGCATGTACCGGGTTCCGAAGATTACATAAATGTGCTTGTGAGGTATATTTCTGTTTAAAATATCCAGATAGATTGAACGAAGTGGAGCAAGCCCGACTCCTGTACTGATAAAACACAAATCAGTATCAACATATTCGGGAACAAGAAAGTTGCCCCGGGGCTCGGATATTTTGAGTGTAGAGCCAATACTTACTTCGTTGAATAGATAGTTGGTTGCCAAACCGTTTGGGTCAAGTACTATCAGTAATTCAAATATATTTGAGCCATCGGGGGAGTTCGCAAATGAATATTGCCTGTAGTTTTTGCGAGAAGGTATCGGAAACTCTATTTTTACGTGCTGTCCTGCCTTAAAATCATAACTCTTCAATGAAGGTACCTGAATAAAAAAACGCCTGATAAATGGAGTTTCTTTTATTATATCTACTACTTTTCCTTCGTACCATTCCAAATTTGCCATATTTTTTATTGTCTTTGTATTGTCATTAAAAAAGTAGTCTAATGACGTTATTTGTAATGGCATATTTTTATTTGTAGTTGTGCCTAAAAATAATAAAACTGAAACCTGCTTATTACCTGTAAAATTGAAAATATACCTAAACATTTGATATGCAAATTTATGAACAAAATTATACTTGGAAATATAATAAATATTTCTTAATTTGGGGTGTGTTCTTTGTGGATATGTTGAAAAAGTTTTATACCTTTTAAAAGGGAAAAATAGATTTTTATTAAACTTACTTTTGAGGAATTATGTATTTAAAAGTACTTCCCTACATAGCATCAGAGCATTAAAGTATTACTACCTTTAATATTAGCTATGATGATTAAAATTAAT
>JANJTB010000019.1 GCA_024711295.1 bacterium | reverse complement strand
AAAATCAAAAAGCCCGAATTGCCTGCTTGGTTCACAGAAGCAAGGTGATTTTTTGAATATCATGGACTCGCTGTTTCCGGATCCAAAATTATCAGAGCAAGCGAGCATCAGTTTAGCTTTTCTCTTTGCAGTTAGGATATTATTCACTAATTTTGTAAATCCATTTATCGAGAATTCGTAGATAAGTGAAAATGCAGTTACCAAAATTAATGTTACTAACAGGTCAACAGCAAATAAACAATCAAGACAGACAGAAAGGAATAATATGAGACCAGAAAGCCATTCAATTAACGATGTTCTTACAAAGAATGCTACATCATTTTTTATACCACCTTTTCAAAGGGCATATGCCTGGGGAAAACCGGAAATTGAACGTTATTTTAGCGATGTTATTCGTATAATAAAAATCAGAATTAAATCCAAAAGAACATGACAAATTAGAACACTTTTTTGGGACACTTGTTCTTAAAGAGGAACAACAGGGATTTGCACATAAATCTGTAGTCGTAGATGGGCAGCAAAGACTAACAACCACCTTATTGTTTCTTATTGCATTACGTGACATTGAACAAGATGAAAACTTTAAGACAAAAATAACAAACCGCTACTTGACAAATGATGATTCAGACTTTGAAGATAAGATAAAGCTCAAACAAGTAACAAAAGATTGGGATGCATATAAGGCATTGGTTAAAGGTCAAGAAGCTAATTCTGGGATTATTAAAACAGCATATCAGATTTTTACAAAACTTATAACTGACACGTTTAAAACAAATCCAGACATTACTCCAAGCCATTATATTTTAGCAATTCAAAGAATGAATGTTGCAATAATATTTTTAGATGAAAGACCTCATAAAGGTGAGGATCCGCAAATTATTTTTGAAACCTTAAATTCTCTCGGTAAAGCTTTAACACTAGCTGATTTAGTTAGAAACTTTATTCTATTATCACTTGATAGTAAAAAGCAATCATATTTATATGAGAAAAAATGGCAACCGAAAATCGAAGCTCAACTTGATGACAATATATCAAAATTTTACCGTGATTATTTACAATATAAAACAGTTAGTTCTATAAAAGTTGTTAGCGATGATAAAGTCGATAGTAATACAAAAGAAGTATATCAGCAATTCAAAGATTTTGTTAATGATAAATTTAACAATCATGAAGAATTTATTGACGATATAGTTCGATTTGTGCCGTGGTATAAATGGATAATTGACGAAAACAACACAGACAAAATTACAAAAGATACAGAAAAAGATAGAGAAATAAAAGAGCTTATACGAAATATCTTTCACGACATAAAAGCAGAAGCATTTAAACCTTTTGTACTAGGTCTTTTTGAACACAATCAAGAAAAGATAAGGGAAATAAATTTGAATGATGATAAACTTATTGAAATCTTAAAAACTATTCGTACATATCTTATTAGAAGACGTACTTTAGGATTAACCCAGGGAGAAAATAAAAATATTGTTTTATTAAGCGATCGTATTGAAAAATTATCAAATGGAGAAGTTTCTATGTTAGAACTTCTGTCTAACCAATTCTATAAAATGCGTTTGCCCAATGACAATGAAGTAACTGAGCGTTTAAAAACAATGGATTTTTATAACGATATTAAAAAATACTCAAAATTTATTTTGGGAAAAATAGAAGAAAACAATACAAAAGTATCTGTCAATTTTAGAGATTCAAAAATTAGCATTGAGCATATTATGCCGCAAACACTTACTAATGCATGGAAACACGAATTAGGTGTTTTTTATGAAACCCTTCACAAACAAAATTTAAATAATGTTGGGAACTTAATTCTTACTGAATTTAATGGGGAAATAGGTAACAAATCTTTTGCTGAAAAAAAAGAAAAACTGAAAACTTCATCTTTAAATTTCAGATTAGATATAATTAGAAGAGATTCTTGGACTGAAATAGAAATTAAAGAACATGCAAATTACATTATTAATTGTTTTTTGAAAACTTTCCCACTTCCAGACAATTTCAAAACAGAAGATAATTGGAACACAAATGTAATTGAAAAAGTCAATTTTTCACCACTTGACGATGAATCAGGAGAAATTTCTGAAGGGAATAAGCCATCAAAACTGATAATCAATAATGAGAGAATTGCTGTTAAAACCTGGCAAGACGTTTTTATAGAATTTCTAAATTGGGTAAAAAACAGTAAAAATTATGATTTTGACTCAGTTCTAACAAATCAAGAAAAACTATTTAGTAAGGAAAATACTATTATCAGATGGAAACATTTAAAGGAAATAATGGACGAACATATTGAGTTTAGGCAGCGTTATAAAACTTTTGATGGTAAATATTGGGACAATCAAAAACTCGAATTGCATGATGATTTATTATTCATCCATATAAATGCTTCTGCAAAGTCTTTTATGAATAGAATAGCAAATGTTATGACTCAGCTTGGAATGAATGAGAATTTTGTTGAAATAGTATTAAAATAATTTATATTTTATTTGCTAACTTATTCAATCATTTATAAAGTTAAGTTACTTGTGTTTTATTATGACTTATCTTCTTAATTGCAATATGTACTTACGTTACCTAACAAAAGATATAAATACAGTTTAAATTTCATCAGTTTGAGTAATTCTTTTAATTAAAATCAATTACAGATTATCGGCAACTACATCAGGCGGCAGTCAGCATAAAAAGGATACAGGAATATGCCAAAATTTATATTGATATTTGTGATATTTTCGATGTCTGTAAATCAATTGGCGAGCCAACAATGTGACTCTTGCAAGGCAGATTTTGACATACTTTTGAAGATAAGGGAAAAATCGAAAGTCAGTCTATCTGATATTCAAAGAAGTTGGCAGATAACTAACAAGTTATATAAACTTAGATATACAGATTACATTGATAGCGTTATCAACAAGACTGAAAATGTATCGCATAGTTTGACTAAAACATTTTCAGATATTTGCATAAATGCCGATGATAAATTGGGAGTTGATTACTATCTTCAATATTTGAATTTAACAAAAAGTTCGGTCGAAGAAGAGCGCTCACTCTCACTTGAGAGACTATTTGCCAGGTATCCTGAGACTTTACTTAACGCTATAGGAAAGGACAATGATTTACTTGACGATATTTCATGGGGCTTCCAGAATAACAGGCTCTACGGTGCTGTAAATCCATTTGAGGGATATGATTATACTGCCATGCTGCTAAATGAGAAAAGTATGAAACCAATTCTAAATAAAGATAACTGCAAAGCAATATTCTTTGAAACATATCCTGTGCTGAGAGAAAATTACTTAAAATATAAATATCAGATAGATTATATTATTAACTCAACAATCGAAAGCTTAGAGGTAAGTGAATAAAATTAACCTAATATCCTACTGTGATCAGTATAGACCGGAGAGATGAATTGGAGGAGTTATGCAAATTTGCTAAATATATAAAAATCTGATTTGTGTACGTAAAGATAAACAAAGCCCCTGCAACTAATTGGTTTACAAGGGCTTGAATAAAAGGATAAGATATTGAACTACGAATTAAGAGATAATAGAAACTCTCTGTTAGTTTTACGTCCACGCATTCTATCGAGCAAAAATTCCATAGCATCGACAGATTGCATTTCGGCAAGAACTTTGCGAATAATCCAGATTTTTTGCAATTCATCTTTATCCATGAGTAATTCTTCTCTTCTGGTACCAGACCTATTGACATCAATTGCAGGATATATCCTTCTATCAGCGATTTTTCTGTCGAGTACCAGCTCCATATTGCCTGTACCTTTGAATTCTTCGAATATTACTTCATCCATACGGCTACCGGTTTCGATGAGTGCAGTGGCAATAATAGTAAGTGAGCCGCCTTCTTCGACGTTACGTGCAGCACCGAAGAATCTTTTAGGTTTGTGTAAGGCATTTGCATCAACACCACCGGATAAAATCTTACCGGAGTGAGGTACCACAGTGTTGTGAGCTCTTGCAAGTCTGGTAATGGAATCTAAGAGAATAACCACGTCCTGACGAGCTTCAACCAATCTTTTAGCTTTTTCGAGAACCATATCAGCTACCTGCACATGCCTTTCGGGTGGCTCGTCGAATGTTGATGACACAACCTCAGCTTTTACCGAGCGTTCCATGTCGGTTACTTCTTCAGGTCTTTCATCAATAAGCAATACAATCAGGATTACTTCAGGATGATTAGCAGCAATACTATTAGCAAGTTGTTGAAGTAAAATAGTTTTACCAGATTTGGGAGGAGAAACAATCAACCCACGTTGACCTTTACCAATCGGACAAAGTAAATCGAATATTCTTGTAGAATACTCACTTGGCAATTTTTCGAGAAATAGTCTTTCATTCGGGTATAATGGGGTAAGATTGTCGAATAATGTGCGGTCACGGATACGTTCAGGTTCAGAAAAATTAACACTTTCGACCTTGAGTAATGCATAAAACCTTTCAGCTTCTTTAGGTGGTCGTACCTGTCCGCGAATAGTATCACCGGTGCGCAGGTTGAACCTCTTGATTTGCGAAGGTGAAACATAAATGTCATCAGGTGATGGCAGATAGTTGTAATCAGATGACCTAAGAAACCCATAGCCATCAGCCAGAACTTCGATTACTCCCCCACCTGCAATCAAGCCATCAAGCGGTTGCTCTTTTTCTTTAACAACTGCACTTGTCTGAGCTTCGACAATTTTAAGGATAAGCTCTTGCTTTCTTAAATCAGCAAAGTCAACAATACCCAATGCTTTAGCCATTGCGGTCAAGTCTGCAATCTTCTTCTTTTGCATTTCGGCAATGTCAATGATGTTAGATTTGTTAGCCGGAACTTCAGAAGCTGACGAAACGTATTCTTCGTCTTTTGAGATACCTTGACTAACATCTGCTTTACGAACCCTGGTTGGTCTTATCGGCATAATTTCCTGTATGATTATTTATAAAATTGATGATTTTCGGTTAGTTTATGCATGAAAGAAAATCGGGAAAAAAAATGTTTTCTTTTCAAAATGATTTTAATGCTTACAAAATTATTCAATTTATTGAAATTATCAAATATATTTTTTATTTTTTTGAATAAAACAATACTTTTTGTGCTATTTCTTTCCATATATTTTTAAAATGCTTCTAAAATCTTCAATATTCAGCACTTTTAATATAATTAATGACGTTATAAATAAGCCCGCCAAAAAGAGCTTAGATATGAATTCAAGATATAAGTTGTCAAAATTGACTCCCCATTTATCAATAGAGAAGAATACTCCTGTAATGATTATTATTTTCATGATTTTTTGCCAATCATAACTAATGGGATATATTCTCATCATAATTACGTAAATTATTATTGCAGAAATCATATATGCAACTAAAGTAGAAATTGCGGCACCGATAAATCCAATAATAGGAATCAGAAGCAGATTGATTACAACATTTGCAATAGCAGCTGTACCAACCGCTAAAGGAAGATATTTAGTCTTTTTCTCAATTAATAAGCCAGCCGAAAAATTGGTAAATAAACCATTAAAATAGTACGCAAAAAGAATTATAGGCACAATCCCCAACCCATCCCAATATTCAGGATTAATGAAATACTTCCCGCCAATGCCCGGAAGTTTAACAACAAATTCAATAAACAGAGTGATAATCATAAAAATGATTGATGCAACGATAGTGAAGTAGCTTAGTACTCCTGAAAATATCTCTTTTGCATTACTTTCATTGTAATTATTAAGATAAAACGGTTTCCAGGCATATTCGAAAATTGTGACAAAAATCATCATTGGAATGCCCAGTCTGTAATTTACCTGATAAGTAACTACTGCATGATAGGAACTGCTTATTTCAGTCAGAATGGGCCTATCTGCCACCTGTAAAATAATTGCTGAGATTGACGCAGGAATGGTTGGAATTCCAAACTTGAGCATGTTGTTAAATAATTGAGCATTATATTTGAGTTCGAGCTGCTTGAATATCAAAGGGGCAAAATAAATAAAACCCAGAAATGATGCTAATAATTGAGAATACAATACAGCTCTCGACTGAAGGTCAGTGTATTTTAGTAACACAAAATTTAAGATTACGGTAATCAGAATGAAAATAAATTTGATTACAGAGAACTTCTTTGCTTGGTTGGTCATCCTTAGATAGCCAAAAGGTATTAAAACTAATGCATCAAACAAGGGTATCAGAGCAGCAATTCTTATTAATTCTCCTGCAGAGTCAAGGTTTCCCTTAGTTAGATTATTCCCTATACTGTCAGAAAAAAGAACAATTATGGCAGTAAAAATAAGACTAATTATATTGATTACAACAAATGAATGAGAAAATACAGATTTGCTTCCTGCCGGATTATCTTGCTTGTAGAATCTGAAAAAAGCGGATTCCATCCCAATAGAATATATTACATTTATAAATGCAAATAATGTATAGATATAGATGATAAATTCGTATTCATCTCCTACAAGTAGATTAGAGTACATTGGGGTAAGCAAAAAATTAAGGAATCGCCCTAATACATTGGAAACACCATAGGTTAATGTATCAGTTCCTAATTTTTTTATTTTATTTATCATCAAAATTATTTATATATGATTTATAATAACATCAAAAGTAAGCATAATTATAACAAATCAAAAAAAAAGAGGCTGGAAAATCATGAATTCCAACCTCATATATTTTAATCAATTATTGATTACTTCTTCAGAACTTCGGTAACTAATCTTGCAGCATCTTCAAAGTTGATAGCTACATTGAATTTCATCGTTGAATTTTTAAGCATTTCAGCGGCTTCCTTGGCATTTGTACCATCTAGTCTTATGATTACAGGTAAGTTTACTTCAATAGTCTGCAATGCCTGTATTATGCCTTCAGCAACTTTGTCACATCTGACGATACCACCAAAAATATTAATCAAGACAGCTTCGACATTAGGGTCTGAGAGCATAATTCTAAATGCATTTGCAATTCTTTCAGGATTTGCTCCACCACCTACATCAAGGAAATTCGCAGGTTTACCGCCTGATAATTGAATAAGATCCATAGTTGCCATAGCTAAACCGGCACCATTAACCATACATCCTACATTACCGTCGAGTTTTATATAGTTTAGATTGAACTTAGAAGCTTCAACTTCGAGTGGGTCTTCTTCAGAAATATCTCTTAAATTTTCATATTCATGATGACGATAAATAGCATTTTCGTCAAAAGTCATTTTGCAATCGAGAGCTATCATACTGCCATCAACAGTAAGCACTAGAGGATTAATCTCAACAAGACTGCAATCAAGTTCTTCGTAAGCCTTAACTAACTTTGTAATAAATGAAACAAAATTATTAAATGCAGCTCCATTTAATCCAAGTCCAAAGCCAAGAGTTCTTGCCTGATATGCTTGAAAACCTATTGAAGGATCAATAGTTTCTTTCAAAATCTTCTCAGGAGTTTCTTCTGCTACTTTTTCGATTTCAACACCACCTTCGGTCGAAACCATTACTACGTTTCTACCGGTTTGGCGGTCGAGAGTAATACCGGCATAAAACTCTTTATCAATAGCAACACCTTCTTCAATCAAAAGCTTATTAACTATGCTACCTTGCTCACCAGTTTGAATTGTTACGAGCTTGTTGCCTAAAGTAGCATTAGCAAACTGATAAACTTTATCCGAAATATTGCCTTCTCTGATTACATTTACTCCCCTGACAGTTTTACCGAAGAGTTCTACAGGTTTGCCATCAGTACTACTTATAACAGTTCCCTTGCCACGTCCACCGGCATGTATTTGGGCTTTTAATACAACAGTTGAAATACCCAATGATTCAAAAGAATCAAATGTTACCTTACCTGCCTCAGCTGCATTTGTTACTACTGCATTCTTAAGTGTTGGAACGCCATAGCGTTTAAGAAGTTCTTTTGCCTGATACTCGTGAATTTTCATTCTAAACCCTTAATAATAATTTTGATTTATATAAATATTCATATTTCATTTTATACAAAAAAGATATTTCGTTTTTAGGGGATAAATATTTTTTGATAACTAAAAAAAATAATGTATTTCACATTAAACTAAGTGATTTATTGAATATATATAAATTTAGAAACTTAGATTGCTTCAATTAAATAGAATTTAAAAAACCTTCTATTCAGCTTTCTCTTAAGATTTTTTTTTATTCTAGTCTTTAATCTCAATAAGAACCAAACATAAAATATTTTAGTCATTATTTAGTTTAAACGAAAATTAAATTGTAATTTAAAAAAGTGAGTGTTTGGAATGAAGAAGAAAGTTATCGTTGTTGGTTCAGGATTTGGCGGATTATCTATAGCAATAAGACTACAAGCAAGAGGTTATGATGTTACAATTATGGAAAAAAACGAACTGATTGGCGGTCATGCATATCAATTTAAGGAAAAAGGATATACTTTTGATATGGGACCATCACTAATAACAGCACCAGAAATAATAGAATCATTATTTAAATCACATGGAAAGAAATCTGCAGATTATTTAGAATTTCACTCTTTAGACCCATTCTACAGAATTTATTATCACGACAAAACATATATTGATTATACCGGCAACAGTGATAAGATGAAAGTTCAGATGGCAAAGTATAATCAAAGAGATGCCGAGAAATATGATGAGTTCATCAAAAATTCAAAAATCATTTACGATGAAGTCATAACTAAGGGATTAGGAGCTGTTCCGTTTACAAATCTTTCAACAATGATTAAGTTTGTACCCCGAGCACTAAAAATGAAGGCATTTTACTCAGCATACGGTTTGGCATCATCATATTTTGATGATTTTCGACATAGATTCATGTTCTCATTTCATCCACTCTTCATCGGTGGCAATCCATTCAGAGTACCTGCAATTTATTTGATGATTTCGTACCTCGAAAAAACCGGTGGGGTTTGGTTTACAAAAGGTGGTATGTATAGTCTTGTTCTTGCATTAAAGAAATTGTTCGAAGAAGCAGGTGGCAAAATAATGACTTCCACACCTGTAGATGAAATCTTGGTTCATGACAAAAAAGCTACGGGTGTAAGAGCATTAGGTAAAGAATACATGGCTGATATTGTGATATCTAATGCCGATGTTACACATACCTACGGTTCACTTGTTCGTAGTACCGACAGTAAAAGATGGAGTGCAGACCGTCTTCTTCACAGTAAATATTCTATGGGCACTGTAGTTATATATTTAGGTGTTAAGAAAAAGTATCCTCAATTATTACATCATACTCTAATTTTGTCGCACAGATACAAAGAATTGGTATCCGACATATTCGACAAACATGTTCTGCCCGAAGATTTTTCGATGTATTTACATGTTCCGACAAGGACAGACAGTGATATGGCACCCGAAGGTTGTGAAAGCATTTATGTACTGATACCCGTTACAAACTTGAGTGCTAACATTGATTGGGAAACGATGTCGAGACCTTTCACCAACAAAGTAATTAACTTCCTTGAAGCTGAATTTGATTTAGTTGATTTACGTAAAAATATCGAAGTTGAAAGAACATTCACTCCACTCGATTTTTCTCGTGAACGAAACTCTTACTTGGGAACGCCCTGGGGTATGGAGCCTGTTCTTTTGCAAACAGCTTATTTCAGACCACACAACAAAAGTGAAGATATCGAAAATCTTTACCTTGTTGGAGCAGGTACTCATCCCGGAGGAGGAATACCAGGTGTTATGTTATCAGCAGAAGCTACAGAGAACTGTATCATTGCAGATCACGAATAATGGCAAATGGAGTAAATTACTGGGAAAGCGGTGACTCTAAACCTGCTTTTGATTATTCAAGGATGATAATTAATTATCACGCCAAGAGTTTCTCTTTTGCTGCAAAATTCCTGCCTGAGAATAGAAGATGGGGAACCTATGCGGTATATAACTTTTGCAGGTTTGCAGATAACATCATTGATAATCCCCGTAAACGAAGCAGGAAAGAGCTGATTGACGAGTTAGAGTGTTTTAGAGAAGAGCTCAGACTTGCTTACAAATACTACGAATCAGAGCATCCTGCCCTAAAAGCATTTATTATAGCCGCTAAAGAATTTGGCATTCCAAAGCAATATGCCGATGATTTGCTTACCGGAGTTGAAATGGATTTAGCCATAAAAGAATACGAAAACTTTGATAAACTGTATTTGTTTTGCTATCGTGTTGCCTCTACAGTTGGATTAATGATGACGTACGTTTTAGGATTTGATGGTGGAGATAAAACACTTGAATATGCCGAAAAAATGGGTGTTGCAATGCAATTAACCAATATTCTCAGAGATATCGAAACAGATGCCGAGCTTGGCAGGTGCTATATTCCACAAGATGAACTTTCAAAATTTGCTGTAAACAAAGATGATATCATAAAGCGTAATTTTAGTAATGAAATGCACAATCTGATGAAGTTCCAGGTAGATAGAGCTATTGATTATTATGAATATTCTCAAGCAGGGATTGTTTCTTTAAACAAGGAAACAAGGTTTGCTATTGTTGCCGCAAGTAAGATTTATGGTGAAATTTTACAAAAAATTAGGCATAATAACTATAACCCATTTATGGGAAGAGTATATGTACCACATAGTCAGAAAATAAGAATTTTGCTGTCAGAAATATTGAAAAAGTTTATTTGAATCAAATTCTATGATAAAAGCTAAACACAGTAATTTTGCAGATTTTATTTTCAAACCATATATATATAATTTATTGAAGAAGAATTTCTTTTCAATAAACATTATCGGAGATATTCCTAAAGTTGATGATTATATCCCCCTGATTTTAGCACCAAATCATTCTACATGGTGGGATGGTTTTTTTGTATATTTAATCAACAAAGAATTGTACAAAAGAAGATTTTATATTATGATTTTGGAAGAGCAGCTCTCAAAATATAATTTTTTCACTAAATTGGGTGGATTTTCAATTAATAAATTAAACCCTAAAGAAATTATTAGAAGTTTGGACTATATCTCTGATGAAATGAAAATGTACAAAAATTCGATTATTACGATTTTTCCACAGGGTGAGTTATTGCCAAATTTTGTCAGGCCAATAAGCATAAATAAAGGCATTCACAAGCTTGTTAATATTCATCAATCTGAATTACAAATTCTTCCGTTAGCCATAAAAGTAGAATTCTTAAAAGAAGAAAAGCCAACTGTTTTTTTTAAATTCGGCAATTTGTATAAGTCAGAAAAATACAATTCTGAAATGATGTTAGACCTACAAACTGAGTTGGAAGAGTGCCTAAATAGTATTGAACAATCAATATTATCATTAGATTTTGGGCATGAACTACTGTTAGGCAAAAAGTCCGTTAGTGAAAAGTCCAAAAAAGCATTTGCTCCCATCAACAAGGTGAAACGTGGATTTGATAAATAATTTCACAGGCTTACACCCATTATTGATAATCTATTTTTCTTTATCAACACTGGTGCTGTTAGTTTTGATTTCAAACTCATTGATGAATTCAGTTTTAGGTCCTTTTCTAAACAAATATTTACCGGCAAGATCGCACGACCTAGTTTCAGTACTGGTTCCTGCAAGAAATGAAGAAAAGAATATTTCCGTATGTATCGAATCTTTGATTAAACAGGATTATCCAAATTTTGAGATAATAATTTTAAATGATAATTCTACTGATAATACTTACGAAGTAGCTAATTCATATTTAAATTCTGCCAATAATATCAAAGTATTGAACGGAGATAAACTTCCTGAAGGTTGGCTCGGTAAAAACTGGGCTTGCCACCAGCTTGCTCAGAATAGCCACGGGAGAATACTTATATTTACAGATGCTGATAACTATTACGAATCTACAGCTGTTTCCAAAACAGTTTCAGCAATTCAAAAGCACAATTTAGATATGCTTTCTGCTTTCCCTCAACAGATTACCGATTCTTTTTCGCAAAAGTTAATAATACCTGTAATTGATTTAATTTTATATTCAGGACTGATACTCTGGACTACTTTGTTGCTTCCATTCAAAGTTTTTGCCGCGGCAAACGGGCAGTGGATAGCTTTCAAAAGGGAATCATATTTTAGAATTGGCGGGCATGAATCTGTAAAAATGCATATTGTTGAAGACGTTGCTTTGAGCAGAATTGCTAAGTCTAATGGACTTAGACTATTAACTTTAGCAGGTACAGGCGAGATTTACGGTAAGATGTACAGTAACTTCAAAGAAGTATGGAATGGTTTGTCAAAAAACATTTATGGACTAACAGACTTTAAGCCGGCTCCATTTTTCGCTTTGCTTGTAATATTATTACTTACATCAGTTATTCCCTACATAATGATTTTTGACAGTTCAATCGCTGTTTATTCAGCTTTCCTGATAGCTTTAAATCTCATTTGGAGACTAATTCTTGGTTTGAATTTCAAGCATTATGTTTTGATTAGTACAATTATGAATCCATTATCAATACTAAGCTTGTTAACAATTGGAATAAACTCATACTATAAATCAACCTTTAAGCAAATCACATGGAAAGACAGAGAAATTAAAATCAATAAAAGCTGATTTATAATTGCTGTAACATTTTTCGTGCTTGTGGCACATATGAACTTGTAGGATGATTACGAATCAATAATTGATAGTCATTTTTAGCTTCATTTAATTTACCGGTTTTCAAATTAAGTTCTGCTTTTCTGATTCGTGCAGCATCTTGAAAGCTTGATGAGTTAACTGATAAATTGAGTACTTTATTCAGATACTCCAAAGATTTCCCGTAATCATTCAAAAAGTAATAGGCTTCACCAATCAGATACTGCGCTTCTGCCTCTTGCTTTTTACTTGTAGTATTACCAAGAGATTCGCTCAAAGAATTGATTGCCTCTAAATATTTTTTTTGAGTGTAAAGGTTCTTTCCTTCAATAAACTTATCATTAACGATTAAATCTTCATTTTTAGGAGCTTCAACTCCGGGTTCACTTTTGGGATTAACAGATTTATTGCTAAGTTTGCTAATATTCTTTTTGGTGGATATTTTTTTTGAACCGATACTTTCATCACTTTTAAGAAATGTTTCTGAAATGGCTCTGTTTTGAACGCTTTGCAAGTCAGCTGAGCTTTTTGAAATGTTTTGGTCTGACTCAAGCTTTTTGGTTTTCAATTCTGCTTGCTCTTTAGTTTTTCCTGTTAAGGGAAGTTTTTGATTTTCAGGAAAATAGTCTTCAACAGTTCCCTTAATATCACCAAGCAAGTGCTTAATATCGTTTATCTCTTTCTTAATGCTCGAAATATCATCTTTCATAGAGTCCTGAACATTTTGGAGTAAATCCATTTGTTCTCTCAATGTTGGTAGCCTTGAACCAACAATATTTGCCAGCTTTTCGTAATTTTCAGAGCTCTTGTTTTGTGTAGGGGGATTAATTATTTCATCATTATTGCTTGATTTAATCTCAGTGTTTTTCTTATTAGAAATTAACTTTTCGAAATCTGAAATTTCCTCAGGTTCATTATGATTTTTCTGCGACTCAGTTTGTAAATACTTCATGTTCCTGACACTTCTCATACCGGAACATGAATAAAAAAACATACTCATGGCTACTAAGAACCAAATATATTTAATATTAACCATTATTGCCCCCACAATTTGATTTCACTTCTTATAATTAATATATTTTCTAACAACTTATGATATTTACTACTTTACTTATATTTACTAAAAACAATTAGTATGCCACAACAAAGAATATACTATATTGCTGAATAGTCATAAAGGAGTACTGTGAAATAAACGATCTCACCACAATATCTTACTCCTGACAAATGAGAGTATAAGAATTAACGTGGAAGTAAGTCATCCACTCCGTCAGCTACGCTGCCACCCCTCAAGATGGGAATGTGAAGATTTACAAAATAATACTTGGAAATATAATAAATATTTCTTAATTTGGGGTGTGTTCTTTTTGGATATGTTGAAAAAGGTTTATACCTTTTAAAAGGGAAAAATAGATTTTTATTAAACTTACTTTTGAGGAATTATGTATTTAAAAGTACTTCCCTACATAGCATCAGAGCATTAAAGTATTACTACCTTTAATATTAGCTATGATGATTAAAATTAAT
>JANJTB010000007.1 GCA_024711295.1 bacterium | reverse complement strand
TTTTCATTTTATACCTCTTTTATTTGATTTAACTAATTTCTTTATCTCTTCATTTTCTTTTTTTAGTTCGATAATGTAGAGATTAAAATAACCAATTATCCAAATGTCTTTAGATAATGTTATCAAAACAACTACTAAATGAAATTTAGCATAAGCCATTGATAAATAAGTTCTTACTGCAAGCGTAAAACTTGCGGGGGGGGGGGCAACTATTTTTGCCATAATGTACCTCTACATAAAATAATTTTAAAAAATTGCTGTTTGCAAAATAAAAATCCCAAAACCACATTTCAAACTTACAAAATAATTTTTGAATAAACAAAATTATTTTTATATTATCCTGAAATATTAAAAATAGCAGGGAAAAGGGCCTGTAGCCATTCCCTGCTATCCATAACAAGCTATTTTGTAATAGCAACCGTAAGTGAACTTATGTTGATGCCATCTGTAATCCTGATTATATAACTGCCACCCGGAAGCATCGAAAAGTCGTAGTTCAGAGTGTGTATTCCCTGTTCGAAATACCCTGCAGCAATTTCGCCAAGCATTTTTCCGGTGATGTCAAATATCGCAACCGATAAGTTAGCAGCATAAGGAATCTCGAACTCTATCCCCGACTCTGCCTTTATTGGATTCGGGTACACACCTATAATTCTAAATTTAGCCAACTCCTGTAAAGGCAATTTATCGTCATCAATACTGGTGCCTGATTCTGTAGTAAAATTAAATATCTCTGACCAGTCAGACCAATTTTTCTGAGATACATTTGCAGACTGATCAGCAACCCTTATCCTCCAGTAATATTTAGTATCCTGTCTAAGTGTATTTGGCATAGCTCTGTAGGAAGTAATCAGTTTAGGTGATGAGAAATATTCGTCAATCACGGGTTCTTCAAACGAAGAATTAGCAGCAATTTGTAAATTAACTGATTTTCGATATTCTGCACCCGCCCATCTGAACTCTGTAAGCAGTGGGATATTTAAAGCATCATTTGCCGGAGCAATAAGAGATGGTACATCACTGTAATCCCTGATACTGAATGTCCAGATATCCGAAGTAGAAATTTCATTACCGGAATCATCCAGTGCAATAACCTGCCAATACAGTTTTGAGGCAAATTCCGAGCTGTACATAGTTCCATTCTCTACAATCTCGGAATCAATTACTATACTTTGCTGATCGAAGCTGTCATTCTTCGCGATTCTGAAACGATACCGAGCAGCATTGTCAACCTTATGCCATTTGAAATTTCCGAACGAATTCAATTCATAATGATAATTATATGCAGGAGAAATCAGCACTACTTTATTTTGCTCAAAAGTGCTGAAAGTACCGTCATATTTAATATGGTATTTCATATTTGGCTCAAGTGAGCCATAATTAATGGATTTACCATCCAGGAATAAAGCAACTACACTATCTGTCTTATCAGCATATCCGAGCCCAAAGTGCAGGTCTGAACTGCTTTGAGCAGCTCTTGCATTTAGCACGGTACCAGGCAGATAGGCAGTAGCAAATATTTTTCCGCCACGGTAGATATTGATTCTTGTACCGAACCCATCACGATTAACATTGCTGCCATCACCCGAAATTTTGAAAGAAATCCAGTTGCCCCTTTTTATATTATTGTAATACAATGCTGCATACTGATTGCTGCTTGCAACTATTACATCTACACCACCGTCATTATCAAAATCGCCCCTTACGGGAGACCATGCCCCATGAATTCTTGGACCTAATTCCCAAGTTTTGTCTTCAAATACCGGAACATCGCTGTTCGTGTAATCGTTATTTGATAAATAAAACCTTGAATACTTGTCCTTGCCTGCACCTTTTTTGTAGTAGGCATATTGTGCATGCACCACGTCAGTAAGTCTGTCATTATTCAGGTCGCTAAGCATTACACCGGAGTTCATTTCGTAAAATCTCAGTTCTGTCTGAGATGTAATATCTGTAAACTTTTCATTCGATGTATAGTTAGACCACGCAAGTGATGGATTTGATGCCAAAGCTCTGGAATCAGGATGTCCAAGATTACCCACAACAGCTCCAACAGAAGTTACATCGTCATTTTTACGATAAAGATTGCCCCAGTCAGATCCCATACCATGACCAAAGTAATTCTCATAGTTAGTTGCAGCGCCTCTGATGCCGGTAGATGCACCCACTTCGGTAAATGTGCCGTCTCCATTGTTTTTGTAGAGAAGGTCAGGAGCTAAACGGTATGTCGCAACAAAAATATCAGGTAAGCCATCACTGTTATAATCATAAACACTGGCTCCCCATGCATCATAATACGGTGCAGGTTCCCCCTTGGATATACCCGATTCAACTGTTACATCTTTAAATTTTCTTGCACCAAGGTTTTTATATAATTTATCAGGATAAAAAACTTCATTGTTGCCAACTGTTCTGCGACCGTAAGCAATAAACAAGTCGAGCAAGCCATCTCCATCGTAGTCAAAGAATATCGGTGAGATTGAGGGACCATCAATAGCATAGATATTTTCGGCACTCTCTTCAAAAGTACCATCTGATTTACCGTAATAAATTCTGTCTGATGTTCCGCCTCTGACAGCATAAAAATCCTTATAACCGTCATTGTCAACATCAGCCCACACAGAGCCACCATTCTGGATATTCACTTTTGAGTTAATATTCTCGAAGGTGCCGTCTTTTTTATTTTGAAAATAATTGCTTCCGACTGCAATATCATCATAACCGTCATTATTCCAGTCAACAACAGATGCCATCTCGAAAGCAATAGGATTTCCATTAACTGTTAATCCTCGTTTGATTGTCTCATCAACCAAAGTTGGTGCTGGTGGCTGAGATATAGGCATACCGCTTCCATCCTTGTAGTAATAATCCATCTCGAGCCTAATCATGTATCTACCTTGGGTAAGCCCAACGATTGTTCCTGCTATATCATAAAAGTTAGGATTAGGTTTATAAACATCGTTTAGAAATGAGTTCGCATTTTCACCTGTTTGAGTTTGTGTGTCAATAGTAAAATAAGGTCCATTCGGCTTGATTGTATGCTGCACAACCAATGTATTAATACCGCCGGTAGGTATTCCGCCAAATTTCCCACCCTTGTATGTACTAAGGTCAATTTCGTACCATGCCGGGCTTCCATTATAATTAATGATTACACCCATATAGCTATTTATATATCTGCACCATAAAGAGGGCGGGAATGAACCCTCAGCGGGGTCACCGACAAACCATATGGTATCTTTCTGAGCACGTGTACCACTTAAGTAAACATAGGCTTTCCTCGCGATACCGGGCGAAGTTGGTTTCAGGATAACTGTCTCTTCAAAATTAGTATTATTGCCGTAGTAACCACCAATGGAACCATTATCCATTTTGAAATTACCATACTGCCCCAAAATATCATTGGCATTCATTAATAAAATAATAATTGCAATTAAAAATGAATAAATTCTCATTTTGAAATTTTCTCCAATTATTTGACTAAAATAATATTTCAATTTAATTAAATATTATGAATGCACAAAATAAAAAAAAAGCAGTTCGTGAAAACTGCCTTTTTTATATCAAGTTTGAGAATTTTTATGCGGGGAATTAACGACGATTGAATTTTTGATCTGATTCTACTCTGTCACGAGCTTCGTTGACTTTGATATTTCTGCCTTCAAATTCCTTATCATTAAGTTCTCTGATAGCAACTTCACCCTCTTCATTGTCCATTTCAACAAAGCCGAAGCCTTTGCGGCGACCAGTTTGTCTGTCTGAAATCAATTTAACTGAGTGTACAGTACCATATTGTCCGAAAAGTGTCTGGAGAGCATCTTCAGATGTTCTAAAATTTAAATTACCAACATAAATATTCATAAAAAAATCCTATAGAAAAAAATAAAAAAACCAATAAAGAAAAGTAAAACAGCAAAAAATTCTCAAAACTTTTCATTTAATTTACAAATTTATACTTTTTTAGTAAATTAACAAAAAAGTTTATACAAAAATTCAGTAAATATGTTATTTTTTTATATAAATATTAAAAAATCAACATATTTAAGCTCTCCAAACGCCAATTTTTATCAAAAATTGAGCACAAAGAAGAATTTATTATTTTATTCAACCGGCGATTCTAAGAGAGTAATAGTCCCCTGCTCGGAATCCACAGTTGCCCTACATCCTAATGGTATAGTTATTTGCTCAGGTGTATGACCAAACATTAAGCCATAAAAAACAGGTACTTGAAGAGGTTTGAGATAATAATCCAGCACCTCACCCAATGATAAATCCCAGGTATTTTGCTCAACACCGGATTTACAGTCGTTACATTTACCGAAAACTACAGCAGCAGCTTTAGATAATATGCCTGAAAGGCGAAGTTGGTTCATCATTCTGTCAATTCTGTAAGGCGCTTCGCCAACATCTTCGAGCATCAGAATTTTTCCCTTGGCATCAATTTGATAATCTGTACCGACTAACGAGCTAATTAATGACAAATTACCACCAACTAATTCCCCCGTTGCCTGACCTGCGTTTATCGTTCGGATGGGATAAAGTGCTCTCAAACCTGACTTACCCGAGGGATTGGTCAATACGAGATTGTCCGAAGTATTAAACAGCAACCTTGAAAAATACTCTTGAGTGTATGGAGTAAAAGCTGAAAGTAACACCGGAGAATGAAATGTAACAAGACCTGTTTTAGTATTTATTGCAGAATGTAAAGCTGTTACATCACTGTAACCACAGAATATCTTAGGGTTACTTTTTATTATATGGTAATCAATCGAATCGAGCAATTGCCCAGTTCCATAGCCTCCTCGCATCGAAAAAACCGCTTTTGCCTGTTTATCCAAAAAAGAGTCATGCAAGTCCTGAACTCTTTCTTTTACGGTTCTGGTCTTGTAACCGCTGCCTTTGAGTAAATTTCCGGAATATTTTGGAACTAAACCCAGTCCTTGAATAACCTCAGCTGCTTTCTGCAAATCATCAGGGTCGTTGACTGCTGTACCTGAAGCTATAATCCTTACAGTATCACCTGTATTTAGTCGAGCTGCTTTAATTTTCTTAGGGTTTTGTGTTGCAACAGACTCGTTATTGCTGCCAAGCACCAATGCAGCACTGCTGAGTCCGAGTATTTTAATGAAATTACGCTTTTCCATTTCCATTTTGTATTCTGTGACTGTTAATTTTCCATATTTCGTCTGCATATTGCTTGATAGTCCTATCACTTGAAAACTTTCCTGCTCTTGCAACGTTAAGCACAGACTTTTTGCTCCATAACCTTTGATTCCTGAATTCTTTAGAAGCAAAAATCTGAGCTTGGCTATACGCCTCAAAATCAGCAAACAAGCAGTATTTGTCGCCACCATAGATCAAATTATCCATTAATGAGTCAAATATACCAGGTTCGTGCATATTAAAGTAATTGGATTTAATTAAATCTACAGCATTCTTTAGTTCATTATTTTGCTCATAATAGTATTCAGGATGATATCCGTTACTATGGAGAGCAACAACTTCATCAGCATTCAAACCAAAAATATACATATTTTCTCTGCCCATCTCCTCCATCATTTCAATGTTAGCACCATCCAATGTTCCGATTGTAAGTGCACCGTTTAGCTGAAATTTCATATTCCCTGTACCGGAAGCCTCGTAGCCCGCTGTAGAAATTTGTTCGGACAGGTCGCTGGCAGGAATTATCAACTCTGCAAGAGTCACGGAGTAGTTTTTTAGGAAGATAACCTTAAGTTTGTCACCAACTTCAGGGTCGTTGTTTATGGTATCTCCAATACTGTGAATCAGCTTAATTATTGATTTAGCTGTGTAATATCCTGGAGCAGCTTTACCGGAGAAAATCATGGTTCGAGGCACAAAATCATGCTTGGGATTTGCTTTAATTCGATTATACAAAGCAACAATGTGAATAACATTCAACAATTGCCTTTTATATTCATGAAATCTTTTAATTTGAACATCGAATATTGAATTAGGGTTGATACTTATATTGTAGTTTCGCTCGATAAAGCTGATCAATCTTGTCTTATTTATTTGTTTTGCTCTATTCCAGGAGTCAAGAAAATCGCTATTATCGGCGAATTCTTCCAATTTCTTTAGCTCATACAAATTAGTAATCCATCCGTTGCCGATTTTTTCTGATATTACATCCGACAAAAATGGATTTGCTTTTTTGAGCCACCTTCTTTGCGTAATTCCATTAGTTTTAGAATTAAATTTACTTGGTTCGAAATTATAAAAGTCCGGAAATACTCTGTTTTTTAATATTTCAGTATGAAGCGCTGCAACACCATTAACCGAAAAACTTCCAACAATCGCAAGATTTGCCATCCTGATTTTCTTATCGTCAGACTCTTCAATTATCGACATTCTTCGAATTTTCTCAATATCATTATGGTAAATCATTCGAATTCTGTCAAGAAATCTTGCATTAATTTCATAGATTATCTGAAGATGTCTGGGAAGCAACTTTTGGAATAAAGCAACACTCCACCTTTCAAGTGCCTCACTCAGTACTGTATGGTTTGTATATGCAAATGTTCTGACCGTAATATCCCAAGCTTCGTTCCACGGAATTTTTTCTTCGTCAAGTAATATTCTCATCAATTCAGGTATTGCAATAGCCGGATGAGTATCGTTAAGCTGAAGTGTATTTTTTTCTGCAAACATCTTAAAATCACTGTGATTCACTTTGAATCTTCTAATAATATCCTGCAAAGATGCTGAAACAAAAAAGTATTGCTGTTTTAGTCTCAGTTCTTTTCCGGCAACGGTATTATCATTTGGATATAAGACTTTGGAAATATTCTCAGTTTCGTATTTGTTTTCAACGGCTTTTATGTAATCACCTTCATTAAAAGAAGAGAAATCAAAATTGTGTGTAGCTTTAGCTTCCCATAGTCTTAAATTATTACAAGTATGATTATTATATCCCGGGATAGGAACATCATAAGCCACAGCCAGAACATCCCTGGTATTATTCCATTTGAACGCAGGATTTCCATTTTGGTCTGCATAAGTTTCAACATTTCCATAAAACTTAATTCTATAAGTATATTCCGGGCGAATTATCTCCCATGGACTTCCAAAGTGAAGCCAGTTATCGGGCTTTTCGACTTGGTAACCATTAACAATGTCCTGTTCGAAAATTCCATATTCATATCTTATGCCATAACCAAATGCCGGTAATTCGAGTGTTGCCATTGAGTCGAGGAAACACGCTGCCAAACGCCCTAGTCCACCATTACCCAAACCCATATCGTGTTCGACATCAATGATTGACTCCAAATCATAACCCATTTCATTAAGAATATTTTTTGATTCTTCGTAAAACCCAAGATTTGTAAGAGCATTTCCCAAAAGTCTTCCCATAAGAAATTCCATTGAAAGATAATACACTCTTTTTACATCATTTCTGTAATATTGATTCTGTGTTCTGAGCCAGTTTCTTATCATTCTGTCTCTTACGGATAATGACACGGCACGATATGTATCTTCAAGAGTAGCTGTTACTCTGTCTTTGACCAGACGGAATTCTAAATTTTCTGCAATTTGATTCTTAAGTGTATAAGTTTCGGGATCATGACTATCTGTAAAAAAAATTGATTCGCCCTTATTTATTTGATTCATTTTTATCTATTCCATTTTTTAACTTTCATCAAATATTAATAACGTAGAAAAAATATATTGTTTTTAAAAAAATGATATTAAACTTTTTTTAATTTTAAACTGTCTAATCATTAGTTATTTTTCCAATTTTACATTTTTTTTATGAATTTCGCAAATAAGAACTTATCCGGTATATCATTTTCCATTATAATTTTAATAGTATCATCAATAAGCTTATTCTCTCAGGGTCAGGGCAGATTATCACTTACAGGAACAGTAAAGGACAATTCCGACAAGACGATGAGCGGTGCCAGAGTAATTTTGACCTCGAACAAGGATACAACGCAAAAATTTGGCGATATAACCAATAAAGATGGAAAATTCAAGATAGAGAATCTTCGACGCGGAGATTATAATATTGAAATTACCTATGTCGGTTATCAAAAAATAAGTAAAGCAATCAGCATTAACCCAGAGAACCAAGATCTTGGAACCATCAAACTAAAGCAAGATGACATAAAAGTTGGTGGTGTAACTGTAGAGGGCCAGATGGTACGTGCTGAACAAAAGAATGATACGACAATATTTAACGCAGATGCTTACAAAGTAAATCCTGACGCCACAACAGAGGATTTGATAAAAAAGATGCCCGGTGTAACAGTTCAGACTGACGGCACTGTAAAAGCTCAGGGAGAAGATGTCAGAAGAGTTTTAGTAGACGGAAAGGAATTTTTTGGTGAAGATCCTACTATGGCTCTTAAAACCATACCTGCCGAGATTATTGATAAAATTCAGGTATATGACAGAGCCAGCGACCAAGCACAGTTTACCGGCTTTGACGATGGCAATGCACAAAAAACGCTTAACATCATCACCAAATCTGATAAGAATATGGGGAATTTTGGAAAACTTTATGCCGGCTATGGAACAGAGAACAGATATTGGGCTGGCGGTAATGTGAATTATTTCAAAGGTGATACTAGAATTTCCGTTATTGGGTTATCAAATAATATTAACCAGCAAAATTTTTCTGTTCAGGATATTTTATCCGCAACAGGTGCTTCTATGTCACGCAGACCCGGTGGCTTTGGTGGTATGTTCAGAGGACGACCCGGTGGAGGCTCACCAGGTATGTCTTTTGGAGGTGGTATAGGTGACTTTATGGTTGGGCAGCAAAACGGAATTTCCACTACTAACTCAATAGGTATAAACTATGCTGACAGTTGGGGGAAAAATATTACTGCCAACGGTAGCTATTTCTTTAATCTTACAGATAATGACAATAATTCATTAGTCAACAGGAACTTTTTTACACAAAATGATGCCGAACAAACTTATAATGAAGATAACACATCACTGACAAAGAATTATAATCACCGATTTAATGCAAGAATAGATATTAAGTTGGATTCTTCCCATTCATTGCTTTTTACACCAAGAATAAACCTTCAGGCAAATCAGTACAATAGTGAAGTAGATGGCGAAACTATGATAAGCAGTGTTCCTGTTAATCAGACTGTTAATAATTACAACAGCGACTTATCAGGATACAACATTGATAACTCTTTATTATATCGTTATAAATTTGACAAAATAGGCAGAACATTCTCACTCCAATTGGCGAACAATGTCAACAAAAATTCAGGTGATACCAGACTATATTCACAAAATACCATTTTTGGATCTGCTAACAATACAATTGTAATTGATCAGGATGGTGATATTTTGGGTGATGGTTACAGGATGAGCGGTGAAATTAATTACACCGAACCTGTTTTTGACAGCACCTTGTTGCAACTTACATATCGTCCGAGCTATACATTCAGCAATTCTGACAAGGAAGTATATAATATTTTACCCGGTGATTTGCAAAACCGAACATTAGATTCATTGCTCACAAACAACTTCGACAACATATATTTCCAGCAAAGAGCAGGAATAAGTTTGAGTTACAATACCCAGAAAATGGTGATTAATACCGGTATTGAATACCAGGACGCTCGTTTGGATGGTACACAGGTGTTTCCTATTGAAAGAAAAACATCATTCTCGTTTAGTGATTTCTTACCAAATGCCAGATTTCAATATAACTTCAGCAAAACAACTAATTTTAGAATCAACTACCGAACATCAACTAATTCACCTTCAGTATCGCAGCTGCAGGATGTTGTTGATAACAGTAATCCTATTTTACTCAAAACAGGTAACCCAAACCTGAAGCAAAATTATACACAAACACTGATGACAAGACTTGGCTCGACAGACTTTCATTCAGCATCAAGTATTTTCGGCTTTGGTATGATAAGCTTCACCAATGATTTTATAGCAAACTCATTATTTACTGCTCGAAAAGATACCATTATTAATGGAGTTCCTATGCTGGCCGGCTCGCAACTTTCCAAACCTATTAATATTGACGGGTATATGATGGCACGAGGATTTGCAAATTACGGGCTACCTATCGGATTTATCAAAAGTAACTTTAATATCAATGGTGGCTTTAATTACACCCGAACACCAAGTATGATTAATGACTTCGAGAATACTGCAAATAATTACACAATCAACAGTGGAATTGTTGTAGCAAGCAATATTAGTCCTGAACTCGATTTTACTCTTGCTTACAATGCCAATTATTCTATTGTTAAAAATTCTATCCTACCTCAGCAGGATAATAACTATTTCATTCACGTTGCCAATTTCAAACTGAATTGGATTTTATTCGAAAAACTTGTTCTAAACACTGAGCTTTTTCACAACTTGTACAAAGGCCTAGAACAAGAATTTAATCAGGAATTTTTGCTATGGAATGCTTCAATAGGTTACAAGTTCTTAGATAATAATGCCGGTGAAATCCGACTGAGCGTATATGATTTATTAGGTCAGAACACCAGTATTAACCGTAATGTAACCGAAATTTATCTCGAAGACCTTCAGACCAGAGTTCTACAAAGATACCTTATGCTGACATTTACATATAATATCAGAAGTTTCGGCGCCTAAATAAAAGCCCACTTAACTTGCTATGTTTGAGGGCATATTATCATTTATTCAGATTTAAGCATAGTCAGAAGCATTTTGAATTTTTCTTTTGCTTTGACACCATGAACAATTCCTGCAGGCATAATTATAATATCACCTGAGTTGAGTTCATAAAAATTCTTATCAATCATAATTTCTGCAGTGCCATCTAGCACCTGAACCAATGCATCGAATGGAGCAGAGTGAGGGCTTAGGGCTTCATCCTTGTCGAATGCAAAAACTGTTACATTACCTGATGGCTTTTTGATAACAACTTTGCTTACAATAGAGTTATCCTGATACTGGATATCACTTATGATATTTTTTACTTGTGAATGATTGACAAATCTGTTAGGATTTTCAATTACTGCTAATGACTCTTTCATTGATTTTTCTCCCATCTGTGGATATTATATGTTCTGTTAATAAAACCGAAGGATTGTTTGCTGCACTTACTGCTTTTAGACACATAGTAGTAATACCGCTGCAACATGGTACCTCCATTCGGACTACAGTGATATCGTTTATTCCGGCTACTGTAATCAATTCTTCAATTTTTCTAGGATACGGGTCTGTATAGTCCAATTTAGGACACGCAATTACTACAGAATTCCCTTTTAAATATTCATTGTGAGTATTTGCATAAGCCACAGGAACACAGCTTGCAAGTATCATCAATTTCTTACCTCTAAGGAATTGAGCATTTGGATTAACCAAATGCAACTGCACTGGCCAATGGCCTAACATTGATTCATTTTCCATAAGATTCTCCTTTTTTGGTTCTGATAGTTTGTACTGGTTTAGCTCCATCATTTTACTTCCGGGACATCCCCCACCATCATTATTCCTTACCTGAGTATTATTTGCGATGTTTACTTTTATCCCAATAGACTCAAGATAACCAATTGCCTGATTTAAATATTCTGTTTCACCATGCTCAAATAAATGACTTAAGTGAGCTTGCATTACACTTACAGGTTTATCTAGCATTGAATTTATCACTGCTATTTCATCATAAGGCATTGACTCTGCTTCAATAATCTTCAGAGCACCTTTTGTACACTCACCAACACAGGCGCCTAACCCATCGCAGAACAAGTCACTTACAAGTCTGCATTTACCATCGATAATTTGCAATGCTCCTTCGTGGCAAGAAGGAATACATTCCGCACAACCATCACATAACTCTTCGTCAATCTGTATTATTTTTCTTAGCATAAAAATGTTTTTCAAATAAGATTATAAAGTCTGATTTAAAAATAAGAATTATTTATCTTATTACCAAATTATATATTATTTTTGCAGAAAAAAATCGGGAATATTTATGACTGTTATTTTTTCTAAACGATGCGAAATCGCCTTACAATCAGTACTATTCTTATCTGCTCAGGAAAAAGGACAATTATTCAACGCTACTCAAATTTCAGAAAAGCTCAAAGTTCCCAAAGAGTTTGTCTCCAAAATATTACAAACACTTACTTCATCTGAGATTGTCGGTTCTAAAAAAGGAAATTCTGGAGGTTTTTTTCTAAACCAATCAGCAGAGCATGTAAGATTGATTGATATTGTTGCAGCAATTGACGGTCTTGACATTTTCCATCGCTGTGTATTGGGTTTTGAAGGATGCAATATGTCGGAACCATGCCCTGTTCATGACCACTGGGGTAAATTAAGGAACGAAACATACCAAATGCTTAGCAAGGCAACTCTTGCTGATTTGAGAGATAAAACAATACACAAGCTGAATAACCTTTATGACATAAATCTTCTGTCAAAACAATCATAAAACCACGAATGGTAAATATTTAGTTTGTACTTTTCTATTTTATTATAAATTAAACTTTACTGAGTAAAAATATTTGTTAGTTTTTACTTATATTATTTTATTTTTGTTAGTCAGTTTTAACAAAATATAATAATTTGGTTTACTTACAGGGGTATATATGCTCGATATCTCCGAGTATTATTCAGAAAATGAATTAGTGGTCAGACTCAGTGGAAGAATTGACGGTATCAGTTCTGAAGAATTAAACAAACACATTTCGCAATTGCTCGATGCAGGCAGAAGAAGAATAATTTTAGATTTCAATGAAGTAAATTATGTTAGCTCTGCGGGGCTAAGAGTCTTACTGATAAACCAAAAGAAAATTAGTGGCGCTCAAGGCGAAATTATAATCTACCAACTAAGCCCTCAAATTTATGAGGTATTTAAGCTTAGTGGATTTCTTAAATTATTCAAGGTGGTTGAGAAACTATCCGAACCGGATATTGTTCAATCTGTGGAAGAGTCTGTTCAAGACCTTACTGAGCATGAAATTGACGGTATAAAATATTCCATAATTAAAAGCAATTTTAAATCAACCTTTGAGAAACTTGGTGAGAAATCATTGCTTGAATTATCAAGTTATGAAGAAAAAAATCATCTGAAAAAAATCACCCGACAATCTCACTATGGATTTGGCACTTATGCCATTGGTGATGATTGGTCAGCCATTTGCGACTACTTTGGTGAAGGGATGATAATTGATGGTAATCTGTTTGTACTACCTGCAGCTAAGCGTTCAGCCGTTGACTACATGTTGGCCGGAAGCACCAAAAGCAATGTTTCGTATTCAGCACTCGAAAGTACAGAGTTCACAGGTGAATGTGCTTACAAAATATCTTTCGATGCCTCTAAAAGTTACATTTCTATTGATGAGTTATTATCAAGTATATCAGGTATAATTAAAATGGATTTCTTCGGATTTACCATCATTGGCGAAAGTAAAGGTTTGATGGGGATAAATCTGAAAAAAGTACCCTTATCAAAGAATAAACCGCAAAACAACCTAAGCATCTTTGACTTGTCGAATTTCCCTGATTGGTTTGATTACCCAGTGGAAGAAGAGTACTTTAATCATTTGATAGCAGGTACGGGCATTTATGCAAATAATAACCAAGATAGAGCCAGATTTGATTTAGGTGAGAAGTCCAGTCATTTGCACTATGCAGTATTCGAGAGAAAATTGCTAAGTTTTGGAGTACAAAATTACAACGACGAATTGCAAACTATAATCAATGATTTAACCCCCGTTAAGTTGATGCACAATATCAAAGGCAGTCGCTTAAGTATGGGTTCAATAGCAATATATATTCCGGAGGTATAATCATGGAACTATGGGTAGGCGCATTGGTGCTTGGGCTGATTTACGCAATAATGACAATTGGCGTATATATTACATACCGCATTTTAGACTTTCCTGATATAACTGTTGACGGAAGCTTTACACTTGGAGCGGCTGTAAGCGCTATGTTTATAGTAGGAGGTTATAATCCATATATATCTCTGTTTTTTGCTTTTTTGGCAGGTGGAATTGCCGGAATATTTACAGGGCTAATTCATACAAAAATGAAAGTCAATGGATTACTTGCCGGAATTTTAGTAATGATCGCCCTGTATTCGATAAATTTGCATATAATGGGAAAAAGCAATGTACCTCTATTAAATTTTGATGGTTTTAACACAATCATCGAAAATTTTAACCCAGGGTTAGATTCTGATGTTTGGCTTTCAATAATCATGGGCATAATAATAGCGCTAATTTGCACAGGTATAGGGCTGTTCTTCAGAACAGACTTAGGGCTAACATTACGTGCAACCGGTGATAATCCCATAATGTCTTCTGCACAGGGTGTTAATGTTGATACAGTCAAAATTTTTGGAATAGCTCTGTCAAACGGCTTTGTAGGATTATCAGGTGCTGCTATTGCTCAATATCAGGGATTTGCAGATATTGGAATGGGTATAGGAATGGTAGTGAATGGTTTGGCTGCAGTGATTATTGGTGAAGCAATAATCAAAAACCCAAATATTTATACCAGATTTGCGAGTGCAGCCCTCGGTGCTGTAGTATTCAGGTTTATGATTGCATTTGCATTATTTGCCGGTATGAATCCTATTGACCTCAAACTTCTGACAGCACTATTTGTTTTGCTTACTTTGTATGTATCAATTTTTGTATCAAAATCCAGAGGTCGAAAAAAAACAATCAATTTCAAGTTAAACAAGAAAAATTCAATATTAATTATATTTCTTATTATAATTTCAATTTCGGCTTATTTTTTCGATGATCTTCAGTCCTTATTCTCTTCAAACGGTAAATCTGCAAAATCTGAGCATAAGATAGGAATCGTACAGATTACATCTAACGGTGTGCTTGATATTACCAGAGAATCATTCCTTGATGAAATGAAAAAGCTTGGGTATGACGACAACACTGACTTTATCATAAAGAATGCAAATGGAGATGTATCTACTCTAAATAATATCATAGACAATTTTATTCTTGAAAAAGTCGATTTGATAGTTGCAATATCAACACCTGCAACCCAAGCAGCAATGAACAAAGTTAAGGATATTCCGGTAGTATTTGCAACCGTTGCAAATCCTTTTATCCTAAAAGCAGGAACAGATGATAATAATCATTTACCAAATATCACAGGTACCTATGGATGGGCACCAATGGATAAGACTCTCGAGCTTGTAACATCAATATTTGGCGATAAGCTGAGTATTGGCACCATTTGGGACATCGGTCAGACTAATTCGGAATTTAATATTCACAACCTTAAAAAAGAGCTGCTGAAATATCCGAACATTAATTATACTGAAGCAACTGTTAATAATTCTTCAGAAGTACAACAAGCTGCCGCTTCACTAATCAACAAAAAAGTTGATTTAGTGCTGCTTCCACCGGATAACACAGTTTATTCAGCTTTTGATGCTATTCTGAAAGCTACTAATCCAAAGAATATTCCAGTAATCATGAATGATGTAGAAAGGTTGCCCGATGGAGGCCTTGCAGCAATAGGTTATGACTATTCATCAAGTGGTATTGCTGCTGCAGGAATTGTAAAAAGAATCCTTAACGGCGAAAAACCAGCAGACATACCATTCCAAAAATATACAAAGCTCACTTATGGGCTCAATTTAGATGTTGCAGATAAACTTGGAATAAAATTCAATGAGGATATTCTGTATAAAGCAAATTTGTTTATCGGAGCAAAAAAAACCGTTAATAAATTAAAAGTAGGGATAGTACAGTTTGCAATGGAACCAAATGTTGAAATAGCGAAGCAAGGCATATTGCATGCGTTAGAAGCAAGTGGTTACAAAGATGGTCAAAACCTAGAAATAATTTACAAAAATGCTAACGCAGATTTTCCTATGATTAATTCAATTATGCAGGATTTAATTGCCAGAGATGTTGATGTAATTGTCCCATTATCAACACCGGTTGTTCAGTCTGCAGTGCAAATGATTGGTGCAAGGAAAAAGCCTACTGTAGTATTTACATATATTTATGACCCTTATAAAATTGGAGCTGCGAAGTCTCCAACCGAGCACTTACCGAACTTTACTGGAGTATCATGTTTCCCACCTCTCGAAGGAATGATGAAACTTATCAAAGATATGAGTCCTGACCGAAAGAAAATAGGAATTGTTTGGAATAGCAGTGAAGCAAACTCAGAGGCTGTAACTCTTAAACTCAGAAGTATTGCTAAGGACTTAGGCCTTGAATTATTGGAACAAACAGTAACAAATCCTAATGAGGTTTTGGAAGCATCAAGGTCACTTGTTAATAAAGGAGCACAGGTATTTTTGAATGCTGGAGATAACACCCTAAACGTATCTTACGACAGTTATGCAAAAGTTGCCTCAGAAAATAAAATCCCGCTTTATTCGGTTGACTCTGAATTGATTTATAATAATACTTTGGCAGCTTTAGGACCTGACTATTACAGAACAGGATTTGACGGTGGTATTTATATTGCAAAAATCCTTGACGGTGAGAATCCGGAAAAAATTCCTATCAAGCAAACCACTCAAACTTTACTTTATATTAATAAAATTGTAGCAGATAAAATCAACTATAAACTTGATGATAATCTACTAAACAAAGCCGACAAAGTTATACGACTTGATAGTAATAGTGCTGATAAGCCCAAACCTGTTGAAAAGCAAAAAACTGTTGCCATTCTGCTGTTTAACGAGAATGTCTTACTTATCGAAACAAAAGATGGGATTTTGAACTACTTCAAAGAAAATAATATCCTGAGTAAATACAATCTCAAATTAGACTATTACAATGCACAGGGTGACTTTTCGAATGCTCAGATAATCACCAAAGACATAATCAGAAAGCAATATGATTATATCATAACAGCTTCTACACCTGCATTGCAAACAGTAGCAGGCTTTAATGATAAAATACCTCATATTTTCGGAGCAGTTACAAGTCCTTATGTATTAGGCATTGCAGAATCTCCAACTAATCATAGGGCAAACATAACAGGTGTAGCTACTTTGCAGCCTGTAGAGTCAAGCATTAAACTAATGCGAGACATATTCCCTGCTGCAAAAAGAATAGGTATTCTTTGGAATTCATCAGAGGCATGCTCACAAATTTGTACTGAAAAAGCCAGAGCTGCATCAAAGAAGTATAATTTTGAACTCATTGAGCAAAATGTTACTTCAATCAGCGATATCCAAGATGGATTAAAATCATTACTCGAAAAGAAGATTGATTTGTTTTTTACATCAGGCGATAACACCGTAGTATTAGCTTCACCCCAAATTGCAAATGTACTTAAGTCAAATAAAATCCCATATTTTACAAATACTTTCGGAGATGTTAAAAATGGTGCTTTTGCCTCACTTGGAGCTGACTATCACCAAGTCGGTACGGAAGTAGGCAAGCAGTCTGAGAAAGTTTTTTCAGGAAATAATATCAAAGAAATCCCAATTATTGACTTTATCCCTGAAAAATTGGAAATTAACAAAGAGCTTCTTAAACTCTATAAAATAAAATTACCTAAATCGGTTCAGGATAAATTAGAGGTGAAAATATAATGATCAGGATAGAAAATTTTTCTAAAACTTTCAACCCGGGCAGCATTAACGAAGTTAAAGCTCTTAAAAATATTAATTTAGAAATTCAAGAAGGTGATTTTTTAACCATTATAGGAACTAATGGCTCGGGAAAATCTACCTTGTTAAATGCTATTTCAGGTTCATTTATTGGTGATGAAGGCGAAATTTACGTCAATGGTGAGAATGTTACTCAACGAATTGAACATCAAAGAGCAAAATACTTATCTAGAGTATTTCAGAATCCATTTTCAGGAACCGCACCAAATATGACCATAGCAGAGAATCTGCATCTTGCTACCCTTAGAGGGAGTCGCAGGCTACCATTACTGAATCTGAATTCCGGCAAGAACAAGGATCTATCCGCAGTTGTTTCTGAATTGGAAATGCAATTGGAAACCAGATTGGAGAATAAAATTGGTTCCTTATCAGGTGGTCAAAGGCAGGCAATAACTCTGCTTATGGCTGTTATCAAAAAACCAAAAGTCTTGCTCCTTGATGAGCATACAGCTGCACTCGACCCTAAATCTGCTGCACAAATAATCAAACTGACAGAGCTATTTGTATCGAGAGATAACCTGACAACCGTAATGGTTACTCATAGTATGCAACAGGCGCTGAGTCTTGGCAATAGAACTATCATGATGTACAAAGGTGAAATTATTGACGAAATAGGTATTAAAGAAAAAAAGAGGCTTACCACAGACGACTTATTAAATAAGTTCGCAGAGCTAAGAAAAAGAGAGAAACTTACTCAAGAGCTTGTGAATGAATTCAGGAGCGAATATTTATAAATCATGAGCATTTGGTGATTTGCCAATTAACAATAAATAGCACTCTCAAACGATAATAATTATAATTGTTTCATTTTCATTACAGGGTAATACTATTCATGCTTTTTTACTTTTTTATTTATACATTCTTAATTAATTAAAGGATTATATCGGCATGGATAATCAAAAAGGGAAAATACTCTGGATTGATGATGAAATTGAAATGTTACGTCCTCACGTAATTTTACTAAAGCAACGCGGCTATGAAGTTGATACCGCTACAAATGGCGAAGATGCCATTGAGATGGTAAAATCACAACACTACAGTCTAATATTCCTTGACGAATCTATGGTTGGTATCACAGGATTGGAAACACTTCCTGTCCTTAAGTCAATAGATCCGACAACCCCTGTTGTAATGGTAACCAAAAACGAAGCCGAAAGCCTAATGGAAGATGCTTTGGGAAGTAAGATTGATGATTATCTGACAAAGCCTGTTAATCCTGCTCAGATTCTGCTGGCAGCAAAAAAATTCCTCGAATCATCAAGATTAGAAGAAGAAAAGTTTACTCAGGTTTACTTATCAGGTTTTACCGAATTATCCAGAAAAATGCTCGATAATCTGGAATGGAATGACTGGGTAGAGATTTATACTAAATTAGTCTCCTGGTCACTAGAACTGGATAGAATGCCTAATTCAGCACTCAAGCAAACACTCGAGGATCAGTTCAAGGACGCAAATGCCGAATTTTCGAAATTTGTAGAGAATAATTATGTTAACTGGATACAAAAACGTTACAGCGAAGCTGACCCGGTATTATCACCACATCTTCTGGACGTACACCTTCAGCCGATGCTTAACGAGGGCAAGAATGTAGTCATGTTTGTGGTAGATTGTATGCGCTACGACCAGTGGTTGATGATGCAACAGATAATTTCACCCTTTTATACATTCAAAACAAATTTCTATTGCGCAATTCTGCCAACAGCTACCCAGTTTGCAAGAAATGCAATTTTTTCCGGACTGTTCCCTGCTGATATCAAAAAGCATTATCCTCAGTGGTGGAGTAGTGACACAAACAGCGAAGACCATAAGCTAAATGCTTATGAAAAAGAGCTTATGGAAGCATGGGTTGAAAGAAGAAGAATAAAATTAAAGAATAAACCGGCATACGTAAAAATATTCGATACTGAATTTGGTCAAAAAATTGAAAGAGATATTCATCAATTTAAAAATAACCAGTTGACTGCTATCGTAATAAACGCTGTTGATATGATTGCTCATTCCAGGTCTGACTATGCAATTCTAAAAGAAATTGCTCCTGACGAGTCGGCATACAGGTCGCTTACCAAGTCGTGGTTTCAACATTCAAGTTTTTTAGGAATGCTCAAAACACTCTCTTCCTTCAAAGATTTGAAAGTTATAGTTACAACTGACCATGGTTCAATCAGATGTATGCGAGGCGTAAAAGTTCTTGGAGACAGAGATACTTCAACCAATTTGAGATACAAATTCGGTAAAAATGTGAAAGCTGAAAACAGGCATGCTATACAATTATCAAGACCTGAAGATTTCAGACTACCTTCGCAGGGCATTACTGTTAATAATATCATTGCCAAAGAAGATTTTTATTTTGTTTATCCAACCGATTTTCATCATTATATCAACAGATACAGGGACAGTTTCCAACATGGTGGCGTTTCGATGGAAGAAATGATAGTACCTTTTATTGAATTAAATCCAAGATAAGAATTTAATATAATTATGAATTAAGATAGCCCTGATTTTTTTGTCAGGGCTTATTTTTTATCATTTATAATTAAAATGGTGGGATACTCTCATCAGGTATAACCAGATTATCGTCAAAAGGTTTTAGATTATAATCGTCAACTTTCTCAACTCTCCAAGCATCTAAAGTATTGAAATAATTCACGTTTCCTTCTTTTTCCCATTTACGACCTTTGATATTAAAATTAACTTTAATATAATCATTAATATTTATCATGTCAATAAGATTACATCTATCCTGTGTTAGCTGGAGTTTGATATAATCAGTAAACTGATTCCCGTTTAGATTTGTAACAACTTCAATTACAAAATCTCTCTTTTTGAAATTGTCGTTCATTTGTTGAGTATCATACTTTTCGAATAATTTACCGGTAAGCTCAAAAATCATAAAATTCTCTCAATTATTATTGTTAAATATCTGTCCTTTAATATAAACTCTCGAAACATGATTGATACCAAAATGGTACATGATATCGGAATAAGTTTTGCATTCATAAATTACGATATCAGCATCTTTACCAGGTTCGAGACTTCCAGTAATGTCAGAAATCCCCAGGGAGTAGGCACCATTAATAGTTGCAGCGGCTATTGCTTCTTCTGCAGTCATACGCATATTAATTGTAGCCAGCGAAAGTATAAGCTGCATATTTTCGGTAAAGCACGATCCAGGATTAGTATCTGTTGCAATTGCAGTTATTAATCCCATATCAATAATTTTTCTAGCATTGGCATAGGGCATTCTTATGAAATAAGCAGTACCGGGCAAAAGACATGCAACAGTTCCGGAATTTTTCATTGCAAGAAGACTATCGTCAGAAACAAACAGTAGATGGTCTGCAGATACGCAACCTGTATCAGCAGCAAGCTTTCCGGCACCAACATCAGCTAATTCATCAGCATGCAACCTGACGCTCATTCCATATTTTTTAGCAGTTTCGAGAATTTTCTTCCCTTGCTCTACAGTGTAATACCCCTTATCAACAAAAGCATCGCAATAGTCAGCAAGACCTGATTCGGCAACCTTGGGCAGCATAACGTCACACAAGTAATCAACGTAATCGTCAGGATTGTTCTTATATTCTATAGGGAAATCATGTGCACCCAAAAAAGTAGATTTAATGTTTACATTAAGATTTTTCTTCATTAAAGCAATAGCTTGAAGTTGCTTTAATTCACCTTCGAGATTTAGACTGTATCCACTTTTTATTTCAAAAGAGGTTGTACCGTGTGCTATTGCATTTATGGCCAATCTAAGACCATTATTATAAAGTTCTTCTACACTTGCACTTCGGGTAGCTCTCACAGTACTTTGAATACCACCACCGGATTCAGCAATTTCCTGATAGGTTGCACCTCTCAGCCGTTTAGCAAATTCATCTGAGCGGTCACCAGAAAAAACAATATGAGTATGACTGTCAACAAAACCCGGCATTACAGTCTTACCGGTTCCGTCAACTACAATATCCCAGGTTAAACCTTTCTCATTAAGACTCTCAACTTCACTATCCGAGCCTATCCATAATATTTTTGAATCGAATAATATTGCTCCTGATTTAATCTCGGAAATATTGTTTAAGTCCTTTCCGGATTTATAGTTTTTACCTTTTGTATCAACTGTAACTAAAGATGAAATATTACGAATAAGTGTTTTCATGATATATTGGATTTTGTGTTATTAAATATAGACGCTTTGAATTATATTTAATTACTATCAAAAAATATTATCAAAATTTCAAATAAATATTTAGGATATTATTCATTTCTTTATATCTTTGTATAAGTTTTAATAAACAAATTTTAATAATGAATTTTTACGACAGACACGATTCGTTTTTTGATGACGATAATTTTGATAATATGGATGAGAAAATCCGCTATTATCAAAAGATTCTTCGTAGTAAGAATAGAAGCCGGCTGGAGCTACCTGACGAAAATGTCATCGAGTCTATCGTAGATTATTGCATATCGGTTGAGCGATATCGGGATGGGCTTGAGTTTTGTAATATCTGGTTGGTTAATAATCCTGAATCAGCTGATGCTTATCTTAAAAGTGCAGTTATTTATTCACAGCTCAATCGTTCAAGCGACGCTTTGAAGCACATAAACAAAGCTTTGGATATTGAACCGAGCATGCTCGAAGCTTTGCTTACAAAGGCCTTGATTCTGGAGCAAACCGGTGAGCTAAATCATGGATTAGCCATCATTGATAAGATATTAGCTTACGAACCGGGAAACGAAGATGTACTGTTTCGCAAGGCTATGCTGTTGCAATCTGCATTCAAGACCGAAGAGGCACTTGATATTTTAATATATCTCGAGAACGTAGATTATCAGCCCGAAGAAGTTTATCAGGAAATTGCGCATTGCTATCACATGCTTTATGAGTTTAATAAGAGTACTGAGTATTACCAAAAGTCACTCGATATTAATCCATTCGATTATTTGATTTGGTATAATATGGGAGTAATGTATGGACACAAAGGTGCTAACTACAAATCCATTGATTGCTACAAAATGTCCTTGGCATTAAAGAAAGATTTTACTCCTGCATTATTTAATCTTGGTAATGCTTATTCTGCTACATCAAGACTTGTGGAGGCAATAAGTACATACCTCGAGCTTCTGACTTTTGCACCTGGTGATATTGAAACTATGAACAATCTTGCCGGTACATTTGCAGATAACAAGCAGTATTTGAGTGCCATAGAGTATTATACTAAAGTACTAAATATTGATAATACTTACCACCCTGCATACTTTGGAAGAGGATTTTGCTATGATGCTCTCGACAACTTTGAAAAAGCTTTGCGAGATTACGATACAGCATTGGTATTTACACCCGAATCAAAAAATATACTTCAACAAAAGGCAGATCTACTATACAACTTTGGTAACGTACACTCAGCACTGGAGTGTTATATCCGGGCACTTGAGATAGACCCCAACGACGAACACTCAATTTTTGATGTTGCATTTATTTATTATGAGCTGGGAGATTACGACAATGCGGAAATGTTTGCAGAGCGTCTGATTGATTTGTCGTATTCTTATGCTGATGCATGGTACCTTTTAGGCAAGATTTACGCACGTCGTGACAATACCCGAAAGAGTGCAAAGTGCTTGTCTGAAGCTATCAGTCTGGACTCTTCTAAATTTGAAGATTTCGAAAATGAATTTCCGGCTTTAACAAACAATTATTCTAAACTTAATAAAATCGTTCAAAAAAATCTAAAATCAGGCAAGGGATTCTTTGGAAGATTTTAGTTTGAAGGAACTAGAACCTTTACTGATGTTCCTTCATTGATTGTACTACTAACCATTATTTCACCTCCCAATCTTGACAGGTATTCTTTTACAAGGTACAAACCAAACCCTGTTCCTGCAATGTTACCGATATTCGTTCCTCTGAAAAATGGTTCGAATAGATTTTTCAAATCTTTTTCAGGTATTCCGATACCATTATCACTGATTATGAACTCATGCAAAATACTCTTCTTATTAATAGTTACTGAGATACTCCTTGTTTCCTCAGTATATTTTATTGAGTTTCCGATTAAATTACCCAGAATATGTCTCAGCAATTTTTTATCAGAATTTATATAATAGTTGCTACTATCGAAAATAAATTCAACATTTCTTGAGGTTCTGTAAGTTACCTTTTGCTCGTTTATTATTTCTTTAACAAATTCTTTTAAATCAAAATATTCGAGATTTATCAAGTAGCTTTGTTCCTGATTGCTATTGAACGAGATAATATCATCAATCAAATAAGTCATTTGATTAACAGAATTTTTAATTCTTTCAGCCAGTTGGTTTATTTGCTCAAATGAACTTTTGTCCTTATGATATTTTATTATATCAGAGGATGTACTGATAACTGTAAGTGGTGTACGAAATTCATGAGAAATCATACTGATAAATCTGGATTTAAGAGCATTTAAATCTTTCTCCTTATTGTATGAATCAAGGATTTTTTCTCTACTTTGCAAAAGCTGCTCCTCAGCAATCTTACGATGTTCAATTTCTGAAGTTAAATGATTTGTTCGCTCCTGAACAATCGAGTCCAGCTCTTTATTCAGCTTGATCAACTCATCGTGACTGATGTTTATCTCGATATTGGCTTTTTCAAGCATTGATTTTTGCTCTTCAAGAATCAGGTTATCTTTTTTCCTTTGCCTGTTTCTAATAACCAGAATAATAATTATTATTATCAACATTGATAATGAGCTAGCTAAATAAATGTTTCTTCTTCTTTCGGATTGCAAACTCATTTCGAGTAAATCATCATCTTTGAGATTCAGTTCATTTTTAAGTTGATATTTTATTGAATTTCTTGCAACTTCAAGATAATTAAAACTTTCGGACTGAGTTTTATGAAGTTTGAGATAATATACTGCCGAGTCAAGTCTATTCTGACTAAGGTGTATTTTGTGAAGCCAGTCTAAAGCTCTCAGATAAAAATTGTGAATCTTTGCAGCTTTAGACTTACTTCTCGCAAGGTGAAGGAAGTATAATGCCGAATCAATCTTTCCTAAATGAAAATAGTCAATACCGATATTATTAAAAGAGCTGTAGAGACCATGTTTTGATTGCAAATCAGTTCTTAACTTCATCGCTTTAAAATTATACTCAAGACTCATTTTATAGTCAGATTTCAGACTATACATGTGGGCTATGATTGTAGAAACGTCCGAAAGAAACTGCCGGGAATTTGTTTTTTCGAAGAATTCTGCAGAAGTATAAAAGTGTTTTAAAGCAGTTTCATAGTTCTTTTTATAGTTAAGCTCCAAAAGTCCTAAAATCTTGTAATAATATCCGGCAATTGCAGGATTTTTGTCATAGTCCTTGAACTCAAACAACTCATGTATAATTTTGTCTGCTATCTGATAATTACCAATTGCTATATTTCCCTGCGCTGCAAGATGCATTGATATTATCATATTTAATGTATCATTAATATTTTTGTAGTATTGAACAGATTTTGTGTAATTATCAGCTGAGTTTTCGTTGTCACCGATTAATTGATAAAACCAACCCCAATTATGGTAAATATCAGGCAGTATTTCTATGTAGCCATTGCTTTCTGCAAGTTCAGTTGCATTTATGAAAAATTTGGTTGCTTTTTCGTAGTTACTTTTGTAAATATAATGCGTACCAATACTTAACATCAGCTTACACTTAACATCTGATTTTGGATAATTTTTCAAAATATATTCACCAAAGTCACCTAGCCCCTCTGAAACGATATCACCATATAATAAGCTTGATGTGGTAATTAATTGCGAGAGTGAGTTTATCATTCCTTTGTCGTACGACGACTTAACTGAAAGCTCAAACGATTTGTTGGCTATTTGGAAAGACCTAAAAATCGAATTATCAAGTACATCCTTCGCATGATTATTCAAGCTATCAATTTTTTTATATATTTCTTTCTGATTTTCATTAAACTCAACAGCTACCTGAGCCCTAAGGGAACAAAGAGCTGAAGTGACAACAACAAGAATAATAAATATTTTTCTCATTCGGTTTCGAATGCTGACATGGATTTTAACTCCGCTTGTCTTCTTTTTCTGAATTTTACTTTTCCCGAATGTAAATTATCAAAAATTTTTAATATATCAAAGAAAGTTTTGAAATTATAGAATGGTATTCTATTTTCGCTGCAATACTTTGCCAAATTTTTCTTAGCAAAAATTACATCACAATGCTCAGCAGCACAAAAATCAGAGTATCCATCGCCAATAAAAACTCTTATTTCATCATCATCAGTGTTATTCAATATGACGTTTCTTTTGCACGAACTACTCATGCAATTGCACGATTCTGAAGCTCCGTAAAAATCTGGCTTAGGGCTATCACCATCAAAATTGATAGAGTTTGAGAATACTTTTTTCGCAGGTATATCGTAAAATGATAAAATGGGATTAATATACGAAGAAAATCCGTCGCTGACTACATAGATGTCATATTTATACTTGTTGCACATTTCGGTAAATTTAATAAAATATGCATCAAGTGGAGTTTCCAAAGCTAGTTTCTCGATTTCACTCTCTTCCGTATCAGCCAATGTAGGTACGATAAGTCGCCAATACTGTCTGATATTAATCTCCTTATTTATCAGCATTGAATGGTATGGTTCGAATTTACCAAAAACCTTGAAAATCTCGTCGCCTAAATCTTTTTGCGTTATTGTACCGTCAAAATCGCAAAATATTTTTATTGTGTGATTCACAAATTAATCAATTATTTTAATTATTTTTACAAAAATAAAAATAAAAAAAGTTAAACTCAGTTAAAAAATTTAATTGGATAGAAAATTGAGCGAATTAAGTAAAAGAATATTAGTTGCTGCTGTAGGAATACCTGCTGCTATGGGAGCAATATATGCCGGAGACTATATTTTTTCACTGACTATACTGTTTCTTGCTTATTTGGGCATAGGTGAATATATTGATATGATTAAGGCAAAAGGGGTAAAAGTTCAAACAGTCACCGCATATTTGTCAACAATTGCTGTCATATCTGCATTTGCACTCTTTTTTGAGCCTGATAAAATTGCTTTCCTACTTATAGTCATTCTGTTTGCAACAGCACTCGGAATTTATCTATCTCAAATATTCCGCGGAGTTGTTGGTGCAATAGCTACAATTTCTTCTACCATAAATGTCATTATTTATGTATCTTTAGGTTTTTCATCTCTGATAATAATTCGAAATTTCCACCTATATTTGCTTCACTGGAGAAATGTATTCAGCGGTAACTCATTTTTGTACGGCGAAGTATTTGCAGAGTCATTTACTTGGGCTTTATTCTTATTTTTTATCTTTGCCACCATTTGGATATGCGATTCAGCAGCTTATTTTGTAGGTAAAGCTTATGGTAAAAATAAGCTTCATCCTGAAGTTAGCCCCAAAAAGTCATGGGAAGGTGCAATAGCAGGATTTATCTCTGCTGTTGTTGCATTTACTTTGCTGAATTATTTCTTCATTCCGCAAATACCAATATTATTTAGTATAGTTGGTGGAGTATTGACAGGTATTTTCGGACAATTGGGCGACCTAGCTGAATCACAGCTAAAAAGAGACTCGGGTATTAAAGACAGCTCATCATTATTGCCGGGACACGGAGGAATACTTGATAGATTCGACAGCGCATTATTTGTATTTCCGGTGATGCTTCTTTATCTATTTGTTATCAATAGTTTTTGAGCCATTCTTCCTGTTTTTGTAATAGAATTGATAAAAAGCCCATACAACTAAAGCTGCCAATACAATAGGAAAAATAATCTTGCCGTAAGCTGATAAATAACTATCAATGACTTGCCAATTATCACCGAAAGAATAACCAAAATAAAGCAATATTGTATTCCAAACCAAAGAGCTTAAAACAGACAGTACTATTGTAACCGCAAAATTAAGTCTTGACATTCCTGCAAAGAATGAAATTACAGCTCTTGTACCGGATAAAAACCTATTAGCGATAATCAACCAATATCCAAACCTTGCAAACCAAGTTTCAACTTTTCGTATAGCTTCTCTTGAGATAAATCTAAACTTACCTTCATCCATTACTAAATGGTCGAATTCCTTGCCTAAATAATACATCACACCAAAGCCGACAGTTGATCCAAGAGTAGAAGCTAAAAGTATTTCAACAAAGCTTCCTGATTTGATTCCGATGAGAGTACCCATAAAAATCAAAAGTGAATCACCCGGTGATGGAGGGAAGACATTTTCAGTAAAGGTAGTAAGAAAAGCAATCACCAATACCCAAATCCATGGCACCTGTGATAAGAATTCGATAATTGATTCCAGCATTATATTTGTGCCCCTACTATGTGATTGATTATTTTGATAAGTTCTACATGATTAGAGATGCAAAAATCCGGAACAGTTTTAATTTTTTCAACAGACAACAAAATTGTTTTCAATCCGGCTTTTTCCCCGGCAATTATGTCAGACTCAGTATCACCGATGATGTAAGAGTTCTTTAAGTCAATATTCCACTTTTCTGCCAATTCGAGAATCATTCCGGGATTAGGTTTTCGCCTGAAACTTGCTGATTCTTTCAAATCTGTACAATACTCAATATCATCAAATTTGAACCCACATTGAACTTCAAGTGTATCTTGCATGAAATTGTGAATATCCAGTAATTCATTTTCCGACATCAGACCTTTGCCCACACCTTGCTGGTTAGTAACCACAAATGTCAGAAAATTATTTTCTTTCAATATCTTTAGAATAACAGGTATTTCTGGGAAAAGTTGCATCTCCTGAACAGACATCACATAATCATCCATTTTTCTAACGTTTATTACGCCATCTCTGTCAAAAAAGAAAGCTTTATTCATTAAATAACTCATTAATTACACCATCAATCTGACTAAAAACCACATCCCAGGTGTGAGTTTGTATGATCCATTCCCGAGCAGATTCAGAAATTTGCTGTGCAAGATTATCATCTTTAAGTAATTTTATTGTGTATTCGGCCATCTCGTCGTCTGAATCAGAAAGCATAGCATGCTCCATGTGACGTGCGTAAATACCCTGATTGCCTGTTGGAGTAGTTACAACCGCACACCCTGCAGACATTGCTTCAAGCAACTTATTCTGTATGCCTGATGCTCCATCATGCGGATGCAAAAATACTCTGGCTTTGCGGTAGTAAATCGCCAGGTCCGGAACGTCAGCATAAATATGAATATTACTACTTTCCAATTCACGCACAGATTTCGGAGGATTTGCACCAACAATCATTAAATTGGCTTCTGGAACTTCAGATTGTATTTTAGGGAATAGTTCTTTTGCAACCTTAATCGCCATCATAGTATTTGCCCAAACACTCAGCTTTCCGGTAAAAATTATATTCAAACCTCTTTCTGAAAAATTTTCAGGAGGTGAATACCTATCAATATCCACTCCGTTAGTAACGAGCCTGTATTTGAGCTTACTATTACCCTTTTTCATTTCCTCGATATCTTCTTTTGTAACAAGTGTTACAAAATCGTACTGAGATGTAATTTTAGGTTCATAAGGTTTTAGTTTCATCACTTCCCACCAACGAACAGCCTTCTGCAGTAAATTATTACTGCGATTGTACGAACGGCTTTGATACAGAACTCTGCAGTCTTCGGAAATAAGAATTTTGGGTATATTTTTCTCTTTCAAGTATTCAGCAGTACGCATGAAAAAGGCAATTCCTAAGTCGAATTTTTCTGTTGTGAGCAAATTATCTACGATGTTTTTAAACTCACTGTTAAGATAGAAAGATATTTCGAGAGGGTATTCTTTTTGTAACCTCAGCCCAGTCAGAAATCCTGATTTAAGTGGATTCAACGCAACAGGAAATACCCTGACTCCAAGAGCCTCAACAGCCTCAATATCTTTTTTTTCGGGTAGAGTTCCAAAACTAAAAGCAACTAAGGTAACATCGTTGTACTTAGCAAGGTGGCGCAGTAAATGATACGACTTTATCTTATCGCCGCCAATTAGAGGATAAGGATATCTTGATGCCAGAAATAATATCTTTTTTTGCTTCAATCTTAATTAAATGTTTGTATTAATATATTATCTGCAAAAGTAAATATATTTATTTAATTCCTAAAATAATGCTTAACATTTAAATGATAATTTTCAATATAATAATGTTTTAAGCGTATAAAATCTTTTTTTAAAGATATTATAAGATTTCGAAAATGGAAAACAACGGATATGTTAATCTTGAAATTACTAATAATGTAGGAATTATTACATTTTTCCACCCTAAGAGTAATTCTTTGCCTGGAGAGATACTATCTCAACTTGCTGAGACTATCAAACAAGCCGACTCTAATGACGGCATCAGAGTTATTGTATTAAAAAGTGACGGCGAGAAAGCATTCTGCGCTGGTGCATCATTTGATGAGCTTATTAGCATCAACGATTTCGAAACCGGTAAGAATTTTTTCATAGGATTTGCTAATGTAATAAATGCAATCCGTAAATCTGATAAATTTGTGATTGCGAGGGTTCAGGGAAGAGCTGTTGGTGGTGGTGTAGGATTAGCTGCTGCAGCTGACTATACCCTGGCATACAAAGATGCTCTTGCTAAACTGAGTGAATTTGCATTAGGAATTGGTCCATTTGTTGTTGGTCCTGCAGTTGAGCGAAAAATTGGCAAAGCAGCTTTTACTCAAATGTCGATTGATACAGAATGGTACAACTCTACATGGGCTGTAAACAACGGACTTTACGCAAACGTATATTATACCATTGATGATTTGAATATGGCAGTAACCGAGCTTTCTTCAAGGCTTGCAGAGTTGAGCCCTGATGCAACTAAAGAGCTGAAAAGAGTATTCTGGGAAGGAACTGAAAACTGGGATGAGTTGCTGGAATCACGGGCAGAAATAAGCGGTCGTCTTGTTTTATCAGATTTTACAAAGAATTATATAAGCCAGTTTAAATCCAAGTAGTACATTGAAAATTGTTATTGATACAAATATACTAGTATCTTTTTGTCTGAAGAATGAATATGCTCAAAAGATACTTCAAATCATACCCGGGCAAAATATTCGTGTATTTGCAGACGAAAGGTTATTACATGAGTATGGTTTGATATTATCACGCGATAAGCTAAAACTTGAACCGGACAAAGTAAAATCTGTAAAAGAGTTTATAAATAGCAGTATATGTAAATCAATTATTAAAGTAGATCAAGTTAAATTTAATCCTGACAGACAAGACAGTAAGCTTATAGAAATTGCAAATAATGAGGGTTGCGATTATATAGTGACTGACGATAAACAACTACTTGCAAACTCTGCTCATCTTACTTATGCCAAAACTGTTTCAGCAGAAGACTTTATCAAAATTTTGGGAACTCATTTATCAACAAATTAAGAGAATAAAATGGAAAAATATGAAATAAGAGAATTAGCACGTGCAATTGTTGAAGAAATGGACGATATGCACTCAGCAGAATTAGCTCCAAAATGGGAAGGAAGTTCAATTTTCTTTATGCCCAAAAATTCTGAGTTGAAGGAGCATGAATTGCCTATTGACAAGCTTTTTCACAAAATTGTAATGCTTAGGGATAATCTCAGAGTCTTGGAACAGCAAATTAACTCCAACGATTCTCTTTCCGAAGGCGAAAAACTAAAATTTCAGGGTTATATAACTAAATGCTATGGCTCACTTACATCATTTAATTTCCTTTTTTATCACGAAGATGATAAGTTCAGCTCAAAGAAATAACTTATTCAATCCTGTAGTAAATGTTTAGCCGTCATGACAACATTATCTTTCGAAACTATTATTATCTAATAACTTCGTAACTTACTGTATAAACTCCATTGGGATATTTAATTAATCCATCAAGTGACCAGCTTGACTGTATAATTTTGTCTTCGAAAAGCTTAATACCAGCACCCAGAATTATCGGTATATATGTAATTATCATTTTGTCGAGCAATTTTTTCTCCAAAAACTCTCCTGTAAGTTTGCCACCACCAACTAACCAAATATCTTTATCGGATTTTGATTTCAAACTATTTATAAATTCCGGAGATATGTCATTAACGATAAAAGTATCGGATGGATCCGTTTTGTAATCAGTTATTTGAGTGGCAATATACGAGCTGATATCCTTATATGGCCAATCTGAACTCAATTGGAGCACCTTTTCATAGGTTTTTCTGCCCATTATAGCTGTACCCACAGATTTGTAAAACTCGTTGTAACCATAGTCTAAGCTCTCAGGATTGCTGTGATTATCCAGCCATTCCAAATCATCATTTATACCTGCTATATACCCATCAATAGATGCTGCAATATATAAAATTACTTTGCTCAAATTAATCACCTTTTTTTCTACTGCAATTTTAAATAATCACTTTCATAGTCTAAAATTTTTGTTTTTAATAACAAATCCAAATATTTAACAAAACTAATAATTTTTAAGCAAATTAAAAAAGAGAATTTTGCGAGAAAATAATAATTGATTTTAAATTGAGTGTTTGTTAAAAATGAATTTGAAGGTATATCATTCCGTGAGATGAGTGAAGATAATGGCGTAAACATCAATACACTTCTTGCCCGCAAGAGGTATGCTGTTTTACATTTAAGGAAAAAGTTAAAAGACTTATACAGGTCAATCAACGATAATTAATTTTTCTATTATAAATTTTTTTTGTGTTTCATAGTAGGGTCTTAATATTCATTATATTTTGACCCTTTTTTTATTATTTTACTAGATTGATAAAATATTTTTTAGAATAAAGTAAAGAAATATTTATTATCACATTTTTAGGAGAACGAACTATCAATCAGATTTATATTAAAAAAACGAATGATAACGATTGTATCAATGCGATACCTTCAATTGCTACATCAGCAAAATGTACCAGTCGTTCAATACACAATAATATGAATAAACTATCTTAAAACCACAAACTTCTGAGTATATTTTCCCATTTTGATAAAGTATAAGCCAGCACCCAGGTTTGATACATTTATTTGTTCAACTTTATCAAAACTCATTATTTTTACCCCAAGTGAATTAAATATATCAACATTTGTATAATTATCAATATTCTTTAAATACAGGACATCAGATACAGGATTGGGATAAATATATTGTAAATTGTTATAGTCTGTATCATCTTTTACTGATACAGGATCTAACAAATTACTTATATCAAAGCATTTAACAGAACCTTTGGTTGAAGTTGTATATAGTAGTTTATTTTCTTCATCAATGAAAATTTTAACCAGATACATTGAAGTGTTGATAATCTTATTATGATTGTTGCTTTCATAATTGTAAAGAACAAGATGCCCGACATTGTTATATAGAATAATTAAATTATGTTGTCTAAAAATTACAAATCTGTCTTCAAAACCATCAGGTTTGTATTTATCAGGTAATTTATAGTTCCTTAATTTATTTGAATTATTTACATCCCAAATTAAATACTCTCCAGTTTTTGATTGAATTGAATAACCTGTAAATGAAGTAAATAATGTGCTATCATCAATAAATTCAGCAAACATTTGTGAATTATTATTTCCATTAGTTGTTTTGAATCTTTTTGTGATAAGTTTTGAAGGGAAATTAAGAAAATTATACTCATATCTTACTGCATTTGTTTCATCATAATGATTACCAAAAGCCAGCACTGACCCATGGCTATTAAAAACCAAATCTATTATTTCACGGGTGTAATCCATAATGATTTTTGTTTCATCCTTAAAGCTGCAAAAATAACAATCAAACTCTCTGATAATTGATGTATCTACTGCAACAAAAAAGGAACTGTTATCAGGATGAATTGTAGCTGCTACTGTTTTGCCTTTTTCATAATACTTTAATATTTTTCTTTCACACTTCTTTTCCAAAGTTTCTAAATTCCATATTTGGAAATAATCTCCTGCAACAACAAGCATTTTACTCCCATCTTTTGATACTACTAACTTCTTAATAGGCGAATATACTGTATTTAGAACCTTTTCCTGTTCACCATTAATAATATTATGAACATAAATCAAAGAATCATTATTACCTAAAAAAATAAATTTGTCATTCTTACTTGCATAATTTATAGCTCTTGGAATATGATTATTACTTATATTATACTCCATTTTCATATCAGTGAAATCAATCATCCATTTTGAATTACTGCTTATATATGTAATTATATTAAGAGAATCATTTATCAAATAATTATTATAAATTGTCCTGTCAGCAGTCCTTACAAAAGTTAATTCCTTATTCATTATGTCAAATAAAAACAACGAATCCATTTTAGATTTTTCGTCCTGGAATTTGACAGAAATTACATTATCATTAGAATATTGATTAAGAATATATACTTTTTTGAAAGAATTAAGCGATTCAAACAGCAATTGCTTTGACTGAATATCCCACACACGTAATCCGCCATCATTATGACTTGATATAATCCTACTTCCATCATTAGAATATGCTAATGAAATTATTTGTCCTGTACCTTTAGTTTCAATCTGATCAATTAAAATCGGGGATTCTGTTGCTTGAATATCATAAATATTTATGTAACTACTGTCGTTTGAAATTGCTGCATACATTGCATTGTCAGAAATTGCCACAGAACTATTTTGAGCAACTGATGTGCCCCAGTTGGATGTTCCTGTGTCAAGAACTTTCCATTGATTTCTGTTGAAATCACCAAAAATTATACCCCAGTCATAAACTGTAGTTGGATACTTAATATTTCCAACCTGCTTTACATTTAGATATACAGCTACAAATTTATTGCCATCTTTACTTGAAGACATACTCTTTATATCTGTATCACCGGTTACTAATCTGCTATTTACAGTATCACCAGTTTTTAAATTTATCCTTAAAATACATTGAGCAATTCGAAAATAAGCATATTCAAAATTATTGGATATTTCCATAAGATTTGAATAACCAATATTAAATTCATTAATAAATCTTTTTCTTTCAACGTCAAATATTTGTGCTAATCCATTATATCCTAAGATATATTTACCATCATGACTTATCTTTAGTTTTGAAATTGAAGAATATGCGGGTATATAATTCCATTTCTCAGTAAGCTCTGAGGAAAACATATCAATAGTAAATAAAAGCAACAAGCTAAAGATTTTTAATAATTTCATTTTGATATTCCTTATATTTATCACAAGAACCTCTATTCCCATATCAACAATTAATTGATTTTTGTATCAATAATTATACTAATATATACAAATATTTTTTAAATTAATCAAAATATTAAATATTTTTCTAAATATTTATTTCCATTCATATTGATAATGCTGAATTAACAATGTATAAATTATACAATTTACAAATAATTAACAAATCAAAATATTTTTCAACAGATTTCGTTTATATTTTTGTTCAACCTAAAAAGAGTCAAATCTTGCAAATGAAAAGTTTAACAAATTTGATTTTATAATAATTGCAAGCTTCGATAAATTTTCTAAAAATATAAATTTAATCTTCAACTTTAAATTGTTATGAAATAATAAGTATATTTACTCTTTAATAAATTTAGCACTTATTGAATTACCACCTTCATCAATTATAACAGCGATATAAATTCCCTGTTTCAGATTACTTAAATCAATCCATAAATTATGCTCACCTGGAGGAAACAATTTATTATTCTTGACACATCTTACTTCCTTTCCTGTCATATCATAAAGAAAAACACTAAGTTTCTGTTCCTTTCCATTATCGAATTTAATGTGTGTATCCTCCATACCCGGACTGGGATATATTGCTTTTATTTCAATATTATTATGAAATATTGGACATAAACCCAGGATTGACTCACTTTCATTTAATTCTATGCAAGCTTCTTTTTTGTCTATTATTCCATTTTCAATTTTATCAATTATCACCAGTTCTTTCTTTAGTCTTTTGGAATACCTTTCCGGTAAAGCGTTAATAAATTCATCAGTTGGTATGTACCATAGTATAATATCAGTTTCGACAATTGTATATTTCTTATTATCCGGTTTGTAACCACTTTTGTTATATAGTTTAATTTTGACCGGAATTAGTTTGGATAATGCTCCCATAGAATTAATGCTTTTACGGTCCACTCTGTTAATAAATTGTTTTGAAAGCGAATCAAGCCCAGATCTGTATTCATCCGGCATATTTGTTGGATTTAGATATGCAATATAACTAACTGAATAACCTACTTTTGACTTACAAAAGCTTTGAATCGAAACAGGAGAGAACGAACTGTATTTATTATGATCCCAACCCTGATATTGCATAATATACGAATTAAATGTATAAAACGAAATGTTATATTTTGATTTTATTAGTTGCGGCATTGTTGTTTCATATCCAAGCTTTGAATACTTCTTGTATGTATCTACTTCAATTTTGACACCCTTTTTTTTGTTTTCCGGCAAATTATATAATGAATCTTTTATTTTCTGATAATTCAAATCAATGTCTGAAGGCATTAGTATATCCTCAGTAATTATCGAAATTGTATCTCCCTTTTTTATTATGCCAATTGCAGCAAGCTCATCATAGTTTAATTCAACATAACTAATATCTGAAAAAATGCCACTTTCGATCTTGCTGTAATCATTTACGATATTCATATTCTTCAAAATATTATAAACTATAGCTTCAAATTCCTCTGATTTATTCTGATAAAGCATATAAAATGAGATTCCTGTTAAAACAAATACTGATAAAGAAATCATCGCAATTTTACCAATCTTTGGCATAATATTCTTTGCTTCAATTCCGATTCTTGGTTTATAATTGCTTGTAGGTAATGAAGAAGCATTATCTAAATTTGCAATATTATCCAAATTCTTATTATATGTACTAAAATATTCTTCAAGCTTTTTCATAATGAATCTCCATTTATAGAAAGTAATTTCTTTAAAGATTTTTTTGCTCTAAAAATTCTGATTTTAACATTGTAGGTAGTTGTATCCTGTATTATAGCGATTTCTTTGATACTTAACCCTGAGAAACTGAACAAAACTATTGCCTCTTTTTCCTTCTCCTTGAGCTTCGTGATTGCTTTATGTAGTAATTTTACATCAAATTGCTCTTCGGGGCTTAGATCATCTGAGATTAAACCATCCGGTTCGATATCTCGATTATATTTTGATTCGTTGATTTTTAATTGATTTTTTACACGTCTTGCAATAGTAAACAGAAAGCTCAAAAACGCCTTATCACTTTTCAGATTTTTAATATTATGATAACTGTAAAAAATAGTATCAGCAATAATATCTTCAGCTTGTGCCGAATTTGAAGCAATTGAGTAAGCAAATTTTCGTAAAGGCAACCTGCAGGGTTCGAATAATGATTCAAATCGTTCATTTTGCATATTAAATCTAAAATTAATTTTGTTTACAATTGGAAGTGTATTCAAGAAAGAAAAGGTTACAAAAATAATTAATTATTCAGTTAATGAATAATAAAAAATCCGCTCTGGATATATATTCAGAGCGGATTAATTGATTTATTTCAGTAAAATATTCTGAAATATAGCTAAATCATTCACGATTTATTTTTTCTTCTTTTTATCTGATTTCTTATCAGATTTTTTCTTATTTTTCTTTTCAGCTTTTGCTTTCTTATCTGATTTTTTTGCATCCTTTTTAGCAGATTTCTTTGCTTTGCCCCCTGCCATAATATCTTTTATTGCTGCACGAGCTGCTGCAAGACGAGCAATCGGTACTCTGAAAGGTGAGCATGATACATAGTTCAAACCTAGTGAGTGACAGAATTCCACTGAAGCCGGATCTCCACCATGCTCACCGCAAATACCAAGTTTGATACCAGGACGAGTATCCTGACCTTCTTTTACTGCATGGTGCATTAAATAGCCGACACCAGTTCTATCTATCGAGACGAATGGATCAACATTATAGATTTCTCTTGATACATATTCAGGAAGGAATTTTCCGGCATCATCACGACTCAAGCCTAATGTAGTCTGAGTTAAGTCGTTAGTACCAAATGAGAAGAATTCTGCAACGTTAGCAATTTCGCCTGCTGTGATAGCACCACGTGGTATTTCAATCATTGTTCCAACAAGATAATCAAATTTAACGCCGGTTTCGTTCATTACTGCAGTTGCAGTAGCTCTTACGATTTGCTCCTGATGCTTAAGTTCTTTTACATGACCAACGAGTGGAATCATAACTTCAGGCAATACTGATTTACCTTCTTTCTTAACATTTACTGTAGCTTCGAAAATTGCACGAGCCTGCATTTCTGTTATTTCAGGGAAAATCAAGCCAAGACGGCAACCACGGAAGCCAAGCATTGGGTTGAATTCGTGTAGTGCTTCTACTCTTTCTTTTACTGCTTTGGCAGTTACTCCGAGTTCTTTGGCTACTTCTTTCTGACCTGCTTCATCATGAGGTAAGAATTCATGAAGAGGAGGGTCAATAGTTCTGATAGTTACAGGTTTGCCGTCCATAACTCTGAAAATACCTTCAAAATCTTCTCTTTGCAAAGGCAATAATTTAGCAAGAGCGATTTTGCGAGCTTCGACTGAATCGGCAAGAATCATTTCGCGCATAGGTTGAATTTTACCTTCACCAAAGAACATGTGCTCAGTACGGCAAAGTCCGATACCTTCGGCGCCAAATGAAATTGCATTTGCACTTTGGTCGGGTTGGTCTGCATTTGTACGAACCTTCAAAGTGCGGAATTGGTCTGCCCAATCCATAATTTGTTTGTACATTTGGTAAACAGGTGCATCCTTAGCATCGAGTGTTTTAGTAATAAGAACTTCAATCACTTCGCTTGGCTTAGTAGGAATATTACCATTGATAACTTCGCCTGTTGAGCCGTCGAGAGAGATATAATCACCTTCTTTAATGACAAAATCTTTGCCTTCAACCTTGAAAGAGCGTGATTTATAATCAACGATCAATGAACCGCAACCTGCTACGCACACTTTACCCATTTGGCGAGCTACAAGAGCAGCATGCGAAGTCATACCGCCACGAGCAGTAAGGATACCTTCTGCAGCGTTCATACCTGCGATATCTTCAGGAGATGTTTCGATACGGACCAAAATAACATCTTCGCCTTTGGATTTCCATTCAACTGCATCTTCTGCATTGAAAACAACTTTACCGCTAGCAGCACCCGGTCCTGCATTCAATCCTTTAGCCAATAAGGATCCATTCTTGAGTGATTCATTTTTTGCTTTAAGGTCAAATACAGGGCGTAAGAGCTGATTTAACTGATCAGGGTCGATACGCATCAATGCTTCCTGAGGCTTAATCAATCCTTCATTTACCATATCCACTGCAATCTTGATAGCTGCAAATGCTGTGCGTTTACCTACGCGGCATTGAAGCATGTATAATTTACCTTCCTGTATTGTAAACTCAACATCTAACATATCGCGATAGTGCTGTTCGAGGATCTCACGGATTTCCATCAATCCTTCATAAGATTTTTCATCTTTACCCTTTAATTCTATAATAGGATAAGGAGTACGAGTACCGGCAACAACATCTTCACCTTGGGCATTCATCAAAAATTCGCCATAAAAGTAGTTTTCACCACTGGCAGCATCACGTGTAAACGCAACACCTGTTCCAGATGTTTCACCTAAATTACCAAACACCATTGATTGGATGTTAACAGCAGTACCCCATTCTTCAGGGATATTGTTAAGTTTACGATAAACAATAGCTCTTTCATTCATCCAAGAGTTGAATACTGCACCTACTGAACCCCAGAGTTGCTCCCAGGGATCTTCAGGGAAGTCACTGCCGGTAATTTTTTTGATAGCTGCTTTAAACTCAGCTACCAATTCTTTCAAGTCCTGAGCAGTAAAGTCAACATCTAGTGTAATTCCACGAGCATGTTTCTTCGCTTCAAGTATTTCTTCGAATGGGTCAATATCATCTTTTGATTGAGGTTTTAATCCAAGAACAACATCGCCATACATAGCTACGAATCTACGGTATGAATCATAAGCAAATCTTTCGTTACCTGACTTTGCAATCAAACCTTCGACAGCGGCATCGTTCAGGCCCAGGTTAAGGATTGTGTCCATCATACCGGGCATAGAAGCTCTTGCACCGGAGCGAACTGAAAGCAACAGTGGATTAGTATTGCTTCCGAACTCAGCACCCATTTCCTTTTCAATTTTACGGATTGCTTCTTTGATTTCTGTTTCAAGTGATTTTGGATAAGTGCGGTTGTTTTCGTAGTAATAAGTACAAACTTCTGTGGTAATTGTAAAACCCGGAGGAACAGGCAAGCCCATATTAACCATCTCGGCAAGATTGGCACCTTTTCCACCGAGTAGTGATTTCATCTCAGCTTCACCGTCTGCCTTTTTGCCGCCAAAGTAATAAACATATTTTACTTTCGAGCTGTCTTTTTTAGACTTCTTTTCTTTTTTATCGTGTCCCATTCGATACGATTCCTATAATATTTATAACAAACTTAACTTTTTATTTTTTAGCATAATACAGATTTCAAAAATACATATTTTTTGCTATACTTTAGTAATCTTCTTTAAAATTAACGCATTATTATTTAAAAATATTCATTAAATTAACAATTTAATTTTCACTTGTTGATTTAAATAATTAACATTAACTTCAATGATTAATATAATTTAAATACCTGATAAATAGGTTTCTAAGCACGAAGCTCTTCTTTCAGGTCAAGAATTTTGTTACTCAAGTCATCCCATAATTGATATTTTACTTCCAGTTCATCCTTCAGTAATTTATATCTCTCCTGTTTTTGAGATAGTTCCAAAGCGTTTTTATAAAAATCACTATCTGAGAACAATTCATCTAACCTGGAAATCTCAGCCTCCATTAACTCAATTTCCATTTCTATCTTAGAATGTTCCTTCTCAGATTTATTTAATTCCCTTTGTAATGATTTTCTTAAATCTCTATCATTTTGGGATTTTGAGCTCTTGTCGCTTGACTCGTTAGTATTATGCCTATCCTTGATCTCGAGCTCCTGCAAATTTTCGATTTGAGTTTTTTCGAGATAGTAATCAATATCACCCAAAAATTCTTTTATCTTATTGTTTTTAAATTCAAGCGTCTTATTGGTTAGTCCTTCGAGGAATTCTCTATCATGGGATACAACAATCAAGCTACCTGTAAACTCCATAAGTGCTTTTTTAAGTACATCTTTTGCAGCCATATCCAAATGATTTGTCGGCTCATCTAAAATCAACAAATTAGCAGGTCTGAGCATTAGTCTTGCCAGAGAAAGTCTTGATTTTTCCCCACCCGATAGCACTTTAATTTTCTTGTAAACCGAGTCACCGCTGAACATAAAAGCACCCAGTATACTCCTTATATATGGACGCACTTCCCCGCTTGCTTCGCTATCAATGACATCAAAAACACTCAAATCCGGATTAAAGAGAGTGGACTGATGCTGCGCATAATACCCAATTATCAAAGTATCGGCAATTTTCATCTCACCATCATAAGACTCTAATCCCGCAATTATTCTGCTAAGAGTGGACTTGCCCTCTCCATTTCTTCCTACAAAAGCAATTTTCTCGCCTCTTTCGAGTGCAAAGTTAATGCTGTCAAGTACCATCAAGCTCCCGTAACTTTTACTTAGTTTGTCCATTTCAACTTGCAATCTGGCACTTCTGGGTGGCTCGGGGAACTTCAGATTGATTGATGAGCTGTCAACGTCTTCGAGCTCGATGCGTTCAATTTTTTCTAACTGCTTTACTCTTGATTGAACTCTCGACGCAAGTGTAGCTTTAGATCGAAATCTTTCGATGAATTTTTCTGTTTGTTCGATTTGCTTTTGTTGATTTTTGTACGCGGCAGTCTGCAACTCTCTTTGCTCTGCTCTTTTCTTAATAAACTCTGAATAGTTGCAATTCATATCGTAAATTTTGCCTAGCGAAATTTCCAAAGTTCGGTTAGTGACATTGTCCAAAAATCTTCTATCGTGCGAAACAAGTATAATTATCCCATAATAATTCTTCAGGAAATTTTCGAGCCATCTAACTGACTCTATATCAAGGTGATTTGTCGGCTCGTCGAGAAGAATACAATTTGGCTGACTCAATAGAATTTTTGCCAATTCTATTCGCATTTGCCAACCACCGCTGAATTCCCTTACTTTTCTTGTAAAATCTGAACGCAAAAAGCCTAAACCTAATAGAACCTTCTCGATGTCACCATCTTTGGATTCCGCACCCAAAATCTTCAATCTTTCAGTGTAATGAGTTAATTTCTCAATTGCACGCAAGTACTCATTTGAATCATAATCAGTAGATTCCGAAATGTAGTTGTTGAGACTATCAAGTTCCTTTTCCAGGTATTGAATCTCTGTTAGAGCTGTTTCGGTTTCTTCAAAAACAGTCAACTCAGAATTTACCTCAATTTCCTGAGGTAAATATCCAATTTTGAAATCATTTGGTGTGTTTATCGAGCCTGATGACGGCTCATCAATACGAGCGATGATTTTAAGTAGTGTTGACTTACCGGTACCATTGCGGCCTATCAATCCAATCTTATCCTTTGTGCCTATCATCATCGAAATATCATCAAACAGATGACGTCCGCCAAAATGTACCGAAAGATTATTTAATGTTATCATGTTAAAAAATTTTGATTGAGCATTTTACTGAAATGTAAAAATAATAAATCATAATCGTTTAACTGTTATTTGAGGAAAAACTTTAATAATAATTCTAATTTAAATAATGCCTAAAACAATTTCTTTTAATTAGTTATTGGTATTCTTATTGATATTACAAATATTATTATAAATTAATTTTGCTATTAAAAATAAGTTAATTATATTGCATTTGATAAAGAGGATTTTATTACAATAGGCAGCAAAAAGATGGAAATTATTGAATTAATGTCGTTTAAACCAAGCGACAGCAGTGCCACCAAAATGGTAATGTTTGAGGTATCCGTTGCAGCAGGAATACCCATACCGGTTGAGTCAGGCCTGGAGCATGAGGTTGACCTAAATGAATTTTTGGTTGATCATCCGGCAACAACTTTTTTTGCGAGAGTTACCGGCGTCAATATGGTTCATGTTGGCATCCGAGATGGTGATATATTAGTGGTAGATTCATCAATCGAGCCGGTTGACGGACGAATAGTACTTGCAAAGTTAGGTGATATTCTTACAGTTAAGGTAATTCGTACAGCCAATGGCGAAGTATTTCTCGAATCACATAATCATCAGTTTTTACCAACACAAATTGGTGAGCTTGAGTTCGAAATAATTGGCACTGTAACAAAAATTATACATTCACTATAACCAAGACCAAGCAATGAAAGTAAAAAAAGTAGTCGAGCTGAAGTCTATTTTCAGCTTCGAGGCACCATTGTTAGCGGCAAACGTAAAAACGAGCGATACTCAAATGCTCGACCTGAACAGTACTCTTGCACCTAACCCTGATGACATATATTTGGTAAGAGTTACTGGTGAAAGTATGATTAACGAAGGTATTTTCAATGGTGATATTCTTGTAGTAAATAGAAATGAAACACCCAAAGACGGAAAAGTTGTCATTGCAGCTTTAAATGGTGAAATGGCTGTAAAAACATACAGAATAATTGAAGGTAAGGTTTATCTTTTTTCGGCTAATGAGAAGTTTTTGCCAATAGAGATTATGCCTTTTTGGCAATTTGAGATACAAGGTGTTGTCAAACATGTTATACACATGGTATAATTGATTTAAGATGGTAAAACAGGTAAAATATGGCAAAATCCCTGCTAAGTTGTGGCTTGATGAAATTGATGAAGGAACACTAAAGCAAGTTGTTAACTTATCTGAATTACCATTTGCCTTTAGCCATGTAGCCCTAATGCCAGACGCACATGTAGGGTTTGGAATGCCGATTGGAGGAGTTCTGGCTACAAAGGATGTCATCATACCCAATGCAGTTGGTGTTGACATTGGCTGCGGAATGTGTGCAGTTCGTACAGAAGAAAACTTTGTATCAAAAGAAAATCTAAAGAAAATCCTTGGATTAATTCGAAAAATGGTACCTGTCGGTTTCAATCATCACCAAACAAAGCAAGATGAAAAGTATATGCCTGTCGATAACGGAGTTCTTGGGATAGACAGCATTGCAGCCAGAGAATATGAATCTGCACTAAAGCAAGTTGGAACTCTTGGCGGTGGCAACCATTTCATCGAAATTCAAAGAGGTGATGACGGATTTATTTACTTAATGATTCACTCCGGCAGCAGAAATATCGGTAAGCAAGTTGCAGATTACTATAACAGACAAGCCGGATTAATAAGAGAGCAGCAGAATGATATACCAAAATCATGGATGCTTGATTATTTGTACATTGATTCCGAAACCGGAAATAAATATATTCTAGAGATGAATTATTGTGTCGAATTTGCTCTCTCAAACAGAAAGCTTATGATGGAGCGGGTAAAGGAAGCATTTACAGATGTAACCGGAAAGGACGATTTTGGTGAACTGATTAACATTCCTCATAACTACGCATCATTTGAGAATCATTTTAATACTGAAGTTTGGGTACACCGCAAAGGTGCCACACGTGCCGAAATCAATGAAACAGGGATCATACCCGGTTCGCAGGGCAGCAAGTCTTATATTGTAAGTGGCAAAGGTAATCCGGACAGCTTCAGATCATGCTCGCACGGTGCAGGAAGAAAACTTGGAAGAAATGATGCCCAGAAAAGACTGTCTGTTGATGAAGAATCTGGGAAATTAGATAAACTTGGGGTTATTCACTCAATACGAACTCAAAAAGACCTCGACGAGGCACCCTCTGCCTACAAAGACATTCATCAGGTTATGAATTACCAACAAGACCTAGTGGAAATCATTACCGAGTTAAGCCCACTTGCAGTAATTAAAGGTTAGATAATCTCTAAATTTCGCAAAGCTCGGTAGCTTCCTCTAAAACCTTTTTAATCTTATTTGGTTTCATACCGGTAATATCTAATACCTTGGGGCTCTCGACAATTTGCCTGCACAGAACTATTTCACGGCTAATCAGAAGTTGCTTATGAAACTTTTCAAGTGATGATAACGCCGTAATCGGATAAAATCCATTCTTTTCGACCATATTCTTCAGACTGTGACCTGCAGGAAAATCCCAACTCATAAGCTGTAAACCTGCGCATTTACCGTAAGCTTCTGCATCACTCGTAAATCTGGTATTTGTAACTATCCATCCGTAAAAATTCAGATCTTTGAATTCTGGAAGACCGGAACGTTTTCTTATTATGTCGTTAACTCTTGAATGAATATAAAGAGGCACATGAACATTGGCAAACTTCCCCTGAGTATTATAGAACTTACACTCAACCAAGTACTGCTTGTTATTTGAAGTTGCAATCACATCTACTTCATGTGTGATGCACTGCCCTTCGACTGTTTGCCCCACTTTTACATCAAAACCCTGATATCTTAGTAAGGCTCCTATAAATTGTTCGAATGGGAAACCTGAAGGTCCTAATTCCATGATTGCTTTTTTGAGACTATATCTTGCAGCACTGCTATATTTACTTTTTTTTAATAGTGAGAATGCCTTTTTATAAATTTCTTTTGTACTGATTCCGGTAAAGAGCCATGACTCAATATCCTGTAATATCTGGTTAATTACATTTGGCTCAGCACCTGATTTTTTAAGAGAACTTACAAGTTTTTCCGGGTCAAAAAACTCTTTATCACCTGTGGACTTAACTACTATGGTATTTTTCATTTTAACCACTGCCTAATTGCTAATTTCGAATTAACAAAAGTAATAAGATTTCTACTCAATTCAATCAGTTTTTTTAAAAACTCAATAAAGCGGCAAATTATTAAAAATTACAATTTGGAATTGATTTCGATTAGTATTTTCTAATGTCTGAGCCATAAATCCTAATTCCACTTTGAAATTTGAATCTATTACATAACCAATTGCCCCATATAGACGATTTCTGTCAAAGATGTTATTTTGTGCATTAATAAATACTTCGTTATATGCTGATGCATAAATAGTACTTTCCAACATTTCTTTAGTGGTAATCGGCACATTGACAGCTAAAAAATATCTTAACCTCAATTGTAAATCGTTATCGAATATTCGCTCTTCAATCCTGTATCTGTGCTGTAGATAAACTCTTTCGAAGTGCTGACGAGTAATAAACTGTTGAAAAAATCTATGCTCATCAAATCCCCTTTTTTCATCGGTATCAGCAATGTAATTCTGAGTATTTATAAATCCATATCCAAATAAGAGATTATTATTGTTATCCGATAAATTGTATCCAATACCTGTACGTATCAGCAATTGCTGCATATCACCTATAAAATTGTAATTACGGTATTGTATCTCATTGTGCCAATTCCACTTTTTGCTGAGCCCCTGATTTCCAAAATATATAAACCAGTTCCCTATATCATCTTTCTGCGCCAATAATGATACAGAAGAGATAAATATTACAAAAAGAGTTAAAATTGATTTACCTAACATGTCTGTTACAAATTTTTGTTAAAAAAAATCATAGCTTTCAATTTACAAATATAGATATATCTATATAATTTTTATAAGAATTTTCAATAAAAACATCATACCGGTTAATATGTCCACCAAAAATAATAAAAAATAATTCGTTAATAATTCGTTAATTGTCAAAATATAAAATACACTTTTATCTAATTAAAACGAGATATTAATGAAAGGCAAAAGCTTAATCTCGATAAATGATTACAGCAAAGAAGAGCAAATTTCGATACTCGAGCTTGCTGCTCATTTCGAGCAAAATCCTATACAGAAAATCCTTGACGGATATGTAGTTGCGACACTTTTTTTTGAACCATCCACACGTACAAGACTAAGTTTCGAAAGTGCTGTAAATAGGCTCGGAGGCAAAGTAATAGGATTCTCGGACTCATCATCATCAAGCGTAAAAAAAGGTGAATCGCTCAAGGATACTATTCTTACCGTAAGCAATTATTCCGACCTTATAGTAATGCGAAATCCTGTAGAGGGCAGTGCAAGATATGCAAGCGAAGTTTCAAAAGTACCTGTTATCAACGCAGGAGACGGCTCTAACCAACATCCCACACAAACTCTTCTAGACCTATATACAATCAGACAAACCCAAAAAACTCTGGATAACTTGCATGTGGCATTTGTTGGCGACCTTAAGTACGGACGTACCGTACATTCATTAGTTCAGGCATTATGCAATTATAATACTACCTTCTATTTCATTTCACCCAACGAGCTTAAACTTCCAAGTTACATCAAGATGAATATCAAGAACAGTAACCTCAAGTACTATCAACTGACAGATATGGCAGAAGTGATGAGTAATATTGATATTCTTTATATGACAAGGGTGCAAAGAGAGAGATTTTCGGATCCTTTGGAATACGAAAGAGTAAAAGATGCCTATATACTCAAGAGAGATATGTTGACCGATATCAAGGAAAATATGAAAATCTTACACCCGCTGCCAAGAGTCAATGAGATATCCGAAGATGTAGATGATACACCACAGGCATACTATTTTCAGCAGGCTCTTAATGGAGTTTTTGTCAGACAAGCTTTAATAACATCAATATTGGGAATAAAGTAATGGTTACTGAATTAAAAGTATCAGCTATCGAAAATGGGACTGTTATTGACCATATCCCATCAAAAAATGTTTTCCAGGTAATTAAAATTCTTGACTTAGAGAATTTTGATAATCAAATCCTTTTTGGAACAAATTTAGAAAGTAAAAAATATGGCACAAAAGGTATTATTAAAGTAAGAAATAAATATTTTGCTGATGATGATATCAACAGGATTTCACTTGTTGCACCCAAAGCTACATTGATTGTAATCAAAGACTTTCAGGTTGTCGAAAAAAGAAGAGTCGAAGTACCTGATACCATTGACGGAATTGTAAGATGTTTTAACCCTAACTGCATAACTAATGTAGAAAATGTTGCAACCAAATTTAAAGTTGTGTCAAAAGATGAAGTTATTCTCCAGTGTCATTATTGCGAAAAAAATACTGTCAAAAAGAATATTTCTTTTAAATAAAAAAAGTCATTTCTTTTTTTTTAATGTTCAAATTAAATTAAAACCATCAAAATGTGAAACAACATTCTGGTGGTTTTATTCTTTTCACATCTTCACAAATTTCTCAACTTTATCGCCAATTCTGATGACATAAACTCCTGCAGGCAGATGCGATACATCAATTCTTAATTTCTCTTCATTTGTAGGGGCAGGAGTGCTTATGACTTCTACACCAAGCATATCAAATATCTGTATTTTATAATTAGTAACAAAGGGCTTAAGCTCTTTGTTGCTGAATTGTATTGTAATAAAATCGCTTGCGGGGTTGGGAGAGATTGATAACGTTTTCTGTGAGAAATCATTCAATCCTGAGATTCCGTAATCGCTAAGTTTTGTTCTAAAAATACCATCGTCTGAAGTACCAGCAAAAAGATAATCACCACTTACAATAACTGAATATACATTCTTATTGGTCAGGTTATCATTTATTTCAATCCAGTTTTCACCTTTATCCGATGACATGAATACACCATCAATCGAAGCAGCGAATATAAAATTTCCGTAAGAACAAAATCCCCTAATATACTGACTTTTTAAGCCATTTTGTTTTGATATCCAGGTATTCCCGCCATCAGACGACGAAAAAACACCACCTCCACCGGTACCTGCAAATATAATACCGTTAGCTACATGAATGCTGTTAATAATTTTTGATGTAAGACCATTGCTATAATCTGAAAAGCTCTCCCCATGGTTAGTTGAGATAAAAAAACCATCAGTTGTACCTGCGTATAGGAAGTCATTATCGTAACATAGTGATAATACATTTTCATCAAACACATTTTGGCATCTATCCCAGTTAATTCCATTATTAGTAGATTTATATAACTTCCCTTTCAAAGTAGCTGAAATTAAGTTTTTTCCATCAGTTGTCAATGCTTTAAAATGGTCATTATTTATTGAAGAGTAATAAAACATTTGATTCCAATAAGAACCGGTATTAGATTTAAATATGCCGGTTCCAGTTACAGAAAATAACAAATCATCTTTTACAGCAAGTGCCAGAATTGAAGATTTATAAATCCCTGCATTTTTGGGGTGCCATACATCTCCATTATTACTCGATGTAAAAATCCCATTGCTTGTAGCTGCAATTAATCTTTGCCCCGCTTTTGCGAGTTCTGAGACTTTTGACTTTATTAAATTATTGTTTGTAAGTATCCAATTATCACCCTGGTCAGATGACTTAAAAATTTTTCCAAGATAATTGCCCACAATGATCAAATTATCTTTATTGTAACTAGCAAGATTCACATGATCAAATACGGCCTTTTTTTTCGTAACCCAGTTTTTGCCTCTGTCTGAAGATATAAAGACAGTTGATCCATCAAAAAAAACTACAAGTTCGTTGCTTACAGACAAACCATAAATATCACTTTTGGGATAAATTTCTTTCCAATTATTACCATGGTCATTGGAAAAATACAAGCCTTCGATTGTAGAAACAAAAATTTCACTTTTTATTAATGAAATTTCTCTTAATGATTTTATGTTTAGTCCATTATTCTTTATAACCCAGGTGTTCCCGTTATCTGATGAATGATAAAAACTATTTTGAGTAATGGCATAAAGGTTACTACCAAGAGCTTTTAGTGATTTTACCTCACCATTTATCGACCCTTTACTTCTGAGAACCCAGTTATTACCATTATCTGAAGATACAAAGATCCCATCCTCTGTAGCAATAAAAATGTTAATTCCACTAACAGTCATTGATAAAATCCGCATACTAGTAATACCATTGCTTCTGGTAACCCAATTTGAACCATTATTTGATGAAAAATACACACCAAATGATGTACCAACAAAAATGTTATCGCCAACAAATACAGATGAAGTAGGATAAGTATATTCTCCGATAGTTTTATCAATCCAGCTTTCGGCATTATCCGTAGATATATAAATACTATTATTCAATACAGCTAATATCACTTTTCCATTGGATTCAAAGAATCTAATGTTTGAATCAAAATAGCTGTTGTTGCATGGCTCCCATTTGGCAAATGAAAACGAAGAAGTAACAACGAAAATAATAACGAGAACTGATTTCATAATGCACCATTTTATCATATCATAAAAAATGTTTCAAAATATAAAAAGTTTATTTTTCCATAAACAAAAACCGTAAGTTACGCTGGCAAAATTTCACAAAATATTTCATTTAGTATATGTGCCATATATAAAATACGAAAATTTTTAATTTATTGCAAATTAATTTTATTCGATAATAATTTCAATTTTAATTGCTTGATAATATAAATATTTAGCTGATATTACAAAATATATAAATAAACTACTAAACAAAAAAAATCCCCGAGCAATTTTTTACCCGGGGAACATTCATATCTATGATTATAAAAAAATGAAAATTTATTAAGTTAGCGATTTACCTCGCAATTAACAAGCTAAATGTAAATTTCCTTGCCTTCAGCTGCAGAAGTGTACATTGCATCAATAAGTTTCATAATAGTCACTGCTTCTTCGACAGTCGATACAATCGGTGTATAACCCAAAATGGAGTTTATAAAGTGTTTGATTTCGCTTTCGAATGATTTTCTGAATATTTCCATATTAGTATGTAGGTCTGTATTGGTTACAGGTTGATAAATATCTCCATTGACCTTGTAGAGCTGCACGGGATTTATTTTTGCACTACCTTTGCTACCATAAACATTAAAACCGAAAGTATTTCTCGAACTAAAAAGTGACCAGCTCATCTCCAATGTTGCTATAGAGCCGTTCCTGAACTTAATGTTAGCAATAGCCACGTCTTCAACTTTACCGGTAAGATGTTTGAAAGTGTTCGCAGAAACAGACTGCACATCAGGGAAGTCACAAATCCACATAAGTGAATCTATCAGCGAAATACCAAGGTCAACCAGTACACCGCCACCCGACCTTTCGATTTGTTGTCGCCATTCAGCAGACCTTTTTTGCTGAAGCCAACTTCCCTGCACATAGAAAATATCACCGATATCACCATTTTGCACAAAACTCTTCAGCATTTTTGCGTCATAGCGAAATCTCTGGTTAGTAGCTACCATAACCTTAACATCAGCTTTTTGCTCAGCTTCATATATCTTAAGTGCTTCTGCATAGTTACGTGCTATGGGCTTTTCGATAAGAGTATGCTTTCCGGCTTCGATGGCGGCAACCGCAAAATCTACGTGAGTATCTGTTGAAGTGCATATATCGACAGCATTTAATTCCTCAATCTTTAGCATCTCTTCAACAGAGCTGCACACATGCGGAATTTCGTATTTTTCGGCAATCAACTGAGCTTTTGTTCTATTACGGTCGTAAATAGCAAATAACTCTACATTTGGAATTCTATAGTGAATCGGTAAATGAAAATTTTGCGATATTTCACCGGTGCCTATTACACCAATTTTTACAGTATTCATACTCAAATCTTCAATTTAAATAAAAATATGTATAATCGTTTTGAAATGAATAATATTATTAGATAAATGATTTAATTGTAATAATTAAGTTTTTTATTAAAAAAACAGAACAAAATTAAAATTTAGCTTAAAAACACTTTTTTTTTAGCAAAATTATGATTAGTTTTGTTATTGATATTAGGTGAACGCCGAAAAACCTTCGACAGAGTAGGCAAAAAAAGATTAGGAGTTTATTAATGAAGTTCAAATTATTTTTGGCAGCAGTAGTAATTTCAGCAATCGCATTGTTGTCATCATGCTCACTTACAATGCCTGTAGCTGCAACATCAAATCCTGTAGGATCGAAAGTCGGAACAGCTAAAGCTACCGGATTTCTTGGTGTATTGTTCTTTGACGCAGATGCAAGTATTCAATCTGCAGCAAAGAATGGCGGTATTACAAAAATCTCGACTGTAGATGTTAAATACTCCAACATTCTTGGTCTTATCGTCAGCTACGAGACTATCGTAACCGGAGAATAATATTAATAGTTCTGCTGCCGAAAGTACTAATTATTAGTGGTACTTTTGGCAGTTTGCTTTTTTATCGGGAGCCATTATGAAAAATGTTTTTCTATTACTCTTTATTTTATTTACCTGTGCATGCAGTACGCAAAATTCTGAGAACACTCTATTATTGGGTGGAAAAGATAAGTTAATCCTTCAGTCAGATATTGAAAAAGTTGTTGAGATTGACAAAAATATGCTCAAAGAGTACGAGTCAATACTAAATATCAACAAGCTCGAAAATATACCTCTTCACAAAGCAGTTAAAACAAAAGATTATACCATATATATTGGGTTGCCGCTTAATAGTACATTCGATTCAATCAGGGCAATTTTTGAAAACGGTACACCTGGTAGTGATTTAAAAGTGATGTCTAAGTACGAAGATTTGAATGTTTATTTGGCTCCGGTTTTCAATCAAAGTTCTTCGAGGATGTACCTTTTTATGATGGTATCCAATAAATCGGATTTAATCATCCGTAGTTTTAACGAAAATATTGCCATTGCAAAAATTACTTTCATCAAATAGGAGTATTTTTGATAAAATTTTTACTCATATTAATTCTATTAATTCCTCTTGTATCATGCGGTGGTATCAAGAGTGGTGCAACAGGCAAAGCCGGAAAATACCACGAATCCTTTTATTTAGGTGAAGGCAAAAACCAATTCTTTGTAAAAGCACTTGAATTTGAGAACGATGATACTGAGCTAAAAATTGATTTTACAATCAGAGATTTTGAATTTAAAGATAGCGCAAGTACTGCTAACTTCACTTTAATAAGTGAGTATTTAGTCCCAAAGATTGATTCTGTTTGTTTCTTCTTTGATGATAAACAATCAATAATGATTCACCCTTCAAGAATGTTTTTTGAGAAAAAAGGCTCTGATTACATCATTCGAAACACAATGAAACTTAACCATACCCTTGTCGAACAATTTTTTGGTTGCGATAAGCTATCAATAATTCTGAAATCAGGTGACAAAACATTTAGTTTTGTCGGTGATAACTCTACTCGTAAAGTTCGTAACTATATCTATACTGATTTGATTGAAATAATCAAGCACTACTAAACATATAAGTAAAAATTTAATTTATTTATTAAAAAATATCAGGTAATATTTCAAATATTCTATTTATATTTTTTTGAAATTAAAAAAATTGTTACTTTTAAATCAGATAGTTTATTCTGATTTAAAAAAAGAGAATGAATATGAACAAATTTAAAAAATTTATTGAATGGATTATTCCACCAGCAAGATTTCAGATGCCGGTAATAATTCTTACAGGCATATTAGTTGGCGCAGGAATTACGGCTTTTCACCTGTCAAATGCAAGTTCATACTTGTCTGATGAGCCACGAACATGTATTAATTGTCACCTTATGACACCTCATTTTGCAACCTGGCAGTATAGTAGCCATGGCCGAAGTGTAACATGTGGAGACTGCCATGTACCCCACGACAATTTTTTCAACAAGTACATGTTCAAAGCCAGTGATGGAATGCGACATGCAACAGTATTTACGTTGCATACAGAGCCCGACATTATTCAAATCAAGCCGGCCGGTGTGCGTGTGGTTCAGGATAATTGCATACGCTGTCACGAGAAACAATTAGGTGAGTCCTCACTTATAGAGCAGGATGGTAGGGCTTTCTCACATGGCGAAGGCAGGCTTTGTTGGGATTGTCATCGCCATGTTCCACACGGGATAGGAAATAGCCAGACATCCACGCCTTATGCTCAGGTACCGGATCAAACCAAAGCTGTTCCGGACTGGATTAACGAGATTATTAACACTAAAAAATAGAGGTCAAATTATGGAAAATCAAAAAAGAAAACCCATTGTAAACTGGTTACTGTTTATTGGAACAGTTATTGTAGTATTCGCTGCCGGTATATTTACCGCTTCGATAATGGAGCGCAGAGCCGAAAAAGCTGCTCGTATGCAAATCGTTAAAGAAATTCCCGAATGGGAGCCAAGAAACGAAGTATGGGGCGAAAATTTCCCAAAAGAATGGGAAACCTATATGAAAACTCTCGATACAAATTTTGTAAGTCCTCATGGGGGTAGTCACACTATTGACTATTTGGCCGAGTTCCCAGAGCTTGTAATATTATGGGCTGGATATCCTTTCTCAATAGACTACAACCAGGGTCGAGGCCATGCCCATGCTGTTAGAGATGTCCGCCAGACTTTGCGTACAGGCGGTGTTGAAAACAGCCCTCTTCCATCAACCTGCTGGTCATGTAAATCAACAGATGTACCAAGAGTAATGAATAGAGATGGTATTGAGCAATTTTATAATCGTAAATGGATTGAGTTAGGTGAGGAAATTATTAACCCAATTGGCTGCCAGGACTGTCATGACCCCAAAACTATGAATCTGAGAATTACTCGTCCTGCTTTGGTAGAAGCTTTCGAGCGTCAAGGCAAAAACATGAAAGAATTCTCACGTCAGGATATGCGTTCATTAGTTTGTGCTCAATGTCATGTTGAATATTATTTCAAAAAAGAAAACAAGTATCTGGTATTCCCTTGGGATAAAGGATTCTCGGCAGACAGTATGGAAGCATACTATGATAACATAGAATTCTATGACTGGACACATAAATTAAGTCGTACTCCTATGCTCAAGGCTCAGCATCCTGACTATGAGCTTTACAAAACAGGCGTTCACTCTGCCAGAAATGTATCATGCTCGGATTGTCACATGCCATATAAAATTGAGGGAGGAGTAAAATTCACAGACCATCATATTTCTTCTCCATTGCAGAATATTGCCAATGCTTGTCAGACTTGTCACAGAGAGAGCGAAGCTCAATTATTGAGTGACGTGGTATCACGTCAGGACAGAGTATTGGAAATTCGCAGAATAGCAGAAAAATCTCTTGCCGCTGCCCACATCGAAGCAAAAGCTGCATGGGATGCCGGAGCAACAGAAGAAGATATGAAACCCGTATTAAAACTTATCAGACATGCCCAGTGGAGATGGGATTGGGTTGCTGCAGCTAACGGTGTTGGATTCCATTCACCGGTCGAAGCTCTCAGAGTTCTTGGTACTTCTATCGAAAGAGCTGAAAAAGCAAGAGGCCTCATCAATGTTATTCTAACAAAACTCGGCAAACCTATACCTGTGCAATTACCTGATATTTCTACAAAAGAAAAAGCACAACAATATATTGGTATAGATATGGCAAAAGCTAAATCCGATAAGTTGAAATTACTTGAAACAGTAGTAAAATCATGGGATGAAAAAGCTAAAACCAGACAAGGTACTTTACAAAAATACTAATAATATGATGTAATTACACACTTTGATAATCAAAAAGCCGATGTATGATTTTACATCGGCTTTATTGTTTTTTTGTCACTTATGAATCTGATTTTTAAAAACAAATCAATCAGTTCTTTTGGATAAGAATTCTGCCATCTACAGCAATAATTGAATCAGCTTTGCCCAACAACGGATTAAGGTCGAGCTCCATAATTTCAGGAGCTGCCTGAAGCAATGCCGATAACCTTAGAACTACATCAGCAAATTTTTCTTGATCAACGCCCTCTCTTTTTCTGACTCCTTCGAGCAATTTATAAGATTTCAGCTCACTCATCATTTTCAATGCTTCGTCTTTCGACACAGGAGCCAATGCAGATGAAACATCTTTTAGCACTTCAATAAATATGCCGCCAAGTCCAAGAAGTACAATATGTCCGAAATCTTCTTCGTGTTTAGCACCGACAAAAAGTTCGGTACCATTGAGCATTTGTTGCATCAAAACACCTTTTGCATCAGGAATATCCATCATTCTTTCAAACTCTGAAGCAACTATATCAGGATGTCTGACGTTCAACACTACTCCACCAACATCTGTTTTGTGAATCGGTCCAACAACTTTCATAACCAGTGGGAAACCAATCTCAGCAGCTTTGCTAAGAGCTTCTTCTTTTGTAAATGCCAATACTTCTTTGACTCTTGGAATTCCGGCAGCATCAAGCAAGATTTGAATTTTATCGGGGCTAAGGTACCCATTTTCGGAGTTGTCAACCACCCAGCGAATTTTCTCAACATCAATTAGTGGTAACTCAAACTCTTGTGCAGGTGGTGCTGTATGATAAACTTTTGATAATGCTGCACCAAGAGCAACCTCATCAGTGAAATCTATTCTACCCAAAGAAAGGAAATGCTTAACGGCTTTTTCTGCTTGCACTACAGATGGCAAACATGGATAAATAGGCTTTCTGCACCACTTCATTTTTTCGTGTAAAACATCATATACACCTGTTACATCAAACATACCTGTTGTACCAAAAATTACAACAGACGCATCAATATTATGAAATTCTCTGTCAACATATTCCAGAATTGTACCTAATTGGTCAGCGTTGCCAGTTGCAAGAAAATCTATTGGATTTGATACCGAAGAGCCGTGATACAGCTGAGATAATAACTCATCTGCAGCAGGTCCTTCAATTTTAGGAATATTCAGTCCACCTTTTGCAAGAGTATCTGTAAGCATAACACCTGAGCCACCGGCATGTGTTATTACAGCAATATTTTTGCCTGTAAGTGCTTTATGAAGCAAAACACCACCTACATAAATTAATTCCTGACGAGAATAACACCTGATTATCCCGGCTTTACGGAAAAGGGCTTCTACTGCAGTGTCCGAACCGGCTAAAGCTCCGGTATGTGAGCTTACAGCTCTAGAACCAGCTTCGGTGGTTCCTGCTTTTATTGCGGCAATTCTACACCCTTTGTTAATCAAAGAGCGACAATGCTTGAGTAGTTTTTCAGGTTTATGAATTTGTTCAATATAAAATAACTTGACTTTTGATGATGTCTTAGGGTCGAAAGTTTCATCCCAGTATTCCAATACTTCTTCAACACCAATCTGAGCACTATTTCCTACAGAAAAAATGCTATTGAAAGTTAGACCTCTCGGTACAGCCATTTCCAGAATGAAGCATATTGTAGCACCGGAGCCAGAAACAAGGTCGCAACCCTTATTGCTCAACTGTGGTATAAGTCCTGCAAATACACCTTTGTAACTGTGCGTCAGTACACCAATACAATTGGGTCCTATCAACGAGCCACCAACACTTTCAACTACTTCAACTATTTTCTTCTCTAAAATCTTTCCATGCTCACCAAATTCACTAAATCCTGCTGAAAGTATTATAAAAGCTTTTGTACCCTTATGCTTAGCAAGAATTTCGACAGTGTTCAATGTCATTTTTGCAGGAATGGCAATGATAGCAAGTTCGGTATTATCAATTTCTGAAACATCTGCAAAACACTTGACGCCCTGTACTATTGTCTCTTTAGGATTAACTACAGACAATTTACCTTTATAACCGCCATCAATAATATTTTTAAGAATTTTGCCCCCGGGCTTTTCTATATCGTTCGACCCACCCACTATAACAATACTGCCCGGGTTAAGTAATTCATTAACAATCATTTGCAACCTCTAAATTTAACAAATTATTCAATAACCATAAGTAGTTGGTCTTTCGACACATTATCACCGGTTTTTACAAAAATGCTCTTTACTACTCCACTCATACCTGCAGTAACTCGGTTTTTCATTTTCATTGCTTCAAGTTCGAGCAATACTTCACCCTGTTTTACTTGCTTACCCGGTTGTACAAATACATTGCGAATAGCTCCTGGTATAAAAGCACTAACCCTACCTTTGTCAAAACCGTTAAACTTTTTCCTTTTATTATATTTTGTTGTAGTTTTTGTTTTATAAACAGTATCATCTATAACAAAATCTGTAAATTGTTCATTCATTATCTTTACTCCTTAGAATGGTGGAATACCATGTTTTTTTGCAGGTCTGTTTTCGACTTTGTTGGCTGATATATGTAGTGAATGTAAAATATGACCTCTCAATTCTTCCGGTGCCACCACTGCATCAATATAGCCGGCAGCTGCAGCTTTGTAAGGATTGGCAAACTTTTGTGTGTATTCTTCAACTTTTTGTTTACGCATAGCATCAGGGTCAAGTGCTTCAGTGATTTCTTTCTTGAATATTATATTAGCAGCGCCTTCAGGACCCATAACAGCAATTTCGGCACTTGGCAAAGCAAAAACAAAATCAGCACCAAGATGCTTCGAACACATAGCGATATAACCACCGCCATAAGCTTTGCGCAACACAACTGTTATTTTAGGAACAGTAGCCTCGCTGTAAGCATAAAGAATTTTTGCACCATGGCGAATTACACCCGCATGCTCCTGATCAATTCCTGGTAAGTAGCCCGGTAAATCCACCAATGTAAGCAGAGGTATGCTAAAAGCGTTGCAAAATCGAATGAATCGTCCGGCCTTATCAGATGAATCAACATCCAGTACACCTGCCAGAACCATTGGTTGATTACCTACAATACCAATTGTTTCGCCGTTAAATCTTGCGAATCCAATTACAATATTTGCAGCGAAATGCTCCTGAACTTCCAAAAAGTCTGAATCGTCAGCCAGACATTTGATAATATCTCTGACATCGTAAGGTACTGTTGATTCTTTTGGAATAACATTCGAAATAACATAATTTGATTTTGGCTGCTTAACAGGAAATTTCTCAGCTTTTTTACTATTATTCCATGGTATAAAAGAAACCAGCTTTTTGATTTGTTCGAAACACTCCTGCTCACTCTCAGCAAAGAAATGAGCATTGCCTGATATTTCTGAATGCACTCTTGCGCCACCAAGCTCTTCCATGCTAATCTCTTCTCCCAGTACTGTTTTTATTACTTCAGGACCTGTAATAAACATTTTTGAGATTTTATCTACCACAAATACAAAGTCTGTCAATGCAGGCGAGTAAACTGCACCACCGGCACAAGGTCCGAGTATAACCGAGATCTGAGGTATTACCCCCGAAGCTATAGTATTTCTGTAAAATATTTCACCATAACCGGCAAGAGAGTTTACACCTTCCTGAATTCGTGCACCACCCGAATCATTAATCCCTATAAGAGGGATACCCAGCTTAACGGCATGGTCCATTATTTTAGTTATTTTTCTTGCATGAGCCAGCCCGAGAGAACCACCTGCAATTGTAAAATCCTGAGCATAAATACAAACAGGGTGACCAACGATATCACCTGTACCTGTCATTACGCCATCTCTTGGCAAAAATTTCTTATCCATGCCAAAATCTTCGGCTTTATGCTCGATAAATAAATCATATTCGTGAAAAGAATTTTCATCGAGAATTGACTCAATTCTTTCACGAGCTGTCATTTTGCCTAATTTCTGTTGCTTAACTTTTGATTGTGCATCAGTTTCGTCAGCCACAGTCTTCTTTTTTGAGAAGAAATCTATAAGTCTGCTTGCTAAAGACATTTTTATCACCTTAGCTATATTTAATTAATAAATTACGAATTATGTACTTTTCTAAGTTACAAAAGTGCATGGTTTTATTGTAAAATAAAAATTTATGTTAATTTTATGCCAATTATTCATTTGAAATGTAACATAAAAACTTACAAATAAATTAATGTTTATACAAATTTTTTAATTAAATTTTTTTTATTCTATACTTTCTAATACTTTTGATTTTTTAATTACAATAATACTTGAATGTTATGAATTTCATTGATTTACAAACCCAGTACAAATTAATAGAAAGTGAAATAAATTCCGGAATAAAGAAGATTCTCGACAGCGGTACATACATAATGGGCTCAGAGGTAGCTCAACTAGAGAAATTACTTGCACAATATTCCGGTGTTAAACATTGTCTGACTTGCTCCAGCGGTACTGATGCCCTGCTTATTCCACTTATGGCATGGGGTATTACAAGTGGTGATGCGGTGTTTTCGAGTCCGTTCACATTTATAGCAACATCCGAAGTAGTTCGTATTCTCGGTGCTACACCTGTATTCGTTGATATTGAACCCGATACTTTCAACATATCTCCTGGCAAACTGAGAGAGAAAATTATTGAAGTTAAAAAAGAAGGGAAACTAAACCCTAAAGCAATTATTCCTGTTGATTTATTCGGATTAACCGCTGATTATAACGAGATTGAAAAAATTGCTAAAGAGTTTGGATTATTAGTGCTAGAGGATGCAGCTCAAAGTTTTGGTGCCGATTATAAAGGCAAAAAATCATGTTCCTTCGGCGATGCAGCAGCAACCTCATTCTATCCTGCTAAACCTTTGGGATGCTATGGTGATGGTGGAGCAGTATTTACAAATAATGATGAATTATTCGACATAATGCAATCTATTAGAGTACATGGACAGGGACACGACAAATATAATAATGTCAGAGTCGGTATAAATGGAAGATTAGACACAATACAGGCTGCTGTTTTACTTGCAAAAATGAAGCTTTTCGATAATGAAATTGTGCTAAGGAACAAAGCTGCAAATAAATATAACTTACAGTTAGGTGAATATCTGACGGTGCCTCAAATACCAAACTCATGTCAAAGTGTATGGGCACAATATTCAGTATTGGCTGATGACGAACAACAAAGAGCAAATGTTCAAAAATACCTTGCGGACAATAAAATTCCAACTGCAATATATTACCCCAAACCTTTACACCTCCAGGAAGCTTTCAAGGATTTGAACTATTCAACAGGTGACTTTCCTGTTTCTGAAAATCTAGCTTCCAGAATTTTCAGTCTTCCAATGCATCCTTACCTCAAAGATGAAGAAATTGAACTTATTTGTTCAAAAATAATTGAATATTTTACTCAATAACGGTTTGTATTAACCGTAAAAAAAAAGGAAGTTTTCTCTGTTTTAATCTAAATAAATAATAATTTTTATTTCTGACAAATATTCTTAATTATTTTAAAAATAAAGTTGCTATTAAAAAAAAAAATGTTTATTTTGGTGAAATAGGTAATGAATTTATCATAACTTATTTTTGAATGTACAAAATAATTTTAGTCATAGTAGCTGCTGAAAACAACAATGTCAGAAAATGAAAAAAATTTCGAAGAATTACTCTCAGAAATCGAATCTCTAAGACTCGAAAATGAAGAACTGCATAAGCATTACAAAGGTGAAATTGAAAAATTAAAGGCAATAGAGCAGCAAAACTATATTAAAAATAAGGCACTTGATACCTCAATCAATGCAATAGCAATATCTGATCTCACAGGTAAATTAACTTACATAAACCCTGCATTTTTGGAATTATGGGGATATAATAATTCAGAGCAGGTATTAGGAAGAGATGCTGTTGAATTTTGGGAGTTGCGCGAAAGTGCAGAAGTTGTCAAATACACCTTGCTTACCAAAGGCCGATGGTCAGGTATGTTAACCGCTCTTGTTTCAAACAATATTAATCGGGACTTTTATGTAAACTCTACTTTAATCAAGTCTGACGACGGAGTGTCTATTTGTTTGATGGCTGCATTTGTTGATTTGACAGACAGAATAAACTTCGAAAATGAACTGAAAAATACTAACGAATTCCTTGAGAAACTTATAAACTATGCCAATGCACCGATTATTGTGTGGGATAACGAGTTTAAAATAACCAGATTTAATAACTCATTTTGTCACCTGACCGGATATTCGGAAGAAGAGATGCTCGGAAAAAATATTCATTCCCTCTTCCCTACACAAAGCAGTGATTCTACAATAGAACTCATCAAACTTGCTAATCAGGGAGAAAATTGGGACTCCGTCGAGATCACAGTCAAATGTAAAGATGGCAATTTACGTACGGTTCTTTGGAATTCAGCAAGTATTTACAAAGATGATCACTCAGTAATGACTATAGCTCAAGGTCAGGATATAACAGAAAGGAAAAGTATCGAAACAGCTCTACAGGATTCGAAGAAACTGTACGACGAGCTTGCAATGCAGAGTAAGACTGTTTATTGGGAAATTGATATTAACGGTCTTTACACCAGCGTTGGAGACAATGTAAAAGATATTTGGGGCTACAGCCCTGATGAATTGGTGAATAAACTTTACTTCTATGATATAACAACTGATATAGACAGAGAAACATTGAAAGAAGTAGGTTTTGACCTGATCAGATCAGGTAAACCAATCTATAGTTTTGAAAATGTAATTAAAAAGAAAAATGGTGAAGAAATTTGGGTTATGACATCAGGTGTCCCAATATTTGATGATTCAGGCAATCTAAAAGGATACAAAGGAAACGATACAGATATTACACGTCTGAAAGAAACGGAAAAAGCTCTTAGGGACAGCGAAACAAAGTACAGACTTCTTACAGAGCTCGCTTCGGATGTAATTTGGGTTCTTAACCTAAATCAGCAAAAATTTACATATGTCAGCCCTGCAATTTACAGATTAAGAGGAATCACACCCGAACAAGCATTATCCGAATCACTCCAAGATGCTTTGACACCTGAATCTCAAATAGCTGTCAAAAATGCTATTGAACAATATTTACCGGAATTTTTGGCTAACCCTGCCACCGACAGCTATTATATGAATGAGATTCAGCAACCTCATGCAGACGGAAGAATTGTGTGGGTAGAGGTATCTACCAAATACCGGTTTAATGATGCCGGCGAGATTGAAGTAATCGGAGTGAGCAGAGCCATAGATGAACGAAAGAATCTGGAAATTGAAAGAGAAAAAGCTAAGAACGAACTTGAAAAGACCAATGCTTATTTGCAGAATTTGTTAAACTATGCCAACGCACCCATAATTGTTTGGGATAATTATTTTAGGATAACAAGATTTAACACCGCATTCGAGCATCTTACAGGTCTTAGCGAAAAGGATGTACTTGGTAAGTCCCTTAAAATACTCTTTCCCGAAAGCAAAGTTTTGCAATCAATGGAGCTGATCAAGCAAGCACAGTCAGGCGAAAGGTGGGAGTCTGTAGAGATTGAGATACAAAATATGGATGGATCAATCCGGACAGTATTGTGGAATTCCGCTACAATTTACGAAAACGATAATCCTATTGCAACCATTGCTCAAGGGCAGGATATTACCGAAAGAAAATTCGCTGAGAAATCCCTCAAAGAAAGTGAGGCAAAACTTAGAGCTGTATTTAATGTTGCAAATATCGGTATAACTATTCTTGACAAAAACGGCAACTATATTTATTTCAATGATTTTTGGAGTAATTCCTTACAATACAAGCCCGAGGAATTAGACAACAAAACATTTTTCGAACTTACTTATATCGAAGATCTAAAAGATGCAGAGCAAATTTATTCTCAATTTGTAAAAAAAGAAATTCTTACTGCGCGTCTTGAAAGAAGATACGTCAAGAAGGACGGTTCTATATTGTGGACTGATGTTTCGAGTGCTGTTATTCTCGACGATAAAGGGAACTTCGAAAATGTACTGAACATGCTTGTAGATATCACTTCAAAGAAAATTGACGAGGAAAAGCTTAGAAGTTATTCAATAGAGCTCGAACTTATTAATAATCAGTTGACTGAATCTAAAGAGTTAATTGAATCAAATTTAGCCCAAAAGAATGAATTAATCAGTCAGCTTGAGAACGCTAAAATTGCTTTGGAATCATCAATCAAAGAAAAAGATAAGTTCTTTTCAATAATTGCTCACGATCTTAGGTCACCTTTGGGTGGATTTCGAAATATTATCACATTGTTGCATGAAAGTCCAGAAGAATTTACCGAAGACGAGCGGAGAAGCGTAATTGCAACTATCAAAGACTCCGCAGACAGACTCTATGGATTTCTTGAAAATCTTTTGGAATGGTCACGCTCACAGCGTGGTGTAATTAAATACAATCCTACAGATATATTTTTGTATAATACTATTGTCTCGATACTAAATCTACATCAAAACATTGCAGACGCAAAACAAATTACATTTGTTAAATCAGTTCCGAAATTATTCGAAGTATATGCTGATATCACCATGCTCAACACAATTCTGCGAAATTTAATATCTAACGCAGTAAAATTTACTAATGTCGGTGGAATGATTGAAGTAGGAGCGAATCTATTGCCTGATGGCAAAACAGCGGAAATATTTGTCAGAGATAATGGAATAGGCATCAGTCAAAATAGATTAAACAGAATTTTCAGCATTGATGATAACATATCTACTGAAGGCACTTCAGGGGAAAAAGGTTCAGGACTTGGGCTTGTACTTTGCAGGGAATTTGTTGAAAAATGTGGTGGAATTTTACGTGTTGAGAGTTTACCTGACTCAGGGACAACTTTCTATTTTACTTTACCTGTTAATAAATGACAAAAAAATAAACCTTTGGAGGTTTTAGTGATAAATACAGACGAATACATAAAACAACTTAAAGAAGAAATTACAAAACTACGCGCAGAAAACGAACTTTTAAGCAATTCTTATGTTAATGAGTCAGGGGAATTGCGTGATACGAAGGAGATTCTTAGACTACTTGAGTCAAATCTGGAATCAATACTCGAAAATACCAAAGATAGTGTTTGGGCTATAAACACAAACTACGATATCATATATATTAACACAATATTTCGTAATGAATTTAAGGCAGGATTTGGGGTTGAACTGAAAAATGGCTCTAATATATTACAATCGCTTCCAACTGAGATTAAGGAAATTTGGAAGTCAAGATACGACAGGACTTTCGCGGGTGAAAGTTACCAGATTGAAGATGCAGTACCAACTATTTTGGGAAATATTTATATTGAAATATCATTTAATCCAATATACAAAGATGATAAAATTGTAGGAGCTTCATTCTTTGCCCGCAACATTACTGATCGCAAGAATATTCTACTCAAGTTGGAAGAAAGCGAAGAAAAATACCGCACATTAGCTGATAATATCAGTGATGTGGTTTGGATAACAGACTTGCAAATGAATGTTAAATACATCAGTCCTTCAATTTACGGATTAATAGGTGAAACACCCGATGAGCACTTATCTAAACCTATTTTTATGCGTCATCCCGAAAGTTCACTGCAATTGCTCAATGAGATTTATATCCAGGAAATGCAGATGGAGAAATCAGCTAATGTTGATTATAACCGAAGCAGAAAAATTGAAATTGAGTATTACAAAGCTAACGGAGAAACTGTATGGACCGAGCTTAATGTTTCATTCATAAGAGACGAGAAAAACAACCCTGTCGGAATACAGGGAATTACAAGAGATATCAGCAAACGTAAAGAATATCAGGACAAACTGATAAAGAACGAAAAAATATTCAGAGAATATGCCGAAACCGTAGATGCCATCTTTTGGCGCTACGACCCTTCACTCAACAAATGGCTGTATGTCTCTGAGCAGTGTATTAAGATTTTGGGTTATCCTCCGGAAGAGTGGTTAGATTTTGATTGGTGGGCTGATAAGATTCATCCTGTTGACAGAGATAGAACAATAAATTTCTGTTTGAGCAGAACCGAAATGAAAGAAAGTCATTCGATGACCTATCGTATGATGCACAAAAATGGTAATTATATCTGGATTTATGATACTGTTTCATTAGAAATCGAGAATGATAAAGTTAAGTATCTTTACGGTTTGATGATTGATATATCAGATATAAAGAAAAAAGAAGAGGAACTTAGAAAGTTAAATAATGCTATTTCCAACTCAAATGATATCATTTTTACAACTGATAAAGACGGGATTATAACATTCATTAATCCCGAATTTACTAATGTTTATGGGTTTAGTAACGAAGAAGTAGTAGGCAAGGCAACACCCAGAATATTAAAAAGCGGATTAAGTTCACCTGAACAAATTGAGTACATTTGGCATCAATTAACAAACAAGCAAAGTATTTTTGGAGAGTACGTAAACAGAAGAAAAGACGGTAGTCTGATAGATATTGAGGGTTCTGCACAACCAATTCTCGACGAACATAACGAAATATTAGGATACTTAGGAATTCAGAGAGATATTACTGAAAGAAAAAGAGTAGAGTCTGAGTTGCGTCACAGCGAGGAGTTGCATCGGGGATTATTACAAACAGTTCCTGATTTAATTATCAGAACTGACCTTGAGGGCAATATCAATTTTGTTAATGACTACACATTTGATTCTATTGATTTTGTTCCAAAAGAAAAACTGATAGGAAAAAATATTCTTTCTTTCATTGCTCAAAAAGATCTGCAAAGAGCTATTGATAATACAAAACTAATGATTGAATCTCCATTAGGACTTCAAGAATATGAATTAAACTACTTAGACACATTTACTTTGTTTGTAGAAGTAAATGGAGATGTAATTCGAGATGAGCATAATATACCTACAGGTATGGTATATGTTATCAGGGACATTACTAAGAGAAAGCAGGTTGAAAATGAGCTTATAAACACAAAGATAAAGGCACAGGAAAGCGAGAAACTTAAAACAGCCTTCCTACAGAATATTTCGCATGAGATACGTACTCCATTAAATGGTATAATGGGCTTTTCGAAAATTATCACAGAGTATAGTATTTCGCACGAAGAGAAGACAGAATATACCAAGTTACTTAACCAAAGTTGCAACAGACTCATGAATACTGTCAACGATATACTCGATATTGCACGCATTGATACTGAACAAGTAGAAATCAGGAAGCATGATTTTAAAGCAATAGAAGTATTAAGTGATCTTTTGATGGTCTATAAAGACAGCTTTAGAGAAAAATCAATCTCTTTAGAAATTAACTCACAAACAACTCACCATTCAATCATATATAATGACCAGAAAAGTATTTTCCAAATATTGAATGCATTCCTGAGTAACGCTTACAAATTTACTCTCAACGGCTCAGTCGAATTAGGATATGAATTAACACAAGAAGAGATTGTATTTTATGTTAAAGATAGCGGCACAGGAATATCTCATGATAAACTCGATAAAATATTTGACAGATTTTATCAGGGAGATACATCATTTGCGCGCGGCTACGAGGGCTCAGGTCTGGGGCTTTCGATAGCAAAAGGATTAGCTAATTTAATAGGTGGCAGGGTATATGCCGAAAGCCAACCCGGAATAGGGAGCACTTTTTACTTAGCCTTACCTTTAAATTAATTTTTTTTTGGAGGATTTATGTGCACTGCAACGCATGAAATTGAAATGGGATTTACCGGAGAACATTTCGAGATGGGTACTCACATCTGTCTTATTTACAGTAGTGAGGAAGAAAGAAAATACATCATCTCAAGATTTCTTGAACGTGGACTTGCCGGCAACGAAAGAGTCGCATATTTTGCAGATAATGTTGATAAAACAGTTGTCAGAGATTGGTTGGAAGAGTTGGGAGTTGATATAAGTCAAGGAGATGTTAAACGAAGTTTTGTTCTCGCAAATACTAATCAGGTTTATCATCCTTCCGGTACTTTTGTTCCGGAAGAAATGCTAAATACTCTCAAAAACTTTTATTTACGCTCTATCGAAGAAGAATATTCAGGTGCCAGAGGCACGGCAGAGATGGAATGGGCAGTTAAAGGAATACCGGGTTCGGAAAGACTAATGGAATATGAGTCAAAAATCAATCTTATAGTCAAAGACTATCCTATTACAGCACTCTGCCAATATGATGTTAACAAGTTTGACGGCGCTACAATACTGGAATGTTTGAAGGTACACCCTTACATGATTGTCAAAGGGCAGGTAGTCAACAATCCTTACTATATAAGACCGGAAGAATATCTGAGGGAAAAATTAATAAATTAAAAAGTACGGTAAAATGGAAAATGAATCGGTCATAAAAAGAGACGAAATTACAATACTGAATCAGTTGATAGCTGCTCAGAATATGCTTTATGTTATGCCCAGCAATGTAAAAAGATTAGAGTTCATAGCAGGTACTCTAAAACAAGTGCCTGCTATAGAGCTATGTTCATTTTATTCAATGGAATATGATAGAAGCTTTGGCGACGACGTTAACCAAAATAAGGATTTAATGATATTTCTTAGGGATTTTATTAATAACCCCGCAAAAAATCATATCACTCTTGATGATGGAAAAGAAATACTACTTTATAATCTGCAAACTACAAAGAATGTATTTGGAGTAGCTATTATAAGGATTAATGATAAAAAAGAATATAACATTTTCAGAGGTGCTGTCAACAACATAATCAATATTCTAGTTATTATTATGGAAAACGAAAAGCAACAAACTGAAGTAAGAAATTATACCGAACATCTTGAAGAAATACTTAAAGTTAGAACTACAGAGCTAAATCTTGAAGTTGAAAAACATAAACAATTACTCGAAATTATAAAACAAAGTGAAGAGAAATACAGAAGACTTCACGAAAGCATTACCGACAGCTACCTTCAAGTAAATAATGAAGGCAGAATAATTGAAGTAAACCGTGCATTTTGTGATATGACCGGATATAAAGAAAGTGAACTGCTCGAGATGAGCCTGAATCAAATAATTCCACAGAACTGGTTAGAATACGAAAGTAAAATTCTTACAGAAGAAGCCTTGAGCGAAGGCGTTTCGAGTGCTTACGAAATAGAGTATATCCGCAATGACAAAACTAAATTTCCGGTTGAGCTAAGGTCGTATTTAATAGTTGATAATGATAATTTACCTACCGGAAGGTGGGCAATTGTAAGAGATATCAGCAGAAGAAAAGCTGCTGAAGAAGCGCTGAAGGAAAGCGAGCACAGACTGAATGATATTATTGATAAGACAAATGCAGGATACTTTTTCATTGATACCGGAGGTACTTATCAAAAAATCAATGATGCATTTATTAAAATGCATGGATATGATAACCCTGAAGAACTTCTTGGAAAATCATATTCAATCACACAGGTGGATCCTAATGACATAAACGGTATTGCCATTGCAAACTCTCTTATAAACGGCAAGTCAATACCTGCAGGTGAATACACAAGATTATGCAAGGACGGGTCGATAAAACACCATAAATTCTCTGCTCATCCTGCTTACAAATCCGGTAAAATAATTGGGTTTGAAGGTTTTATGATTGATTCAACCGAGCAAAAAACAGCCGAAGAAATCATAAAACAGCATAACAAGCAACTTGAAGATTTAAATAAAGCTAAAGACAAGTTTTTCTCAATAATTGCCCACGATCTCAAAGCACCATTCTCAGGATTCATGGGACTTACTCAACTGATGGCAGAAAACATTGATTTATTCGGTAAAGATGAGCTGAGACAAATAAGCACGAATATGAATGAATCTGCTAAGAATTTTTATAAATTATTAGAGAACCTGCTTGAATGGTCCAGAATGCAAACAGGAAAAATCGAATTTACTCCTGAACTAATTCGCATATCAAACATTGTGAATAATAATATTAAATTAGTTTCACAAATTGCAGGGCAAAAAGGCATAATCATTAAAAGTCTTATTCCGGAGTTCGCTACTATAAATGCAGATATTAACATGGTAAATACTATAGTCAGAAATCTGATATCTAATGCCATAAAGTTCACAAAACCCGGCGGAGAGGTTAAAATCGGAATTGATGACAGCACTGAATCTGAACGAACAGATAATTTCGTTGAACTATACGTATCAGATAATGGCATTGGAATGAGCAAGGATAAACTTGACGAACTGTTTAGGTTAGATGTCGAAATAAGTACAAAAGGAACCCTCGGCGAGCAGGGTACAGGACTTGGTTTACTACTGTGTAAGGAATTCATCGAGCGTCACGGAGGTAAAATTAAAGTTATCAGTACTGAAGGAGTTGGTACAAAATTCTCATTATTATTCCCTAGTTAATTTTTGTTATAAAAAAGCCATTATTCAAATATTACTTTTATAGAGTCCCTTTTGAATTTGACACTCAGAAAATTGCTAATTCTATCGGAAATAACAGTTTTTACTCTTCTGTTCACTTTTTTGTCAAAGAATACATGAGCAACAGGCATTAAGTTCCCTGATGCAGTATCAAGAATATCAGCACCCAACAATCCGAACCTAACATTATTAACCTCAGGGAATGCAATTTCTACTTCGGCTTTCAAGTCTTGCAGATACTCTTTATCAAGATACAGCTCTCGCATTACCCGCTGTAAGCTGTCAATCTTGCCCTGCTTAATTTGCTTTTCTTCCTGAGCTTTCTGCAACTGATTAATTACACTCAATGCTACTTCATTTGCCAATTCTTGCTTAATCTGGCTTTTGGATGCTTCGGGTACCTGCATCTGAATAATCTTCAGATGATAATCATCAAGGAAGTACTTACGGAAGTCTTTACGGTATTGAGAAACCTTTTCTTCCGGAATTAGTTCGCCGGCAACAAATACTTTCAGGAATTTGACAGAATCCTGATCATCGAAATCCCAACGTATAGCTTCAAAATTTGAACCTGATATATACTTATTCACAAAAGTCTGTGCTTTGCGGTCATGCTTAGCCTGTATCACCACATCATACAAAATATAACTCGAAGGTAAAATTAAAAACACTGCCAAAAGAGCTATAGATTTCTGCATCTTCTTTCTCATTGCAGTATCCAAAATTCTGTGAAAGGGGAAATTAAGATATCGTACAACTGTATAAATTGCCAAAGAGATAAAAAATGAATTTAGCAGAAACAGATAAATCGAACCGAAATAGAACCTGGCATCAGCATGTATAAATCCATAACCTGATGTACACAGCGGTGGAATTAATGCGTAACCGATAATAACTCTTGGGAAAGCTATCGAACGCTGCTGGCGTGAGTAATTAATGATTATTGCAATACCACCGAATATTGCAACCAAAACGTCAAGCAATATGGGTTTTGCCCTGGCGTTAAGCTCAGCAGTGGGCTGTCCCAATGGAGTAATAATAAAATAAAAGACTGCTGTTGTAAAAATTACAAACGCAATAAATGCAAAATTCTTTAATGAAGAGAAAATCATGTCTTTGTCGCTGATGCCAAATCCGAGCCCTACACCAATTATTGGCTTAAGAATTGGTGTAATCAGTATGCCGGCTATAATCACCGCAGGAGAGTTTAGGTCCATTCCTATGGCTACAATTACAGTGGAGCATACCAACAGCCAAAACTCTGCTCCCTTGAGGCCCGCACCGGTTTTGATTGCAGTTATTGTACCCTCGTAATCTACACCGTCACCCATATTCACAATGCTGTAAATACGTGGTGACAGATAGTTCTTTATATCCTGCCAAACAAATCTTAAAGAATGCCTCATGTAATTATCTCCATTTGTTATTAGATAGAGCTCATAAAGTTAGACTGATGACTTGTTGAGTCAATACCCGCAACAAATCTTTGCGTTGGATAAGCAAACTTCACTTCCTTTTCTGATTTTACTGAGGCAATGATATGCTCCCAGATTACTTGCTCAGTAATTCTTCTTTCGTTAAATTTGCATAAATACCGAAAAGTAAACTGAATACCATTTTCGACCACCTTGAAGAATACAGATGGCTCGACTGATGGACTGTAAACTACATAATCCTCAACAACATTTTTCAACTGTTCAATATACTCATTACTAACATTCAATTTTTCGTTTCCGAGAGCTTCCAATATTAATTGCTTTACCTTCTCGGTATTACTTTCGAAAGTGACTCTAAAACTTAGCTCATTCCATATCAGCGGGAACTGTTTTGTGTAATTATACTGTTGATGAGTAAATACCTTACCATTGGGAATGTCAATTATTCTGCCGGTATATTGATCGCTATTGACCCATGCACCGACTTCCATAACACTAAACTGAAATATTCTGATATCTATTACATCACCAATATCATCACCGATTTTAATTCTGTCACCTACCGAAAAAGGCTTACGCCAAAGCAAAAACATCCATCCGAAAAAGTTTACCACCGGCTCACGCAGAGCAATAGCTATACCTGCCGAAAGTAATCCCAAAAACGTAAGGACTGAGCTAAATTCACGAAACCAAACACTGATAATAAGTACAGCACTGAGCAAAAATCCTACATGTGTAGTCCATTTCCGCCAGTTATATCTGATTCGGGCTTCTTTGGAATAATTATTAACGGTACGAAGTATAATCCAGCGTACTAATCCTAGCACTACTATTATTGCAGCTGATACCATCAATTTTGGTATAAACTGATACTCAAGTATGCGTACTAAAATGTCCATTGATTGTATAGTTTCGTTCATTTATTTTTTGCAAATTAGTCTGAATACATCAATATTGTGTTTAATGCAAAAATTCTCTTTGTTGGTTGTAGGGAAATTCCATTCATCTCTGTCATTGAGTCGGATTAGCTCGAACTTACTGAATTCTTCGAGAAGTTTAGTCTGGTATTCGTCAACATAGTCAACATCAGTAGCCAAATAAAGACAAGCGCCCGGCTTTAGCACTCTGTAGCAGTTTTCGATAAACTTAAGGTTGAATGCTCTTCGCCTATAATGCCTTCTCTTAGGCCAGGGGTCAGGAAACAAGTAAAATATTCGGTCTATAGTATCACTTTCGATAAAAGGCAAGTCATTCGCAACACTATAGTACAATGCTCTGCAATTCGGGATCCTCTCGCCGTCAACAACGGAATTAATCCATTCCACAGCTTCAGACCTTATCTCTAAGCCAAGAATATTATCACTCTCATTTGATAATGCATAGGATATCAGAAAAACTCCCTTACCACAACCAATATCCAAAACATTTGCAGCTTTATGATTAATAAATACTTCACTCCAATTTAATGACTTTACTGGAGGAGGGTAGTTTTCGGGCAAAATAGAAAGTTCTGTTACTGGTAAATAATTATTGCTCGACACGTGGTGCCGGATTTTAGCTATAAAAGGATATTTCTTATAATTTATCGGTATCATTTTGAGCATGTATTAATTAACTATGCAGGATAATGCAACATTCTGAATTGCAAATATACAAAATACAATTGCCATTTAGAAAATTAATACTCATTAAATTTTTAGGGCAGCTTCTTACATTAATGCAGGAAGTATGCCCTAAAGATTTTTTCTTATTTTTATAAAGAATCTACTTTAAATTAAATTTTATACTAAAACCTAAAAGATTTTTAATTAATTCTGAATAATTGTCACCTACAGGCAATACAACAAATAATCTGGGATTAATTAAATCAGTTTTGTAACTAATTCCCAAATTCAACATATTGACAAATTCATTATTTTGTGTAAGCATAAAGATACCTCTGAAAGCAACGTCAAAGCCAATCGAATTGTTTTTTTCATAACCACCCTTAATCACAAACTTCACAAAATCTTCTGTCTCGCCTTCGGATTCTGTTGGGATGGCAATAAAATTACCAATACCGAATCCATAAAACATACCATTTCCTGTGTTATATCTTTTTTCTAAATCAATGTCTAAAGTCATTCCGCCCCAAAGATGATAATTAAAATTCCAGAAATCTGCAATGCTCAGGTACGATACAACCAAATCCCTATCGCTGATAGTAGGTAATGATACAGCAGCTTTAACATGCAAAGGGTTTGGTGATTCGGATATATGCTTAATGCCGACGGTTAGATTTCCTATTCCACTCATGTTTTGGCCATTGAGTGAATATGTTGAATATGGCAGTAGAAAGGTTAAGCTTGATTTGTTATTTATTGGTACATCTATCATTAGCTCGTATATACCGGATAAAAAGTCAAAGTCTTCTTCCAAATTAAACTTAATATATGTATTATTATTCCATATAATTAATAATAACAATTAAAGAATATAGATGTTTGTTTCTTAGCTCTGATATTGGTTTATTTAAGAATAAAAGAAAAATAAATTTGTCATATTTAATTATTTATTTGCATACGTCATTACATACGTTTATATTTGTAGTGTAATATTTATCAATTTTTTTTAAAGATTCCAGACGGCAAATTGAAAAATGAAAAAAAGATTAATTGAAAATGAATAAAAAATACCAGACTACTAATAACAACAAGCAAAAGAATATAGTAATTTACTATTAGTTAGTAGTCAATTGGTTAATATTAACCAATATTCAAAAATTAGAAAATTGAATTATGAATTTTTAAAAACTTGTTTTTCTGGAATATTTAAGGAATCAAAAAAAAATGATACGGTTTAATTTACATAAAAGGAATGACACAAAAAGCAAAAAATTTGCTATTAAAGTTATTTTGACTTATAACAAAAAACGTTTTACGTTTGATTCTGGAATTAAAATAGAATCGGAATTTTGGGACATTGAAAAGCAAAAAGTAAAAAAGAACTGTAAAAATCATATTACGTATAATTCATTTTTGCAAAGTATTGAAATTCAAATTACAGATTATATCTTTAATTCTAAAAGATTGCAAAAAAAGATTTCAATTCCAGAGTTAAAAAGGTATGTAAACGAAATTATAAAACCAGATTCAAAAAATGATAATTTTTTAAATTTAATTGATAGAGTTTTTAACTCAAAAAATATTAAGCAACAATCAAAAGTAACTTACAAAACTTTTAAAAGTTTGTTTGATTCTTTTTGCTCTGATTCTGGCATTATTCCAGATATTAATAATTTAAATCAAATTACAGTTAATCAGTTTGTTAATTATATGATTAAAAAAGAATATACAGCAACTTATATCAATTTAATGATTTCAATTTTTAAATCTACAATTAACGTAATTACTGATTCATTTGGTTATGATTTAGATTTGAATTTTAAAAATCTTAAAAATCTAAAAACTAAAAAAGAATTTGTAATTTTAAATAAAACCGATATTCAAAAAATTTTTGCTCTGGAATCAGAAAATTTAAAACTATATAAAGATATGTTTTTAGTGCAAATATTTACAGGGCTTAGATTTTCCGATTTGGTATTATTGAAAAAAACACAAATTCAAAAAGATTTTATAGTTTTAAGCACTCAAAAAACCGATTCCACGATAATGATTCCGATTCCAGAGCTAATAAAACCAATAATTAATGAATATTCCGATAAAACAAATAAATATTTATTTGATTCAAAATTGTTGTTAAAACTCTATAATAGAAAAATCCAATTAGTTTGCAAATATTCTGATATTACAGAATTAATCAGTATATCAAACTATATTGGAATCAACCGTAATTATGTAACTAAACCAAAATACGAATTAATTACATCACATACGGCAAGACGAACTTTTATCAATTTGGCTCTGGAATCTGGAATAAATACAAAATATGTAAAAATGATTACAGGACACAAAAATGACACTAGTTTTGATAAATACGTAAATTTAAATCGTGAAAATTTAACAAGTGAAATTACAAAGTTATGCAAAGGTTTAGCATAACTCAAATATTTTTTATTCATAAATTGAAATAAAATGACAGATAAACAATGGCAAAAAGCAATAGACAAGTCAGTAAAACTGTTGCGAGAATCTTTTGGGTATAGAAAAATAGCCGAAGATGAATACGTTAGAAGATATGGTAAGCACCCGTCTGATGTTGATGATGATTGGTGGATAGATGCTTTACATTACGGGCAAGGTTCAACTGATTTGTCTAAGATAAAAGAATCTGCTGAAATGCGTGTCAGGTGGCATTGACCGTTAACAAGTGAAATTACAAAGTTATGCAAAGGTTTGGCATAACTCAAATATTTTTTATTCATAAATTTTAAGGTTAAAAAATGATAAACCAAAAAATCTATTCAACAAGTTTTATTTTTCCTTTTTTGGATAGAATAAAACGTTTAAACTTATTGATTTATAATGAATCAATTGAATCTGATTTCTTAGATTATTTCAAACTTGAAAATATTGAAATATACAAGAAATTATTGAATAATAGTGTTACTGTTTTTTTAAATTACTTTTATGATCATTCCGATAATATTTCGGAATCAATCCCAGACGTTTACAAAGATTATGAATCTTTTGATATTTATTATTTTCGTGACGTTTTTGAAAATGATGTTTTAAAAAACAGATTCCAAATGAACTATAATCAATATTACAGTAAAATTTCTGATTATTACAAGCTAGTAAAAATTGAAATAAACAGCTTGAATAATGATTCCTTAAACGAATATTTTAATACTCTGGAATCAGAATTAATAGAATTAAACCAATTAGTAAAAAGTATTTATTTTTCAAACAATTAATAAAAAGGTTAAAAATGAAAATTACAGTATCAAAAACAGAAAAACCAAACGTTATGGGCTCTAATACTAGTTATCTAGGCACGGCAATATATAGCAAACAGATTAAAGAAATACAAGACGAACTAGCAAAAATGAAACGATTTACAGAGTTTTACGAACCTATCTCAAATATTTTAGAGATTTTTGGAACTGAAAAATTATCTAATCTTTTGTTTGAATCAATTGATAATTATTTATGCTATTATACCGATAAGTCAAGTAATTACGATTTAGAATTTGATAATTATACTTATTTTTCAAATTTTTCAATTGATTGTGATTCAAAATATTTATATTCAATTGACGAAAATTTCTATTATAATGATGTTGTTTTGTGCTTTGACGTTGTAAATGATTACATACAATTGCAATTAAGCAAAATTGACACTTTAATGAATAGAGAGCAAACACAATTTTTAATTGACTATTATTTATTTTTATCAGAGTTAAAATTTAGACTAGAATATTTACATAAATCATTTTACAGTTTGTTGCAACAAAGTAAAATTAGGAATTTACATAAAGATTTCAACAAGCAAAGTAATTTTGAGTTTGTTCGGAACGTTGAAGAAATTCAAAATATTTTAGAAAAGAAAAAAGACAAAAAAATTGCATAATTTTATTATATGGAAAACTTTTTGATTATATATGATAAAATAAGATAGTATTTTTGTAATAAAAAACCGTGCTAAATCATTTTCCAGACGGTTAAGCACGGTTAATTTAAGGTTAAAAATGATTTTTTGTAATTTCAAAAAAGCAATTCCAGAGCTTTTAAAGTTTTGGAATCAAAAAACCTTTTTTAATTACGAATAATCATAATTAATACAAAAATAAGGAAAATATTTGAATTAAGATAATATTTGTTTTACAGATTGTTTTACAAAAAATAAGGTTAAAAATGATTAAGTTAGAATTTGACGTAAACGAATTAAAAAATGTAATTAGAAATGAAATTATTGACGTGCTTGATTCCAGAGTTTTTAACTCTGATTCTGATTCAATTTTGACGGTTAAAGACGTATCCGAATTATATAAAGTTTCAAATTCAACGGTTTACAGGTGGTTTAAATCTGGAAAAATACACGGTTTAGACACAAACGGAGTATTGCGATTTTCAAAAAAAAATCTGGAATCAGTTTTAAACAAAGATAGAAATAATTAAAATGAACAATATATCTGTAAACTTAGCACGTGAGATTGTCAAAAGTTTTCCACGTTTGCCGTATAATGATTGGTTAAAGGTTATATCAAGTGTTGCAAATTCCTTTAATTTAAACGAATCTTTGTATATTTTAGATTCAATGCAAAATGAAAAACCAAACGAAATACAAAATAAAATTGAAAAAAGGTTAAAAAGTATTTCAATTGCAACTTTACTTTATTATGCAAAATTGTATAACTTTGATTTTAAAGAGTATTACAGCCGTAATAAATCAGAATTAACCGATAAATTTAAAAATACATCAACTTACAAATTTAACCAGATTCAACAAACGGCAAGAAAAACATATCTAGGAATCAATATTCCAAAACGTGATAAATTGATTTATAGATTTTCCGATACAGCAATACAAACCACAATTAACGAATTTATAAGCTCTGGGTATGATATAATTGATTTAATGACTTATGCAAACGATTTAAATTTGCAATCAAAAACAAGACTTTTAAGACTAGCAATAAACGAAAATTTTAAAAATAAAGAAATTCCAGACGGCAATAAGAATCATTACTCAAAAAACTTTAAAAATGTTTTATATGATATTCCAGAGTTAATAAATATTATAAAGTCTGGGTTTGCTTTTATAACTTGCAATTTGAAAAATGATTCTGATTCCAGAGTAAAAAATAATTGGTTTGGCTCTGATTGTTTTTGTATTGATATAGACGGCAATTTACCACTTGAAAACGGTTTAAATATGGAATTGACACAAACGGCAAGTCTAATTTATACTAGTTTTAACCATACAGAGCAAAAAAACAGGTATAGAATATTGTTTAAATTACCTTTTTTAATAGAAAATGAAAACGATTACATTAATATTCTAAATAAATTTATTGCTTATTACAATGCTGATAAACAATGCAATGACGTTGTAAGATTGTGGTTTGGAAATGAAAATGCAAAGATTATTGATATTGAAAACGGTTTAATTTATGATTAATATTCCAGAATATAAAGAATTAACGGCAAACGGTTTGAATAGTTTAATTCTGGAATCACAAAAACCAGAATCAGTAAGTAAATTATTGCAAATATCAGATAAAATTTACAACAATTTACAAAAGAAACTAATAAAACCTAAACCGATTGTAACGATAAACGATATTCCGATTGTTTTTCCTTATGCAATTACATTGATACAGGGACAAAAAGGAAGTTTTAAAAGTATGATTGTTGGTATGATTGCAAGTATCGTAATATGTAAAAACAAAAATCTGGAATCAGTAAACGGCAATTTACATCTAGATACAATTGATTCAAAAGAAACAATTTTAGTTTATATTGATACGGAAAGAGATTTAAAAAACGGTTTCCCGTATGCTATAAAAAAAATACTTTATAATGCTAAAATAATTGATTCTTTTAATTCCGATTCCATACCAAAAACAGAAAATTTTATTTATACTAGTCTGGCGGAAATCGAAACCGATTTAAGACAAACATATATTATTGACTTTTTAGACTATTTAAACCAGACAAACAACAAGCATATAATTTGTATTATTGACGTTGCAACTGATTTAGGTATTGACTTTAATAAATCAAATGATTCTGTTAATTTAATGCAATTCTTTAACCGTTTGATAAATTTATATGAATACACTTTTATTATTGTGATACACGAAAACCAGACAGGAAAAGAAAAAAAAGCACGTGGACATTTTGGTAGTGAAGCACTTAATAAGTCTGTAACGTCATTTTCGTGTATTGCTAAAAACGGCTTTTTAGAGTTTCAAAATTTACATCAAAGGTATTATAAAAAATCGGAATCATTACATTTTAAATATAATGAATCTTTTGAAACTCTGGAATTGACAAACGAAAACGACGTTATTACAATTTTTAACGATTCCATAAATGAAATTATTGAATTAATAAAAGAAAATTTTATTTGTTTTGAAAATGATAATAAAGATTTCACAATTGCAACAACAATAAAAGCAACCGATTTAGAAAAATTCATATCATTAAGAATTGGTATTAAAAGCAATTCGATTGTAAAGCAAAGGTTAAATCATATATTAAATGAAAAGATTCCGATTCCGATAAAAGAAACAAATTATTATCTTTATAAAAGCAAGTTAAACGGTCACGGCAATATATATTTTTATCGTTTATTATTGGAATCAGAATTAAATAATGAATTAAATTTTTAAAAGGAATAAAGAAAAATGATAAAACCAGAATTAACCGATATAATTATAAATGATATTCCGATATTATTAAAAGGTGGTTTGACGGTTATTGACGTTAAATAATGATTTAATTCTTAAATCTGAAAAAAACGTATCAAATAACCAGAGCAAAATACAATTGAAATACGATATTAATTCCGATTCCTTATATTATTAAAATTATTCAAAAGGTTTAAAAATGAATATTGCAAATTTAAGAAAACAAATTAATTCTGAAATTAAAAAACCAGAGCAAACAAACTATCTGGAATCAGAATTACAACCGATTCCTAAAAATTACGGCATAAAAAATAATGCTTACTATGAAAGGTATTACAACAATCCAAATTTAATACCAGACGAATTGAAATTTTTAGAAATTAATCTAGAAAAAAGCACAAAAGAGCTAAACGAATTAAACGGCAAATTACAGATTCTAACTGATAAATACAAAGAAATACACGAAAAAAACAGCTTAATAACTGATTCCAAACTTTTAATAAATACCAAACAATTAGACAAACAATATAAAGAATTAAATGAATCTACTATAAAAGTGGAATTGATAATTAATAATATAAAAACTAAGCACGAAAATTTATTGACTATTTTCTATAAAAACAGCAAACTAAATGAATTAAAAGAAATCGTTACAAAGATAAATGAAATAATTTCTCTAAAAAATACAGCTCTGGAATATATAGACTTTTTAGACGATTATTTACAGAAATCAAAAAAGATATATTTAAAAAAGAAACAATCGAATTATCTTAGTTATGAATTTTCTTTTAATGCAAACGATTTAAAAAGAATTATAGATACTTTTATAAATACATCTGTTTACAATGCTAAGATTAATTTGTTGGAATATTCAAGCGAATTTGACACGTCTAGTATTAAAATTTTGGAATTAGAAAAACCAGAGCAAACAAACAATCTGGAATCAGAATTATAAGGAATAAAAAAAAATGTTAAATGAATTTGAAACAACAAAACAATTTAATGATTCAATTGATTATGATTCAAAACTCGCACTATTAAACAGTTATAATCAGAAAAAAAATGAATTAATAATGCTTTTAGACTTAACCACGTCACAAATAAACCAGATTGAAAACGAACTAAGAAATCTTAACCTTAAAAGGAATAATAAAAAAGATAATAAACCGTTGTAAATATCAGAACAAACAATAATTTATAAACGTTTCTTTTGCTTGTTTTCCTTTTACTTTTTGCTTTTTGCTTTTTGTGTGTAAATGATTATTAATAGCTTTGTAACTACTGATTACAGAGCTTTTTTTTTTGCTATTTAAAAGAATTAATAATAAAAAATTATTGGTTGTTATTTTTAAAGCTCTGGAATCGTTTATTAGAATCAGATTGTAAGATTCCGATATTAACATCAAACATCAGATTTTAAAGCTCTGGAATCGTTTATTAGAATCAAATGCCAGGTTTCCGATATTAACATCAAACATCAGATTTTAAAGCTCTGGAATCGTTTATTAGAATCAAATAC
>JANJTB010000040.1 GCA_024711295.1 bacterium | reverse complement strand
GTTTGAGATATATTTATTTGAAAAATAAATTTCATCAGAATTGACAATTTTCCTGATAGATTGCCCACTCATAAATACATATTCATCATTAATAAATCCAAGACTATGAAAATTTTCTCCAAATGAATTATGAAATTCCCACTTTTTGTAAGGTGGTTCACAAGAAAAAAAAGTTGCTTTTGGCTTACCTCCAGTCAACTGCCCATACCCCACATACTTAGCATTTTCGGAGAATTGAATGAACTCTATTGTTCTGCCTTCGGCTGGAACGTCTTCAAGTTCTCTAATTAATTTCATTGTTTGTGCATCATAGAGGTAGAAATGTGTTCTTTTTGGTTCTTCATTTTCCAATGCGGCTATTGCAAGGTATTTACCATCGTTTGAAACATCTATAGAAGTAACTAAATATGGGATTTTATATCCTTTAGATGTTCCCTCATGTATATTCCAAACTAACCAACTATTTTGTCCCTGACTATAAATACATAAAACCAGAATATTATTACTTGGATTCAGAAATCTGGGGAGTACTGTAATTTCAGGTAATTCTGCAATTACTTCACCTGTAGCATAATCCACAACTTTTTTCGCAATAGTGAGCCGTGTACCATCCTTTGATATAGCAATTTGATTTGGGTCAATATCTGATACAGGTACAGATATTCTTCTAATCAATTCACCTGTAAGTCCGTTAAGTTCAATAACATCAGCTTTATTTCGATCACCGATAAGTACATTACCATTTGGGTGTATTGCAGGGTAAGTAGAGAAACTTGCGTCTTTGTAAGTCCACATCACATTAGGGTCTTCCTGTGCGTAGAGCATACAGGCGCTAACGAGAAAAATAAGTATTAAACGCATCATAGCATTCACCCCTAAAAAGAATGTTTTTCAATATTTGCAAATATACCTATTTATAAAGACACATCAATTTGATTTTTGTCCCAAAATATTTGAAAAAAGTAAAAAAAACAAAGCACAAATAAAAAATTGGAGTATAACAATTAAATATTAAATGTACTTATGGAATAAATATGAGAAATTAGCAGATATATTTTTGAAATTAGCTAATTATTTACTATTTTAAATTATCTGATAAGAAGATTTTTTTGTTTTACATAAATAGTTAAAGGTTTTTTAAATTTAAGTTATTTTTAATTCTTAAAAAGTAGTATTTCTGATTTGTCACAGCGAAGTTTTTTGTTTATTTAAAAACTAACATACAGGTTTGCAATATGGATTTAGAAGTAAAAATTCAAAATTTATACCGATTACCTTGGAACTTGGTTGATAATGCCCTTTCGTGGCTTGAGCCAACGAGCAAATGCAACCTTCATTGCGATGGTTGCTATCGCGAAAATCGAAGTAATTCTCACAAATCGCTTTCGGAAATACGTCAAGAGCTTGAAATCTTCAAGTCATTACGCAAGACCGACTCAATCTCCATTGCCGGTGGAGAGCCACTTACACATCCAGAAATAATTGAAATTGTAAGATTAGTAAGAGATATGGGCTGGAAACCTGTTATTAATACCAATGGTGAACTCCTGACACCTGAATTATTATTTAAACTGAAAGAAGCAGGAGTGTTTGGTTTTACATTTCATATAGATAGCGGACAAGACCGCTCGAAGTGGAAAGGTAAAAACGAAATAGAGCTAAATGAGCTAAGACTGAAAATGGCTAAAATGCTCGCTGAAGTTGGTGGTATGTCGTGTGCATTCAACCTGACCGTTTATCCCGAAAATATTAAGTATGTGCCGGCAGTTCTAAAATGGGCTCAGGAAAACATTGACATAGTACATATTATGGTGTTTATCATCTACAGGATTGCTGTCAGAAATCAGGATTATGATTACTATGTTGGTAATGAAAAAATTACTTTTGAGGAAGTGCCCTATTCAGTTAAGGAGTTTGAACGTCGAACAGATGTCACATCACCGGAAATAATTGAAGAGATAAGAAAATATGAGCCGGATTTTATGCCATGCTCATTCCTTAATGGCACTCACAAACCGGATTCATTTAAGTGGTTAATGACAGGGAGGTTAGGTAATAAGCATAAAATTATGGGATATATTGGTCCCAAATTTATGGAATTTGTACAAACATTTAATCATTTGTTTACAGGCAAATATCTTGCTTATGGGGATACAAGATTGTTGAAGCATGGTAAAATGTACTTTTTACTATCATTTATGGATAAAAATATTTGGCTTGCCTGCAAAAAATACTTCCGAACATTTATTGATAATCCCAAAGCATTTTTTAGTAAGGTATATTATCAATCTGTCATGATAATTCAACCTACTGATTTACTTAGTAATGGCGATATGAATATGTGTGATGGTTGTCCGGATATTTCGATTTTTAATAATGAACTTGTTTGGTCTTGCAGAATGGAAGAATTATACAAATATAACAATTTTGCAAGGGTAGAAAAAAAAGAACTCATAAATGATTAGGATACATTAATCCCAAAAATAATCATTGACTGGAGCTTATTGCCTGTTATTAATTAAAAATTCAATAATATGGATTAGGTTATGAAAAGCAGATTGAAAAATGTTTCAAGAGAGTTTCACTTAAATCTCATAAAAAGCATATTTATGCGCCGCTTCAGCAGCTCGAGGTTTTTCTTACCGCTTACTACTACTTTTTTTATTACAATGCGTTGCAATCTCAAGTGTACTTACTGCAGGCCTATACTCCCAAACACAAAAGAGTTGCCTACTGATAAAGTACTTCAACTAATCGAAAAAATAAGGTATAAATGCCCAGGACTTTACATAAGCGGTGGAGAGCCAACACTAAGGAACGACTTGCCGCTTATTTTAAAAAGAGGCAAAGAACTTGGTTTTAATCCATTATGGATGATTACTAATGCTCTCAAAATTGATGAGCATTTAGAATGTTTGCAATATCTTGATTATTTGGTTGTAAGTCTTGATTCTTTAGATGTAGAGAAATGGGAACGTATGCTGGGTGTAAAAGGTGTAGCACGCAGGATTATTGACAATATAATTATGTTGTCGAAACTCCAGAGTAAATACAATTTTACACTTTGCATAAACAATTTAATAAACTCCGAAACAATATCAGACTTTAGGTCATTGGTTGATTTTTGCAACGAATACGATATTCTGCTTGGTCCTCAACCGATTGATGAATGGACATCGCTTGGCGACAATTTAGAATACAACAGTGACTATATTGCTTTGCTGGATGATATAAAGCAGATGAAGAAAAAAGGCGAAAAACGGATTATCGTTACAAATGTATATCTCGACAGTATCATGAAAAAAAGGTATCATACTTGCTATCCTACACAAAACCCGAGAGTATATCCCGATGGCTCTTTACTTTATCCATGCACTGCATATCAAAAAGTTTACGGTAATGTACTCGATTATCCAAACTTGTATGTAATGTTAAAAGAAGCTTACAAAAAGCAAAGTTTACCTGAATGCTCCAAGAAATCACAAAAATGTATGATTAATTGCCTGATTGAGCCTGCTATTTTGGTAGATAATCCATTCAGATATGCAAAAGATTTGATGGACAATTTAAATTTATCATAATTATATAATATTATCAAGATAATGAAATCAATTGGTATAGATATCGGGTCGGAAAATATCAAAGTAACTCAGCTAACTCTTAATAATAATGTTTATACGATAAATAATAGATTCTCAGTACCTCACTCCAAAAAGCCTGAGTATGCTTTGAGGAAAATTATCGAAGAACTTAATATTCAAAAGTCTGATTATATATGCACTACCGGCAGATATCGCAATTTTGCAGAAAACTTCGGAATACCCGAAAAGCTTGCCAGAACAAAAGGTTTCAGGTTCTTGTATCCAAATTTTGAAGAAGTTGCAATATTATCAGTAAGCAGTCATGGATATTCACTGATAGAAATATTTAAAGATGGAAGGGATCTGATTCATCATAATTCTAATTGTACTGCTGAAACAGGTAACTTTATCAGTCAGCTGATTGACAGACTGAACATATCATTCGAAGATATCAACTCACTTACTCAAGGATATAATTCTACCCAAAAATTGATGGGAAGATGCCCTGTGTTGCTGAAAACTAATTTAACACATCTTGCCAATAAGGGTGTAGATAAAGTGGAGATATTAACTGCACTTTTCGATACTATAGCTGAATCATCGCTCACTTTAATCAATCCTGCAAGAACTCCTAGCAGCATATATTTAAGCGGTGGAGTTTTTAAAATACAAAGGATTAAAGAAAAAGTAAAATCCTTTTTGGTTGAAAATAATATGAATTTGATTGATGATATAAATGATCATTTCATTTATACTGAAGCCATCGGATGTGCTGTCTATGCCATGGAGAATAAAATTAAGCATTCCCATGCTAAATCTGTTCAGTTAGAAACAAAAAATATTGGAATACTTCCGCGGCTCAGAGATAGTTTGAGCAGGGTAAAGAGAATTAATGACAGTTGCTATAATATTTCAAACGGAATTTGCAATGTAATTTTGGGATTAGATGTTGGTTCAACCGGTTCAAAGTTAGTTGCCTATGATATAGACAAAATGGCATTGGTATATCATGATTATGTTAGCACAAACGGAGACCCGATTCACTCAACACTCAAACTAATTGATAACTTACACTTACAACAATCCCTTAATATAAATGTTAGGGGATTTGGTGTAACAGGGAGCGGTCGTGAAATTGCAATTGCATTGCTGACAAGTAGTTTTGGTGATGGCTGTGTGATCTCCGGCAATGAATTATTAGCCCATGCCGAAGGTGCACTTTACTATAACAAAGATGTTGATATAATAATTGAAATAGGTGGGCAAGATTCAAAATTTATTCGATTATCTCAGGGTAGTGTTGTTGAAGTAGCTTTGAATGAAAGTTGCAGTGCCGGTACTGGTTCATTTATCGAAGAGCAGGGCAAGCAGTTCGATAAATCACCGGATGCCAATCAACTTAGCTTGATGGCTGTTGAGTCAGAATATACAGTTAACCTGGGAAGGCACTGTTCTGTTTTTATGGCTGAAATAATGCAGCAGGCTATTGGCTTGAAGTATGATAGGAATGCAATCATTGCCGGTATATACCATTCAGTTGTTCAAAATTATTTACAAAGAGTGGTTGTTGATAAGCCAATGGGAAAAAACATTTACTGTCAGGGAATGACTTTCAAATCCGATGCCTTGGCAGCAGCTTTTGCAATGGTTTTAAACAGAGATATCACTATTCCGCCCAATCCGGGTATTACCGGCGCTTTGGGTATTGCGATTATTGCTTTTAAGAGATTAAAAATGAAACCGGCAATTAATTATGACATCCGGGAACTGAAATACTTAAGCAATTTTTACAAAGATTCGTTTGAATGCAAGTCAAGTACTGGATGCGATAAACCGGGCAATAAGTGTGAAATAGAAAAATTACATTTTACATTGAACGGTGAATCAAAAAATATATATTGGGGTGGTTCATGCTCACTTTGGAGCAATACAGAAAGGCCGCAAAGTATTAATCCGAACAACATGCCTGATATTTTTAAGCTTCGTGAAAAATATGTTGCTGATTTAGTTGATAAATTAAAGATTTATGATGATAAAAAAAGTGTTGCAATAAGCGATGGATTTCAGCTAAAGGATTTGTTCCCGTTTTTTGTTTCATATATTAATGAGCTTGGTTTCAACATTGTAACTGAAAACATATCTGACGAAGATGCCTTAGCTAAAGGAATGCACAGTACAAATGTTTTATATTGTGCTCCAATGATGATATATTCGGGCGTACTGAACTCTTTTATTGAAAGAAATATTGATTATGTATTTTCCCCTATTATGGTTGACTCGCCTAAAATCGGCAGTGAAAATTACTCTAAGTTATGCCCAATTATTCAGGGAAGTTCCAACATAATCGCATCAGGAATTCAAAATGAAAGCTGTAAGTACTTAATATCTCCATTTATTCAAATAGGAAAAGGAAATCTCGAATCAGTTGAATTTATCGAATCATGCCAAGAAATAGCAAAATTATTGAATTGTGAAGATTTAGACTGGATGTCAGCATATTGGAAAGCATTGAAAGTACAGTATCAATTTGATGATTATAAGCAGAATATTGGTAGAACAGCTTTGGATTTTTGCAAAAAGCAAGGTGTAAAGCCAATGGTAATAATTGGAAAGACTTATTCAATTTACAATAATATACTAAATTCCGGAATTCCCAAAATTCTTCGAAAACTAGGTGCAATGCCAATACCTGTTGACTGCTTCGAAGTTGACTCCAAAACTAATGATTTTGATGTTTTTTACTGGAGTTGCGGACAGCAAAGCATCAGGGCTGCAAAAAGAATACGGGAAACAGAAGGTATTTATGCTATATTTGCCACAAATTACAGTTGTGGACCTGATAGCTTTAATCAACACTTCTTTCGCGATGTGATGAATCCCAAGCCCTATTTGATCATTGATAATGATGTGCGTGGGAGTGATAATGGTATAATAACAAGAATAGAAGCTTTTCTCGAATGTGTATCCAATTCCGAGCACAGAGCAAATAACTCAGATCTAACATACAACAAGGCAAACTACTTGCCTGTCAGTATAAGCATTGAATCAATCATAAATGATAGGACAAAGTTGTTAATACCATATTTGGGTCCAACTTCAGATGTATTTGCTGCAGCATTAAGGGGTTCGGGCATTGCAGCAGAATCACTGCCTATACCTGATCAGTCAAGTATAGAATTAGGGAAAAAATATACCTCCGGCAAGGAATGCACACCAATGATTTCTACTTTAGGCAGTTTGCTATTGTACATCGAGAAAAATTCACTAAAGGATGAGAAATATGTTTATTTTATGCCTGGTTCTGATGGTCCTTGTCGCTTCGGTATGTACAATATTCTGCAAAAAATTATTTTGGATAAAATAGGCTTAAGTGAAAAAATTAAAATTCTGTCCTCTGGTAACAGTAATTTTGTGCAAGATGTACCAAAAGGACTATTTATAATCCTTTATATAGCAACCTGTATTATTGATTCTATGAACTGGTGCTTACATTTTACACGTCCCATTGAGAAAATCAACGGTTCTGCAAATGATATCTTTACGAAATATAAGACTAAATTGATGAGCCATCTCGAAAATATAAATAGTAAAAATATCAGTACTCACCAATCATTATTCCAGATACTTTCTGGTCAATTATTTGGCTGTTCAGAAATTCTAAAAAATGCAGCAATTGAGTTTGGAGCAATACAAAATAATAAGGAATTGCCTACTGTCAGTATTGATGGTGCGCTCTATATCAGATGCGATTCGTTCTCTTCGGATAATTTAGTTGAAAAACTCGAAAAATCAGGCATCAGAGCTCTGCCTGCACAATTCTTTGACTGGCTGGAGTTCCTTGACTCTTACGAAGATAAAATCGGTTCGAGCAGCATAAAATCAACATTTAATCAATTTTTGAAGTACAGAATTAAGGAAACCTGTAATTCAATAATCAGCAAACATTCTCATTGCCCCAAAATCCCCCATCTTGACGCTGCAATTAAATCAACCAAGCAATATATTGATATTAAATTAATGAGTGAATCAATGCTGTCTGTGGGTAAATCAATGGTATTAAAAAGAAACAGACAAATTGATTCGATTGTGTTGGTAAGTCCCCACGAATGTATGCAAAGTAAAATTACAGAATCACTTCTGAAGGAGATCTATATAAAAGAAGGATTACACTCAAATGCCTTACAATTTAATAATGACAATATTGATTCCAACAAATTTGATAACTTAGTCTTTGAAATAATTGAAAATCATAGAAATTCATAACAAATGCCGAAGGTGTTTAAGCCCAATTATTTAAATAAAATTTCTAAGATAAATTTCATTTGATCAGTAACAAATCATAGAAATATCTTTGTAATGAGAGTCAAAACCCTTATGTTTGTAAGTGATTGTATATCTTAGCAGATAATTACAAAATGAGTAAAAAACAAAACTCCGGAGTAGCGATTCTGATAAGTGGAGCTTCATCAGGTATTGGTATGGCTACAGCATTATTGTTCGATAGTCTTGGATACAAGGTGTATGCCGGGATTCTAAGCCATGAAGATGGTATAAATCTAATAAGCAAAGCATCCAAAAATCTTGTCCCGGTAATTCTTGATGTAACAAATCCTGATACTATCAACCATTTAAAATCTCTGATTGATAATGAATTACAGCACATCACAAGATTTATTCTTTTCAACAATTGCGGTATAGCAAAAGCATCACCCTTAGAGCTTCAGGAAATGAGTGAAATAAGACTACATTTCGAAATTAACTATTTTGGGATGGTATCAATGATTAAAGCATTTTTGCCGATTCTACGATCAAAAAATGGCAGGATTATCAATACCTGTTCAATCTCAGGAGTTAGCTCTATGCCGTTTACTGCTGCCTACTGCTCTTCGAAATTTGCTGTTGAAGGACTTGCAGATGCTTTAAGGTTAGAGCTTAAGCCGTGGAATATTCATGTTTCAAATATTTTACCCGGAGATATTCGTACTGAAATTTGGCAAAAAGCTGTTGATGACATTGATTCAAAAACAAAAAAATGGACAGATTCCGATAAGTTGCTTTACGGACCGATTGCAGAGTTTATGAAAGATGAGATTCGCAAAGTTCGGGGATCAAGAGCAGAAGTAGTAGCAAAAGAAGTTCTAAAGCTTGTAAATGCAAAGAACCCTAAAGCCAGGATTTTTGTTGGTCAAAAAGTAATATTCTACAGAATTCTTGAGTCACTCCCAACTAAACTTCGAGATAAGCTTGTCGGGATGATGATACCCAAATACGGGTATGATACATAGTTATCTTTTTGATTCAAGGCTATGCTTATTGTTAAGAATTAAGTAATTGAAGATTAAACACTAAGCAAATAATTAAGTTTTTATAGCATAATGAATCAGCTGCCTCACAAGAATGTATTATTGCTAAATAGGAATTATATTTAATGTTTAATATCTGAAATATCTGCTCCGCAATGAGGGCAAGTAGTGATCAATGTGGCTGCATCTTCGGCAGCTTTTTTTGATTTCTCCTCCTGTACTTTTGTCATAAATGCTGAGCTAATAATACCTGTTGGTAGTGCAACGAAGCCAATACCAACAAGTGCAATTACGGAGCTAAGCAGCTTGCCTGCACCTGTTACGGGATAAACATCGCCATAGCCTACTGTTGTAAGAGTGGCTACTGCCCACCACATTGCCATGCCGATATTTTCGAATTTATCCGGCTGAACTTCGTGCTCAACATAAAACATTAATGTAGAAGAAAGTACCATCAGAATAAATGCTACAAACAAAGTTATCGAGAGCTCGGCTCTGGATTCTCTCAAAACACTAAAAACTGTCTGAAGTGATTTCGACACTCTGCCAAGCTTGAATATTCTCAGTAATCTGAATAATCTAAGTATTCTGAGAACACGTAAGTCGAATGGAATTAATAGAGGTAAATAAAATGGCAATACAGCAAGTAAATCAATCATTCCAGGAAATGAGAACACAAATCGCATCCTCTTACCCAAATCTGTTCCGGTTTCATACTCGTGAGTTGCAGACCACAATCTTAGTATGTACTCTATGGAGAAAATGATTACCGAAAATACTTCAAATCCTTCCAATATTGGATGGTACTCGTAATTTATTTCCTTGTATGATGCTAATATCAGTGATATCACATTCAGGATAATCAGTGTATAAATAAATTTTACAAAGTATGAATTTGTATTGATAAATTCGTAAACTTTCTTCTTCATATCATTTCTTCCATTTAATTAATAATCTTTCTTAACATTGTATTAAGAGTGCCATAACCGATGCTTTTGTAAAAATTTATTGCGTTATCATTAAAACCCCATACTTTGAGTTCTAATTGCTGAATATTTTGTTTCTTTGCCCAATTCTCCACTTTTGCTAATAACTTGTGCCCTATTCCCTTGTTGCGGTAATTTATGTTTACACCAATAAATTCGATATAAATATAATCACGTGGTATCAACATCGGTGAGTCAGCAGCTTTCTGACGAAATGCGATAATAAAGCCGGCAAATAAGTCACCATCATAAGCAACGATGAAATGTGCCTCTTTGCAGTCAATTAATCTTTCGAAATATTCAGCAGGAAAATCTGTACCGTCTGGAGCTTGAAAAATATCAGGTAGGTTTTTTTCATGGATTTTCATGAGTTCGAGAAACTCATTATTAAAATTACTGTAATCACTTACTCTTGCTTTTCGTAATTTTACTGACATTTATTATTTATCTTATTGAATACAAACAAAATACAAAAATAGCATTATTATGATAATATACAAAATATTACTAAACGTAGTATCATATACATAGTGTGGCGATATAAGTAATTTAAAAATTATGTAATTACTGCATTATATTGGAATTGTTTACTTCCATAATTATATTTTATAATATTTCTCTTTACTGATTTCTCGTCTAAGTAATTAATGAGTAATTTTTTATTTGCTAAATATCATATAATAAATATATTTATGTAAATATTTATTTGCATTTCTGAGAAAAATTCATTTCTTTTGTATTTAATATTTGGATTCAGTATAATTAATGAATAAATAAGGAATATGCTAGATCTGAGTTGGGTTTGTGAATTTGATTTTTTATTAGTCACAAAGGTTTTGTGAAGCCTCAATATAACTATTCATTAAATATGATGAAGGAGTCACAATGAAATGGGTAATGGCTATTCTGGTAACTTTGTTTATCGGCTGCAACAATTTGTTAGCATCCAATGAGGAGCAATATATTGTATATGTTGTTAATCAGGATATACATACTGACTTTTTGATGCCAAAGAATCAAATAATGGACTCAGTACTCAAATCACTTAAAATATTTAGTAACTATACGTATATCGAAATAGGCTGGGGTGATGCTGAGTACTATATGAGTGATGAATTCGACCTGATAATAGCTGCAAAGGCGTTAATAACTCTTACAGGTAGCGTGCTGAGAATGGAGTCATTCAAAAATAAGTTTGAGCAGATTATACCAAGATACAACTTTGTTATCGAGCTTAAACTTAGCAGAGAGCAATATCTATCCTTCCTTAACTATATAAATAATTCGCTTGCTAAAAATATTAAAAATCAATATGTTATACCAAAAACCGCTAACAATGGTGATGTTCGATTTTTCCGATCCGGTCTAACATATACCATTATGCATACATGCAATAGCTGGACTGCTAATGCAATCAGAGCTTCAGGATTAGAATTCCCTACATGTATGATGCTGATGGCAGAGCAAATCTACAGAGAGGTTCTTAAGTTTGGTGTAATAGTGAAACCACCTGATCCGAATATTTGGTAAATCAGGTATGAATTATACTTTTTGCAAAGCAATCTTTCTGTATTTAGGTATTGTCAGAGTGATTTTAGTTCCAACTCCCGGAGTACTTTCAGCAACAATATTGCCTTTATGAAGTTCAGCAAATTCCCTGCATATCTTAAGTCCCAAACCTGTACCTTTCTCATTCTTGGTACCTTTAGTAGAGTCTGTATTTGAATGGAAAAGTTTATTTAGTTTTTCCTTTTCGATACCAATACCTGTATCATACACAATCAAATTGTAAAATGTTGCATGGTCGTCAAATACAATTTCAACAACATCATTTGGTCTGCAATACTTAATGGCATTCATAATCAGGTTACGGATAATTACAGTCATCATGTTTCTATCGGCAGTAATTACGGAATCCGAAATTCTCTGGATTACTTTTACTTGCTTGCTTGAATAATGCTCGTCGAGTTGTGTTACGATTTCATTTACAAGAAACTTAATATTAAAATTATCATACTTTGGCTTTAATTCCATGTTCTGCGACAATGCCCAAACAAGCAAATTGTTCAGGATATCATTCAGATTTTGTAAACTTGCTCTAAGTCTTGTAATTAAAGAGTACATTTTCTCGGGCGACATTTTATCAAAATATTCAATAATCATATCATTACTGGATACCGATGCCGCAATTTGATTTTTGAGGTCATGAGCAATAATCTTGAAAATCTTTGTGTTGTCTTCATTTGCCTTACTAAGCTTGCCTGATTTCTCGTTGAGCTGCTCGATGGTGTACCAAAACTGACCAATTATTGGCTTGAAAATAAGAAACGCTTCGAGCAAAAGAATAATCAACATGACGTTAAGTAAATTTCCGCTGAGAGTTTTGAGCTGTGCAACTTTCTGCTTGGCTTCAGTAGCATATCTGTAAGTAATATCATCAACTAATGCCTGATAACGTTCCTCGAGTTTGGTCAACTTCTTAAATCTGGCATCCCATATCAGCAAGGAATCGTCGTTGTTGTATCTTTCGTGATAAATATCGAATGCAAAGTCAGCAAACAGCTTTTTCTGTTCGTCAAATATTGGATGGACTTCGTTGTATAGTCTTTTGGTATATTTGTACTTTTGGTCGGTAAGAAATGAGAATTCGTTATCATACTTTAATAGTGAATCATTCTTAACCCACTCTTTAAATTCATTTTTGACACTTACTTGTGTACGTACCGAGCGGTCAACATCATAACGTAACAGAAGAAGATTTTTTATAATTGACTGGCTGAGTGTTCGCTGACGGGCAGACATGTTCACAGTTTCGGAATCAGATAATTGCTCGGATAAGCTACTTTGGATATAAATATTAGCAGCCACCATCAGCACTGCAAGTAATGTGAGTGCTAATATGTAAAAATATGTGTACTTTTTCAATTGCTTCAAATTAATCGAAAAAGCATCTATTTTGCTGTTTATACCCATGCTTTTTTATATAATTTTGACAGAATGCTATCAAAATTGATTCCAAAAATATGTACTTTCTGCGAATCAGTCAAATAATATTAACTTTATGAATAATCTATATTTACATTTTCATTTAAAGTTCATAAATCATTTGACTTGATTCTATATTTGTATAGACAAACAAAAGCAAAAAAAGTTACATTAATTCTTTGTAATCAAATAAATTAGCACCAATGCCAAGTATTACTATTCATAAAATATTTATAAATTAGCTTAATAAAGTTATAATAATCGCTAATCAATTCATATTCTATTATCAAATGAAATTTTCGAGAAATTATTTTGTGTGTATGAAAGTAGTCTTTGTAATATTAATACCCTAACAAGTTTATTCTTGCTAAGGTATTAGTAATAATTAAAAACATAAAGAATCGATATAGGACTGTTATCAGAATTTATACGGTATCAAATCAGTATTTAATGGAAGCCTGTAATGGTCAGGGTCTGTGTATTGGTAAGCATGGTCAACGATATTGATTAGTTGTGAGGTACCGTCGTATAAGTTTTGGACTGCATGCCACACATTAGGTGGAATAATAACAAGAGCAGGCCTCAGCGTGCCAAATCTAAATTCATTAACCATTCCGTAAGTAGGAGAATCTACCCTGCTGTCGTAAAGTACTATTTTTACCAATCCATTATTTATATAGATTCTGTCGGTGGTAATTTTGTGAGTATGCCAGCCGCTTATAGATTTTTCGAAAAGTGTAACTTGAAATATTTGTCTTACATCCTGATTGGCGAGGTCCCAGTCATCACGAAATATTTCACTCAAATAACCGGTTTCTTTGGCAACATTTTTTAGCTCCTTAACAATCACACCATCAATATTTGTCTGCAATTGTATCCAATCAGAAGTAATTGATTGAGTATCTTTTTTGGAAAATTCAATTATGTCAACTTTATTCATATTATTTAATCCTTTGATAATTTATTTAAACCCCGTATTTTGCGTAAAGTATTTATCCCTTTTCCTTTACCACCCCTGTATGCTATAATATTCATTATAATCATAGGATGTATATCAAAAAACCGTGATAACATAGTAACGACTGAACGTGTAATCTCTCTAAACAGCTTAAATAAATGTACCTTAACTGAGAAGTCCGACATTGAGCCATTTACTAAATTCATTAGATATTTTTCTCTAAAATTGCTATTGGTACTGATATCAAGATATATTTTCTCATTGAAATCAGATTTTATCAAGTATGAGTTCTTAACTGATGTTGATACAGGTTTTATCATAGTCATGTTAACTGTCGGGCAAATTTTATAACCTGCTTTCCAAATTCTGTATATATATTCTTCTGATGGGAATGTAATCATTTCGCGAGCTGATTTCCAATAACCGATTTCTTTCGGGATAGTGCTTTTCATCAGCCATACACTTGCCGGAACAAGTATATGCGGTTCGTAAACACCTTTTGGAGAGCAGCAGATTACCGTGTACTCATTGAAATTGCCATATAACCCAATCAAAGAATATGTCATATCGCATTCTTCATTAATAATTGTGTTGTAAAGAGAATCGAGGTGGTCCGGCAACCAAATATCGTCATGATTAAGATATGCGATATATTCTCCCTGAGCTAATTTCATTCCATAAGAATTAGGATATGATTGCTCTCCAAAGTTCTCGCTGAGATTATGAAATTTTATCTTATCTGAATTAAATGACATCACCACAGCTTCGGTATCATCTGTACAACAATCACCTATTACTATCAATTCCCAATTTTGATAGCTTTGATACAGTACAGACTTAATAGAATATCCGATGATATCTGCTCTGTTATAAGTTGCCATTATGATGCTGATTAAGGGCTTTGATGGTTCAGTTGTAACTTCAGACATATTTTTTTAAAGAAATTAGAAAATTAATTAAATATGGAATACTAAATTAGCTAATTATTTTGAATTGCTGATGAACAAATAATAAATTGATTAGAATTATGGTATTTGCTTAAAATGCTATTTAACAACGGGATACGGTTTGACAAGCATAAACATAATTTGCAAAAAGTAACATTTTGGAATATTATTCGTATTAAACTTAGCGAGGTTAAATTACGTCTTAGCAATATATTATTTACAAAAACAAATTCAGGAGTTAAAGATTAATGAAAAGGAATATCATTATCTCAGTGCTTTTGGTTGGAATAGGCGTATTCATGGGAATACTGCTTGTATCATCACTTGATACAGACATTTTCAATTCTATTTACGCCGATGAGAATACAAAAATTGGGGCAGCTGCTGCACCTGTACAGATGGATAACGCTGTAAAACTTATCAATAACGCGATGACTGCTGCAAGCGATGCAGTATTGCCGACTGTTGTTTTTATAAACGTCGAGGCAGAAATGAAATCTCAGGGAAGAATGGGAATGCCTAATGATGATTTTCATGACTTTTTCAGATTTTTCGGTTTCCCTGACGAAGAGAAAGAAGACTCACCTCGTCGCTCGAGAGGTACCGGTTCGGGAGTAATAATTTCTGCAAACGGTTATATTGTAACCAATAATCACGTTGTAGAGAATGCCACAGAAAAAGGTATTAAGGTACAGACTGTAGATAAAAAAGAATATGTTGCAAAACTTGTTGGTCGCGATCCTTCAACAGATTTAGCACTTATTAAGATAGAAGCCGAAAACCTTCCGGTTGCTCATTTAGGAAATATGCAGAATGTGAAGGTCGGCGAAATGGTTCTTGCTGTTGGTAATCCAATGGGGCTCGATTATACCGTAACAAGCGGTATTGTGAGTGCAATAGGCAGAGGCAGAATTGCAGGCAGAGGCGGTGCAAATATTGAGCATTATATTCAGACTGATGCTGCTATTAACCCTGGTAACAGTGGTGGTGGATTATTCGACCTGAATGGTTCACTTATTGGTATCAATACTGCTATAGCTACTCAGACAGGCGGATTTATGGGCTACGGTTTTGCTATTCCGGTTGATTTGATGCGTGCTGTTGTTGATGACTTAATTGAAGATGGTAAAATTGACCGTGGATATATCGGCGTATTCATTGACAAGGTTGACGAAACTCTTGCCAAAGGTCTCGGACTTGATAAAGTAAAGGGCGTATTGGTACAGGGATTGGTTGATGGCGGTGCTGCTAAATCTGCAGGAATCCAGGAGGGTGATGTTATTCTCGAAGTTGACGGTAAAGAAGTAAATTCTCCAAGTGAGCTTCAGTCTAAAATCGTGTTCTACAAAGCTGGTGATAAAGTAAATGTTAAGCTCTGGAGAGATGGGAAAGTAGTAAATAAAAGCGTAACTCTCAAAGCACGTGAAGAAGATGACCTATCAGCCGAATCCGGTAAAGAGAGTAAGAAAGAGAAAACAAAGCCAGAAGATAACGAACCCGTAAAATTTGAATCACTTGGCTTTTCGGTAACTCCGATAGACAGCAAAATCAAAAAGGATTATAGCGTGGAATCAGGTGTTATGGTGAGTGATGTAAAAAGATTCAGCATGGCATTCGACCGTGGGCTTGCAAAAGGTGCATGTATTACGGAAGCTGACCGCAAATCTGTTTCTAATCCGGGTGAATTAAAAAGAATCATCGAGTCGAAGAAAGAAGGCGACGTGATTATCCTAAGTGTAAAATATCCAGAGAGAAGTCAGATTGTTGCTCTCGAAGTTCGTAAGTCATAATCCGGTTTTCACTTAAATATTAAAAAGCCCGGTAGATTAAATTATCGGGCTTTTGCTTTTTTGGGGGAAATGTATTCCAATCTAAATCACTGATGTATTTCTCTTCCTGCCAATTAAAAGAATATCAGCAGCATAAACAAGAAGTGAGTTTACTATTTAAAGTAAATATCAGCTACTCAGCCTGAAGTATTTCTTTGATTAGTCTGTCAACTTCGGGAGCAAGTGGGCTATTTTTGCCGGCTAATTCAATATATTTGTCGAAGTCGCGAAGAGCGGCATCATTATTTTTTCGAATTTTATTGATCAAAGCTCTGCCATAATATCCGTTGGCATAGCTGTTATTGATTGTAATGGCGCTGTTGTAGTCTGCGAGTGCTGCATCATCCTGCTCACCAAAGTAGTAGGCATTTGCACGGGCATACAAAGCATCTGCAGATTTGGGATTTTCTTTTAAATACTCAGTAAAGTCTTCGATGGCACGTGATAAGTTATTCAGTTGCAGGTTACACAATCCGCGTGAGTAAAACACATCTTTCAAATTCTTGTCGAGCTGAACTGCTTTGTTGAAGTCGAGAAGTGCCTGTTTGTAATCCTGCTGGTGATAATAAGCTATAGCTCTGCCGTAATAAGCAGGTGCATAATCAACTTTTACATCAATAACTTTTGAATAATTAAGAATGGCTATATCGTAACTTTTGCTTTTGAGTGCATTATAAGCAATCTGTATGTTGCTTTGCTGCTGGGTGTATGCTGATGATAAACTAAATATAAATAAAAGGGATAATAATGTTTTTTTCATAATTTATTTTTCAAGTTAGAAAGAATTCAAAATTTAAAAATACGCATTTATAACTTATCTTCCTGAATATTTTTAGCAATTTCGATTGCAGGCCTTACAAAACCTCCCGTGCTGGTCAGAATTTCAAGGGCTTTTTCGTAATCAACAGCTCCAAGAATCATAACCAGTGCAGTTTTAACATGTCCATTTGAATATCTGAGATATTGCTCAGCAGTATCATAGTCTATGTTGCAAATTCTCATAAGTATGCGTTTAGCCCGCTCTTTTAATTTTTTGTTAGTGAGCTGTAAATCCACCATCACATTACCGAGCGTTTTTCCGAGCTTGACCATCGAAGCGGTAGTAAGCATATTCAGGACTAATTTCTGTGCGGTACCGGATTTCATTCTAGTAGATCCTTCGATAACTTCCGGACCAACGTCAGGACATATTGCAACATCAACAGCAAGGTTTAGTGAGTGTATGTGGTCTTTTGATGATGTAGTAACAAAAATTGTAAAGCAACCTAAACTTTTGGCATAGTCAAGTGCACCTTTTACAAAAGGGGTTCTGCCGGAAGCTGCAATGCCGCAAACTACATCTTTTTGTGTCAGGTTCAATGCCGTTAGCTCATCTTCACCTGCCTGCGGACTATCTTCAGCACCTTCCTGCGCTCTGAATACAGCTTCCTTGCCGCCTGCTATCACACCGATTACCATTTCGTAATCTGTACCGAAAGTTGGCGGACACTCTGATGCATCTACGATACCCAACCTGCCGCTTGTCCCGGCTCCGACATAGATTAACCTTCCACCCCGCCTGAATGCAGCTACAATGCCATCAACCGCTTTTCCGATGCTTGGTAACTCCTTATGAACGGCAAGCGGTACCAACTTGTCTTCTTCGTTAATTATCTCTAATATTTCGAGGGTAGAGCCGGTATCTATAAATCTGCTTTTGGGATTGTTTTGCTCTGTCCGAAGAGATGAAATCTCGTCGAACAAATCCTGATTATTCATTTACTAATCCTTTAGGTTTAATTTATCCTCTACTTCTTTATAATTGTTCCAGTCAATATCTTTATTAACACCGGAGCGGAAAAAAGTTTCATCAAAAAATATGGCTTTTATTTTCATTGCATCTATAGGTGGTGCTGCAACACCGGGTACGGTATTTCTGTAATCAATATACAGGAACTCAAGATTATGCGAAAACCAAAGCTCATCGGAATAAACTACATCCTTGTCAGTCCAGAATATTCTTGTTGATGGCAAAGCTTCCCAAGCGTCAAATTGATTAAGATAATAAACCATAACTCCAATTTTGTCAGTATTTTCAAAATGCTGAGTGGGTAATCGGAATTCCTGAAACCATTGGATTGATGAGCCCTGCACAGCCATCCATTTGCCCGGTAACAATGTGTAAAACTCTGTTTTGACAGTTGCGTAGTAGTTCTCTTCAACAGGATTGTAGTTACAAGAGAATAAAAATGCCGTTAAAATCAGTAATAAAAATATTTTTTTCATAACACACCCGAAAAATTGATTTGTTTAAAATTCAGATTATCTTTATGCTTTTTTAAGAAAAATAATCTGCGCTTTCGACGTATAATAACATCTGTTTTAAAAAATCAAACCAAAGATATTATTCATGTCCTTATTGGTTAAACGTGTTAATCAACAAAAAGTTAAACAAAAGTTAAAAAATTATTTGGATTCCAAAAATTTATATGCTGAATATACAAGCATTGCAACACCATTTGCCATTGCATTTTCATCAGGACTAAGTCTGGAATTATGCAGTGGAGGTAATTCCTGAACACCAGCAGGACGCACCCCGGTAAGCCAGAAACATGCAGGAATTTCCTTAGCAAAATATGCGAAGTCTTCTGCCCACATCTTTGGTTCAAATTCCAAGGTATTTTCTTTGCCAAAAAGTTCTTCTGAAATAGTTCTTGCAAATTGAGTAGTCGAATTATCATTAACAACGGGCGGGTACCCCTCAAGTATTTCAACCTCGCATGTACAGCCGTATAATTCTGCAATTTGCTTTGAATTCTTTCTCAGAATGTCATGTACCCTGAAACGCCAATCATTGCTGTATGCTCTGAGTGTACCCATCATTTTGACTTCGTCCGGGAAAATATTTGTGGCAGAACCACCATGTATTGATGTGACTGAGAGAACACCGCTCTCGAGAGGGTTTTTAAATTTACTTATTATTGATTGATAGTAAATAATAAGATTTGATGCCGCAAGTATTGCATCACTTCCAACATGCGGTTGTGCAGCATGACTTCCTTTGCCCTTAATTGTAAAGTATAACTCATCTGCTGAGGCAAGTACAGGTCCCGAGTTTGTTGATACAGTACCTGATTGCTCTTGTGGATAAATATGCTGACCAAAAATTGCCAAAGGTCTCGGATTCTCAAGAACACCTTGTTCAATCATCAATTTAGCACCACCGGGAATTTTCTCCTCTGCAGGTTGAAAAATTAATTTTACACAACCATTAAGATTAGACTCATTCTCTTTTAATATTATTGCTGCCGTTAGTAACATAGAAGTGTGCATATCATGTCCGCAGGCGTGCATAATGCCGTCTGTCCGAGATGCGAATTCAAGGTTGGTCTCTTCAAATATCGGCAGGGCATCAATATCGGCTCTCAGTGCTACACAACTGTCTCCTTTGCCGATTATAGCTACAGTTCCAGTTTCAGCTAAAGGATAGTTATAAATATTATGTTGATTCAAAATGCTTCGGATATATTCAGCAGTTTGGAATTCCTGAAAGGAAAGTTCAGGATTGCTATGAATATGTCTCCTGTTCTTTATTGTTACAGGTAATAATTCTTTAGACTTATTTAATATATATTCTTTATTCATGATAATCAATTATTATTTTATCAAATAATTACTTTAAATGCTTAGTTTTAGAATGTCGCGTCTTACAATTTCACTATGACCTATCAATATTGAATTTTCAATGTTATCATTGGCATCTTTGGTAAACTCGACAAAGAGTGGAATCCCTGATGGCGGATAAATCATAACAGGCATTTTTTGACTGTGAGCAATAATGCAGTGCATTGCTGTAGAGATTGCACCGGTACCGCAAGCACCGGTAACGAATTCAACACCTCTTTCGTAAGTAATAAGTGATATTGCGTCGCCATTTCGTTTGTAAATATTTACATTAACTCCTTTTTTGCCAAATTTATCATGGTATCTGACAGATGGAGCAAAACTATTAATGCTCATTTTATCAAATCCAACACCAAACTGAACCAAATCATCATGATTGATTACAAAATGGTCACTTCCAACATCTACATAGGTTCCGGAAATTTCCATATCATTCAGAATGATTTTCATGTTTGGTACAACACCGATGGGTGGTGGTAATACAAGTTTTATTCCCTGTTCATGAGCAGATCCGTAATATTGACTATTCGCCATAGTAAAAAACAATTCACTCTTCGGCGAGAATTCAAACATTTTTGAAAAAGCAAAATCCAGAGCGCACCTGCCTCCATTTCCGCACATCATTCCTGAACTTCCATCAGGATTAAAGAACTTAACATCGAAGTCTAGCTTATTGCTGTCGTTCATTACCAGCAAGCCTTCGGCATTAAAATTATTTACATCATTATAAATACAAAGAATTTTTGATAATTTAGCAAGTTGCGTATCACTAAAATTATACTTTCTGTTGTCAATAACTGAAAATAAATTGCCTGCTCCCGACATTCTGAAAACTTCTAAGTTCAAATCCATTAGTTTACTGCCTCAAGAATTTGCTTGTGGATAATTCCATTAGTAGCAGCGATAGTGTTTGAATTAATATCAAATTTACTGCCGTCAAATTTCGAGACCTTACCACCGGCTTCTTCTACAATGATTGCACCTGCAGCCATATCCCAGGGATGCAGCTCAGCTTCCCAAAATCCGTCGAATCTTCCGCAGGCAACATAAGCCAAATCGAGTGCCGCAGAGCCGAGTCTTCGGATTGGAATGCCCTTTAACACTATTTTTACGAAAGTACCTACACAATCGTAGGGATTCTTGTCAACATTGTAAGGGAATCCTGTCACGAGCAGTGAAGTGTGAATGTCGTCTGAGTCGGAAACAACAATTTGTTTGTCATTCAAAAAAGCTCCCTCACCACGTGAAGCATAAAACAATTCATCAAGCATGGGATTATATATTGCACCGGCAACAATTTCATTATTCATCATTGCAGCAATACTAACACTGAATATTGGTATTGAATGAGCAAAGTTTACAGTTCCGTCAAGGGGGTCAATCACCCAGATAATCTCATTTTTATCTTCACTACCGGAGTGCCCGCTTTCTTCAGCAAGAAATCTATGTGTAGGATACCTGGATTTAATGTTCTTTATTATGGTCTTCTCCGAAAGCAAGTCGAACTCAGTCACAAGGTTGTTTCTGCCTACTTTATTATCTATTTTGAATGTAGTACCGTAACCCTTTTTCAATATCTTGCCCGCTTGCAAAGCAGATTCTTTCGCCGTTTCTAATAATTCTTTATACATTATGTCTTACTTAAATATTTTGATAGATTTTTTGATATAGATTTAATTAATAGTATTTACACGTAATTTAGCTATCGAAATTTTTAATATATTTGTGAATATTTTATTTGATTTTTTAAAAATACAAGAAATAAATGAAAAAAACCTTATTTGTAAGCTTTATTTTTATCATGCTGTTCCTTGCATTTGGTGAGCTTAGTTCACAAATAAAAAAAGAGAAAGGAAGACTTTCGGGAGCTACCAAGGACGCTATTGACACTCTTGCCGTCCAGAATGCACAAATGATTGTGAAAGAAAATAAGGGATTACTCGAAAGAGAAATTAATCCTAAGACTTACATAATGGGACCAGGTGATAATTTTTTAATTTCGATTATCGGCACTGAGTCTGTTATTTTCGAAGCTCCGGTATCACCAGAGGGCAAAGTTCTAATAAAAGGTGCAGGTGCTGTTGATGTCAGGAACAAAACGCTTTCCGAAGCTGTCGAGTTGATTACAAGGCAAATTAGGTTATTTTATAAAGCAGGTAATATTGATGTTGTTTTAAGAGAGATCAGAGAATTTAAAGTTATTGTTTCGGGTAAAGTTGCAAAGCCCATTTCTGTTTCGGCGACTGCCGCCGACAGAGTTTCCGAAGCAATTGAAAAAGCAGGTGGTTTGCAGTTTGAATCCTCCGAGAGAAATATTTCGCTTATACGAAGAGAAACAAATGAGATAATTCCTGTTGATTTGGTTAAGTTTTTTATGTTATCTGACGAGAAGTCCAATCCTACCCTACTCGGTGGAGATTTAATCAGGATACCTCCCAAAAACGAAGTTGACCTTGTCGAAATATATGGCGAAGTTTATGACCCCGGAATTTTTGAGTTTGTGAAAGGTGATTCTCTCTCGACATTGATAAAATTCTCGCAGGGATTCCTAAACTCAGCTTTTCTGGATTCTGTAGAATTTGCCCGAAAAGATGAAACCGGCGACAATTTAGTTAAGAGATATATAAACCTTAATAGCTGGAAAGATAAACTGTTCTCAGGCGAGCCTCTCCCCGGAGATTTTGCATTAATGCCTAATGACAGAGTTTATATTCGTAAGTTTCCACATTGGCTCGAAAATGATTATGTTATCGTTTTGGGCGAAGTAAAATACCCCGGCAAGTATGCTATCCGAAAAGATCAGGATAGAATTAGCGATGTTATAAAAAGAGCAGGTGGCTTTACAGATAAAGCTGAAATCCAAAATATTGAGTTTATCCGCCAAATTGACCAGAAAATTAAAGATCCTGAAATTGAGAGATTATCAAGACTTGTACCCTCAGAAATGTCAGTATCAGAGCTTAGATATTTCCAAATTAAGATCAATGAAAAAAAAGGTGGAATGGCTATTGACTTCAGAAATATTATCAAAGATGAAAAATCTGATGATAATATTTTTGTTATGAACCTTGATTCAGTAATTGTTCCTACTCAGAATTTATTTGTTAATGTACAAGGTCGTGTAAACAGACCTGGCAAAGTAAGGTACAAAGAGGGTCTTAACTATATGGATTACATCAATCTTGCAGGTGGATTCGCATTCAGGGCAGATATAGATGAAACTTTTATAAATAAACCTCTTGGCGGTCAGTTTCTTGCCAGTAAAATAGAGGATTATGTTATCGAGCCGGGTGATGCCGTACTTGTGCCTACACAGAAAGATGTTACATTTATGGAGACATTTACCCTTGTACTGACAATCGCTACCCAACTTGTAACCATAGCAGGTGTAATTATTGCAATTATGAATATAAGGGGTAATTAAGATGAAGTTATTCCCCGAACCGAAAGAATTTACATTTTTCAATCTAATCAGGTTAATTAAATTAAATCTTAAGCAGCTTTTAATTTTTGTTGGTGTATTTACTACTGCAGTAGTAATTTTATCATTGATTATTCCACATGATTATGTAGCTTCCTCAAGCTTAATGCCACCCAAAAAGGATGGTGGTGGCGGAGGACTGTCTTCATTTATTCAAAACTTCACAGGTGGAGGGCTTAATTTAGGAAGTATAGGGCAGTCTGACCAGTCAAAGGTCTTTGGTGAAATAATCAAAAGTCGTACTGTTGCTGAGTACATCATTGACAAAATGAAATTGAAAGATATGAAGGAATTTAAAGAGCTGAACAATGACAGACTTCTGAAATTTATTCATTCGAGCATATCGGTAGATGTTGATAAAAGTGGAATCATCTATGTTTTTGCTAAGTCTAGTACCGGATTTTTCCCCGGCAATCAAGATGGCAAAAAAGCAGCCGAATTTTCGTCTAACCTTGCAAATTATGCCGTCGAAGGGCTCGACAAAGTTATTAAAGACCGGAATATGTCGTCTGCCAGACGTACAAAAGAATATATAGAAAAGGAAATTGTTCGCTACAGGTCAAAATTAGATACCGTAGAAACAGCATTAGAAGAATTTCAGAAGAGCAAAAAAGTACTTGCTATTGATGAGCAAACTCAGGCAATAGTTAAGCAGGCAATCGAAGTCGGTACTTTACTTGCAAAAGCCGACCTTGAGCGTAACCTGGCGTCATTGGAATATCAGCCCGCTTCGCCACAATATCAATTTTACGACAAACAGTATCAACTTCTGAGCGATCAATATCGTAGAATCCAGAGTGGTGGCTTGACCGAAAATGAATCGTTTACTATTCCGCTTGATGATGTGCCCAGTCTTATTAAAGAATATGCCAATTTATTCCGCGAACGTAAAGTAATCGAGCAAGTAATGCTTTATCTCGAAACCCAGCGTCATCAAGAGGCAATTCAAGAAAAAAGAGATGTTCCTGTTGTTGAAGTTCTCGACATTGCTTATCCTGCTGATGAGAGAAGTTCTCCCAAAAGGTCATTAATGGTAATGCTCGGTCTTGTGCTTTCGCTGGTATTTGCGTCATTTTATATTGCAATGACAGGGCTCGTAAAACGTACTTTATTTATAAACGAACCTAAAATTGATTCTTAAATTCAGTATTATTCTTGTAATCCATTATGATATTATATACGCATTTTAAATATTCAGCACTGATATTTTCTGTGCTCGCAATGTTATTGACTGCATCATGCAGCAACTCCGTTAATGACAATGATGATGAGATACTCATCAAAAACTTACCTCAGATTGACCCGTTTATGTACAAACCGGATTCAGTAAATTATGCTGTGTGGTTAGACAGGAAACAATCTGATGGGAGATTTATACGTGAGCCGATCAATATAATAATAGTTGACAGCAGAGCTAAAGATTCTTTAGATGCGATTGCTCGTTTGCTTACGGCGTTTACACTTGCAGATTTTCCACCAAGATTTGGCCACACAGGTGGCTACTTCGGTAAAATGGATGGAAAGCTGAATCATCAGCAACCATCTGTTTCACAACACGCTTTCTCTGATTATATGTGGGCATTTACAAATAATCATGCTAGGATATTTGGACCATACAAAGTTGAAAATGCCTATTACTGGATTGGTTCATCAAGCAGAGAGCGGGGCATTTCGCACGATTATGTATCTTTCGACAGAGCCCGAAATGACCTTGCAAATATGTTGGTATCAAAGGCAAATGCTGTAGTGATATCGCAAATATCGCTAAATAATAAACTTGATGACAGCGAATTTAGCACCGGCGACCATGACGGTAAAGCTACAATGATAAAGTTAAATTAATTACTTGTTTTATTTTTTTAGAATTGAAATGAAAATAATTAAATTGATAATCTTTATATTACTTTTTGGGTTGAGTTTTGCAATAGCCCAGGATAATAAATCAGTGATTAATATTGTATTGGAAGGCGAGCTCAAAGGTTCACATACAATATCCGGTTTGTTCCCTGCACGCATTCAGAACGGGGCAATACAAAGTCATTCAACAATTGGAGTATCAACTGACCCTCCTGCTGAATCAGGTAAGTTTGACATTGCTATGGTGCTGGGAAACATGACTGGTCAACCAATTAATGTCGGTAGTTACAAAGCTGTCAGCGTTATTAAAGACCAGCCTCTATTTGAGGTCGGAGCAAAGAATGGATTTCTTACTTTGGTGTCCTATAATAATGATAACAAGAAAAGAACGGAATTCTACACACAATCCGGTGAATTTGTAGTTAATTTTGCTGATGACAAGAAAATTTCAGGAATATTTAATTTAATTCTCAAAGACACAACTGGCAATAAATCTGTAAGTGCAAACGGCTCTTTCGAGATCTATCCTTGATCATAATTATCGGGAGTTTATTTAGATTTTGCAACATTATTTTAACTGAAAAATTCATCATTATGGATAAAATTAATTATTTTTGTTGTTCATTACCAAGCAATTAATAGGTTACTAATGCTAAATCTAATCAGAATATTAGTCTTTTTGTTGTCAACTTCATTTGCGATTTCCTCAAATATATGCAATTTTTCTGCAACAGACAGCATTTACTTTGGCACAATAAACATACGTGATGTTGTAAATGATAAAATAGTATTAAGAAACTCAGGAATACAACCTATAATCCTTGAAAGTATTCAAATTAATTCTCAATACCAAGATTATATCAGTGTTAATGCTCCGAATTTACCTATTAACATTTCAGGATCTGAAATTCTTGAGTTGCCCATTTCAATTACAGGGAAGCAAAATGTTGATGTTACCGGAATAATCTTTTTTCGAATTAAATGTAATTCTTCCGAACTTTCGGTTAAAACCTCTGTATTTGCAAAATTTTCACTTATGGGGGTTAATCCTGCTGCAAGCTCAACTGATAATAAGTGGGGTGCACAACTTATAGATGCAATAAGCACTTATTCTGCCAATCATAATGTTTTTTCTTACAGAGATGCCAGAAAATTATTTTGGGGCAGTTTTGACAAACATGACGGAGTTGTAGAGTGTATCTATACAGGAAAAACAATTAATCCAGGCAATGACCCCGACTTTGCAGACCTCGACAGTAAAGGATTCAATACCGAGCATTCATGGCCTCGCTCAGTCGGAGCAGATAATGAGCCGCCATTGAGTGATATTAATCACCTCTTTGTTACTGATAAAACCACAAATGACAAAAGAGCAAACTACCCCTTTGGGTTTGTAAAATCAGGAATAACTTATGAGAACGGAGGGTCGAGGCTTGGTAGAAATGCTGAAGGTGATATTGCTTTCGAAGTTAGAGATCAATATAAAGGAAATATAGCCAGAGCGATGTTCTACTTTGCAGTCAGATATAATAATCCCACAAAATTTATAGATAAACAGGAGAATGATCTCAGGTCGTGGGCAAAATCAGACCCCGTTGATGACAAAGAAACAGCCAGAAATGATTCAGTAAAGCTGTATCAGGGCAAGTCAAACTTATTTATTGAATTTCCCGAGTTATTGGATAGAATTCCTAATATTGCAGGTAGAACGAATCCTCAATATATTCCTAATTATTTTATTTCTGATACAAATTTAGTTATTGATCTTAGAGAAGCTGATGTTGCTCAAAACAAAAAGGTTTTTATATGGGTTACAAATTACAGCAATCTGAATAATGGCTCTGAGAAGAATTTTGAACTTAATTCAATTGAATTCGACGGTGATTCAGATGCTTTTACTGTCGAATACGATAAGAGTCAGATTGTAACTTATAACGGTTATAAGCTAATTTCAATCGAGCCTAACGTTTACAATAGCAGCTCATCAATGAATATTAAATTGAGTTATAAAGATGGTGTTGAACAGAATATTAATGTAAAGACTACGAATCCTATACTAAGTGTTGCTGATAATGGCTATGAAGAGTTATCAATCACCAATTACCCAAACCCTGCTTATGGTTCGACAAGGATTAAAATTCATGGAATTAACTCAATTAACGAAATTAAATCCATACAGGTTTATGATTTAAATTATGGTTTAACAGCTAATCTAAGCTCAGGTATTATTTATTCTGATAATTCTGCTATTGTTGATTTCAAGCCACAATCAATTTCTTACAGCTCAGGTATGTATTTTGTAAAAGTTGATTTGAAAGGAAAGAGTATCATACATCCAATAATATTTTTAAATTAATAAAATGAATATAGCTAAATTACTGGAGTTAAAAATTCCTTTGGTACTTGCATCAAAGTCGCCTCGCAGGATACAACTATTGGAAAATTTAGGTTTTAATTTCAAGTTTATTGACGCTGATGTTGATGAATCAATTGATACCGAAATACCTCCAGAAGCATATTGTATTCATTTATCCTGGTTGAAAGCCGAAAAAGTAAGTTCAATGCTTGATTACGAAGCATTGGTTATTGGTGCTGATACAATCGTTGTACTTGATGAAACGATTATTAACAAGCCACAGGACAAAACTGAAGCGGTTAAATTTCTTTCTGAATTGAGTGGAGCCACACATCAGGTATATACAGGTATCACATTAATGAATTCCAAAGATAAAAATTGGATTACAGACTATCAGAAAACTAATGTTACTTTTCGGATTTTGAGTGTTGATGAAATCGAGGCTTATGTTGAATCAGGCTCGCCTATGGATAAGGCCGGTGCATACGGTATTCAGGATGATTTTGGAGCAGTTTTTGTGCGTAACATCGAAGGATGTTATTACAATATTGTAGGTCTTCCTCTCGAGCTACTGTATTCTTCCATAAAGAAATTTACGGAAAGGGTTTAATGACGCGAAAATCAAAAGAAATGTTCACCAACTATACCATGCTGATGCCATGGATTATTACTTTCTCTGTATTCTGGCTTTACCCTTTGCTCTATGCCGCATATCTCAGTCTTACAGAATATTATACACTGAGTGGTGAGTCGGTATTTATTGGATTAGACAATTACAGAAAAATATTGTCTGATGAGGTATTTTGGAAAGCCCTTTCAAATACAATGTTCTTTACATTCGGTACAGTTCCTGTCACAACTTCATTAGCTTTGGTACTAGCATCAATAATAAACAGTAAGGTTGTAAGATTTAAGGAGTTTTTCAGAAGCTCGTTTTTTATGCCTACAGTAACTTCACTTGTGGTAATATCATTGATTTTTACGAATTTATATTCCAAAGAGGGTTATGTAAACTCATTGATGGCGATGCTTAATCTACCATATCCCGAGAGAGGATGGTTGCTTGAGCCGGGTACGGCACTACTTTCAATTATGGCAATGGATGTCTGGATGGCTACAGGTTACTATATGGTATTGATTCTAGCAGGTATGCAGGCAATTCCAAATGATTTGTACGAATCAGCAAGGCTATCAGGGGCAAATGCAAGGCAAATATTTTTCAAAATTACATTACCATTATTGAAGCCCACTCTGTTATTCATTTTGGTAATCAATACCATTAAGTCGTTTCAGGTATTTATTGAAATATTCGTAATGACAAAAGGTGGACCTCTAAATGCTACTACTACTCTGGTTTATATGATTTTTACAAATGCATTTGAGAAATCGGACAAAATGGGTTATGCATCTGCTTTGGCTTTCATACTTTTTTTCATATTGATAGTCTTTAGTCTTATCCAAATGAAATTACTAAAAGAGAGGGACAATTAATGGAATTGTTTTTGTCAATAGTTATTGCTTACCTGGTTGGAACATTCCCGAGTTCATATTTGTTGGTTAAATATTTTGGGAATAAAAATATTCATGAGTCTGGTTCGGGCAATCCCGGAGCTCTCAATAGTTATGAAAGCACAGGTAGTAGAGGTATCGGAGCCGGAGTTCTTATACTCGACTTTATCAAAGGTGCAGTGGCAGCATACATTACATTTTTAATTGGCGGAAATGATTATTTGCCTTTTATGGTTGGTATTATTTGGGTAATCATTGGTCATAATTATAATGTATTTTTTGGTGGTAAAGGCGGTCGTGGTCTCGCAACTGCAGCCGGGGCATTTGCGATAATATCGCCATATATAGTGATTACCTGGCTTGTAATGTGGGCTATGGGATATTATGTAATCAGAAAAAATGTGCATGTAGCAAATGCAATCGCACTTGTCGGAGCGCCGATTTTGCTTTTTTCTTCACCTTCAAAGATTCTCGAAATTACGAATATGGTTCCTGTCAATGATTTTTTTGCAGTTAAGCTCGCTTTTGCTTTGGCATGTTTACTTATACTTTTACGTCATATCAAACCGCTAAAAGAATTATTTACGGAGAAATAAATTGGCGTTTTTTAATTTCGAAGGTAATCAGGTATATTATGATGTTTATGGCGAAGGTGAACCACTTTTGCTGTTGCATGGAAATTCAGTATCATCAACGTTGTTTGAAAGTTGCAAAGTATTTTTTAGCAAATACTTTAAAGTTATCATCATGGACTATCCCGGGCATGGTAAATCAGGTAGGTTTGAGAGATTCAGAGATGATTTCTGGAGATATAACGGTGTGGTTGCTCTTGATTTAATGTCGTACCTGAAGATTGAAAAGTTTAACATTATTGGTACCAGCGGTGGAGCAATGGCTGGTCTGAATATGGCAATTTTGCAACCAGAAAGGATAAAGAAAATTATTGCAGACAGTTTTTTTGGAGACTCAATCACATATAGCGAAGCACTTGATTTGGTTACAAGAAGAAGGGCAGCAAAAAATGACTTCATGACTGTGCAATACTGGAAATATCATAATGGTGACGACTGGGAGAATGTTGTTGACAACGATTGTAATATGATGCTAAGTTTTACTGAGAAAGGATTGCCCACAATTCATGGAAATCCATCAGAGATAACAGCGGATGTGCTTCTTGTAGCAACATCAACAGATGAGCTACTCCCTGATATTTTGGGAAGACTTGACAAATTTGCAGCAAAACTAAATAGTGTTGAAAAGAAATACTACAATTTTGGCAGACATACTTTCATGATTACCGAGAAAGAGGAATTCAGAAAGATTGCTTTGGAGTTTTTGTTGCGTTAAGGCAAATCAGTATTCCAAAAAAACCGGTACAGAAATTAACACCATACCGGTTTTTTTTAAATAAAAAATCAAGATTACTTGATTCTTTCGAACTCAATTCTTCTGTTTTTCTGCTTGTTTTCAGGAGTATCATTTGGTGCAATCGGCTTATCAGGACCAAAACCCTGAGTTTGGATTCTTCCTGCATTGATGCCTTTGCTTACAAGCCATGCTTTTACTGCATCTGCTCTATCCTGAGATAGTTTGGTGTTTTTGTTTCTGTTGCCAACGTTATCGGTATGGCCGGAAATCATTACTTCGATATCTGGGAAATTAACCATTGTTTCGTATGCTTGAAGAAGAATTTCATCTGATTCAGGTGTAATACGAGATTTGCCTGTTTCGAAAACTACTCCTTCCAATACCATTTTCTTACCAATCTCCTGAGGTCCGAGCGACTTTTTGCCAAAATCATCAGATCCGTCAAGTGGGTTTTGATTTTTCTTAACTTCATCGCCATCACCTACACCACCTTTGTCTGTATCTTTCACTAAAGGATTGGTTTTGTGTTTGTTAAGTTCATCGCCATCGTTAAGACCATCTTCATCTGTATCAGTTTTCAAAGGATTTGTTTTATGTTTGTTGACTTCTTCGCCGTCTTTAAGTCCGTCACCGTCAGTATCAGCTTTGAGAGGGTCAGTCTTGTGAATATTCACTTCCTCACCGTCTTTTAGCCCGTCACCATCAGTATCCGCTTTGAGTGGGTCAGTCTTAAATTTAAATACCTCGTCACCATCAATAAGCCCGTCACCGTCGGTATCGGATTTCAAAGGGTCAGTATTATATTTATTGACTTCGTCTCCGTCATTTAAGCCGTCTACATCAGAGTCAGCTTTTAATGGATCAGTTCTGTACTTATTTACTTCGTCGCCGTCCTTAAGTCCGTCACCGTCAGTATCAGCTTTGAGAGGGTCAGTAAAATATTTTTTAATCTCATCACCGTCACTAAGTCCATCACCATCGGTATCAGGATTATTCGGATCGGTTTTTGTCAGGTTTTTCTCTTCGTCGTTACCAAGTCCATCGCCGTCTGTATCATTATCATCTCTGCCGAAATTATAAGATACAGCCAGTAATGCACTCCATATACCATCATTTTTATCATCTAACGGTGGATTAATTCTGTCGCTGAGCGTGTAATTACCCTGTCCGGAGAGTTCGATTGCGAAATTGTGATTAATTCGATAACTTATTCCCAGGCCTATAGGCGGAGTAAGTGCAAGTCCGCTTCCTTCAGCATCAGGGGCTTCTGCTGCCTGGTACTCTGTATTGTTGTAAATGCCCAATCCTAAACCAACAAATGGATAAATCTTTACCTGACCAAAATTTAGTACATTCCAGCGTATTCTAATATCAGGTACAATTAGAGAGGTCTTATAGTCTGAATAACCCCCCAAATCAGGATTCTCGCCGTTAAGGCTTTGGTACGATACACCACCTTCAAGCCAAAAATCATTATTTAGCGAGTGAACATAAAATAACCTGCCTTGAAAACCCATTGGCCTTGCAACGGATTCATTGATGCCCCATGCAGTACCACCACCAATGCCAATTGCTTGGTATTCTTCAGATTGGGAATGATTATAGAGGGCAAAGATGCTTAAAACTAAAATCACAACAGTAGTAAAATACTTCTTCATTTTGTGACTCCTTACAAATTGTGAAAAATTCTCATTAATCAACGGATAACTCTATTTCTTATAAGTATTTGCAATAAAAAATTATTACACTATACTGTCCAAAAGTTCTTATAAATATGAAATAGTTAAAATTCTGGTTACTAATGTATTCATTTTACTTGACAAAACAAAATTTAATACAATATAATGTGATATTTTTTTTATTTATATGAAATAATTCTTAATTTTGCTTATAAATTTATTATTTTTTGATAACTTAATTTCAAATTTTGCAGTATGATATATTCGCTGTAAATGAGGCAAGAATGACCGAGATTGATTATTCCAGTATCTTTCAATCAGCTCCCTTTGGGTTCGGACTTCATAAGCTGTTATACAATGAAAATAATTTGCCTTATGACTTCGAAGTTGTTGCGGTGAATGATTCTTACGAATCAATTACAGGGTTGAAAAGTGTTGAGGTATTAGGTAAAAAAGTTACTGATTTGCTTCCGGCTATCAAAACAGAAGATTTTGACTGGCTTTCTGCTGCAGCAAAAGTTGTAGATACCGGTGAACCTTTGGAAGTGATAGAGTTTGTAGCATCATTTGGTAAGTGGCTTCGTGTTAAGATGTACAGACCTTACGAACATCATTTCGTTATTGCTTTTACAGATGCATCCGAACTGACTCTGGAAAAGCATCTGAATTATGAAATTACAAAAAATCTAGCAGAAAACGAACAAAAATTCAGGCTGATTGCTGAAAATACATCTGATGGTATTTTGATTTTATCCAAAGACGGGAAAGCGGAATATGTTTCGCCCAGATTGTTGAAAATGATGGGCAGGGATTTGGATTACAGGCATAATTTCAGCCAGGAAGCAGTTATTGAATTTATCCACCCTGATGATAGAAAGTATGTATTTGAAACTCTCAATGAAGCTGTTCGAAATCACCAAAAGGAGTTGATACTAGAATTTCGGGTTAAGCATGGCAGCGGTCATTATTTGTGGAGAGAAGATTCTTACAGTTTTATATATGACTCTAACGGGATCTACCAAAAATCATATATCATTTGCAGAGATATCAGCATTCGTAAACAAGCTTTACTTGCTTTAGAAAAAGAACGAAAACTTTTTAACTCAGGTCCTGTATTGATTATTGATTGGCGAGTCGAGGAAAACTGGCCCATAGAATACATAACTGAGAATTGTTTGGAAATATTGGGTTATACAGCAGAAGAACTCCAATCACCAGACTTTATTTTTGCTAATCATGTACATCCTGATGATTTGCAAAAAGCACTTGATACGATTGAAATGCATATTAGAAATAGATCGAAATCTTCTGAGCAAATATATCGTTTTAAAGTAAAAAATGGGGAATATCGTTGGTTTTTTGAAAAATCCAATAACGAATTTGATAGCGCAGGCAACTTAATTTCCTCACGTGGTTATCTGATTGACCAAACAGAGAAAATAGAATTTGAACTTGAGTCAAAACGTAAAAGCGAGAAGCTAGAAATATTTATTGAGGGAACAAATGCCGGTATTTGGGATTGGAATATAGAGTCAAACGAAGCATATTTTTCTGAAAAGTGGGCTGACTTAATCGGTTATGATTTATCAGAAATTAATCCTCAAAATTACGAGAAGTTCTCAACATTAGTACATCCTGACGATTTACCGATGCTGGAAGAGCAACTTCAGGAATATATCCGGCAAAACAGCAAGTTCCTGAACGTGGTGTTCAGGATGAAACACAAATCAGGTCACTGGATTTGGATAAATTCTATAGGGACTATTCTCGAGAAAAATGTACATGGTTATCCTAAGTTGATGACAGGAATTCATCTTGATATCAGCAAGAGAATGACTGATAAGGAAAGAATTGCACTAAACGAAAAAAGGCTTCAAAAAGTATTTGACTCACTTGTTGATGTATATTACGAAACAAATTTAGATGGAACAATAATTGAAATTTCTCCCTCTGTATCAGAACTACTTGGTTGGACAAGGGAAGAAATGGTCGGTAGAAGTACCCTCGAATTTTACAGGTATCCTGAACATCGAAAAAACCTGCTTGGTGATTTGGTAAGCGACAAGAAACATTTTGGTTTTGAAACAGAGTTGGTAAGGAAAGACGGAACCACATTGTTTGTTTCAATCAATGCAAAACTTGATGATTCGGATAACTCGAGAGAAGCTCATTATACCGGAACAATCAGGGATATTTCGCATACAAAAGAAATATCCGACAAACTTGCAAATGCAGTTGAAACAGAAAGAGCTTTATTTAATGCAAATCCTGATTTGATGTTTCTGATTTCATCTGATTACAGAATTGTTGAATATAGAGCTTCTGACTTAACCAATCTAATGTTACACCCTGATGATTTCCTGAATAAGCCAATTGATGATTTTTTCCCTGAAGGTTTGGTGGATAAAGTAAAGGAAAAAGTAGATAAAATAATTACTTCAAGATGTCCGGACAGCTTGAATTATCATTTGGAAATTAGAGGTGAAACTAAGCACTTTGAGGGAAGATATATGCCTTTTGGTGCCGATAAGGTGCTTATTATTGTACGCGACATTACAAGATTGAAAAGTGCAGAAGTTAGAGCAGAGATTCTGTCAACTGCTGTAGAACAAAGTCCGGTTGCAGTTATCATAACAGATATAGATGGTAATATTCAGTATGTAAATCCTGCCTTTACTAAAATGACAGGATTTGCGGAAGATGAAATAATTGGGCAGAATCCCAGAGTATTGCGTAACACCGAAGGACATAATACAGATTATGAAAGTATGTGGCAAACTTTACTTAGCGGTAATATATGGAGAGGTGAATTTTATAATAGGACAAAAGACGGCAGGCATTATTGGGAGTCTGCTTCTATTACACCGATGCTTGGTCAAAATGGTGAAATTATACATTTTATAGGTATCAAACAAGATATTACAAATCAGAAAAATGCAGAATTAGCTAAGAAATATCAGCTCGAATTAAGAGAGTTATTAATCGAGATAGCATCATCGTATATCAATTTACCTCTTGATAATATCGGTAATGAGATTAGCCGTTCACTTGAGAGACTTGGCAGATTCATTGATGCTGACAGAGCATATATCTTTGAATTCGATTGGGATAAATACGTTTGTGTTAATACACATGAATGGTGTAATGAAGGTATCAAAGCTCAGATTGATGATTTGCAAAATATTCCGATATCTGATTTTGAAGAGTTTTTGCCTGAATTACTTAATGGTAAAGAGTCCTTTGTGTATGATACTAACGAAATTAAGAACGACAACCTTAGGAGTCTGATTCAGGATGGTGAAATTAGAAGTTTGCTCTCAGTGCCAATAATGAACCAAAATGTTTGCCTGGGAATACTTGGTCTGGATTTTGTCCGTAAAAGGCATGAGTTCCATGATATTGAATGGGAATTGTTGAAAGTGTACTCGAATATATTATCAAGTATAAAACTGAGAAGTAAAAACGAAGAAAAGTTGAATGAAGCTCTGCGTCTTGCAGAGCAAAGCGATAAACTTAAATCAGCTTTCTTGAGGAATATATCTCACGAAGTACGTACTCCATTAAATGGTATAATTGGCTTTTCCAAACTTATCGGACTTCCGGATAATTCTCCGGAAGAGATAGAAGAATATATTCAACTGATTAGTGATAGCGGATATAGATTGATAGATACAATTAACAATGTTCTTGATATATCAATGATAGAAAATGGATTGATGCCTGTCAATGACACTTTGTTTTCATTGAATACTATTATATATGATTTGCATGAGTTCTACATAAGGCAGGCTGCTAGCAGGCACAACGAGTTTACAATTGATTTGGGATTGCCCGATGACGATAGCTATATTGTCAGCGATCCGGGTAAACTTCGTCAAATTCTGAAAAATTTCATTACAAATGCTGTTAAATTTACTAAGAATGGAAAGATTACCTTCAGTTACAAGGTCGAAGGTCTCGAGTTAGTTTTTAAAGTGCAGGATACAGGTATTGGCATATCTGAAGAGCATCATGACAAAATTTTTGAAAGATTTTGGCAAGCTGATACTTCAATGTCGAGAGAGTTCGAAGGTTCAGGCTTGGGATTATCAATTTGCCGAGAATTATCAGAATTATTGGGTGGTAGAATTTGGTTCGAATCAGATGTAAATGTGGGTTCAACATTCTATTTTGCAATAAATTACAGAAAGCAGTATTAATCAAACAATATTTTACAATAAAATGGAAAAGATAAGCAATAGCAAAATTTTTAATAAAGCACAGTTAGGGTATGCACTTCACAAAATTGTCCTTGATGCCGAAGGAATGCCAACAGACTATTTATATCTTGATGTAAATGATAGTTTCAGGCACCTTACGGGCACCAGAAACAAGGAAATAATCGGAAAATCTATTACGATGCTATTTCCAGAAATAGGAAATTCAAATTTTAACTGGATAAAAGAATATGGCGAAGTTGCAATAAACCAGGTAGAAAAAACCTTTCTTGAATATTCTGAACCGCACGATAAATGGTTTAAAATATATGCTTACTCACCTGAGAAATACTATTTTGTTACGGTATTTGCTGATGTTACTGCTGAAAAGAGAAAATATGATGAACTTCAGTATGCAAGCCAGACTATAAAAGAGCAATACAGCGACCTTAAGACAATCAATGAAGAAATAGGAATAAACAGAGAGTTGCTTGAATCCACTTTATTTGAGAAGAATCAATTAGTCGAGATGCTCGAAGAAGCAAAAAACTCCCTGGAAATGACGATTAAAGAAAAGGATAAATTTTTTTCAATAATTGCCCACGACCTAAAATCTCCTTTTAACGGATTTATTGGTTTGACCCAGGTTCTTGCCGAGGAGCTGGAGCAACTATCATTATTCGAAATAAAAGAATACACAAAAATGCTAAAAGATTCTGCCAATAATTTATATAAATTGCTTGAGAATCTTCTTGAGTGGGCAAGAATTCAAAGAGGAATGACAAAATTCAGGCCCGAACTTACCGAAGTGGATTATATTGTTGAATCAATTATTGGATTTCAAAAAGCGAATGCTGCGAACAAAAATATTGAAATTGAGAAAGCCGTACCTTCTGATCTGCAATTAGTCTTTGATGTCAACATGATCAATACTGTACTTCGCAATTTGATCTCTAATGCTTTGAAATTTACCAAACATGGGGGAAAAATTATAGTATCTGCTCATGAGTTTGGTGATTATGTTCAGTTCTCTGTTAAGGATTCTGGTATTGGCATACCCAAAAAGATTTTGGACAACATTTTTTCTATTGGCGAAAAAACAGCAAGACCTGGTACCGATGGAGAGACAAGCACAGGACTTGGACTGATATTATGTAAAGAATATATTAACCAGCATAATGGTGAAATTTGGGTTGAAAGTGAAGAGGAGACAGGTAGTACATTTTATTTTAAGATTCCTAGGAATATTCACACAATAAATGAAATTGAGCTCGAGGATTATACTAGATAGAATGAATTGAATAATGATAAATACTAAAATTTCACTAAGACATATCCAGAAAAGATACAACGGAAAAGATTTGTTTGCTCCGTCGCTCAATGTTGATATATCAAGCGGTGATAAATTTGTAATAGTCGGTCCGTCTGGCGTGGGTAAATCAACTATTTTAAACATGATTATGGGTTTTGTAATTCCTGACTCAGGTGATATCAGTTACAACAGTGAATTATTATCGAAAAAAGCAATCACAAGATTCAGAGCGCATTCAGCATATATTCCTCAGAGTTTAGATTTCAAGAAAAGCATTGGTGTAAGGGAGTTTATTGATATACCATTCAAATTTAAAGTTAATAAGTTAATAGTTCCAAATGAGTCAGAGATATTATATCTGATGGATAAATTGATGCTGAAACATGAATTATTAAACTCTGTTTATAACGATTTATCAGGCGGTGAAAAGCAGAGGTTTGTTACATTAATTGCATTACTGCTCAAAAGAGATGTGTATATAATGGATGAGCCAACATCCAATCTGGATAGTGAGAGTAGCTCAAGGTTGATAAAACTTATTGAAGAATCCGACAAAACGTTCATCATTTCGAGTCATGATATTAATCTCAGAAGCATTTCGACAAATTTATTGGAATTGAAATGAGTGGCACAGACATTACATATATTGGGCTGGCGGCTTCAGTTATATCTTTAATCATTCCGGTTTTTATTCTTTACCGGTATAAGACCGGTTTAATAAAGCCTATGCTTATATCGTTTGCAAGAATGATTCTGCAACTTTTTATCGTAGGGATATATCTTAAGTATATTTTCGAGCTTGATTCTGCTTTGCTAAATTTCCTGTGGGTATTTGTGATGATTGTAGCTGCAGGGTTTTCTGTAGCAAAGCGCAGCAATCTGAGGTATAAGCATTTTCTGGTACCGATTATAGTCTCAATTTTGGTTAATACATCTGTGAATATGGCTATATATGCTTTGTTTATATTGAATCCGGCTGATATGAGTTCGGCGAGATACTTGATACCCATAATGGGAATGGTAATTGGTAATACGCTCTCGTCTTCAATAGTTGGTATTCGTAATTATATCCAAAATATTACAAAGAATAGCGATATTTATAATTTTTATTTAATGGCAGGAGCCAGCACCGAAGAAGCCGAAGAGCCATTTATTACAGATGCTATGAGAGAAGCTTTCAATCCTTATATTGCCTCGACTGCTGTTATAGGATTAATCTGGCTCCCCGGAATGATGACGGGCCAAATACTTGGGGGAAGCGAGCCGTTGCATGCAATAAAGTATCAAATAAGCATCATAATCACAATATTTGTTGGAAGCGTCATAACTGTCTTTACTGCAATTAAACTTTTACGTAAATTAATATTTGATGATTTTGGAAATATCAAAAAAGAACTAATCAACTGACTGCCCAATTGGTAATTATTTAGTATTTTTGTAGCTTAATTTATTCAAGTTGCTAATAATGTTTTTCATCCCTTCTTTATTCAAAAATATTAAAGTTTACATTTCCATATTTTTATTTATTGCAATTGGAATTGTGGCTCAAATTAGTGTATCAGCATCATCTCAGGGAGATGATGAGAGAGCATCTTTATTAAAGCTACGAGATTCAGTTAATAAGTATTACTATACTTTTGATATTAAAAATTTGAAAAAGTTAGTTGGAGAGTCAGAAAAAAATATATCTTTCTATCCTAATAACTACTATTCATATTACTATAATGGAATTGTCAGATATTGCCTGGGCAGAGTCGTTTACAACAGCAATTCTGACTTGGCTTATGAATACTTTGATACAGCTCTCGAAATGTTCGAAAAAGCTCATCAGATACAGAATAATCCTGTATCGCTTGCAATGATATCGGCATGCTACGGGAAACTTTCTTCATTATCACCGATTAGAGCAATTTTTTTAGGCCACAAAGCTAAGAACAGAATTTATGACGCATACAAAACATCGCCGGATAATCCTAAAATACTGATAGTAGCGGCTACTCATTTAATGCATGTTCCTGCAATTTACGGAGGTGACAGAAAACGTGCAAAAGCTTTGCTGAGCAAGTCTCTCGATATAAACTCCAAAATTATTGAGCATGATATTTTCGAATTAAGTTGGGCAGATAACTGCGAAATATATGCATATCTTGCTCAATTGGAGATTTTGAACGAGAATATTGAATCTGCCCGTATGTATATGAAAAAAGCACTGGATTTGAAACCAAATTATGGATTTGTGATTGTTGATTTAGAAAATCAGATAAAGAGCATGAAATGAGTATGATGCACAGAAACAGATGGGAAAAAGCTCAACAGTACGAGCTTAATTGGTGGAATAAAAGGAAAAAAGATATTGACCTTTCCTATTTGAAACGGTTTGCCGATGAGCTTCTGCTTGATTTAAAAGATAGTGGTGAACCAAAGTCATTCAGCTCAATTTTGGAAATTGGAAGCGGACCTGCAGGTATTATTACCCACCTGACTGCAGAAAACAGGGTTGGCATTGACCCTTTGGAGCATTTTTACTCAACAGTACCTGAATATTTATCATATCGGGATACCAAAGTAAGATATATCAGCAGCGGCGCAGAGCAAATTGATTTTAATAACGATACATTCGATCTAATTATCATTGACAATGTTCTTGACCATTGTCACTTACCTGAGTCTGTCTTAAAAGAAACTTTCCGCGTACTAAAACCTAATGGCATAGTTTATTTCAAACAGAATATATATCATCAAATCGGTAAAAAAATCAGGAATATCTTGGAGTCAATTGAATTCGATAAAGGTCATCCATATAATTTTACTTACAGTGATCTAACGAAATTATTCATGCAAAATGGCTTCAATTACAAATTAATACGTAAGCGCGGGCATCTGAATCAGATTATTACCGAAATAAAAATGAGAAATATCAAGGTCTTTTTTAGAATACTAACATTTATGACAAGAGATAAAGTAACTATGATTCTTAAGAAATCTTAAATCACCTCATACAATATTTTAAATATTGATATGTTAATAAGTAATTATTTTTCAGAAAAGGCATAGTGTATGCCCAATGATTTATTAATATTATTATGTAAATTATGTTAGTCAGGAAATTTGGTGGTACATCTGTCAAGGATGCATCAGCCGTAAAACGCACTGTTGATATCGTTCTCAGCTCATCCGAAAAACAAATTGTGGTAGTATCTGCTCTTGCCGGAATTACAAACTTGTTAGTTTCCATTTCGGACAGTATCAGGCAGCACCAGTTAGAATTTGCAATTACTTCCCTCGAAGAAGTACGCAACAGACATATCACTCTTGTAAATGAATTGAATGCCGGTGATGTAGCACTAAACTTTGTAAACCAAATTTGTGATGAACTCCAAAGGATAATCATTGCTCTTGATGTGATTGGGGAGGTTTCAGCAAAATCTTTTGACAAGATACTTTCTGTTGGTGAAGTTTTATCTTCATTCATCATTTCGGAATATGCCGGTAGTATAAATAACAAAGTATGTCATCTAGACTCGAGAAGTGTTATTAAAACTGACTCAAGCTTTATGGAAGCTGAAGTAGATTTTGAAATAACATCAGAAAAAATTAACTCATCCATGTCAAATTTAAATAATTATGATGTATTTATATGTGGTGGGTTTATAGGGTCTGACAAGTTTGACAGCACCACCACACTTGGAAGGGGTGGATCGGACTATTCCGCAGCTGTCTATGCAAAGTGTATCAAAGCCTCAAAATTGGAAATATGGACAGATGTTGATGGCATACTTACTTCTGACCCGAGATTAATTAGTAATGCTTTGCTACTTAAGGAAGTTTCGTACAAAGAAGCTGCTGAACTTGCATATTTTGGTGCAAAAGTACTACACCCTAAAACAATTTTTCCTGCCATACAGGATGAAATACCTGTTTATGTGCTAAATTCCTACAAACCAGAAGGCGCAGGTACTTTAATCAGAAAAGATTCCGAGTTCGGCAATATTATCAAGGCTATTGCCTTCAGAAAAAATATTACTGTAATTAATATCAGCTCAAACAGAATGCTTGGTGCTTATGGTTTCCTTGCTAAAGTATTTGATGTATTTCTCAAAAATGAGACCTCTGTAGATTTAGTTACCACTTCCGAGGTAAGTATTTCGCTGACTATCGAAAATGATAAGAACCTACAGGAGATTATCCATGATTTAGGTGAATTTGCAAGTATCGAAATATATCGAAAAAGAGCAATTATATCCGCTGTTGGCGAGGGGATAAGAGATACATCAGGTATAGCTTCGAGATTTTTCCGTGCGCTTGATGGAGTCAATATTTTGATGATTAGTATGGGAGCATCTGAAGTCAACCTTAGTATAATTGTTGATGATTCCGAATTGAATAAAGCAGTAGAGTTATTGCATAAAGAATTTTTCGAAACTGATATCGAAAACAGATTATTTGTTAAGCTAAATTAGGAACTAAAATATGAATAATATTCAGCATCATGATATAAAAAAATTAGCTTTGGATTATGGAACTCCACTTTATGTTTATAGTAAGCAATCTATAGAGGATAATTATACAAAGCTTAGGGATACTTTTATGAAGTATTATCCACATACAAGAATTCATTTCAGTGTGAAAGCAAACAGTAATTTACATATTTTGAAACAATTCAACGATATGGGCTGCGGTGCTGACTGCTCGTCACCATACGAAGTTATGCTTGCCAAACACGCAGGGTTTAGTGATGACAGAATAATCTATACGGGTAACTATGAGAGTGTATCAGACTTCAGCTCACTGACCGATTATAAAGTCAAAGTAAATCTTGATGATATAACATCATTTTCGAGAATGCACAGCGTTTACAATCCTGAGGTAATTTCATTCAGAATTAACCCGGGAATTGGCAAAGGCGGTTATGAGGGTATAACAACAGGAGGCACTGATGCTAAATTTGGTGTTCCCTACGAGAAAGCACTTTATGGTTATCAGCTTGCCAAAGAAAAAGGTTACAAGCGATTTGGCATTCACATGATGACAGGTTCTAATAATTTGGAGCCATATTATTTTGCACAAGTTGTCGAAAAACTGATGATGATAGCAGGTAATATTTTCGATAAAATTGGTTCAGCTCCTGAGTATGTGGATATTGGCGGAGGTTTCGGGATACCTTATGAAGATGATGATGAAGTATTGGATATCGAACTGACTGCAAAACTTGTTGCCGAAGTATTTGAGGAAAAATGTGCTAAGTATGGCTTTGGCAAACCAAGCCTTTTGCTCGAACCGGGAAGATACCTTGTTGGTAATGCGGGTTGGCTAATCACCAAAGTTACAGGTGTAAAACATTCTTATAAGCACTTTGTTGGTGTTGATGCTGGAATGAGTACATTAATACGACCTGCACTGTATGGCGCAAAACACAGAACTTATGTTTACGGTAAGGATGTACCGGAATGGAATGTCAACCTTTGCGGACAAATTTGCGAGAACTCTGATATTTTTGCAAAAAATGTATTCATGCCACCGGTTAGCGAAGGAGATTTACTGATATTGAGAGATGTTGGGGCTTACGGATTTACAATGGCATCTAATTACAATAACAGACCACGTCCAGCAGAGGTCATTATAGATAATGATAATGTCCGCTTAATCCGCAGACGTGAAAAGTTTGAGGATTTTTTGAGACTTTATGAATCCTAATGCTTTGCTAAGTTATATTTAATTCAAAAAAATTAGTATTTATTATTAAAATAATGCTATTTTTGACTTTTTGGGTGTATCTCAAAAATGTTTTGGGTTTTTTGAAGTAAATTTATTATCAATGAGAAAGATAGATTCATTATCATCAGCTTCCGGCAGATTAATATTGCAGGAAATATTCAGAGAGTTGAAATACAAAAAGCAGCTCGGTTCATTATCATTGCTGTTAAATTGTTGGAAAATCTGTGTTTACGAAACTGACCTGACAAAATACATCAAAACTGAAACTACGGTGATGCACCGTCTTGGCTTTTTCAGAGGTACCAGAATTTGGATGGAAGAGATAGTAAACAGATTTTATTATTCGGCTATCAACTCTTTTGTGTATTTTGGTGCAGCAGTGTTATTGGTAGTAATTGGTATTCGTCGGTTCAGCGATGCAGTTGATGATAGATTAGTGATAGCTGGTGTTGTTTTCGAGGCAGCTATGTTGTTCTTTATGTTCATAGTTATGCTTTTTTCACCAGGAGATGATGAAATTGGTGCTGCCATAGACGAAGATCAGGAATCTCAAAAAGATGAACTGCTTACAGAAATAGGTGAAATTGCCAAGGATTTTGCTCAAACAAGCGTAACGTTCGAAAATATCTCAGATGAGCTTAGTTCCTTAAGTGCGGGACAATCAGAATTGGTTTCCAAATTGGATAATATAGCCAATAATCTTGAGCTTACTGCTAAACCAAACATCGAAATGCTTGGTGAAATGCAGCAAATTAATAATGCACTTGCCGAGCTCCGCAATACCATTATCCAGCTTAATGAATCTACCCGTCAGTTAAGAAAAGAAGAGATTGAACTAACTGTAAGAAAACAGTTGGAGAGTATTATTTCTAATTCTATTCTCAATTCGAATAATGCAGGGTAAACAGCGTAATAAAACCATAGAAATTTATTTCATTCTATACCTTGCTGCATTAGTATTTCTTATTCCCGGCAAAGAAGGTGAAGTTAATGATGAGCTGTCATTCAATAAAAGTAATCCCAGAATATTTCAGCTACCATTTGGCCTAAAACCAGAAAAAAATACACTTGCAGCAACAGTAAAACTTGACTCAACAGGGCTCAGGATTACAAGCTTCGACTCTGTAAATACAATCTTTTACACCGGTAATGTCAGAGATGTTAAGTTCGATGTTAGTATAGAAGACCGCTCTACCCGTCAAGTGTTGGCAATAGACGAAAATACCGCCGGAAGTAATTTGTTTTTTAGATACAATGTTGATCAAAGTAACCAAATGCTGAGGTTTGTTTGGAATCCACCATTCTACGACAGACAAAACAAAACATATATAGTAAGAGTATCCGCTCAGTGCATCAGCAATGAAGCTTCATCTCAGGGGCAGATTGTAGAAGATGTGGTACAATTTAGTCTGGTCATTAATTATATCACAGATTTTGACTCTAACTTGCTGTTTGCAAATGAAAGCGGAGCATTAATCAATAACCAAATTCAGGACAGTGCAATTAATTCGCTTGTTCCTGTATATACACCACCTGCAAACTTATTCATGACCCCGCGCGAAGAAATCATTCGTGCACTTGCTTATTCTACTTGGGAAAATGAACTTTCAATCTTTGGACTCGACCCCAAATTTGATTTGCGCAAGCAACCCGACATAAAACTAATTAGAGAGCCTGATAATAGAATTGGCGGTAGTGCCAGGATTGTAGGATTTACTCCGAGCAGTATTATATTAAAAGGCGAAACTCCAGGTTATGGAACCCTAAAAGTAGCTGTTTCAATGATACGGCATTCTGATGGAAAGGAAGCAATTCGTGAGTTCAAGGTTGTCCCTCAAATGATGGAGGACCCAAAATTTGAGCAATTAATGTATCCGGCTGTTAAATATATTTTTGACCCAAGATTGCCTATTATTTCAGGTCAAAAAGCATCTTCGTACCTAAAATCTTCTGATGGAAAAATAGTTGCCACAAGCAGCAACGGTGGTAAGTTTGAATTTACACCTGCCTTGTCTGATACAGGTAAAATATTCATTTTCGAAAGATACTTAGATAATAACTTAATAGGGCAGAAATACTCAGTAAAAGTTCAGATGTATCCAATTCCTGAAATAGCAAGAATATCAGATATGGGCAATCGCACTATAAGGATATTCACCAACTGCTATGGTTATCACCAAGGTGCAGAAAATTACATAACTAAAATTGAAATTCTACAGGGAAATGTAAAGATACGTGAGGTAATTGGCGCCCAGCGAAACGAAGAGGACAAAATGGTATTTCGTCAGGTTTTCGAGATAACATCCAATAGCGGAGAATCACAACTGACATTCAGAATTCAGGCTGTTGCTCTGAATGGCCAAAAGTCAGAAATTTCTGTTTATCCATTAAGGTAAATCATGACCGAATTAAATGAAATTATGTCGCAGTTGAGATTATCTGCTAACCCGATTAACATTGAGGGTATGGCTAGGTTTGGTATTACAGGCGAAAAGATTTTGGGTATCAAAATGACTGAACTCGAAGGATTCAGAAAGGCAATCGGGAAAAATCACGAACTTGCATTGCTGTTGTGGAACGAAGGTTATCACGAATCCAGATTATTGGCAGCAATGATTGCAGACCATAAAAAAGTGACTCCCGAACTAATGGATTCGTGGGCAAATGACTTTGATAACTGGGCAGTATACGACTCAGTCTGCGGAAAATTATTCAGAAAATCCCCTTTCACTTTCGATAAAATTGTTCAGTGGCAATATTCAGATAAGTTATGGGTAAAGAGAGCATCTTTCACCTTGATTGCATTTGTAGCTGTGCATTACAAAAACCTACCTGACTCATTCTTTAATGACTATCACATCTATTTTATTAATAATGCATCGGACGAAAGAAATTATATCAAAAAAGCAGTAAATTGGGCAATTAGGCAAATTGGAAAAAGGAACATCAATCTGGCTATTGAAATGTGTAATTTATGCGATATTATCAAAGAAACATACCCTGATTCAAAATCAGCAAAATGGATAGTCTCTGATGCCAAAAGAGAGCTAAAAACAAAGTTCAATATTTGAATGTAGTCGTCATAATCCTATGAATGTTCCTTACCCAAATGAATAATATTGGGTTCGTTTATCTCAAATCCTAGGAAATTACGCGCTTGTTCGTAAAAATTAGCTGGTAAGTCGGTAACAAAAAATTGTATATCTGGCTTTTGAATAAATTCGTCCGACGGGTCAATAAGTAGTCCTTTTTCTGCAAGCATTCTCAAAGCAAATACTGCCGCATGCTCACCCGAGTCAATAAGTGCAGCTTCGGGTATAATTTCACTGATTAAATGAGACAACAGTGGATAATGAGTGCACCCAAGCACGATTGTGTCAATATTGTTTTCTTTTAATGGCAACAAGTATTCTTCGGCAATCAGTTTTGATGCTGGATGTCTTAGCATACCTTCTTCAACAATGGGTACAAACATTGGGCAAGCCTTCGAAAAAACATCTATTTGCGATTGAGATGAAATATCACGAATTCTATTCTCATAGGCATTGCTGCTGATGGTTGCCCTAGTGCCAATTATTCCGATTTTGTTGTTTCTGCTCGCACGCAATGCTGCACCTGCAGCAGCCTCTATCATACCAATCACATCAATATTACCCGCATACTTTCTGGCTGTTTCGAGAGCAACAGCTGAAACGGTATTACATGCAGTTATGATAATCTTTACACCCTTGGAAAGCAAAAATTCTATAGACTCTGCTGTATATTGCTCTACAATCCTTGAGGATTTATTTCCGTATGGTACCCTGGCAGTATCTCCTAAATAAATATAACTCTCTGATGGCAGAAATCTTATAAATTGTTTGAGAACGCTCAGTCCACCAATACCTGAATCAAAAACACCAATAGGACTTTCTTTTGAAAACATTTTTTTGTTTATTTATTGTTTAATAAGATATATTACGAAATAATTAAATGAATAATTTGTTTTATTTATAATTTTTCATTAGTTTTAAGTTTGTAATTCATCATTAAATAAAAATTATTTATAATAGAGAAAATGGAGTATGTATGCCGTTCATTAGGTCAATTTCAGGTTTGAGAGCAACAATAGGAGATGGTTTGTCGCCACATCTCATAGCTGCTTATACAACGGCATTTGCGAATACCGTTAAAGGAAAGAAAATAGTACTTGGCAGAGATGGCCGTCCATCAGGTAAATGGGTTGAGGATATTGTTCGGGGTACATTGATAGCCTGTGGTTGCGAAGTTCGGTTGATTGGTGTAGCTCCCACGCCAACAGTTCAGCTTGAAGTGGAGCATTCAGATGCTTCAGGTGGTATTGTTATCACTGCATCTCATAATCCGGGTGAGTGGAATGGACTGAAGTTTATAAACTCGGATGGTGTTTTTCTTGATGAGGTCGAGAATAAAATACTATGGGATTTAGTAGATAATTTATCATTTAAATTACCTGATATGAAGTACTTCCCTGACCATTTACATGATCATGATGCTTTGCACAGACATATAAAAAAAATCAGACGAATATCCTCAATAGCAAATAATCTTGATAGTATCAAATCAAAAGAATTTAAAGTTGTTGTTGATGCCGTTAATTCGTCGGGCTCGAATATTGTGCCTGAGTTATTGCGAAGTTTTGATTGTGAAGTAATTGATTTGTTCTGTGACGGATCTGGATTATTTCCTCACACACCGGAGCCATTGCCAGAAAATCTGACTGATCTTGCAGAAACTGTAAAAGCAGTTCGGGCAGATATAGGTATTGCCGTTGACCCTGATGCAGATAGATTGGTTTTGATAGACGAAACAGGCAAAGCTATCGGAGAAGAAAAAACTATTGCATTAGCTGTTGAATCAACAATTATGCATTCTACGCATATCGGGAGTATTGTTGTAAATCTTTCAACTTCATCAATGTCGGAGATGACAGCTGCAAAATATGGCTTTAAAACCTTTAGGGCACCTGTAGGTGAGATTAATGTGGTAAAGAAAATGAAAGAGGTGGGTGCAGTAATTGGTGGCGAAGGTAGTGGAGGTGTTATTTTACCTGAATGTCATTATGGAAGGGATTCGTTGGTTGGAATAGGTTTGATTCTTAATTTAATGTCTATCAAGAATAAAAAGTTATCCGAGTTGTCAGATGATTTACCGAAATTGGAAATGCTGAAATTAAAGAAAAAGTACACAGGGTGCATAAATGAATTACGAGATATCATTGCAAAGAAATATGAAAATCACCAAATCACTTTGCTTGATGGTATAAGAGTGGATTTTGCCGATGGTACTTGGTTCCAGCTAAGAACATCCAATACCGAGCCAATAGTAAGAGTTATAGCCGAAAGCCCCACAAGTGGCAGAGCAGAACAATTAGCAAACGAAATTATGAATCTAATTTAAAAAAATTATGAAAAGTTGCTTTGCGGACAAAAATATTGAGCCTGATACAAAGGCACTTCAGGGTGCTCTCGGCAATACTTTCTCATTGTGGAATGAAATTTCTGATTACGTATTTGGGCTTTATCCGGCAGGTATCGCAAAATGGTATTATTCAGGTGATAAATATTGTTGGAACTTTAGAATTAATGACAAAAAGAGGGCAATAATTTACTTATTACCAAGGGAGAATTTTTTTAAAATTGCATTTGTGTTTGGAAATAAGGCAACTGATTTTATTATGAATAGCGAAATTTGTGAATCCATCAAGCAAGAACTTCAAAATGCCAAACCTTATGCTGAAGGAAGAGGAATTAGAATAAACATTGAAGGTCCGGATTTGCTTGGCGACATAAAGCAGCTTATCAGGATAAAAGTCTCAAACTAGCATTATAGATTATTTATGATTTGCAATGAATTGTCTTAATTGGGCTATCTTAACGAAGTGAAGAATCTTACTCTGAAAAAAGACTAACAGATTCTTCACTTAGTTTGGAAAGATGCTTAAAGTGTTATGATATCAATATTTATAGAAACAAATTTATGAGTTACTTATAAAGGTAAATTTTCTCAACCTGCAAAACTTCCTTAGTCTCATTGTTTTGAACAATTGCTATCAAGCTTAGTTTTTTAGGTCTCCAGTCTTTATTTTCTGGTATAGTATATTTAAGCTGCAGGTCGGTCGAAGAACCGGCTTTGATGATGCTGTTACTTACAGGCAAACCCCAGGTACCGTTCATTGAGCCTCTCATTACATGATTATGCACATAATCATTTACGTGGATGTTTGGGAACTGTCTGTCATCCTGCTGATATTGCACAATACTGTCTTCTACTATATATACAGCATAATAATGGCTTAATTCGCTATCTTTGATATAATCCAGCTTTAAATTTGCTGTAATTTCACGGCTTGATTCGTTATAGCTGCCTGTTAAATTAATCTTCAGAAGTGCCTCGAGTTGCAATGTTTCTTCCGTAAATCCTGCCCATGCTGATGGCGCCTGTAGTGTTTGGCCATTAAACTTACGGCGGCTAACCATACCGTATGGTGTAGCAATCAGTCCATAGTAATCTCCAATCTCACGGGTTTCAGGAGTGCGGAAGTCATATTTTCTGGTTGGTGTTGGAATAGATAATGGACCTGCATGCAATGCCAACAAAATTACTCTGTCAGGATATAATTCAGCAATCTGCTCAGCTTTGTGGCTTGCTTCAGGGCAGTTGCCACATCTAAATCCAGTAAAATCCTCAACTAAAACTTTGCGTTTTGTTGTATCAACAGGTGTTACAGAGCTATTTTTTTTGTATGGCGGCTCTACTATGTCGCAAGAAAAGAATGCAAACATTAAGATCAACGCCAGATATATTTTCAATATTTTCATGAAATTTCTCCTCTAAAATGATGATGTTACAGACATAAAGACACCATTGGCAGCCGGTACCGCACGGCATATACCACCAACGCAAATTATACCACCGCGTTGCGAACCATATCCAAGTTGTATTCTGGTTGTTCCAGTCAGAAAGGCGACTGAACCGTTAATATAGTGTAATTGTCTGTCGATATCGTCGTTGCCGTAATTGTATTGATCGTAAACAGTTACATACCAGTGTGGCGCTATTGTATATTCGACAAGTAAGTGAGCCCAGTTGCCATTCATATTGTCAGGACTTAGCATTGCTGAATCCTGTACTGACCAGGAATGCTGAAATTCTGTGCGGACAGAGTGGTCATTTTCGAACATATATTGAAAATCGAGTATCAACACATTCTGAAATACTTTACCGTAAAGAGGTGCACCTTCGTTCTCCATTACGTCACGGTCGTAAATAATATTTAAATAAGTCAGGTCTGTTTTGAATTTCGAAGACCATTTTCTTGATAGGTCTATATTAAAATCTCTGAAGTATCTTCTTTGGCCCACTCCCAGAAAGTTTGACTTGTAAGTAAATTCATCAATAACGGTAGTATCAATTGACCACACATCAGAGTAATTGATTGTCAAAATCGTTCCATAATGTCCACCAAGCCATGAATCTCTGGGTATTTGGTACGTCACTTCCGCCTGTATGCCTGTCTCATTATTGAATTGGGTTGCGAACGGGTATAATGCCGCAAGTGAGTATGCGTGTTGCTTAGTGAGAGGCGGAATAAAATTGAGGAATAGTTCCTGAGCTCTGGCATTACGGTCGCTGCGCATATCCATATTATCAATCCAGTGTGCATTTAGTGCTATGCCATAACCATCACCAAAATATGAACTTTTGAATACTAATCCTTGACCGTCATTATATCTGAATTTATTCGTTGCGTTAGGGTCATTGTATTTATAAACATATTCAGCATCTACGGCAAAATTATCAGCTATAACACCAAATCTTGTTGCATAAGAGAGTACATTTTCGGGCATCTTAAGAAATACGTCTCTATCCGGTTGGTATTTACTTACTAAGCTGCCGCCTAATGTAAATCTGTAATCTTTTGGCATATAGTCTTCGAGCAAATCGTTAAGTGAAATATTCAAATCGCCACCCCTTACGATGCCCTCTCCTTTCGACCAAAAAACTCGGTTTTTGCCAATGAGACCTGTAAATTCAATACCTTCAACCGGTCGTACTTTGAACCTAAATCCGTCAATGGCATTATCAATACCCAAAGCTGGCTCCTGGTATGCTCTTAGAATTAATCCGCTTCCGAACTGTTCGTAAAAGTCACCGCCGGTTACTTCGAACATATCATCTCTGTAAGTAATATATCTGTATGGCACTCCCTGACCTTTGAGCCGCGCATCAAAACCGAGTATTGGATTTTGATAATTTTCGTATCTAAAACCTATTTCTACATTCTGATTTCTGTAAATAAGATTCAAATATGCATTTGAAAGAAGTTTTTCGTTTACTTCAGGAGCTCCGCGCAGGGAGTCAGGTGAATAACTTTGGGCTTCGATTGATACATTGCCCGAAATAGAGCCGCCATCAAACTGTGCTCGTAATTCGCTTATCGAGGTAATCAAAATACCCAAAACAATTAATGAAATAATATTTTTCATAAATTATTAATTTTTAATCATTTGTAAAATATAAAAATAACAAAATATCTTAATTTATCAATAAGAAAAATACTATTAATCAATTAATATTCACAAATTGAATTATGAAATATTTTATTAATGTTTTAATTCTTTGATATGTCGAATCTTAGACCAGCAAAATATTTGGTCTGATTGTGTGTCTTTAGTAGTGTAATCCTGCAATTCCAATATTACTCCAATGAAAAGAAAATTGAAATATATAATTATTGTATCTCTTCTATTATCATTTATTTACCTGACTGTGAAAGTAAGCACAAAAACTAATGAATTAAGAGCTAATCCCGAGCTGAACTTTATAAAAAAGGACTGGCCCGGCAATCCGCTCAATGATGACGGAACATTTAGAAATATCAACTTCCCTTTCGTGAACGATATCACAAAATTAATTAAGTGGCAATTGTCAAAAAATCCCTTTAAGGAAGAAAAAAAGAGTGACAAATTCAGACTGCCTGTAGAGGATGGAAGTAAGTTTTTAGAAAGTAAAGATGATGGGGTGATGCTGATTGGTCACTCAACGTTTTTAATCCGTCTTGGTGGCAAACTAATGATAACTGATCCAATATTTGATGTTCCGTCATTTTTTATGACAAGATATTCTAAGTTACCATTCGAACCCGAAGAAATAAGAAACCTTGATTATATTTTGCTGTCGCACGACCATTACGACCATTTACACAAGAAATCCCTGAAGTTACTTTTTAAGAATAATCCAAATGTTAAATTACTTACCGGGTTGAATCTGGGGGAGTATTGTGCAGATTTTTTGGAGAGTATCAAATATCAGGAAGCAGGATGGTATCAACAATACAGCATAACAGAATCTAATCTGAAAATCACATTTTTACCAACTCGGCACTGGGGAAATAGATTTATTAATGATATGAATACCCGATTGTGGGGTGCCTTTATGATAGAATCTTCAGATAAGAAAATTTATTTTGGAAGTGATTCCGGCTGGGATGTTCATTTTGCAGAAGTTGGGAAATTATTTGGTCCGCCTGATATTGCAATCATAGGTATTGGTGCATATCAGCCGGAGTGGTTTATGGCTCCGCACCATATCGGACCAAAAGACGGATTAATGGCTGCCGGAGAAATGAATGCAAAGAGATTAATACCTATGCATTATGGAACATTTGATTTGTCTGATGAGCCAATAGGCAATCCACATAGAGAAATTATCAGACTATATAGCGAAAAAAAATATAAATTTGAATTATTAATGCCGGTAATTGGAGGCTTTATAAAACTGTAAGCATTTATTTATTTATATTTGTGCAACGAGTATTTCATAATTTAATTTTTTATTTTTTTAAACTGTGTTATTTTTAAGCTGTAATGTTGATTAACTATGAGTCAAAAAGCTAAGTCGGGTGAGAGCGAAAGTAACGAAGAGATTGGTTTTTTCGACCATCTTGATGAGTTGCGAAACAGGATAATATATGCATTTTTGGGTGTTCTTGCAGCCTGCATAATCACCGGCATATTCATTGACCCGTTGATGAATATAGTTCTTCTTCAGCCTGCTTCAAAAGCCAATATTTCATTACAGAATCTAAAACCCTTTGGTGTACCATTACTTTACTTTAAAGTAGTTTTTCTAAGCGGGTTGATAATTGCATTCCCGTGGGTTCTGTATCAATTATGGAAATTTATCGCTCCGGGCTTGTACGAACATGAACGTAATTGGGTAGCTAAGATAACTTTTTTTACCTCACTTTGTTTTATGGTGGGCGTCGCTTTCGCGTATTTTGTGATGATACCTACAATGCTCGAGTTTGCTGCTAGTTTTGGGACAAAACTGATTCGAACGGATATTGATGTTACAGAATACTTTGGATTTATGACTATGATGCTTCTGGCGAGCGGCTTGATTTTCGAAATGCCCATGCTTGCATTCATTTTAGCAAAAATTGGTGTCGTAAACGCAAAGATGCTTCGTAAATACTGGCGACACGCAATAATTGCAATCTTAATTATCGCTGCAATTATTACTCCTACTCCCGACCCCGTAAATCAGCTCTTTTTTGCTATCCCTTTGGTTATACTATACGAAATAAGCATCATTGTTGCAAGATTAGCTTATAAGAAAAAAGAAGATCCTGAAGAAATAAATTAATTTATTTCAAATAATTATTTTGTAAATTAGTATTTTTTTTATTACTTTAAAATTGTTGTAAATTATTGTTTTTAAAAATAGTTATTTTTTAAAAAAAAATGTTCACTGTTTGTATATATTTACTCAATTTTAATGATTATAAACAAAATATCTTATGTTTTTTTACTGATTATTGTCTTAACTTTCTGCGGCAATAATGTATTTTCTAATCAAAGTAAACTCGACTCATTAGGAACCCTTATCGAGAAGCTTTACAAAGATAAATCAAATCCAGCTACTTTAAAAAAAATGATATTTGAAGAATTGGATTTTGCCTCGAACGTATCCCACACAAAAGCACTGGAGCTAGCAAGCAAGAGATTAAACATTGCCTTCGAGCTTGAAGATGATGACTTTATTAACCATATCTATAACAGAATCGGTAATACTTATAATAATTTAGGTCAGTATGACTTGGCTGTTCAAACACTTTACAGAACAATAGAACATTTCAAAAAAGTCAGAAATCACTCAGCCGTAGTGTATGTTTACAGTGATATTGGCAATATTTATTATAAAAGGGGTTTAGTGATAATTGCCGCTGATATTTATAAACAGGCAATTGACTACGCAATAAGAATAAAACCTCAATCTGATAAAATCAAAAATGCCATTTCAGTTTGTTATTTAAATATTGGCCTTTGTAAAAGGGAGGAAGGCAAATATTATGAAGCAAAAGAGTATTTTTTGAAAAATTATAACATTAGAAATGAATTGGGATTAAGTTACTTAAAGCCACATTCTCTAAACTATCTGGCAACGGTAGAGAAATATATTTCATCACCCTCCGAAGCCATAAAGATACTTCTTGAGTCCATAAAAATTTCGGAAGAGCTGATAAAGAAAAATAAATCTTCAAAGTTCAGGTATGATGATGTTACCATTTATGACGTTAGTGAATTCTTGATTGATGCTAAATTTGATTTGCTTACTCTTTACGACGAAACAAATGATTCTGTCAACTATTATAAAGCTCGTGATGAACTTTTTCGATTAATTAATGAAGTACAAAATTATCAGTACTTGATTTTATATCATAACAACCTGCTTGAGCATCACAAAAAATTAAATAATATTGACTCAGCTATAATTTCAGCCCTCGAAATGTATAATATTGCAAATGAAAAGTCATCTATTACTTTCAAAATTATTGCAACACGGGATTTAATCAAATTCTTTGCTGACAGGCGAGATATTGATAAGTCACTGGAATTCCTAAAAATTTATGATAATATGATTGATACTTTTTATAATCATAAATTCGAGATTGCCTCTATGGATTTCCAAAGAAAAGAAGAAATCGAAAAATCTCAATTGGAAATTAAGGAGATGGAGTCTGCTAAAAATAATGAAATCAGATTTCAAACGCTTGTGCGTAATTTTGCATTTGCATTTACGGTAATAATAATTATCGTTCTGATATTTATTTATTACAGATACAGAAATAATAACCAACTACTTAGATTTCTTGATTCAGTTATCAATTCATTGAAATATCCTTTTTATGTAATAAACTATCCTGATAAATCAATCCACCATATAAATGAAACAGGAAAGAAAATCATAAAAGATCCTACCAGTATTTTTGACACGGGGCATCAACTTGCTTATACGGTTGAAGATATAGACTTAAGCAGAATAGAAAGGATTGCTGAAAGCAAGAATCCTATGATTGATGAAAAGCAAATTGATGGTATTGGGGGCCAGTCCAAATTCTACAAGATATATAATTACCCTGTATTTGACTCAAGCCACGAAGTTATTAAGATTATAGAATATGTTATTGATGTTACTCAAAGTAAAATCAATGATATAGAAAGAGAAGAGCTAATAAGTCAGTTACAAGTAGCAAACTTAGCGCTCGAGGAGGAATCAAATAAAGTTAGGGAACTTAACAGAATACTTCAAGAGTCCGAAAACAATCTGAAACTCTTGAATTCGACAAAAGACAAATTCTTTTCAATTGTTGCTCATGACTTAAGGAATCCTATCAGTGGCTTCAAAAGTTTGATGAGCTTGATATCCGAAACTTATAGCGAATTATCAGAGAAGGAAAAAATTGAGCTAATTGAACTTATGAAAGTTTCAGCTGATTCCTTGATGGACCTGCTCGAGAATCTTTTGCATTGGTCAAAGTCTCAACGTGGTTTGATTCATGTTGATTATACAAGTTTAGATTTACACTATTTGGTGAATAATATTATTGAACTTCTTTTACCGGTAGCTCAAAATAAGAAAATCAATTTAAAGTCTGAGATTCAAAACCTTACAATAGTAAGCGGTGATGTAAATATACTTCAAACAGTAATCAGAAATCTTGTCACAAATGCTTTAAAGTTTACTAATCAAGGTGGTATTGTTACAATTTCATATTCAGAGGACGGTATCAATAATATTCTTTGTGTTGAAGATACCGGGGTTGGAATTCCTCAGGAAATCCAAAGTCAGCTTTTCGACATTGACTCAAATTTTACTACAATTGGTACTAATCGTGAGAAAGGTACAGGCTTGGGGCTTGTATTATGCTATGACTTGATAAAAAAACATAATGGCTCGATCTGGCTGGAAAGTAAGATTAATGAAGGGAGTAAATTTTATATCTCATTCCCAACGAGATAATTCAATTATTTATGATGCCTGAAAAATATGGTCCATCACAAATTCACCGTTCATTACATCTAATAATGCATTTTTCAGTACGTCCACCTCGGGCATTTTTACTAAAAATCCGTTAGCATTGATGTTTCGTGCAGCTTTGGCAAAGCTGTATGAATTATATTGGGTTAAAAATATAACCTTCAAATCGGGATGGTGGCTTTTGGCAGCTTCGAAAGCTGTAAATCCGTCAATACCACCCATTTCGATATCTAAAATCGCAATATCCGGTTTTGTGCGTTTCACTAACTCAACAAATTCTTCTCCATTATAAATATGAGCAAGCAGTACAGCAAATTCAATCTCATCTATAGCTTTTTCTACAATTAAATGTGTTAATGGGCTGTCGTCTATGACTACTACTGTCAATGCTTTTTGTGCCAAATTCATCTTTCTTATTCCTTTACAAAATGCTATTTCATCGAATGCAAATAAAAGACAAAATCCTAACTTGTGCAATACGCAGAAATACGTAATTTAAGTACGTAAATCTACGTATTTTAAAATATATATTGCTGTTAAGCAATATATATTTAATTATTTAGTCTATACAATAAATAATATTGGTAATGTATAAAAAAGGATTTAATATGAAATACTTTTTGCTAATTTTCGGCATCTTAATTTCAACAATAACTGCATGTGGGCAAGATAATATGGCGAAACATCAAAAGTACAAAAAAAGTGATATTGTAATAATTGATACCCGCACTCAAGAGGAATTTAATGCCGGGAATGTTGACGGTTCGTTATTGATCCCCTATAATGAAATTGGTAACAAAATTGCGTCGGTTGTAAAAGACAAAAGTAAACCAATTGCTGTATATTGCAGAAGTGGTAACCGCTCGGGTGTAGCTCAAAGGATTCTTGAGTCAATGGGATATACCAATGTAGTGAACTATGGTGGATTAGGTAATGCAAAAAGGCTTCTTGACGCTAAAAAGTAATTCATCACATTGATTGAGATAAAACTAAAGAGCTGGTAAAATTAATGAAATTTGTCAGCTTTTTTTTTCATTCTAAAATTCATGTAAGTTAACAAGTAAAACAAATTTAATGTTATTATTTTGATTAGTAGTATTGAAATCAACATTATAAGTTTATAATTTTGTAAAGGAGATTAATTTTTATATTTTTGCCAATAAATAAGCGAGTACTTTTATACTATTGGGAGTAACTGTGATGAAAACCTTTGTCTTGATAGTGGTGTGTTTTTTCTTGCTGAATGTTTTAGACTCAGCAGGTAATGAAATTGATGCAGAATTTAAGCGTACATGGAATTCTTTTGTAAAGGATTTGCAGAAAAAAGATTTTTCAATTATGATTAAATACCTTAGTACGAAGCAAATTTCTGCCTGGGATTTCGGAAAACTGCATGTTCCTAAAGACACTTCAGAGATTTCATTTCACTTACGAAGACAAATGATCAATGATGATTTTATGAAGGAACTTGTAAATTTTGATATATCAAAAGCACAAATTATCACCAAAAGTAATATTTCCTTTATTGATGAAGATAAAAATGATGTCGCTGATTTTATCAAAAACGGAGCTAAGGTTTACCAGGTACAGATAATGCTGAAACTAAGTGAAAGTAAATATTACTTTACTTACTATTTTACAAAAATTAAATCAAAATATCTTATTTTCGGCCATTATCAAGTTGAGTATGGAGAATAATTCTACTCAACAAACAAAAAATGATTCTACATATTCTGCTCATAAATCCATTACTCAAAAATCAAATTGAGATATGGATTTGCTAACCTTAATATGTAAGGTTGCATAGTTGCAAAATTTATATATTTGTTTTTTTGTATCTCATAACAGCGAGAGAGTTTAGGGAAATGGCAAAAACTGAAATTATCAAAAAATGCCTACCAATATCTCCAAATCCGCTTCCCTTCAGCATAACAAGTCTTACTACCTCAATGAAGTATTTTACCGGATTAAAGATAGTGATATATTTGACCCACTCGGGCATGGATTCTATGGGTGTAAATAATCCGCTCAACAAAATAAAGATTACAAGTATAAACCAACTTATAAACATTGCCTGTTGTTGATTATCTGTTGTGGTAGATATCAGAAATCCTAATCCCAGGCATGCAATAAGATAGATAATGCCAAAGCTTAGTATCACTAAGCCATTACCCACAAGTGGAACTTTAAATATTATTACAGCTATAAACATTCCGAAAATTAACTCGAAAGTACCAATAATCAATAATGGCATCAATTTGCCAATTATGAATTCATATTTTTTGATTGGAGTAACGTTGATTTGGTCTATGGTGCCAATCTCCTTTTCCCTTACAATATTCATTGCAGAAAGAAAAGTGCCGATCATGGTAACCAATAGCACCAAAATTCCCGGTAACATAAAATTATTATAATTCAATTCGGGATTATACCAGTTTGAATAAGTTATGCCAATATTTTTGAATACAATCATCTCTTCGGGACTAAAATAAATAGACTTATTGTATTTAATTATACTACCCGAAAAATCTCCTATTATAGACTGAAGGTAGAAGTTGCCCAAACCTGCTTTTGTACCGTCAATTGCATTAAAAAGCATGTATATGGTATTATCGTTGTCAATATTTTTATTTATAATATTTTTTTCAAAGTTAGGTGGAATTTCAAGATAGATGTCAATTTTTCCGATATCGAGCTCAGTCTCTGCTTCGCTTATACTTTTTGGAATTGAAGTAAGAACAAAGTAGTTTGAACTTGCTATTTTTCTGAACAATTCCTTAGATAATGTGCTTTTGTCATTGTCATTAATACCTATTTTAAGATTTCTTATATCAAAAGTGGCAGCATTCGACAACAGAAATAGCTGAATAATCGGCATCACAAATATTATCGGTAACATAGCTTTGTTACGAAATATCTGCTTAAACTCTTTTTCGATAATAAATAGTATATTTTTCATTATTCTAATCTCATTTTAAACTTTACTACGCTTATTAGGGCAAAAACAAGTGTAAATCCCGCAAGTAATAATGTTTCGAGCCAGATATCTGTTATTCCGCTACCTTTTAGCATAATACTTTTTATGATTATCATAAACCATTTTGCAGGTATAATATTTGCGAAATATTGCAACCATAGTGGCATATTCTCCAACGGGAAAATAAAGCCGGAAAGCAATATGACAGGTAGTAGTAGCCCCACAAGGGAAATCATTAAAGCAACCTGCTGGGAGTCAGTTATTGAAGATATGAGTATTCCCAATGATAATGCGCTGAGTATGAATAGGATTATTTCTGCCATAAGCAGAATTAAACTACCTTGTATCGGGACATCAAACACAAACTTACCAAGAATTAATATTATTGCTGAATTTATTATAGAAAGGAATGTATATGGTATCACCTTGGCAATTATTACTGTATATGGTTTCATTGGCGATACCAGCATCAATTCCATGGTTCCCAATTCTTTTTCTTTAGTTATCGAGATAGAAGTCATCATAGCCGACACCAGCATCAGAATAATCGTAATTAAGCCCGGAACAAATAGATAAACTCCCTTTAGCTCTTCATTATATCTCATTCTGAATTCAGTATTAATCAAACTGATTTTATTATTTATATTCTTTTCGTGAGTAAAACTCATCACAATTGAACTGATATAATTTATTAATGTATTCGCTGTGTTTGGGTCACTTGCATCAGCAATTATTTGCAATTCAGGATTTTTGCCGAGTTGGAAATTTTTACCGAAGTCCCTGTCAAAAATTATTGCAAGTTTTATCTTACCTTTTCTAAAACTCTCTTCTATTGACTCTGTATTATTTCCGTATTCTGCTAATTTGAAATACCCTGATGCCTTTATTCTGTTAATCAGCTCCAGTGAAGTAACATCTTTCGAATTATCAAGAACACCGATATCTGCATTTTTAATTTCATTTGTAATAGCAAAACCAAAAAGAAGTATCTGAGCAAGCGGCATTCCGAATAGTATTAATAAAGTCCTTTTGTCGCGAAAGATATGATAAAATTCTTTTCGTACAAATGCAAAAAAACGTTTCATTACTTACCTCTGGCAATTTTTAGAAATACTTCATCCATATTTACTGAAGAATATTTCGCTTTCAGGTTCTCAGGTGTATCCAAAGCTTCGATTATTCCTTTGTTCATCATCGAAATTCTGTTGCAGTATTCTGCTTCGTCCATGTAGTGGGTAGTTACGAAAATTGTTATTCCCTCTCCGGATTTCAGGTATATCATTTCCCAGAATTGTCGTCTTGTAATGGGGTCAACCCCACCTGTTGGTTCATCAAGGAATACAATTTTTGGATTATGTATTACCGAAACTGCAAAAGCAATCTTTTGCTTCCAACCTAAGGGTATTGAGCCGACAAGTACATCTCTGAGGTTGCTAATCTTCAACCAATCAAGGATATACTTTGTTCTGTCTGCTATTTCATTTTTATTGAGTCCGTAAATTCCGCCAAAAAATCTAATATTCTCTGCTACTGTCAGGTCCTCGTAGAGCGAAAATTTTTGGCTCATATATCCGATTGTTTTTCTTATTTTCTCCGTTTCTTTATAAATATCAAATCCTGCTATTTCGGCATTTCCCGAACTTGGCTCCAATAATCCGCAAAGCATTTTAATGGCTGTTGACTTACCCGCACCGTTTGCACCCAAAAAGCCGAAAATTTCACCTTTATCAACTTCGAATGAAATGTTATCTACCGCAACGAAGTTACCGAATCTCTTGCTTAAATTACTTACCTTAATGGATAATTCTTTCATTTGCCCTTACCATCATCTCTTTCATGAAACAATCTTCAATGTTAGGTTCAATGAGTTTTAGTTCAATGTTTGTATTTCCTTTTTGCTCAAGTATTTCCATTATACCACTAATAGAGTATTCTTTGCGGCTATCAACATAATGAATATATTCTCCTGATGGATAAACATACCTTAAAGTATTTAGAGTTTTCAAATCCTGAAGAGTTTTATATTTATTATCAGACTTAACAGCTATCAGTTTATCGTCAAAATTGCTGATTATTTCGTCAGGTGTAGCTATATCAAGTATTTCGCCTGCCTGAATAAATGCAATCCTGTCACATCGCGAAGCTTCATCCATATAAGGTGTTGAAACAAAAATTGTAATTCCCATATTTTTTAATTTTGAAAGCATCTCCCAAAATTCTTTTCTCGAAACTGGATCAACACCTGTTGTCGGCTCATCGAGCAAAAGCAACTCAGGTTTGTGAATGAGCGCACACGACAGAGCAAGCTTCTGCTTCATACCCCCGGACAGTTTGCCTGCCGGTCTGTTTTTGAAGGGTTCTATTTGTGAATAGATATCTTTTATTAAATTGTAATTTTCCTCAACAGTTGTACCGAATATTGATGCGAATAATTCAAGATTTTCTATAACTGAAAGATCCTGATATAGCGAAAATCTGCCCGGCATATAACCCAGTTTATTACGTATTTCCTGGAATTGACTAATGGTATCATACCCGAGAGCTTTGATTTCACCTTTATTTTGCACAAGTAATGTTGCGATTAATCTTATTAAAGTTGTTTTGCCGGCTCCATCGGGTCCAATCAATCCAAAAATTTCTCCCTTTCTAACTTGGATATTTATGTTATTAAGGGCTATTACATCGCCGTACTGTTTACTAATATTTTTTATTTCAATATCATACATTTATCTGTTACCTAATTAAAATTGACCTCTCCGGGCATACCGATTTTAATTCTGCCATCGTTATTGACAAGGATTTTGACTGAATAAACCAGATTAACTCTTTGCTCTTTTGTTTGGACTATCTTTGGAGTAAACTCTGCTTTGTCGGATATATATACAACTTTCCCAGAAACTTTGTCTAATGTGCCATTGCTGTTGTCAAACATGACTTCTGCATTTGCACCGAGCTTAACTTTGCTCAGGTTTTTTCCGTCTATATATGCTTTTAAATACATTTTTTTTGTATTTGCTATCTTTACTAATGGTGCCCCAATTCTTGCAAATTCATATCTATCTGTGTAGATACTCAGTATTCTGCCAACCGTAGGTGCTTTCAATTCAGCTCTTAAAATCTGATCATCAATTACTTTTATCTGCTCGTAAATTGGCTTATTCTGTGACAATATCCCTCTATTAGTATCAAACAATTTCTTTCTTGTTGCAATAATCATTTTTTCTGTAGATTCTATCTCACCGCTTATGTCGTCGAGTTGTTTTTGTGTAGCAGCACCACTTTTCAACAAGTCCTCCACCCTTTTTTTCTCGCGATTCAGAATTTCGATTTTTTTTGTATAGACATCAATTTGTGAGTTTACATCAAGTAATCGGTCACTTACAGATTCAGAATTTGCCAGCAATCCTAGTTTTTGCAAATACAACTGCGTAGTGTCTATCTGCAATATTTTGTCACCGGCTTTAACTTCGTCCCCTTCTTCAATGTACATGTCCAGAATTTTCCCGTTTACCTCTGAGGATAGGGTTATCTCGTCGGCTTCGAAATTTCCGTATGCATCAGCTTTATTATCGTTGTTGTTACAAGAAAATATGACAAAGCTTAACAAAATTACAATTGACAATTTCATTTTACGATTTTCCTTATGTTAATAATTACCGGTTATATTTTGGAGGTTTATGCCTGCATTTAGAAGTTGCATTTTGTGTATTTCATAATTCAGCTCAAGCTCAGTAAGGCTGTTAAGTTCATTGAGGTATTCAAAAAGAGTCGTAGTACCACCGGCAAGTTGAATTTTTCTTTCTTCGACCACATTTTTCTGTAATTCAATAATTTTTAGGTCTTGCTGAAGCATATTTTCATACTTCTCAATTTCGCTGATTATTGCTTTTGACTGTATCTGAATATTTTGCTCAAAATTTTCTCTTTCCGTCTGAATTACTTGTTTGTTTATTTCAAGAATTTCAGTATTTCTACCACCATTATTCCAATCCCAAAGTTCCCAATTCAATTTAATGCCGGCAATATAGAAAAAATCACCTTTAGTTTCGAACATATTCATTGGATTAGGTGCTCCGTATCCACCCTGTGCAAACAATATCAGTTTTGGTATAAGGTTGATATTTGAAGATTGTATTGCTACATCGAGTGTTTTTTTCTTACTTTCGAATAATTCCAATTCCCGCCGCTTATTCTCTTTGTTTGCATAATTAATCTGCGGTGGTACTAGCATAGAGCTTTGTATATTAAGACCTGTCAACTCCTGCAATGTAACTAAAGCGGAATTTATTTCAGTATCAAGATTGAGTTTTTTTTGGGATACCTTCATAATTTCGATATCCAGCTTATTTATCATGCTTTCTGTTGCAAGACCGGACTTCTTGATTGCAATTAACTTTGTCTTTTCATCATCAAGGCGTTTAAGTGCGTTTTCAGTTATCTTAATGTTGTTTTTCAGCATAAGTGCAGTAAGGTAATGCCTTATGACGTTATCCTTAACTCTGTCAAGATTTATTTCACTGTGTAATATTTCAGAATTTGTTTCTGAAATATTTTTGCTTATTATTAGAGATGACGCTCCCCCATCATACAGCATCTGCGATGCACTTAATGTAATTCTATATTGTTCTTTCGGAATTTCTGTTATGCTGATATTCGGTATCCTGAAAGGCAGTGCTAATACTTCTGACTGGTAGGATGCCTGAGCATCAGCATTAATCTTTGGCAGCCAATTACTGTTGATGTTTTCATTCTTCAGTTGCATCTGCTTATTGTAATATTCTGCTTGCCTTGACAAAGAGGATTTTTGCTTTGCTGCATCTATACATGTACTTAATTCGACAACCTGACTTTGTAAAGTAACGGATAAAAGCAACATAAGCATTATGATTAGTCTCATGATTCACCTCACTTTTTTAAGCTTCGAATTAACAAGTCTTTTATTACTTGTTTTCTCTGTATTATGAAATTTTTGTAGTCATTCTGATTTAGTCCAAAAATCATTTTAATCATTGGTTCAGCAATTATCGGAAAAATTATCAAACTGATTGTATTCACCATCAAATCCTGAATTTTAACCGGTTTGATTTGACCAGCAGCAGCTTCTTTATCAATATCATTCTGAATTTTTTGCAGGATAGATTTCATCTTTGTAAAAATTCCATTTGTTTTGCCTTCTAATACTTCGCCGGCATTTTGAGGGAATCTTGCCAGAGTATTTATTACGAACCTTGGAATAAATGGATTTTTTAGCAAAAAGTCAACATAAGTATCGATGAATGCAGATATTTTCTCTTCAATACTCAGTTCAGTTTCCCAGACTTCACCCATCTTTTTAAAAAATTGATTCAAAATTTGTGAGAATACAACATCAAACAATTTCTCTTTACTTCGGTAGTAGTAGTGTAATAATGCTTTGTTGATGCCGGCGGTATCGGCTATATTCTGCATCTTGGCTCCATCAAATCCTTTCTCCAGAAATACAGATTTTGCTGCATCAAATATCAATGATTCTGTGTTGCTATCTTGTTCCATTTATTCTCCAAAAATATTATCTGTATAATTAAACCATAAAGTTTAACCAAATGGTTAATTGCAAAAATAATATAATTTTTCATAATAGCAAGAAAAAAAATAAATATAAATAAAAAATGCCCTACACCTTGAGAGCATAGAGCATTAAAAGGATTAAGAATCAATCTACTTTGTTGGAAACATTCCTTCGAGTACTTTCTTCCGATATTCAAATATGTGTTCTAATCGGGGTCTGACCATAAAAGGTTCTACAATATCGCCTAATATACCAAACGGTAGTTTATACCAAATTATATCGGTCATTTCGACGCCTCCCTGAACCTCGCTAATAAAATGGCTGTGGTGCCACAAGGAATAGGGTCCAAATCTTTGTTCATCAACAAAATAGTTTGGCTCGTTAACGTGAGTAATTTCAGTAACCCATGTAACAGGTATTCCAAACAATGGCCTGACTTTGTAAGTAATAATCATACCTGCATACATCCTATCGGGTAGCTCGGATGTTACTTCAAAGCCCATATCAGGTGGAGTGATTTTACTAAGATTCTTTGGATTTGACAAAAAATCCCATGCTTCCATGACACTTATCGGTAAAAACTGCTTTTTAAAAAGTCTGTAAATTCCCATGCTATAAAACTCTTGTAATAATAAAACCAATATGTACATCGCCCTTGCCGAATGCACTGGTTGCACCGCTCAACCAATGACTCATATTAGTATAGACGTTATTTGAAACAAAAATTTTGAAAAAATGTCCTGCTGTTTCAATCTCAGCTGAAATTGAGTAAGTGTCGTAATATCTTCTCCATCCGTTAAGAGTTGGGTTTGCTTCAGCAATTACACTCCATCGTTCGTTGAAAAAATATTGTGCATATAATCCCAATGTAGTGCTTGTCTGACAATCCTCGCATGGAATAAATGAATTGTATAAAAATGACGGAACTACTCCAATACCAATATTTCCAAACCTTGCATTAGCAATAAGATTACCGTAATATTGCCAAAGTCTGGATTTATCTTCAGGTTCGAATGCCATTTTGCTGCTGTATGCAATGCCACCATTAACTGCTAATGATACAGGGAATCCTGCAGAATTACTCTCAAGGATTTTGTATTTGCCCTGCAAGTCAAAATTTCCGTCAAAGTTACTTCTGCCTAATATTAGCATCAAATCATCGCTAACTCCGTAACCCAATGCAATTCGCATGTTTACCCCACCATCAAGGCCAAATAGTTCTTCAAAACCTTCACTTACAGGTATCAGAAATTTGTGAGACAAATGAAAATAAATGTCACCTGATTTCATAGTTTCGCTTGTAGGCAATGATACTGCTTCGACAGATCTAAATAGATTTAACGGTTGCTCTGGTGCTTCGCTTCTTTTCCATTTTGTTTGAGAGGTTACTGCATTTACTGATAAAAGGATTATTAAGACTGTTAAGATTATTTTCATTCTTTTTTTACTCTGCTAATTTAACAACAAAATCTAAATATAATTTTATATCTTCACTTATTCTTACAAACATGAATTTAGGGACTTTGATATTATAGTCTGTAAGTTTAATCTCAAAGTTTGATTTCAGCTTGTAGCCTTCACCAAGCTTATAAATCTTCCCACTCACTGAAATTTCTTTAGTAACTCCATGTACGAACATTTTACCCTTTACTTTAACATCATACTCCGTGTCATTTACTTTAGAAGCGTCAGTAATCTTACCTGTAAAATGTGTCATTGGATATTTGTCTGTATGCAGATAATCCTCTCTCATGTGACGATTTCTCAGTCCGATACCTGTATCAACAGAGTTTAGGTCAACTTCGAAATACAGCTCGGAGCCGACCAATTTCTCAATACTCGGGCAAATAAAGTAACCATCAATTTTAGATGTCTTACCGTCGAAATTTTCGACTGGTGTTTCTGATATGAACTTAACCGAATTCTTGTTACTCTTATCAACGTGATACTCGTTTGAATTGCCGATGACAATAGAAACTAAGAAAATGAAAAGTATGATGCTCAAATTCTTCATTGATTTCCTCTCTATATTAATTATTTGGAGCACCAAGTTCAATCCATGCACGTATTGAATCAATGACAGACTGAGGAAGTCTGCCTGTCGGTGGCATTACTGAACCGGGGCTATCTGAAATGATTCTTTGGAACAGGTAACTTTCATCAGCATTTTGAGGTATTATATAAGTTAATCCCCCAAAAGGAGCTTGCTTATTAACAATGTTGGCATAGCTTACGTTGGCACTCAAATCAAGTCCAGCAGCAGCCAGGTTCCCGGAATGGCAACCTGATAATGCACAGCTTTTATTTATTACTTCACTTTGAATAGAACTGAATGTAGCCCGAACTATCGTGCTATTGTCATCAGGACATTCAGATACAATACCATCAGAACATCCAAATAATAAGCTGAAAATAATAAGCAATAATATTAATATTATTCTCATAAGAAAATCTCATTAGTTTGTTATTAATTCTTTATTAAGAACACCTAAAAATGAAATTAGTTACTTGACTTTTGTGATTTTTTTAATAAATCATTTTCCATTCAATAAGAAATACCTAAGTATTATGGCAAATATTAATTCCTCGCAATTATAATTATTGATATACTTTTCCGTCTTTAAATTATTATAATATCAATAATATCAAATATTTACAAAGGAAATATTTTATGTCAAATTTGAATTTAATAGGTTTAGATAACCACAAAGCAGCTGAATTAGCAAACAAATTAAATGGCTTGCTTGCTAACTATCAAATTTTTTATTCAAACCTCAGAGGATACCACTGGAACATTCGTGGGGAGAAATTTTTTGAATTGCATCTAAAGTTCGAGGAGCTTTATAATGATGCTTTTCTTAAAATAGATGAGATAGCTGAGAGAATTCTAACTCTAGGTTTTACACCTCTTCATACTTATTCCGACTATATTGCTTCTTCCGAAATAAAGACAACCAAAGATGTAACAGATGGCAAGACTGCAGTCAAACACGTTATCTCTGGTTTCGGAATTTTGATTCGATTAGAGAGAGAGCTGTTGCAATTGTCTGCAGATGCTGATGATGAGGGTACAAACGCATTGATGAGTGACTACATTCGTCAGCAGGAAAAGTTGGTTTGGATGTATAATGCTTTTATCGGATAGTGGTAAGTAAAATAATTAGCTATAAAAAAAGCTTGGTTGCTCTGACTTACAGAACATCAAAGTTGGATAGAAAAGTTAAAAGCCCCTAAAAATTTAATAGGGGCTTTTTTAATTTGCAAATGAATAAGCTTATAATGAAAATATTAAATCACAGCTTGGTTGAATCATTGGATTTCGGCAAGTATCACAATATGTGAATAAATACATAAATTTTCTTTTTTGAATCAGATAAAAAATTGTATTTTTGCTTATCAATAATTAATTACTTAAAAAGTTAGTAAATATAATGAGCATAGATATCGAAACCTATTATGCACCTGCCAAGCGAGCAGAAGTTAACGAATTACTAAGACAGAAATCAGTATTTGACAGATTGCCTCAATTATCATTTTTTTTAGATACTGTACCGACAATTTACTTGATATTGAACGAAGACCGTCAAATAATTTTTGCCAATAAAACCGCATTGAAAGCATTTAACTACAATAATATTGATGAATTATTGGGCAAACGTGTCGGCGAAGCTATTTTCTGTGAGCACTCTAATGAGCTAGCCGGGGGTTGCGGTACATCCGAGGCATGTCAGCATTGTGGAGCAGCACAGGCGATTATGAGCGGTCTGAATCAGCGTAATGACATGAAAGAGTGTAGGATTACGACAGAGAGTGGCATTAATTCCTATGATTTTAGAGTTTGGACAAGCCCATATAATGTTGATGGTGAAAAATTTGTGATTTTCTCTCTGAATGATATAAGTGATGAAAAACGCAGAAGAGCTCTCGAGAGAATATTTTTCCATGATGTAATGAATACAGCAGGTGGCATCAAGGGTATTTCTTCATTAATCAGTCAATATCCTGAAGAGATTGAGGAGTTTAAAGATGTGCTTTACAGCTCAAGCAACCAATTATTGAACGAGTTGCAGGCACAGCGGGATCTTGCTAGTGCAGAGAATAACGAACTCAAGATACAACCCGTTGACCTGACAACAAAGAGTATTCTGAAATATGTTTCTGATATATATTCAAATCATACTGTTGCCCGAGACAAATTTCTAAAAATTGATGATGCTTGTGAGGAGATTTTCTTCACTTCTGATGAAGCTACTTTAGTGCGTGTAATCGGCAATATGACAAAAAATGCTCTCGAAGCATCTTCATTTAACCAAACTGTAACACTGACAGCTTCAGGAATTGGCAATGGCAAGGTTAGATTCTCTGTGCATAATCCAAATTATATGCCTCGAAATATTCAATTGCAGGTATTTCAGAGGTCATTCTCAACTAAAGGTGCTAATCGCGGTTTAGGAACTTATAGTATGAAATTGCTCTCCGAAAAATACCTTAACGGACGTGTGTATTTCGAAACAGATGAAGACAATGGAACAACTTTTCATGCTGAGTACCCTATTTCATTGATTACAGACAGTGAATAAAATCAGAAACCAACAGGCAAACCGCTGGTGTGTCTGATTGTCATCAAATTTAGATAAGCGAGTGCATCAACCTGATCGTCGTGTTTGCCTTTTGGAAAAGCCATCAACTCGCTAACCAAACAATCCTGCCACTCTGTGTGGCCGGATATAAAGACTTTACCTAATTCAAACTTGGCTGCCAATGGTAATGCCCTGGTAAGTTTGTCCTTATCAGGTTTGATACTCTTTATGGGAAGTCCTTCTCTGGCTGCCATACTTATCAAAGCTGACTGATATTGCACATTTTCGATACCAATTAATATTGGTTTATATATGTGGTTGAGCTTTTTGAGTATTTCGAGATGTTCTGATGGCTCAACCCTTTTGCGGATAACTTCAAGCACAAACAAGTCTGATTTGTAGTTAACCGCACCAACAACAAAAACGGTGTAGTCTGCATTCGAAGATAAAGAAATTGCCAAATCTACTGATATAAATATATTGCAGCTTCCTAAATCTATTGTTTCGTAGTTGTTATCACCTTCAATCTGCAAGTAATTACCTGATTTATTAAAGTATCTGATGTGATTTCTTTTAAAAATTCCACCATCAGATGGTACAGGGCTTTGTTGATATAATGAGTTAAACCAATAATCACCTAGAGTCTTTTTGATTCTCATCAATTTGACAAAATCAAAACGTTCAGGCCACAGCGCCTCTCCTGCATTCCTCATTAATAGATCATCATCTCCGGCTATTGCCGGAATTCGTATTATTTCCCAGGGTTCCCCGTTATTTTCAATATCCTTTATTATTCTCCCGCAAAGGTCGTCCTCATGCCATCTAGTCATCATTAATATAATTACACCATTAGGCTCGAGTCTTGTATAAAGTGTACTTCGATACCACTCCCAAATCCTATCCCTGTAAACCAGAGAATTTGCCTGCTCCGCATTTTTGATTGGGTCGTCAATAATAATTAAGTCAGCACCCTTGCCGGTTAGTGCACCGTCAATACCTACCGAAGTCATACTGCCACCATACTTTTCGATTTCGAAATATGATGTGGAGCGAGCGTTACTTTTTATTGTTAATCCCACCTTTTCAGAAAATTCATTAAATAGTGAGAGCACTTTTCTGCCCCAGCTTTGGGCAAATGTTGATTTGTACGAACATAGAATAATGCGGCTTTGGGGAAGATTGCACAAGTACCAGAACGGGAAGTATTTTGATATCAGTTCTGACTTGCCATGTCTTGGTGGTAGATTGATAATTATTCTATTTGACTTTCTGTTAAATGCATTTAACAAAACACTGTTGAGCAGCTCGATATGCTTTGGAATTTTGTACTGACCATTGCTTAGGAACTCCGCAAAGTGTGCCGGAGTGTTCCTGGTAATTATTTCGTTTATATTGCTGATATTCATTATGCTAAAATAATGTATCAACAACCCTATAAAAAATGTACAATTTTAAAACAATTTATATGTAAAATTAAAAACTACCCATATCCGCATCATTTCTTAAATTACACTTGTTAAGCTGGAGTAATTTATATCTTGGAGCGACAGTTTTGCTATCTCGGACTATAGTCTCTTTTCAGATTTCATATCAAGAGTATATGCTCATATACTTTAAATTTATTGAAGCAGGATAGATATCGGTTGCTGATCGTTCAATTTACATCCGATGACTCGAAGCCATCGGGTGATGTTATTCAACATTTTTAATAACCCAAATCAAATGATAATCTTATTAATTTGAATATGGATTTGCAAATCACTTTAATATGGAATATAAAAGAAAAAGTATTACTTTACAGAATTTGAATTATGGCAGATTTCATCATTTGCCGTGTTTCAGGTGAGTAAGCATTAAATTTATTCTAAGAATCAAATCTACTATCAACTCATCATAGTCCTTTAAATAAATTTTCAGCGATATTGAATGTATAGTTAATAAATCTAAAATTAGATTAAAAAAAATGAATGAGAAATGCACCCTTTTTTAAATATTTTTGCACTTACTAATTGAATAATAATTTTAATGGATTTAAAAACTGAAAAATTTAAAAGATAGTTTCGCGAACAACTATAAATTAAATAAAGATAGTATCTGGAGATACTGTTTGTTTATGACGCGAAACTATAATGAAGCAAAGGAACTGCTCAGTGAAACTTTATACCAGGCATTTAAGGCGTACAAAGACTTGAAAAATGATGCTGCATTTTTATCTTTTGTCTTTACGATAGCAAGCAGAGTTTATTACAAATCATTGGATAAGAGAGTAGTTTTTGACAATGATTTTGATTTAGATGAGATTACAAATAGGAATATGTCGCCTGAAACTATGCTCGATATTAAGTTTCTAAAAGAAAATATCAACAAACTTGGTGACGACTATAAGGAAACATTAATATTATTTGAAATTGAAGGCTTTTCACGAAAAGAAATCAGTAAGATTTTAGGGATTGCAGAAGATACCGTAAAATCTCGACTTTACAGAGCAAGAAGGAAATTGGGAGAATTAATGGGAGTAGTTGATGAATCAAGAATTGGATAAATATTTTCGAGCAGCAAAAAATCTTGAAAATCTAAAAGACCCTCTAAGTATTGAAGAACTTGATTCAATACTATCAAAAGTTGAAAAAAAAGATAAACCAAACTATAATTTTTTAAAAGGAGGAATTATGTTACTGGTGTTTGTTTCAGTATTTTATTTGGGAATGAATATTCTCTTTGAAGATTCATTAAAAACTGAAGTTCGCCCCAAATCTTCGAATTTGGGTTCAAACAATTCTTCAGATATTTCGAGCATAGTTGTAGAAGATACTCTAAAACCTCATCATTTAACCCCGAAAAGTGTTGAAAATGTAAATATCAAAAATTTAGACGAGAAGGATTTAATTAAGAATAATCCATATCGTAAAGCACCTCGTGAAGAATTAATCAAAAGTTACGGTATTGGTTTAAGTGGCAAAAAAGCAGATTTCTTAGAGCCTGCAAGTATTCAAACTAATGTTGAAGGAAATGCAATTACCGGGATGATGACTTTGCAACTTACTAAAGAAGAACTTGATAAAATTGGTGTAAACTATGATGGTGAAAAAATTAGCTATAATGTTGAGTATTATCATATTTTACATCCAATTCCAATGCGTAATAATGATGCGTACCGTCTTGATCCTGAAAATAAAGAAGTTGCAGATATGAGTTATCCGGTAAATGGTGATACACTATTGGTAAAAGCTCATCATTCGATTGATCTTAAACACAAGGCTAATATTAATTCAATGTTAGAACCATCCAACCCCGACAGATCCTATAGATTAATTCCAACAATTGATACAGTTGACGGGAAAATCAGAAGGAACTTAAGAAAAGTTCTACTTAGTAATAAAAATTTAATTGAAGTTTTGGATACTGTTGATGGTGTCGTAAATAAAAGCTACAAAAGAATAATTTCAGATAAAAATAATTTAGATGATATTGGAATGGATTACCTTGAGTATTATGCAGATTGGAAATTAAAATATTTGCAAGGCTTTGAATCAAATATTATAAAATTCAATGGTTGGGACAAATCAGAGTACAGCAAAACTATACCAGTAATTTCTGCATTCAAATACAATGGAACACGCCATCGTTACATTTACCAACATTATAATTCACCTATAAGATTAAATTATCTTGGTGATTTTGATTACTCAAAACTGATACCCCTTGAATTAAAATTTGGAGATAGTTTAATAATTGAAAAGCTTATTTTATGGTATTATCCAACACCTGAATTTATTAATTTATTACCCGAAAGGTATAAAAAAGTATTATCTAATGAATTAAATATAATGTCAAAAATCAACAAAGGCGAACTTGACCTAAATACTGCTTGTGAAAAAGTTGATAAGGAAACCTTCTTTGATATTTGTAGGTTCCAAAGTGGTGTAATAAGTATTCGTAGTATATATCCTAACCCTGTATATCAGCAGGTAACTACTTTGGATTTCGAATTGACAGACAGTAGAATTGTTGAAATTAACATTTATGACTTACAGGGTAATTTTGTGGGCAAAGTAAGTAATTCAATGAAAATTGATAAAGGAAAGCACACATTGAAATTAAATCTTGGGCAACTTACAACAGGTATATACTTGCTCGGTATGAAAACTGATAAAAATGAATTTGTATCACAAAGAATTGTAATTAATTAGGAGAATTAAAATGTATAAAACGATAATTATATTCTTTATGCTCAATTTATCATACGCACAGACTGCTGACTGGGAAAATCTTCTTGAGCTTAAGGGAGTTCCCTTGTGGAGTTTTAGTATGAACAGTAATGGTTTGGGTGTTGCCGTCGGTATGCGAGGAAATTGTTTTTTGACCGATAATTTTGGGAAGAGCTGGACAAAACATTATCCAGGAACTGATAAAATGTTAAATTTTGCTGGGTTTACACCTGATGGTGGCATTCTTGTAACAGGATACGAGGGCACTATTGTTTATTTTGATAAAATTGGAGCTAAGTTTGAAGATAGAAGCGCTGAACCGGTTTATAATTTGAAAGATTTTATTTTTACTGATGAAAAAAATGGCTTTATGATTTCAGAAAAGGGTTACATGTTACGAACATTTGATGGAGGAAAAGTATGGCAAGTTGAAAAAGTAATCACAGAATATCCATTTTTGAGAGGAATAATAAATATCGGAGATGCTCTTTATATTGCTGCTGACAACAGAGACACATCTGTTATCTACAAATCTGTTGATAATGGCAAAAATTGGGAAGTAATGTCAATTTTTCCGGGTGAAAGTATTAGGAGAATAAAGAATTTTGATGGAGTACTTTGGATTTCAGGAGCGGGTGGATTACTGTCAAATTCTAAAGATGGTGGTAAGAACTGGAGATGGATTGAAACTAAATTAAAAGAGTATATAATTGATTTTCATATTAAAGGAAGTGAAGTTTGGATATTGGCTACTTGGGATAAAAACCGTGAAATATTACGTTCAAAGAACTTTGGAGTAAGTTGGGAAGTATTTGACAGTACAAGAAATTGTGATTGGCCAGGAAAAATGGAAATTCTAGGAAACTACATTTTTTTGATTGAAGACTATAATGGAAAAGTAAAAAAATCTATAATTAATTAAATATATAATTATCAACATAAATTTGTATTGTTAGCTTTATTTTATTCAATGCATTATAAAGAAGATTTATTCTTAGAAGTTTTATTTATGCTAGTCTCTTCACAGATTTCATATCAAGAGTATATGCTCATCTACTTTAAATTTAATGAAGCAGGATAGAGATCGGTTGCTGATCGTTCAATATACATCCGATGACTCGAAGCCATCGGATGTATTATTTAATAATCACTAATCAAGTAATGATTTAAGCTCTTCGTCAAAATTATCAAACTTTTTAGATTCTGAATTATCAGCTGCAAGTATCAGTTTTCCTTTTTTAATCATTTCTGATAATTCCTGCGACGTAAAATGAGCATACTGACTGTTTGACTCATCGTAAGTTGTGATTTTGCTGTTGAAAATATCAATTTTTATGATTTTTAGAGCAGTATTATTAAATTCAATAACCGAGCCGATAGGTGGATATTTCTCGATAGCTGTCGAGTATGTGTCATATTCAAATTTGATACAGCATTTTAGTCTTCCACAGTTTCCGCTCAATTTTGAAATGTTGTTTGATAGTTGCTGGACTTTTGCGTGATCGAGTGTTACATGCCCAAAGTTGCACATAAATGTGGTGCAACAAAGTTCTCTGCCACATGGTCCTACAAAATCGCCCAATCTTTTTGTTTCTTCTCTCGAGCTGATTTGCCTCAGCTCAATTCTTGCCTTAAACAATCGGGCCAAATCTTTTACAAGCTCTCTGAAGTCTATTCTCTGAGGTGCAGTAAAGAAAATTGTAAGTCGCTGCCTGTCGAATTGCCATGCTGCTTCGGTAATTTTCATATCAAAGCCATAGCGGTTTATTACTTCTCTGGCTTTTCCGAGAACTTCAAATTCATCACGAAGTTTTTTATCGAAGAGTTTTAGCTCATCAATATCCGGTACGCGGAGAATTTTGCATACTTCAATTCCTTGTCGTGAGCACATGCAGGATTTTGCAATTGATTTATCACCAAAGTCAACGACTCTGCCGATTTCGGGACCATTTTCACATTCTACGACTACAAAATCATCTATTCTGAGAGGAACCCGGTTCTCGTTACGGAAAACATTTCTGATGTTTCCTTTCATCAATACTTCTACGAATTCTGCTTCTACTTTCTTTGAGTATTTCTCACCATTCTTCAATAAAAAATCGTAATTGCTATATCCGGATTTTGGCAAGGAATAAACATATTTTAGCTCATCTATGTCAGGGTTCAACCCATGTTCGTAATACTCATATTTAGCTCGAAACGGTGTCGGAGAAATATTGCTTTTATTTATATCATTATTTGTTGTATTCATCGCAATATTCCACAAGCATTTAACCTGTACGAATCTATATTAAAAAAGAACAATTTATGTTAATTATGTATCAAAATATTATGCAAAATAATGATTTTTTTTTATTAATCAATAAAAATTCGTCTAATTCTGATAAAAAGTGAAATTAATATCAAATTCAAAGCTACATTGCGGTAAATTAATGATATTGATGTATCAATTTCAATTATAGCTTTTTCGATATCTTTACTTCCAAACACTCTGTAGAACTTTTCAATGGTCTGTACATCATCTATATTAACCATATCCTGAGGGCTTCCACCGATTTTCAGAAGATTGGCATCGTTCAGCCAAAACATAAGCATTTGCAATATTCTTGAAACCAGATTTTTGTCCTTGCTTTTTATTAAATTTTCAACTCCAGTAACCAATTCCTCTCTATACTTTGCTTTTTTTAGAGAAGTGCGTAATAAATCAACTACTTCGTTGCGAAGTGTTTTATTTTCGTCAGAAGTAAACTCAAGTGCCTTAAGGTACGAGCCCTGTGCAAACCTCGAAGCAATACGTGCATCTAATTCAGGTATGTTGTTGTCGGTAATGAGTTTACGAATAATTTGCGAATCGTCGAGTGGAGGAATAATTATTTGCTGACACCGGCTCATGATGGTCTGTAGGAGTGATTCAGGTTTTGACGTAATCATAATTATTGTGATATTCTCCTGCGGCTCTTCAAGAGTTTTCAGAAATGCATTTGCAGCTTCCTGATTCATCTCTTCGGCTTTCAGGACAATCAAAAACCTTCGTTTACCGTTAAATGAACTCATTGCAAATTTTTGCTTAACATCTCTTATACCTGAAATTTTGATTTGGCTTGCGTTAGGAATATTTATCGGTAAATATGGATTAGCAGCTTTTTGCTCGAGCTCTTCCTTGATGATATCAATTTGCTCTGAGGATAACTTATCGTACTGAGAATCCGATCTGCTATCTGATGACTTGCCTGCAGGCAGAGAAAATAATAATTCAATATTGGGATGGCTCAAACTGTCGAATTGCCGACATGTATGGCATTCGTCACATGAATCAATAAAATCATCAATAACAACCTGATGTTCGCAATTGACCGTTTTGGCAAATTGTATAGCCAATGCATCCTTGCCTATTCCATGAATTCCGGTAAAGCAATAAGCATGAGCTATTCTATTGTTTTTTATTGCATTTTGCAATATTCTTTTAATTTTATCGTGACCAATTATTTTGTGCCAAGACATAAAATATTAAATTCCCAAATATATAATCTCTAAAAATAGCAAATTAATTGTTCAATTCAAATATAAAATAACCGAGTAACCGAATATGGCAAAAAAAACAACTACTTCGACTAAAACTGCTGCAAAACCATCAAAATCAAAAGCAGCAAAAACTGAAGAAGCAGTAGAATCAAATGCGAAATTGAATGCTTACGAACGCTTAGTAAAAATAGACGTAATACAACCGGAAATTATAGGTTCACGTTGTCATCACGGCAGAGGCGAAGATTGTTCTGTTGACAGAACAAAACTCGACCGCAAAGAAGCACCTCACATTACATTAAATCTTGATAAAGAACACCTTATGCGTGCTTTGAAAAATATGATGCAAGCGCGTTATACCGACGAAAAGCACCTCACTTTAGTTAAGCAGGGTAAATCGTTTTTCCATATAGGATGCTCAGGTCACGAAGCTACTCAGACTGCTATCGCTTTTGCAATGGAGTCAGGAAAGGACTGGGCTTGGACATATTATCGCGATATGGCATTATCTTTTGGCTTGGGCTTCAGCCTTCAGGATTATTTTCTTCTTGCTCTCGGTAAAGAAGAAGATCCTGCAACAGGTGGCAGACAAATGCCGGGCCACTATGGTCATCCTAAATATAATATGCCAACACAGTCATCACCAACAGGTACTCAATTTCTGAATGCTGTTGGCTGCTCTATGGCTTCAAAGAAGAATAAAACCGACGAATTGACTTATGTTGCCTCCGGTGAAGGCACAACAAGTCAGGGTGAATTTTATGAAGCAGTTAACTGGGCAACAAAAGATAGCTTGCCAACGCTTTTCCATATTCAGGATAATGGTTACGCAATTTCTGTTCCAAGGGCTGACCAAAGTATGGGCTCGAGTGTTGTTCATTCATTTTGCTGTTATCCGGGCCTTTACATGAAAGAGTATGACGGCACTGATTATTTTGAATCAGTTAAAGCTGCCCGAGACGCTGTTAAGTATATTCGTGAAGGTAGAGGACCTGCTTTGCTCCATGCGGTTGTTGAGAGGTTGTTACCACACTCGTCATCTGACGACCATCGTAAGTACCGTTCAGAAGAGGAATTGGCAAATGCTGAATCTAAACGTGATTGTATCAAAATACTGGCTAATTATCTTCTTGAGCACAAAATTGCAACAACAGATGAAATCGAAGATTTAAGAAATACTGTTAAAAATGAAATAAATGCAGCTGTAGAATGGGCTGAAACCCGTCCTGATCCCAAAGCCGAAAATTCATTAAAAACTCTTTACGCCGAAGATGATACTCGTGATCTGGCTTATGCACAATCCGAGCCTCAAGCCGGTAATCCTATTGTATTGGTTGATGCTGTTAATCATGCTCTTGCAGAGGAAATGCGATTGAATGATAAAATGGTAATTTTTGGCGAAGATATAGCAGATCCGAAAGGTGGCGTATTTACGGCTACACGAGGGTTGACAAATGAATTTGGTGAAAATCGTGTATTCAACTCACCACTTGCTGAAGCATCAATTGCAGGAGTTGCACTTGGACTTGCTGTCAGGGGTTACAAACCGGTGGTAGAAATTCAGTTTGGTGACTATATCTGGCCCGCATTTATGCAGTACAAGAATGAAATTGCAACAATGAGATACCGTTCGAACGGAGGATTCAAAGCACCTGTTGTAACACGCGTTGCTGTAGGTGGCTATATACACGGTGGATTGTGCCACTCGCAAAATATCGAAGGCATTTTTGCACACATTCCCGGTCTTTATATTGCTTATCCAAGTAATGCCGCTGATGCTAAAGGATTACTTAAAACTGCATGCAGAATTGATGATCCTGTTATCTTCTGCGAACATAAAGGTATGTATAGATTACCGTTTGCACGAACCATCGAGCCGGATGAAAACTACCTCATACCTTTCGGAAAAGGTAAAATTGTCAAAGATGGTAGTGATGCTGTAATTATCACTTATGGAATGGGTGTCAAAGACTCTTTAAATGCTGTTAAGAAATATGAAAAGGAAACAGGCAAGAATATCAGAATTATTGACCTCCGTACCATTTCGCCATGGGATAAAGAATTGGTACTCGAATCAGCAAAGCAAACCGGTCGAGTGCTGATTGTTCACGAGGATACTCTTACATCCGGATTTGGTGCTGAAGTATCAGCTACAATTTCACAACATGCTTTCAACTGGCTGGATGCTCCAGTTATGAGACTGGCTGCAAAAGACAGTCACATCCCTTATGCTCCTGTTTATGAAGAAGATGTCCTTCCGAACGAGCAAAAAGTATATGAACATATTAGTGAATTGATGAATTTCTAAATTCATAATTTCTGTTTGTAATTTAATCAAACGGGACCCAATTCTTATGAGTTGAGTCCCGTTTCTATTATTGAACTGATTACTGTTTATTTGGGGGGATTGATTACTTCAGAGATACTGTACGCTCGGCATAGGCATCTTCCGTTTCGTATATTTTGATACTCAGATTACGAATATTCCCGAACTGAGAAAAGTGCTTACCGGCTAACTCAAGGAAATAATTAACGATATTTTCAGATGTAGTGTAATTAGGCATTATGTGGAATTTGAATCCGTTTTCTCTAAGGAAATTAATCATCAGACTATCGCTTGCATCACATAAAAAGGAGTGGTCGAGTTTGTCGAGCAAGGGCTTAACAAACCTGTCAATATCGTAATAATCCAATACCATAGAATTTGAGTCGGGGATACCCTCCAAGATAACGAACATTTTATAGGAATGCCCGTGAAGATTTTTGCATGGTCCTTCATGGAATGGTAGTCTGTGGCTCATTTCCCATTTGTACTCTTTGCCAATTCTTGTAAGCACAGTCAAGCTCCTTTGGTATATTTTGCCTTTATAACAGAGTTTATTCCTCCACGAACTTTCCACTCTGTAGTAACCTCCATTTCCCTTGGCTCACAACATGCTACTAAGTCATTGAGTATTTGGTTGGTTATGGCTTCGTAAAAGATACCTTTGTTCCGAAATTCAAAGAAATAGTATTTCAATGCTTTAAGCTCTATACAGGTCTGGTCGGGTATATAGCGAACAATAACTCTACCGAAATCAGGCAATCCAGTCTTTGGGCAAACAGATGTAAATTCATCATTTATGTGTGTAATCTCGTAATCTCGCTCAGGTGCAGGATTAGGAAATGTTTCGATAATCATTTATACTTTCCTTTATTCTAAATTAGTTTTCGTTTTTAAATTAAATGTTTGTGGTTTGTCGTAAATAATTGTTAATTCACGTGTAAGTATTTAAGAAATTGAATAATAAAGACATTTTTTAGCAAAAAAAAGCTGCCTTCAATTATTTAAAGGCAGCTCGGATTCTTTTCTCAGCATCAATTATTTAATTTTCTTCTGAATTTCTGTAGCTTTGTTTGCTTCACCCATTTCGGAATAAATTTTGAGCATTCTCAAATAATATTCGTTGCGTTTGCTCTCTTCGATGGTAAATTCGATTGCTTCGAGGTTACGAACAATTTTCTTCAGACTTTCTTTATCTTCGATAACCTGATAGATATTAGCAAGCTCAGTCAATACCATCATATCATTTTGGAAAGCTTTAAATTCAAGTGCTTTTGCAAAATATTTCGCAGATTCTCTCAAATCAGGTAAGTATTTTTCGGGGTCAATCTTGTATGTTTTGTTTGCATCAGATTTATCTTGTTCTGCACGTTGCTTTACGCTGGCTCTGTTTTTGTGTGCAGCAGCAAGGTTACGGATAGCTCTTTCGTAGTTTGGCTGAATTTCAATAGCTTTCTGGTATGTAGCAATAGATTCATCATACTTCTGCAATCCTTGATAGAGGTCAGCTAGCTGTGTAACATACATTGGGTTCTTGGGCTCAACCTTAATTCGGTCCTGAATAGCTTTGATGGCTTCATCTGTTTTGTTCAGATCTTGATAAATGCCAATCATGGATGCATAAGCATTAGAGTTGTCAGGCTCAAGGTCAATCAACATTTTGATATATTTCAGAGAATTTTCTAATTGCTTTTCGTTGTAGTAATGCTGTGCCAAATATGCAATAGGAGATGAGTTAATTTCTGTTTTAATCTTCTTCTCATTTGGTAGCCAGTTTTGAGGAATGTCATAGTTCCAACCGACAACAACCATTTTTCCGTCAATTACTTCAGAGAAAATATACGTTTCTTTTCCGTCAATAACGTAATAGTCCGAAAATGTTGAGTCTCCTTTAGCTGTCAAGCCCGGCATAGCAAGCTTTGGTGCTCCGAGTTTCTCGAGTGCAGTAGCTCTTGGTGCTCTGGTGTATAGTCCGTTTTTAAGACCGAATTTGTAGTTTTTGTCGAAAGCGTTAACATAGTCAGTATATGCCTGAACAGCTGCAACTTTATCATTTCTGAGCTCATGAACAGCGCCGATAAAATAATAAAAGTCCAGCATTTGAGGTCTGAGCTCCAAACCAATTTTGAAATTCTGCAAAGCTGAGTCTAAAAGGTTTGTACGCTTGCTGGTTCCGAAAGCATTATAATATCCTATACCTGCATTATAGCACTCAACCCAAATGTTATTGATAAGGATTTGTTGTTGATTAAGGATCGCAGGTGTTTTGCCTACTTCAATCACTTTTTTGGCGTATTTTGCAGCTTCTTTAAAGTTCTTCTGCTGGAAATTAATGTCTGCCATCAGTGCTAGAGCTTCTTCGCTGTTTGGATTAACAGCAAGCTCTTTATTAAGAGACTCTTCAGCTTCGTTGTATTGCTGATTTTTGATTTTCACTTTTGCAGTGGTAATATTACGCGATGCACATTGAAAACCGGAGAATATAACAGCGCCGGCTATCATCATGATAATTATAAATGTAAGTCTTTTCACGTTTTGTTACTCCAATATTTGTTATGTATGATTTTTAGTTTTTAAAAATTTCAAAATATAATTTTTCATAATAGTCAAAAATACATAAATTATTTAAATTATTGGTTAATTTCTTATAATATAATACCAATAATTGATATTGACGAATATTTGAATCATAAATTCCTGAAGTTTTTTATAAAAAAGCAAAAGACTGATAACACAAAAAACTCTGCTATAAATCTCAAATAACAATATAATTTGTTTAATAAAAAGAAATTACATTATTTTGTAATTAATTATTTACTCAAAATAAGGTAAACAGTTTATGATAAAAAATACATATAATATATTGGCTGTAGATGATAGCACTACTTTTACTGCCATTATCAAGGAAATTATCACACAGAACATTCCAAACACAATGGTCAGAATAGCAAACTCAGGAATGGAAGCTATCAGGATACTTGGCAATAATGATATTGATTTAGTAATACTTGATGTGTTCATGCCAGTGTTTGATGGTATTGAAATGGCAAAAATAATTCGCTCGAACCATCGAACTAAGCGAATTCCAATTATTTTTATGACAGGTGCCGACCCATCAAACGAACTAAAGGAGTCAGCTCTGGAAATTGGAGGTATTGATTATATAAGCAAGAGTTTCAAAGAAGACGAACTTATCAAGTTAATGAATCTGTATTTAAGATTTATTCATTGGGAGAGAGAAATCAACGAGCGTCTCGAGGACAAGATTGTTGAGTTAAACCATGAAATTCAAAGAAGAGAGCAGATTGAACGTGAGCTGAAAGAACTATCAGTAAAACTGCATGAAGCAAACAAGGCAAAAGATAAATTCTTTTCTATTATTGCACATGATCTAAAGAATCCTCTTAGCTCGTTCAAAAATATGGCAGGAATACTTTTCAATGAATTTCAGGAAATGAGCGACAAAGAATTAAGCGAGTTTCTCTCAGCAATGAAAGATTCTGCAAACGGATTGTATTCGTTACTCGAAAATCTTTTGATGTGGGCACGCACCCAGACCGGTGCTATTGTTATAAAACCGGAGCTGTTCAATCTGAAAGAAATTATCTATGAAGTTCTCAACCCGATAAATAATCTCGCCAATGACAAAAAAATAAATCTTCAGATGACAATTGATGATAATCTTAATGTTTATGCAGATTCGAATATGATTAGTACAGTAATTCGCAATTTTGTGACAAATGCTATAAAATTTACAAATTTTGGCGGAGAAGTAACTGTGACAGCCCTACAAACCGGAGATGAAGTAATGGTAACCGTATCAGATACAGGTGTAGGTATGAATAGTGACGAAGTAGATAAATTATTTAACATTGCCGCCGGTCAACAAAGCAAATTGGGAACAAACAGGGAGCCCGGTACAGGGTTAGGGTTGGTAATTTGTAATGAGTTTATTCTCAAGCATAAATCGAGAATTAATGTGAAATCTCAGGAAGGTGTAGGTACTAAATTTAGCTTTGTACTACCTGCCAACGTAACCAATATCTATTAAGTATCGTATAATAATTTTCAGAAAAAAAGAATATTAAAAAAATGGAAAAAATTGCTTTAATAATGGCCGGTGGGTTGGGAACAAAATTTTGGCCCAAAAGTATCGAAAAAAAACCTAAACAGTTTAAGCACATGCTCGGCGAAGGTACTTTACTGCAAAATACTTACAACAGGCTTGCCGGGTATTTTGATAAAAAAAATATATTTGTTGTTTTGAGCTATAGTCACAAAGAATTAGCTCTTCAGCAGTTGCCTGGTATCAGCGTTGATAATCTGATTTATGAACCGTTTGGCAGGGGCACTGCTCCTTGTACTGCTATTTCTGTTAACTACCTTTTTCATAAAGGGTATAATGAAGATTCGATGATGGCAGTATTCCCCTCAGACCATATAATATCAAATTTGGGTGAGTTCTACAATAGTCTCGACAGAGCTTTCGAAAATGCACATGATAATGAATCTATCCTCACTATAGGTATTGAGCCGACAAGACCTGAATCTCAGTTTGGCTACATACAGGTGGATAATATCAACAGGGAAGAGTCTGAAATAAGTTATTGCATGACATTTGCAGAAAAACCCGACAAAGCAACAGCAGGAAGATTTATTGAATCGGGAGACTTTCTTTGGAATAGCGGTATCTTTGTTTGGAAGATTTCTACTTTTAAACACTCACTCGATAAATATTTACCCGACTTAGGCAGGAAGTTTACTCAGCTCGATTTAGATTTTAACTCAGAAAATTACGTTGAGCATCTAAAATTGATTTATAAACAAATTAATACACTTTCACTTGATTATGGTATTCTAGAAAAAGCGGATAATGTGTATTGTGTTAATGCATCGTTTTCGTGGACAGACCTGAGTAACTGGGATGAGTTGTATCGTTTGCAGATGAAAGACGCGCATAACAACGTTATTTTGGGTGATGTAATTTCCATCAACAACAAAAATTCCTTCATAGTATCAAAGGGTAAGCTGATAGGTGCTGTAGGACTGGATGATATTATGATAATTGACTCCGATGATGCAATTTTGATATGCAAAAGAGGACAATCCGACCAGGTACAGGATATTGTGGATTATATGAGGAGAAAGCACATACACCAGTATCTTTAGGATATACTTGAAATTACTGAGGTGGCTTTAAGGGTATTTCTACGGAGAATTCAGAGCCAACATTTTCTACACTGCTTACGTTAATTTTTCCGTTTAGCAGGGTAACTAATTTTTTTGATATTGATAAACCAAGTCCAATACCCTCGTAATTTCGATTCAGACCCTCGCTCTGTTGTCTGAAATCGTCAAATATTTTATTCATCAGTGAACTTTTTATCCCTATTCCAGTATCCTTTACCGAAATGCTTACAGAAGGTATATTATTATGCAGTTTTAAATCACCTTTTAGTGTTATGGTCCCATTTTGGGTGAATTTTAAAGCATTATCCAGTATATTGATGACTATTTGATTCAAAATATTAATATCGCTTACAAACTTAACATCAGTTTTGACTTCATATACAAAATTCAGCCCCTTGGCTTCTGCAATACTCTTGTAACTGTCATTAATAGTTTCAATGTATTCTTTCAGGCCGGCTTCCTCGTAATAGACTTGCCTGTGACCTGCTTCTACTTCATTAAGAGTGAGCATTGCTCCGAGTGTTCTGTTTAATCTGTACGAGCACTCGCTAATCATACTCAAATACTCTTTATTTTCTTTATCATGAATATTTTTTTCAAGTAATGAAGTAAATCCCATAATGCCATTAAGAGGAGTACGAAATTCATGATTGAGATTCGAAAGAATAACACTTTTTAATTTAAGGCTTTCGCTTACTTTTTGATTAGCGTCAATCAGTTCCTGGAGAAGTTTCTTCTTTTCGGTATAGTCAATTAGCATTCCCTCGACAATTACATCATTTTCGAATACTGATACATAAAATGCTTTGTCGGTTACCCATTTGATTGTGCCATTATCAACAATTCTGTATGTAGCCTCACTTTTTTCGACATTATCATAAATTTTCTTTCTATATGATAACAAAATATTTTTATCTTCGGGATGAACCATCTCAAGAAGAATATCTCGGTTCAAATTATCAATCTTACTATGCATTCCAACAAAATTTGGCGATAAGTATTGAAAACCTTTTTTGAAGGAGAAAATATATATTGTGTCCGGAATATTTTCAATCAGGTTTTTGTATCGCTTTTCACTTTGGATTAGTGAATTTTGGATTTTCATTTTTTCACTGATGTTGTTTATGTTAACATGTAATATCAGACTACCTTTGAGATATACTGCCGACGAAAACACCTCGACTTGAATAACATTTCCGTCCTTGTCCCGGCATATAGTTTGTACATACTTATTGTAAATTTTGTTGTTAACAAGGTCGCCTGTATCCATCATTATCAAGTCTATAAGTTTCATGGATAGTATTTCGTATTCAGGTAATCTATAAAGTTTTAGCGCTGCTTCGTTAACATTTTTAATCATCAAATTTGAAGGGTCAACCAATATAGACGGAATGATGTTATTGTTGAAATACTTCAAAAACATCTCATCTGTTTTGCTTAACAATTCATAACTGTTGCGGAGTTTAATCAAATCGTTCCTGAGAAGAAGATAAATTACAACCGAGGCAAGAACAACATACATTATCCCCTTAATCATTGAGATATTTTTTTGTATTTCAGGGAATTCAATGTTATTAAAAAGTATAGTATCACTGAATACAATCCAGAGTAAACTGAGAACTAGGAATATTCCGGAAACTTTATATTCAGTTTTAAAATTCAAATTATCACTTTTGGTTTCAAATAATATATAAAATTAACTCAAAAAAATAATATTTGCAACTATCTAAGTAATAAAATGATAACTATTTAGAAATTTTTATTATCAGATAACAAAAGAGATACTTTTATTTGCAGAAATTGCAGCTCCGTAGGGAGACTCAACAGTTCGTAATTCTCCATCAAAATACATTACTGCCATTAGTGTCAATCCTATATCATTGATGAATTTTGCCATCGTGTTAACAAACATATTGAGAGAATTATCTGATTCGACAGATTCCCTTAGTTCCTCTGAACTGATTCCAATCAACATTTTGAGCACTTCTCCTATGTCTATATCTTTTACAGAGTTGCTGCTCTTTTCTTTTTCACTTATTTTAAATTGTGATTTGATTACTAATGTTACAATTTTTACTTTATTATCTAACTTGAGTGGAAAAGACCAGTGATATGCTGAATCGCTACCTACACAAATGTTATTCCAGATGTGCATATTTTGGATGAATGCATCAATTTTATTAGGAAGCTGTTGCATTCTTGCTGACAATATACTCACTGATAATTTTGATACAAACTTTGATAATGAAAATACTTCCTTATCGGTATATTGAGAGAAAAAGTCGAATTTGACTTCTGTGTTATCGCTGTCGAACCCCGATCTAAAATTGGACAATAATTTATTGACAGCGTCGGGTAGTAATTTGGGATTCAAATGAAGAAAATCACCCATTATTGAATCTATATATTTCAGCGTGTTAAAGTAACCATACGCAACTTCGAAAATATCATATTCGAAATGGAGTCCGCTCTCAGCCATCCAAAACAGTGCTCTTGAGCATGACTCTGCATCATAATTATCTATATCACTTAGCTTGCCATAAAACTTATAGAATTTAATTAAATCATCTTTATAAATCATTGTTTTGAAAGTAAGGAATAGCTCTGCGGTATGCTGATACAATTCATTATCGGGTAGGTCAAGAATTCTGATAATGTCTTCTTTCTTTCTCTTTATACGGTTAGTCTTGGTCTGAACAGAATATACTTTTAGCACTAGTGACGGCTCAACTTCAGCAATTCTAAAAAAAAGTTCGTCATTTGGAAGTAATCCGGGATGTAAATTGCATTTAAATACTCCATTAGGCAGTCTTACTTCGCCAATCCCGACATCTTCAATAGTAAGTATTCTGCCTTGTATGATTTCTCCCAAACGGAAATTTCGCAGCTTTGGGTTATTTTTTTTCTCTGGAAGCCGATAATAGAAAGGGCGTAAGCAGCGTCCGTTTTTACCTACTTTTTGGACGCCGTCTCCAAGATTCATATTTAAATTGAAATCATCCATTTGCATCTCATAGATATTATCGTCAGGAATGCCGTTTTATTTACTTTATTTTGCTAATAGGTTTTGAAATAACATTTTTTTAAATTAAATTTGTAACAATAATCGGGAAAAATGCGAGATTTTAATATGTTAAGAGTTATCCTTATAATAATTATGATTGCAACAATCATACCATCATGTAGCAGCACCGAAGATTTTGTAGATACTTCGAGCAAACTCGATGCTTTTTCCAAATCTGAATATTACAAAGCAAAGGCAAAATCAGAAATTATGAGTCTGATGATTTTGTTAGGTGACAATGCCGATGATGAAGCTGTAATCAATATCAGGAATCTTTGCCAGGAGTTCTTATCCAAAAATGGTAATATTATAACAGCAAAGGCAAATCATCTGCAAGTGAATGAATTACTGAAACTTCAGTACATTAGAGCTTTAGAAATAAATAAGTCAAAGCATTAAAGAATATTTAGGAGAGTTTATGAGCAACAGGTTTTTATTCCTTATTTTGTCATTTATATTTATAACAAGTTATTCTTACACACAAGAATATTATAACAAAATGACAGCAAAATCACGTGTGATTGTTGAGAAAATGAATCATTACATGAAAAATGAAAATAATTTTCTTGCCAATCCAAGAATCAGCCATCCATTCAAAGTGATGAATGAAAAATTATTTGTTGATATTTTGGTACTTGGCAACATTTCTGACAGCGAGCTGGATGTAATCGGTGCTAAAATTATTGCAAAGACAAATTCAGTCACAGGTCTTAGATTACCTTTCGAAAGTATTGAAAAGCTGTTGTCAGCCGAAAATATATATGCTGCTGAGCTATCTCAGTTGTACAAGAAAAGTCTTGACGAAAGTCTTCATTGGGTTAATGCTTCAAACATCAGACATGACGAAGGTATGCCGCCATTTTTGGATTATGCCGGTTTAGGTGTCCTATTGGGAGTGGTAGATACAGGAATTGATTTTACACATCCTGACTTTGAATATTCTGATCTAAACAAAGACATGTATGGTAAATCCGGTAGCAAAATTCTAAAAATATGGGATATGACAGAAACTCAGGACGCAAAACCTCCCGTTGGATATAATTATGGCAGAGAATACGACAAATCTGAAATAGACAATACTCCTGAACTTGTAAAACAACGTGACTGGCATGGTCATGGAACTCATGTTACTTCTATTGCTGCTGGAAGCGACTATGCTAAAGCCGGATTCAGAGGTGTAGCATACGACTCTGAGGTAATTTTTGTAAAAGGTATTACTGATGAAGAAAGTGGTAACTTCAGCGATATCAATATTATTAATGGTGTTTCATATATATTCGGTATTGCTGACGAGCTCAAAAAACCTGCTGTAGTAAATCTAAGTCTCGGCGGAATGATTGGTCCGCATGACGGTATGGATTTACTGTCTTATGCATTATCTGGAATGGTAAGAAAGGGCAGATTGATTGTGGCTTCTGCCGGAAATGAAGGTGAGATGCCGATGCATGCCGGAGGAGCTGTTAAAGAAGGTGAAACCGTTGAATTTCCGATTTTCCCGCAAAATCTTTGTGAAATGCTTGATGACTTATGCCCTGATATACCCAACTACTTTATGACAGGAGCTGATGCATGGTTCGCAGCTGAATCTTTCGACTCAGTTACATTAGCTGCATATACTATGGGACAGACTGGATTAGAAATAGCAAAGGAATTCACTTTTCCTATTGAGTCAGCATTCGCCGAAACAATGATTTACGACGAGAACAACAATCCTTTGGGGGCTATCAACTACAACTATGTTCCGGAATTCCCAACCAATGGTGATGCAAATATGTTTTTGCTACTCCACAATCTGGGCAATACAAATATACCTGTCGACAAGTATATTTGGTCAATCATTTTGAAAGCCAAAAAGAATACTGAGGTAAATATTTGGGCAGGAGTACCTATACCTGCAGCTATTCCATTCGAACCAATGGTGGGTACAAAATACTTTACCGGAAATACTCTAATGACCGTTGGTGCACCTGGCAGTGGTAGAAATATTATTTCTGCCGGTTCATTTGTAACAAAGAATGAATGGACTGATAAGAATTCTACCCTTGTTCAGCGTGGGTGGATTAAGGGCGATATCTCAACATTCTCATCAAAAGGACCAACAAGAGATGGCAGATACGCGCCGCATATTGCTGCACCAGGGCAGGTAATTTTTGCAGCTAAATCAAAAGACGCCGAATTTTCGGAACTGTATACCCTCGAGGGTGATTTGCTCGGTGGTATGAACGGTACAAGTATGGCTGCGCCTATTGTTGCCGGCTCGGTAGCTGCTATGCTCGAAGCGTGGGAAACAGCCACATATTCTGCAGTAGCACAGGCAATTGCAGTTACTGCCTTTTCTGACAATAAAACAGGTACAACTCCTAACTATGTATGGGGTTATGGTAAACTGAATGCCGGGGCTGCTTTCAATAAAATGTTCAATAACTCTGTAAGCGATAATCAGGAAAATGAATTGCTTATTTATCCAAATCCGAGCTCAGATTATGTGATAATTCCATCAGACAATTATTCGGTCTTCAACTCTTTAGGTCAGAAAATCGGTGATTATTCTTCGTCTAATTTGGATATTAGCCATTATACACCGGGAGTTTATTTCGTTAGAGTGGGTAATAAGATATTAAAATTTGTCAAGTGAGGTAATGAAAATTGAATCATACTTGCGGACCTTATATCGAAATTCTAAGTCTTCTGAATTCGAAAGGGTACCTCGGACTTGATAAATATAACTTGCAAATGGATTTAGCAAAGTTGAAAATTGACGAAATGGATATCGAAAAACACTTAATGACTCTCAGAACGATGAACTTGATTGAATTTAAAGCTAAATTTGATGAAGCAAGAAATATTTATATTTCCGGTGATATCAGAATTACAGATTTAGGTAAAGCACTTATCAGCTGATGATAGGTGCTTACCAGTTTTTTTTAGTAAATTTATCCTACAGATTTTTTTGCAAAATTTTAGGGTGATTAATTTGAAAATATTGGATTTTTACAACTAATTCTACCACCCCCTACAATTATACAAAAAGTAGGGGGTGATGGATTATCTGGATTCGGAATATTTCTTGAAGTTGTTTAGAATTGCCTGCCAACCTTCTTGTTGCAACTCCCGAGAATTTTGATTTTCGGCATCGAAGTTGATTGTAACTAAGGTGCCACCATCTACACTCTCAAAAATCACCTCTGCCTTACGTCCGTCAGCAATAGTATAGGCAATCATTTTATTTGAGATAATTTCATCATACACAGCTTCGAAATCAAACCCGAAACTGCCGTCTTTTGCCTCCATTCTCGCCACATACTTGCCGCCTGCTTTCAGGTCATTCTCGACATGTGGGCACTGCCAGTCATCAGATGCAAAGTTCCAGTTGCATATATGAGCAGGATTGACATAGCATTCCCAAACTTTATCTATGTTGTTGTTAATAATTGCACTTACAGTTATTTTGCTGTTCATTCACTATACTCCCGATTAAGATTTTTAAAAGTACTCATTAAGCAAATTAGGATGATTCCGGGTTGCTTGAAATGACAAATCGAAAAAACTAATTTCAAAAAATAATATTGTAAAAAAGTTTGATTATAAAGACAAAAGAACTATTTTTGTACTCTGAAATGTTCGCCGGAATAAATATTAAAGTTTTTTTGATATTTAGGGAAGCAGGTGAAAATCCTGCACGGTTGCGCCGCTGTGATACCGTACGAGCATCCCTTGTCGTCGAAGACAGCCACTGTATTAATTTTATGGGAAGGTGGGGTGCAAGGTTTGAAAGTAGAGTCAGAATATCTGCCGGGGAGCACTCATTGGAAGTTTGCGACGTACAAACGCGATGGGAACGCAAAAAAAAACCTGATTTTTATCAGGAGGCATGCATATCTTATAGCATAAATTCTCATCTCGTTTATTATTCAAAATAAAATAATTATGGGGATTTATTATGTACAATTTGATAAGATTTTTAGCTTTAGCATTGCTAATAACTGCAGCCAATAAGCTTTCTGCTCAAAACTATACATTCGACATTACTAATACCTACAAAGTAGGTCCCAGCCCGATGAAGGCTATTAAAGGGAAAACAGGTGAAAATGGATACCCTAAATTGCACATCTTTTGTGCGGGTATTGATAATAACTATAACGACAAATACGACGATGGTGATGTAAAATCATCATGGTGGGTGCTGGAGCATCCGGATGAAGAAGCACGCATGGTAATGGAATTTGATGAGTACCTTAATTATCGTCCGTTTCGTCCGGCAATAGATGATGAATCACAATCATTGTGGTTACCACTCGAAGGGAAAATAATTGTTCTCGACCTGGATGGTGAAACAATATCAAATGATAATTTTGCTCAGATTGATGCCTCGGCGATTGATTATCATGATAATAAGCTGCTTATTACTACTGTTGACGGTCTTGACGTTACCGGTAAAATTCATATTTATGATTTGACAAACAGTACTTTAACAGAATCAGGCGAAACAGCTCCTAATCCTATTCAGTCAATTTTTTACCCTGAAATAGCTAATACTAGTATTGCTGTCCTTACTCAGGGAGAATTCGGCAAGGGAAAATCAAACCTATCCATTGGATATCTGAATCAAAGCAACAAGTTTATTCCCACCAAAAACTTCGAAGTTGGCGGTGCTGTTAATCATGTGTTTTATCACAGCGGCAAATTATTTGTAACTGATAATATGGGTTATAATGTAATTGTCTGCGATATCGAGTCAGGAAATACAGAAGTCTGGTACAACGGAACAAGTGGTTGGGACGGACCTCGTGAATCGCTTATCATAGGTGACAAACTGCTAACCTCGACATATCAGGGTAGTGTGATGATGCACGATGCATTTACAGGAATGCTTTTAGACGTTCTCAACGACCAGGGTGATGCCTACAAATTAGAAGGAATCAGTGAATGGTATGAGTCAAGTTTTGTCACTACAGCTCCTTATGATACATACTACGGCTCAACAAACTTAATTCAATTATGGGAAATACAGGATATCAGCTTGCCCGAATTTTTGAAACAGTTCGAGGTAGGTTCTGCCCCCGTAGGTTTGCTCTTCGAAAGCAGTTCCAAAAAGCTGCATATTTTCTGTCGTGGAAATGACATCAACGGTAACGGTAATTATGACAATGGTGAAGAGTTGCCATCATGGTGGACTGCTGAAATTAATAATAATCAATTACAGGTTCAGAAAAGAGCTGAACTGAGTTTTGGAGATTTGAAATATCCGTTCAAACCTGCTTATAACAGTGATACAAAAATTCTATATCTACCTGCGGCAGGATATATAAAAGCTTATGATGCAGAAACTTACGAACTTATTGACGATGCTGTAGCTGAATTTGACGCCGTAGCTCTCGATATGGCAGGCACTCATCTTATGGCAGCTGTAAGACACGAAGAAACTCCGGACTCAATTGTAGTAATCAACCTCAAGTCGGGGGCTGTGTTGCAAAAGGTTTATGCCGGCGACCACGTTTTAGACCTTAAGTATTATACCTTGACCAAAAAAGAAACAGGCGACTCCGAGATTAGTCTGGCAATACTAACCGGTAAAGAAAATGGCACTCAACCATTTATTATGTATGGTCCTATTCTGCACATGCAGGACTTTTCGCTAAATAACGTTTCTCCCGTAAGTGATGGATCATTTGCATTAGCAAATATCGGCAATTTGTTGATTTCGGCATCTAATACAAGCGATGATGTGACCGTTATTGATGCAGAAAGTAATGAAAAGACTGTCCTCAAAACAGGAACAAACTATGGCAGGGGTCCACTAAGTATTATGGCATTCAAAAATCCGATTCCTCAGCACCCCGATGTGATAATGGCAGGTACAGATTTTGGAGACCTTAGACCATTTATCATAAATAACTCAATGGATGTATATAGTTTCAGAATTTCAAATTTCTTACCTGTCCTGTTACCAGCAGAGAGTGTTATTCTAAACTCGGACCCTTCGGATGTTTTGATTGCAGCTACATCTGCTTACAACAACGGAAACATTAACAACAAAGTTACGATAGTTTCATCATTACTTGCCTCAATTAAGGAATTCGGTCGTGGAAATGTAGGCATGATGTCTGTTTATCCAAATCCTGCAAGCGATTTTATCAATATTGAAGCTGAACTCAGAGATATTACCAATCCAAATGTAAAGTTTGAAATTATATCAATAAACGGTGATAAAGTATTCGATATTAGCTACAATGCTGATTATAGAATCAGCAAAACCATTAATCTCAGAGATATTAACATTTCATCAGGTACATATATCCTTAGAATAATAAATGGCTCTGAAATCAAATCATTAGTCTTTAATGTAATTAGATAATTTGGCTCTAATATACCATAAAAGACTTTTTTGAACATATAATATGTATAATCCTCTTTCTCATAAAACTAACGGGAACTACCTTATTTATAGGGCAGTTCCTGTTTTTGTAATTTTATTGAGTCTGGAGAGTTTCTCTTTAAGTCATGGAAATAATTATTTTAGCGACTCCACTTACAAAGTTTTTCCGGATGTAGAGGTAAATGCAGATAGATACAAAGGTGCTTCAAGTACTTATGTATCACCCGGAACATTTCTAACAAAAAGTGAATTTGAGAAGATTTCGATTACACAGATATCTGATGTTTTGAATTTTATTCCAGGAATATTTATAAAAGATTATGGTGGCTTATCGAGTATGAAAACCATATCTATGCGTGGTACATCCTCTAACCAAACAATTATAACACTTAATGGAGCACGCATCAATTCAAATCAAAATGGAATCGCCGAGCTAAGCACAATACCATTGACCATGCTTGATAATATCGAAGTCATTCGTACGGGGCTTTCGGGTTATTACGGTTCGGGTGCAATGGGGGGAGTAGTTAATTTATCACTGGATAATAACAGTAAAGACAGAGTTAGTTTGATGGGAGCTTATGGCAGTTTCAACGAGAATTTGTTCTCAATATTTGCCTCTAACAATTTAGGTAAGATAAATATTTCTGCAGCTTTGGAGTACAAACATACTGATGGCACATTCCCGATTACTACCGAGCAATTTGGCGAGTCCAAAGAAGTAGTAAGGCAAAATAATAAATTTAGCAGTATAAGTGCAGTTTTGAATGCAACTCAGACTGTTTTCGGTTCCCAATATATAGGAACAATGATTTTTACACATTCCGGACGGGGTGTGCCCGGAGCATTGCTTCAGGGGTTTATTGAAACAGCTGATGCTAATCTTGAAGAAAATAACTTTCTGTTTTCTTTACAAGGAAAGGATATTAATTTTAAGGATTTTATTGTCAATAACGGAGTAAATTTTAGAATCAATAATTTCAGATATACAGACCAACAATCACTTGGTTTGGATGGAAAGACATTGGATAATTTCTTTACCTCATTTGATTTTTCCATTTTTATTGATGCCAAACGTCAACTGGGGGATTTCATCCTAGGTATAAAAGCAGAACAAAACATGTCAAGTATAAAGGGTGATTTTCTGCAAAAAGTTTCGGATGATAAAATCGAGCGAAATAATTTTGCACTTAGCCTTAGTGCTGAATATAGATATTATTTCGATAACTCGTCAGATTTATTGATACTTACAAATGTAAGGGGCGATATATTTAATGACAACGAGTCTGCTGTTTCACCATTTCTTGGGATTGTTCTTGGATTAACAAAGTGGTCAATGCTTATAAAAACAAATGTATCATATAATTTCAGAGTACCATCTTTCAACGAATTGTATTATCTAAACTATGGTACTGCAGACTTAAGACCTGAAAAGGCTCTGAATTATACTTCGAGTATCGAATATAATAATAATCTGTTTACAGTCGAACTGTGCGGATTCATTACTTCCACTCGAGATCTGATTCTTGCTGTTCCAAAAAGTCCTGCAATATGGTCTGCCCAAAATATCGGATTTACTAAGAATATCGGTTTTGAGCTCAGCAGCAGAATAAGTTTGATAAAAGATGAAATGACTATGATGATAAACTACACTTATCAGGAAGCAAAAGATGTATCTGAAAATAGTCTGAACAGTGGAAATTATTTGGTATATGTACCTCAGGAATTGATAAACATAGGATTGAATGCGACTATTTTTGATTTCGACCTCAGTGGATTTTTGAGCTATGCATCATTCAGATATTCTTTGCAAAGTAATGAGTTAAATTCCGTATTGCCTGAATATTATACTCTTAATATTCGTATATCCAAAGATATTAATATACAAAATTTTTCTAGCAGAGTTTTTTTATCATGTGATAATATCACTGACGAATCTTATTCTATCGTTCTTAATTATCCTATGCCCGGAAGAATTATCAGGGCTGGTGTCAAGTTTAATATCGAGTAACAAAATATGAATAACCTGAAATATATGATAATAATTATATTTATTCTAACAAGTATTGCAAGCTTGTCAGCAGAGGTAGGTACAATTAATAAAGTAGTGAAGTATCAGCGTGGTGCAGTTGATGATTCTCTGCTCAATAATGAACACTTTCCCAAAAATATTTTTGGTATTCCTTCACGTATTGCATCTAAATCCATTCCCGAAAATTCACTGATAGAAATTGAACCAATCGGGTTTGGTGGCGAAATAACATTAGAATTCGAAGGTAAAGTTTTAAAAAATGGTCCCGGAATTGATTTTGTAATATTTGAAAATGCCTTCATAAATCCTGTTAATAATGGTATTTTTGCCGAACCGGCAGTTGTTTCAGTCAGCAAAGACGGAGTTAACTACATTGAGTTCCCATTTGATAATTCAACATTAAAAGGTTTGGCAGGTCTGACACCCACTTATGGCGACAAGGACCCATATAATCCTGAAATCAGTGGTGGTGATGGTTTTGATTTGGCACTTTTAGGTCTTGAATATATAAAATATATAAGGATAAAAGATACTACAAAAATCGTTAGCTCGCTACCTAAGAATCACAAATATTATAATCCTGAATTTATACTTTCGGGCTTCGACCTTGATGCTGTGGTCGGCTTGTATCTTGATGATGAGTCCAGCTCAGTTGATGATAGTTTATTGCCGGTGTTTTCTGTTAGCGGAAATTCAATAAGTTTCGAGAACTTTTTACCAACAGATAACTCTTTTAGAATATTTGATTTACTTGGTTATAATATACCTTTTACGATTAATGCTAATTCTGTTTTTCTTCAGGTAAGAGAATCTAAATTGGTGATTATGGAGTTTATAATTGAAAATAAAATGGTATGTAAAAAATTACTTTTATTATGATTAAAATCATCGCTATACTAATACTTTTTTTATGTCTGGTATCCTGTGTAAGAACACCATCAGAGAATAGTCCAGTTAATACCGAATTAGCACAAAAAGGTGATATTCTGGTATTGTGCGAGGGTTTGCAGGGCTACGATAATTCTGCACTTAGTCTGATAAAAAGTTCAAGCGGAATTATAGTAAGTGATTTCTTCAAATTATCCAACAACAACGAAAAACTTGGTGATACAGCAAATGATTTAGTCATCAGGGGAGATACAGCTTATATTGTGCTTAGCACTGCATCAATTATCAGAATGGTAAATGTAAATGATGGTAAAAAGATAAAAGAAATCATACTCCCCGAGAATTGTATGCCACGTAGTATTGATATTTTCAAAGATGATTTATGTGTAAGTTGTTTATTGAGGAGCTCTGTGCTAATTATCGGTAAGGACGGGCATATTGATGAAATACCTGTCGGACCTCAGCCCGAAGGTATAGCAGTGCATAATAATTACTTGTTTGTAGCAAATTCTGCTTATGGAGATTTCAACTATTCTCATGAATTTGCAGAAACAATATCTGTTATTGATTTAATTTCTAAACAAGAGATAAAAAAAATAAGTTGTGGACCAAATTGCTGTGAGGTAGTTGTAAATAATAAAAATAACAAACTATATGGTATTTATTACAATTTGCCCTCCAAGGAGAACGAACCCGGCGGGATAATAGAGTATTCACTCAATGATTTTTCGGAAACATACAGGTGGAATCTCAGAGCAAGATCCGTAAACCTATCCAACTCTAAGGACAGTTTGTTATTTATAAGTCAAATGCACAAGGGTAGCTCTATGAACGAGCAGTCGGGTGTGGCTACTATTGATTTAACGAACAAATCAAGCAATATGATAATCCATAACCCAGTCAAATATGATATTTGGTATTCACTTACAGTATCACCATTCGATAATTCAATATGGATTGCAAATGCGCTTAATCATATAAATAACGGCAAAATTCATGTATTTTTAAATGGTGACAAACTCCTTCGATCATTTACAGTATCCCAAAATCCCAATAATATTTTCTTTGTAAGATAAAAGTTCTTGAATATGTAATTAAAATAATTTATTTTACAGGAACTAACTGGTGCCACATTCATAAAAGTATTTTTAAAAATGCAGATTAAGCCAAGAAACTCTGCAATAGTATTTTCAGGAATTTATTTTTTAGTAAGTATTCTGTATATTTATTTATCTGATACCATCATTTCGACGTTAAGCTCAGACAAAGATGTACTTACCCAAATTCAGACTTTCAAAGGGTTTGGTTTTGTTTCGATAACTACAGGAATTATTTTCTTCCTAATTTATAATTTAGTGTCTAAACTCAATCAAAAGATCGAAAAAGAGCATATTTTGAATCAGCAATTAAATGAACAAAAGAACAGCTTCAGTTTATTATTTTTGCACAATCCTGCTCCTATGTGGATATACGAAATTAATACTTTAAGATTTATAGAAGTAAATGATGCTGCAATCAAGAAATATGGTTTTACCAGAGAAGAGTTTTTGAAAATGACACTTAAAGATATTCGACCAAGTGACGAAGTTCCAAAGTTGGTAGAAAATCTCATTGAGCATACCGAAGATTATCAGATTTCATTCAATTGGAAACACAGAACAAAAAGTGGTGATGTAATATTTGTAGATGTTTACTCACATGCTGTAATATTTAATGAAATTGCAGCGCGTCATGTGATGATTGTTGATATTACAGAAAAAAAGAAATATTTGGAAGATTTAGTACAAGCTAAGGAACAAGCTGAACTGAGCAATAAATTGATTGCTGCTTTCTTACAAAATATTTCTCACGAAGTTCGGACTCCAATTCACTGGATGGTAGGATATCTCAATCTTTTGGAAGACAAAACTATCAGTGAAAGTGATGCAAGCAAGTATAGTAAGTATGTTCAGCAAGGTAGCAACAGACTTATAACTACAATGGACAACCTCATCGTTCTTTCTGAAATGGAATCAGGTGTGATAAAACCTAAACCTGAAAATATTAATCTTGTAAAACTGGTTAATGATATACTGGAAATCTATCAAAGGACTGTTTATTATTCAGGTCAGAAGCTTGAAGTGAAAATTCCTGAAAGTAATGCAATTGCTGAAGTTACGTGCGATAAAAAAATGATTACATTAGTTCTGGATTGTTTGTTAAGCAATGCTGTTAAATTTTCGGATGAAGGCGTAATTACATTTGGTTATAACTATTTAGGCGATCAAGTTGAGTTCTTTGTTGAAGATACGGGAATAGGAATTAATGAAGAACATCATAAACAGATATTTGAAAAATTCTTTCAGGTTGATTCTTCCATTAGTCGCCCTTACGAAGGTACAGGGATCGGGCTTTCAATAGCATTGAAGGCGGCAGAATTTTTGGGTGGCAGAATAGATGTGAAAAGTAAAGTGGGCGAAGGCAGCAAATTTACATTCTCACTTCCACTGTAACAGATTTTCAACTCTAATCCATAAAAAGAAATGGTCTCCACGCTTGGTCAATATTGCCGATGTGCTGCTTGAGAAACATAATATGATTAGGTTTACGCGGATTGCTGAGTAATTTCATCCCTGCTTCTTCGGGTGTTCTGTTGCCCTTGATATTATTGCACTTAACACAAGCAGTAACTAAATTTTCCCAAGACTCTAGGCCACCCCTTGATTTGGGAATAATATGGTCCATAGTCATCTCAACCGATTTTCTGCCACAGTATTGGCACTTATTTGAATCACGACGAATGATATTTTTTCTGCTAAGCTCAACGTTCTTAAAAGGTATTCTGATATACGAAGACAACTTAATTATACTTGGAAAAGCATAACTTGTACGTATAGTATGGATTTTTCTACCTGATTTTTCTGCAATTAATTCAGCTTTTGCCAATAATAACAGTACTATCGCTTTTCTTGCTGAGCAAATACTGATGGGTTCGTAGCTTTGATTGAGTACCAAAACCTTTCCACCGAGAGTTAAACCAGATTGTTCGTGGTCGTAATCAATACCACCGACTTCGATTTCTTTACTTCTAAAACTGAATTTATCCTCCGTATTTTATTATATAATGTCGAAACAGAGTAAACTTTTATTTTATGTAAATTACTATTAATTAAAACTTTACATATTTTTAACCTTTCTTAAATTCAAAATGAAAAATCATTCTTCACAATGGTATTAGTTTTACTGTAAAATCAAGTTCTTTGAAGAATAATTGAACTTTTCAAGCTATTTCAGAATAAAAAAATTGAATATTGTAAAATAATAACAATAATCAAACCTTATAACAATTTTGAAAATATCATTTTTTATATTGATGGGAGTAATTATGTACAAAATATTGATTTTTTTAATTGTTTTCTCTTTTGCTTTCGAGAGCATATACTCACAATTTGGAATTGGTGAAAGACTAAAAAGGAAAATGGAAGAGAAAATTGAAAATAAGACTGAAGAAGCTTTCGAAAAGGCATTAGAGGGATCTGAAGAAGAAGAGGAAGAAAAATCCAAAAGCAAAAATGAAAATCATAAGGATAGTGATTCACAACAAAGCAATCCGACATTACAGACTTACAGCAAGTTCGACTTTATTCCTGGTGAGAGAATAATATTTTATGACGACTTTTCTCAGGATAATATTGGCGATTTCCCGGCAAAATGGAATACAAACGGCTCAGGTGAAGTCGTAACTACAAGCCTGATTTCGGGCAAGTGGCTTAAAATGTCAAATGATGCTATTTACGTACCTGACTTTAAATATCCATTCCCCGAAAATTTTACAATTGAATTTGATCTAATTGGTAGTTTCAGCTTAGAATATCCCGAACAGGTTATGGGTGTAATTAAGTTGGAAGTTGCTAACTTAGATGAACCAAAAGACGCAATAAATGGTAGGGCAGACCGCAACCTTGCCCGGAGTGAATTCGAATTAAAATTCGCAGATGTTGCTACAGCATGGGTGCATGGTTATTCAAGCGATGGCAGTGATGTTTCCAACTCAATCTCCGGAAAACACTTTCAGGGATTTCATGCTAAGCCAATTCATTTTTCCATTAGTGTAAATAAGCAAAGATACAGAATTTGGGTTAATCAAACGAAGGTTTTTGACCTACCGCGAATGATGGCAAAAGCTGAGACATACAACATTTTCAGATTAAATCCATATTTTATTGATACAGATAAAAACTTCGACCTTCTGATATCAAATATTAAATTTGCAGAAGGTACTGTTGATGCTAGGAGCAAACTGATTACAGAAGGTAAATTGGTTACCAACGGAATTACTTTCGACACAGGGTCAGACAAGATCAAACCTGAATCATATCCTGTGATTAAGTCAATTGCTGACGTTTTGAAGAGTAACGAAAGTGTTAATATTATGATTGTAGGGCATACCGACAGTGATGGCAATTCTGCAAACAATCAAAAACTTTCCGAAAAAAGAGCCCTTGCAGTGATGGAAGTTCTTGTTAAAGAGTTTGGAATAAATCCAAGCAGGATTAAGTCATCAGGAAAAGGTGATTCTCAACCTTTAAATGATAATTCAACTGCTGCTGGAAAAGCTCTCAACCGAAGAGTAGAATTTATAAAATTATAATGTCAAAAAAAAATAATTGGGCTGCTTCAAAATAATGAGGCAGCCCTTTATTATCTTATACTATTTTGGAATATTCATCAAAGAAGTATGCTGATGCTTTGATACCACCATAGAAATTATCTACAGCAAAGCTTTCGTTTGGCGAGTGGATGTTATCGCCCGGGAGCCCCAATCCCATCAATACAGTAGGTGCATTAAGCTCTAGCCCGAAGACATTAACAATAGGTATTGAACCGCCTTCTCTCATAAAAACCGGGTCCACACCGAATGCTGACTTGAGTGAAGCAAGTGCAGCAGTTACTCCTTTGCTGTCTCTTGGCACAAGCACCGGATTTCCGCCATGTAATGAATTTACTTCAACCTTTACGGTTGGAGGTGCTAACTTATTTAGATATGACGTAATTTTTTCTGAAATATCATGATGATTCTGGTGAGGTACGAGTCTCATTGAAATTTTTGCACTTGCTATTGAGGGCAATACTGTCTTGGCTCCTTCTCCGATATAACCACCCTTGATACCGTTAATATCAAGAGAAGGACGAGCCCATGTACGTTCAAGAGTAGTATAACCAAACTCGCCGTTGCCACCTGCAATGTCTAAATCTTTGCAATATTCATCATTAGAGAAAGGTAATTTTTTAAATCCTTCTCTTTCTTCAATTGTTAAATCAAGCACATCATCATAAAATCCGGGAATAGTAATTCTTCCGTATTCATCCTTTAGTTTGGCAATCATCCCTGCAAGCACCTGTATAGGATTATCAACAGCACCTCCATAGGTACCGGAGTGAAGGTCACGATTAGGTCCGGTAACTAACACTTCTACATAAGAAATACCTCGCAGACTATAACATATTGAAGGCAAACCATCGGCAAACCACTCTGTATCTGATATCAGAACAGTATCACATTTTAACATATCTTTATGGCTATGTATGAAATCTTCTAAGTGGTTACTTCCGGATTCCTCTTCACCCTCAATAAGTAGTTTTATGTTTACGGGTAATTTGCCATGCACAGCTAAATGTGTTTCGATAGCTTTGATATGGGCAAAAACCTGTCCTTTGTCATCAGATGTACCTCTGCCATAAATCTTGCCGTTTCGGATTACAGGTTCGAATGGCTTAGATTTCCATAAATCGAGAGGGTCAACCGGCTGAACATCATAATGGCCGTAAATCAATACTGTAGGTGCGTCGGGTCCGGCATTCATCCATTCGCCATAAACAATAGGATGCCCCGGTGTTTCCATTAATCTCGAATTTTCTATACCTATTGATTTTAAATTATCCAACAGCCACAAGGCACATTCTCTGACATGTAAGGCATTATCCGGTTCACTGCTGATACTTGGAATTCTGAGAAATTCAAAAAGCTCGTCCAAATGACGTTGCTTATTTTGTTCGATATAAGATACTACTCTATCCATTAAAATAATCCCTGATAAAAATAATTACTGATCACTTTTGATATTTTATAAATAAAAAATATACAAACCTCTTCAATTATCAAAGAGGTTTGCATACCCCGAAAAATTTTCTCAATTCAAGATAACTGCTTATTGCCCGTTTGGGTTAGCATGATATTGAGGGTCGTCTTCTCTAACAATACCAACCAGTCCACCTGCGAGCAACCACTTGTTATTCTTTTTCTTCAGCACACGGCTGATTCTAAGATAGTAGCTCTGAGTCGAGTCACCTTTGATATATTCTGCTTTGACACCGTAAATAATTGTAGCGATAGTGCCGTTATCATCCATCTGGATTGATTCGTCAACAATATCACCGTAACGTATCCTGTCGTAATACTGCCATTGCTTTTCGATAGCTTTCTTGAAATCAGCAAATGTTTTGTAAACTTCTGATGAATCTGTACCAAAGAAAATAACTTCATCAGCAAGAGTCTCGACTACCTTTCCGAAATCTTTCTTTTCGAATGCTCTGTGGTAATCGTTCATAACTTGCTTAACCGCATTCTTCTCATTTTCGATTTCAAGTGGTGTAAGATATGTTTTCTTGGGGCCGCACGATGCTATCAAAAGCAACGTTGTAATTGCAATCAGTAAATTTCTTATCATGTCTAAACTCCTATAATTTTTTGTTAAAAATTCTTTGGTATATCTTTTGCAAAAATACAATATTATAAATAAGAAAAAAATTACAAACGTAAAATAACTAATTTTTTAGGAATAAACAAATGAATATTACAAAAATATCTACGAATCAGGCAGAATCTTATTTCCCAAGAGAAATAAAAGTTGATAATCTGAAGAAAAATATGGCAATAAATGATAACTCCGAAGTTATTAAGCTTAGCACTTGGCAGAAGGATGTGCTAACCAATGCCATTGATAAGCTGCTTAATAATATTCAGTTGGATAATAGTCACCCTTTAGGGAGGTTAGAAAATCAACCAATTGAGACTTACAGAGAGGCAATTGCTGTTTTAGAAGAAATGTCCTCAGAATCTTTGAGAAATTTTGGTTCACAGGCTCAGGCAAATGTTTCCGCCGAATCATTCTTAAATTTAGTCATGGAAGCTTAGGCCAAACTTATTTTCATTGATGTTGCTGCTTTTATCCACCCGAATTTATTACATTTGCAATAAAGTATCGGTACTATATTAAGTAAGTTAATATTCAGGTGTTAAAAAGAAGTATGCAAAGCAATATCCTAAATTGGATTATTCTCGCAGTAGCCGGCTTATTCGAAGTAGGCTGGGCTGTTAGCATGAAATATTCAAATGGCTTTACTGACCTGAAATGGTCACTCATCACAATCATCCTCCTTATAATAAGCATGGCGCTTCTGTCATTTTCACTCAAATCACTTCCCGTGGGCACTGCTTATGCCGTTTGGACAGGAATCGGTTCGGTAGGTACAGCATTATTGGGCATTTTTTTGTTCCGTGAGTCGGCTGAGTTCTGGAGAATATTTTTTATTTCGCTGATTGTTATCGGAATTATTGGTCTAAAGGTTGTCACTAAGTAGTTGTTGTTCTTATTTATTTTGTTAAATTTGCAATCAGCATACTTTCAAATTTTGAAATGTGTTTGAGTGTGTAGATTTTCAAAAAATTAAAGAATAATTATGAACGAAGAAATTATTAAGTTAATGACAAATATTTCTCTGTTACTTCAAATCAAAGGGGAAAGTTACTTTAAATTTTCTGCATATTCAAATGCAGCTGAGGTCATTAAACGCGACAACTTAGATATTAAACAATTAGTAACAGATGGTAAAATATCTGAGATAAAGGGATTCGGCAAAGCTCTTTCTGAAAAAATCACGGAATTTACTCTAAACGGCAATTTAAAATATTATGACAACCTGACTAAAGAAGTACCCGAAGGATTAATTGATTTTTTAAAAGTTGAAGGTTTGGGACCCAAGAAAGTGCTCCAAATCTATCTTGAAACAGGTATATCCACACTTGAGATGTTGTCAGAAGCTTGCGATAACGGCAGAATAGAATCTTTGAAGGGATTTACAGTCAGCTCCGCCGGGAAAATAAAAAATTCTATAGAGCAAATCATCAATAATGCTGATTACAAAAGCAGAAAAATTGATTTCGATCAAATTCAATAAAGTGTTATAAATATTTATGGTGCACAAATGAAAATTACAATTCGGAATATGGAACTCCCTGAGCTCGAAATTGCTACATATTTAGCCTACAAAGAAGGATGGAATCCGGGTATTGCGGACGGATTAGCATTTTATCAACAGGATCCATGCGGATTTTTCCTTGCTGAAATTGATGGCAGAGTCGTTGGTTGTATATCTGCTGTTAAGTATTCCGATAATTATGGTTTTATCGGTTTTTATGTTGTAGATGAGGAGTATAGAAATAGTCCTGCCGGAACGTTATTGGCAAGAAAAGCACTCAAATATCTCCAAGGATATAATATTGGTATTGATGGCGTGTTATCAAGAGTTTCCAATTACGAAAGAATTGGGTTCAGGTATGCACACAATAATGCACGTTATGAAGGAATTGGTGGCAAGTATAATTATTCACAGAATATAGTTTTAGCAGCGACTATACCTGTTAATGAAATTTGCGATTATGACAGATTATGCTTTCCGGCTCTGAGGACTAAATTTATTGATGCATGGATAAATTTACCAAATTCCAAAACTTTTTGCTATGTCGAAAAAAATAAGCTGATGGGGTATGGAACAATCCGACAGTGCAGAAAAGGTTACAAAATTGGACCTCTTTTTGCCGATAATGAAATTATTGCGAATGAATTATTCAAAGCTCTGTCCGGAATTGCAGTTGATGAGCTGATTTACCTTGATGTTTCTCTGATTAATAAGGTGGCGGTAAAATTGGCTGACAGGTACGAAATGAAAAAAGTTTTCGAAACAATAAGAATGTACACAATTTCTCAACCAGATATTCAAATGGAGAAAGTTTTTGGAATTACATCTTTCGAGCTTGGTTAGTTTAGTTAAAAATAATAAACCAAAATATGATATTAATAAATTGCTAAGTTGTTCATAATAAATAAAATAAAGAGTTGTTGTTGTGTCAGTTGTTGTATGATATTATCGGAAACAGAACAGTGAAAACCGTAAATACAAATGAAATTCATACATATAGCTATAATACCGGCAACTACCTGACTGGTATTTCTTACACCGCAAATAATGACGATTTTACTACAAATTATACATACACCCCCACAGGACAAATATTTCAGAAAGTAAAGACAAGGAATACTACATTTACTGTTACGAGCGATTCATATTCATACAACCGTAGCGGTCAGTTGATAAAATATACTAAGGATAATCTTGATGCTTATGGCAGTTCTTATAACGATAGTTTAGACCAAATGAATCCCACACTTGATGCAACGAAATGGATTTGGGGCTACAAATACAACCATGCAGGGCAGCGAGAACAAAAGTGACTTTTGGTAAGTCCGCATGGAGATGACGGTACCGAACAACAAAGTTTTGCTCATAACTGGGAATATTATATGAATGGTGCTTTTGGTGAGGAAT
>JANJTB010000025.1 GCA_024711295.1 bacterium | reverse complement strand
ATCGGTGATCGAAATAAAGCTGATGTTATTGAACTTAACGGACTTACAGGTGAATTAGTGAGACGCATACCATTCACTCCGTCTGAAGATATTATTGTTTCGAGTGATGGTTTAAGGATTATGATAAGTCATAAAGTTATTGATTATGAATCATTGGAAATAATTAATGATAATGTACCTACTGGTTTGTATGCACAATTTCTAAATCCGCGAAATGATGTGATAGTCATGAAAATGTCAATGGGTATTGTAACATTTAACATAAACGACAATAAAATCACTGAATACAGCATACCAACAAACCAAAATTCAACAACTGCTATGAAAGTATCAAACGATGGCAGATTTATCGCAATAGCTCAAAGGGATTTTGAAGATGATTATCACACCCACTTCTACCTCTATGATGCACAAACAATGAAATTAATTAGAGAACTTGAAGATGTACCAGCCGAAGGCAGAACAATTGAGTTCATTCAATTCTCCGAAAATGCTAAGTATGTGGGGTATGGAAATAATGGTGGAAGTCCTAAGGCAACTTTATTTACCTGCGAGACACCATACAAAAAATGGGAATTTAATGATGTAATCACTCCATTTTCCGGCAAATCTTATGTTGGGTTTATCAATGAAAGTCATTTATTTTTATCATCTTATGGTATAAATAGCAGCGTTGGAGCGATATATGATATTGATAATGAAAAAGAAATTTTCAAATCTGAATTATATTCATCAAGAACTCCACAATTTAATAAAATTCATAATTCTATAATTACGGATTATTATTATTTATCTAGCGCAAATCAAATAATAAGACAATTATTTTCACTCGATTTCAACAAAATCCTAAACTCCGTTAGTGTTGACGAGCCAAATGACCCGATTCAAAAAATCATAACTGAATATCGTAAGGGTATATTAAAGATTTCAGGAATCGAAAGTATTTTACCAACTATTAATCTTACAATTAGTGACATAAAAGGAAATCTAGTTTATCAAAATAGGATAAATCATATTAAAGATATTATAGAAATACCCGTTCAATTACAGAATGGAGTTTATCTGCTACATATACAGGATAGGAACAAATCACACACAACCAAGTTTTTGGTGTTGGAGTGAGGTTTAAATTCCCAAAAAGAGGGGAATTGAGAAATTGGTTGCAAGATGGAGATGTTTGTTAAAATATTTGGCAACAGTGTGAAATCCATCCACCCCGCCTGCTAAGGCAGGCACCCCTCAAGAGGGGAATTGAAGAAACCCAAGTTTTTGGTGTTGGAGTGAGGTTTTTATTCCCAAAAGAGGGCAATTTAGAGTTGTAGAAAACCATCCACCCCGCCTGCTAAGGCAGGCACCCCTCAAGAGGGGAATTGAAGGAACCCAAGTTTTTGGTGGTGGATTGAGGTTTAAATTCCCAAAAGAGGGGAATTGAGAAATTGGTGGTGAAGTAGAATATTATCAGGATTAGCTAAAAGGGCAAAAAAAAATCCCCGTTAAATTAACGGGGATTTTTGAGATAGAAAGAATTTTATAAAAATGGAAGTTTAATTACTTCTGCAACAAATTTTTTGCCACGAGCCTCAATTTCAATTTTCGAACCCGGGTTTTTAAATTCAGGTGTAACATATCCCATACCAATCGCTTTGTTGAGTGTAGGTGATAAATTACCGCTTGTTACGACACCTATTTCATTTTCACCGTCAAATATTTTATATCCGTGACGAGCAATAAATTTATCCGCACCTACTACAAAACCAACCAAATGACGCGATGGTTTGTTTTCTTTAACTTTAGTAATTACATCACTACCATTGAACTCACCTTTAGCAAGCTTTGTAATCCATCCTAATCCTGCTTCGATTGGGTTAGTAGTCTGGTCAATGTCGTTACCGTAAAGACAATACCCTTTTTCGAGGCGTAAAGTATCTCTGCAGCCAAGCCCTACCGGCTCGATACCAAACTCAGCACCTGCCTCGAATACTTTATCCCAAACCAATCTGGCAACCTCATCATCACCTCTGAAATATAATTCGAATCCTAGCTCACCGGTGTATCCTGTTCGGGAAATCAACATCTCTATACCGGCAAGTTTGCCAAATTTGAAATTATAATATTTGAGTGTATCTTCGCTGATATCTTCATCTGTCAGTTTCTGTAAAGTAGAGCGTGATGCCGGTCCTTGAACAGCAAGTAAATTAATATCGTCGGAAACATTATCAAGTTTTAGGTTCATGCCCTCAGCATTTTTAACACACCAAGCCCAATCTTTGTCTATATTTGCACCGTTTACTACCAGCATAAAACTATCATCAGCTACTCTGTAAACCAACAAATCATCAACAATACCGGCATCTTCGTAGCACATTGCAGAGTACTGAATTCCACCATGAGCAAGCTTCGAGGCGTCATTTGTTGTGATTTTCTGTACAAATGCCAAAGCATCAGGTCCGTTAACTTCAAATTCACCCATGTGGGATACATCAAACACACCGACTTTTTCACGAACGATATTGTGTTCGGAAATTATACCCCCTGGATATTGAATAGGCATAGTAAAGCCTGCAAATTCCACCATTTTCGCACTCAAATCTTTATGAATCTGAGTAAATCTGGTTGTCTTTATCATATTATTATTCCTGATAAATTTTTATTTATAATGTCTTCAAAAAAATATAAAACGTTTATGATAATCAAATTACTTAACATCAATAAATTCTCTCATCTGTTCGAACTTTTTAACTCCAATTCCCTTAACGTTTTTAATTTCATTAATGGAACCAAAAGGTCTGCTATCCCTGTACTCAATAATACTGATAGCTGTTTTCTCTCCGATGCCGGGTAATTTCATCAACTCAACTTTCGAAGCATCATTGATATTGATTTTGCTACCCTTTAGTCTGTCAGCTTTTGTAGTCTTAGTACCGTTAGCAGTCCCGGAGGAAGAAAAGAATGTCTGTTGCTGAATATCCGCGCTGTTTGAATCGGCATCCAATACATTATTTGAGGCATCAGTAGCTCTGTAAGTAGCTTTTGACGCATTTGCAAGAGAGTCCAATAAATGATAAATTTCTTTATTTACCTTTTTTGTATTATCAGCATTCCCCTGTACTGCCTGAATTATAAGCCCCATCAATAAGCCCGATACCAGAATAAATACTACGGTCAGCTCTGAACCGGTTACACCTGTCAGAGTCTTGACCTTAGTTATTAAATCTTCTTTTCGCGACATAACAGATTAAAAGAAAACCTGAATTAATCAACAGTAAATCAATATTTATTATTTCTTGCAATATTTATCTAAGAATTTGAACACTTTATCATTCCAAATGATGAATTCCTGAGGTTTACCAATAAAATGGTTTTCATTAGGAAATACCACCAATTCGGCAGGAATTCCCTGAGCTCTGGCTGCTGTAAAAGCTTCGAGACTTTGTGTGTAAGGTACTCTGAAATCATTCATACCAGTTGAAATAAATATAGGAGTATTCCAATTCTGTACATAGTTGTGGGGAGAATTCTTCTCCATATGATCTCTATTCTTCTTAATCCAGTATGGACCGCCAAACTCCCAGTTGGGGAAGAATAATTCTTCGGTCGAACCATATTTACTAACAAGATTAAACACGCCGCAATGAGCAATAAATGCTTTGAATCTGTTCTGGTGCTGTCCTGCTAACCAAAAAGCAGCATAACCTCCTGCACTGGCACCCATAGCAGCTCTTCCTTCGATGTCAACAAAGGGTTCTTTAGAGAATTGGTCTGTAGCAACAAGTAAATCGTTCATAGGCATACCACCCCAATCCAGACTGATGGCATCGTTCCATGCTTGTCCAAAACCCGGTACTCCTCTGCGATTTGCAGCAAGAATAATATATCCTTTCGAAGCCATCAGGAATTGACTCCATCTGTAATGAAAGTTCGGGCTGATCATACTTTGCGGACCACCCTGACAGTATGTGATTACCGGGTATTTCTTATTAGCATCGAAATCAGGAGGATAAACTACCCAAGCATGAATTTTCTTACCATCTGTAGCATCAAACCATCTTTCCTCAACCTTAACTTTTTTGATATTTGCATACAAATCTTTGTTGAGATTGGTAATCTGATTAAGTTTATTCGAGCTGATATCGAATCCGAAAATATCTAATGGCTCTGTGAATGACTGTTTGCCGGTTACAAGGACTTTGCCGTCTTGTGTAATATTCAGTCCACCGCCTAATTTGTGAACACCATTTGTCAGGACAGACCAATTACCATCTAATGCAATAGTATAAATCTGTACTGTTCCGCTGTCACCTGCTATAATATAAAAAGACTTACTGTCGGGAGCCCAAACAAACTCTTCAACCCATTGGTCGAGTGTTTTCGAAATTTCAGAAATTTGAGAATTTGTTCTGTCATAAACCATCAAGCGGATACGGTCGGATTCGAAGCCCGGACGTTCCTGGCTAACGAATGCAATATATTTGCCATCAGGTGAATATTTGGGATTTTTGTCATAGCCCATCATACCTTCGGTAATATTTTTTGTGCTTCCGCTTGCCACATCATAAAGGAAAATGTCTGAATTGGTCGAAAAAGGGTAATCCTCTACTTTTTTGCAAGTATAAGCAATTTCCTTTTCATCAGGTGATATGTCGTATTCTTCGGCACCACCAAATGGCTTAAGAGGAGATTCATATTTTTCTCCCTGCATGATGTCTTTAGGTTCCCCACCGTTGAAGCTTACTGTGAATATATGGCTTACATTCTCATCGTTCCATTCGTCCCAGTGGCGAATATGCAAATCATCATAAACCATCATATTAGCTTTATCGAATTCAGGATATTCGTCTTTAATGGTTTCTCTGAATTTAACTTCGGATGCAAAAACAATAGTATTACCAACCCAGTTAAACGAGCTTACACCTTTTTCAACACTGGTAAATACTTTTGGTGTACCTTTGGGGAAGTCCATTACATAAACTTGAGGAGCACCATCAACAGATGAAATGAATGCTAATTTTTTGCCATCATTCGAAAATCTTGGATTTGATTCCGAAGATTTATTATCCGTTAGTTGAATGGTTTCGCTACCGTCTCTTTTGACAGCATACAAGTCTGCGAACAACTTATTGTCAGCAATAGAAGGTACCGCCATACGATAAACTATCCATTCACCATCAGGCGATAATACAAACTCGCTTATTCTTTTTGTTGAATAAAGGTCTTTGGCACTGAATAAGCGCTCGCCCATATCACTTTGGTTGAGACTTAAGTTGATTTCTTTTGTATCTTTGGTCTCTTGAGCAGACTTATCACTTTGCGTACACGAAAACATCATCATAGTAAGAAAAAATGTTATTATAATTAAAAAACTGTGCATAATATCACCCGACAATTAATTCATAAATATAAACTTTTTTTATAGTTTTAATAATTTCCAAAAATACGAAATAATTGTATTTGTTGTAACCAAAAAATACAAAAAGAACGGCAACTTGAGATTATTTGAGCTTATTTGATTTAGTATGATTTCATTAAAAAAATATTAATTATAATATCATCAATGCTATGTTTTATAAACAAATAAATAAAAAATGCCCTGTAGTTAGAATTACAGGGCATTCCTTCAGGATAAAAGGTGAAATCATTAAAAATTAAACAATCTGAAACCTATTGTCACCAGAAATGTATGAGCTTTGGAGCTGATAGTCCTGTCTGCAACTTCAGATTCAACTTTGTAAACATCACTAAGAGTATATTCGTATCTTACATTCAGGGAAATGTTTGATAAATCAATACCACCCCCGAGCAATAAACCAAATGAATAATCCTGAATATCTTTTTGTGAAAAAACCTCATCAACACCTGCTAGTCCTTTGTCTGCAACAATTGATAAAACAGGACCTGCCTGAATATTGAGTGAAGTATTTTGGCCCTCGAGTAATTTATAGCCCACTACAACAGGTATTTGGAATAGTCCTGTATGAATTTCGGTACCCTCGCCTTTTAAACCAACAGATTGCCAAAATTCTGTTTCGAATTGCGAAAAACCACCTCGGCTCGAATAAAGAAATTCCGGCTGAATAAATAATGTGCCACCTAATCTTGTATATAATCCGAATTGAAATCCGGATTTGAAATTGCTGTTTATTTCATCAAAGTCAGTTGATAATTTGCTGGAATTAAATCCTGCCGACAAGCCTATACTTAGTTGAGAATATGCTAAGGCAGGAACTAAAGTAAACAAGAATACCAATATTATTTTTTTCATAAAACCCTCCATTTAAAAATTATTCTTTTTATTAGACGGCAAAAATTTTTGAAAGTTGCACAAAAAATAAAAAAAAGTGTAACAAAACACATCAACAACTGTCTATAAAGTGTCATATTTTTCTGAATTACAATTTAATTCATTAAATTTGAAGTTTGGTTATTTTACAAAGTAAGAATTTTAATTATATATAAAGTAAGTAATATGAGATATTGTGAAAAAATCCCATTTGCAGGATTCTTGATAATTTTGTTTTTATTCATCAGTGCAACTGACTTAATATCTAAGAAGCCCTTTACTCATGATGATGCTATGAAATTTAAATCTATTCGTTCGACTATAGTATCGGATAATGGTAAGTGGATAGCATACACAACTCTTCCTGATAGAGGCGACGGAGATTTGTTCGTAATATCACCCAGGGATTCATTCAAAGTAAATATACCACGTGGAGACAAACCACAATTTTCGAAGGACGGGAATTGGCTTGCTGCATATATAAATCCTAAATCTTTGGATGTTGACAATTCCAAAGGCAAAGATAAGCCTAAGAGCAACATGGCTATATTACGTAACTCTACCGGCGTGATAACAGAAATTGAAAATGTAAGCAAATTTCAGTTCAGCAACAATTCTAAATGGTTAATGTACCATAAGCATGCCGATGACTCAGATAAGTCTGAAAAAATGAAGAAAAAAGCAATCGGCAGTGAATTAACTATCCGTCACATGAGCTCAGGAACAGAGATAAAAGTTCCTTTTGTAAAAGAGTATTTGATTGATAGTGCATGCACATTCATATTTTATACAGTATCATCACCTGATGGGAAAAAGGACGGAATTTACTGGCGTAATCTGAAAGAAGAGTTTATTCCCGAAATCGCAATCAATAAATCAGATAATACATCATATTCATCAATGGCATGGAATCCTCAACGCAACATACTGGCTTATGTTTCGGCACCATTGCGTAAAGATGGCCGCCCGGATAACGGTTCCTTGATGATTTGGGAATATGTAAGACCAAACCTGACTCAATTCGCCGTAACACCACAACAGGTAAAAAACATCTATTTCATACCTGCCTCGAACAATACAAAGTGGACTGAGGACGGCAAAAAACTGTTTTTTGGCATTAAACCATTAGCAGAAAAAGACACTTCAGATTTTGAAGATGCTAAACTCACAGACTCTACCTACTACAATCAGGACTCGTTGCTTGCAAATGCCGATGATTTGATTTGGCATTGGAATGATGACAGAATTTCTTCTCATCAGGTGAACTGGTGGGGTAAGAACAAAAACAGAACTTTTGCCTGCGTTTATGATGCAGATACAAAAAATTATTTCCAACTAGGTGACGAAAAATTTGATAATGTACTATACAGCGAAAATTCTAATGTTACCATAGGATATGATGAAAGCCCATATATTAGGCAAAGCACATGGGGTGGATGGTATTTCGACCTTTATGCGATTGATTTGAATACAGGTGAAAAGACAAAAATCACTGAAAGGATTTATGAGCAGGCATCATTATCACCACTTGGAAAATATATAGTATTTTTCAAAGATTTACATTGGCATGTTTACAATGTTCAGTCCAAAGCCATAAGCAATATGACCTCAAAGTTACCGGTACCATTTTATGATGACGAAAATGATTTGCCTATGGAGCCTGGAAGCTATGGTATTGCCGGCTGGTTCGAAGGTGATAATTTCGTTTTAGTCAACGAAAAATATGATCTTTACAGATTATACCCGGGTGACCCGGGCTCTTTCTTAAATCAAACGGCAACTGTAGGCCGCAAAAGCAAAATTGTTTTCAGATACAGAAAACTTGATCCTGATAAAAAATACATCAATAATAGAGATACCATTTACTTACATGGCTACTCCGAAGAAAAAAAGAGTACAAACATATATCTTCTCGAAACGCACATTATTGGTGGAATAAATATTAGTGCTGCTAAAGGATTTGACTTCTTGGGGGGCAAGAATTTCTTCATTGCCGCTAAACCCAAGAATGAGGATTACCTTATTTATACACGAGAGAGCTTTGATGAATTCCCTGACTTGTGGGTCGGAAATATTTTCATGGATAGTACTCACAAAATCACTGATGTGAATCCACAGATGAAGGACTTTAAGTGGGGTACAACAGAACAGGTCAGGTGGAAACCACCGGTAGGTGATTCACTACATGGTTATATCATCAAACCTGACGGGTTTGATCCAAAAAAGAAATATCCTGTACTTGTTTACTACTATGAAAGATTTTCTGAACAAACATTTAGATTTTATCAACCAAGGGTTAATCACAGACCTATATATCAGATATATTTGGGTGAGGATTATCTGGTATTTGTGCCCGATGTCAGATATCGCGACGGGCGTCCAGGTACCGATGCCGTCGAAGCCATCACATCAGGTGTACAAATGCTTATAGACAGAGGTATTGCGGACTCTAAGAAATTGTGCATTCAGGGACATTCATGGGCAGGTTATCAAACAGCATATATTGTTACACAGACAAATATGTTTGCTGCAGCAAGCGCAGGGGCACCTGTCGGCAATATGACCAGCGCATACAGCCAAATCAGAACCGAATCCGGATTGGCTCGACAGTTTCAATACGAAAAATATCAAAGTCGTATAGGTGGCAATTTGTGGGATTCTCTCGACAGCTACATCCGTAATTCTCCTGTCTTCCATGTACCGAACGCCACTACACCTCTCTTAGTTTTGCATGGCAATGTTGATGAAGCAGTACCATTTGCACAGGGCGTAGAATTATATTTGGCATTTAGGAGACTAAGCAAAAATTGTGTGATGGTTGAATACAAAAATGAACCTCATCATCCAAGGAAATATGAAAATAAGCTCGATTGGTCCATTAAGATGAAGGAATGGTTCGACCATTATGTACTTGGCAAACCCGCAGCCAAATGGATTATCGAAGGGCGTAAATATTTAGGAAATAAGTAATGTTTACTGCTGAGTACTGGGCTGATAAATTAAACCTTGCACCACATCCCGAAGGAGGATATTACCGTGAGACTTACAGATCTGCAAGTATTATACCTTCAGGCGTTCTAGGTGAAGAATACTCCGAAAGCCGTTGTACTTCAACAGCCATTTATTTTCTTTTAGGTCAAGGCGACAAATCTAAGTTTCACAGACTTAAATCTGATGAAGCATGGATTTACAATTCCGGAGGCTCAGCAGAGATTTTCATGCTCGGCAAACATGGATTGAAGATTGAAAAAATTGGTCCCGACATCAATAATGGTGAGAGTTTTCAAGTATTCATCCCAAAAAATGTTTGGTTTGCAGCCAAAGTTACAAGGGGCGACTACCTGCTCATAACATGCACAGTAGCACCCGGGTTTGAGTTTAATGATTTTGAACTTGCTGAAAGTCAGAAACTGGTAAATGATTTTCCCGATTACAGACAAATAATTAACGAATTAACTTAATATTTTTAAGAGTTAGCGGATATGCAATTTAGTATAGTCCCTGTCGAGAGCAAATCACAATTAAAAAGATTTGTAAAGTCGCAATGGAATTTTTACAAGGGCGACAAAAATTTTGTACCACCATTGATTTACGACAGAATGAAACTTCTCAATACTGAGAAGAATCCCTTTTATAAGCACTCTGAGATTAAGCTTTGGACAGCTGAGCAAAATGGGGAGATAATCGGCAGAATAGCAGCAATAACAAACGAGAATCACAATTTAACACATGGTGACAAGATAGGATTTTTTGGATTCTTCGAGTCTATCAACAATCAAGAAGTTGCAAACAAGCTTATCGAAACAGCATCAGAATGGCTTAAGTCGAAAGGGAAAGATGCAATAAGAGGTCCTGTAAATCCATCAATGAATGATGAATGTGCTATGCTTATTGATGGATTTGATGACCCTCCAAGGATACTAATGACCTACAATCCAAGATATTATCCCACACTTATGGATAATGCCGGTATGCAGAAGTCCAAAGACCTTTTTGCTTATAAACTTGAGTTTCATAAGTATATTACCGAAAAAATGAAAAGACTTCAGGGATTGATCAAAGAGCGCTATCAGGTTACGATCAGAGATATTAATTTTAAGGACAAAGAGCAGTTTCGAAAAGATGTTGAAACACTTAAAGACATATATAACAAAGCTTGGGAACTCAATTGGGGCTTCGTCAAAATGACAAATGAAGAGTTCGACTTCCTGGCAGCTGACCTAAAGCCAATAGCAAATCCAAAAGTTGCGTTCATTGTGGAAGTAAAAGGCAAACCAGCAGGATTTCACCTGGGATTGCCCGACCTAAATCAGGTATTGATACACAATAAAGGTGGCGGTATGGTAGGTGCAGCATTGAATTTACTTACCAAAAAGAAAAATATTAACATAATGCGAATAATTGTTCTCGGACTTCTACCTGAGTTCCGTGGTACTGGTGTTGATGCAGTAGTTTATTACGAGTCCGGTATGAGGGCTCACGAGCTTGGTATGGATACAGGTGAAGCTTCCTGGATTCTCGAAGATAACGAAATGATGAATAGAGGTCTCACAACTACAATGAGCGGCGAAGTTTATAAAAAATATCGTATATATGAAAAGAAAATATAATCGGCGCAAATAATGTTATTAGTAAATTCAAGGGAGCGATTTTTGTCACTCCCTTTTTTGTTATATAAAACGGATAATCATTTCAAAAATATCAAAATCATCTACTTTACAACAATAATTTTTGCATGGTAAATTTTAACATTGGTTACAAGACTCAAGATGTAAGTCCCTGAACTAAAATTATTTAGCGGTAATATGTATTTTTCTGTACCGATCTTCAGTATCTCTTTCAAAATAATATTACCATTCATATCACTAATACTTACTTCAGATCCTTCTGCTATACTTCCATGATTAAAAAATAATTCAATTCTATCAGATGCAGGGTTGGGTGCTGCGGTAATATTGAGCAATTGAGTTTCATCCTCAACATCAACAGAACCACGTGCGAATCCCTTAAGTATAATGCTGAATGGTGGTGTAGTGCCTGCAGCAGAATCAATTAAAAGTACAAGAGTTTCAGTAGCCAATCCTGGTTTTTTAGGTTTAAAACCAACCATACCAACATAATTATGACCGGGTAAAATAAAACGCTCATCATCGAGGTACGACAAATAAAACTCCTTATCGTTCTGGTCAGCAATTTCAATATCATCAATCACCTGAAGTGTATCGGTAGTATTCGTGTAAACGTACATTCTCTTTCGACTGTCACCTACATCAAGGGTATCAAAATCAATTTCTGTTGAGCTGCTTTTAAGCACAGGCTTAAAGTTTTCCAATGATATTTTAGCAGCTTTATTTAAATATGCCGTAGAGAATGGAGGTACATCGAGCTTTTCACCATCTGAAAAAGTAACATTCAAAGAGCTTGTATCAGGATTAAAAGCAATGTATGTTCTTTTGTGAAGTTTTTGATTAATAAATATTGAATAAAAAGGTGTGGAAACAGTAGTAATAGCAGTATCTAATCTGCCTAAAGAATCTAACGTATGAAGCCAGTAATAGGTGTAAGACCTTGTTGTTCCGTTTTCTCCATAATTACCGCTTGCGACATTTTCCTGCTCAATAATGTCATCTCTGGTAAAATTTCTAAAATTATTAAATTCATCAATAGCTTCCTGAGAATGGTACAAACTAATAAATTGCCAAATTATGTTTTGCCAGTGGTCAACAGGTTTTTTATCCTTGAATTTTACCAGTTTTTGATACGCATTGTTGTAAACATCAGCATACCACTCAGAATATCTTGCCAAATACAATGATGAAGGTGTATATGGCAGTAACTGAATACCAAGTAAGCTTTCGATTGATGGCCTGAAGAAATTTGTCATCTCACTTTTGCTATCCCAGGCGATACTAATGAAGGGCCATATATACGAGGCAGAATCAAGCTCTTTGACATATTTTCCATCTACTTTATTCCATTCACGTGGTTCGCGCCAAAAATTCTTCTTATGCACATCAAACCAATAATTCTCAATCGAACTCAGCTGAGTAGCATACATATACAATCCTAAATCTCTATAATATTTATCACCGTTCATAGCACCAAACAAAGCTAAAGAAGTAATAAAATTCATTGCCTCAGAAGTTGACTCCTGATTATTACCATCATCAAATGATGCATGACCGGACGCCAATCCATAGCCCATATAAGGATCCCAATTTCTGAATCTCGGGAACAAGGGGTCTCCGGTATCACTTAATCCACCATCAGAAACTTTGCGGTAATCACCTGCTATATCTCTTATCAGCATTTTAATCATACCACCCCATTTATCATCGCTACCGTAATCTTTACCTTCACTTTCCATAATTTCAATCAAAGCTCTTATAAAATATCCCCAGGTGAAATGGTGATCGTTGAACTCATTATCAGTATTAAAACCTGCAGGCAAGCCGTAGATGGAGTTCCATGTCTTGTTGTAGTAAAAGAGCAGATAGTTGCCTATTGAGGTAGTATCAGGAACTAAAGTATCACCACCGCCTCTCTTCTGAACCGATATTAAACCCGAAGGTTTTGCATCATCTACTTCAGTAGCCGAGGTTGACATCCAATTTTCAAAGATCATTTTAACTCTGTCTTTCCAAACTTTTGCCTTTGTAGTATCTCCAACAGCCCTTGCTGCCTGAATAGCGCTTAATACTCTCAGCGTGCTTTTACCGTGGCCGTAACTGGTATTATAGTCAGGTATTAATTCAATAAATTTAACCTTATTCAGATCATCTAAAAACTGTTTTAATGTGTCCCCACGGGTTTTATTTATTAGTTTTGGAAAATGGTAAAGAATCCCACCCGGCTTAAGTTTCGTAGTAAAACTTTTAGCTTCTATTGATTTCATCCAACCCTTAATTACCGGATATTTTAAATCTGAAAAGGTCACCTGACCATCAATATTGTTATATTGATGTGGAAACAAGCAGACTATAGTATTATTTTCAGTTCCCTGTTTGGGTAAAGTAATAAAATCGAATTTGCTTGTCACTAAACCTGTTTTTTCATCAAAATTCCAGCTTACTTTAGTATCTTTGATAAAACTAAAAGCATATTTTTTCATTAATTGTACAGTTGATTCCGAAACATCATAATTAAATACTGATGCGATTGAGAAATAATCCTTACTTTTCAAATCAACAATTATTTCTTTAAAAAAGACTGTATCCTCAGGTCCAGGTTGCATATTATTTAATACATAAGTAGCATCAGCAGGCAAAAATAACAGCCAATACTCTTTAGTTGATTCATTTTTGATCCCCAGAGTTAATTTATCATTTTCTTTTTTGTACCAACTCGAAAGTCTTGTGTTTGGGTCGTTGCTCGATATCTTAATTTTTTGTTTAATATCTTCAAAATACACAAAAGGAGAACCTCTGCCAAAAGTTGCACTCATTATAATTGAATCCTTCTTCCAGGCAGCTTTTACATGCCAATCACCATAGTCATCAACAAGAGTGGAATCTGCATCAACACTCAAAATACCAATTTTTAGTGGTGTAACAGGTGATATATCTACTTTCATGTTTGCAGTGGTATAATCTCCACTCGGTATCCTGTTGTTCACAAATATTGTGCGCTGATTATTTAAATATATTCCATCCCTGTTGCAATTAACACTTAGTGGACCGGGATACATTCTATTTGAATGACTGCCGCCATTAAACTTAAAAATAATTGATGACCAAAATTGATTTGTGGTAACACGTTTGCCACTTGCCCTAAATCGCTCAGTTACTGCAGGATAAATAGGCTTCCATGCATTTTCGGGTACATTATTCGAAAAACATGGACCATCAACATTCATCGGTCTATTCATTTTAGGATTTTCCAAATCCCTTGTTCCATTGATGAATTTTGGAGTTTTGGTGGTATAAGAGCCACTACCTACTTTAATTACTTCAGCTGATGATACTGAATATAATATTACCAATAAACTTAAAATTAAATTTTTCATATTTAACTCTAAATAAGTAAAAAAAATTGTATAAAAATACATATTTTATGTTAAATTGCAATCAATAAATGTATTTAAATATTTTTAAAAATTTATATTTAGGTGGTTTTATGTTTTCATTGTTTTACATTGCGTTAGCAGTATTAATAATTGCTGTAAATATGTATTTTTCGGAAAAAGAAAAGAATACTTTCTTTGTACTTGAAACAACTCTTAAATGGCTGATATTAATTTTAATAGGTATTGGAGGAGTTATCGTTTTTATGATGCATACTTTCAATTCTGATGCTATAGCCAAGCAAATTGGATGGGCTACAGGCAGTCCTTTCCAACTTGAGGTAGGTGCAGCAAACCTTGCCATAGCCGTATTGGGTATAATATCTTATTGGCAGCGAAAAATGTTCTGGTTAGCAACGGTAATTGCTTATGCAGTGTTTCTTTATGGTGCTGCTGGAGTTCACATAAACGAAATGATGAATAATAACAACTATGCCCAATACAACTCAGGATTCTTCTTATGGTTTTCTGATATTATCGTACCTACTATTCTATTGATTCTTGTATTTTTCTATCTAAAAGCCGCAAAGAGCAATAGCAGATAATTATTATTACCACAAGTAAATTCATACTTATTTAAAGCAAAAGTGTTAATAAGTTCCTTAATTTCTTTTCTAATTTACAGGCACACATTAGAGTAGAGTAAAAAAACAAAAATTATAAAATACAAGAAAAACGCATTTTTTTTGTGACAAAATCTGTTTTCAACTGTCATATATAATATGTCTGTGCCAAAAATTGAATTTTGTGGTGTGTTATGGGTAAAACAATTACATTTTTTGTTTGTTTATTTATATTTACTAAATATTCCTTCTCATTAGTTCAGGTAGAATCTCCGGTTGCCAATCAGGCATTTTGTAGCGATAGTCCTATCACCTTTGCTCTGAGCTCGAACGCTTCAAATTATAATATCGAAGCTTATACATACAGCTCTGAGGATAAAATCAGAATGTATGGTGTATCTTCTATAGGCAATACATTGCAATGGACTCCGAATGATTATTCTCTGATGGATGTCCATGTGAAATTCAAAGTCTTCAACAAACATAATCCGGATGATTTTGCCATAATTGACAGTATTTTAATCAAAAGTAAACCAGAAATAATCAATCAGACCAGATCGGCAATTGTGTGTAGTGGCGAAACGATAATACTGAGCATCGAAGCAGGTGGCTTTAGGAATAGCTATCGTTGGTACAAAGATGGTGTACTTATCAATAATGAAACAAGCACAAAACTCATCATCGAAAATAGCGATTACTCGGCATCAGGCACATACTCATTCGAAATAACAGGTGATGAACCTTGCGGAACTGTAAAGTCAGAGCCAATTGCCGTATATGTGGCAACACCAACCAAATTCGCTTCAAAACCTGACGATGTGGAATGGGAACACATGGATACCGTCAGAGTTGTTGCACCTCTTCATACCAACTTTGATTATGAGAATGATTACGTTAAGTTCCAATGGTACAAAGATACTACAGTTACTGTAATTATTTCACAGAATCCTATCAGATATCGTATAGACAACATAAAGATTAAGCTTTTTGACAATCATAGAATAACCGGCTCGCAAACACAGTGTTTTCAGATAAAGGATGTTGTATGGAGCGATCGCGCTACATATAGTTGTATAGCCGAGGGTATGTGCGGCACAGACACTACAAGTTTTATGCTCGGTGATGCCGGTATGTTCAGAATTACCAAGGAAACACCGAATTTCTATTCCTGCGAGGGTAAGGATGCAATCTTTACGATAAAAGTAGAAACATCAGTTGCAGGAGCTCAATTCAAATATCAATGGTATAAAACCGGCTTCAAAATTATCAGAGAGTCCGAAAAATTTATCGGTACAAAAACCCCTACTCTAATCATAAGAAATGGAACATTCAAAGAAGACCAACAGCATTACTACTGTTTAGTAACGCTCATCAACCAGAATATTTCTAAACGCTCGCCAAGTTTTGAGTACCAGCCAAAAAGAAAGCCCGAAATAGTGTATCAGACAAAATACTGGTCAATACGTGGAAGACGAAACTACGAGCAGGGACTGGCATATCTCCAGGTAAGAGTAAGTAACTTCCCACCTTGTTTTTATGAATATTTCAGAAATGGAAAACTCATTTATAAGGCATTCGACAAGGATTTCAGGGGTGGCTCTGATAGTGCTAGTTTTGTGGGAACTTATGTTTGCAGAATATCAAACGAGTGTGGCGAAACATGGTCTGATACAATGTATGTTGCCTATGGGTACAATGATGTTGGTGCTTGTTTAGGTAATGACCTGATATTGAAAGCCGATGACCTTGGAGATAACTATAGATTCACCTGGATTAAAGACAATGATACCATTAACGAAAGTTCGAGATTCATTAATACAGATAAAAACATCTTAACAATCAGAAATACAATTGCGGCTGATGAAGGTGATTATTATATTTGGGCTACTAACATTGAAACAGGAGAAGCAAGATTCCTTGGCACAATGTACGTCGAGATTATCGAAAAGCCATATATGATACGTGACCTGCCGGACTACCATGCAAATGAAGGAGACTATATGAGAATAGTTTCTGCAACAGTAATTTCGAAAGGACTCGAGCTACATTTTGAGCTGTACATTGATGGCGAACTTGTGCAAAAAGGTACTAAAAAAAGAAATATTAATAACTATACCGATTATGGATTTGTTCTTGGTGGTAAATCCTCGAACCTAAAGCCCGGAATTTATCAGTATCGTTTCTATAATGAATGTGGCGACGAGGTTTGGTCGAATAAAATGAAACTTGTCAACACTGTTTATAAACCCGGCGGTATCGTTTTCTCTGAAGAAGACAAGGATGCCCCAAGCAATATAATTTTAAATAAAGAATTCATAGCCAACATATACCCAAATCCTGCAACGGAGTATATCACAATAAATCTATCTTCTATCAACCCCACGCTTAAGCATGAGGTTGAGAGTGTCGTATCTATTGAAATACTTGATGTGATTGGAGTCAAAATACATTCCATCCCTGTTGGGACTCAAAATATTGTGTCTCTACAGCAGCGAATAGATGTATCCAATCTCGCATCAGGTTTATATTTTGTAAAAATTGGTGGATTTGTAGAGAAGTTTGTGAAGATGTAGAAAATAATAGAAATCTTGTAAATACTATTTATAACTTGAATAGCTGAATTTATACAGGTCATATTTAATACAAATTAAATCTTTCACTTAGCAGCTTTTTGAAATACAAGCCCGTGAAATTGCTTGAATAATTTTAGAATAAGGCAGATAGGTGTTTATTATGAAAATCATGATAATTTTATTTTTATTTCTTATCAATTGTAGGAATATTTTTGCTGAGTGGCAACATAGATTTTCGACAAGTAACTTTAATACTCATCTACAAATTAATGATGAGATTTTTCTTGGCAGAAGCAATGGATTGACCAAAGTAAATATCAAAACAAACGATTATTATCATTATTCAGTTGTCAATTCTGATTTACCGAATAATAATTTCAATTCTTTTCTGAAAATGAACGACAGCATGATGCTTATAAGTACAAAATCCGGATTATGTCTGTACAGGAATGGAAAGATCTCAGTCACTGATGCAATATGTCAGAATTACCCCGATACAGATTCACGGAATCTATATCAAGATTCTAAAGGTAGAATCTGGACATTCTCATCGCAGAAAGTTCACTACTTTGATAATGGGCAATGGAAAACCATAAATCTAGCAGATTCAATAAATTATAATTTTGATATCTGGGATTTGACAATCACTCCAAACAATGTATGGGTGATTTACAACGACAATTCAGAAAGTAAAACAACATATTACAACAAAGATATGTCTGACATGATGGTTTGTATAGCTATTGTTAAAGATTCCCGAATTAATAAAGTATTTGATACTATAGATGAGTATCCGCGTCAAAAAGGTGATTATTCTATTTACCCCTATGGCAATACGGTTTTTTGGAAAAACATGTATGAGATTTACAGATATGAAAATAATGAATGGAAATTTGCCTTTGGTTTTAATTACAAGAAGCATCTTCCGATGCCATCACAAAAGATATACGGCGATGATAAAGGAAATATTTGGTACACAGTAGGCGATGAAACAGACTTCTCAGCATTCCCCGTTAGCTACAACATCGCTACTGGAGAAGTGACACCCCATTTGAGTTATACAGAAGATTCCTGGATAGATAAAATCAATGTTTTGGACAGCAAGTTTGTAGTGGCAAGGTCGGCCTCAAACTTTTACTTACTAAAGGATACCGGCTGGGTACGTATATCATTTAGCAGTCTGAATATCGAAATTAACACAAGAATCGAAAAGCTATTGAATTTGAACGGGAAACTCTATCTAAAAATATCAAAAGGACTTTCATCCGAAGAAAGCATAATTTCTGTTGATGGAGATAGTCTGAGTGTCTTCTTTACAAATGACTTCCCTTTTTCAACAATCTCTGATGTGGAAATAAATCGTAATGGTAAAGGAATTTTCAGAGGTACAATGAATGGTACGAGCGGCTTGTATCTTGAAATGGATAATAAATTCGAAAGATTAAATGATCACAGCAGCACATTCAAAACTTTAGATGACGGAACTGTTTATTATACACAAAGAGATAATTATCTACTGACATGGGAAGGCAATAATATCACACAGATTGACTTCGGATTTAGTGACAAGACACGACCTGAAATAATAAACTATGACTTTTATGGTCAGTATATTGCGGCATTGGGGCAATACAATTATCACAAAGACTCATTGAATACTTATCTGACGATTTATGATATAATCAATAAAACTCAAAAGCATTTCGATAAAAATAATGCAGGTTTGCCTGACTATTATTTTGAAAATTTTGAAATATATTCATTCCCTAAGGATACAATTCCATATAGCATTGCTTTGGATAAAAATCTTACTCCCTGGATTCTTACTTCAGAATCAATAATTAAATTCTCTGAGTATGAATCAAAAGTTGTAAGCCTTGTTCATAATGGTAAAAAAGTTCATTTTAATATCATTTTGTACGACCAAAATTCAGATGAATTGTTATTGTACGGCAGTTATGAAAAGATTTTATTTAGGATAAACAAAAAAATTTTGAAAATCGAACAGCTCGACTTAGCAAAATCAGGTATAAACGGCACTATTACCAGAATAAAAAATTTAATGGATAATGATATTTGGGCTTCAGATGATAAAGGATTTTTGTACAAATATACAGGAAATGGTAGATTTGAAATGTTTGATTTGAATATAAATGACAGACCTAACCTAAAAATTCCAATCTACGATTTTTCTATTGATTATAATATGAACTTACATTTGGCAAGTGATATAGGCCTTCTTACGAATAATAGTTCGCTTTCAAACATCATAATGCAACAAAGTAAAAAAGGTTCTATGATGTGCTTATACCCAAACCCAGCTACGGAGTATATCACAATAAATCTATCTTCTATCAATCCCACGCTTAAGCATGAGGTTGAGGGTGTCGTATCTATTGAAATACTTGATTTGATGGGAGTCAAAACACATTCCACCCCTGTTGGAACTCAAAATATTGTGTCTCTACAGCAGCGAATAGATGTATCCAATCTCGCGCCCGGTGTCTATTTTGTAAAAATTGGCGATAGAGTAGAGAAGTTTATTAAAATTTAGGGAAAAACATTAAATTAAATAATACAAAAGGAAATTTTATGAAAATATTATACCTTATACTTTTTGTTTTTATTTTTGCTTTTGCAAGTACAAATAGCCAATGGATTCAAGTATATAAACATTATCCGGGTAATCAGGGCTTGCCACAATGGGATTTGGATTGTGCAGATAGCTTGAATTGTATATCTTTAGCAAGTCCAGGTGCCACTGGTTCGATGTATATCAAAACAACTGATGGTGGCAGTAATTGGTTCATTGCTTATGCAGATACTGCAACTAAAATTTTTAACGAACAGGGACAATGGATAGATACAAAATCCCAAAAATTTAAAGCTGCGCGTAGCATTGATTTTGTTACACCAAATTTTGTGGTAGTCGGTCATATTGAAGGTCAAATAACTATTTCAAGAGATGGTGGATATACTTGGGATTCTACTCAATTGAATACAAAAAAAGATATAATTAAAATAAAATTTTTAGATGAAAATTACGGTATTGCATTTGGTGGTTATAAGACCTTATTTAAAACTTATAATGGTGGTCTTGATTGGGAAGAACTTAATCTTAACTATTTTGGTAGCGAACAAGAAAATTATGGAACAACTGAGATCAGTGTTGATTTAGTAGGCAAGGATAGTTTAATTGCTGTTATTTATAATTACAAAAATTCATCAAATAAATTCTATACTTTAGTAAAAACCTTAGATGGAGGAAAAAATTGGAATCTTGGTTCAAAAATTCCCAAATATGCAGATTTCAAACCTTTTTTTATAAGTATGGATGAAGGATGGCTTGCTGGAAGAGTGGGAGCAGGTAATCAAAAATATTATGATGTAATATATTATACTTCGGATGGTGGGCAAACTTGGGAGACTCAATTAGATACAATATTATATCCTGAATCTGGTTTAACAGGTGGAATATACTTTGCAAATCGTCATGAAGGTTTAGCTTATGGCGAGGGAAAAATATGGCGTACTACTGATGGTGGTAAGAACTGGATAAATGAAGTTTTCCCATGGACTGAAATGGATGCTTTTACAAAATTAGTATTTCCTAAAAGGCATACTTATAAAATAATAGCAAATGAATATTTAAAGGGGAGAATATGGATGTATGAAAACCCAACTTCTGTAATTAACTATGAAACAAATCACAGTAATTATATCATTTATCCCAACCCTACAACTGAATACATAACTATTAATTTGGAAAGCATTGGAGCTTGCTCCAATGGAAACAACAATGGGGCAAGCCCCATTGCTTTCATAGAAATATATGATGTGATGGGAGTGGAGATGCAAACCACCCCGTCTGCTATGCAGCCACCCCTCCAAGAGGGGAATTTAAAAATTGATGTTTCCTATCTGCCTGCAGGAGTATATTTTGTGAGGATTGGTGATAAAGTTGTAAAGTTTATAAAATATTAATTGCAATTTTTCTTATTTTTACTTTTTAGTTATGATAACTTTTTATTTAAGAAAATTATGAGCAATATTAAATTATTTGAATCAAAAAATATTCGTTCAACTTGGAACGAAGAAGAGCAGAAATGGTATTTTTCTGTTCAGGATGTAGTCGAAGTTTTAACTGATACTGTTGATGTTAAACAATACATAAAAAGAATTCTTTCAAGAGATTCAGAGTTAAAATCCAACTGGGGTACAATTTGTACCCCAGTTGAAATGATTGCGGCTGATGGGAAAAAACGTAAAATACAAGCAGCAAATGTAGAAGGACTGTTAAGAATTATTCAATCTATTCCATCTCCAAAAGCAGAACCATTTAAGCGATGGTTAGCGAAAGTAGGTTATGAACGTTTGGAAGAAATTGAAAATCCAGAATTAGCTCAAAAAAGAATCCGCGAAATTTATTCAGCAAAAGGTTATAGCGATGAATGGATAGAAAAGAGAATTCGCGGAATCGCTGTAAGAGATGAATTGACAAATGAATGGAAAAATCGAGGCGTAAAAGAACATAAAGAATATGCAATATTAACATCTGAAATAAGCAAAGCAACTTTTGGGATGACACCTGTGGAATATAAGCAATTCAAAGAATTAGAAAAGCCAAATGATAATCTTCGTGACCATATGACAGATTTAGAATTGATTTTTATAATGCTTGGCGAGGCATCAACAACTGAAATCGCTAAAAATAAAGATGCTATTGGATTTGAAGAAAATAAAGTTGCCGCCAAACAAGGTGGAGAAATTTCTGGAAATGCAAGAAAGGAATTAGAGAAGAAATCTGGTCGCAAAGTATCAACCAAAACAAATTATAAAGCTCTACCTGAAAAAGAAATTAGAAAAAAACTTTTAAATTGATGTAACACATCTTTCTGAAGGATTGTATTTTATGAAAATTGTTGGTAGCAATGGAGCTTGTTCCATTTTCGAGAAGTTTGTGAAGATGTAAACCTCGAACACAAATAGAGATTTATAATAAAATCCGTAGTAGTCTAATCATATTTTAAAAAAATAAGCCCCAAAATCGTTGATTCGGGGCTTTAATATTTATTCTAAAATATTATCAAAAAGAGCAATCCGGATTATTTAATTTTGGCAATCTTAGCTGCTTCCGGGAATAATGAGAGCGCTTTTTGAATTTGTCTGTCAATAGTTGTATAAAATACTTCATATCTTGCTTTAGTACCCCAAATACTGCTTGCTATAGTACCTGTAAGCTCAGCAATAATGAAATCCTTATCAATTTCATATTGCTCCTGACTCCACTTAACATCTTTAGATTCGGCAAGTTTCCTAAAATCCTGCAACATTTTGTCCGAAACCTTAAAATCACGTCTGAATTCCTCAAAATTATCTTTAAACTGCTTTTTGATTGATTCACCATTGTTTAGGTTGTTGCTTATAAACTCGTAGAATATTCTATTTATACGAAGATTTACAGATAAATCAGTCAGAGTATCGCCCTTAACAATAAAGTCGGGAGTAATTCCGCCACCACCCATTACCATTCTGCCACTTTTTGTATAGTGAATTGGAATAGAGTCCAGACTGATAGTATTTTTACTCTTTGGATTTTTTTCAAGTTCTTTCTTATTTTCTTCATCAATTGCTTTTCTTACTTTTTCGAAAGCATGCTCAATGTTTGATCCCTCTTCGAGTTCGAGTCTTCCGGAAAGTAATCTGTACTCTTTCTTATCTTTGTAAGGACGCTGAATAGACCTGCCCGACGGAGTAAAGTATTTTGATATGGTAAGTCTGAAAGCCGAACCGTCGCCAATCTCGTACTGACGCTGTACTAAACCCTTACCAAAAGAAGTAGTTCCAACAACTAATCCGCGGTCTAAATCCTGTATGGCACCTGATACAATCTCACTGGCAGAAGCTGATCCATGATTTACCAGCACAATAATCGGAATATTTGCAAATTCGCCGGTCCGCTGAGCAATCATATATTCGTCAAACTCAGCACGACGACCTTTTGTATATACTATGGTATCACCACGTTTAAGGAACTCATTTGCCATATAATATGCCTGTTGCAGGAAACCACCGGGATTGCCACGCAGATCAAGCAACAACTTTTTCATGCCCTTTGATCTCAAATCAACCAGAGCATCTTTCAATTCCTGATAAGTATTCGAAGCAAAACGGTTTACTTTGATAAATCCTACGTCTGTGCCGTCAAACATAAACGATGCATCTACGCTATAAAGAGGAATTTTGTCTCTTATAATGGAGAATGTAATAAGTTTATCGCTATTGCCACGTTTTATATCAATTACAACAGTCGTACCCTTAGGTCCTTTTAATTTCTTAGGCACTTCGGATCTTTCAATTCCGACAGCTAAATCACCATCTATTTTAATTATTTTGTCGCCCGACTGAACACCAACGGCTTCACTGGGACCACCGGATATAGGTGTAATAATGTTTATTGTATCATTAATAATATCGAACTGAACGCCAATACCTTCAAAACTACCCTGAAAATCTTCCTGAACATCCTTCATCTCTTTGGCGTCAATATATACGGAGTGAGGGTCGAGATCATTAAGCATACCCCGTATAGCGGCTTCGGTAAGTTTTTGTGTATCAACATTATCAACATAATTCTTGATTGTGATACCGAAGACTTTTTTGTATTTTTCGAACTGGTCGTACACATTATCACTGGATATTAGTGGATTAAGCCAAAATCCGAGCGTAATGCCTACTGCCAATACCAAGCCGAATAATAATATCTTAAGCTTCATTCAATTCTCCATACTTCATAAATTAGCTGTTTAGCAAAATGGTATAAACGTTATAAATATAAAAAAAGTATAGCATTTCAGCCCAAAAGTTTAGTAAATTTCGATAATTTGAGGTAATGCACTATTTACTAAGTATGAAACTTTCTCCAAAATGCTCATTGTTTATTCTTATTTTTATGATATAAGAGCCGCTGTTTAAAGAATTTAAATCAACAGGAACCCTATAGAATCCTTTCGATAAATTTTCAAAGATCAAACTCTTAAGTGAATTGCCAATATAATCATAGACTTTAATCTCGACTTGAGAATCAGCAGGAGCCGCAAATTCAACATTTAAATTACCCTCAGACGGATTAGGAAATACTTTGCTCAAAAATGCTCCTTCAGGTATATCCTCAAGTTCAAATAATAAAGGTACATCACACTTAGTATCACCATCAAACATCAATGTATCGGGTGTTCCCATCACAGTAATTTTCATATTAATACAGTTGAAATCAAAATTCAAAGTATCCGATATAACCTCAAAATCAGGTTTGTTTGCCCAATAGCAAATTCTTAGCGGCAATTCCTGACCGGGTAATAATATCAAAGGTAATTGTGATGGTGGTATCGAGAACCAAATATTATTATTTACTCTTACATTTTCGAGAGCAATTTCGTATTTTCCATAATTTTTGATTAAAATTGAGTCACAATATCTGATACCTACCATTCTTTCGCCAAAATCATAATACAATGATGAATCGGCTAAACTATTCACCATATCAAAGCTGATTGTATAGCCGGGCAATACTTTTTCTATCTCTGTCGAAAAACCAGCTAGGTCGGTTACTCTGAATTTTATATAAGCATCTTCGTATGGATTTATTACTTTTGAACTGAGTCTGAATATTTTTGGGCTGCGTTTTTCGAGTTTATTGTCAAGGTTTACAGATTCAATTATAATTATTGTATCCAGCCCCAAATCGGATCGAAGTGAATCAGAAATCATAAAGTCGAAATATTTATTACATGGATCTCTGTCGCTTGATACCAGCGGCGCATTTTCGTCTTTCGATGCAACTATATCCAATGCCAGTACATTACGTGTGATACAATCACTCGAAATGCTAAGAGTATCAATAAGGTAGACATTTTCATCAGATTCGAAACAAATCCTGAAATCAAGCGTTTTGCCGGGACCAAGCACAATGCTTTCAGGAAGACTCAATGAAGTATATTTTGAATTTTTCAACAATTTGATATTGCTGACTTTCTGTTCAAATTTACCATAATTGAAAAGAGTATAATCATAACATTTTTGTTGGCTGACCGCTAATGAATCTAATATTAGAGGCACTTCGACAGGCTCGTCATTTGCCAGTCTAGAAATAACCCTTACTGTAAATCCCGGAATGTCAATATCTTTCGAGGTTTGTTGCCCCACTGAATCAATGGCAATTATTCTATATTTCCCATCAAGGTAATTGTTTAGGAGCTTTGCCGAAAACTTAGCTTCCTCTACATAAGGATTAAATTGCTCAAGTTGAACATCTACATTAGTTCTAAAATTCTGAGGAGCAGAAATACTTTTTAACTTTTTGTCAGTAACTATACCCTCAGACTCGAAGCAATCAACATTAGACTGTAGCTCAGGCGGTTCGTAGTCATCTCTCTTACTGACCACACCACAAAAATATCCATATGAATTTGCATTGCCGTATCCACATACGAATAATCCAAATGGATAATCACCTGTCATGATATGTGTACCCTCAGTTATCCTAATATGAGCATAACGATAATTCGATCCCATAACTGTTTTGAAAATTGTTGGATTGAGCGGTTGTCCGTCAAGCAATAGCGAAGGTATATTTTCGGGCAGAGCAATTACAGCTATATTGTGCTCATCATATATTTTAGTAGCTATTGAGCTACCACTAGGCCTTTCGTAAGATTGAATAGTGATGAACCTGTAACTCTCACCATACTGATTAGGAGTAGGAATTATTTGCAATAGCGGGTCACCTCTGTAAAAATCACTGTCAGCAGTCTCGTTAATACCAGAAGAACGCTTATATCCGGCCGCCATGATGGGTGCATTTGCCATTATATGCATAGGTATTGTAAGGTCAGTCTCGTATATTTCACCTCTATTAAGGGTTGTCAGCAAAATATTCTCAACATATAGCTCAGTATTATCATAAGCGGCAATAACTCTCAGCAAATCGTTTGCATAGCTAACTCTTTCGTATCGCGACGGCTCAGGGAATGGTACTACAACAGCTTCGTTGCTCCATGAATCCAGAGGAGGCATCTGTTCGCAAATAAAATCTCTTGATGTTCTGCCACCTTGCAGGGAAATAGGTATTTTAGTCCTTTGCTGACCGCTAAAAACTGCAATAGGTTTGTTTGAGCTGACAATAGATCGTGACAAATCCGGGTCGAATCCCATTGTAAGTGCTTGCACCAAATATACTTCACCTCTGTTTAGCGTTACTCTTTGAGTGTCTAATCCATTCAAGTGAGTTGGAACAGATGGGATAATTTCAATTTCAGTATCATCTTCGGTTGCAACAACAGCAAACTGACTAGGTGTGCGTTGACCTATTGTGTGATTAAGAACATTTGAATTATAGGATAGCACAAAATAGTCATTTCCTAATGATTCAACCGGAAGAACATTAAAAGATTCACTTGTAAGGGTAGCCTGACTATGACCGTAAACTTGAATCGGAAGGTCGGCTTTTATATGATACGAAAAATCAGTAATTTTTTCATTGTGATTTGAAGAATTGGTATTACCCGAAAGATTAAAACCTCTTAGAGCATAATCATAGGCGGGCTTTTTGAATACATAAATTTTTGTAGGGTCGGGAATATCAAAATTTTCTGAGTAAGAATTGCCATAAACATCTTTGAAATCAATTGTACCTTTGGTTGGTAAAGCTGCATAAATAAAAATATAAATTGAATCCCCTTTTCTTAATCTGTCTGTTGGGTTTGTCCAGTTGTTATGAAAATTTGGCAGGAAGGTCAGATAAAATTCTTTATTCTTGGTTATGTCCAATTCAGCTTTCAAATTACTTACATTTGCAGCAAAATACAAAAACATAAGTAATATTAACCCGCTAATCCGTATATTTATAATCATATTTGCCAAACCCTTTTCATATCTCTAAAGAAAATTATATTTTTGTATTACTCAATATATTACTTTCTGTAAAGTAATAAACCAAAAATTATTTTGATATAATTATTTTTAATATAACCATTATTCATCAAAAAGTTACACAATTAATGAAAAAACTTATTCACGCTGATATACTAAGCAAAAGAATTGATGTTTCGACCGCTAAAATCATTGAAAGGCATCCCATAAAAATTATTCTGCACAACATACGAAGTTTGTATAATGTAGGCTCATTATTCCGTACAGCTGACTCTGCTTTGCTCTCAGAAATAATTTTGTGCGGCTACACTCCACATCCACCTCGCAAAGAAATCGAAAAGACAGCACTTGGAGCTGTTGATACAGTACCATGGTCATATTACAAGGATATTGCTGAACCGATAACAAATTTAAAATCTCAGGGATGGAAAATCGCAGCTCTCGAAATATGCGATAAAACAAGACCTTATAATTCACTCAAAAAAGAGGATTATCCTCTTTGTATAATTCTGGGTAATGAACTCAGCGGAGTTGATGACTATATTTTGGAAATGTGCGACTTTGCTCTCGAAATTCCTATGTATGGTGTAAAGCACTCACTAAATGTTTCTGTTGCTGCAGGAATTTCAATATATGCTGCCGTTGATTCATTAAGGAAGTAATTTATAAACAATAGTTTACAAGATTTTAACATTGGGCTTAATCAGTATGAAAATAATATTAATGTTCATAATAATGATGACTCTGTATTCATTCGGCTATTCTGTAGAAATGATTAATAATCAAGCAATTCATTTCCAAATTGATAATGGAGAGAAAATTGACTTCATTGTTGTTGATACCACTTTAAGTGAAAATAAACCTGTTTTCCTTTTTTGTCAGGGCTCACTTCCATATCCGCTATTTATTAATTTCGAAAAACACGGCATAATAATGCATGGTGGAGGTATAAGCAATTTTGATATCAATAGCATAAGGAAATACTATCATCTTGTGGTTATATCTATGCCTCATACACCTATGATAGCTGAAGAAAGGAACATTAACGGAAGTTTGCAATACGTACCCGACAAAAGTAAACCGCAGGAATTTAGTTTAGATTACTTAGCGTCTGACAATTTGGATAATTATGTTAAGAGAGCACTAGCAGTATTGAAGTATTTATCACAGCAAAAATGGGTAGCAAATGAAAAGCTTGTTGTTGCCGGTCATTCACAAGGTGCCAGGATAGCTACAGCAATTGTTAAGAACAATTCAAATGTATCGCACCTGGGACTCTTCGGAGCTAATCCTTTTGGTAGAACAGAACAATTGGTTCGGCAGGCAAGATTAGATGCAGAGCATAATAAAATTTCACAGCAGGAAGCAAATAATAAAATCAACGAATTATATAAATTTTATGAAATAATAAATAACAGGGATTCTGCTAATTCGAACTATTATTACAAGTCATGGAAATCCTTTTCAAACCCACCCATAGATGACTGGCTTAACTTCAACATTCCCATTTATTTAGCTTATGGGACAAATGATGTAATAAGTGAAATGTGCGATTTAGTCCCACTTTCTTTTATCAGATTAAATAAAAACAATCTAACATACAGGAGATATTTAAATCAAGACCACAACTTCTTTGGAGTTAATGACATGGGCACTACAGACTACAACCACGGTCATTGGAAAGAAGTAATGAATGAGTTTGTAAACTGGACTATCTCAACAAAATAATGATTTTTCTGATAACTCAACTTTAGTAAAATATCGAAAAATTTCCGATAAATTGCAAAATCTTAACATAAGAAATCATCTGAAAATCGAAAGTAAAGCTTCCTGTAATCTTGTGCTGCTCCCTTAGATATTCGAATCGGATTCTGGTAATTAAATCTTTTCCTTCGAAGCTATATTTTTTCCCGTCAATGTAGCTGAAAATCTCAATTTTACCATATCTTCCGGCATTTAAGTCATTCAGTAAATATGATATATTAGGCTGAACCTCAAGAGAGTCAATTTTGATTTTGACATATTCTACTCTCTCGCTTCGCTCCGGATTTTCATTATCCATATTTTTGAAATTAAAATTGGCTTTCATTTCAAGCTCAATCCATACAAAGGTTTTACCATTTGAAGTATCAATCAAAGCATAATTATTCAAAAAAGTAATTGAGTTAGGCCATTCGTTAATTTGATTTGCTCCAACCACCTCACGAAATCTCCAATTAATCTCTTTTGCACGTATTTTTGTATCTGAATTGCTTGTATCTTTGGGGTCAACAGGTACTTTCTTTACAAAAGGATCAGTACCAAATGTGTCCATACAACTATTGCTAAAAACTGTAATTATTATCAGCAATGCAAGTGTGACAAAAGTCTTAATTTTTAGTATTTTTTCTCTTTTATATATATTGTTGTTCATAAACTCCCTCAATTATGGATTAATTCTTATCCCGTAATGGAATCCGACTTTTGGTGAATAAAAATTGTTACCCTGATGCGAAAATCTGAGGATACTACCTTCCAGTCCAAGTATTACAGATACTTTATCGGCTATATTATACTCTGCACCGAGCATTGTTCGGGCTGCAGAACCAACTTTATTAAACGATACACCAGGTTGTATAAAGAAGTTAATATCATTGGTATTTAGTATATTATATCTGGCAATTATACCCGCTGATATGTAATTGGTATGTTGATAATAATTATAGGCACTTTTATCTTCTGCAAAACCATTGTATTCCTGATAAAAATATTCCTGTCGGATATCTGCACCTATCGTAATTTTGTCGCTTAATTTATACATCACAGCGGCTGATGTGTTATTGAACAAAGGATAGCTCGAGCGTTCAACTATCGGTTTAGCTACAGACCAGTCTTGATTTGCACGGAATTCCACAGAAATCCTGTCATTTAATTCAAAAAGATTCAAATCTGTGAACGAGAAAGAATCATAAGCCATTCCATTATTATTCAAGGAGTTAAATGAATTACTCGCAGAAGATCCTTCAAAGAATTTAATATTACCATCTTCAAATTCAGCCGGCTGAATAAAACTATTATATGACTGATTAGTTGCGATATCTTCAGCAGCAGTAATTTCTTTGTAAACAGTATCAGTTTTTGATATATATTCAATAATGGTTTTTTCTTTAACAATAGTATCAATTCTAATTGACGTCATTACAGGTATATTCGAGCTTAAATCATAAAATCTATCGGTCAGGCTAACCGGATTATCAGGATTACTTATTTCAGAATTATTCAAATCATTATTACTCATCCATAGAAACATCAGCATACTGCCCACAATAGCAGAACCCAAACCAATTAAAATTTGGTTCAGATATCTGCCAAACCATGCAGCAGGTGTATAATATGCGGCCGCTCCTGCTACTGCTGCAGCACCGGTAATACCCAAAGCACCGAAAATTTTATCCTGTGAGTCAGGTTCGGGCCTGAAAGCCTCTCCATCCTGCTTGACTGCAAGGCCGAACTGAATGAACTGCCTAAGTTCATTTCGCAAATCCTCGTTCCCGGCAAGAGCCATGAAGAGTTGCTCTTCGCTGTGCGGCTCTAATGTACCGTCGAGTAATTCGTGTATCAGTTGAGTATAATTCATTTTATTTACCTGTAAATAACTCGTTTACTGTTTAATTTTATAATATGGTTGAAGTAATGTTTTCATTTTCTCTTTTGCTCTGAAAACTCTTTGACGCGCTGTATCTGTAGAAATATTACATATTTCGGCGATTTCGCCGTAGCTTAGTCCGTCGTACATACGCAATATAAGCGGCTCTCTGTACTCAATCTCAAGTAAATCCATAGCAATCTTGATATGCCTGAATGATTCCTGCTCTTCAAGTTCATTATTTTCGTAAAATAAGTGAAATTCCTCAATTTCAATAGTGTGTTTCTTATCTCTTAAATAATTGAAACATAGATTACGTGCTATTGTGAATATGAATCCCTTCAAAGAGCTGTTGGATTTCTCTGTTCCGGCTTTTTGATAAAATTTTATGAAAGTATCCTGAAATATATCTTCGGTTGCAGCTCTATCTCTTACAAGTTTATAACAATAAGCATGAACTGCACCTGAATATCTCTTGTAAGCAACTTTGAAGGCATCCTGAGAGTCCTTGTTGCCGCGGGAGATCAATTCGAGCAATTCACTATCTGACAAGTTATTATAAACTAAATTCATTTATTTCAAAAAAAATATAAATTGATTACTAACACTATTACACATTAAAATAAATTTGTGACAAAATAATTTTAGCGTTTAAAGTTTTTTATACGATTTTTTTTAATGAAGGTTTTAGCTGTTTAATGAAATTTGCAGAATTTAAGGGATTTATTAAATCTCATATTGAATCCGTATAAGAAAATAGAAGCTGTAGTGATTAAATTATTTATTGTGTATGTAATATGTATGTGACGGAAAAGCAGCCCAAAGCAAGTCGGGGGTGGTAAAGCGACCTGTTTCGGTATCGTATATTCGGTAGCCGAACATATTCTAAAATTCAATACCTAATTGCTGAAAAATTAATCTGCAAAGGGAATCTTTGATTTCATTATGACGCGGTACCGGGCTTGTTTTGTTATTTATTGTATTTATATAAATGTCATGATTTGAGCCATGTCTTTTGAGTTCACAATAATTTTGGTTGAGAATTTTTAGAAGTTCACGCCGTTTCATATCACAAGCTCTAATAAATTAGAGTTTGGCTGAAATTGTGTTGATTCATTGTAGTCATCAATCATAAGCTGATAAGCTTCTTTAATATTTTTCTTTAATTCTTCCAAAGTTTCCCCTTGGCTGAAAACCCCCGGGACTTCTAAAAGTTTGCCGACATACCAATTTTCATCTATCCAATAACTAAGAGTAAATCTCATAAAATCTCCTAAATCAATTTTTTTTAATAATCATAAATTACGTTATTTCAATTATTTTAGTTTAATATTTATCATATATCCCCAACAACTTCTCTCTATCCCTTTCTTTCTCCGGTGCTAAGCCGCTGGGGTCACTCCAAATCAATGGGGAGTTATAGGCATAGTGGTAGGGGGTATGTGACGGAAAGGCAGACCAGAGCAGGTCGGGAGTGGTAAATCTGCCTGTTTCTGTGTCGTACATCCTTACACCTTTCATTTGCAGTTCGGACTCGGGGTCGAAAATACTGCCCTCCAGACCTTCACGCAGGTGAGAGCCGTCAATCGACCAGTATAGCTCACCAAAGGGTTTGTAGTCGTATTTTTAATTGAGATTTCATTTTGTATCACTTAGCAACTTCCGGATAATCCTTTAACAAACTTTCGAGTTGTTCTTTTAACTTAGGGTTTTTGTTTGTTTTCATACGCTCGATAATCTGCCTATAACGTACTTTCATATTATGTAATACAGGTAATATAATAAATTTATCAATTTCATAGATTCTTTTAATAGCTAATGTGTCTGATTTTTCTTTAAACCACTCAGATTTTGCAATCATTCCGACAATACTTAAACTTAAAGTGTCATTATATTTAAATATAAATGCAAAATGTGTACGTTTACTTAAATCAACATTACCATAACCTAAAACACCATTAGAAGAAAAATCCCAAAATTTCATATATTTACTTGATAAATCAGAAATAATAAAACCAAGTTTTTTTCCTTTATATAGGTTGGTATCTAAAGTTTTTAAAGGAACATCACTACTATCACCAAATCTATCACCAATTCCAAAAAAACAAAAGAAATTTGCCTCAACATAAGCATCATCATTAAAATTATTTCTAAAGAAATAGGGCTCAAACTCTTCTTTATCAAATTTTTCTATTTGGGTTAAAAGAGCAAAGCAAATTAAACACAATATTTTCATAATTACCTATTTAAATTTTTTACCAAAATTAGCAATATAACATCTCTTCAAAATCATTTTAACAACTCTATTAATTCGTCTGATATATGAAAATTTGTGCATTTAATTTTATTGATTAAACTTTCGGAATTGTCTATTAATCCTAATTCTTTTGCTTTTAACAATATGCCAAAAGTTCCGGTGTAATTTAACTTGAGTTTTTTTGCTAAATTTCGTGCTTTTAAATCATCAATAATTAGAAGTGGATTCAGATAGTCTATAGCTAGCGAAAATGCGGATGCCTCACCTATATCAACTTCCAATTCAAACAATGCAATGTTTTTACTTATAGAATTGTCTATAATTGTAATCCAGTCAGGTAAAATATTACCGAATTCATTAGCAATGATTTTCGTAATGGTTATATTTTTAAAGATTTTGCTCAGTAACTCAAGTTCTGAAATTTTATCTAATAAAATCAGGCAAGAAGTGTCGGCAATAATAACATCATATTTTTGATGCGTCATCAAGAGCATCTTCGGTAGAATAATTAATATAAGCTACTCCGAAATCTTTTAAGATTTCAGCAAAAGTACTCTTGCTCAAACCAGCCATTTCTGATGCTTGACCTAAAGATAACTTACCAGCTTCATAAAGTTTCGATGCCAAAAACCTTGTAGTTTCGGTAATCTCTAAATCAATATTTTCAGGAATACTTAATACTAAACTTTTCATTATATTGCACTTATATTTATATCAAATTTTGACGATAATTATATGTGTTTATTTCAAACTCTTGAAAAAATTGAATTTTCTTTCTCCGGTGATAAGCCACTGGGGTCACTCCATATCAGTGGGGAGTTATTCATTAATTGACAATTATTTGATATAAGAAGTATTATTTTTTTCTAGGATTTCATTTTCAATTTAGAAAAGTACATACGGAAACCGAGCATCTGCAAATCTCTTATTATTTATAAATCTAAGACAATTTTAAGATTTTCTAGTACCTTTTGGATTTTATCATGTTTCAAATTACCTACTTTTTTCACGAGCCGTCTATTATCAATTGCCCTCATTTGGTCTAATAATACATCACTATCTTCTTTAAGGTTTGATTCACCTTTTTTCAGATGTAATCGCAAAATATCTACGTCATTTATTACATCGGTAGTTATTGGGCAAACTAATGTAGATGGATGATTAATATCATTTAGAAGATTTGTTTGAACAACTAATACAGGTCTGACTTTTCCGGGTTCAGTACCAATTTGTGGATTTAGGTCGCAAATCCAAATAGAATACTGCTCAATTTTCATATTCGATTGCCTCGAATTCCTTCAATATTTCTATTGATTGGCTTTTAGTCAACCGAGATTCAAACTCTAATTTTCTTTGAAGTAAATTCCTTTTTTGGAATTTGTTATAATATTCAATTGCCTCATTTATATATCTATTACGAGGTTTTTTCAGAGATGACAATATTTTCTCAATTTCAGAAAAATTATTATCATCTATTTTTAGTGATATAGTTTTCATATCTTGTTTGTATACTCTATTAATATATTATAATTCAATTAACGTAAATAAATAATGAATATTGCTGATAAGGACAATAGTAATATTATCAACTTTTATTATTGTAATCAAATTATCAGATGTAAGTAAACGCTTTTGCTCACGCACTCCGGCATGATTGTATGTATATCCCCATGTCCATTAGAAAGTTCACTATGTATAATACTATAGGTTATTTAGCTACACCAGGATAATTCTTTAATATACTTTCAATCCTATCTTTTAACCTCGGGCTATTATCAAATTTCATTAGGTCAATAATTTGTTTATAATAAATTTTCATATTTCTATTTATAGGTAGTAAAGCATACTTGTCAATTTCAAGCAATTTGTTGAAAGCAATCGAGTCGGATTCTTCATAAAACCATTCAGATTTTGCAAGCATACCGACAATATTCAAACTTAGGGTATCATTAAACTTAAATGTGAATGCAAAATGAGTACGACGACTAAAGTCATTTTGATCTAAACATAAATCACCATTTATAACCGATCCTCTTAAGAACAAATACCTTTTGGATAAATCAATTAACACGTAGCCTAATTTTCTCCCTTTATACAGGTTTGTATCGAAATTCTGGAATGCTCTATCGCTACTATCACCAAATTTATTTCCAATACTAAACAAAGCATAGAAATAAGTTCCGGCGTGAATATCATCTTGAAAATTATTTCTAAAGAAATAGGGATCAAACTCATTATTATTAGCAAAACTTATTGTGCTTAAAATAATAATACAACCAATTATCATATATTTCATGTTATCCTCAAATTAAAAATTTATAAAAAGTAATAAAGTCATTATGATTACTTTCTCCTTATTTTGGGAGTAAATTTTTCAAAATGTAAACCGCAACTATGACATTGTCCATTATTGTCCATTTTAAAAACATCAGTCCACCCTTTATTTTGATAATTTATCATAAAGTAAGTATAACCAAGACCATCTTCATTATCATTTTTTATTAGATTTGACCAACTTGTTAAGAGAGCACCGTGATCAACTATTTCTAAGTAAAAGTTATGGTCAGGCGATACAACTAAAGATAGAAATCCATTACTTTTATGCCAACTTGCAGAAATAAATCCTAAATCTGGGGCAGAATGAGGTGCATTAGTTGGATGTGAATGCCCAAATCCCCAAACCTTAACAAGACTACCATTTCCCTTATACTGAAAATCAGGCATTACACTATTTGATTCCCCATCAGTTTTAAAGTTGGAGGCAATAATACTTGAAGTTCCATCTTTATTTTCAACTTCAAAAAGTGTATATGACCATTCATAACCTGATTTACTTTGAAGATATCTTAATAAATTATTAACTTTGTTCAATGCTTCATTTTTTTGTTCATTATTCATCTTAGACCAATCATCACCATTCGCGATAGTAAAGCCAGTAAAACCGGGTATCATATCACTTAAGTTCATTGGTTGTCCCTTTTTTGTTGAAGCACCATTAGATGAACCTGAA
>JANJTB010000004.1 GCA_024711295.1 bacterium | reverse complement strand
TCATTTACTTCTGGTACAACTTTACCTAGTGTAAGCACAGCTAATATAAGTAACATCACTTACAACTCAGCGCAATCAGGAGGTAATGTTACAAATGATGGTGGTGCAAATGTTACTGCTCGTGGCGTATGTTGGTCAACTTCACAAAATCCTACAATCGCCAATAGCAAAACTACTGATGGCTCAGGTACTGGAAGCTTTAGCTCAAGCATTACCGGATTACAATCTAACACAACATATTATGTAAGAGCTTATGCTACTAATTCTGCAGGTACTGGATATGGAGAACAGGTAAGCTTTAAAACATTAACTAACTCTGATGTCCCAGAATCCTGGAATTTTACAGAGAATACAGGTAATTATTCAACAATAATTATTCCTGAAGCAATTGAACCAAAAATTGGCAATAGAGATTTTCAGGATGGTGATGCAATTGGATTCTTCTTTACCAGAAACGATTCTCTAATTTGCGCTGGATATGGAGTTTGGGAAATTGGACAAAATATGGCTATAGCTGTTTGGGGTGATGACAATCAAACTTTGTTGAAAGACGGTTTTTCTGTCAATGAATCATACAAGATAAAGGTATGGGATGTAGTTCAACACAAAGAATTTGATGCTAATGCTATTTATGAATCAGGTAATTCTTATTATACCATAAATGGTATTTCAGAAATCTCAGAACTCAATGTCATTGTTAGTGTGACTCAAGAGATTAGTTTACTTAGCGGATGGAATATGATTTCTATCAATGTTAATCCCGAAAATAAATCTATGCCAACAATCTGGAATGATATTAAAAGCTGGGTAAATATAGTCAAAAATGGTGCAGGTAAAACCTACATCCCCGCATATAATATCAACCAAATAGGCGATTGGAATTTACATCATGGTTATCAGGCATACCTTACCTCCAATAAAACGCTCGTTGCATCAGGGTCACCAATTGAACCAGAAAATTCTCCGATTATTCTTAATTCAGGATGGAATATTATTCCTTATCTTAGAAGTTCTAATATGAGTATTGTTAGTGCATTAGCTTCTTTAACCAGCTCCAACTCATTAGTAATAGCAAAAAACAACAGTGGTAAAACTTATATTCCGCAATACAATATCAACCAAATTGGCAACATGGAAATTGGGCAGGGCTATCAAGTATATTTATCAAAACTTGATACACTTTATTATCCATCAAATTCGCAAGGTAAAGGCAATTCAAGTTTTGAAGTTAGTCCGGAACCTAATTTCTTAATCCCTGCTTACAAAAGAACCGGCAACAGTTCAACATTAATTATTAGAGCTGATAATCTACCAAACAAAAGTGAAATAGGAGTATATAATACTGATGATATGTTGATTGGTTCAGGAATACTGATAAATGGAACAACTGCAATTACAATTTGGGGGGATGACGAAAATAGTACTTATGTTGATGGCGCTAAAAGGGATGAAAAATTAAGTATTAAGGTTTATAATAATATCAGTAAAAAACTATACGAAGCTAAGCTTGTCAATATTATTAACTACTTCAATAACAACACTTTGAATGGTTTCACCTATGTAAAAGATAGCTTTGTGACAGCTGACCTTGAAACTGAAGGTACCGAAGTTTCTTTTATTAGTATCAATCCACATCCTGCAACAGGAATACTTAAGTTACAACTCATGACGAAGAATAACTCAAAAGTATCAGTTCAATTATTTAATTTGGCAGGAGAACTTATCCAAAATATAGTAAATGACGCATTATCAAGTGGTGCTTGGTATATAGAATCTGATATATCCAAAATCTCCACCGGTGAGTATAATGTGGTAATAAAAATTGATAACTTGATAGAAATTAGGAAGTTAATTATTAATAACTAAGAAATAATTGCCAGATAATTTTGAGCTGCTTGTTTTAGTACAAGCAGCTTTTTTATTCCATTAAAATAATGCATGCATTTTTTAATCGTCATAAAATTATCTTTCCATCAACAATTGATTCCCAATTTATGCAAATATCTGAAGACACTATTGCAGTAATAGAATATTTAAATGAATTTTCCGAAGGTACTTTAAGGAAGAAAAATGATTTGGAAGCAATTTTTGAAATCTGTGCTTCTCATAATGGTGCAGATACATTAAATCGTTTGGTTTTTACAGGTAAGAGTATTTGGAATATATCTAATAAGTTGAGAAAGATTAACCCAAATATTGATGGCATAGAATTACTTCACAAGGAGATGGAAAGAGCTTGTAACGAATTAATTTCATATCTTAAAGAGGTTACTGAATTTGGTGATGATGATTTAATTCAAAGATTCAATGATGTATATTTTCAATTAACGAGAGGAGCTATAAAAAACATTATAGACTTATCTCATGACTTAGCAAAATTCAAGGAGTTGCAGCAATTAAACAGAGTTCGAAAATAATAAATAAACTTTTTTGATAAATTGACGTATATGGACTTACAAAAAATAAACTTTTCTCACAATGTGGATAATTGAATAATACAGGCAGTTAAATAATGAACAAGATTGGAATTAGAGTAGTTTTGCTAGCTTATTTTTTTTGCATCGCTTTGCCACTGAATCTCTATTCAGAAAATTTAGCAATGGTTGAAAAAAACAAGGCAGCTGTAAATGGCTATATTATAGATGGGAAAACAGGGGAAACGATGGTTGGTGCTACTGTTTTGCTTGAGAAAACAAAGTTAGGTGCAAGAACCAACAAATCAGGCTATTTTACAATAAATAATATTCCTCCCGGAAAATACAATATAATCGTAAGCTTTCTCGGTTACGAAAAATTTGTAAAGGAATACGAATTAAAATCAGGTCAATTAACGAGAATAGATATTGAATTAAATCAAAGTTCAGTAATGCAGGAAGAAATTTATGTAGATGCTGAGAGAGAAGTAGAAAAAAGGCAAATTTCAATAAGTAAAGTTAATGTTCCTGTCCAAACCATCAAGAATATGAGGGTAGGTGGAGAGTCTGATTTATTCCGAACACTTCAATATTTACCCGGTGTACTCACATCATCTCAATTATCAAGTGGTTTATTCGTTCGCGGTGGCTCACCTGATCAAAATCTCGTTTTGCTCGACGGCTCAGCAGTTTATAATCCAACACACCTCTTTGGATTTATTTCCACATTTAACACGGATGCAATTAAGGATGTTGAATTAGTGAAAGGAGGATTTGATGCTGAATTTGGCGGACGATTGTCTGCAGTACTAAACATTACACAAAATGACGGTAATCGAAAGAATTTTGAGGGAGTGGCTTCTCTTGGGGTAATATCTTCCAGAGCAGGACTACAAGGTCCTATCGGAAATGGTTCATGGTTTTTATCAGGTCGTAGGACATATTTTGATTTAGTAAAGCAACTTATACCCGAAGACCCCACAACTCCGATACCTGATTTTGGTTTTTATGATTTGAACGGCAAAATCACTCAGGATTTGGGTCCCAACGACAAAGTTTCCATAAGCGGATTTTTGAGTAATGACCACTTAGAATTTGGAAGTTTTGGATTAACTTTGGGACTTGATATTGGCAATAGATTGTTATCAGGCAGATGGACTCATATTTTTGATGAGAACTTATTTACAACAGTTAATGTAAGTTATAGTAATTATTTTAACAATTTCAAGGGTGACCAATCAGGTTATGAGTTTTTAATAGACAATTCAATTACTGACTACACATTAAAAGCGAATACTGAGTGGTTTGCTTCTGATGAATTTACTGCAAAATTTGGTGTTGAATCATCATTTTTCAAATTTGAATATTTGCAAAATTTTACAGGTGATACAGACTCTACAGCACAGGGTTCAAGTGGTGCCAGCACAAACTTGTTAATAGAAGATGTTCATACGAGTGCATTCGGACAGTTTAAGTGGTCAGTAACAGAACCATTATCAATTCAAGCTGGCTTAAGGGTTAATTACTGGCAATTGAGCGATTTGGTGACATTTGATCCAAGAATCAGTGCCAGATATAGGTTTACAGATAAATTCGCTGTAAAAGCCGCTTGGGGTATTTTCCATCAGAACCTCAGACTAGCTACACAGCCAAATTTTTCATTTTTTGACACATGGCTTCCTACAGATAATACTGTACCTGCAAGTAATGCAGTTCATTATATTCTCAGCATAGAAACAGAACCGTTTCCGAAACATAATCTAAATTTTGACATTTATTACAAAGACCTAACAAATGTTAGTGAAATTAACACTAATGCCTTACAGGGAAGAGATGTAGCAGATGTTTTTTATATCGGAAATGCCAGAGCATGGGGTGCTGAGGTTTTTGTACAGAAAAAATTTGGTAAACTTAATGGTTGGGTTGGTTATGCCTTAGGATTTATCACTTCACAATTTGACAGTATTAATAATGGGGAAGAATTCAGACCACGATACGACCGAACACACGATTTTAAAGTTGTAGCAAATTATGAAATGAATGAAGATTGGACTTTCGGAGCTTCATTCTTTTACCAAACCGGTCAATCTTATACAGGTGCTACATCAAGATTCCAAACTAGATTACCGGGTCAGGATTATGGAAGAGGCAAAGTTGTACCATCGCAAAGATTTGGCCTCAGGCTCCCTGCTTCACACCAATTAAATTTAACAGCTTCTTATAACTTCTTGATGTGGGGATTAGAATCAAAGTTTATTATTGATGTGTATAATGTTTATAGCAGAAGAGATATTTTGGTGAGGTTTTATAATACAAGAGAAGAGAATACTTTTATTGAAGATGTTAGGTTAATTCCTATTTTGCCAACAGTATCATTAGAAGTAAAATTTTAGGTTTGGAGAATAAATTATGAAAAAACTAATAATATTGAATATCTTTGTTTTGATGGCTTTTTGGATAACTTCATGTGAAGACCCTATGCCTAATGATTATGTTGAAAGTTATATTCTGGAAGCATTGCTTATTGTTGATGAACCAATCAGAAGCATTACACTTATGAAATCTCAACCAATCGGTGCAATTTTCAATTTTGATTCTGCAATGGTCAGAGATGCAAATGTTGAGATTACAGGGGACAATATGACGATGAGTCTAGATTTCAGAGTTAGAGAAGACGGACCTTTAGGATATTATTATAAAGATACAACTTACAAAGTGAAACCACAGACTGAATACAAAATTAAAATAACCTTACCAAATGGTAAAACAATTACAGGCTCTACCGTAACTCCACCTACAACTGAATGGAGTTTCTTACCCAAAGAATTATTACAATACCCGGTTGACACACTTAAGTTACCTGCTACCGATTCGATTGGATGGAAAAGAGTTCAGGGTTTTGAGTTTTATCTTGTATCGGTTAAAAACCTGGATACTGCAAATTATGGAATATACTTGAATCCTCCGACCGAAGAACTTAATAGAAGAGTTTTTACACCTTTTGGCGGTGAACGTAGATTTCGCGAAACAGCTGTAATCACACCTGTAGCAAATAATAAGACCTCAGTGGTTTGGAATGTATTCAGATGGTTTGGAAAGCACGAGCTAGCTGTGTATGTACCTGATTGGAATTATCTTAGATGGTATTTACAAGCACAAACAAAAGGAGAAGCTGATCCACTTCTGACAAGCATAGAAGGTGGTATAGGGTACTTTGGTTCAGCATCAATCCTAAGATACAACTTTTTCTTATTAAAAAATCAATAGCAATTTAATCGGATAAAGCAAATGATGTTCCTTATAACCTCAATATAAGGAACATTTTTTGTGTAAATAAATAATAATTCATATTTATTTCTGTTTCTATATTTTTAAGATTCACAATTTTATAATATTAATCATGAAAAAAATATTTATCTCCATATTTATAACTTTATTATTCATAAATTTTTCATTTGCTAGAGCAGATGAAGATTCACTTAGTTACGAAAAAGAAAAAATGATTGTCTATGACCTGCAAAGTTACAGATACAACTTTTTTAAAGGAGATACTTTGGTTTATAGAGTAGAAGCATTCGACAGCTTAATGATTAATTACGATAAACCATTAGAAAAAACACGTCTTGAGCATTTACAGGTAACTTGTGATTCAGTAACAAAAGATAGAAAATTCCTACTTTCTTTTAAATTGATAAGTTTGATATCCGACGAAGTATATGATGGTAAAGAAAAGTCTAGAAGAACAAGTTCTGCATGGAAAGGTCGAGTTGTGAAAATTTTGATTGATTCTCTTGGGAACAGATTAAAAGTTGTCCCTGATGATTCTCTTTCTTATTCAGTTGCTCCTGGAGGCTCTTTTACTCCTGCATTAATTTTTCCTTTTAAAGAAACTTATAGATATATCAACGAGTCTTGGATGGCAAAATCAAAAGATACACTTATAGAAAATGGTGTACCTGGTGCCTGGGTTGACCATACATTTTTACTCAGGGCTCGAAATCCTCTGGATACTTTAGGTTATGCCTGCTCAAGGTTTTCATATATTATGACAGGTATTGGTGCAATCAACATTATTACTCCCCAACAAAAAATGCGAACAGAATCAACTCTTACGGGCTCCGGTGTAATGACCATCAGTAAAGAGCATTGGATACCTGTTCATTATTTTGCTAATTTGGAACAAAAGCTTCTGATATTTTATCCTGAAAAAGAAGAAATACCAGGCCAACATTATATTTCTGTTGATTTTACATTAGAAAAGTTCATACCTGGAAAAGGAAGAACCGGAGACACCAAAAAGCAAGTTAAGAAGAAAAAGTAGTCATCAGCACTAAATATTTTGTTTCATTACAATTTATACCTAAAAAAGTGTTATTTTTGAAGTTTTGTTATTTATAAGTAATTTAGAATGTACGATAAAGTTAAGTCCATATTAGAAAGATTTGAAATTGTATCTGAAAAACTCTACGATTCTTCTATTGTAAGTGATGTAAAGACTTACAAAGAGGTATCACGTGAGCATAAACAATTGAAGGCATTAGCTGATATTTCCCAGAAATACATAAAAATGTCCGATCAATTCCAAGATAATAAGGAGTTGATAAATAACAAAAATATCGAGCCGGAGCTAAGAGAAATGGCTTATGAAGACAATAATCTTCTCGAGGCCGAAATATCCAAACTTGAAGATGAACTTAGAATTTTGTTAATCCCTAAAGATCCTAATGATTTAAAGAACTGTATTATTGAAGTCAGAGCAGGTACCGGTGGTGACGAAGCCGGAATTTTTGCAGGTGATTTATTCAGAATGTATCAGCATTTTGCTGATAAGATGAACTACAATATCGAAATAATAGATTTTAATGATTCAGAACGTGGTGGTTTTAAAGAATTAGTTTTCTCGATTGCAGGTGATGATGTTTATGGTACAATGAAGTTTGAAAGTGGTGTGCACAGAGTTCAAAGAGTACCGGAAACAGAAGCCAGTGGAAGAGTCCATACATCTGCCGCTACGGTAGCAGTACTGCCCGAAGCTGAAGACATTGATTTAGATGTAAAAGAAGAAGACATTAAAATTGATATCTATAGAGCCGGAGGTAAAGGTGGACAAAATGTAAACAAAGTTGAAACGGCAGTAAGAATGACACACTTACCTACCGGTATTGTAGTTCAATGTCAGGAAGAAAGGTCACAGCTCAAAAATCGTGAAAAAGCTATGAAAGTGTTACGCTCGCGTATATACGAATTAGAACTTAAAAAACAACAAGATGCTATGTCTTCAACCAGAAAGACAATGGTTAAAACTGGTGACAGATCAGAAAAGATTCGTACATATAATTATCCTCAAAATAGACTTACTGACCATCGACTCGAAGGTGAAAGTAAAAATTATCCCTTACAGGATGTACTTACCGGAAGTCTTGATGTTGTAATTGAAAACCTAAAAATAGCTGAGCGTGCTGAATTGTTAAATCAAGGTTTAAGTGTTTGATAGGTATATTAAACACTTTTGAAATACAAAAAACCCTTCTTTAAAAATATACTAAAGAAGGGTTTTTCAATGAAATCATGAAGCCCGCATTAAGTACCAGCATTATAGTCGTTGATATAAGCAATTTGTTCATCAGTCAACTTATCAATTTTCAATTTCATCATTTCAATTTTAGTTTGAGCAACAAATTCATCCTGGTCAACAGGTATATCCATTACTTCAACAGGCATTTTTTCTCCTGATTTATACCTTTCGACCAATGACAAATGAGCCATGAATTGATTTGCAAAAGACATATCCATTACTTCTGAAGGATGACCTTCAGCTGCAGCTAAATTAATTAAGCGACCTTGAGCAAGCAAGTAAATTCTATTGCCGTTTTTAAGGGTATATTCTTCACAATTAGGTCTTATAGTTCTTTTGCTTACGGAAATTTCTTCAAGCTCAGGAATATTGATTTCAGCATCATAATGACCAGTATTACAAACAATAGCACCATCTTTCATATTTTCGAAGTGCCACTTGCGAATTATGTCTTTAACTCCAGTGGCAGTACAGAATATATCGCCAACTTTAGAAGCTTCATCCATTGTCATTACTTCATGCCCTTCAAGCATACCTTTAAGCGCAGCAGTAGCTTTTACCTCAGTAACAATAGTATTACTTCCAAGTCCTTTTGCACGTTTGGCAACACCTGAACCGCAATGACCATGACCTGCAACAACGAAATTCTTGCCTGCCAGCATTACTGAAGTAGCTCTAATAATGCCATCAATAGTCGATTGACCTGTACCATAAACATTATCAAAATCCCACTTAGTCTCTGCATCATTTACAGCATATACAGGATACAACAATTGACCAGCTGCTTGTCGGGACCTCAAACGATGAACTCCCGTTGTTGTCTCTTCCGATCCACCAATAATATGCTTAGTAGCAAGTTCTTTGTATTTTTCGTGAACAGTATCAATTAAATCACAACCGTCATCGAGTGTAAGATGAGGTTTCCCATCAATTGTTCTTTCTATACACCAATAAAAGTCCTCTTTATTACCGTACCAAGCGTAAATCTTGATACCTTCTTCTGCCAATGCCGCTGCTACAGCATCATTTGTTGATAGTGGGTTGCAACCTGACCATAATACTTCTGCTCCTGCTTCCTTCAGAGTTTTAATCAAAACAGCTGTTTCTTTGGTAACATGCAAACATCCAGCGATAGTAAATCCTTTGAAAGGTTTTGTTTCGCTATATTTTTGTCTCAAACCCATAAGTACAGGCATTCTGCTTTCTGCCCATTCGATTAATAATTTTCCTTCATTAGCTAATGAAATGTCTCTGACACAGTATTGTCCTTCGACTTCAGAAAATTTTCCGGTAGCTTGCTTTTGAGGTATATTTGACATTTTATAAGTCCTTTTTTTATAAATAAGATTTTTTTTATTCGCCCTGACCGAGAGTATAAGCCCTCTCACCATTAATTAAATATAAATTTTCAGTTTTAATGATATCAAAACCTTCATCAAATATCATCTTTTGAAGATTGAAAATATCATTATGATTTATTTTTGTATCATCACTTTTTCGCTTAAACCTGCATCTCCAATGGTCTGTACAGAAAGTTTCAGAGAACCCGTCAGGAAATACTTTTACTCCCCTATTGGTAATCATTTTAAGGAACATATCTGTTTTTGAAGCAATTTCACTCAATTTTGCCCCTAAAACATTTGGGTTTCTGTCAGTACCAACCCAGTCAACAAAAACATCAATCCCATCCAATTCCTTGCTGGGTTTGACATAAGGTGAAGGTTTTACATAAATAGGTTTAAAATCGTGATTGAATTTCACTTCTTTCAGTATTACCGGCCTTTGACCCAATCTTTTGATTATTTCGTCAGCAAACTCGTTAGTACCTACTCTAACCCTGGAAGTAGCTTCTTTGTAAATATCAGGAGTGTGATAACCATCCTCAAGTGTTTTGAGGAGGGCATTTTGCACTAATTCTGCCTTTTCAGGCATCCCAATATGCATCAACATCATCACTGCACCATTTATTAAACCGCTTGGGTTTGCAATACCTTTTCCGGCAATATCAGGTGCAGAGCCATGAATTGCTTCAAACATAGCAAATGAATCACCTATATTCGAAGAACCTGCTAATCCTACAGAACCTGCAACTTCTGCAGCTATATCTGAAATTATGTCACCATAAAGATTTAGGGTAACAATTACATCGAAGCTCTCGGGATAATCAGCAATACGTGCAGAGCCAATATCTATAATCAAATGATTAGTTTCAAACTCAGGATATTCCTTGGCAATTTCGAGAAATGTTTTATGAAACAAACCATCGGTATGCTTCATGATGTTATCCTTAGTCATGCAAGTTACTTTTTTTCTACCAAATGCACGAGCATACTCAAATGCATAACGAATGATTTTTTCAGTGCCGGGTTTAGAAATTAATTTCAAACACTGAATTACTTCACCGGTTTGTTGGTGTTCAATACCAGCATACAAATCCTCTTCGTTCTCTCGAATTACTATTAAGTCCATATTCGGGAAGTGAGAGTGAATTACATTTGTGTAGGCAACAGTTGGTCTAACGCTTGCGAACAATCCCATAGACTTGCGTATGGTTACATTCAAGCTTTTGTAACCTGTCCCTTGAGGTGTAGTTATCGGGGATTTTAAAAAAACTTTATTTCTTCTCAAAACATCCCATGATTCAGGAGCAATTCCTGACTTGATTCCACTAAGGTAAATATTCTCGCCAATCTCAATTACGTCATATTTGAAATTACAACCTGCTGCATCCAAAATACGCAGTGTTGCATCCATAATTTCAGGTCCTATTCCATTGCCATAAGCTACTGTAATGTTTCTTTGCATATAAGTCTAAAATAATTTCCTAAGCAAAATTTTTCTTAAATAATTCGACTATATCTGTAGCTTCCCATGGGAACTCATTTCTACCGAAATGTCCATAAGCTGCTGTAGATCTAAAAATAGGTCTTCTGAGTCCAAATCGTTCAATAATACCCTTTGGTGATAAATCAATATTATCGAGTATAAACTTATCCAATAATCTATCATTTACTGAAGATGTACCATGAGTATTTACGAGTATTGAAACCGGCTGTGCAATTCCAATTGCATAAGATACCTGAATGGTGCACTCTTTTGCAATTCCTGAGGCAACGATGTTTTTTGCCAAATATCTTGCAGCGTAAGCAGCTGAACGGTCAACTTTTGTAGAGTCCTTACCGGAGAATGCTCCTCCACCGTGTGGTGCTCTTCCGCCGTAAGTATCAACTATAATTTTGCGTCCGGTAAGCCCGGTATCACCATGAGGACCACCAATTACAAAGTTACCTGTTGGATTAACATAGTATTTTGTTTTATCATCAAGATATTGAGCAGGAATTACCGAATTTATAACTTTACTTATAACATCTTCTTTTATCAATGATTGAGACACATCAGGGTCGTGTTGTGTAGAAATTACAACAGTATCAACACGAAGAATTTCACCATTGTCAGCATATTCTATAGTGACTTGTGATTTTGAATCAGGACGCAAATAATCCATTACTCCCGGCTCTCTTCTTAGGTCTGCTAATTTCTTTACAAGTTTGTGTGCATAAGTAATTGTTGCAGGCATTAATTCTTCTGTTTCATTAATTGCATAACCAAACATCATGCCTTGGTCACCTGCACCTCCTGTATCAACCCCCATAGCAATATCACTTGACTGTTGATTGATAACGTTTATAACTGCAGCTGAATCAGCATCAAACCTAAGTCCGTTTTTATCATATCCAATATCTCTGATAACGTTCCGAACCAAGCTTTGTAAATCAACATAAGTGTTTGTTTTAATTTCACCGCCAACTACAATCATTCCTGTTGTAGCATAGCATTCGCATGCAACCCTGCTTTGAGGGTCATCGGTCAGCATTGCGTCTAAAACTGCGTCTGATACCTGATCGCATATTTTATCGGGATGCCCTTCTGAGACCGATTCTGAAGTAAATAAATATGAATTATTCATTTTAACCAAATAATTAAGATTAGAAAACAATTTAACTTTCTGAAATTTGACTTGAATCACCAACATTCAATTTATGGAAATGCCCTTTTACTTCAGCTTCATTTCCGATAATTGATTGCTCCAGCAGAGAGGAAACAACTTTAGCATTAAAACTGATAATGCTGTTTCTGATAATACTATCCTTTACAACTGCACCATCAGCAACAGATGCATATGGACCGATAACAGACCTCTCAATTATAGCAGAGTCAGATATAAAAACAGGAGGTATAATTATAGAATCTTTAAGTTTAGGGAAAATAGGCTTTTGGTCTAATAAAAATCTGTTGGTTGATAGCAATGTTTCCGGCTTTCCGCAATCATACCAGCCATCCACAGGAAAAGTGTTGAAGTCAGCTCCTTTCTCTATCATCATCTGTAAGGCATCTGTTAACTGATACTCTCCACGTGTTTTGATATCATTATCAATCATGTAGTCTAGACACTCAGTCAACAATGGTGTATCCTGAATATGATACAAACCTACAATAGCAAGTTTTGATATTGGCTCATCAGGTTTTTCGATAAGCTTAGTAATTTTGTTATCAGTGCCTTTTACAACAACACCAAATCTTCTGGGATCTTCAACGGCTTTTACACCAATTGTATTTTTCCCTGAATTAAGAGCCATACCAAGATCAACATCAAAAATTGTATCTCCGAGGATTATCATTATAGGCTCATCAGAGTATGTATGTCTTCCCATCCAAATTGCGTGTCCAAGCCCAAGTCTTTGCTCTTGAAATACAAAATCAAAATGCATTGAAGAATATCTCTCGCTAACATATTCCTTAACCAATTGCCCCATATAGCCGGTAATAATTGTAGCTTTAGTTACGTTCTGCTCTATAAGAGCATCCAATATATGCCCTAAAATTGGCTTGCCCGCAACATTAAGCAATACTTTAGGCAATGAATATGTATGTGGTCTAAGTCTTGTTCCCACTCCGGCAACTGGAATTACAGCTCTCATTTATTGTGATTTTATAATTTTAAATAAATACAATTAATATAGAATAGTATATTCGTATTCTTCACTAAGTTATTTTATTATATAGCAAATTAGCATTAATTAATTCTAATTTGCTTACCAATACGCAGGCTTTTTTCGTCAATATTTTTGTTTAGATTTTGGATTGATGAAATACTCACACCAAATTTCTTTGCAATCTCACCAAGCGTATCTCCTGCTTTAATCTTATAGTATTTTGGAGCCGTTCTTGATTCATTGTTTGTTTCTTTTGGATTGCTCTTTGGTGAAGTGTTGGAGTATATTGTCAAATTTGTGTTAGCGTAAACCATATTTCCTTTTACAGACTGTGGGTTCCACATTTTTAATTCATCTTCACTAACATTATATTTATTTGCAATCGTGCTTAAGTTTTCACCTGATTTAACTTTATGTGTCATTTTTTCAGCATTGGGCGTTTTATTGTTATTTGATAAATTACCCGTTTCGTAAGTAATAATTTTAAGGTTTTGTCCTTTCTTTAACTTCCCGCTTCTAGAAATTTTATTATTATTCCGAATATCCTGGACTGTAACCGAATACTTATTTGCAATTGAAGAAAGTGTCTCGCCTCGCTTTACCTTATGTTTAATAATTTTTTCTTTGGCATCATTATTAGCAGTATTCGGATGACTTGCATATGCAACTTCAGCAGGTATAGGTTTCACCCACAAAACTTGTCCTGCCAGTAAGTCTTGTGAATTAATGTCAATACTATTCAATCTTCTTAGTTCAGCTACATCCATTTCGTATTTTCTGGCAATACTGTATAATGTTTCTCCGCGCTGAACAGTGTGTTTTACACTTTCATTCTTTGCTGATTGTATCTGTTCTTCAACAACAGCTCTGTTTTCTGAAGAAGTTTTTTTTGCTAATTTATCTAAATAATTACCATTTACAGGAATGCTTAAATTCATTCCTTTTTTCAATTTATGTCTGCTGCCAGACAATCTATTGATTGATACAATATCCGAAGCATCAACATTGTAATCTTTGGAAATTGACAGAACTGTTTCTCTATTATCAACAATATGTGTAATAAAGGGTGCTTTCTCCTCAAATGTCAAGTTAGGGTAGTTTTTTTCAAAAACGGACTTTTTACCAAGTGGTAATTTTAATTTGTATGGTAAATAGTCAGGAGGAGTACAGTCTTTAGTCAATTCAGTATTAAACTCCCTCAATGAATCCAATGAAATTTCAGCAGCCTTTGCAAGTGCTGATAAATTTACAGCTGAATCTACTGATACAGTTTCGTATTTATATTCATGATGAAATTCAAGAGAATCAAGATTAAAGCCAAAACTGACAGGATCGAGTGCAATTCTTGTAGCTGCAATGTATTGAGGCACATATCCACGTGTTTCTCTGGGTAAATTGTCCCTAACATCCCAATAATTCGGGTTAGGTTTATTCGTTTTTCTAATGGCTCTAGCTACACATCCTGCACCGCAGTTATACGCTGCCAATGCCAAATGCCAATCACCAAATTCATTATATAAGTCCCTAAGGTGTCTCATAGCAGCTCTGGTAGCTTTTTCAGGCTCGCGACGCTCGTCAATAAATATTGACCCTTTTTTATTAAGATTATACATCTCGCCTGTAGCCCTCATAAATTGCCATAATCCAACCGCCTTTGCAGGAGATACAATTATGGGATTCAGGCCGCTTTCGATCATAGAGAGATATATAATTTCCTGTGGCATGTTTTCTTCGGCAGCAATTCTCTTCATCATTGGGAACCATTTTGAAGACCGTTCGAGCCATCTTGTAAAAAATCTTTTTCCAGGACCTTTTGTTAAATATTGAATTCCCCTATCAACTGATGTGTGGTCATCAAGAGGTACCTGCACAGAATCCGGAGGTTTAGGCAACTTAGGCAAATTGTTTATAGTAACGTCATTACTTTTGTTACCACTTCCAGGTGTTGCCATTTCGAGTGGCTCAATAACGTCAAGTTCTTTAAAAAGTAAATCGCGAATAATAAAGATTGGTGAATTTTCATCCAAAAATTCGATTCTTTTGACATAGCTTTCGTAATCATCAATAATAGATTGGGCTAAATCAGTAAATTCTTTATTATCTTCAATTCCGGGAGTTGAAGATAATTGATTTAGTTTTTCCAATGCTGCATCAAAGTATCTTGCAGCCCTTGAGGTATCTCTTTTTTGAATTAAAATGAGGGCTTGATAATACTTTTGCTTTGCAAATTCAATACCATCGTTAAATTCATTAGTCTTAAATTTACTTGCTGGTGCTTTTTTATCGTCTAAATCAGAGTACATATCAGGGAAAACAACGCTATTTTTCTTGAGCTTTTCTTCTTCAAGTTGTCTCCTATCTCTTGGTGTAATTGTTAAACCCTTAGATTGAGAGTAAACTTCGAATGAAAAAGCAAACATAATAAGAGGCAAGATCAGTTTCAAAGAAAATAATTTTGCTGACTTAAATGACTTTTTCATCACTTTTCCCCTTTTTGACACAGAATAGATTTTCAATATAATATTTTTTGAAATAATAAACAAAATAATGATAGATTTTTTTTATGAATTAAATCTGAATTTATTCAAAACCAATGTAAATCCAAATATAATGGATTGAATAACAATAATGACTGCCCCACTTGGCAAATCCAATTCGTATGAAACAAAAAGACCAATAATTGAAGTCAAAATCCCAAATGCAATGGATACAAATGTCATATCTCTGAATTTGTTTGAAATCAATCTTGAAAATGAACCAGGAATAACCACGTAAGCAGTTATTAATATGACTCCCACAATTTTAATTGCAACAACAATAGTTATAGATGTCATAATCATTAATATATAATCGTCACGTAATACTGGTAATCTGTCTGCTTTTGCCATTTCCCTGTCGAAAGTTGCATAAGCCCAATTTTTCCAAAGCATCAGAAATACGAATACAGTGATGAAAAATAATACAATCGAAATATAGACATCATCAGTATTAACAGTAAGAATAGAGCCAAATAAATAATTATATGCGTCAGCAGTGTAATTCTCCTTTAATGCTAAGAAAATTATACCCAGGGCTACAGATATTGAGTACAGAATACCAATGATGCTATCAGCAGAAATTTTACTTTTTTCTTGCAGATAAACAGTAAGTATCCCAACTATTAAAGTAAAAGGAATTGCAGTAAGTACAGGTGAGAATCCTAACAATAATCCAAGTGCAACTCCTCCGAACGCAGCATGGGCAAGGCCTGACCCTATATAGCTTATTCTCCTTTGCACAACAAAAATACTGTAAAAACTAGCTGATGTTGAAATTAGAATTCCTGCAACTAATGCTCTTTGAATAAAAGGAAATTGCAACATCTCAAGCATTAGAAATCTCCTTCAAACCAAACTTGATACCGTGGTCGTGCCCCATGTGTGAGAAAGTTCTTTGTAAATTCAAATCGGTGAAAGCTTTATCAGATGGACCAAAATACACTTGCTGTTTATTTAAAAGTAACGTATATGATGTATGATGATAAGCAGCGGACCAGTCATGGGTTACCATTATTATTGTTGTGTTGAAATTCTTATTATATTCAGCAATTATATGATTTACGCTTTTCTCACAGACTAAGTCAATACCTGTTGCAGGTTCGTCAAGCAACAATATAGAAGGATTGGTTATCAAGCATCTTGCTAAATAAACTCTTTGCAATTCACCACCTGAAAGCTTGTTTAACTGCTTATCAGCTAAATGGCTTGCAGATAATTTTTCGAGCATTTCGTATGCAAGTTTCTTTTCTGTTTTTGAAATTGAAAATGACCACTTTTTATTTAGTCCGCTTAGAACTAATTCTATACTTTGAGCTGGAAATGTTCTGTCAAGTGTTTTGACCTGTGGTACATAAGATATTTTTGAATTGTGTTCTGATATGTCATTTCCGAATACCTTGATTCTCCCATCAGTTGCACTTATTAATCCTAAAACAGTTTTTAGAAGTGTAGTCTTACCGGATCCGTTAGGACCAACAATTGCCATATACTCTCCGACAGGTAGCTCAAAACTCAAGTCACGAAGTATATGTAATTTATTTAAATATACTGACAAAGAATCAACTTTTAGAGCAACATCCATCTTATTCAAGACCCGATTTCAATATTTTAGCATTGTTGATGATAATCTCTCGATAAGTTTGTGCACCATTTGAACTTCCTTCAGGGTTTAGCTCCAACAATTTTACACCGCTTTCTTTCGCAATTACTTCAGCAACTTTTGATGATAACTGCGGCTCAGAGAAAATGGCTTTTGCACCGCTTTGTTTAATCAATTCCACTAAATCTGAAATAAACTTTGGGGATGGCTCTTTACCAGGACTTTCTTCAATAGCTCCGCCATAGTAAAGATTGTATCTGTTAAGTAAGTAATTAAAAGACGGATGATGCATAAAAACAACACTTTCTGCAATAGGATTAAGCAAACTGAGTGCTTCGTTGTGAATCGAGTCAAGCTTAGCAGAAAAAACTGAAGCATTTTTGACGAACTTTTTCTTACCGTCGGGATACAAAGCAGATAGTTCAAAAACTAATGTGTCCAGCATAGATTTAACTGTAAGTGGGTCTAACCAAAAATGTGGATCAACTTCGTGCTCATGCTCTTCATGATTCCCGTTTGAATGGTCGTGCCCACAACTAAAAAAGATAATTTTATCTAAAGGGACGTAATCAATCAACTTAATTCTCTTTTTATCTGCAATTTCAGAAATCCAACCATCTAAATTATCCGCAGTATAAAAAAGTGCCAACGCTGATGTTGCTTTCTTTGCATCGCTGGGCTTTGGCTGATAAGTATGAGGTGACGCACCGGTAGGTACTAAATACTCTATTGATAATTCATTACCCACAATTTCTTTCAATATTGTATATAAAGGAAATGTACTGGTAACAACAAGCGGTTTTTCGTATTTTACTTCATCGCAGGAATACACAAAAATAGAAACCAATGCTAATATATATACAAAAAATAATTTTTTCATTTCAAAAAACCAATTAATTTTTAATTTCCCAGTAGAGTTCTTTTCTCAAAGATTCGAGCCATTTTGAATATAATTTTCTTTTCTTGAACTCTGTAGCCATTATTTCTATTTCCTTAGAATCATCCTTTAAATTTGCTTTGTGCTCTTGAATCATTTTCTTGACAAATACAATATGATAACTTGGTTCGGTCTGCTCAGTTTTATAGGGCAAAGGGTCACTTATTCCACCAACACCTATAGAGTCAACCATTTTACGTACTTCACCTGTAATTTCGGATAACGGCACTTTTCCGATAAAACCACCAAACCCTCTTGTATCTTTATCCTCAGATACTTCTTTTGCCAATGTTTCGAAATCCTCACCATTTAGAACTCTTTTCTTGATTTCCTTAAGTGAGTTTATTGCATAATCAACATCAGAATTTGAAGAACCAACTTTGAATAAAATATGTCGTGTTTTAATTGCATCTGCTTTCTTTTCTATAGTTTGTATAATATGAAAACCAAATGGTGTTTCGACAGGCATAGACAGTTCATTGGTTGACAAAGCAAATGCAGCTTTTTCAAACTCAGGAAAAAGTTTGCCTTTTTCGAACCAACCTAAATCACCACCAATATTAGCAGTGCCGGGATCAGAAGAATACCTTTTAGCATAATCAGAAAAACTGCCACCTTTTAAAATTGAATCTCGTACAAGTTTAGCAAATTCATAAGTTTCTTTTTTAAGATCATTACTTGCTTTAACTTTTTTTACGATGTGGTACATCTCCGCAGAAGGAGGTAACATAGGTATTGAGTCAACATTTGCATTATAGAACTCCTCAACCTCTTTTTGCGAAACCTTGATATCTGAAAATTGTTTAGCAACCAAGGTCTGGACAAGTAAATTTTGCTGTATTTTCTCTTTGATATCATTTTTTATTCTGGCTATTGACATACCGTACACTTGCTCAACTCTTCTTTCAGACCCAAAACGGCTGATTTCTGTCTGCAAATGCAATTCCATTCTTTGATTAACTTCCTCTTCTGATACAACAATAGAATCTAGTTTAGCTTTGTTCACCAATAATAATTGGTCAATCATACTTTCAAGAATTTTCTTTTTCAGGGATTCATCGTTAACATTAACAGATTTATCATACTGAGCCATGAAATAAAGCTGTCCATCAACATCGGACTGCATTATTATCTCGTCACCAACGATTGCAGCAATTTTATCCAAAGATGCACCTTCACGTGGTTCGACTTGAGCTTCCAACAAAGAATTATTAATCAGAATAATTAATAAACTGAATATTATAAATAATTTAGAACTCATATTATTTATTCTCACTAATTATCTTATTTAATTCTTTTTCATTTATTTTCACAGGATGTTTCTTTCTTACTTTGTCTAACCAAATTTTTGTTAGCTTTTGTTGCAACATTTCGTGATACTGCCCGGAGAAGTCAGAAATAGCTTCTTCAAAAGTTTTTTGTCTTGGAGGGAAAAAGTCGTTTATACGAATAATCGAGTAACCTGGCTCATTTACGAATGGAGGTAAAATGACTCCTTTCTTAGCATTTTTATCATTTGCTTCTCTAGCCAAGGTATTTGTTTTCACGTTTACCTTCCCCCACAATCCTTTCTTTTCCCTAAATCCTGAACGCTGAGTTTCCTTAGATGCCAAATCATCAAAATCTTCACCATTCATCAATCTTTTATACACAGAGTCAGCGGTGTTTTTGTCTAAGAAATAAATTTCTGACACATCATATGCTGTTTCTGTTATGTATCTTGATTTTGTAGAGTCATAATAACTTTTTGCTAAAACTGAATCAAATTTCATTTTATCCCAAACTTCTTGGGCTTCGAGTTTAAATAACAAAATACCATTTTTAAACTCATTGAAACTAGTTTCAAAGTCCTTGTAATCTTTTTCAAGATTTTTTGTTACTTCAGTTAATGCCTCAGGTTCACAGTAAGTATATATTGACCTTTTAATCCCGGAAGGACTTAATGCTGCTCCTCTGAATTTTGGATCTTTGCTAAGTATATCAATAAAATGAGATAAATTAACTTTTTTTCCTAGATGCTCAAAAAGTATATATTCCTTTATTCTGTCGGGCACTTTTTCTGACCAATTATCAGTGACATTTGTAGCATTTGTATCGAGGAAAGAAGTAAATTGATACAACACATCGTCGTATAGCTTGAACTTTGTAATTTTCAGAAGAGAGTCATTTAAATTAATTTGGTCAAGTTTAAAATATAATCTTTTATATAGCTTTTTTAATTCATCAAATTCAGCCTTAAGATCAGGCAATTTTGTTGAATCTCTTTTTGCAATATGAAAACCATAATTTGATTTTATTATTCCGGAATATTCACCATCATTCAATTTAAAAAGTGCAGTTTCAAATTCACTAACTAAAGGATATGCACTTGACTCCATGCCAGTTGATCTTGAATAGTATCCACCTAAACTGCCTCCGTTAACAGCAGTAGAAAGGTCATCTGAATTTTCTTTTGCAATTTTTGAAAAATCAGCACCTTTTTTTAAAAGTTGCAATAAGCTGTCAATAGTCTTATAAGCAGCAGCACTATCACGGGTTTCATTTATGTTTATTAAAATATGACTTCCCTTAACTAACTTTCTTTGTTCAATTTTATTAACCTTTATCAAGAAGTAACCATAATTTGTCTTTACAATCTCAGGGTAAACCTGCCCTTCAGGAGTTTTAAATATTGCGTTTTCGATGGGTCTTTGCATTTTACCTGAAGTTATATACTGAGCAACTAATCCACCATTTTTGCCTGTTTCATAATCATCAGAAAATTCTTTGGCAACCTGCTCGAAAGAATCACCATTTTTAATTCTGTTCATTGCGTTAGTAATCTTTCGAAAAGCGTCAGTAGTATCAATCTCAGTAGCATTTTGCTTGATATTTGCCAAAATTATGGAAAATAAAAACTCCTTTTCACGCATTTTAGCAGCATAGCTAACATTGGGTTCAATTAGAACTTTTTCGTAATAAAAATTCTCAGCAAGAATTTTTCTGTTTTGCTGAATTTCAGTCTGCACTGATGAATCTTTAAGTAACCCCCTTTCGATAGCATCAGTAACCTTTAATTTAAAATTACTATATAGATTAATAAAATCCATAATACTATCTTTAGACAACTTAAATAAATTGTCATTTGTTCTGGAATTGTTCTTTTTATAGGCAGATTGCAATTCTGAAGCAGTAATTTTATTTTTACCAATCTCAATGATTACTTTGTCTGAGTTGTTACCGGCTTTTTGTCCAAAAGTTATGTAAGTTGTTGTTGCAACCAATAGCAAAACAATTGATTTTAAATATTTTAATCGCATATAAGTTGAATTTCCAAAAGATTCTACAAATTATTAACCACTGACTAATATAAGACAGAAAAAAATAAAAGATATTTCATTAATCAGTTATTTTGATATAAAAATCACATCTGAATTTTATGAAGTAATTTAAACTATTCAATTTGATAATTTGAATGTGTTGCCAAAAAATATAATTTTACTATTTGGGAAATCCTCATTTGTCAGTCTAATAATTTCCTTAAGGGCATTTTCGAATTTATCAGGCTTAGGACCACCACTACCCTTCTGGATATATGATTTAATTTCGCCCTTAACAAAATTCCCTGATTGATCGATTTCGACTTTTAGCATTGGGGCATACCCGTTAGCGCCTGACAGATTAAATTTTCGATAAGTACAAAAATTCCCAAGCGAATAAGCGATTAGTTTGTTGTTGTATATTTCAATAGCTCTAGGAACGTGAGGTCCGTGTCCTAAGACCAAATCAGCACCGTAATCAATTGCTCTATGGGCAAACTCATATACATTGCCTCTGTTATCATCAAGGAAAAACTCATACTCCCGTGTTACATTTTTATAATTATTTCCCTCAGCTCCACCATGGAAGCTAACAACCACAATATCACAAATGTTTTTAAGCTCATTAACTGTCTTTTGAAGCAAACTATGATCCAACATATCCATTGTGCCAATATTTGTTGCAAACGCTGTAAAGCCAATCAATTTTTTATTAACCGTAATTGTATCCCATGGTTTTTCAATTATTCCGGCAGTTCTAATTCCGTTTTCTGTTAAATAATCAATTGTTCTTGTTGCAGTTTCATCTCCAAAATCAAATATATGATTGTTGGCGACAGAAATCAAGTTAAAATCAGCATGAATCAAGCTTTTCACTATCTTTGAGGGTTGACGGAATAAGTAGCATATACTGGGATCAGAGCAAGATTTTGGAACACCTCCCGAGTCAGATATGCAACCCTCCAAATTACAGAATCTGATATGGGCATCAGATAAATCTTCCCTAACAAATTCAAAAAGTTTATCAAAATCTTTTGGAAGTAAACTATTATTTGGATAATTAGTTCCCAACATAATGTCCCCAACAGCGATAATTGTAATCGTTGAATCAACGACTACGGGAACATATGACGAATTCTTTTTAAGTTCAGAAGTATGTGTTTTTTTAGTATTATCAAAGCATGATACTACTAAAGATATAAGAAGAATAAAAGTTAAGATATTGGATTTCATAATAGGAGAGAAAATTTAGTTTTTATCTTTAGCACTTAACAATTTTTTCTCAAGATACCTTGAAATTCTCACAAAAGGTAATCCCAATATCAGGTAAACCATTGATATTAAAATTCCTGTACCGATGTAATCAAAATAAGTTGCTGACAATTGATTATACAGCTTAGTGAGTTCAACCAGTGTAATAACAGAAACTAGCGATGAATCTTTAAGAAGAGAAATAAAATCATTTGTTACAGGTGGAAGAACAATTCTAAATGCCTGTGGCAAAATTACAAATCTAAGTGATTGCTTTCTATTCATTCCTAAAGCTAATGCAGCTTCCATTTGGCCACGTGGTACCGAGTTAAATCCTGCACGATAATTTTCTGCTTCGTATGCAGCATAGTTTAAGCCCAAGCCCAATACTGCAGCTAAAAAAGGAGACAACATAATACCTATCGAAGGTAAAGCATAAAAAATGAAAAATAGTTGAATTAAAAGCGGAGTCCCTCTAATAAACTCAACGTAAATTTTTGCTAAAATTGATAAAGGTGCCGGAGCATATAATCTAATAATTATTACTATCAAACCAAGGAATATAGCTAATATCATCGAAAATACTGAAATTTGAACTGTCATAAGTGCGGCTCTTGCAATCATCGGCATAAAAGTCAAATATCTAACCAATCTCTCTTCAAGTCCTATGTCACGAATCTGACTTTGGATATAATAGTTAAATTTATCCGGCTGTTGTTCAGTCTTTCTAAAGTCGTTACAGTATTCAGCCATTTGTGGATTCCACAAATTCCAACGATCCATTATTTCTCTTAATTTCCCATTGGAAATCATTCTATAGATAGCATTGTTTATATCATTCAAAAGATTTATATCATTGAGTCTGAGCGCTACACCATACAGTACTTTTCCAACCGGTTCTCCTGTTAATTTCATATCCGGATTCCATGATGCATAGTATAATGCTATTGGTGCATCAACAAGTACAGCTTCGATGCGCTTATTCTTTAAATCTTCGAAAGCATTAACCTCACCCTCATAGGTATATGTATTGATTTCAGGCTCAGATAATAATATACGTTCAGCTAGAGAATTTTTGAGAGCTCCAACTTTTTTTCCTCTTAAATCTAAAAGGGATTTGTAGTCAGGATTTGAAGAAAGGGTTACTATTTGCTCACTTGTAATATAATATGGAATAGAGAAGCTTACGGAAAGTTTTCTGTCTTCAGTAATTTCTAATCCATTTACGGCAATATCGTAATCTCCTCGATATAAGCCTGGAATTAAACCATCCCATTGATTCTGTACAAATATTGGGTTTAACTTTAACTCATTGCTTAACTCATCCATAAAATCAACTTCGAATCCAAGCAAGTGATTAGGAGTGTTTGGGTCTTGGAAAATATATGGTGCATTACCTTCGGCATCGGCAGCCCATCGGATATTCTTTGCCGATAAAGAATTGAATGCTACAATCAACAATATATAAATGAGTATTTTCAAGCTAAAAGTAGTTTCCCAATATAATCTTTAGTTTTAGTATTTTGAGGATTATTGAAGATCACTTCAGGAACATCAATTTCAACAATTTCACCCAAATCCATAAAAGCAACCCGTCCAGATATTTGTCTGGCAAGTCCAAGTGAATGAGTTACAATTATTTGTGTCATATCGTCGCTCTGTAATTCTTTAATAATGTCAATAAATTCAAGCACAAGCTCCGGGTCGAGAGCTGAAGTTGGTTCGTCATAAAGCATTATTTCAGGATTGGTTGACAGTGCTCTTGCAATAGCTACTCTCTGAGCCTGCCCACCTGAAATTCTTGATGAATTTCTATCCGCATGCTTTTTCATACCAACTTTGGTTAGTAATTCCTCAGCTCGAGTTCTGGCTTCATCTTTTGAATAATTAAGCACCTTAGTTAGAGGTAACATAATATTCTCTGCAACTGTTAAATGCGGGAATAAATTTAACGACTGAAACAGAAAACCAACTTTCTGCCTGATGTTGTGGACTTTATTTTGTAAATCTTCATTGGACACAAATTGCATTGAATCTTTAAGATAATTATCTGATTTTGAATATTTTGCAGAATTGCTGTCACCAATTTTGTAACCATTAAAATCTTTACCATCAATCTCCATACCTGCAATTGTAATTTTTCCTTCATTAAGAATATTGAGAAAATTAAGGCATCTAAGCAATGTAGTTTTACCACAGCCCGAGCGCCCAATAATTGATATAATTTCTCCATGGTAAACTTCAAAGTCGATATTTTTTAAAATGTCATCACCTCCAAAATTTTTTCGGAGTTTTTCAGTTCTCAGAGCTATATTATTTTTACTATTAATCAAATAAAAAGATACTTTTATTTTGTATATATTTGTTGATTTACAAATATATGTAAATATTTCTAAATTAAATAAAAAAACCCGATTCGATACGAACCGGGTTTATAAAATCACAATTAATCAAATAAATTATTTGTTGATAATGAGTTTTTCGAAACCGCTTCTGAATGGACCTGAAACCATTTCGATAAAGTACATACCACTTGATAATTTATCTACAGGAATTCTTGCACTATATTCACCAGGATTAAGTGTTCCGCTGAATAAAGTAGCAACAAGCTCGCTGTTGGCATTGTAAATCTTGACTTCAGTAAAGATATTATTGCCACCAACAGAGAAATTAACATCAGCACCATTTGAACCAACAGGATTTGGAGCAATAGGTTTCAATGAGTACTTAGTTTCAGAAATCTGAATTGGACGTAAGTTATCAACGCACGTTGGGCTAAGAGATGAACTTGAATTTTCTTCAGTATAGCTTACGCAAGTTGAGTTATTGATTATTACGTGGTCAATATAAGTAGTATCATTTTTAACAACTACGTTTCCATCACTGTCTTTGTACCAAGGTAAGTATGCGTCGAACACTATAGTAGCAATGTCAATATTACCATAATTACCATTGAATGGCACTGGACCTGAGAATGTGAGTGTTACTGTTTCTTTGTTAGTTACTTTGTCATAAGCTGTAACATCCCAAGTCAAGTTCCATCCCATGTCAGCAAGTCTTTGGCCTATTTTGATCTTAGCAACTTTATTTTGTCTGTTAAGATAGCTTACACCTAAATAATCTTTGCTATAAGTAACATTTGTTTGGAATGTAAATGTGTTATCATCCGGACCTGCAGCATTTGTAGTGTTGAGGTATATTGTATATTCTACAGCATCACCCTGACCTGGGTCAACTACTTTATGCTTTTGGTTGTTCGGGCCAACAGTACTGTAACTTGGCTGAATAACGTGAGTACTTGTAACAGTAATTGTAGTTTTAACAGTTGTTCTAGTAGAAACATCATTACCGGTTTGAACTTCAACTTCGATTTCGAATACTGCATTATTGTAAGTTGTACTTGGTGTAAACACTATTGGAATTTCTTGTTTAGCACCAGGTTTACCAGCACCTTCGAGAACAAATGTCTTAAACTGATCGTCTATCTTAAAATCAGCAGGAGTATAAGGTTGAACGTTATTTACATTATTAATTTTAACACTCAATACGTTCAAATCATTGGTACCTGTGTTTTCGATAGAAGGTCTGATAGTAACAGGAACATTCAAACAAGTTCTGCGTGTATCAGGAAGCATTATCGAACCAACAACTTCTGAAGTACCAGTCCAAGTTGATACTTGCTCAATCTCTGCGTCACTTACTGAAGTTAATGTAGCTGTAAAGCTACCAGCTGCTGTAGGTAAGTAATGACCGGTAACAGTTAAGAAATCACCTGGTTGAAGAGTTACAGGTAAAGTAACAACTACACCATTTTTATCCTTAAGTGAATTTCTATCCCATTTAAATACTCCATTGCCGTTCATGTCGGTAATCAAGCCAGCAGGGGCAGCAACAAAGTCAGAAATGGTTACAGGATAATCGTATGTATTTACTATAGCACTGAAATTAACTGTTTTAACTACTTCAGGTGAACCAACAATCAAATGACCGAAATCAATATCCGCTGTTTCAAGTCTTGGGAATACACCAATACCTTTTAATAATGAAGTAGGAGCTTCAGTAGCGTCACTTGGGAAATTGATTATCAATTCGTGCTCACCCGCAACTTTAGGATCGAAATAAACATCAACAGTAAGTTGTTCGCCTGGTTTAATTTGCTTATTATTGAATAATGTTTGCAAAGTACCAGCAGCAGTCAATGATGCATAATCAGTAGCAATATTACCAGTATTGGCAACTTTAGCTTTGAATGCTTCACCATTCTTAGGTGTACCTGTAACAGTAGGTGTTTTGAGAGTTACGATAGCACTACCATCGTTTGATAAAGTAATAGCACCATTTGGTGATAAGTAAGGAGTATATGCGTAAGTTCCACCTTTTTGGATATATGCATTAGGATCAACGAGTCTTTCACCCCAATCATCGCCATTAACCAATAATCCTGGTTGAATACCACGACCTTCGAGTACAGTAAAGTTCTTACATACAGTAGCATCACCAAGGAATGTGATTACAGACTTATAGTCTCTAACTTCTTTTGGCATAAAGCTAACTGAGAAAGTATATGATTCGCCTTCTTTGATACTTAATGGTGAAGCTGCTGAGATATTTTCAAGTCCTTTTACTTCAAACACAGAACCACTGCCTTCATTACCAATTTCATCACCTGTAAATTGTATGCCTGTAATTTTTAATGCTGTGGTAGCATTTTGATTACATGATGCAGTATTTTTAGGATTTGAAACAGTTAAGTCAAACTTCTGAGTCCTTGTATTTACAACTTGCTCATAGAAATTCTTGTCCTGAGCATCAATAAATGGTGTACCAACAAAAGCTTCTACAAGTGCAAAATATTGATGAACACAAGTATCACCTGTTGATTTATCAACTACTACGATACCAACAGAATCTCTGAATGTGCCTTCAGTTCTTGCAGTAAATTTAACATCGAATTTACGTTCCTGACCTACAGCAAGAGGTGATAAGTTTTGATCTTTGATACCAACTAAGTCAAAGTTTTGATATGTAACGATATCCCCTGGTTTACCCTGGTCAATATCTGAGTCAAGTACAACGTAAACTTCATATTGGCTTGTAATTGCATTGTCACCTTCATTCTTGATTGTGAATTGCAATGATTTTTCTAAGTTTGGAGTCTCAATTTTGAATGTTCCATAGTCTCTGTAATACGGGAACAAGTTTGGACTTATTGAATAATGGTTAATAATGGTATCGGTTCTATTACCAGCTCTGTCAGTAAATACAAGATGTGCTCTTGCATTTAGAGCTGAGTTACGAACAGTAAGCTTCCAATTTGTTCTGGAATCAATACCAGCAACAAATGGATCTACATCGAATCTGTAGTTATAACTATCGTCAGTTGCCATGAAAATCAATCCAAGATTTGATCTGTTTTCTGGATCTATTCTTGGTTCGTCAATAACCAAACCTGTTACGGCACCACTACAATCTTTAGCAAATTCAAGATATGGAGCTAATGTATCAGGGGTTTCTAGGTCAGCAAGCGCTACAGAGGTTGGGAAACCATAAGAGTCGTAATAGTCAGAGCCATAAGCATAAGCTGCAAACGGATCATTCGCTTTAATTCTGTAAACACCATCGTATTGTAATTTAATAGTTTTTGAGCGGTAATGTCTGCCGTCTTCTTCAGTTGTGAAAAATCTTTGTCCAGGGTTACCGGAATAAGCAGTCATAGGTACCCAATTAAATCTACCGTCAACAACTTCAGCCCACATCATATCTTCAGGAATACCGCCATCAGCAGTAGCTTTGTAAACGATATTTATAAAGTTAGTACGGAAACCGTATTGACCACGAATACCGGGAGTATTAAATACGATTTCAGTCTGATATTGCTGGGTTGGAGTAAGAACTAACTGGAATGGGTCATTTTCGACACCGTCATCAGTAGAACCTGGGTTGAACTGCACAACGTTTATTGCTTCATCAGAAGATATTTCGACAGGTTTTGGTGCGGCATCACCAGGAGCCATTACACCTGCACGAGCCTCAATATAACCTGAGCCATATATACCACCGGGAGTTTGGATATACCATGCAGGTAATCCATCTGAGTAAACCTGTGTAAACGGCTTCTTGGCAAATATCTTAATGAGTGAATAGTTCTTTCTAGTTGCTATAGGTGTAACGTGATACTTTTTACCCCATACATTCTCGGGCATTTCCTGTTCAATAATAAAGTCGCAGGCAGCAACGTGCGAAGGTATGTATGCACAGAAGTTACCTGATATTACGTTAATCGGTTTATTAGCCTTCACTGTCGAACCGGTTAGGTCGTTGAATGCACCAATACCGGGTATGAGCCACACGTCACCTTCGTTTAAAGTTCTTCGGATAGTTTGGTTAAATGTCAAATAATCACCGTCTTCCTTAAGAGCATAGCAACTTTCGCAACCACCCATTCTAAAGGTAACCCGGGTATTATCATAAATACCTACAATACTTGTGTATGAAGGTAACCATTGGAATGTGTTGTTGGTTGGGTCTGCATAAGATGATACCTGATAGTTATTTCCAAGTGCACTTGCAGGTAAAGCTAAATACCCGTCAGATGTAGCATAGAATCTAGTTACACCATAAACAATAATCGGGTCATCTGCCCAAATTTTTACCGCACGACCTTCCCAAATTTGCTCAGGTAGAGGTTTTACCTGGTCAGTTTTAGTATAAGGCTGGCCTTCTGAAGGTGTTAACATAAAGTCAATCACATCATTAGGAACAGTCATTTTCTGACGGAAAATACCAAGACCTTTAATTTCTAATCTTACTGTTGTCGCAACAGCAGAAGAAACGTAAATTCTCAAGGCATTTCCATTTGAGTTAGTTTCCCAGCAAGGGTGAAAAGCGAGGTAAAACAAAGTACCTGCGTTATTCGACCCCATAAGATAAGGCAACCTTTCTTTAAGGTCTTTGCGTATTTCAGCATCTTTATCTTTGGCGCTGAGGTTAAAAACTGACAGCAAGACGAACAGTGTCGTCAGAGCAGCCATTTTTGTAAAGAAACTTTTCATCACATACCTCATAAAATATTAAAAGAGTTATACATATAATTTAATTTTTTAGCTTGTTTTGTTTGTGAAAACTTTTTTGATTTTTGTTCCACTACATTTATATGACAGTTGAAAATCAATTTTGTCACAAAAAATCTTCACTTTTTTTATTTTTTATCAAAAATTTTACAAAATACCTAATTTTTTATTCAAACTTAGAACTTCACTCTTGGTTAAATGGCGGTAATCACCTTTTTCTAAACCTTTATAAGTAAGTCCTGCAAAAACTTTCCTATCTAATTGTTTGACTTCATATCCAAACAATTCAAAAATTCTTCTTACCTCTCTATTCTTGCCCTCACGTAATGTAATCATTAATTTGGTTTTATCCTCAGGATGGATAAAAACCTCGCAGGGAGCAGTAACATCACCATCTTCAAGTGTTACACCTTCAGAAATTGATTGAGCATGAGTAGTATTCAATACTTTATCAAGCTTTACTGAATATGTTCGCTCGACTTCAAACTTAGGATGAGTAAGTCTGTAAGCAAGTTCACCATCGTTAGTAAGTAAAAGAACACCTGTTGTATTTCTGTCAAGGCGACCAACAGGAAAAATCCTGCTGTGCTTCTTGACTATATCAAGAACAGTCTTTCTGTTTAAGTCATCGTTCGTTGTTGTAATGGTATTCTTGGGTTTATTAAGCAAAATGTAAATATTGTGCTTAATTTCTTTAACCGGATCTCCATTTACAGTAATAAAATCAGATTTTGTTACTTTCACTCCCGGCTCTTCTACAAGTTTTCCATTTACTTTTACAACACCCTGTAAAATCAACTCATCTACTTTTCTTCTTGATGCAACACCGGCATCAGCTAAGAACTTATTTATCCTTACCGGTTCATTTTCAGAAAGCAATGCTTTCTTTTTTCCAGCTCCGGTTTTGGATTTAGCACTACTAATACTCTTCCGTTTGGAAATCAAAATATTGTTTCACATAGAATTACTAAATATATATTTACAAATTTCACAATTTTTCGTGAAAAGAAAAATTATTTTTTCGTCATAATCAGCTTTTTATGGCATTTTTTAATAATTGTTGATAATTTTTTTGCTTTTTGACAAAATTATAACTAAAAAATTAATTAAATTGTATCAAATTATACAGTATAGATTCAGGATAAGAAATTAATTTGATAATTATTCGTATTTTTGCTTATTGTTTTATTTAAATATTAATTTTGGTATTATTAATGGAATCAAGATATAAGTCATTCCGATATGTTGAGTCATTGTCAGAATTCATAGACCAGCAAGTCACCCTCAGAGGCTGGGTTTACAACATAACAGGCAAAGGTAAGTTGCAATTTATTATGTTGCGCGATGGAACCGGCATTGTTCAGTGTGTAGTATTCAAAAACAATGTTGGTGAAGAGATATTTCAGCAAACAAAAGAGTTAACTCAGGAATCATCAGTTTCAATAACCGGAAAAGTAGTTTCATCCGAAAAAGCACCCGGCGGAATTGAAATTGATGTTACAAACCTGGAAGTTATTCACATTGCAAAGGAGTACCCAATAACTCCCAAAGAACATGGCGACGCTTTTTTGATTGAACACAGACACTTATGGTTACGTTCATCCCGACAAAATGCAATAATGCGTGTCAGAGCAGCTGTAATGAAAGCAATTAGGGACTTTTTCGACGGGAACGGATTCAAGCTTTTAGACTCACCCATTCTAACACCCAACGCATGCGAAGGAACTTCAACATTATTTGAAACAAAATATTTTGATTTGGGCAGTGCATATTTGTCTCAATCCGGACAGCTTTATGCCGAAGCATCTGCTTTGGCACTAGGTAAGGTATATACTTTCGGTCCTGCATTCAGAGCTGAAAAATCTAAAACTAGAAAACATTTGACTGAGTTTTGGATGGTTGAGCCGGAAATGGCATTCTTTGACCTAAACGATGATATGGATTTGGCTGAAGATTTGGTCGAATATATAGTTCAATTTACTCTAAAAACATGCAAAAAAGAGCTTGAAGTTTTGGAGCGTGATATAAGACCACTCGAAAAAGTAAAGCGACCATTTTATCGAATGAGTTATACAGAAGCTGTTGAATGGTTAGTCAGCAATAAAATTCCACTTGTCCAAAAAATTGACGGTAAGGATGTAGAATCAGAATTTCCATGGGGAGAAGATTTTGGAGCTGTTCAGGAAGAAGCAATCATGGAACAATTCGACAAACCTTTGATAATCCACCGATATCCTACAGACATCAAAGCTTTTTATATGAAACGTGACCCTGATAATCCAAAAGTCGTTTTGGCTATGGATATGTTAGGTCCCGAAAAAGCAGGTGAAATAATTGGTGGAAGCCAAAGAGAAGATAACTTTGACTTACTTCTTGACAGAATTTTAAATGAAAACTTGCCTGAAGAAGAATTCAAATGGTACCTTGATTTAAGAAAATATGGAAGTGTTCCTCACAGCGGATTTGGATTGGGTGTCGAAAGGGTTGTTAAATGGATTACCGGAGCTGCACACATTCGCGAAACTATTCCTTTTCCGAGAATGATTTATAGAATTACTCCTTAATTATTTATATCAGAGTAGTTCGATATCATTATCGAACTACTCTAAATAATTCAAATCAGGTGTTGAATGAACAAACTTATTATTATCTTAATATTTTTATTTTCTGTTACATTTACCTATGCACAACTACTACCCGGTGAAACTAAATCTAATTCAAGAAAAAACAGAATTTCAGACAATGAATTAGTTAATAAGTTTTACGCAGGTATTTCAGCAAAAGCAGCCAATTCAATTGACCAATGGGGGCTTGACATTGGATTGAATTTTGGAGCAACATTATCAAACCATTTTGCATTGGGTGGAAGTTTCCATACCTTGCTTACTCAAAATGTAAAAATATTACCTGACTACCCCTATTTCCTGAGATTTGATTACGGGGGTCTTGAGCCACAATTCATTTTCAAATTTTCTGAATTTGCTTTTCATATCAAAACACTCATAGGCATTGGATTTGCAGGCTATAGCCAAAATGTTAACTTTGATACTCTTAGTGACTTGAATGGCGATTGGATTTTTGTAAGTGAACCTTCGTTAGGTTTAGACTATATCCTTGATAATTCTTTATGGATTTCTGTGGATTTAGGTTGGCGACAGACTGCAGGTGTAGATTTCAAAAATATTGGCAATGAAGCTCTAAACGGTCCGGTTGTTTGCATTAGTTTGAAATCCGTAGTATTTTGATGAAACCTATAAAAATATATGTTTTTTTGGTGTTAATGTTAGCTTCACCGGAGCTGGTCAAAGCTGAGGGTGGTGGTATAAACTTCAGCACTACACTTGATTTTACCTCCTTCGAAACCAACTTTGGCCTGCTTTCAGGTCTGAACTTCGGCTACAATATTAATAGCAGTATTTACTTTGGATTTGCACTAAGCAGTAACACTCTTTACAAGCATAATATTAATGCATACGACCCTAATATTGATTTTAATCCTACTTTTGAATTCAATTATTATGGTTTATCCGCCGAGTATTTTATTAATCCCAAATCCCAGGTTCATTTTTCAATTATTGCTACCGGAGGTATTTCAAATACTTTTTTGAGTTCTCCATACAACAAAGATTTGGATAGTAATTTATATTATCCTGATTATACTAAAGGTACAACAAATTTAATCTTTGTCCCAGGTTTCAGAGTTAACCTGAACTTAAAAAAATTTTACAGATTATCTTTGGGTGTATCATACAGATTTATACCTAACTTTGAACTGAAAGACAATAATTTACTCGACCTATCAAATGAAAAACCTTACATAATGAATGAATCTTATGTGAATGGACTAAGCATTAGCTTTACAGCTAAGTTTGGTAGTTTTTAACCATATTTTTTTAGCACAAAATAAAATAAAGTAGGATATTTTACTTTACTATATAGTTTGCATGTTAAATACTGAAATAGAATAATGAAACAAAACGAAGAGATTTTATCCGAATTCGAAACGATTGAAAATTCCAGCAAAAAAATCCCTAAAAAGCTACCTGTATTGCCGGTCAGAGATGTGGTTTTATTCCCGTATATGATTTTCCCTTTACTTATTGGCAGGACTTCTACTCTAAAAGCAGTTTCGGAGGGTGTCAGTAAGGATAAGTATATTTTCGTAACCTCACAAAAGAATTCGAAGGTAGAAGAACCAAGCTTTGATGATGTATATGAATACGGTACTATTGCAAGAATTGTGCAAGTATTGAGATTACCAAATAATCTGTTAAAAGTACTCGTCGAAGGATTGTTCCAGGGTAAAATCAAAAAGAGATATAAAAATGATGAGTACCTCGAAGCAGAAATTCAGGTAATCAAGTTTGATTCATTTGATTCCAAAAATAAGACTCTTAATGCTCATATAAGATATGCTACCGAACTTTTCCGGGAATATGTCAAAAATGAACCAGGATTGCCTGCAGACATTTTAACAGCTTTTGACAATATTGAAGATCATACTCAAAAATTATTCTTTGCGGCTGCAAACACTCGAGCAGAAATTCCGGATAAACAGCGATTGTTGGAGGCAACCACAATGGTTGACCAATATTTTCAGTTAGGAGCATTGCTCAAGACTGAGATAGAAATGCAGAGTATGGAACAAGAAATCGGTACGAAGGTAAACGAGCAAATACACAAAACACAAAGAAGGTATTTTATTCAGGAGCAGATCAGAATACTTCAGAATGAGCTAGGCGGTGATGAAGAAGAACCTTCATCAGAGCTTGCCCAAATAAAAGAAATGATTGAAAAAGCCGAAATGCCTCAGCATGCAAAAGACAAAGCAATGGAAGAATTCGAAAGACTAAAGAAAACTCCTACTATGTCGCCTGAGTTCTCAGTAAACAGAAATTATTTAGAATTATTGGCTCAAATACCCTGGAAAAAAACAACTATTGACAATTTAGATGTCAACCATGTAAAAAATATATTAGACGAAGATCACTTTGATCTCGAAAAGCCAAAAGAGAGAATTTTGGAATTTATAGCTATTTTGAATTTAGCAGGAAAGTTAAAACGCCAAATCTTATGTTTTGTAGGTCCTCCAGGTGTTGGCAAAACTTCTTTGGCTAAATCAATTGCACGAGCATTAGGAAGAAATTTTGTCAGATTTTCGCTTGGTGGAGTCAGAGATGAAGCTGAAATACGAGGCCACAGAAGAACTTATATAGGTGCAATGCCCGGCAAAATTATACAGTCAATGAAAAAAGGAGGTACTATAAATCCGGTAATTCTCCTTGACGAAATAGACAAAATGAGTATGGATTTCAGAGGTGACCCTTCAGCAGCATTGCTTGAAGTACTCGACCCTGAACAGAATGCAAATTTCAATGATCATTATTTAGAAGTTGACTATGACTTATCTAGTGTGATGTTTATCACAACTGCTAATGTAAAGTACGATATTCCATTACCTCTACTGGACAGAATGGAAATAATTGAACTTACCTCCTATCTTGATCCGGAGAAATTGCAAATTGCAAAAAAACATATACTACCAAAAATCATTGAAGAGTACGGTTTAACTGATTTTAAAATTGATTTTACTGATGAAGCTATTCTTAAAATTATACGTGAATATACTAGAGAAGCTGGAGTCAGGAATTTGGAAAGAGAAATTTCATCAGTTTTGAGGAAACTATCAAAAGAAATTGTTGAAGATTACTTTTTAAATCTTACTAATAAAAATTTAATCAATAACTTAGCCACTAAAAATAAGGAGTCTTTAGTGACCGGAGTTTTAAAAGATAATCAAGATTTTAAAAGAAAGGTAAAGCGTAAGAAATACAAAGTCACTCCTGAGACTATCGAGCAATATTTAAAATCACCTAAGTTCAAGGAAAAGAGTAATAAACTGGATGACAAAATTGGAGTTGTAAATGGACTTGCCTGGACAAGCGTAGGTGGCGATATAATGCCTATTGAAGTTACAATAATGCCGGGTAGTGAAAAATTAACACTCACAGGTAAACTTGGTGATGTGATGAAAGAATCAGCAGTCGCTGCACTCTCATTTATCAGGTCAAATACAAGTAGCTTAAGTCTGAAGGAAGAATTTAATAAGAAAAGTGAAATTCATATCCATGTCCCGGAAGGAGCAATACCAAAAGATGGTCCATCAGCAGGCATTACAATGGGAATTGCAATCATTTCAGCAGTCAGCGGTAAAGCTGTTAGAGGTGATGTTGCAATGACAGGTGAAATTACACTGCGAGGTGATATTCTGGCAATCGGAGGACTAAAAGAAAAGCTTTTGGCAGCTAAAAGAGCTGGAATGAAAGATGTAATAGTTCCTAAAGATAATATGCCTGACATACTCGACATAAGTGATGAGGTAAAGTCAGGCCTTAATATTCACTTTGTTGAACACCTTTCACAAGCTTTAAGTATAGCGTTCAAAGATTATAATTTAACAAATAATATAATAAAAATAAAGAAAACACAAAAATGAAGAAAGTAGCTGTAATAATGGCTGGAGGTTTTGGAGAGAGATTCTGGCCCTTGAGCAGAATGAAAAAGCCAAAACAAATTCTTAAACTTACTAGTGACAATTTGAATATGATGCAGGAGTCTATCAGCAGAATTTCTGAAATAATCTCCTATGATGATATTTTTATTATTACAAGCGAGTTAATCCTTGAACCAATTAGAAATTCTGTACCTGAAATTCCTGCACAAAATATTATTGCAGAACCTATAAAAAGGAACACTGCACCATGTTTAGCTCTTGCAGCTTCATTCATTATGGCAAAATACATAGATTATGATTCTTCAGAAATAGTTATGGCAGTCTTGACAGCGGACCATAAAATTGAGCCAAAAGCTGAGTTCCAAAATAATATTGTTGAACTACTTGATTTTGTATATAATAATCCATCTCTGGCCACAATTGGAATAAAACCTGATAGACCAGATACCGGCTATGGATACATAGAGTTGGGTGGGAATGTGTCTGAGTCAGTTTACAGTGTTAATAGATTTAGAGAAAAACCTGACCTGGAGACAGCAATTTCTTTTTTGCAGTCTGGCAATTTTGTTTGGAATAGTGGTATGTTTTTTTGGAGATTAGATACATTTACCGATGAGCTAATAAAGAACTCTCCAGATATTGGAAAATTGATACCTGAACTTAAGTCTTGTTTTGAGGGGTTTACAAATTTAGCATTATCAAGTTATAAAGAAGGCACTAAGGAGATATTCGAATTAATGCCATCAATATCTATTGACTATGCACTTATGGAAAAATCCGGAAATGTAGTTTGCAGAAAATCAGATTTTAGATGGGATGATGTCGGTAGCTGGGATTCACTAGACAGAGTAAGACCAAGCGATAACAATAAAAACATCTTGACAGGAAATGTAGTCCTGGTTGACTCAACAAACTCTACAATTCTTAATGAAAGCAATATTACCGTAACGGGAGTAGGACTTAAAAACCTTGTTGTGATCGCTACTGATGATTCTATTATGATTTGTCCTAAAGAAAAAGCTCAGGATGTAAAAAAAATAGTCAACGCATTAAGAGATTCAAATAAGGTAAATTTATTATAAAATTTTTAACATTATAAACTATGAAATATGATTTAGACTCAATGAATTCACTCCTGCTTAATTTTCAATTTCAAATTGAGCATGCTTGTGAGTTAGGTCAAAGTATTAAAGAACTTGATTTTGATAGTGTACCAAATGAGATAGTCATTTTAGGGATGGGTGGCTCTGCTATTGGAGGTGATTTGCTAAAAAGTATAGTTCACCAGTTGACAAATGATTCCACAAGAATTACTGTTAATCGAAATTACGACCTGCCTGAATATATCAATTCTAAGACTTTAGTTGTAGCAAGTTCGTATTCTGGTAACACAGAGGAAACTCTTTTTGCATTCGAAAAAGCTCAGAAAAAAACTAACAATTTATTTGCTATTACATCTGGTGGCAAGCTTGAAAAAATATGTAATGAAAAGGGATTTCCTTATCTTAAATTACCATCAGGATTCCAGCCAAGAGCAGCATTAGCATACTCATTTTTTGCTCTTCTTTATCTGGTTGTAAATAATGAGATTTTGGGAGATAATTTTAATTCTCAGATCAGATTATCTATAAACGAGTTAACTACAACAATAAAGAAATTGACTGAGAGATATTCAGCACACGAAATTACCAATCCTGCATTTAAATTAGCAAATAATCTTTTTGGATATATACCTGTCATTTATTCTTCTGTCGGGATGTTGGACGCTGTCAATACAAGATGGAAAGGTCAGTTTAATGAAAATTCCAAGTCTCTATGCTTCAATAATTTTATACCTGAAATGAACCATAATGAAATTAGTGGTTGGGTAATACCTGAAGATTTGGTAAAAAGATACAGAATAATACTGTTGAGGGACAAATCAGTCAATCCACGTGTCAAGGTGAGATTAGATGCTGTAAAAGAAATATTCAAAGGTATGGACTTACAAGTAGATGAGTTTTATGGTATAGGTGAGCATTTTCTGACAAGAATGTTTGATTTGATTCACTTAGGTGACTGGACATCATATTATTTGGCTGTACTTAATAATCAGGACCCAATGGAAATACCTCTGATAATCAAACTAAAAGAAATACTTAACAAAGTAAAAACTGATTAAATTTAAGGGGCTTATCAATAAGCCCCTTAATCATTTTATTTGTTAAGTATTGCTTTTTTCTTAAGAGGGTCAAAGAATAATGAACCATCATACTTATGCTGAGTAGGAGTCTTTGATACATCTTTGCCAAAATTAATTAAGTCAGGTTTATGGTCTTTTTTGATTTTTTCCTGAATTGACATCAATGCCTGAATAACTGCTTCCGGCCTGGGTGGACATCCTGAAATGTAAGCATCAACCGGTAAGAACTGGTCAATACCCTGAACAACAGAATAGCTTCTGAACATGCCTCCGGTAGATGCACAAACACCCATAGAAATTACCCATTTGGGATCAGGCATCTGGTCATAAATTTTTCTTACAACATGAGCCATTTTGAAGGTCACTGTTCCCGCTACAAGCAAAATATCACTTTGTCTGGGGGTCATTCTAAATACCTCGGAACCAAACCTTGCTACATCGAATCTTGATGATGCAAAAGCCATCATTTCGATACCACAGCAAGAAATTCCCAATGGCATGGGCCATGCAGAATTCGCTTGAGCCCATTTAGCAAGTGCTTCGAAAGTAGTAGTAATGAATCCCTCTTTATTTAATGTATTTTCTAATCCCATTCGAATCCTCCCTTTTTATATTCATAGAAATAGCCTACAAATAGTATTAACACAAACACAAACATCGTCCAAAAAGCAGTCATTCCTAAAGTACCCAGCTGGACTGCCCATGGATACATAAACACAACTTCTATATCAAATACTATAAAACTCATTGCTACCATGTAAAACTTGATCGAAAATCGGTCTCTGGCAGTACCACGCGGTATCATGCCACTTTCGTATGTAGTTTGTTTGCCGTCAGTAGTCCTTCTTGCACCCAACCACTCTGATAGCAACATAAACAAGAAGCCGACTCCAAAGCCTACAACAAGCATTACTATTAAAGGAACATAGGTTTCAATCATTTCTCTATCTCACTAAAAATATTTTTCCAAATATAAATTTATTTGTCAGCTTCACCCATTACAGGATCAATTGAGCCAATACAAGCCACAACATCAGAGAGCATCGAACCCTCTACAAAATGTGGCAAAGCCTGAAGATTTGATGCTGATGGGCTTTTAATCTTTAATTTCCATGGATGTCCTGTGCCGTCAGAAACAATAAAGAATCCAAGCTCACCTTTAGGTGATTCAATTGCAGTATATGTCTCACCTGGTTCGGGTGATGCTCCAAAATTAATCAACATAAAGTCGTGAATCAGTTCCTCCATTTTTGTATAAACCTCAGCTTTACGCGGAAGAACTTTCTTTGGTTCATTTGCAATTATTGGTCCTTTAGGTAATTGATCGAGCACCTGATTGATAATCTTGATACTTTCTTTCATTTCCTGAACTCTAACCATATATCTTGCCCAGCAATCACCTTCGGTGTAAGTAATTACATCAAAATCAAGTTTGTCGTAAACCAAGTATGGCATATCTCTTCTGAGATCTCTTGCAACACCAGATCCCCTTAGAGTAGGTCCGGTAAGGCCAAGCTGAAGCGCTTTCTCTTTCGAAATCACTCCAATGCCGGCGACTCTGTTTACAAATATTTTATTACGATGGACTAATCTTTCTGTTTTGTCTAATTGAGAAGGGAACTGTGCAGCCCAATCTCTAATTTTTTGTAAAGTGCGGTCATCAATATCGTTAGCAACACCACCGATACGAGTATAACTTGTTGTAAATCTTGCACCACATATTAATTCAAATATATCGTATAATTTCTCTCTTTCAACGAATGTCCACAACAAAACCGTAAGTGCGCCAACATCCATACAAGTAGCACCCATAGCCATCAAATGCGAAGATACCCTTGCCATTTCAGAAACCAGCACTCTTATCCATTTAGCTCTATCAGGAATATCTATACCTAAAGAATTTTCAATAGCCATTGCAATAGCAACGTTGTTGGACATTGGAGAAAGGTAATCTAAACGGTCAGTATGGGGAATAAATTCATGATATGTTACATTTTCAGCAAGTTTTTCGTATCCCCTGTGTAAATATCCCAACTCAGGAACACACTTTAAAATAGTTTCTCCATCAAGTCTGAGTAATACACGAAGAACACCATGGGTTGCCGGATGTTGAGGACCCATGTTTAGTATCATATCATTTTCTAAAGCATCTTCGAATTTAATTGAGGTTTCACCATTCATCAGCTCGTGATATATTTTTTCTTGCCTGATTTGATTCAACCGCTCAACAGCTTCTTTTGTTCTTAAATTCATCTATTTTTCTCCGAAAATCAGAGTTTTATAATAATTTTCTCAAATTTGCAATTACGAAATATCAAATATAAGAATTTTATATGAAATAATGATTTTGAATAATTAACAATATTAGAAATAATTTGAACTTTTTAGATAAAGTGAATTTATACCGGGTTCGACATGAACCGTGGTTTTAATTTTCAATTGATAATAAATTGATTTTTCTACAGCTGTAGCAATAACATGAGCATCTAAAACAGTCATTTCTGATGGTAATCTAATATCAATATTTAGTTCCTTATGCTCTCCATAATTATGCAATCTAAAATGGTGAACACTTGTAATCGCAGGATTAACATCTTTTGCAATTTTAACTATTTTATTTTTAAATGCCAAATTAGGATTTTCTCCAAGTAAAGTGTTAGCAGAGGTTTTGATGATTTTGTAAGATATCCAAAACAATATTAAAGATATCAAAAATGTCAATACGCTGTCAATCCACCACAAACCACTCCCGAACACAGCACCCAAAACCACAACAACAGTTGAAATTGCATCACTACGATGATGCCAGCCATCTGCAACCAATGATTCGGAATTTATTTTTTTACCAACATATATCGAGCTGAGTGCCATAGCTTCTTTGATCAGAATTGTAATTGAAAACAGTATTATAGAAGCTGTTGAATATACTACTGTTGTGCCTGAATTGAGACGCTCATAGGCATCAAAAATAAACCCTAATCCTACAACAGAAAGCAAAGTTGCAACTATTATCGCTACTACAGGCTCAGCCCGGCCATGACCGAACGGATGCTCATAATCTGCAGGTTTGTTAGCATACCAATAACCAAAAAGTACCACAACAGAAGTTACAGAATCAGATAAAGAATGCCATGCATCTGCAATCATTGCTAATGAGTCGGTCTGTGATCCGGCGATGTATTTTATAATAAACAATACAACATTGAGTATGATTGATACCCAAATCACAATAAATGGTAATTTTTTTGAATCGAAGGTCAAAATTTCATTAACCTGTCAATTTTGATAACTAAATTGTTCGTAAACAGGTCATCAAGTTTTGCCAATTTGCCTTTAGCTTTTACTTTTACATTTGGAAGTGGCTTTTTGACAATTAAATCCAATTTGAAGTTTACACTTTTAGAGCTGATATTTCTTTCTTTGAGTTTTTCCAAAATAACTTCTTTTCTTTTTTCCAGCAAATTCAGAAGTTGCTCTTCTGTAGTAACAGTTACTTTTCTGGATTTATTTTTACCTTTCGAGTCTTTGTTGGTTTCTGTTTTTTTGGTAGATTTAAAATATGAATCCTCAGAACTGATAATAAATTCAAAAACAATCCCTTTCTGAGACCTTATCATATCAGAAACTAAATCCAATGCCACTGATGATTTATCACTGAGTTCTGCAGAGTTTTTTTCAAAAAAAGAATTTGAATAAAGTTTTAAGCCGGCTTCAATTTTCTTAAGCTTAAAATTATAAACCAACTCAGCATATTGGTCGTACTCTGGAATATTCAACACTCTGTTTTCTTCGTCAACTATCCAACCATCTACAACCACCCGATAAGTTTTTCCGGATTGTAAAACAGATTGGTACTCCCCTTCAAGGGAATTTGAGTTAACCATACTCTCTTTATTGTCTGAATCAATAAATCGAATCTTCGAACCAATAGGTTTATTACCTGAAAGTTCGTTTAGATTACCTTTTACTAATACAACTACTCCTGCATAAGAAAAATCAGTAAGTAGAATTAAAAATAAAATGCCAAAAATAAAATGTGAAATATAAGACTTCATAACCTTATCAAAATTGGTTTAAAAAAAATCAAGATATTATTTCGCTATCCCATGTTACATTACAACCTGAACGCTGAAACATTGCTGAGGCCCCGCAGTATTTAGTCTGTGACAATTCAATCGCTCTTTCTAAATCTGCAATACTCGCATCCGGGCTTTCTAAAATATAGTGTAATTTAACATCAGTAAATACTTTTGGATGATCATCAGATCTAATTCCTGAAACGTTAATTCGCATTGATTTAATCTGCTTTCTCTTTTTCCGAAGTATTGCCAAAACATCAAGAAATGAGCATGAAGCCATTGCTTCGAGCATAATTGTCATGGGAGAAGAGCCATTTCCTTCGCCTCCATGATCAGGCATTGCATCCAAAATTGTTATTATACCCTGCTCATCTGCGGCTAAAATTGTATTATTTGACTTTAATTTTAGTTCAACATTCATATTTTTTTTCTAAGTATTATTAATTTTTTCAAGTTTGACGAACTAATTAAGAAAGAAATATATTTTGGGCTAATGTTTTTTTTTGAAAAAAAATCAAAAAAAAGTAAAAATATGTAAATATAATTTGCTAAATTCATAAATTGATAATATCTTTGCTTTTTTAAAAGATGTAATTTTGCAGCATAAGTTGGGGAAAAATCATTCCGATTTAAACTCCTCAAAAACAAAGTAATTAAATTATTTATAAGTATTTTTGATATTAGCTGATTACTGCGATATTTCGTATGTAAAAACAGTTGTTATATTTGGGTTTTAGTTATTTTTCTGGTATGTCAATGAACGATAGCGAAAATAACGAAGTTACCTCTCAATACACTGAACAGGTAAAATCCAAAAGGCCAAGACTTATTTTAGTTTTGTTCCTAATGATTTTATTTTTTAGTGGAATAGCTGTTTTATCAGATGAATGGATGTCGAACAGAAAAATCAAAAGAATAGCAATTTATGGCAATGAGATGTGCTCTAAGTACGAAATTATTTCTTTGATTAAAGACTCTGTATTGAAACGAAAAGTTATGAATGTTGATTATACAACTTTGACTAAGCTGGTTAAGGCTAATGATAAAGTAAGAGATGTAAGATTCAGCTCACTATTTAATGGTGAGTTTCAGGTATTTTTGACCGAAAGAGTTCCATTGGCTATCCATATAGATAATTTTGGTAATATTAGTTATTGCGATGAGACAGGCTCACTTTTCACATACAAATTAACTGATGAGTACCATGATTTACCAGTAATCAGAGGTGTACCGGAAAGTATTTATTTGGTTAGAACAGCGAATTTATTAAACTCAATAAAAAACAATGCTAATGAATATTTGGAAATTATATCTGAAATTATGCCCGGCAGAGGAAGTAATACCTACGAAATCATCAGTTCTGACTTTGGTTATAAGCTTGTAGTTGATGATATTGCAGGAATTAATGAACAGCTTGCAAAGTATTTTACATTTTTGTCATCATCGCTATGTGCTAATGAAAAAATCAAAATTGATTACCTGGACTTACGATGGGAAAAACGCCTCGTTATTGGCAAGGCAGCATAATAAAAGAAATTTAAATTTTAATTAAGGTATAGATATATGACACAAATAAGTAATATGGCTTCTCAAAATGATTCGAACCAACGAAATGTGGTTGTTGGTTTGGACATTGGGACAACCAAAATTTGTGCTCTGGTAGCTGCTAAAGACGATAACAGTGAAAATTTGAAAATTCTTGGTGTTGGTATTACCGATAGTGAAGGTGTTAGCAGAGGTATTGTAGTAAAGCCCGAGAAAGCTTCGCATGCAATTGAGAACGCTATAAGACAGGCTTCGCAACAGTCGGGTATTAATATCAAAGATGTATATATAAGTATTTCTGGCGACCATATAGAATCAACCACCAGCAAAGGCATAATATCTATTACAGATTATGTAACTCAGGATGATGTTAAGAGATTAATTGACGAATCCCGCAAAATTAATTTATCGAATGAATTGCATATACTTCATGCCATACCACAGGAGTTCATATTAGATGGGGATAAGGGAATTGTTGATCCTATTGGAATGTGTGGACTAAGATTTGAGGCAGATGTACACCTGATAACATGTTCTAAAAACTATCTCAATAGGATTCATGATTGTGTTCAAAGAGCCGGTTACGAAGTCAAAGATGTGTTTTTGTCTCCAATGGCTAACGCAAAAGCCTTACTTACCAAAGATGAAGAAGAAGTAGGTGTAGCAGTTGTTGATATAGGTGGTGGCACAACAGAAGTAATTGTAATAGCCAATAATATTATCAGACATATCTCAATTTTTGGAATAGCAGGTTATCAGATAACTTCAGATTTATCTAGTGTATTGCAAATAACATTAAGCAATGCTGAAAAGATAAAAAGAGAACATGGCCTTGCATACCCAGAATTAATAGAGCATGATGAAGTAGTTATGATTCCGGCTGCATACGGCAGAAAGCATAATGAGGTATTGAAGTCACAGGTAAGTGAAATTTTAGAGCCAAGAATACGTGAGATATTTGAAATAATTAACAGGGAGCTCGAAGTATCGAATTTCAAGGATAAACTTGGAGCCGGAGTAGTAATAACTGGTGGTACCACTTTGCTTCATGGAATAGAAAACGTAGCTGCTGATGTCTTGCAACTTCCTGTAAGGATAGGTATTCCTACAGGATTAACCAGCGGTGGCTTAACACCTGAAACCGAAAGACCTGAATATTCTACTGCAGCTGGTCTTGCCAGATGGGCTTTTGAGACTTTAAAATATCAAACACCAACAGTTAACGTTGCAAATACAGTAGAAGCTCCTCCAAAAGAAAGACCAACTTTCGGTAACGATGAGGATTACGAAAGAAAACCTAATACTAAAAGCGGGCCAATTATCAATAAAGTTCCTCCATACGGAGATGTAATAAAGGATAACCAGGATTCTACAAAAAATGAGCCCGTTGCTAAGGAAGGTAACACTATAAAAGATTTTTACGAAAAACTAAAAAGCACTTTAAAAAATTTATAGATTTATAATATTTAAAATTTCCGGGGGGAAACTTATGGCTATAGGTATTGCTACAACACTTAATGATGGCGCCAAACTAAAGGTTATAGGAGTAGGCGGTGGCGGCGGTAATGCTGTTAACAACATGATTAATGATGGATTAGAAGGATTAGAGTTTATCGCTGCAAACACCGACAAGCAGGCGTTAGACCAAAACTTCTCAAAAATTAAAATTCAATTAGGCAAAGAACTGACTAGAGGCCTTGGAGCAGGTGGAAATCCCGAAGTTGGAAAAGCTGCTGCAGAGGAAAGTGCCAGTGAGATTAAAGAAATTCTTAAAGACAGTGATATGGTTTTTGTCACTGCAGGTATGGGTGGTGGAACAGGTACAGGTGCAGCACCTGTAATTGCAAAAATTGCTCAGGACTTAGGGGCACTTGTTGTAGGTATTGTAACTCAACCTTTTAGTTGGGAAGGTCGCAAAAGAGAATCTTCAGCCACTGATGGTGTTCAACAGCTTAGAAACTCTGTTGACGCTTTGATTGTTATTCAAAATCAAAGACTTCTTCAGATTATTGATTCAAACGTTAATTTTAGAGATGCATTCCGTAAAGTTGATGATGTGCTTTACAACGCAACAAAAGGGATTGCACAATTAATTTCATGCCATGGCATTATTAATGTTGATTTTGCTGATGTTAAGGCAGTAATGAAAGGCATGGGTGATGCTATTATGGGTATCGGATATGCATCCGGTGATAACAGAGCTGTTGTAGCAACTCAGGAAGCATTGAATTCACCATTGCTTGATGGCGTTTCTGTCAGAGGTTCCAAGGGTGTACTTGTCAATGTAACCGGTGGCAAAAATCTCTCAATGCACGAAATTTCTGCGGCGGTATCAACAGTTCAAGAGGCAACAGGCGAAGAAGCAAATATTATCCATGGTGTATCCGAAGATGAGTCACTCGGAGATAGAATTATGGTTACTGTTGTGGCAACCGGATTCATAAATGAGTCTGCACCTGTAAATCCTGTAAGAAAAGAAGTTCCTGCAGTGAAGGTTGAAAAAAATGTTGTAACTGAAACTGTAAATAATCCAACGCGTAATTTCCCAACTCCTGTTCGAGAGATACCTTCTGTTAGACAGACAAACAATATCCCTGAACCAAATTATTCAAGACAAATTGCCTACCCGTTCAATCGTGCACCAAGGGGTGAAAATGAATTGAAAGGATTTGACAAACCAACTATCCAGAGATTAGGTATCAGAGTAAATAACCTGGTAATGGCAGATAATTAAAATGTTCATAATGATATACCTTGATATAGCTCATCAATTTTGATGGGCTTTTTTTTTGGTTAACTGCTAATCATTGATAATAATCTCATAAAAAAATATTTTCTTATTAAATCGTTTTGAATATTAAAATTAAGTCAGTATATTTGTATACGATATTTTGTTAATGAGAGAGAATTATGGAAATATCATCAAATATGTTACAAGATAATTTGCTTTACAGGAAAGTAGAATCTCTAAATCAACCTCAGCAGATAGAGAACCAGAAAACTGAAGAGCAGAATCCAAACACATTGCAGAATGTACAGGAACAAATTTTGAGAGATGCAGTACAGGGTCCAACATCGCCAACAGCTCAAGGTACTCAAATACTAGCTACTACTATGGCTGTATCAAGTATTCAAGCTACAGCATCACAACAAATCAGATCCGGTTTTCTGGATATTAAAATATAGACTCATTGAATTATTAAACAGGTCTCATCACTATTGGTGAGGCTTTTTTTTGTTTTCTAAAAATATAATTATATAGATTCGTTAATAATTGTTTATTGTTAAATTTTGGTTTGTAATATGAAAAAGTATATTCTACTTACGTTAATGACATTAGTAGTTTTTAGTTGCTCTCCTAAGGAGGAGGAACCTAAGAAAGAAGAAATGGAGACTGGCTTACCTGCAGGTCATCCACCAATGACAGGTATGGATGCATTAGGTGAATTATCTGAAGATGCAGCACCAGATTTCGATCCGTCCAACCCTGTTCTTGAATTGTCAAATATTAGTCTTACTGCTCCTGATTCTTGGGAAAGAGAAAAGCCAACTTCATCTATGAGAATTGTACAGTACAAATTAAAGAGCGACCCTGCATCAAAAATTGTTGGATTCTTTTTTGGGCAGCAAGATTTAATTCGTGAAAATATTGACAGATGGAAAGCAGAGTTTGAAGAATTGAAAGATTCTAAAGAAGAAAAATTAGTTAATGACAAAATTACAATGGTTACACTCGAGGGTGTATATAATGTAAAACCATTTCCTATGGCTCAAGAATTCACTCCAACACCGGATTACATGGTATTGGCAGCTATTGTTCCTTCAAGCGAAGGACCATATTACTTTAAAGTATATGCACCATCAAAAATTCTCAAAAACGAGATTGGAAATTTCAAGAAATTCTTGAATTCATATAAAGTAAAAGCATAATCCAATAGATTTATAAAAAAGTGAGCCCTCCTAAATTGGAGGGTTCTTTTTTTGTACTTATGTAAATAGAGAATTTTATATTTTTCATTGTGCTATTTGAAATATTTGTATTATTTTGGTAGTTTTTCTTTAATGAATATCATTTTTAAAATCTAAAGTGAAGAAAACCCTCAACGAAAAGGCAAAGAATATTAGTGTAAGAGGTGCAAGACTACACAATCTTCAGAATGTAAATATTGACATACCAAGAAATAAATTGACGGTTATTACCGGAGTATCAGGTTCGGGAAAGTCAACACTCGCATTTGATACAATCTACGCTGAAGGTCAGCGAAGATTTGTCGAATCTCTATCATCGTATGCACGGCAATTTTTGGAGAGAATGCATAAACCGGAATGTGACTCAATTTCAGGTATACCCCCTGCCATTGCTATAGAACAACAAGTACAGACTAGAAATCCAAGATCTACAGTTGGCACTACAACAGAAATCTACGACTACCTTAGATTGTTTTTTGGAAGAATTGGAGAAACTATTTGCCACGGATGCGGAAGAAAAGTAACTAAGGATTCACCTCAAATTGCTGTTAAAGAAACAATTAAATTAAAGGAAGGAAGTAGAATATTCATTACTTTTCCTTTCCCGGATTCAATTAGAGACATTAGCTCAATTGTCGATTTGTATCGAGAAGCTGGTTATTACAGACTTTTGAATACAGAAACTTTAGAAATCATTGACACAAACGACAACTTAAAAGATTTAAATGTTAATCCCGAGAATTTGTTGGTTTTGGTTGATAGATTAGTTCTAAAAAGTGATAATGAGATTGAAACAAGAATTACTGACTCAATCGAAGCAGCTTTCAAGATCTCGCAGGGTAAATGTATAATTATTGATTCAACTGAGAATTTATTTTACAAGTATTCAAGTACTTATGAATGCACTTATTGCAGTATTATTTACGAGGAACCAGATCCCAAGATTTTCTCATTTAATAATCCACATGGGGCTTGCCCAAAGTGTCAGGGTTTCGGTAAAACCATAGGAATTGACGAGAACTTGGTAATACCAGACCTGACTAAAAGTTTAAGAAACGGAGCAATACATCCATTTAGAGGTGATAGTATGTCGAAATACTTAAGAGACCTTCTTAGACTTTGCGAGCACTTGGGTATTAACGCTGAAGTACCGTATATAGACTTACCAACTGAGCATAAAGAAATTGTTTGGAAAGGTTATCAAGACACTTATATTGGTATAAATGGCTTCTTTGATATGCTTGAAGATAGTTCACATAAAACTCATTACAGAATATTAATGAGCAGATACCGCGGATATACTAAATGTAAAGCTTGTAATGGTTCGAGAATACGTACCTCAGGAAGACAGGTTTTCATTGGAGACAAAAACATCCCGGAACTTATTAATATGCCTTTAGAGGAATTATCAAAATTTTTCAACGAGTTAGTATTAAGTGAAAATCAATTTGCAATAGCTGAACAAATCCTAAATGAGCTTAAATGGCGAACTAATTTATTGGTAGAAATCGGATTGGAGTATATCACACTATCCAGATTATCTCATACTCTATCAGGTGGTGAATCCCAAAGAATTGCACTATCAACGGCTTTAGGCTCGTCCCTTGTAGGCACATTGTATGTATTAGATGAGCCAAGTATTGGACTCCACCCAAGAGATACCGGTAGGTTATTGAAAATTTTATATAAAATCCGAAACCTGGGTAACACAGTTATTGTGGTTGAGCATGATCCTGATATAATTAAATATGCTGACTTTATAGCAGATATCGGACCGGGAGCAGGATATAAAGGTGGTAATCTCGTTTTCGCAGGTACGTTCAAAGAATTGATTGAATCTAAAGAATCAATTACAGGTCAGTACCTTAATGGAAGTTTAAAAGTTCATACTTCCTCTAATTCAAAGTACAATGATAAAAGATGTATCCATATCAATAAGGCTAGAGAAAATAACTTAAAAATTGATAATTTAGATATCCCTATAGATTGCATGGTTGTAGTTACAGGTGTTTCCGGTTCGGGTAAAAGCACTTTAGTAAAAGATGTAATCTATAATGGTATGAAAAGGAATATTGGCGCTTATTCTGTGGTATCCGGAAAAATCGATAATATTTCAGGTTATGAAAAATTCAGTTTTGTAGAGCTTGTAGACCAATCACCAATAGGAAAATCAAGCAGGTCAACCCCTGCAACTTATACTAAAGCCTTTGATACTATTAGAGATATCTATGCTACGACCATTCAAGCAAAACAATTAGGATGGCGAGCCGGTCATTTTTCTTTTAATGTGCCTGGAGGAAGGTGCGAAGAATGTCAAGGTGAAGGTAGTGTTACTGTAGAAATGCAGTTTTTACCTGATATTACTTTAGAATGTGAAGCATGCAAAGGTACCAGATACAAAAAGGAAGCAAGAGAAATTTTATACAAAGGAAAATCAGTAGTTGATATTCTAAATATGACAGTAGTTCAGGCATTAGAATTTTTTGATGATGTTCCAAAAGTAAAAAATCGTTTAATAACTCTAAATGATGTTGGTTTAGGTTATTTACAACTCGGTCAGCCATCAAACATGCTCAGCGGTGGTGAGTCACAGAGGATTAAACTTGCTGCATCCTTGGATTCTTCATTCAACGAGCCTGTCCTATATATTTTTGATGAGCCTACCACAGGATTACATCTTGACGATATTTCGAAGCTAATTAAATGTTTCTATCAACTAGTTGAAAAAGGCCATTCGGTAATTATTATAGAACACAATATTCATGTGATTGCAGCCGCTGACTACATCATCGACTTAGGTCCTGAAGCAGGAGAAAAAGGCGGGATGGTTATTGCTAAGGGACCACCATCAAAAATAATTAAATCGAGTATATCTTATACCGGAAAAGCACTTAAAGAATATTTTGACAATTATATGGAATAAAGCTATGTCAAGTAAAAGAGAGCAGATTGCATGGTATATTTATGATTGGGCTGTTTCTGCATTCACGACAACAGTAACAACGGTATTTCTGGGACCATATTTGACAGCTATTGCGGAGAATGCTGCAGTTGATGGCTACTTAAATATTTTTGGAATAAATGTTTTTAGTGGTTCATTCTTCTCTTATTGCGTATCTTTGTCAGTTATTTTGCAAGTTGTACTTCTGCCCTATTTTGGTGCATTGGCAGATTATACAAAACATAAAAAATTCATGATGGGATTTTTTGCTTATGCCGGTGCTCTATCAACCATGTGTTTATACTTTTTGGAAGGTAATAATTATCTTCTGGGTGGTATTCTGCTTTTGCTTGCCAATATTTCATTCGGAAGTTCAATGGTATTTTATAATGCATTTTTAAGCGAAATATCTACACCTGAAGAAAGGGACAATGTATCTTCTAATGGTTTTGCTATAGGTTATCTGGGTGGTGGAATTTTATTACTATTAAATCTTATTTTAGTAATGAAAGCCGAAACATTTAAACTAAGCACAGGTCATGCAGTTAGAATATCTTTGGCATCTGCGGGTTTGTGGTGGGCAATTTTTTCGTTGTTTCCATTGATTTACCTTCGAAAAAGTAAAAGCACAAATAAGCTGCCCAATAATACTAATATTCTGACATTTGGATTTAGACAAATTGTAAGTACAATAAAAGAATCAAAAAAATACCCACTTACCATAGCTTTCCTTCTGGCATATTTGTTTTATAATGATGGCGTACAGTCCATTATTGTACTTGCTGCACAGTTTGGACAAGAGGAAATAAAATTAGATATCGGTACTCTAACAACAGTAATTTTGATGGTTCAATTTGTTGCATTTTTCGGAGCAAAACTTTTTAACTATATTGCGATTAAAACAACAACAAAAAAATCCCTTATGATAAGTCTGTTCATTTGGCTTTTGGTTGTATTTTATGCTTACATGTTTCTTAAAGATATAACAGGTTTTTATATACTTGGTGCTGTAATAGGATTGGTTCTTGGAGGCACGCAAGCATTAAGCCGTTCATTATATTCACAAATGATTCCTATTGGTAAAGAATCAGAATATTTTAGTCTTTATGAAATTAGTGAGAGAGGAACAAGTTGGATTGGTCCATTAATTTTCGGACTTTCTTTACAGTTTACCTCTTCCTATAGAATTGCAATAGCCTCATTAGGTATTTTCTTTATAATTGGGTTATTACTATTGTGGAAAGTAGATATCGATAAAGCAATTGATGTAGTCAAATCTTCAGAATAAATTATGAAAATTCAATATCATTTATCAAAGATATCCTGGACTGTAGCAGACAAGTTAATTTTTGTTGTATATGGTTTTGTTTTTCTAATACAAATTTCCATGTTAAAGGTGTCTGACCTGGCTCTTTTTAACATGCTGATTGCTATGAATACATGGATATTCGTAATTAGCGATTCGTACGCACTACAGTCAATAATTCAATTTGGATTTGATATAAATAACAGGGAAAGAGTAAATCTTTATTCACTAATTTTACATATATCAATTGTAGGAGGATTGTCATTTTTAATTTATTCGTTTTCTGATTTTACAGCTATACTCTTAAATGAACCCAGATTAGAAGGAATAATTGATTTCTTACCGATATTGTCATTATTGATGGTTCCAAGAACATATACCTCTAAATTGATGCTTAGGGATCATTCAATGAGAAAGATTTTTATTATGGACTTCTTCTTTTTAGGTGTGATGTCATTTCGAATTCTGGAAGCAAAGCTTTCTGGGCTTGATATGACATTAGAGTATGCGGTGAATATTTACCTTCAGGGTGCAGCTGCAAGCTCATTGTCCGCAATATTTTTATCATTGAAGCAATTGAAATTTTCACTTAAGGGTGATATTTCATTTAGGAAAATAAATAGTTTCAGTATGCCATTTACAATGACTAACGCAATAAATACAATTCCAAAGTATCTTGATATAGTAATACTTAAAATATTTTTTCCTCTTGAGCAAATAGGGCTCTATGCAGCGGCAAAAAGTCTTTTTAAGTTTTTTGAAGAAGGTATGCATGGAGTAAATGGATTATTATATCCTGCCGCTGTAAGAGCTGTTTTCAACAAGGATAAGGAAGCCCTCTACTCTATGGTATCAAAAGCTTTATCATTTACCCTATTGGGATTTATGTTTGTTTCTATTGTACTTGTTTCAGGCTTTGGTGAGTTATTGATATCCAGGTTAATGAAATCAAATTTTTTAGATGCAGTAGGCTATTTTAATTTAATCTTATTGGCAGGTTTATTCTTACCATTTAATTTGTTATATTTTGTTATCACAGCCTCGGAGAAGTATGCAGATCTTTTGAAGATTGTAATTAAATCTTTCATTTTCTTTATTATCTCATTCGTAGTTATCGGTATAAGTGGAATAAGTAAATTGATGCCATTGGGATACGTTTCCTTCTATCTTGCTTTTGCTGTAATGTCATTTTACTACGTTAAAAAAACTGATATCATTGATTTAAAATTTGCTGATTTGTTTAGAGCAGTAAATGATAGTATGAAATTTATTTCAATGCGATTCTTAGATAAGGCCCGCGGCAATTGACCAGTTCCGAAGAATCTCATATCCTTTATTTGTAATAATTGACTCAGGATGATATTGCACGCCTGCAATCCTGAGATTCTTATGCTCAAATGACATGATGGTTCTTTCATCAGTTATTGATGTTACTTTCAAACATTCAGGTAATTCTTTTACAGCCCATGAATGATACCTTCCTACGTATATTGGTGATTTCATATCTTTGTAAAGTAAAGATTCTGAATCTACTTCATACAATAAGCTCGATATACCATGGCGAACCTGCGAAATTCTATATAATTCTCCACCAAAGAATTCTGCAATCGCCTGGTGACCAAGGCAAACTCCTAGAATTGGCATTTTATCATGGTAAACCCTAATAGTTTCTATTGTATTAGTATATTGCTTTGGTAAGTCAGGTCCAGGAGAAATAACTATTGCAGAATAATCAGAAACACTTTCTACACTTAATAAATCTGTAGATACCACCTCATATTTTACACCTATCTCTTCAAACATTTGAACAAGATTGTAAGTAAATGAATCATTATTGTCAATAATAAGTAACATCAGATGCTTTTTACCTTATTAAAAAAAAAGGGTTGCCCAAATAAATGAGCAACCCTTTAGAGTAATTAAATCCGAAATTATTTTACTACATTTAATTTTGTAGATTGAATAATTTCACCGGAATTAAGAATAACAGAATATGAGCCTGAAGGTATAGTATTAAGATTTACATTAAATCTGTGTGTACCTTTGTTTAATTTACCTTTAGTTATGTTATGAATATTCTTACCATTAATGTCGAATATAGCAACATTTACATCCATATCAGTGTCTAAAGTAAACTCAACAACTGTTATGTCGTTTGCTGGATTTGGCATAGCATCTTCAAGATTGACATTACCATTAATTCCGCTTAGAGTAACAATTTTCTCATCGCTGTATTCGAAATCACCATTTCTATCGATCATTTTGAGACGATAGATGTATGAGTTACCAAACTGAACCTTGTTGTCAACTACAGGACCATAGTAATTAGTAATATTACTATTACCGGCTGCAGGTAATTCTTCAATTGCAACAAAATTCTTTCCGGTTTCATTGTTCAAGCTTCTTTCTACAACGAACTTAGATGTATTGATTTCACTAGCAGTTGTCCAGTTGATATCAACTCTGCTACCAACTTGCTTAGCGTCAAAGTTAAGTAATTCAACAGGGACTATATTACCCTCGTTATACTCTAAGAAGTCCATATTAGCACGTAAGAAATTGTCAAGATTAGCTAAATGTCTCCAGTCAACACCTGCAAGAATTGTATTGTATCTAGTGTATGTAGTAGCAAGTACACCAATTCTTTGAGCATCTGGAACTTTGTAGCCATCAGGAATATCATTGATATGTGATTTGTATAGCATGCCGATTCTTGTAATACCTTTACCTGGGTTGTCAATGAAATTTAAACCAACACGTGGAACATCATCACCGAAGAAATCAGTAGAACGTACCATAAATTCATTATCACGTCCAATGATTACACCTGTTAAGAAATTACCATTATAGTTACCATCAACACCCATAGGGTTGTTAGGAGTTCCAAGTTTCGCCGATAAATTATCCTTTATCCAGTCAGCAAAGTTAACTGATTCATTACGAACAATTTCCTGACTCGATACGAATAAGTTTTTCTTGTTTGCAAAGGTACCTGACTCTAAGAAATTAGTGATTTGATCTCTATCATATCTTGTAAGTCTCTTAGGATTGTTTAATGCATCTACATCATGACCATCAACCCAAAGAAGAGAACGGTACATAGGATAATTAATAGATCTTGGCTCCCATTTACGTCTGTCGAAAATGTCGATGTCGATACGTGGATCCTCCAAATCAAGATTAATATACCAACCCAATCTGTAGAATGATGCTTTCAAACTGTCTAAGTTTAGGTTTCCGGCGATAATATCAAGAGCATCTGTACTTTCGATAGCAGAAGTTTTGATATTTTCAGCTGATACAAGTAATCTTACAGGACTCTTACGAATGTAGAATCTGATGTCTTTAGTAATTGTATTATTTGCATTCTTTTCATCAGCAGGTAATGATACTTCCAATCTGTATAAAGGAGTAACATTTGCTTCCATAGTTTTGAATTGATCAGGTATAACATAACCCTGATTTCTCAATTCACCATAAGTTCTTGGGAAGAATTCATAGTTATTTGGAGGGCTGTTGATACCATCAGCAGTCATAAAGTCAACAGTGTAATCCTCGCTGTAGAAGATATCATCCATTGGCACAACGATTGAAGCACCTTCCTGAACAAATGAGCCATTTGGTTGCTGACGATAAATTCTAAGAGTTGCACTTTGGTTAGCTATCGGAAGCTGTCCATTGTTGCGAACGATAGTTTTTACAGCTACAGGAGCAGTTGTCATAATGTATTCTGATTCACTAAATGCCAAAGGCGGAGTTGCTTTGTAAGCTCCAGGAGTTAAGAAAGCTACAGCTTCGCCATCACGTCCATTGGTTCTACCTCTGAATTCAATTGCACCAATATCAAATTTCTCACCTGCTTCCCCACGCATTTTACCGTCAATATCAACATCATTATCTTCTAATTTAGCACCACGGTTATTTAGGATAGATCCTAAAGGATATGGGCTATTCTTGATTCTGAGTGTAAATGGAGGGAAACCAAAGAATGCATGATCCTGATAGAAGTCACCATAAACAGAATTCCAGTCCTGACCGGTCCAGTTCTGCCATTGTCTTAAAGTAGCAAATTCAGTTTTATGACCAAATTCAAGAATTCTACCTTGTGAGTCAGTTTCGATAAATCTGAAAATTGATGAGTTAGGTATTTCAAGGTAATAAGCATTTCTGTTTGATTCCAAAGCACCTTTGTTTGGATGTAAACCATAATACATCACTGAAGTAACCACAGGACTGTTTACACTGATTTGAGGGTCTTTGATGTCAATTGCGTTGTTATAAACTCTTGCACCCATAGTATTGAATAATGAAATACCAATTACTGCACCAGTATTATTAGCACCATCATCTCCTAAAATAATAGTATTATTGGTTACAAGATCATTTCTTGAGAAATAATTTGTAAACTTAGGAGGGAACAGCATGTTTGCATAGTCATACACTTTGTTCAATCTTTCTGTAGCAAGCATAATTGCTGTAACATTATTAGCAGGATTAGTATTTTCGAATCCCCAGATAATGTTGTTAATGATTTTCATACCTTCCGGCTCGTCAGGGAATGAGAAAGCATCTTCAAGATTGAAGTAATCGTTTCTTCCTTGTTCGATACTGATACCAAACAAATCAGCATTACCTTTAACATTTGAAATTTCGTTAGATGATATTTTCAGTCCAATGTTATTGTAAGCGAACTTACTTCCTCTTGCTTCACCACCGGCTGCAATACCAGCGATATAGAATCCGCAACCACCTTGGATATTATAAATTCTGTTTCTGAATACTTCAGAATTCTTTTCGTAACCAAGGAAAATACCTGAGTTTGCTAAGTTGTAAAGCAAGTTGTCGTTGTAATGGTTATTAGTGTTATAATATTTAGTATAAATTTGAGGACCAAATTTTAATAACTGACCAATACCCAAAGTAACGATACCATAGTTAAATTTTTGAATTTCATTGCCAGAGATGATGTTATTGGCATTAACTAAAGTATCTAGATTAAAGTTATTTACACCTAAGTTAGGATTAACAGGAGGACGATTGCGTACAACCACACCTGCTGAATAAGTTCCTTCAAAGTTGTTGTCGTTGTCATATTCAAATCTATTCAATGTTGCATTGAAAGTTACAAGAGGTAATCTGCAGTTATTAGAAACTGCCTGCAAAATACCATCTTCAATAAGCAAGTTTTTGATTTGAATGTTTGATGCACCATTGCCTAAATAAAATACGGCACGGAACGGGTTAGATGTACCGATAGTAAATTTAAGTGATTTTTTAGGACCACCATCAAATATGATGTTCTTAGGAGCATTTGCATAATTTTTGACTAAATCGGATGTAACATTCAAAACAGGAGCTTTATTATTTGAAGGGAAGCTTGACTGTCCGAAATGAACACCAATACCAGTCATACTGTAAAGATAAATCTGAACTGTATTTCTTGTTGCAAACTGTGGATCTATAGTAAATGTTACTGTATTGTTTGGATTGTCAAGTCCGATAATTGATGAACTGAAATCCAAAGCAGGAGAACCTAATGTAGGGCTACCTTCAACGTAAATTTCATCTTTGAGTAAGAATGTTACAGGAGCTTCTACCCCTCTTTCGTATAATGCAGTTACTGCATCACCGATTGTGGTAAAGGCACCGGCAACTTTCGAAATAGAATAAGTACCACTCATACCTGGTGATACATTAAGGTTAGTTGTTACTTTATTATTTGCTGGTACTTCATCATTATCAGCAAAAACTTCGATAGTAACCTGGTAACCACTTGTACCCCTTGGAATGAAAGGAATAGTCCATACTAAATCTACTTCACGAACCAAACCTGCAGGTAGGTCTTTCAACGCTTGCATTTCATTATAAACTAGATTACCCTGATAGAAGATTTGCATTCTAGCAAATGTATTAGAGATGTCCGAAACACCATTGTTTCTGAATCTAGCTGATAATCTCACAGGCCGATTGTTGTAATAAGGACCTGCAGAAGATAATCCCAAAGCTTGCGCTTCTACTTGATATGCAACTTCAAAAAACTTCTTGGGGTCTCCTTCTCTCGGGAACTTGTTATTAATGACTAATTTATCAGCTAATAGATTTCTCAAGCTTACTTCAACTTCAACATAAAAAATACCAACAGAAGAAGTTTTGAATAGATCAGGGAAAGTTAATTCTCTTGTTTCATTAAATAACATAGGTGAATCAGTCAAATCAAATTCTCTGTTTAATTCACCTTCGAAAGTACCGTTTTCTTTATAAACTTTTGCCTTGGCAATAACATGAGTAACCTGATCTGCACCTTGATTTTTTACCAAAAACTTAATTGGCACACCAGGTCCAGAGAATTGATAAATAGAACCGGGATTATAAATTGGCTCCTGGATATCAAGAATTGCAAGGTCAGCAGGGAATGCAACAGTAAATCTAGAAGTAGCATAATGAGAATACGGAGTACCGTCCAAATATTCTAAATAAGCATCTACTCTATACTCACCACTTAAAGCATTAGTAAGATCGAGAGCGCCATCAGCCAATCTTCCTGCCACACCTTTAGCATGAGGCATCAATACTCTGATACCTGTTCCCTGAGGTTGTGGAGAAGGATTTACTCTATCAGTTGCACCTAAGTCAGGAGCATCAATTGCAGTATAGATTACACTGCTTTGTGAAGTATTTAGCGGTCCGGTTATTGTGTATCTAATAACGATATCTTTATTACCCGGAGCGCGGCTTACTCTTACGAATGGGCGATTGTCACCGGAATAAACCTGGCCTGATGACAAAACAGCATTATTTGGTGGATTTAAGCCTGATAACTTAGGAGTTGATGTAAGAGTAAATGAACGTCCTCTATAGAAATACTTTTTAACATTTTCAGTTAGAGTAGGTTGAGCATTTGGATTTGTATTTCCATAATAGAAAGTAGATGCTACAGTAGGAGCATTTGGCTTAATATTAATATAGCTTGTAGTTGACGAACCTATGAAATATAAATAACCATCAAGCTCTGAGAAACCAAAACCATTTACAGTATTGTAAATAATCTTTATTTCATTAGTAGTTTCATAGAACTTTATCTGTGCATCGAAAGTATTCCCGCTAAAGTCATTTAATAGTCTGGCACCTAAGTGCTGAACTGTAAGTACGCGGAATGGTGCTGTACCTTCGAATTTATACGAGAGACTACCCGTAGTAAATAAGTCTCTTCTGTACCAAGAAATAATATTGGTAGTATTAGGGAATCCGGGTATAAACTCAGCAGCAGGATTTCTATCACTGTTGATAGATATAAATCCATTTTCGTAAGCATAAATATTTGATACATTCTGATTGTCATAAGTAAACGAGAACTGCATGGGAATTGCAAGACGGAAGTCATTTCCGGATTGCGATGCAGTAGGATTTACCAACGGTGTCCAGAATTCAGCATCTTCTCTGATGATAGAACTGACAATCGATTGAGCATACATGCCTGTAAACGATAGCAGAACTACTCCCAGAATAAGTAAACTCTTTAGTAATCTGTTTGTTCTCACTACAAACCTCCAATTTAATAAAACTAATTATTTAATATAAATTTCTTTTTCATAATCCGAAAGCAAATAAAATTGGTTCCGGAGTTTTCATTTTGTAAAATTGCAATTGATACAATTTCAATTAAAACAAACACTTAGAACTATCTAAAAGGAGTAATCAAAAATTATTCCAAAATAGTATCATTCTAATCTTACAAAATTAATAAATTTTACCAACAAAATAACAATATTGTTGATAAATTATTGCGTTTAACTTACCAAATCAATATTTTTGTTCAAAAAAATATTTAAATTGTACCAACTTGTTGAATTTTTTCCTTTTAAGTGAATTAAATTAACAAACCTATACTTTATCAAATTTAAATATAGTAATTAAATATCACTAATAAAAAATAAATTTACTATTTTTACAACTATGCAACAATAATAAACATGTTTTTATATTTACTTCATGTACTTTGTGTCATTAATTGTACATTGTGTAAATTTTCACACATAATAAAGATTTAATGTCAAGAAAATCTGAAATAACTGAATCAACTGTTAATAAATCCGATGAATTGGAAATTTCGCTCAGACCATTGGTTTTCGAAGAATTTGTCGGTCAAAGAAAAATTGTTGATAATTTGAAAATATTTATACAAGCAGCAGTAAAAAGAGGTGAACCATTAGACCATGTACTTCTTACTGGTCCGCCGGGTTTGGGCAAAACCACTCTAAGCCACATAATTTCAAGAGAAATGGGAGCCAACTTGAAAATCACTTCAGGTCCTGTACTCGAAAAGCCCGGAGATTTAGCCGGTTTACTTACTAATCTACAGGAAGGTGATGTATTATTTATTGATGAAATTCACAGACTAAACAACGTAGTCGAAGAGTACCTTTATTCAGCAATGGAGGATTTTACTCTCGATATAATGATAGATTCCGGTCCCTCCGCCCGTTCGATACAGATCACTATACCAAAATTTACTCTTGTGGGAGCAACTACAAGGGCTGGATTGATAACAGCACCTTTACTTAGCCGATTTGGGGTGATTTCTAGATTAGATTATTATAATTCGGAAGACTTGTTACTTGTAGTTTTACGTTCAGCAGGAATACTAAATGTAAGCATTGAAGAAGATGCAGCTTATATTATTGCTTCTCGTTCGCGTGGTACACCAAGGATTGCAAACAGACTACTCAGGCGAACAAGAGATTTTGCGCAAGTTAAGGGCAATGGTATAATTGACCGTGAAATAGCGAATTATGCACTAGAATCATTAGAAGTAGATGAGTTTGGTCTCGATGATATGGATAAAAGGATTCTGCTTACAATTATTGAAAAATTCGATGGAGGGCCCGTAGGATTATCTACAATAGCAGCATCTATGGGAGAAGATTCCGGTACAATCGAAGAAGTTTACGAACCTTTCTTGTTGCAGCAGGGATTTATTCAAAGAACAGCTCGAGGACGAATTGCCACAGAAAATTCGTACCGGCATTTCAACATCTCCCGGAACAAAGCTGATGCTCTATTTTAATTTCCTGACTCATTTAAATATTCTCTATATAAATCAAGGAGTTCAGCTAAAATCATTGAGGTAGCGCCCCAAAGCACATTTTTGCTCTTAACATCCCAATAAGGAAGTTCTACTTCATACCCCTCTAAGATTTCGCTCTTCGCCCTTAAATTTGATTCATCAACAAAATAATCGATCGGAAATACAAAGCACTCTTCAACCTCATCTGCATTAATATCGAATTTCGGCATACATTTTAGCTTGCCCACAAATGGATGAATCAGGCTATTTGACGGTGGAACGTACAAGTCGCTGATTTTACAAATTATCTCAATATCATTAACATCTATTCCAATTTCTTCGTTTGTCTCTCTTAATGCTGCATCAACGGGGCTTTCGTCTACTTCAATTCTTCCACCTGGGAAACTAATTTGTCCACCATGTTTGTTAAGTGTTTCGCTTCTCAAAGTCAAAACAACATGAATCATATTATCAACTTCACAAAGCAATATCAACACTGCGCTTTCTTTTGCATTATCTGATGGTGCCAGATTCCTAAAACTTCTCTGGAATCTCTTGGGAGCCATTTTGAGATGAGAATTCAATCCGGGCAATTCAGACTTTGTTCTTTTTTTAAGAAAATCAATAAATTTTAACATTTTTTACTTATATTTACTTAATTTGAATATATTTAAAATTGGAAAATTTTCAATTTAGAAAAATAATATTTTTAATTATCGGTTTTGCTTAATGATTTATTTTATTTCCGATGTTCATCTTGGAATATTTGAGCGAGATAAAGATATTACTAGAGAAAACAAACTTCTTCTATTGCTGGACAAAATTTCTCTTGATGCAGAGAAGATTTACCTGGTTGGAGATATATTTGATTATTGGTTTGACTACAAACAAGTTATACCCAAATATTTTTACCGTACTTTGGCAAAATTGCAACATATTAAGTCAAATATTTGTGATATTGAGTATCTAATGGGAAATCATGATTTTGGGCATAATGGATTTTTTGAAAATGAAATAAAAATCAAAGTGTTTTGCGAGGACATAGTCAGAGATCATAATAACCGAAAATTTTATATTACTCATGGTGATGGCAAAGACAAAAGGGACATCGGATATTTAGCTTTAAAAAAAGTATTGAGAAATAGATTTTCTCTATGGCTTTATTTAAAATTTCATCCCAATTTTGGAATAGGCATAGCATCAGGCAGCTCAAAGAAAAGTAGAAAATACACTGATAAAAAGCATTTTGCAGAAGGGGATGCAATGTTTGATTTTGCAAAAATGAAAATCGACGAAGGTTATGATTATGTAATTATGGGGCATCGTCATAAAGTTGGTATACAAACTTATAATAACGGAGTTTATCTAAACATCGGTGATTGGATAAATAGTCCCACAATAGCCTGTTATGATAATAATAATTTGTATCACATTTACGTTGACGAGTATTTGAAAAATGGAGCATATTAATGGCCAATGCATCTAAAAATTATATTACAAGTAAGCATCTTGATACAGTAATTGAAGAATCCAATAAGCTTCTTAGTCAGTCAAAAGGTAGTATAGTACTTGTTAGCGGCGAATCAGGATTCGGCAAAAGTTATGCTCTGAATTACTATTTTACGAAATTTAATTCAAGCAATAATCGTAGGGCTGTTTACAGTGAAGCTCAATCGCCGATTGGAAAGTTTAATCTCGGGAATTTACAGCCTCTATTCCCTTTTTCTAAAGCTATTGAGAGTATGCTTAATGATGATGAAGTAAGCCCAGAAAAGCGCTTTGCCAAGAATATCGGACTCACGGTATTAGCTTCAATACCACTTATAGATTCTGTTTTCTATGCCGTGAAGGAAATAGGTAAGGACTGGCGTGAATTCAAAAAAGAAAAGAATATTGAAAAGAGTAAAACAACTAACAGTATTACTCTTGATTATTTCTCTACACTGCAGTCATTTGCTTCAAAAACACCAATCGTTCTTCTGATGGATGATATGCATTGGGCTGATTCCCAGTCTATTGAATTGCTGACTTATTTGGCTGAATCAATTAATGATATTCCATTATTGATAATTGCATGTTACAAAAAGAGCTTAACAGAATCACAATCACTTCCTTTAAGTACCTTCTTATTCAAACACACACAATCAAATAATGTAAAGCATATAGAGCTCGAAACATTCACTCATGAGCAAATTTCAGAGCTTGCAAGAATGTTTTTTGATAATTACAAAAAAAATGTTGAATTCGAGGATTGGATTTTTGAAAAATCACTCGGTGTACCCGGTGTTGCTGTAGAATTTTTGAGTTATTTCGAGAAGTTCTCACCATTTGGTCCAGACGGACAATTATTGACAAATTTCAAAGGTAATGACTTTCTTCCATCAAGTGTTCAATCTGTATTCGCACAACATCTTGATATACTAAATGATGAAGAAAAAAATATCTTATCAATTTGTAGCGCCGAAGGCAGAGAGTTCACGGCAGTTATCATCTCACAATTAATGAATACCGACATTTTGACTTGTATCAAAAAGTTAAAGCAACTTCAGTCTAAAACAGGAATCATCAAAAGTATGGGAGCTATGAACAGGTATGGTATCAAAACGACTGTTTATAAATTTACTCAGCAATTTTATCATGCATTTTTTGAAAACTCTTTAGAATTCGAAGAATATACAGCTCTGCATGCGCAAATTGCAAATTTGCTCAAAGAGAAGTACGAACAAGCTGAAAGCGAAAATGCCCGTTTAGAACTTGCACCTTATTTGGCAGCACACAGCGCTGAATCCGGAGATGATGAAACTGCAAGGGATATGCTTTTACAAACTGCACAATATGCCAGCAAATACGGAAATAATGATGTAATTCAAAATGTTTACGACAAATTCAAATCTCTAACCACTCATAATACATCAGTTTTAGTTGAGAAGGAAAGTCCTGAATTTGTAGAATTATTAAATTATGCAAATACATCAAAAATGTTAGAAAATTCTGATGTAAGTGCAACCAGCGACTCACATATACTTCAAATAAAAGAATTTTTGAATTATAGAAAATTTATTCAGAACGAAATTATCAAAGGTAATTTTGATGCTGCCCTGAATGCAATTGAATCAGTTATGAACGACGGTGATTTCCACCTTACCCCTAATGAGATAAGTCAGATAAAAACACTTCAGCTCAATATTTTCTCTAATATTGGAGATATAAAGTCTGCCAATGAATTATACTTAGAGATGAAGGACAATCTTATTAGTGATGTAGATGAACAACACAAATGTTTAATATACAACTCTATTTCGTTTTATCATTTTAATGAAGGGAATCTCACTTTAGCATATTCATTCCTGGATAAAGCAGTAGAAATTGCAACCAGAATGCCAAATGAATTAAGATTATTAACACTTGCAAATATCGGTTTTATAACAAAAGATTCATCGCCCGGTAAATCAGCAGAGTATTTAAGAGCTGCACGAAATTTATCTCGTTCACTAAATTTTATTAAATTTTATCAAGACTTGGAAATGATATAATAGTAATTACATTTCTTTTTTTTGCGACTAGTATTTTTTTTTGTAATTTTGTCTTTTATAGATTATTAATTTTCAAATTAGGTATCAACATGATTACCAAGATTACTTCATCATTGATAATATTTTTATTTGCATTGAGTTTAAATGCTCAACCTCGAAACATTGATTCAAGGGATTATGCTGTTTTGTTAAGTGCAGAAATTTCAAAATCACCTGCTCAGATTAAGTTAAAATGGCAAAAGAATGAGCTCGCTACCCAGTATAGAATTTTTAAAAAGAAAATTGATGATAAAGTATGGGCTGGTGGAGCACTTGCAACACTGGACAGTAATACTTTTGAGTTTACTGATTCTAATATCGAAGTTGGAGTTGTTTATGAATACGAAGTACAAGCTTACAGTTATGGAAGTTCCAACAACAATCCATTTAACTTTTGGGGATTTGGTTATATTGCAACCGGAATTCAGATACCTGAATATGATAATCCAGGCAAAGTTCTTTTGCTGATTGACTCTACTCAGAAAGAAAAACTATCTTCAGAAATCTTGAGATTGAAAAACGACCTACGATCAGAAGGATGGGGAATAATAGAATATTATGTTGAGAGAAATGAACAATTTAATAAAGATGCAGTTGCTCAAATCAAAAAAGTAATTATGGATGAATTCACCAAAGATCAGACCAATCTTAAAGCTGTATTTATTCTTGGTAGAGTTGCTGTTCCTTATTCAGGTAATATGAATCCTGACGGACACCCGGACCACCAGGGAGCATGGCCCGCTGATATGTATTACGGATATACCGCTCCAGATTTCTATTGGACAGATATTTCCGTAAATTCCTCGGTTGCCACTCGTGCTGTTAACAAAAATATTCCTGGAGACGGCAAATTTGACCAGAACAGCATTAGTGGTCACGACGTAAAACTATATGTTGGTAGAGTTGATTTGTATGGAATGAAACAGTTTCACAATGGGCTGGATGACCCAGAAACAGACTTATTAAAAAAATATTTAAACAAAAACCATGCTTATCGTAACGGTGAATTCGAGTATAATAATTCAGGAATAATTGATGACAATTTTTCTGCTTCAAGTTATATTGAGGGATTTGCGTCGTCAGGTTGGAGAAATTTTGGAGTCTTGACAAATCCGAATAATGTTCGTAAAGCTGATTGGTTCACTACTTTAGCTACAGAAGGGAATCTGTTTTCTTATGGTTGTGGTGGAGGTTCATATACAAGTGCAGGTGGAATAGGCAACACAAATGATTTTGCCACAAAACAAGTTAAGTCAGTTTTTACTATTCTTTTTGGGTCCTATTTTGGTGACTGGGATATAGATAATAATTTCTTGAGGGCACCATTAGCATCCGATCCTTATGCGCTAATTAGTTTTTGGGCTGCCAGACCACATTGGTACTTGCACCATTTGGCACTGGGTTATCCAGTTGGCTATTCAGCAAGATTGTCTCATAATAACATTGACCATTACAAGCCGAACATCGTTTATACTTCACAGTATCCGAATGGTGTAATTTACGCTATAGGGATGAAATATATGCATACTGCTTTGATGGGAGACCCTACTTTAAAACTTAATCCAACAGCTGTTCCTTCGCCTTCAGATGTAAGCGTTTCTACGACAACCGGAAGTGATAATAAAGTTTCAGCAATGATTAGATGGAAAAGACCTGTAACAGAAAAAGCGCATCATTTCAACGTTTATAGGTCAACATCTGAATTTGGCATGTACAAAAAAGTAAACGCAGAACCTATTAAGTATTTTGAATTTTCTGATGAATTGACAGGTGATGAATTTTACCGATTCGACGGAAACGTTTATTATATGGTTCGAACAGTAATGGAAGAAAACAATAATGCTCTGAATTTCTACAACATTAGCAGAGGGGAAGTTGCAAGTGCAATTGTATCTTCTACAAAAAATACAGAATTAATACCATTTTCTCTAAAGATTACACCAAATCCTGTCAGAGCAAACTTGAGCTTAAATATTTCGGGCAATAAAGCTTCTAGAACAACAATTGAACTTGTTGATCTTAATGGAAGAATTATAGCACAGATATTCAAAGGCCTTTTGGATTCGGGTAATCACAACATAAATTTTAACCTCAAAAATATTGGTTTAGCACAAGGTGTTTATATGGTTAACTTCAGATCGGAGTATCATAACACTGTTGAAAAAATTACAGTCATTGAATAATTATTTAGGAATTTTAGAATGTTTTCTTATTACAGTGAATTAAAACAAATTTCACTTTTGTATGCATTTGTTTTTTTAGGTCTTTTTATGTTTAATAATGAAATAAACTCTCAGGAAATGGTGCAACCCAAAGCAAAAATGATACCGGTAACTGAGAATTATCATGGATTTATTATTACTGATTATTACAGATGGCTCGAAGATAAGACTTTACCGGAAACAATTGAGTGGTCTAAAAAGCAGCACGAATATACAGTTGATTTTTTAAGGAACAAATATCCTTCAATTCAAGGTCTTAGAGAAGAATTGGAATCAAATATTGATAAAGACTATCGTTCAGCTCCATTTTACAAAGCAAACAGAGAGTTTTTTTATATCAAAAAAAAGGGTGATTCACAATCAAAGCTTTTTACAAAAATAAATGGCAAAGAAATACTGATATTTGATCCTTTAGTATTTGACAATACCGGGAATTCAGCAATTACAGGCATTGCAATGACCAGAGATGGTAATAAAGCAGCAATTGGGATACAGTTCAAAGGGAATGAAATCTCAACCTATTATATTGTTGACACAAAAAACGGTAAAATATCCGGCAACCCAATTTCTAATCTTAACTCTTTCAGCTGGGCTTACGACGAAAATTTTGCTTATATCACTGTAAGAACAAAGGATATGATTGAGAAGCAAGAGCCTATCAAAACTTATTTACATAAAATAGGTAGCAGTAGAAACGAAGATATATTTGTTTTATCTCCGGATGATGCAAAGAACTTTGCAAATATTTGGGATACTGATTGCGGAACATTTACATTTATATCAGAAGGTGATTTTTGGTCAAATAGTCTAAAAATAAGAAAACCGGGTACATTTGAAAAACCTGTTGAAATTTATAAAAGAAGTAGCTTTAAAGCTACTCCCATGGTCAATAATAATAGAATGTATATCTTTACAAATCATAATGCCCCTAATTACAGAATAATGCTGACCACTACTGACAAGCCAGATTTTAGCAATTGGAAAGATGTTATTCCTGAATCAGAAGCTGTAATATCTAACTATGTAGTCACGGATAGTTACATTCTTGTCCAAGACAAAGAAAATGTACTTTCGAGACTTAGTGCCTATGATTTAGAGGGCAATAACAAAAAAGAAATTTTGCTTCCTGAATTGGGTAATATTTCTGGACTAAGTTATCATAAAGAGACTAACAGTGTATATGTTTCTTTGTCAACTTTTACCTCAACTTCTAAATTGTATAAATTAGACGGCAAATCATTGAAGTGGGAATTTGTGTATCAGGATATTCAAAAAGTTAATACTGATAATATGACTTCAAAATTAGATTTTTTTGAATCAAAAGATGGTACTAAAATTCCATTATTTCTGATTTATCGAAAAGACATCAAGTTAGATGGGAATAATCCAACCTTGCTGTACGGGTATGGAGGGTTCAATATTAGCATGGAACCATCATTTATTGGAAATACAGCTTCTTTTATTAATCGGGGTGGTGTATATGCAATAGCTTGTCTGAGGGGTGGTGCTGAATATGGTGAAAAATGGCATCAGGACGGTATGTTATTCAAAAAGCAAAACACATTTGATGATTTTATAGCAGCAGCTGAGTATCTAATTAATTCAAAATATACAAACTCCGAAAAATTAGCTATCAGAGGAGGTAGTAATGGAGGCTTGTTGATAGGTGCTGTCGTAACCCAGCGACCTGATTTATTCAAAGCAGCAGTTTGTGCTGTTCCATTATTGGATATGGCCAGGTATCATAAATTTTTGATAGCTAGATACTGGATACCCGAATATGGCAATCCTGATGATATAAATGATTTCAATAATATTATTAAATACTCTCCGCTGCATAATATTAGAACTGGCTTCAACTACCCTACTATGCTTATTAAAGCAGGTGAAAATGATACTAGAGTTGACCCATTACATGCGAAGAAATTTGCTGCTGCCTTACAAAATTTACCTTCACAAAAAAATCCAATTTTCTTATATGTTGACTTTGATTCCGGACATGGCTCAGGTAAATCAACAAAACATCAAATTGATGATTCTGAATTGGAATGGAAATTTATTATGAAAAACTTAGGATTATAATTTTAGATGAATCAAATTAATCAAAAAGAGCGGTAAGTCATGATAGGAATGCTTTTATTCTACTTAATTTTAGCATTGGTAGTATCCTTTTTGTGTTCGCTTTTTGAATCCATATTGCTAAGTATTCCACCATCATACGTAGAAACGATCAATAAAAAAAGCGGATATGGCAAAATATTATACAAATTGAAGACCAATGTTGAGAAACCGCTATCAGCAATACTGACACTTAACACAATTGCTCATACAATAGGCGCTGCAGGTGTCGGTGCCGAAGCTGTAAAGATTTGGGGAGATGCATATTTAGCGATTGTATCAGCAGTATTGACTATACTGATATTGATTTTAACAGAAATTATTCCGAAATCTATAGGTGCATATTATTGGAAAAATTTAATACCTTTAGCAATGTATTCTATAAGGGCATTTATTTATCTCACTTACCCGTTTGTTTATCTGTCTGAATTCATTACAAGATTATTTGTGTCGAAGGATAATAAAAATAAAATCAACAGAAATGAGATACTAGCTTTTTCTGAAATAGCAAAATCAGACAATGTAATTACCGAAAGAGAATACTTAATTATCAAAAATATATTGAATTTCAGTAAAGTAAGTGTAAAAAAGGTAATGACACCCAGAAATGTAATTTTTTCAGCATCTCAAAATATTACGATAGATGAGTTCCTAAATTACAATAACGTGAATTCATTTACCAGAGTACCGGTATTTGACGCATCATTAGACGACATCACAGGTTATGTCCATAAAAATGACATTCTCAAAAAATTAAGAGAAAATCAACATAGTGAGTTGTTAAAGAATTGCAAAAGGAATCTTCTCGTTACTCATGAGGATTCTGAAATAAACTCATTATTTGATAAAATGCTCGAACAGAAAGAGCAAATATCTTTAGTAATTGATGAGTTTGGAGGAACAGCCGGCATTATAACTATGGAAGATATCATTGAAACATTGATTGGCCAGGAGATAATTGACGAACACGATGTTGACTCAGATATGCAATTGCTTGCAAGAAACAGATATCTACGGCAAAGACTAAATAGTTGAAAATGAAAAAAGCCCGATTTATTGTTCGGGCTTTTTTATAAAATTCAAATCTTACTATTGGAATTTAAATGAAGCAACTGATTTTTCGAACACAGGCAAAAAGTCTTTCTCTTCGCCGGTAAACCAATTAAGAGTAATTCTAAACATTTTATCTCCTTTCATAGCAAACCATACTCTACCCTTTACAGATGCCGCTGGTTTATAATCAAGAACATAAGCTGACTGTCCGCCAAGAGTTGTTTGTCTGGGGCTTGCATTTTGGAAACTGGCTCTATTTTCATCAACAATTTTCTTTAAGTCTTTTTGTTTAGAGGCATCGAAAGTCTCAATTTTAATAAAACTGTCGCCACGTCTAGCACCCAAAAAGCTCCATGCACGTAAAGCATTTGATGCTTTGCCGATGTTTTCTGCTTTAAAGTTATCGGGTACTCCAATAATAAATCCATCACCGGTTCTCATATCAAGAGTTTGAGAAGGTGGAGGTGCCTCTTCAGTGATAGTGATTACTTCAGGAGCTTTAACTTCAGGAGCCTTTGCAAGCTTAATGGAAGCAATGATTTCGTCAAAAGATGCTTTGTAAGTTTCGAAGCTGTTGTCGAAAGCTTCGATTGTTATTATTGTAGCTTTCGCTGTATCCTTAGCTGCAATGAAAATCATGCCATTAAAAATATTATCCTCAAATCCTAAAGGGAAAGAATAAACAAGTTTTTTACCCTGTACACCATCAATTTGAGTATCAGCTACTTCATACATGGAAGCATCAAACATTTTTGCTTTCGCAACTAACGAATCAATTGTTACCCCTGTAGTTAAATCTGCAACCATCACATCAATTTTTGCACTTGGAAATCCTTCAGGATCATATTTGCTAAATCTTTTTTTGGCTGACTCATGTGAAAATACAACAAATCTTCCACCCGGTACGCTGCTCTTAATCCAATTTTTTGGAAATTTGATTGAAAAACCTGTTACATTATCTGTGTAAGTGTCCAATGATTCAATTGCAACAGGATCAGGACCGCTTTTACCGCAAGATATGAATAAAATAGAAGTGATTGCCATAAGCATCAACAACTTTGTAAATTTCATCACAACTTCTCTCCTAAATAATAGTTAATTAAAAAATCAAATCTAATTTTGTTTTAAGTTATCATTATTATTTACAAATATAACATTTTTTTGAATGAAATAATATTCTTCTAAAGTCTTTATATTAATAGAATTCAAATATTTGTAATTTATAATGTAATTATTCGTCAAATTTTAAGTGTATATCATGTGATTAGATTATGAATTATAAAATTATAATTGTTTGTTTAATATTATTTTTAATTTCTTTAGATACATTATGTCAAAGCAATACCGGTGCCTTCAAAATTGGCAGATTGAAGTATTCCGGTGGTGGCGACTGGTACAATGACCCTTCATCAGAATCACAGCTATTGACTTTTATCAAAAAGAATACAAACATCAATGTTGAACCAGTTTATGAATTTGTTGATTTAGCAAGTGACAATGTTTTTTATTATCCTTTTATATTTCTTACAGGCCATGGCAATATTAATTTCACAGATAGTGAAGTTAGAAGACTAAGATCATACCTTCAATCAGGTGGATTTCTTTATGTTGATGATGACTATGGACTCGATAAATTTATCAGAAGGGAGATGAAAAAAATATTTCCTGAGCAAGATTTTGTGGAACTACCTTACTCTCACGAAATTTTCAGGAATCCATTTGAATTCCCAAATGGTGCACCTAAAATCCACGAGCATGATAACAAGCCGCCCCAAACTTTTGGCCTTTTTAATGATGGTAGGCTTTGTGTTGTTTACACATACGAATCAAATCCCAGCGATGGCTGGCCTGAGGCAGATATTCATAAATTAACTCCCGAAAAAAGGCTTTCTGCTCTTAAGTTCGGAACTAATATTATTGTATGGGCATTAACAAACTAAATCAGAAATCTATGAATAATTACGAAAATATATATAAAGTACTGATTTCCAGGATTAGTTCTACTCGTAGAAAGGAGAACCTAATAGGATTATCAAGCTCATTGCTTAATAGTTTAACTATTTTTATTTGGACTCTGATCTCCGTAGGTGCACTTGAGATGATTTTTAACGGTGACATTACCTTCAGAACTATTCTTGCTGTTTCTGTATTAATTATTTTTGCTACAGCTTTAGGGCTTTTGGTGATTCCGAAATTCCTAAAGCTATTGGGATTATTAGATAGTTATGATGACAATTATATGGCGATTCGAATAGGTAACTTATTCGATGATGTTAAGGACAACCTATGCAATGCATTACAGTTAGTTCAGCTTTCCAAAAATCCGAATGGGACTTCATCCGAACTTGCATTATCTGCATTTTCAGAAATTGCATCGAAAGTCAACACCAAAAATTTTGATGCCATCCTTGATTATAATCAACTTAAGAAGTCGCTAATTTATTTTTTGACCACATTGATATTTTTGTCAATTTTCAACTTTGTCATCTTTCCAAACTCTTTTGGATATTCACTTGAAAGAATTGTCAACTACAACAGGTCATATCTTCCAACAGTACCTTATTCATTAAGCATAGAACCATACGAACAGACTATCCTGAGAGGTGAAGCTGTCATCATAACAATTACTGCATCCGGAGTGGCACCTCAGGAAGTAAGTTTATATATAAAAGAGGATAAGCAGGAATTATTTGATAAGATACAGTTAAAACTTATTGAAGGCAACAGTTATATATACGAAATCCAATCACTCAAGAATTCTATCACATATTATGCTGAAACAGAATGGTTTGGAGAGAAAATTAAAACCAGCATTTGCAAAGTATATGTTATTGATAAACCAATCATAAAAAATATTTCGGGCAAATTAGTCTTCCCAACATATACTAAACAGGAAACCTCATATTTCAACGAACAAAATTCTGATTTTACAGCACTTGTCGGCTCTAATGCTATATTCAGAGTAAGCTCTAACAAAGAGTTAATGTCTGCAAAGATAATTTTTGTTAAGAAAGATATGACGGATAAAACAGAAGAAATAAATCTCAAAAATGATACATCAACATTTAACTTAAACATAAGTGGCAAGCAGGCAGACGGCTCATTTAGAATTGCTAGATCAGGCAATTATTACTTTGAACTTACAGATTTGGACGGCGAAAAAAGTGAGAACCCAATATTGTATTCAGTGATTGCTGTTCAAGATGCTTACCCAACCATAAAACTTATCAGTCCTGCTAACGATGTTGAAATTAATACAAATGCCATGCTACCAATAAAAATAAGTGTTTATGATGACTTTGGCATTTCAAAGATTAATCTATTTTACCGACTTGCTAAAAGCCCTTATGCTGTACCTGATGAGAAATTTTCTGCTTCAGAAATTAAATTTTCAACTAATGAAAGTTCATTTGAATTATCCTATCTTTGGGATCTTAACAAGCTTGGTATCATGCCTGACGATGTATTTGAATTCTATTTAGAAGTTTCGGACAATGACGTTGTTAATGGACCTAAGAAATCCAAAACTCAAACATTGTCTGTTAGACTTCCTTCATTGAGTGAAGTACAGAAAGAAAGTGACCAGGTGCAAAATAAAATTGAAAAAGATCTTGAGAAATTAATAAAAGAAGCAACCGAAGTCAAGAAAGATATTGAAGAGTTAGGGAGAGAACTACAAAAAGAAAAGAATAAGTTCAATGAACCTGATTGGAAGCAGAAGAAAAAAGCTGAAGAAATCTTGAACAGGCAAGAAGATTTAAAAGAAAAAATGACTGATATGGCTAAAACTCTTGAACAGGCAACAGAAAAGCTTCAAGAAAATCAAATGATTTCTCCGGAGACATTGCAGAAATATCAGGAACTTCAAAATTTGATGAAACAGGTTGATTCGCCTGAATTAAGGCAAATGCAACAAAAAATGCAGGATGCCCTGAAAAATATGAACCAGGAGCAACTTCAAAAGGCTATGGAACAATTCAAGTTTAACGATGAACAATTTAGAAAAAGCATTGAACGTTCAATGAAAATTTTGAAAAGGTTACAAGCCGAGCAAAAAACTGATGCCCTCAGAAAAAGAGCTGAAGAACTTGCCAAACAGCAGGACGAACTTGCTGAAGAAACTCAGAAGACAAGTGCTGCTAACAAGGAAAAACAAAATGAACTTGCAAAAAGGCAAGAGAAAATTCAAAAAGAGTTGAATAATATTGAAAAAGAGCTGAAAGATTTAGAAAAACTAATGCAGGAAATTGGTGAGAATGAAATGCCAATGGACAACTTAAAAGATGCAATGGAAAATCTTAAGCCTGATGAAACGAACAAAGAAATGGAGAATTCACAGCAAAATATGCAGTCTGGTCAGATGGAGAAATCTTCACAAAACCAGAAAAAAGCTTCAAAGAATCTCAAAGATTTTGCTTCGAAAATGCAGCAAATGAAACAGAACATGCAACAACAAAATACACAAGAAGCTATCGAGAAAATGGAAAAATTTGCTTCTGACGTACTGGATTTATCTAAGAAACAAGAAAATGTAAAAAACAACACAGCAAAAGCTGATTACAATTCAACGAAGCTGCCACAATTTGCTCAAGACCAGGCAGAGATGTTTGAATCACTCATGAATGTTGCCCAAGCTATGTCGGCTTTGTCAGAAAAGAGCTTTGCAGTAACCCCAGAAATGGCAAATGAAATATCAAATGCTTTAAAGGAAATGCGTAAATCTGTTGAGAATATGGCAGACAGAAATAATCAAAAAGCGGCTCAATCGCAATCAGCAGCAATGGGGGCTCTGAACCGGGCAGCATCACAAATGCAGGATATGGCTGCTGCTATGAAAGCACAACAAAGTGGTTCATGCGATAACCCCGGTGGTATGGGTGGTGGATCAGGCTCGGGAATGACGCCCGGTATGAGTATGTCGCAAAAGATGCAAGAAATTGCAGCTCAACAACAAGCAATAAATCAGGCATTACAACAAATGATGCAGGGTGGTAAAGGCTCTGGCGGACAGATGTCTATGGAACAACAAGCAGAGATGGGCAGGCTCGCTGACAAACAAGGCGGTGCTAAAAAATCTCTTGATGAGTTACTTAAAGAACAAAAAGAATTTGGAAATGACTCAAAGAAACTTGGTGAACTCGAGAAATTAGCAAAGGAAATGCAAGAAGTAATGACTGATATGAAACAGAATGGAGTAAGACCGGAGCAAATGCGTAAACAAGAAAGAATCCTATCGAAACTACTCGATATCTCAAGATCCGTTTACGATCGTGATTACGAAGAACAAAGAGAAGGAAATCAAGCCGATAATTTATTCAAGAATAGCCCCGGAGATCTTGATTTGTTAAATCAGGAGGGAAGAGATAAAGTTATCAAGGATTTAATCAAATCTAATCAGAGAGGTTACTCGAAGGATTACGAAAATCTTATTAAGACCTATTTTGAGTCTTTGCAAAATATTCAAAGAAAATAACTATGGCACGAACTATAGCATTATTAACTGATTTTGGTTATGTTGATAACTATGTTGGAATTATGAAGGGAGTAATTCGTTCGATAAGTCCATTTGCTGATATTATTGACATTAATCATGGCATTGAACCTGGAAATATTGTTTCGGCTGCATACCAATTGGAATCTTCTTTCAGGTATTTTCCTTCTAATTCTATTTTCCTATGTGTAGTTGACCCAGGAGTAGGTTCGGAAAGGTTACCAGTTGCAATTGAAGCTGCAGGAAAATTCTTTGTTGCACCCGATAACGGTTTACTTAGTTATATATTAAATTACGAACAAGTTACTTCTTCAGTAAAATTAGATAAATCAAATTATCTAAATTCAAATATTTCCAATACTTTTCATGGAAGGGACATTTTCGCCCCTGTTGCAGCTTTGATATCACAAAAAAAGGAATTGATTGAAATTGGGCAACCAATTTCCATTAACGAACTTGTAAAGTTTGATTATTCTGCCCACTATAGTGATAGCGAAGCCATTGGGCAGGTAATTCATTATGATAACTTTGGCAATTTGATAACAAATATTAAACCTTCTGATGATGGTCAAAAAAAAAAGAGACCTAAAGATAATTTCTGCAGAGTTTGAGCTTAATGAAATCATGAAAACTTATTGTGATGTACCTAAGGGAGATTTATTTGCTTATATCGGTAGCTCAGGTTACCTCGAAATTGGAATAAATGGTGGCAATGCGAGTTTAATTTTTTCAAAGATTTCAAAAATAACATTGAAATATTACTGATTTAGTCAATTAAATGGCTTTTATTTTCGTTTTAACTCTTATTCTTTTACTATCACAAGTTATCAATATTTATGAATAAGTTTTTTACTTTATTATTTTTGTTTTTTCTGCTGAGCTTAACTGCAAACACTCAAAGCTACCACGATGGAAAAATTATTTTTAAGATTAAAAGAGAATTTACCGACAAAATTCAAGAAGCAAATAATAATTATATACAAGAATTAAATCTGATATTAAGAAATCATAAAATATCTAAGTTGCTTTCTGAACAAATCATTAAGGGTTTGAACAATAAATCGAATAATAATGAAAAACTCCTAAGTATTAAAAACTATGGCCTAGAAAGAATATTCCTGATTGATATTGATAAGAATTATAACCCTGTTTTTATTTCAAGAAAACTGCAAACATTTAGTTTTATTGAGTACGCTGAGCCATTATATAAAAGAGAAATTTCTGACTTGATAATTCCTAATGACTCGCTTTTCTTTACACAATATGTGTTTAAATCAGCCAGTATTCTCGAAAGTTGGAAAAATGTTGACACCACTAATAGAAAAGTCGTAATAGGTATTGTTGATACCGGAGTAGATTACCTGCATGAAGATTTAAAAGATAATATTTACCATAATCCAGGTGAAATGGGCTTAGACAACCAGGGCAACGACAGAAGTCAGAATGGTATAGATGACGACGATAATGGATTTGTTGATGATTGGAGAGGATGGGATTTTGGCTCTTCATCATTTGAAACGGGAATGGATAATGACCCGTACCCTGGAAATGGTCATGGTACTCATGTTGCAGGAATCATCGGTGCCACTGCTAACAATGAAATCGGAATAGCAGGTATTGGTCTTAATACAAAGATACTTCCAGTAAAAATTGGTCAGGATGATCCAAATTCAAGAGGTCTTATAAAGTCGTATGAGGGGTTGCTTTATGCAGCGATAGCAGGTTCTGATATAATAAACTGCTCATGGGGTGGTGGAGGTTTTTCACAGTCAGAACAAGACATAATTAATACAGCATTGGAATTAGGTTCTGTTGTAGTGGCTGCAGCAGGAAACAATTATTCTAATGAAGCATTTTTCCCAGCTTCATACAAAGGTGTACTATCTGTTGCCGCAATTGACAGCATGGACTTCAAAGCAGGATTTTCAAATTATCACAGCACCGTCGGGATATCTGCCCCGGGTGTAAATATAATGTCAAGTACACCCGCCAATAATTATGACTCATGGAGCGGTACTTCAATGGCTTCTCCTGTTGTTGCAGCAGTTGCCGGAATGGTTAAGCTCAACCACCCTGAGTACATCAGCATTCAGGTAAATGAACATCTAAAGGCAACATCAGACAATATCGCAATACGAAATCCAAACTTTTCAGGCATGATTGGTAGTGGTAAAGTGAACGCAAATGCAGCTACCACTGTTAAAGAACCCGTATCATTATTATTAAGTAATTATAAGATTAGTAAAGAAACTGATGATGATGTTATCAGATCAGGCGACAAGGTTTACCTTGAAATTGAGATTTTTAATGCTCTGAAAAATGCCGATAAAGTAAATATTTATGCTGAATCATTAACACAATTTGCACCGGAATTTGTAGTTGACAGTTTGTATGCAGGCGATATTAATACATTAGAGTTAAAACAAGTGAACGGAAGATTTGAATTTATTCTTCAGGATAATATGCCCTTAAATTTCAATCTCCCTATAAGACTTAATATTATTGATAATGAACAGAATCGTTTTATTTTTTCAATCTCAATATTTGTTAATCCAACATGGCGAACTATGAAGAGTAACAATATACAAGTTACTTTTAATAGCCAAGGCAATATTGGATATGATGATTTCCCTTCAAATAATAGGGGATCAGGCTTTAAATACCTTAGTTCTTCAAATATTTTGTTCGAAGGTGCATTGATGACCGGCTTTTCATATAACAGGATCTCAAATGTTGCTCGTGGTTCAAGTGGTTCTGCTGCAAACAGAGATTTTGCTATTTTGGAACCAATCATTCAAGAAATTCCAGGGCAAATTGCTGCTGAGCAAACATATTCAGCATTTAACTCAAAAGAAGATACATCAATAGCTAAAGTCAAAATAGTTCACAATGCTTATCAATTTGTTGAAGAAGAATTAGATGATGTCGTGATTGTTAACTACGACTTAATTAATGAAAGTGGAGAATTTCAAGATTCAGTATTTACAGCATTATATTTTGACTGGGACATTGGTCCCGGGGGAAGTAATAATCAGGCTTCGTGGGATAGTAAAAATCAGTTCGCCAAGTTTGTTAATGCCAAGTCTGAGGAATACCCAAAAGTCGGAATTAAACTTCTATCTAATCAGGCTATTAATTTCTTTGCGATAGATAATGATGGAGACTCCGAAGAAAATCCTGGTGTTTATGATGGCTTCACCAAAGAGGAAAAATGGAAGATGATGACTAGTGGAATAGGCAGACAAATTTCAGGTATTACTGATGCATCAATGGTATTTGGTGCCGGACCTGTAAGCATGAGGCCCAACGATACGGTCAGGGTATCATTTGCAATTTTTGCTGAATACGATAGTACGAAATTAGAAAAAACAGCTATTGACCTTAAGAAAAATATTACGGGGAAAATAAATCCTAACGGGAACTTCTCTTCACAGACAGAGTTTGCATACATGACTTTGGTTTTTCCAAATCCGGCCGATGATATACTGACTGTTGAGATGATAGTTCCTGAAATAAATTATTTGAAACTAACATTATGGGACTTGAACGGTAAAAAAATCAAGGAACTTTACGAATATGACAGCTCATCAATTCATAAGATTTACCCCGGTGTTAACAGATTACTAATTGACCTTAATCCCTTTTCTCAGGGACAGTATGTTATCAGTCTGGAATCTGACAAAGGTAACACCTCTAAAATATTAAATATCGTCAGGTAAACATCTTTGTGTTAGTCTAATAAAGTCATTCTAAGGATTTTGACAAACATATTTTCTTTTTAATATTAAATATATTCTTCGATTTTCTTAGAATGACTAATGAAATATTTTATTTAAAAATACAAATTAATTGAATCTTTTTTAGATTTTTAGATTAGATTTCTGTTTAGGGTATATGTGCCAATATGTTCAGCATGGTCTAGAATATGGCCATCTATTGCTTTCAACAAATCTTTTCCTGTAAAATTTCCGCTAAGATTTGTTGACTCTATATCGAGAGCATACACCAGGAAGTGATAATGATGTATCCTTTCATCGTTCCATGGAGGACAAGGCCCGTCATAACCACCATAATATCCTTCCATAGTTGTATCTCCTGCAAACCAGCCTGTATAGTCATTGATGCCTGTAATACCGTAGGGCTTTTTACCTGGTATTTTGCCATGTAGGGTTATAGAATTTGAATCATCTCCCTCTTTGATTTCATTTATATCAAGTGGAATATCCGCTAATACCCAATGGTAAAAATCAACTCTTGGCAAATTAGTTGGGACAAAACGGTCTTCTTGATTTACATCATCACCAACAGATGGTACATCAGGATCAACACAAAGGAGAGCAAAAGACTTTGTTTCAGCTGGATAATCGTACCATCTAATAGTAGGATTAATGTTCTCTCCCATATCTATATGGTCAGTTGTAGCAGGAATGCAAAAACAATTTTTGTCATTTACTCTCTCACCATTTCTGAATGATAAAACTTCTACTTTCATATTTTTTCTCCTGATTTTATTATTTAATTATAAGCAAATTTAATTATTTTCGTTCAATGTTAAATTAATATTTCCAAATATAATATATTATTCAATAATTATTTTTTAAAACATTATTTATTTTAGAAAATATTTGATTAGAAATCAATGTATCAGGTTTAAATATGAAGCGATTATGGTCTCCTTGGCGGCATCAGTACATAAATTCATTCAAAGACGAGAAGAGCGATATTGAAGCTTGTTTCTTTTGTGAAGCAATATCAAATCTTGAAGTAAGTAAAAAGAATTTGGTTGTGTATATCAGTAACAATGCATTTGTAATAATGAATAAGTTCCCCTACAATAACGGCCATCTATTGATTGCTCCAACCAGCCATCATTGTGATCTGCATCAACTTGACTCCGAAACACTCAAAGAAATAATGGATTTACAGGTAAAGTCAACATTAGTATTATCAGAGATTTACAAACCACATGGGTTCAATATCGGAGCTAACCTTGGTAGAGCTGCAGGGGCTGGTGTACCGGGTCATTTGCATTATCATGTATTACCGAGATGGAATGGAGATACCAATTTTCTACCTATTATTTCCGAAACAAAAGTTTTGTCAGAGACATTGGAAGATTCATTTGATAAAATTTCTGAGCAATTTAGGAAACTTTTTTAAATGAGTTTAAAGTCTATAAAACCAAAAAAGTCTTTAGGCCAGAACTTCCTGATTGACAAGAATATTGCTCAAAAGACTATTTCTTTACTCGATATCAAAGAAAATGACATAATAGTAGAAATTGGTCCGGGCACAGGGGCATTAACTTCTTTAATTTTAGAACGGTATAGTAATCCCTTGATTGCTGTAGAGATTGATCATAGAGCAATTGAAGACCTTACACAAAAGTATCCTAAATCTGTTTACAAAGGTTTTTTCTTACTTCACAAAGATTTTAGAAATTTCCATTTTGAAGACATCAAAAATATTTTGGATTTTGAAGTTGATAATAGAACACTTAAAGTAATTGGCAACATCCCCTATTATTTATCATCCGAAATTTTATTTTCACTTTTTGAATCAAATCTGAAAATTAACAGAGCTGTAATGACTATTCAAAAGGAGCTTGCTCAAAGATTAGTTGCTAAGCCCGCATCTAAAGATTACGGCATACTTACAGTTGCTCTCAATATGAATGCACAATGTAAAATTGAATTTGATGTGCCTCCCCCCTGCTTTTATCCACCACCTAACGTTATGTCATCTGTTATTAATATTACTTTTTTCGAAAACAGACAGGAACATTACTCAAAATTAATGAAGCTTGTCAGAGTTTCATTTAATCAAAGAAGAAAAATGATTTCCAATTCGCTCAAATCCGAGATTAGCTATATTATTTCGGATGAACTTTCAATTGATGATAGAAACAGATTAAATGCTCTCATAACACAACGACCTGAAAGATTATTAGTTGAAGATTTTGTATTTTTGCATAAACTAATAAGTAATAGTAAACAAAAATAATATAAGGATTTACTCTTTGAATTTTATAGCCGCTTCGAAAGAAAATCTAAGAATGTCTGATATATATACTCTATTGATGTTGATACTGTACACAGTGCTATCGGTTATTTTTTTTAATCATCTTGATAATGCAATAGCACTGATTTCTCTTAATTTATTTTTAATTGCTTTAGTTTACGTATTAGCTATTATTACTCCTAAATTTGAATCAAATAAACACTTTATGCTTTTTCGTAGAGTATATATCGCTCCGATTATATTTATAATATACTCACAAATACATAATTATATACCATTAGTAAACCCTGATTTGTATGACAGGGTCCTTATAGAATGGGATAGAGCATTTTTTGGAACAAATCCTACAGAATGGATTTACAGGATTGCTAACCCATATTTAACTGAATATTTGCAGTTTAGTTATATGCTTTATTTTTTTATGCCATTGGCTCATGGAATAGAACTTCATTTCCGAAAAAAAGACATTGAACTTGACAATTTTGCTAAGAACATACTATACGCATTTTACATATCGTATTTGTTATACTTTTTCATGCCAGCTATAGGACCCAGATTTTCTATCCATGAATTTTCAAATTTGAGTTTAGAATTACCCGGCTTATGGCTAACCGAGTTTTTTAGAGGAGTCGTTAATAATGGTGGTGGTATCCCAATTGGTGCGGTCAATCCTGCTGACGTTGTAAACAGAGATTGTATGCCGAGCGGACATACTATGATTACTTTAGTTAACGTATATTTGGTATTTAAGAATAAGTCATATTTCAGAATTCCGATTTTTATTTTTGCCATGAGCTTGATTTTCGCTACAGTTTATTTGCGTTATCATTATGTTGTCGATATTATGGCAGGAATCATATTTGCATTTCTAGCAGTTTGGTCTGAACCTTTTGTGTCATCATTATTTAAAAATAAATTTAAATTCAAGAGTTGTTGAAAATTGCGAAAAAAATTACCCATAGCATTGGTTGACTGCAACAATTTCTATGCATCATGTGAGAGAATTTTTATTCCAAAGCTTACAGGTAAACCTATAGTTGTTTTGTCTAATAATGATGGCGTGATAGTAGCATTATCCAACGAAGCAAAAGCTCTTGGTATCAAAGGATTCTCACCACTTTTTAAAGTACGTGATATAATTGAAAAAAATGATGTTGCTGTTTTTTCATCAAATTATACTTTGTATGGTGATATTTCTCACAGAATAATGACTACTCTTGAGAAATTTTCCCCTGATGTAGAAATTTATTCTATTGATGAGGCATTTATTTATCTGGATGGCATACATACAAATAATCTTGAAGATTATGCGAGAGAAATTAAAAGAACAATTAAAAAGTGGATTGGAATACCTGTTTCAGTAGGAATTGCCGAAACAAAAACACTTGCAAAACTTGCAAATAGAAGGGCAAAAAAAAATCCTGCTTACGAAGGCGTTCTGAATCTGATTAATAATCCTGACGTTGAAGAGCATTTAAAGAGTGTTAAAGTTGAAGATGTATGGGGAGTTGGTAGGCAATACACTAAATTACTTAATTGTCATAGAGTTTATACTGCCTATGATTTGTCGAAAGCAAATCATTCGTGGATAAAAAAGCGTATGACTATCCAAGGTTTGAGAACAGTCATGGAACTAAACGGCATTCCATGTATCGAGCCCGATTATACACCTCCTGATAAGAAAGGGATAATATCGTCAAGATCATTCGGACAGTATGTAACTGAAAAAAGTGAATTAGCTGAAGCCATCTCAACTTATACAACGCGTGCTGCCGAAAAATTAAGATTACAGAAATCTGCAGCGCGGGTTATAACAGTATTTCTCCGAACAAATCCGTTTAAGGATACTCCTCAATACCATAATGGATGCCAAATTGTTATGCAGGTTGCATCTGATTTTACAAGTGAACTGATTGAGCATGCCATCAGAGGACTCGAACAAATATACAAACCGGGTTATCTTTATCAAAAGGCAGGAATTATGCTATCCGGAATAATTCCAAAAAGTGCAATTCAAGACTCTCTTTTTGATAGTAAAAATAGAGAACAATTGCAAAAAGCAACTAATGCTTTAGACAAAATCAATCTTGATTATGGTGCCGGCTCCATTTTTTATGCATCATCAGGTGTTCGTAAATCTTGGTCAATGAAACGAGAACTTAAATCACCCCAATACTCTACTCGATGGGATGAAATACCAATAGTTTTATAAAAAAATCATTTAAGGATTTCAAATGAAATTGTTTAAATTAAATAAAAATGGGTTGTACTTTATTCTAATTTCAGGACTGTTTTTTTTAATGTTTAATGGGAATGTAAACTTATTTGACTGGGATGAAATCAACTTTGCCGAAGCTGCAAGAGAAATGATAGTTACAGGAGATTATTTAAATGTAAGAATTGATTACCAACCATTTCACGAAAAACCACCATTGTTTATTTGGTTTCAAGCTGTTTCGATGCACGTTTTCGGCATCAATGAATTTGCAGCCCGATTACCAAATGCCATATTTGGTGTCCTGACCATGATAATGCTAATTCAAATTGGTAAAATTATTTTTGATGATAATTTTGGATTATTGTGGGCACTTGTGTATTTTGGATCACTTTTACCCCACTTTTACTTTAAATCAAGCATAATTGATCCTGTATTCAACTTTTTTATGTATGGTGGTATATACTATTTATTCAGATTTTCACAAAACAAGATTGATAGAAAAACAGACAATATATTCATTTTATATGCAGGTTTGTTTACTTCATTTGCATTTTTAACAAAAGGACCTGTTGGTTTCCTACTTGTTTTTCTCACATGGGCTATGTATTGGTTGCTTAATAATAAAACATTCAAGTTGCCTTATAGGCAAGTATTTCTATTTACTTTTATATCATTTTTACCTGCATTAATATGGTACACAGCTATATATTTCAATAATGGTAGTGGTATGATAGGTGAATTTATTATGTACCAAATCAGACTTCTCACCACAGGTGATGCTGGACATGAAGGTCCCTTCTACTATCATTTTTTGGTAGTATTCTTAGGTTGTTTCCCTGCATCAGTATTCATTTTTCAAGCATTCAAAAATTACGATGACACCCCATCTCAAAAGTCTTTTAAACAATTTAACCTTATTCTTCTTGCTGTAGTTCTTGTAATATTTTCATTAGTAAAAACAAAAATTGTACATTATTCATCGCTGGCTTATTTTCCCGTCACTTTTTTGGCAGCCTATACTTTATACAAAGTGCAATTAAAGCAAATAAAGATTAATATGGTTTCAAAAATTGTATTGGGAATTATCGGGGTGATAATATCATCAGCGTTCATAGCTTTTCCTTTAGTTTTGATGAATATCCATAAATTCCTTCCGGATATTACAGACAAGCTTACTAATGCTCTACTCAGAGCTGAAGTAAACTGGACCGGTCTTGAAATATCTGTAGGATTTGTAATCATGTTAGGAATTATTGCTTTCTTTATACTAGAGAGAAAAAGATTACACCAACATGCTAATTACTCGCTTTTTGGTAGTATAGCTATCGCACTATTTTTGTTTTTACCTATGATGGCACCAAAAATTGAGACTTACACTCAGAGAGCCCCGGTAGATTTTTTCAAAAACTTAATTGGTAAAGATGTGTATGTGCATACATTGGGATACAAAAGCTATGCACCGTATTTTTATCAAAGAAAAGAATTGGTCAATTCAAGATATTATCTTAAAATGTCTGGTGCTGAATATGAAGAATATCTAATGTTTGGAAATATTGATAAACCCGCCTATTTTGCAGCTAAAATAAATAATTACGAAGATTATATAAAAAAACAACCCGAGCTAAAGGAATTATATCGCAAAAATGGATACATTTTCTTTGCTAGAATGAATAGATAGTTTAATTGTTTAATCTTTGAACTTCGATGGGTAAATCTTTTGAAAATTCTTCTAAATTGAGTTTTTGTTCTATAAACTTTTCAGTTTTTATTGAATAAAAAGTGACAATATCTTTGAAACATCCTTTATTATCAGAGATTTTCCAACTTTCAAGTTCTATCCATTGCTCAGGGATAAATTCACTAAAAGCATCTTTATACAAAATGGCAATTTCTGCATTCTTTGATTCTGCTAATTTAAAAATCTCTTTCTTAGTGAATTTTTTGTCAATCTTGAGTTTAAGTGTTTCCAGACTGCCTAAAGCTACTAAATCAATAAGTTTGATGTCGGTATAATAACAACAAGCGCCGATATCACCCAAAACTACAGTGGACTTATTGTTATATTTACTAATAAACTTAGCCATTTGATATTGCTGATGATAGATATTTTTTGACATAGTTGGTACATCAACTAAAGAATCATAAGCTCTGAGACCATTGGCAAAGAGTGTTAGCAACATCATTACCACAATCAGGTTTCTCAGTTTTAAGTCAGCATATTTAAATATTTCTATTGAGTTATACATAATTGATATCAGACCAATTGCTACTAAATAAGCTTCATATCTATAAACCCATCCTGTTTTTGCAAAAGCTAAATGAAGAGGTATTAAAACCAATGTAAAAACCAACCAGAGGTTTCTGTTGGAATAAACAGGTAATCTTAGCTTTAGATTGAACCACAATATTGCACTTGAAGATATTACTATCGTAAGTAAATGTTTTTCACTTATAAGCTTGATAACCCATGATAGAATATAATTTATTATGCTAATAATATCGAAACTGGTAGGTTTGTTGCTTTTTAAAAGTATAGAATTTGGCAGAAAATACCAACCGTTATAAATTGAAATAATACCATAAAAAATTATAGCAGAAGATGAAAAAATCATTAGTTTCCAAAAATTCTTATACTCTTTTTTCAATATCAAAAAAAACAAAGCCAACGCAATTATAAAAATACCTTCGTATCTCACTAAAGGAACTAAAATGGAAATTAAGTATAATTTAGTCAGTGCTTTACTTTCGTTTTCAGATATGTAACGAATAAACAAATTAATAAAAGTTAAATTTATCAATATCTGAAGACTATGCTCCATTCCACTCATTGTTAGAGCTACTAAAGGGAATTCAATTATTAAGGTGAGCACAATCAAAGATAATATCAATAAAGAAGCAATTTGATTAGTTTTTTCTTTTCCACTTATGAATATTACCGGTTTAAAAAAACTATAAAGAAAAAGTATTATGAAATAAGAAATAAAAATATTGATAATTAAAGGCAGTATATCATTACTACCTCCTATAAAAGTAAATAGTGATAATATTAACGTATAAAGTATCGAACTGGAACTCGAAGTAAATTCATGCCCGGTTACTCCCCATATACCTTTCTCTGCCAGGTTTTTTGAAATGGATAAATGAATGTATGTATCATCAAGTGGATAAATATAATTTGACTCACAGTTAGAAATAATGATTGAAGCACTAAGGTAAGTGAGAATTAAAAATATTATTACAACGATAAATCTACTTAGAAACAAATTATTCATGTCAGTTTTTGTATTGTTGAGCTAATCTTTCAATATGATGCCAGGCATCCAAAACATACTTTTCATTAGCTCTCGTAGTACCTGTAACCATTCTTAATGTAGTTTTATTGTTAAGCTTAGTTTTAGTGAGAAACAATTTCCCTGTACTGTTGATTTTTTGCAATAAATCTTCGTTTATTCTATTTATTTCATCTTCATTTAACAAATCATCAGGTTTGAATCTGAAACAAACTAAATTCATAAAAAAAGGAGCCATTAATTCAAAGTCATTACTTTCAACAACCTTATTGTATATTAATTCAGCAAGGTAATTGTGATATCTTAATTTCTCTTTAAGACCTGATACTCCATAAGATCTAATAACGAACCATGCTTTTAGTGCTCTGAATCTTCTACCCAGCTGAATCCCCCAATCTCTGTAATTATTTACTGAATTACCCTGCGAAGTCTTAAGGTACTCTGGTAATATTTCAAATGTTGAGATGAGTGCTTCTTTATCTCTAACGAAATATGCAGAAAAATCAAAATTAATAAAAAGCCATTTGTGGGGATTAAAAACAAAAGTATCGCAATCTTTAACTAAATTGCTAAGATACTTGTATTCATCCAAGATCATAGCATTGCCGGAGTATGCAGCATCTACATGATGCCATAAATCATATTTTTTTGCAATTTCTGAGATCTTATCAACCGGGTCAACAGCTAATGAACCTGTTGTTCCAATAGCCGATACAACACATAATGGAATAAAACCGTTTCTTAAATCATTATTTAAATAATTTTCCAATAAATCAATGTTCATTGAAAAATCGCTATTTGTAGCAATTTTTACTAAATTTTGCTTACCAATACCTGTAATATGAACAGCTCTTTCAATTGATGAATGAGCTTCAGTAGAACAATAAACCCTGAAATTACTGATTTCACTTCTTTTTAAGAGCGGATTTTTTTTGAATTTTTGCTCTCGAGCTGTAAGTAATGAACACAAGGTTGAAGTCGATGCTGTATCCTGAATAACCCCAACAAACTGATTAGGTAAAGAAATCATATCACGTAACCAAATCATCATCATCTCTTCTAGTTCTGTAGCAGCAGGTGATGTTTCCCACGAAAAAGCATGTACTCCCAATGCAGAGCTAAGCAATTCACCTAATATTGATTCGTAGCTGTTATTAGAACTGAAATAAGCATAAAAATTCGGACTTTGCCAATGAGTAATACCAGGAATAATTAAATCATGAAAATCTTTGATGATTGTTTCAAAACTTTCAGGATTATCAGGTGGGACGGAAGGTAACTGAGAAAAAATATCACCGGGAACTACAGTTGATTTAACACTATATTTTTCATTAGTTTCCATATATTCAGCAACAAAGTCAATCAACTCTTTGCCATACTTTCTGAATTCTTCACTATTCACAATTATGTTAATCCCTATTATTTAAAAACTGTTTACCTGATTCACTTACACTCAAAATTCCATGATTTTCAAATATGTAATTATTCTTTAAGCAGTAATCAATAACTTTTTCAGCACGTTCACCCGACCATTTCAAATGGTGATAAATACCTGACTTTTGATTTTCAATTTCAGCTATTTCTGTATTTTGGTGGTTAAGAATATGCATGATAAGAACTTTAATATAAAATTCTTCTCTTTGTCGTTTTTGTTTTAATGATTTAATTATCAATCCATACTTAGGTGAAAATAAATATGTTAATAGAAATATTAAACCGGTTATTACCGCTATACCACCGGAGGGTGTAGAATTTAACCAAAATGAGAAATAAAAACCCAAAACTGAAGATACTATTCCAATTATGCCAGAAATTAAAAACATCAATGTCAGATTATTGGTCAATAAATAAGCAGACGCTGCAGGAGCAATCATAAGCGCAATGACCAGAATCGAACCGGCTGTATCGAATGATGCAACTGCGGTGATTGAAATTAAACTCATAAATAAATAATGCAATAACACAGGACTAAAACCAAATGCAGCAGCTAATCCAGCGTCGAAGGTAGTCAATTTCAATTCTTTGAAAAAAATTGAAATAAAGATTATATTTAGCAATAAAACAACACTCAAAATGGGAATTGCTTTTGGAAGTGAAAAACCAAATATATCAATCAAATTAATGGCAGATAAGTTAATATCTCCGACCAGGACTGAATGTTCGTGAAAGTGAACACTCGATAAATACTGAGTTATCAAAATTACACCGAAAGAAAACATTGCTGGGAAAACGAGCCCTACTGCAGCATCTTCTTTAACAAGTTTAGTCTTGTGGATTAATTCAGTAAGATACACTAAAATAAGTCCGCTAAGTGCAGCTCCAAAAATCAGTAATGGTGAAGTACGGTCTTCGACAAGTAAAAATGCAACAATTATTCCCGGTAATACGGCATGACTTATAGCATCGCTCATCAAAGACATTCTTCTGAGAATCAGAAAGACTCCTGCGATAGCACAAGAAACAGCAGTAAAAGAACTAATCAGAATAATATTAAACTCAACCATCTTTAATTACCCTTTTCCTGTTGAATCATTTTTGCCCTGTCAATCCCTTTATCTGTCAATTTCCAATTGTCTTTTGCAACTTCGTTTACCAATCCTTCACTTTTCATTATGGTAAGTGATTTTTGAATATTATAATTAATAGGATTCATCTTGTCAATTACTTTTGATGAATGACCAAAACTCATTCTATCATCATGATTCATTTCGAGGTAATACATATCTGATAGTGCCAGAGAAATCAAAATTCTTCGTTTATCTTTATATTTTCTTATCAACTCTGAAATTATTCCACGCTTAGGAGAAAAAAGCACAGAAATAATGAAAATAAAAGTCGCAACTAACACTATGGTAGGTCCTGTGGGTAAATTTGAAACTAAGCTGGATGCAATTGCACCTATAAGTCCGGATACAAGTCCGATAATTGCTGAAATTATCGTCATAATTTTTAAATTATTTGTCCATTGCCTTGCAGCCGAAGGTGGTGCTACAATTAGCGCAACCATAAGTATTACTCCTACTGCCTGAAGTCCGATAACTATTGCAATTACAATAACTGAAATTATTAATAAGTTTGTATTTTTTCTATTTACACCTATAGTTTCACCGAAATCCGGATCAAAAGTATGAACTTTGAATTCCTTCCAAAAGATAAACATTAATAAAACAGCTATGAATCCAAGAACACTCATCATCCAAACGTTTTGATGTGAAATAGTTGCTGCAGATCCGAACAGGTATGACGATAAGCCTGCCTTATTTTCAATATTACTTTGTTGTATCATTGTAAGTAAGAACATTCCGCCACCAAAAAAAATGGCAAGAATAATACCCATTGCACTGTCACTTTTTATTCTTGAGTCACTTGTGATTTTTGAAACAAAAATCATTGCTATAATCCCACTTATTACAGCACCAAGCATTAGCATTGGCTCATTTTTCAGTCCCATTCCGGTTAACAAATATGTCAGAATGAAAATAAGTGTTATTCCAAGTAATGAGGAGTGAGCAACAACGTCACCCATCAAACTTTCTTTTCTTAAAAATGCAAATGTACCAAGGCTGCCGCTTACTAATCCTAGTATTGAGGCACCAATAGCGACATTCCTAAGAGTATAATCAGTTAAAAGGAGTTTAATAATATCTTCCATAATGATTAAAACTTGTTAGTTTCCCAAATATTCGAGTGTCCACCATAAGTTAATTTAATGTTTTCAGCATTAAATATTTCTGAAACTTTCCCTGAATTTACAAGTTTAACATTAATTAAAGCTATATAGTCAAAATACTCCTTTACAGTCATAAGTTCGTGGTGAACAGCTATTATTGTTTTTCCGGATGATTTCAACTCTTTCAAAATATTTACAATATGCTTTTCAGTCTTAGTATCAACACCGGCAAAAGGTTCATCTAAAAAATATATTTCAGCATCCTGAACCAAGGCTCTTGCCAAAAATGTCCTTTGTTGTTGTCCACCACTAAGTTCACTTATCTGTCTGGCAGCAAAACTATCCATTCCTACCCGCTGCAAAGCATCTAAAGCTGCCGACTTTTCTTTTATTCCGGGCCTTCTGAACCAACCAAGTTTACCATAAGTTCCCATCATTACAACATCAAGAACTGTTGTAGGAAAATCCCAATCAACTGAAGTGCGTTGAGGCACGTAAGCAACTTTCTTTCTTTGTGTTATATAATCTGTTCCAAAGATTTTAACGTCACCCGCTACAGGTTTAACAAGCCCAAGGGCAGATTTTATTAGTGTGCTTTTACCGGCACCATTTGGTCCGACTATAGCCATCATAACTCCTTTTGGAACGTTAAGATCAATATCCCAAAGGACTGGTTTTTCTCTGTATGCAACCGTTAAATCGTTGATTTCAAGAGCTAGTTCATTCATAATATTTTACTTTAATACATCATATAAAACATCAGCATTATATTTTATTATCCCAACAAATGTATCGGTCGGCGGTTTTTGCCCCAAAGCATCAGAATATAGAGGTTTATCTGCAATCTTGAGTTCCCACTTTCTGTTCTTTGCCGAATTAACCAATGCCTGTATTCCTTTATGATTAATAATGGTCTCAGCAAATACTGCTTTTATTTTATTGTCAACGATGTAGTTTGTCAATTCCTGTATTGTTTTTACTCCGGCTTCTGTATCTGTGTTCATACCAAGTATCGAACGAACTTGGAATCCGTATGCTTTGGCAAAATATTGAAATGCATCATGTTCACTAATGAGTACTCTTTGGTTCGGAGGAATGATGTCAAATTTCGATTTTGCATAGTTGTAAGCATCTTTTATCTGTTCAATATATTCTGCTCCCTTAGTCTTGTAATGTTCTGCATTAGCAGAATCTTTTTCGACTAAAACATTAATCAGCATATTCAAAGAAAAAAGCCATAACATTGGATCGTTCCATACATGAGGATCATAATCTAAAATATCTGACTTTTCTGAATTATTTATCAATTGTTCTTGCGGAATAGCTTCGCCAATGGCATAAGCTTTTTTCTTGTCTAACTTTGCAAAAATATCACCCATTTTTGCTTCTAGGTTTAATCCATTGTAAATTATCAGATCAGATTTTTCGATATTGACAATATCTCTGGTTGTAGGTATGTATGAATGTGGGTCAATTCCAGGACCACAAATAGTAGCAACCAATTCAATTTTATCACCTGCAATAAATTGCAAAGCATCAGTTATCATACCGGTTGTTGAAGTTACTTTTAATTTTGAGTCATCTGTTGATTGGTTTTTATCTTGCTTATTGTTACAACTTAAAAGAGTAACTAAAAAAAACAATAGGAACAATTTAATCAATAATTTCATGTTAATCCAAATTTAATTTATTACAGAATAATTAGATAATAACGATTTTGAAATTGATTACTTGTATGTCGAATAGTAAAGAATACTTTTGTAAAATTATCTTAAATTACTGTAGATTAACTACAGAAATCTAACTGCCGATCTTAGTAAAGGTGTCTATTTCTTAAATGTAACAACTCAAACAGACCGATTTGTCAAGAAAATAGCCAAAATCTAGTTTTATTATTAGTTGATGAAACCTCCTGAGTCACTCAGGAGGTTTTAATTTTGTTACAATAAACTGAATGCATGATCAATATGGTTGTAGATAAATCTGTCATCTGATTTAATATGGCTTATTGTACCTTTTATCCTGTCAAATATGTAATCCTTTGACCACACATGATGATTTTCGCACAGCAATTTAATTGAATCACAAAATTTTAATATTTCCTCGTTTGTCATGGTTGGATGAAAAGATGCTCTTACCCAACCCGGTTTATCCGAGTAATCACCTTCATTAATTTTGCAAGTAATTGAATTAGAATGATTTTGGTCAACATTAAGGAGATAATGCCCGTAAGTGCCGGCACACGAACAGCCACCGCGGGTTTGTATTCCAAATCTGTCGTTTAGAATTTTTACTGCTAAATTATAATGTAAATCATCAATATAAAAGGATAAAACAGTTAAACGTTCTTTGTTATTAAATGATAAAATATGCAGGTTTTCAATTTCTGATAAATTACCCCAAATAATTTCCAGAATCTCGTGTTCCCTCGCAATTATATTTTCAACTCCCATCTTTTCTTTAAGCTTTATACATAAAGCTGTCCTGATAGTTTGCATGAAAGGTGGTGTACCACCATCCTCTCTTGCTTCGATGTCATCAATATATTTGTGCTGTTTCCATGGATTAGTCCATTCTACAGTACCTCCACCGGGATTATCCGGTACAGAATTTTTATAAAGGCACTTATCAAATACCAATACACCAGCAGATCCGGGACCACCCAAGAATTTATGAGGTGAGAAATAGATTGCATCAAGTTTTGCTTCTATATCAGCAGGATGCATATCTATATTAATATATGGTGCAGAACAAGCAAAATCTACAAAGCAGTAACCACCATAGCTATGAATCATCTTTGAAATTTCGTAATATGGAGTGATGATACCTGTAACATTTGAGCAAGATGTAACAGCCGCAATCTTTAAAGTTCTGTTTTTGAATTTTTCAAGTAACATAGAAAAATTGTTTAAATCTACCAAACCATCTTCATTTGGCTCGATGATTACTACATCAGCTATTGTCTCTAACCAGCTTGTTTGATTTGAATGATGCTCCATGTGAGTAATAAAAACAATAGGTCTATCTTCGTTATGGGGAAGCATATTTTTGTACTTTTCGTGAACTCTTAAACCCAGTATTCTTTGAAGTTTGTTTACAACACCTGTCATGCCTGATCCGGCATTTATCAAAACATCCTCTGCACCTGCATTCACATGTTTCTTAATAATTTTTTGAGCTTTATGGTATGCATAAGTTAATCCTGCACCTGTGGTATTTGTATCAGTATGGGTGTTAGCTACAAAAGGCATTACCTGCTGAGACAAGATGGCTTCTATCCCCGAGTAACATCTGCCGCTTGCAGTCCAATCGGCATATAGTAGCTCAATTGAATCATGATAAGGTGTCGAGATAGTTTGGTTAATTCCAATAATCTCAGATCTGAATTCTGCAAAATATTGTTCTAAATTCATCAAATATATAATTTACTTAAATAATAAATTCAAAAATAACTGAAAATCATTTAATCAAAAAAAGTAAGCAAAAATTATTATTTTTTTGCAAAAATCTTCACAATAGTTGAACCAATTTCATCAATTTTTTCCAGTTTACTTCTTACAGGTTCAACCATTGTAGGATTTAGATAATCATAAGTGCTGTCATCTGCTACACCCATTTGCAGTGGATATACCATGATAAAACAATTTTTTGCAAACTCATTATCAAGGTAGTTTGGTATTTTTCTCATGATTGAATTATATGAAACATTTTCTTTTCTGCTCATTATAAATGTAATACAATCATCACTTTTTACAGTATTTTTTAAATCTGGAATTTTATTCCAGTCATCAAAAAGAACAAAAGAAGCCTCGATAGGATGCTTTTTGTTTATTTCTTCGATAAATTTTATAGAATTATGATGTGCGTAAAATACAATTTTAGCGCCAGTATTTCGGGCAATATTCCAAACTTTTATCAGCCAAAATGAAAAACCAATCTCTTTTTCAGCATTCTCAGGTACAACAATAATATGCCTGTGAATTGTTGCCAAAGGTTGCGTTGAACGGTATATCATTATTGTGGTATTGCTTTTAGATATTACGTGTTCTGTTATATCGCCAAGGAAGGAATCCTTTACACTTTGCTTGTGGTGAATACCAAAAATTATGTCCGAAATATTGTGTTCTTTTACAACATCAATTATACCAAAAGCAATATTCGGCTCATATCTGAGTAATTTGTGTAGATAATTATCAGTTGACGCAGCCACGATAGATGCTTTCTCCAACAGCTTTGTTGCTCTTTTGTCAGATTGCTCTGTAGGTAAATTATCATTGATTACATTAAGGGCAAATAAGCCATTTTTATTATGCTTTGACTTAACTGTTACACTCAGATTTATCAATTCATCAGTGGTTTCAAGGTTATTGACAGGTATTAATATATTTTCCTCACAATCATAAAACTCTCCACCGGACTCAGCAGTTTCCTCTAAAGCAATATTTTTTGCTCCTTTTTGAGTTTCAAATGAAGCAATTGTGCATGTCACAAGAATCATCATTATGGTACCATTCAACACGGCTTCATTTAATAAACGAATTGGCTCTCCATTTGTATTAGTTCCTAAAATTATGTTGAAACCAATAAGTACAACAGCTAATGTAGCAGCAGCCTGACCATTACTAAGGCCAAACATTATTCTCATTTCATCTTTTGATAATTTAAATGTTTTCTGTGTTATTACAGCTGCAAAGTATTTTGCTAATGTCGCAGCTACTGACATGAATATTGCTACCAGTATAGTGTCAACATCGCTGATAAAAGCCCGGAAATTTATCAACATTCCCACGCCTATCAAGAAGAATGGTATAAACAGTGCATTACCGACAAATTCAATCCTGTTCATCAATGCTGAAGTTCTAGATATAAGCTTATTGAGAGCTAATCCCGCAAGGAAAGCACCGATAATTGCTTCAATACCTGCTAATTCTGCTAAAAATGAAGCTAAAAACACCATGCCCAATACAAAAATATACTGGGATATATTATCATTGTAATTTTTAAAAAACCATCTGCCAATTAGTGGAAACAGAAATGAAACTACGAGTACAAAAGCTAATATTGATATTGAGATATTAGTCCAAAAACCATCAGGAATTTCACCTCTTGACATTTCCAGAACTACAGCTAATAATAAAAGGGCCAGCACATTTGTTACAATTGTACCACCTATTGTAATGCTCACAGACCTATTTTTTGAAATCCCAAGTTTACTGATTATTGGATATGAAATTAATGTGTGCGAAGCAAACATAATTCCTATCATTACAGAAGAAATCCAACTATATCCAAAAATATAAAAAGGTCCTAATGTACCAATTAGCATTGGTATTGAAAAGGTGAACATACCGAAAACCAAACTTTTACCACTATTTTTTTTAAAGTCGAGCATGTCAACTTCGAGACCTGCCAAAAACATAATATACAATAGACCCACTGTACCAAACAAAATGATACTGCTGTCACGATGCATCAGGTTTAATCCAAAAGGACCAATTAAAGCACCGGCAATAATTAATCCAATCAGATGTGGAATCCTGAACTTATTAAGAATTATTGGGGCAAATAGTATAATAAATAATAGTAAAGAAAAAATTAATACCGGATTTTTTAACGGAAGCGATAGATCAAGTTTACCTAATAGTAGAAGTTCAGTCATGTGTTTCTGGTTAATGAATGAAAAAATTACAAAATTAAAAATTGAGTTGAGAAAATAGCTAATCCAATATTATCAAATTTACAATAAATTAAAGTCAAAATCAATATTTTTTTTTATTTTTATGTTTAATTATTTCTCAATTAGTAATATTTAGAGGGAATATTTATTATGACAATTCAATACCTTGGTCATTCTTGTTTCCTATTATCAGATGGTAAGCAAGTAATACTTATAGACCCCTTTATTACTGGCAATCCGAATGCACCTTGTTCAGCTGATAGTATTGACACAGATTATATTATTCTGACTCATGGACATGGGGATCATATTGGTGATACAATTTCCATTGCTTCCAGATGTAATTCAACAGTCATAGCTGTTAATGAATTAGGATTATATCTCTCGGAATTCGGTTTAATTGTACATAGAATGCATATTGGTGGAGCGTACTTTTTCGAATTTGGACGAGTTAAGTTCACTATTGCACATCATGGCTCTTCAAATAATGAGGGGAAATACATGGGCGAACCGGCAGGTGTGGTAATTACAATTGGCAATAAAAAGATTTACCACTGCGGTGATACAGGGCTTTTTCTTGATATGAAATTAATCGGCGAAATTGATGAAATTGATGTAATGATGCCACCAATAGGTGATAACTTTACAATGGGAATAGATGATGCAGTCAGAGCCGTAGAATTTGTAAAACCTAAATTGGTCATTCCAATGCATTATAATACTTTCCCTGTCATTAAAGCTGACCCGTATAAATTTAAAGAAAAAGCTGAAAAAAATAATTTTAAATGTAAAGTTATGGATTTTGGAGAAATTATTGAAGTATTATAATTTAATTCAATTAAAAGACATAAATGAAAAAGAATAAACCGGAATGGGCACCCGAAGAGCAAGACGACAAATTCACAAGCACAGTTATGGAGGGTGTATCTAAACCACAGAACATGTCAAAGAAAATTCATAAACGTAAGGAATTATCTCTTCAACAATATGTTGACGGAATAATTTCATGTGATTATGTTGTTTTGTCAAAAGCAATTACATTGATTGAAAGCAATAATCCGAATCATATATCATTAGCTCAGGAAATTTTACAAAAGATAATTCCAAACACAGGGAATTCCATTAGGATAGGAATAACGGGACCTCCTGGAGCAGGTAAAAGTACATTTATTGAATCACTTGGATTATTCCTTTGCAGAAATGGACTAAAAGTAGCGGTACTGGCAATTGACCCAAGCTCAACTGTATCTAAAGGATCTATTCTCGGTGATAAAACCAGAATGGAATTGCTTTCGAGAGAAGAAAATGCATTTATCAGGCCATCGCCATCGGGTGGAACTCTGGGGGGTGTAGCCAAAAAAACCAGAGAATCTATCATGGTTTGCGAAGCAGCAGGATACGATGTAATATTAATTGAAACTATTGGTGTGGGTCAGAGTGAAGTCACAGTTCGCTCGATGGTTGATTTCTTTCTTCTTTTGTTGTTGCCTGGCTCCGGTGATGAGCTACAGGGAATTAAGAAGGGAGTGGTAGAACTCGCAGATTTAATTGTTGTCAACAAAGCAGATTCCAATTATTTGGAAAGAGCAAAAATAACACAGGTATCATACAATAGTGCTCTGAGATTATTAGCACCGGCGACTGAAGGATGGAGCACCAAAGCATTGACATGCTCTGCATTAAACCATCAGGGAATAGAAGCAGTATGGTCTGCTATAAATGAATTTATGATTTTTGTAAAAGAAAGCAATATTTTGCAGAAAAGACGTAGTGAGCAAATGCTCTTTTGGATTAATTCGATGCTTGAGGAGTCCATTCTTTTGAAATTTTATTCAAATGAATCAATTCAACAACAGAAAAAAAATCTTGAGAGTGAAGTTTTAGTAGGGCGAATCACTGCTACTAATGCAGTTAAGAAATTATTGAATACATATTTTGGAGAATGAGTTGAAAGTAGTATTAGCATCGAACAACAGACATAAAGCATTGGAATTCAAACAAATATTTGAAAGTAACAGCATTAATTTGCAACTAATGTTACCCTCAGATGTTTACTTATCAGGACTTGATGTAGATGAAACAGGTACAACTTTCCACGAAAATTCTTTCATAAAAGCCAAAGAGTTTTATTTAGCTGCCGGGATGCCCGCAATTGCTGATGATAGCGGATTGGAAGTTGATTTCTTGGATAAAAGCCCCGGCATTTATTCTGCAAGATATTCAGGACCCAACGCAACTGATGAAATGAACAGAAAGAAGTTATTATCAGAGCTAATCAATGTACCACCAGATAAGCGATCTGCTCGTTTCAGATGTGTAATCTGTTATTACGATGGTGATATATCCATATATGGTGATGGAAGTGTAGAAGGAGAAATTATTTTTGAGGAACGTGGGAGTGAAGGGTTTGGATATGACTCAATTTTTGTTCCAAAAGGCTACGATAAAACATTTGCAGAAATATCTTCTGAGTTGAAAAATAACATCAGTCACAGAAGAAATGCATTAATGGACTTTATGAATAATTACAGAGGGTTAGCAATTTAATCACTAACCCACTGAAAATTTAAAACTGAACAAAACCAACTTTCTTATAAACTTTCCTTAGAGTTTTTGCAGCAATTTTTCGGGCATTTTCTTCACCACGAACCAGAATTTCGGTAAGCTGTTGTTTGTTATTTATTAATTCCTCATATCTTTGTCTTATAGGTCTAAGGTAATCTGCCATTGCCTCAGCTACAGCCATTTTGAAATCACCATATCCCTTTCCTGCAAAATCACTTTCAATATCTTTAATGCTTCTTTTTGTAGCTAAATGCATTAATGTCAATAAGTTTGAAATGCCAGCCTTGTTGTCAGCAAATTTGATTTCAGATCCTGAATCAGTAACAGATCGTTTTATCTTATTTTTTATAACTTCATCAGAATCAGTAAGAAATAAAATTGACCCCTGATTAGGATCAGATTTTGACATTTTCTTTTCAGGATCTTGTAGACTCATAATCCTGGCACCAACTTCAGGAATATATGGCTCAGGTACTTTGAATGTGTCAGAATAATTATGATTAAACCTTTGCGCAAGGTTTCTTGTAAGTTCAAGATGCTGCTTTTGGTCTTCACCCACAGGTACCAAATCAGCCTGATAAAGTAAAATATCAGCTGCCATCAATACAGGATAATCAAACAAACCTACATTAACATTTTCTGAATGTTGTGTAGATTTATCTTTAAACTGAGTCATTCTACTGCATTCGCCCATTCCTGTAAAAGTGTTCAGAACCCATGTCAATTGTGCATGCTCAGTTACATGGGATTGAATGAATAGTGTACTTTTATCGGGGTCAATACCTGCTGCTATAAACATAGCAGCTGTTTCTAAAGTACGTTTTCTAAGCTCAGCAGGATTTTGTCTGACAGTGATTGCATGTAAATCTGCAATCATGAAATAGCACTCAAATTTATCTTGCAATTTTACCCAGTTGCTTAATGCTCCGGCTAAGTGTCCCATAGTAAGAATGCCTGACGGAGTAACACCACTAAGTATTACAGGCTTTTGGTCTGTTTGTAATTCCATTTTTTATTATTTATCACCTTAATTCAAAAAGGGTATTAACGATTAATTATTATGATTTGTATTTACATTCAAAAAAATAACTAAAAAGACGGCTTTAACTGTTCGATTACACTTTTAATAGTTTGAATTTCAAAACCCTTATTAATCAGGAATCTAAAAAGGGAGTCTTTTTTTTGGATTGGATTCTTTTTATTAAGCAATCTAAGTTTTTTTGTGGCTTGTTCAAGGCAGGTGTTCATTTCAGTCTCTTCATCAAAAAAATCTTCAATCAAATGTAAGTAATCATTAGGTTTTACTTTTCTTCTATTCAATTCAATTTTTATTCGGTTAATACCAAATTTCTTTTTTAATGACAAATTGATAAAATTGTAAGCAAATTTTTCATCATTAATTAAATTTAAATTTTTTAAATGCTTTATAACTTCTAGGATTTTGTGGTAATCAAAACCTTTTTGCTTTAGTTTGCTGATTATTTGGTATTCAGATCTTGCAAAACCTTCACTTAATCTAAAAGCAGCACTTTTTAACTTTTGAATTTGCAATTCATCGGTAATTATTTCCTGGTGCTCAGGATTAATTACTGTTCCTTTATTTAAACCCAAGCGAAGAATAGTTTCAATCAATGAATAGATGGAACTATTATCAGACAGAATCAAAACACATCTTCCTTCAATTCTGCTTTTAATAATTTTTTCAATATAAATATTATCTGACAATTAACCCTTTAGTCAGCTATTATCAAAAAAAAATAAGAACTTATTCCTTTACTTTGCAAGAGCTAATACCAAAAAGAGTATAAGCAGGACAGGTACCGAGTAAAGCTGTACCTATTGGAATAACTCCAATAAGTCCAAACCAGTTTGATTCCATCAAACCCCAAATACCAATTGCAACACCGATAGCAAGTCGAAGAACCATGTCGATAGTACCAACGTTCTTTTTCATAAAATTCGTTAACAAAGTTAAACATATTTTAAATAAGTGTCGTTTCTTAAAATCAATTATTTTTTTTATATGTTTAAAGATTCTTGTTATTTTTGTAAATATGGAAAACAGAGTCATTACTAAAAAAGAAACGTTAATTCAAAGAGAAATCCACAAGTTTATCTCAGATCCATCACGGCTATATACTACTTCAAGTAATCGAAGACTTCAGGTGATTTCGCCCGGTACTATAAATCAATTCGAAGGTCCTGATTTTAAAGATATTGCAATACTGCTTGACGGATATTTAATCATTGGAGACGCTGAATTTCATAAAAAATCATCTGATTGGCTAAGGCATAACCATAATGATGATGTTAATTATCGTAGTGTGATTTTGCACATTGTTTTAGAAGAAGATAAAATTATCAATAACAAATTTCAGACACTTGTTCTTAACTATGAAGAGGTAGTTAATTATGATATACCCGAGCAATTTAAAATAAATTCCGATAAATTTACATTAGAAGAATTACAAAATTACGCTTTGCATAGATTATTGAGAAAGACATCTGATGCAAAAAAAATATTGATTTTAAGTGGTCTAAAAAATGGTTTAGCTGAATTTGCCGGAAATTATATTGCAAGATATGAAAGTAAAAGGAATAGACACAAGTATTCACCTGAGAGATTAAGCAACCTGATTGAAAGCTTGACAAATTCTCATGTATATAGCTTTCTGAACAGCCTAGACTCTCAGTTAGAAATTAATATTGATGATACCATGATACAAATCATCAGAAAACCTATACTTGATGAGGGATCACACCTACGAAGGGAGTTAATAGTAAATTCAATATTACCCATAGCTTTAGCATTGGCTGACGATACATCCAGAATCAATCTTTTCGTTTGGTACTGGTCAACTCAGGCACTTAATAAATATGGACTCCTTACCAGAAAGTTCCCTGATTTACCTCAAAACTTCATATGGCAACAGCAGGGTATGCTTGAGTACATCAGACAGTATGGATCTAAAATAAGTTTTGCTTCAGAACTATCTAAGGAGTATGGATTTGCCGAAGTATTATCGTTTTATAAATTGGGCAGATTTCATCTGGACTTAGAGAATATTTAGAAAAACAATATAACCAATAACTATGAAAAACAATTATTCACGAATAATTAAGACAATCGGACCCGGCATTTTATTTGCAGGAGCCGCAATTGGCGGTTCTCATTTAATTCAATCAACAAGAGCAGGTGCTGACTATGGTTTTCAATTACTGATAATTGTCATTCTTGCAAATCTATTGAAATATCCATTTTTTGAATTCAGCTATCGTTACACCATCGGCAAGGAAAAGAGTTTACTCGAAGGTTATTATGATTTGGGTAAGTCTTTTTTATGGATTTTTACATTTATTTCAATAATTACCGGAATAATCAATTTAGCAGCACTTGCGCTTGGCTCCAGTGGACTTCTAACATATATCTTGGGAGTAAATATTAATCCCATACTCATGAGTATAATATTAGTAATTTCTTCAATTTTGATGCTGGTTGTCGGGAAATTTAAAGTATTAGATAATGTTATGAAGGTAATGGTACTGGTTTTATCAATCTGTACAACAATTGCCTTTTTTATGGCTATAAATTCAGGATCTCAGGCAAGCCCGGATTACGTATCTCCGGATGTATGGCAAAGGTCAGGTATTTTGTTTATCGTAGCACTTATGGGTTGGATGCCGGCTCCTATCGAAGCAAGTGCCTGGACATCACTTTGGACATTAAATAAGATAAAAGACAACAAATTTAAGCCAACCTTGAAGGAATCCCTGATAGATTTTTATATTGGATATGTAGTGACTACAATATTAGCTCTATTTTTTCTGACTCTAGGTGCAATGATTATGTATGGGACCAAAGTTAGCTTTTCGAACAATGGAACACTATTTGCCGAACAAGTAATTGAGTTATATACTTCATTGTTTGGTAAATGGAGTGCTGTAATAATTGCTCCTGCTGCTTTTATCACTTTGTTAAGCTCGCTCATAACGGTTATTGACGGTTACCCACGTTCGATTGCCGATGCTTCTTATATCCTATCAGAAAAAATTAATAGATTCGACCGAGTTAAAACAAACAATTACATTATGATAACTATGAGTATTATTGGATTAGTAATTGTTAGTTTTATGAGTAAAAATCTTAAAGTTATGATAGATTTAGCTACTATAATAACTTTTTTAGCAGCACCGGTACTTGCATATATCAACTATAAAGTTGTAACAGACAACAATTTTCCCGCTGAATACAAACCAGGATTATGGCTTAAGATAATATCATGGGCGGGAATATTGTTTTTATCTGCTTTCAGTCTGATATTTTTATATACTTTGTTTTTTATATAAAAATCAATTGATTGAAACTTGTTCTCTATTATGTATTTGTTGATTGCCAACAAAACTTTTCTGGCGATAGTACCTTTCTTTCACTTCTTCCTTAAGCATAGAAAGGTCGACGACAATCAGACCATCAATTGCGTTATTAAAGTTGACATCAATGCACCATGAAATAAACTTAGCACCACCATACTCTGCTAATTCCGTATATCGTCTGTAAAGCACAGGAACACTTAATCCCATATTTTTAAGAGCATTTTTCAGGTTCTTAAAGTCATCTATGTAGTTATCAGCACACAATATTTCTTTTACTTCGTTCTGAAGTTTTGAGGATTGGCTAAATGCCAAACAAGGTGTAACCAATTCAAAATCACCTTTATACCATTTTGTATAATAAGAAATTATGAGATTCTTTGCAATTTCTGGGTATGTATCACTAATTGATACAGCACCCCATAAATATTCAATTTTATCATTTTTGGAAAGATAAGCCCCAATCCCCTGCCAGATATAATCCAGGGCACTTGATTTCCAATATTTTTGCTGAATGAAACTTCTACCTACTTCTAGAGAATTTTTAATTTTATCAACAAAAGTACTTGATAATTTATACTGTGAAGAATTGTACAGTCCTTTAGGACCATAATTTTCAATAATTTCAGAGACAATACCTAAGCGGTAAGAACCAACAATTTCCAACTCTTTATCATCCCACAATACAATATGTTTGTAGTAAAGGTCATATATGTCCATATCAATTGTTTTTCCTGTACCTTCACCCACTTTTCTGAATGTAAGCTCTCTTAGCCTACCAATTTCTTTAATAATATTTGGACCTGTTTCATATTCTGCAAGATAAATTTTCATACCATCATTTGTATAACCCAATAGTATAGATACATTTAATTCACTCTTCAGTATTTTTTTATTAATAGGATGGATTATAGTTTTTTCCGTATAAAAAATCCCGGGTTTGTCTTTGCCAATTTTCTGGCAATGCTGTTGTAATAGCTTAGATTGAATTTTGGGTTTTAAATTATTATTCTTAAAACTACCCGCGGGAATTACATCTCCGAATTTAATTTCTATTGACCTTCCTTTTTGTCTGAAAAGTTCCTGCGGCAGCATGAACATTCCGATTCTACTGTTTATAAGCGATGCAAGATAAAAAAGTAAAGAATTTCTGCCCTTTATGAATGCCGGTAATATGGGAACATTTAATTTTGAACTAAATTTAATTGCTCCATTTTGCCATTTTGCATCATTAATACCATTCATTCTAAGTCTTGACACTTTCCCTGATGGAAAGAAAATAACTGCTTTCTCATCATTAAGAGCTTTTTCAATGTCTTTTATATGCTCCTTGTGTTTTGAAGTACTGTAAACATCCATGCTCAAAAATAAGTCATTCAAATTATCTATATTCTTTAAAATATCATTTGCAACTACAACAACATCATTTCTAACCTCACTTACTGATTTTAGAAGAGCCAATCCATCCAATCCACCTAAAGGGTGGTTTGATACTATTATCAATCTTCCTTCAGATGGTATCTTTATTCTGTCCTTTGAAGATACAATATATGAAAAATCCAGCTCTTGAAATAATCCATCAATAAAATCAAAATTAAATTTCTCTAAATTTTGTTCAAGAAATTTATTGATTTCGTTGACTTTCAAAAAACCAGTGAGTACATTGATAAATAAATTAACTACAAATTCAGGATATTTTAATAGCAAAGCCGGAGCTTTTTCTTCAAGAATTTTTCTAATATTTATCTTCTTCATTCAAACTTTTTAATTATAATATAACTGAAATACTAATGCAAAAATAGTCATAAATTATTGATTTACAAAGAATTATAAAGTTAATTATTCGTTAATTTTGTTAATTTGCTGTAAATTTGTATTAAGGATTAATTAAATATTTCGAAAACCTTTTTTAACTGAATTGTTAGATCAACATTATGAACCCTTATTATGTCAATATTAAACTTTAATAACAAAGAATGAACAATTGCAGTTGCAAAATCTCTTTTTTGTGGGTCAGTTTCATTAATTATTGTACCTAAGAAAGATTTTCGCGACAAACCTAGTAAAATTGGTAAATTAAAATGATATAATTTGTCAATATTTTGAAGGATATTCAAATTATCTTCATACCTCTTTCCAAATCCAATACCGGGGTCAATGATTAATTTATTCGCACCAATTGACTTAGCCTTATTTATTGAAGTATTAAGTTCAGTTATTAATTCATCCCACAGATTATCATAATGCGGAGATTGCTGCATTTTTTTTGGATTATCCCTTGAATGCATCAATATTAAAGGTACTTCATATTTTGCGGATAATTCGGCTAAACTCGGTTCAAACCTAAGACCTGATATATCATTAATGTAATTAATACCAAGTTCTAAAGCCCTCAACGCAACCTCAAATTTTGTTGTATCAAGAGATATTTTAATGTTAGGATTGATTTGTCTGATTTTTCTTATAAATGGTATTACTCTCTCAATTTCAGTATTTAAATCAACGAAGTCAGACCCAGGACGTGTGCTTTCTCCACCGATATCAATAATGTCGGCTCCTGAATCAACTAGCCTTAAAGCGTAATCCACACCGGAATCTATACTCTCGAATTGTCCACCATCAGAGAATGAGTCCGGTGTTAGATTTATAATACCCATAATGAGTGGGAAGCGATTTTCAAATGATATCATTTTTAAGGTATCCGTCATTTTTTATTATATTTGATATTACCTCTGCACGTTTTATTAGTGGCTGTACCTTTCTAAGATGTTTTGACAGGGTTTCCAATCTTAGATTTTCGCTACGAATCTCTAGTAATGATTGTTTTTGCTCAGGAGTCAGCCCTGCTTTTTGGGCAATTAAAAACGATGGAAACTTAGCATCAATATTGTTGGGGTCAATTTTGTCAATTTTAAGTGAAGTAATACCTTCGGCTATTTTATTATACAATCTTACAGCTTCCTCCATTAATCCAAAATCAACACCGTAGTCATCGTCTGCAAATGGTTCAACATCAGCACTGTAATATAATTCCTGTCCCTGCCAAATTCGATTTAGCCTGTATCTTGATATACCCTGCACGATAATATCCATTTTCCCATCAGGATATTTTTTTAAGACTTGACTTACCATTGCACTGCATCCAACTTCACTAATTCCTGCAGGTGAAATGTAATTAATTCCAAATTCAAGGTTATTAGTATAACATTCATTTATCAATTGCTTATACCTCTCCTCAAATATATGTAAGGGGTAAACAGACTCAGGGAACAGTATCACATTCAGCGGAAATATACCTATCTTTATCATAAATCACTTGCTCTTCGTAATAATATCATTTATAAACAAAAGTAACATTATTTATTCGTAATAAAAAAAATTGTGCCATTTTTGAGATGCTACATATTTTTTTATCTCAAAATATGAACATTCATTGATTTAACAATATTTTAATTTTGAATTAGTATATATTATTTTTATATTGTATCTGTAAAATCAATAATTTTCAAAAAATATATTTTTTATCTCAATTTATGAAGATATTTTTTATCCTGTAGGTAGAATACAGTAAACTTAATCAGAGAAAACGCAGCATGGAGCTTTTATTCGAGTTTGATTTAGAATATGATGAAGATAGTCCTTTTGGCATGGACCCTGATAGTGATTTACAGTTTCTTTTAAATGAAATAGACAAGTATGATAGTACTGTAGATAAAGAACTTATTACAAAAGCATTCCAGTTTTGTTACGAAAAGCATCACGAAACTAAAAGAAAGTCAGGTTATCCCTACTATACACACCCGCTTAATGTTACCTTAATTTTACTACGTGAGTTCACAATTCATGATACAGCTTCGCTTGCGGCTGCATTATTACACGATACAATTGAGGATGTAGAAAGTGTTGAAGAATCCGAAATAAGCCATTTATTTGGTAGTGATGTGGCCGAAATGGTACAGGCAGTTACCAAAATATCAAATGATAATATCAATTCTGATGGAGATACAATAGATTGGGCTGCACTTAGCCATATCGAAAAAATCAACCTGAAACAGAAACTTAAAGCAGGTACACACCGAAAATTATTCCTTGCTCTTGTAAGAGATATCAGAGTAATATTGATTAAGTTAGCTGATAGACTACATAATCTAAGAACCCTACATTATTTAAAGACTGATAAACAGCGAGAAATTGCTTTAGAAACACTAAATTTCTATATACCTATCACACATCGTCTAGGGTTGATGAGAATTAAAATGGAGTTAGAAAATCGCTCATTTTACTACTCGGACAAAGCAGCATACGAAGCAATCAGAACCGCACTGAACGAAAAAAGACGTGATTTCATAGATTATATAAGAGTATTTGCAGATACCATTCAAAGCAGTTTGAATAATCATAACCTGAAGCATACACTCTCTATTGTTCACAAACATGAATATGAAATTTTCAAAATGATCAATGAAGGTAAGTCAATTAATGATATTGATAACTTCTATTCTGTTGTTATAATTTTAAATACAAACGATATACACGAACCATACAGAGCTCATGGCGTTCTTGCAACAGCGTTTAATACAATCAGCTTTGTTGACTATATTGCAAAACCAAAAATGGATTGGTTCAAATCACTTGTTACTGAACTTTTTGGACCTGATGGAAAGAGAGTTGAAATCATAATTCGCACCGAGGAAATGGAGAAAATTGCTGAGGAAGGATTTGCTTCGAAATTTTCACTACGAAGTGGCAGAATAAGAGCCCTTAATTTTACCGATAAAGAAATCGAAGATTGGGGAAATTGGATGCAAAATATTATCGAAGAGAAAGGTGAAAAAGCTACTCAAATTATATGGGAAGCCATAAAAGTCAATCTTTTCGACAGCGAACTCAAAGTGTTCAGTAAAGATGGTAGAACAATAACTCTACCTGAAGGCTCGAACTTAATTGATTTTGCTTTCTCATTATCCGAAGAAATTGGACTGCACTGTATCTCCGGAAAGGTAAATGGAGTTGTTTGTGATTTGAATTATAAGCTTAAATCAGGAGAACAGGTTGAAATAATTTATTCCAGAAAATTCACTCCTAAACCCGAGTGGATGGATATGGTAGTATCTCATAAAGCTATTTCAAAACTTTATAATTACTTCAAAAACAACATACCAGTCATTGATAATACCAACCTCGAGAGCGATGAATTTGACTCAAAAATACGTATAAGAGGAGAAGACCGGGAACGTATGCTTTTCGAAATTACTGAAGCTATCGGTAAATCAATTATCAGAAGAATTAATCTTGATACTTCAGATGCTTTTTTCGAAGGTATTGTGACAATCAAAGTGCGCAAAAAAACCGAGCTCAATGCCATTATCGCTAAATTGATGAGTATCAAAGGTATAAAGGGTGTTTCAAGAATAATTGAAAGCTAATTCCCTTTTTTGAGCAACTCTACAATTTCTTTTACTGCAATACTTGGATGCACCGGTTGATAGTTGAATGCCCTGCAGAATTTTTCTGAGTTGAAGTAATAATCCCTATCGAGCTGGTAAGAAAGTTCTTTAATTTCTCTTACAGGTGGGATAAATAACCCAAGTATTGGGAATAAATATGGTGCAAATGTTGTATATTTATTCTCTGTTCCCATCTCGTTTGCAAACAACTCAATCCATTCACTAACTTTCATTTTACTTTGATTAGCTGGTAAATGCCAAATTTGATTATAGGCAAAGTCTGAATTGCCCAAAATTGCAGTTGCTTTTGCAGCATCAATATAATAAATAAAGCTATGCAATTTATTTGCGTCGCCAAGCCAGATTGCTTTTTTGCCATTAAGAAAATTATTATAAACTGTTTCAATAAGAATAGAATTTTTGGGAGATAAAAAGTCCGGAGCACGTGCAATCAAGCCTTTGATTTCTCCACTAGAATATGCACTAGTTATAATATCTGCGACCTGTTTACGGACTCTACCTTTCCTACTGCAGGGGTTTTCTTTACTCGATTCAGTCAGATTTGAAAGTTCATTTTTGTCGTACATGTAAATATTATCAAAGAAGACTAGTTTTGAGCCATATTCTTTACAAGCATCAACAACATTCCTGGCAAAAGGTACCCAGAGTTTTTCCCATATATCAGCTTTATATTCAAAAGCAATTGTAACATATACAATCTCGCTTCCCTTAACTGCTGAGAATAATTCATCTTTAACTGTTAGGTTAGCTTGAAATATTTGATCATTAAAGTTTACTTTCAACGGATTTCTGCTGACAAGTCTGATTTCGCTTGTAAATTTTGATAATTCAAGAGCTAACTGACCTCCAATATTCCCACCTGCACCTAATATAGTTTGCATAATTTTTCCAAGAGTAATTTATCATTTTTTCAATCATTAATACGCATGCTAATTAATCATGTTACATAAATTTGAAAAATCCATAATTTTACTTATTTTTGAAAATCCTTTTCCTCCGATAATAAAGTGGATAATGTCATGAAATATCTGATGGTTATATTTATTTTAGTTTGTGTTAACTCAATTTCTCAGACTTGTGAATGGGCTGTGAGTATTCATGGAGGCAGACAAGATATTATATCGAACATCGTATTTGACAAAGATGATAACTTTTATGCATGTGGGCAATCCTCTTCACCAAAAGTTTATTTTGATAATCTGAGTGCTGACAGTATAGGTCCATTTTCAATCTTTTTAGCTAAGTATAATAAGGATGGCGAAGCTATTTGGCTAAGAACAATAAGTGGTGAAGATGCAGAGATTGGGGCATTTTTAGCTATTGATTCAACCGGAAATATCATTTTGTCCGGTTCCTACGAAAGTGACATACTGAGGTTTAATGACGACATTATTTTATCAAATGACGAAGTTAAGGGTATAGGGTATGATGCATTTATAGCCAAATATACACCTGATGGAGATTGTTTATGGGCAAAAAGAATTTGGGGTAATCAACATGATTACATTTCAAATACTCAAACCGATAAATCAGGTAATATTTACGTTGGCGGACATTCTACTTCGGAAGTAATATTTTTTGACCATAACACATCATTCAAAAAAACTGCTGCAGATTTAGCTTATTTAGCAAAGTACAATTCTGATGGTCAGCTATCATGGTGGAAGGTATTCACCGGAGCTGGATACTCAGGAGATAATCTTAAATCAATAACAATTTCAGAAAATGGATTTTTATACATAACCGGTGATTTTCAGCTTGATGCAATTAATTTTGGGAACGAAGTAATTTTACGCAACATATATCAGGATTTTCAGACCGATGTATTTGTAGTAAAGTATGACTTAAACGGGTATTGCTATTGGGCAAGAAAAATTGCCGGTACGGGTAATGATGCAGCTCAGAGCATTATAGTAGATAAAAATGAAAATGTATTTGTTGCAGGAAACTTCTACTCTGACACTTTAGTTTTTTCAAATAGTGTTTCAATTAGAAAAAATATTAAAGGGAATTCTTTTAGTGAGATTTACTATGCAAAGTACAGCAGCAATGGCGACCTCGTATTTGCAGAAAAAATTTATGGAAGACATTCTCAAATGGGTGGAAGTGAAAATAATATCACTAGATTACAGCTATACAAAAATAATGACATCCTTTTCAGTGGTTATACAACTTCCTCAAAAGTAATTTTCAATAATCAGATAGATATCTCTACAAGTCCTATTTATAAAGCTTATTTCGGGATAATGAACAATAACGGTAAAGTTCAATGGGTACAAAAACTTGGCGGAAATCAAAAAGATTGGGCAAACGGAGTCTTCATTGACAGTCAAAATAATTATTTTGTTACCGGCTGGTTCAACTCAGATACCTTGTACTTTAATAATGGAATAAGTATAAGTAACAAGAGCTTTTTACCTTCATTTATGGACAGCTATATCGCTAAGTTCAACACCTCACACAACAATAATTATTATGGTATTGGTGATTTTGATAAGATTTACAAAGATACAAGCTGCGAAAATGAAACATACACAAAAATTGGTTTTGTAAAAAAAAGCACCCGAGAGTATTTACCTTTCTTCACCAATATTTTGGTGTACCCTAATCCGGTAACTTCTGCTCTTAACCTTACAGATATTACAATGTACAGAGATGATTACGAATACCTCATAGTTGATCTGAACGGTAATATACTTATGAGCGGGAAATTTAAAAACTCAATCAATGTTGATTTGTTACCAAGTGGTTCTTATACAATAATTATTTTTAGCGACAATTTCCGGGAGAAATTGAAATTCATTAAGAATTAAATTATATTGGAACCACAGGAAACGGAAAGGATATTAGATTTGAAGGAGACAATAATCATTGATCAGAAAATATTGAATGGTCAGGCATAACGATGGATTTTTTCAAATTTAACAAAAAAAAGTGAGAGTGATAAAGAAATTATCCTATCAATAAGCACATTTTCAAAATGTTTTTTCTTTTGAGTTTGTACATACTTAGAAAAAAAACTCCTCAATTACTGCTTAACTGAGGAGTTTCATTATTCAAAATATCAAGGTTCTATGCTACCCTTCTCCATATAAACCAGCCACCGAATCCTGCGAGTAATACTGTGAGTGCAATTAAGCCCCATTCCCCCAGTGTAGGTATGGATACAAATGATACCTCGTCGCCGTAAAATGTGCCATCAGTATTGATGATATATGCTCGCACATAATATGTGTTGCCGTTTACAAGACTGCTCATCTGTGAGGTAAAGCTACCACTTCTTGCATCAGGGGGTGTTTGTGAAGTATATCCTGTTTTTGTTGTCAGTGTAGGGTTTGTTGATGTATGCCAAACTATACCTACCGTAGTGACATCAGGATCATCTGTTGCCATCTCGTAAGTACCACCACTGGTTCCTTTATCCAGATTAATGTTATATACTGCCGTTGTGCTTATCGTACCCTCGAATAAACCT
>JANJTB010000024.1 GCA_024711295.1 bacterium | reverse complement strand
GGATAGTAATTTCATTGATTGTAATTGTAGTCTTAAAACTTCAGACTAAATTTAGCTCATTTCCAAATTATTACGAAATGGTAGAAGAAAGTATGTTCACATTCCTACAAATACAACCATGCAGGGCAGCGAGAACAAAAGTGACTTTTGGTAAGTCCGCATGGAGATGACGGTACCGAACAACAAAGTTTTGCTCATAACTGGGAATATTATATGAATGGTGCTTTTGGTGAGGAATTAATACAATATTCCGGTTTTCAGACAGTCAAGGAAAGTGATGGCGACATAGGTCGGCGTGTGTATTTATCGGTGAATAAATTTAATGCAACGAGTGACTTACACATCCGACGTGATGGCATAAAAGAAGTTTATTTTACAGATAACAACGGAAATGTACGTGTTGTGATAGACAGTAACAACAATATTAATAAATACGACTACAAACCATTTGGTGGGCTGTACTGGTCGAGTGACGGCACTCACTTGCGTGAAGGTCTGGAGGGCAGTATTTACGACCCCGAGTCCGAACTCCAAATGATGGGCTTTCGTATGTACGACACCGAAACAGGCAGATTTACCACCCCCGACTTGCTCTGGGCTGCCTTTCCGTCGCATACACCCTACCACTATGCGTATAACTCCCCAATGATATGGAGTGACCCCAGCGGCTTAGCCCCGGAGAAAGAAAGGGATAGAGAGAAATTGATGGGAGGAGAAGAAAGTGGACCTATTTATAGCAATCCTTTAATGCCTAAGTTTCAATTAGAATTAAATGCTATTCATGCTCTTCAACTTAAATGGATGGGTCAATCAAATAATGATTTTATTGCAAAGTATCAAAGTGATGATAAAGACGCTATCAGATTAGCAGAGAATAATGCTATATGGACTTGGGCAACATCCTTACCAGCAACAGTGAATGGTGAATTTAAGAATGTACATAATGTTAATTTTATCTACTCTGAAAGTAAAGTAAGATTTACTGGTGACAGATATAGAGGTTCAGAAGTTTTAGGATATATTACAGGTACCAAAATTGAGATTGATGCACAAGGTCATATTAATTTCTTTACAGTGACAGATGCGTCAAGGAGCGAAACTCTGTTGTGGTTGCATTCAATTATGAAATCTGGTAAACGTATAGATATTTCATTTGGAAATCATGGCACAAATGTATTTAATTATAGTAATAAAAATTTGCCTATTGTGAAAATTGATGAGTCAAGTTTATCGAATTCCCAAAATAAATATTGGTCAATATCTGGCAATCGTATAAGGTTTACAATTGAACAAATATTAGCTCACGAATTTCTTGGTCATGCTTTAGATTGGGTTAATGGTAACCATCCAGATATTGGTGGTTTTTATTCCGTTGTAGATTTAGAATCCTGGGCAATTTATGTTGAGAATGTTGTAATTAAATATATGGGAGGTGAGCCACGTGATTGCTATAATTGTTGGCATCATAAAACTATCTTTTTCAGACTATTTCATAAAAACCCAAACTGGGAAATTTATAAAATTAAATAATTATAGGTATAATAATGAAAAAAATTATGATAATATTATTGATTTCTATGACTTCTTGTTCAGTTTTTCAAACTGAGACTTATCAAGAAAAAGCCATAAGGCAAGCAATGAAAGCTATATTTGAAAGACCTCAAGATTTAGTTTGGATATTAAATAGAAGCCCTTTTGTAAAAGAAGGCTCAAAAAACTATGAGAAAATGCCAACATTTTTTCTTAGAGTAAAAGGAAATGACGGAAAATTTGAAGGTAGGGAAATAACATTTGAAGAATTGATAAAGAAAGCCAAAAGGATAGACATAGTACCTGATGAAAAAGCGATCGTAAGTGGAGTTGGTTATTCATGGTATTTTGAATATTATATTTATAGTGATGAAATAGATAAAGGATTTGAGATCTTAACTATTTCCTGGCATTTAAATTCTTATAATTGTTGGTCTTTTGGAGCCATAACTATCCCATTTTAATATTAAAATATTGGCGACATCGGTCGGCGGGTGTATTTATCCGTGAATAAATTTAATGCAACGAGTGACTTACACATCCGTCGTGATGGCATAAAAGAAGTTTACTTTACAGATAACAACGGAAATGTACGTGTTGTGATAGACAGTAACAACAATATTAAAAAATACGACTACAAACCCTTTGGTGAGCTGTATTGGTCAAGTGACGGCTCTCACTTACGTGAAGGATTGGAGGGTAGTATTTTCGACCCCGAGTCCGAACTCCAAATGAAAGGTGTAAGGATGTACGACACCGAGACGGGCAGATTTACCACCCTCGACTTGCTGTGGAGTGCCTTTCCGTCGCATACACCCTACCACTATGCGTATAACTCCCCAATGATATGGAGTGACCCCAGCGGCTTAGCCCCGGAGAAAGAGAGGGATAGAGAGAGGTTGTTGAATATTGAGTTGGATTGGGAAGGAGTATATAACGTTTGGAATGAAATTCAATATGAGAATGGTAGAGTGGCAATGATGCAATATAAGTCTTATATAATGGATTTCAAAGAAGCATTCAAAACAAGATTTGGTGAAAGTAGTGGCAATAGAACAGGTGATGAATCAGGGGCTAAGAATGGACAGGGAGGAAAGACAACTGGTATTGTAGCAAAGTCAAATCAAGATAAGGAGAACATCAAAAAAAGTGTAGAAAAGGAATTTCAAAAATATATTGATTTTGATGATGAAGGTAAAGTCATAATTTTGGAAGGCGGTAATGAAGCTGCAAAAAAAAATCCGGGAAGTAATTATGGGAAACTTTATGAAATGGCAACTAATGATGAAGAAGTATTCTTCGTTGAAGGAATTACAAAAGATAAAACATTGTTATTCTATCATGGAAATGACTTAAATCGCCGTAATAATCGAGAGCATACGCAAAGTTTAAATCAAATTAGTGATACTTATTTTGGGGGACAATTAGATTGTCATGTAATTTTTTTTGCAAATGATCCGAGATCATATTTAGTTTATCATAGCCTCTGTCAAGGTAATTTAGTATATTATGTTATTGGTGGTGAAGCAGGTTGGTTGGCTCACGAATTGTTTTACCATGGTTATAAATATCTTAAAATGCAAGATTGGACACATAAAGAAGACTTTAATGTAAGACAATCAATTGAATTTAAAAATGCTAATATAAGGAAAAAATAATTATGAGAATTATCTTATTATTGATTTTTGTAAAATTTATCGTTTCATTGCAAATTTATGCTCAATCTAACCCAAGCGCAAATTGTTATGCAAGTATAAAAGATTATCAATTATCAATCAAGTTGATAATAACAAATGAGACAACAAGCGGTTATGGAGAAATGCAATTTGATGAATTCTATTCAAATAGTGTATTTGTTCCAATATCAGAATGGTTAGTAAAATTAATATATTATGACAGTGTATATATTGGTCCTTGGGATAATATTGATAAAGACTTGATAAGTAGTGTTATCTTAATTCCTGATAATAATCATAAAACCATACAATCTATGAGTTCTCTTGGTACTTTTGACGGCGATTATATTAAAATTGAATATTTACCAAAATTTTTACACATTAAGTCCAATGATACTACAATTCTTATGTTAAAATATGATATTCCAAAAGATTCTGTTTTAAATAAAAATTATAAAATCTTTTTTAGATTACCATTTATTAAATTTTTACATTTATCAACTATAGATAATTTTTATAATGTTATACCAAACTGCATTGAAAATGATTTAAATTATTCGCTTGATCTTAATAAACATTCATTAATCAATTTTTCAAAAAGGAAATATTCACTATATTCAACAATTAAGTTGGATGAATTATTGTACGCAATATTTAGAATAAGTATGGATAGTAATTTCATTGATTGTAATTGTAGTCTTAAAACTTCAGACTAAATTTAGCTCATTTCCAAATTATTACGAAATGGTAGAAGAAAGTATGTTCACATTCCTACAAATACAACCATGCAGGGCAGCGAGAACAAAAG